>CAVWNW010000006.1:0-44963 GCA_963756425.1 uncultured bacterium | reverse complement strand
GGAGGTGATGGGACTCGAACCCACGACTTCTTCGATGCGACCGAAGCGCTCTTCCAGCTGAGCTACACCCCCGAACGGGACGGCTCAGGATAGCGGACACCCCCCGGTGCACCGTGAGTTGGACGGGCGGCGGGTGTCATGCACTCGGCGGGGCCGCGAGTCGACCTCTACCCGCGCCGGCCTTGACCCCGGCGAGGCCGAGGCGCCACGTACAGGCCACCCCCGCCCTCACAGACCTGCTCCAGCACCATCCCGGCGTCGACGAACGCCGCCAGCAGGCCGGCGAGGGGCACGTGCCGGGCGCCGACGCGGCGTCGAATGCCGGGACCGAAGCGCGGCGTGTCGAAGGCCTCGGGCGGCACCCAGCGGCCATCGCCGTAGCCCGCGGTGATGGACAGCTGCTCGTCGCTGACCACGGCGCTGTCGACGTGCGGTCCGACGAAGCAGGGATGCGTCCCCACGTACGCGAAGTGGCCGCCGGGGGAGAGGACCCTGGCGACCTCGCCGACCACGGCGCCGAAGTCGTCGACGTCGGTGTGGGCGAACATGGCTGCGGCGTGCCCGATCGAGCCGGATCGGACCGGCAGGCGATGGGCATCGGCTCGTGCCACGGCGCCCAGTCGGCTGGCCGCCAACCGCAGCTGGTCGGGCGAAATGTCGACGCCACGGACGCGCCAGCCGGCGGCGGCCAGCGCCAGACCGCTCAGCCCGCCGCCGCAGCACACATCCAGCACCCATCCGTCCCCGGTCGGGCTTCCCAGGAGGCGCGCCAGGTCGGCCCCGGGCGAATCGGTCGGGTCGGTGTACACCGCGAACAGCCGGTCGTAGAACTCGGCGTGGCCGTCGTAGCGCGCCTCGATCGCAGCGGATGCCATCGCCCCATGGTCGCACCGCTCCCGGACGTGACCACGCCAGAATCGTTCCGTGCTGCGGGTGAACACCACGGTCGTCACCGTCGTCGCCCCCATCGGCGACCCCTCCCCACTCGAGCAGGTGCGCGCTGCCAACGTCCGGGTCCTCCGGCCCGACGCCGACGCCGCGGCCCTGGATCGTGCGGTCATGGCCTGGGACCTGGCGCGGCGCACCAACACGCCCTACCTGCTGCACGACGCCGATCCGCTGGCGTGGGTCGCCGACGCGTGGGCACGGCGCTTCCAGGAGGAGGGCACCGCCGGTGATCTGGAGGTCGCACTGGCAGAGACGTTGGCCCGTTGGCGGGCGCGGTCGCTGGACCTTCCCGACTTCTACCTGCTCACCGATCCCGAACGACTCAGCCCGGTCATGCGCCACTGGTTCCTGGGACTCCTCGGGTCCGCCGCGCCCAACCGTGTGGCCACCGGCCGCGGGGAGCGCCGGCGGTCGAGCAGCTCGCCGACCTGCACGCCGGCCCGTGGTGGCCGGACCTCGATCGTGTGCTGGCCGGCATCGACCGCGTCCTGCCCGAGCAGCTCGGCGGGTCGGGCACGCCGTCGGGCAAGGCCGAGCTGGTCGAGCCGTAGCACGCCCGTCCGGCGTTCGGATGTGGCGGAATCCGGCGCTTGCGAACGCCGGATTCCCGGGCGTCGTCGGTCAGGTCCGGCGGGGTGTCGTCGCTCGGCTGGCCCTCAGGGGGCCGGCGCCTCGGCCATGTCCTTGCGGGACGGCTTGACGGGCGGCGCGGAGCGCCAGTCGGCGATCCCATCCTCGGGCAGCCCCACCGGGTACTTGTTCTCGTGGACCTGGGCCCAGTGCGAGTGGTTCAGCTCGTGCAGGGTGAAGCAGGCGTTGAGCGCGTTGTGGAAGCCCATGTTGTCGACGGTCTGGTTGACCGATTCCTTGATCAGGAGCGCGGTCATGGTCGGCAGCTGCGCGATGCGCCGGGCGAACTCCAACGTGCGCTCGCTCAGCTCGTCCTCGGGGAACAGCTTGCTGATCATGCCGAGCTGGTGGGCCTCGTGGGCATCGATGGAGTCCCCCGTGAGCATGAGCTCCTTCGTCTTGCGGGGCCCGAACTCCCACGGATGTGCGAAGTACTCCACTCCGCACATGCCCAGCCGCGTGCCCACGACATCGGCGAACTTCGCGTTCTCGGCGGCGACGATCAGGTCACACGCCCACATGAGCATGAGCCCCGCGGCATAAACGGTCCCGTGGACCTGGGCGACGGTGATCTTGCGCAGGTTGCGCCAGCGCCGGGTGTTGTCGAAGTAGTAGTGCCATTCCTGGAGCATCAGCGCCTCGGCACCCTTCCGCGTGCCGCCGTTCATCGCCACCGTCGGGTGCTGCGTCGCACCGGGTGTCCGCTCGGCGATGGCCTGCTTGGAACCCATGTCGTGACCCGAGGAGAACATCGGTCCCAGCCCACCCAGGATCACCACACGCACACCGTCGTCGGCCTCGGCCTCCAGGAGGGCATTGCCGAGATCGACGAGGAGGCCGCGATTCTCCGCGTTGCGGGCCTCGGGCCGGTTCAGCATGATGCGAGCGATGGTCCCGTCGTCCAGCGTCTCGTAGGTCACGAACTCGTAGTCAGGCATGGGTTCCCTTCATCCTGGCCGGTGAGCTGCGGCGCGACCGGAGACTAGCCTTCCGGTTACGGAGAAGAGCACTCGCGACAGCGGGTTCGAGGAGGGGAGTGCAGTGGAACCGAGCGCCTCGGCAACGGGGTTGGAGGCGCCCCGGTGACGGGCCCCCCGCTGGTTGCAGGACCTCACGCTCCGGCCACCGCGACGCCGCCACGCGCCCTGGGGTCCGTTCGCCGCACCACGTCGATCGACACCGTTCGCCCCGACGGCCCGGACGGCGAGCTGGTGGTCGACGCGCGGGGTCGTGACCTCCGCACCGGCCCGGACGGCGTAGACCAGGTGGAGGTCCTCGGGGAGGTGGCGCTCGCGCTGCGGCTCGAGCCCGCCACCCACGCACTGGTGGACATCCGCGCCGATCGCGCAGGCGCCGACGGCCTCCCCGACCTCCGGCCGCTGCTCGGCGCCAGCGTCGGTTCCGGGTTCCGCCGCCTGCTGGACCAGGCCCTGCCGGGCGAGCGGGATCGCGGCTCGCTCCTGTACCTGCTCCTCGACGACCTCGTGGGCGCCGTGCTGGTCTCCGGCTACTCGCTGCTCCATGCCGACGCCCTGCCGCGGCGGGACGGACTGGTCGACGCCATGGCCGCCCGGCTGGGCGATCAGTGCGCTGGGTGGGCCCTCGACGGCGGCTTCATCGCCAACCTGCGGGAGACGGGCCGCCTGGCCACGCCCCACGGACCGCCGGCCCCGGAGCTCGCGTCGCTCGACGACGACTCGCACGCCTGGCACGCCATGGCGCCACTCCCGCCGGACGCGACGCGCCGGCGCCGCCGGCTCGACGTGTCGGCGCCCGAGCCCGGAGGGCTGAACGCCATCGACGCGCACTTCCGCGACAGCCACGTGGACGGCGACGGCCGCGAGACCGTGGTGCACGAGTACGTCGCCGGCGGCTCCGTGGACGCCCGGCGCCGGCTGATCGTCGACATGTGGGCCCGGGCCCTCGTGCTGCCGTGGGCGGAATGCCCGGCCGCCGTCACCAGCGCACGGCGGTTGCAGGGCACGACGTTCGATGACCTGCGGTTGCGCATCCGCCGCGAGCTCGTCGGCACGGCCAGCTGCACCCACCTGAACGACACCCTGCGCTCGCTCGCGGACCTCGGTGCGCTGCTGTCGGGTCCAGGACGTCCGTGAGCGACCGCACGACGCCCCACGCCGCCGTCGATTCCGCCGGCACGTTCGCCGGCCTCGCCGGCGTTACCGAGACCACCTTTCGCTGATCGACCTCCGGAGCAGGGAACCGCCGTGAAGTTCGCCATCTCGCTCGGAATGCTCAACCCTCGCGTCTGGCCGGACGTGACCCTGGAGGCCGATCGGCTCGGCTACGACTCGGTCTGGCTACCGGAGCATCTGGTCTTCCCGGTGCAGACCGAGGGAAGCCCGTTCCACGGGGCCGACCATCCACCGGTGCCCGCCGACGTGCCGGTGTTCGACGCCTTCACCTACCTGGGCTTCCTGGCCGGCCGCACCGAGCGCATCCGCTTCTCGACCCACGTCTACAACATCGGGCTGCGCCACCCGTTCGTCTCGGCGCGTGCCGTGGCGACGCTCGACATCGTGTCCGGCGGCCGGGTCGAGTTCGGCATCGGCGCCAGCTGGTTGCGGGCCGAATGGGATGCCGTGGGTCTCGACTTCGACAGCCGCGGCCGCCGGGTCGACGAAGCCATCGAGGTGTGCCGCCGGCTGTGGACGGAGCCGGTGGTCGAGTACCACGGCGAGTTCTTCGACTTCGGGCCGGTGATGTTCGAGCCCAAGCCCGTGCAGCAGCCCCACCCGCCGCTCATCATCGGCGGTGACGGGCCGGCGGCGCTGCGCCGCGCCGCCACCGTGGGCGACGGATGGGTCCCCATGAACCACACGCTGGAACAGATCCCGCCCCAGGCCGTCCGCCTGGCCGACCTGCGGGCCGCCGCCGGGCGCGACGGCCAGGTAGAGATCACCCTGGGCGGCACCCCGGCCGACGTCGCTGAGGTCGCCCGCTACGCCGACGCCGGTGTCGGGCGGGTCATCGTGCGGCCGTGGCGGCGTTCGAGCGAAGCCATCGAGGGGTTGCGCCGCTATGCCGGCGACGTCGTCGACCCGTCGGCGGCCGCTCTCGCCGGGTAGGGCCGGATGGACCTGCGCCACGAGCTGCAGGAGTGGCTGGGCGCGCACGTCACGCCCGAGGTCGTCGAGGCGGGGCGGCGGCCCGTCGCCGAGGAGTCGCTGGACACGCTCAGGGCCTGGAACCGCCGGCTCGCCGACGCCCGGTGGGCGGCCCCCACCTGGCCGGTCGAGCACGGTGGCCGGGCAGCCGGCCTCGACGAGCAGGTGGCCTACTACGAGGAGATGGACGCTGCGCAGGCGCCAGGGCCGATCAATGCGATCGGGGTCGCCAACATCGCGCCCGCGATCATGGCCTTCGGGACCGACGAGCAGAGGGCGCGGTTCCTGCGTCCGATGCTGCGGGGCGACGAGATCTGGTCGCAGGGGATGTCGGAGCCGGACTCGGGATCGGACCTGGCTTCGTTGCGCACACGCGCCGAACCCGACGGCGCCGGGTTCGTCGTCAACGGGCAGAAGACCTGGAACAGCCTCGGCCACCTCGCCGACTGGTGCCAGCTGTACGTCCGGACCGACCCCGCAGCCGCCAAGCACCGTGGCATCAGCTGCCTGCTCGTCGACCTCAGCAGCCCGGGCATCGAGGCCCGGCCCCTCCGCACGATGACCGGCGAGGTCAGCTTCAGCGACCTGTTCTTCCGCGACGTGCGGGTGCCGGCCGGTGCCCTGCTCGGTCCGCTCCACCGCGGCTGGGACGTGGCGATGACCACGCTCAGCCACGAGCGCGCGGGCGTGGCCCGGTTCCACCTCGTGCTCCGCAGCAAGCTCGATGCGCTGCTGGCCGAGCCCGAGGCGCGCGGCGCGCTCCGGGATCGCCGCCACCGCCAGCGCGTCGCACATCTGTGGAGCCAGATCGCCTGCATGCGCTGGACGACCGAGCGGTCGCTGGCCCAGCTCCGACCCAGCCCGAGCGGCCGGCGGGGCGGGCGGCGGGTGCCCGACGGCACCGCCGGCAGCTTGGCCAAGCTGGCGTGGTCACGCGCCGACCAGGCACTGGCGGAGCTGGCGACGGATCTCCTCGGGCTCGGGTCGCTGTCCGGCGACTGGGCCTACGGCCTGGCCTCGTCGCGGTCGACGTCGATCGCCGGCGGTACGAGCGAGATCAACCGCAACATCGTGGCCGAGCAGGGCCTCGGGCTGCCCCGGGGTTGACCGGCGGCCTCAACCAGCCTGCTCAGCGTGGTACTGACAGGTCGGTGGATAGCGCCTTGTGCGCGCCCACGTGCGACCGGTTGGTCGAGCGGATGCTGATGTCGTGGCCGGCAGCACGCTCGCGCAGGGCGCCCACGGTGCACTCCTCGCGGGGGCTCACGCTGAACGGGTCGAAGCTGAACAGCCGCATCGCGTTGAGGTGGGTGATGCGGTCGATGTCGTGGTCGGAAACGCCGTCGAGCTGCTTGGCGAGGGTCTCCGGCGCCGTCGGCCACGTCGAGTCGGAGTGGGGGTAGTCGCACTCCCAGCACACCCGGTCCATGTTGAGGAACTCGCGGCTGGCCACGCCGAAGTGGTCATCGATGAAGCACGTGATGATGTGCTCGTTGAACACCTCGCTCGGCCGGCGGTCGCCGAAGTCCTGCCCCGTCCAGCGATGGTGGCGCTCGTAGTTGTAGTCGACGCGTTCGAGGAAGTACGGGATCCAGCCGATGCCGCCCTCGGAGAGCGCGATGTTCAGGTCGGGGAACTTGCGCAGCACATCGGACCACACCAGGTCGGCCGCCGCCTGCACGATGTTCATGGGCGTGAGCGTGATCAGGCAGTCGATGGGGGCGTCGGGGGCCGTGATCACCAGCTGCGACGACGATCCGATGTGCATGCACACGACCACGTTCTCGTCGGAGCACGCCGTCCAGAACGGATCCCAGTGGTCGGAATGGATGCTGGGCCATCCGAGCTTGGACGGGTTCTCCGAGAACGTCACCGCGTGGGCGCCCTTGGCCGCGGTGCGCCGCACTTCGGCGGCGCACACCTCGGGGTCCCAGATGGCGGGGAGCACGCAGGGGATGAAGCGCCCGGGGTATGTGCCGCACCACTCGTCGATGTGCCAGTCGTTGTAGGCCTGCAGCATGGCCAGGGCGACGTCCTTGTCTTCGGTGCGGGCGAAGAGCTGGCCACAGAACTGGGGGAACGAGGGGAAGCACAAGGATCCCAGCACGCCGTTGGCGTCCATGTCCTTGACGCGTTCGTGGATGTCCCAGCACCCGCGCCGGATCTCGTCGAAGGACGTCGGCTCCATGCCGTACTCCTCCGGCGGGCGTCCGGACACGGCGTTGAGTGCGACGTTGGCGATCTCCTGGTCTTCGTAGAGCCAGGCGTTGGTGCCGTCCTCACGGGTGACGAACTGCGGCGCCAGGTCGGCATAGCGCGCCGGCAGCCGTCCCTCGAAGAGATGGGGTGGCTCGACCACGTGGTCGTCCACGCTCACCATGATCATCTCGTCGATGTTCATCGCCACCCCCTGGAGCGGTGCGTGTTTTGGGCCGAGAGTAGTTTCAGGCCGAGAGCTACGCACTACGCGTTGGAGAAGTGCCCTTTCACATTCGTAGAGCCAGGGGGTTGGTTGGATGTCCGACGTGTCGACCGGTGAGGGGACCAGCGGGACGGCGGTCGACTTCGATCCCTTCTCCGACGTCTTCTTCGACGACCCCTACGACATGTACCGGCGCCTGCGCGACGAGGCGCCCGTGTACCACAGCGAGCGTTACGGCTTCTGGGCACTGTCGCGCTACGACGACGTAGTCGAGGCCCACAAGGACTGGAAGACGTTCTCCAGCAGCCACGGCGTCGACCTGCACACGCTGTCGACGCCGCCCGAACAGGTCGCGATGTTCCGCAGCATCATCATGATGGACCCGCCGGCACACGACCGGCTGCGGGCCCTGGTGAGCCGGGTCTTCACCCCGCGGGCCGTGCAGTCGTTCGAGCCGATCGTGCGCGAGGTGATCGAGTCCTACGTCGAGCCACTCGAGGGGCGCGACCGCTTCGACGCAGTCACCGAGCTCTCCGGACCGTTCCCGGTGGAGATCATCGCCCGCATCCTCGGCGTCCCCGACGGCGACCGCCAGCAGATCCGCCACTGGCTCGACCGTCAGCTGCACCGCGAGCCGGGCCGGCTGGGGCCGACGGCCGACGGCGAGGCCGCGTCGTCGGAGGCCGGGGCCTACTTCTACGGGCTGGTGCGGGAGAAGCGGCGCCATCCCGGCGACGACATGATCAGCCGCCTGACGCAGGCCGAGGTCGACCGTGAGGACGGCCAGGGCGTCACGAAGCTCGACGACAAGGAGATCGCCGGCTTCGCCACGCTCCTCGGCGGAGCCGGGGCCGAGACCGTCACCAAGCTGGTCGCCAACGCCTTCGTGCTGTTCGCCCGCCACCCCGAGCAGTACCGGAGGGTCATCGACGATCCGGGCGCGATCCCGGCGGCGGTGGAGGAGATCCTGCGGATCTGGCCGCCGTCGCAATATCAGGGCCGCTTCTCGCTGCGGGACGCCGAGTTCGACGGCGTCACCCTGCCGGCCGGCCATCCTGTGCTGCTGATCACGGGGTCGGCCACGCGCGACGAGCGCTTCTTCGACGATCCCGACGGCTTCGACATCGATCGGTCGCCCAGTCAGTCACTGGGCTTCGGGCTCGGCATCCACAGCTGCCTGGGGGCCGCGCTGGCGCGCATGGAGAGCCGCATCGCCATCGAGGAGATGGTCCGGCGCTGGCCGCGCTACGAGATCGACGAGGACGGCCTGCGCCGCGTGCACATGTCCAACGTCGCCGGCTTCTCACACGTGCCGGTCCGGGTCTCGGCGCCGGCTAGCCCGCAGCGCTGACGTCGGAGAAGTCCACCTGGCCCGTCTGCAGGGCCCCGAAGAAGCCACCGTCCGCATAGAGGGCCTCGCCGGTGACGCACGACAGCCGGGGGCTGTTCAGGAACACGAGCGGCCAGGCCTGCTCCTCGGGGGTCGAGTATCGGGCGAGGGGGCCGACGGCGGCATCGATGATCGCCCTGCCGTAGGACTTGTGGAAGAACGGCATCATCGGCGTCTCGGTCGGGCCCGGATTGGTGCAGTTGAGGCGCACGCCCTCGGCCAGGTAGCCGCCCGCCTTCGACGCCACCCAAGCATTGACGACCTGCTTCGAGAACGCGTAGGCGCTGGCGCCACCGATCGCGTCCGCATGCTCGTGGCACCAGGCCTTGCCAGCGTCGAAGCCGTCGGTGTCGACGAGGCCCATGAGCGTGCCGAGGTGCTGCTGCCAGCCCAGGCCGGCGTTGGAGGCCACGTAGGCGATCGCCGACCCCCCGGGCATCTTGCGCACCACCTGCTCGATGAGGTGCCGGGCCCCGACGAAGTTGACCAGCATCACGTCCACGTCGGAGAACGGCGGCCCGGGGAGCCCGGCGCAGTTGAAGAAGGCGTGGACGGGTGTCCTGACCCTGGCGGCGCCCGCCTCGATGGCCGCCTTGTCGCGGAGGTCGACCGCGAGGAACTCGGCGACGTCGACGGCCGTCGGCTTGATGTCGACGGCGATCACCTCGGCCCCGAGCTCGGCAAGGATCCTGGCGGTCGCCTCGCCCATCCCGGACGCCGCCCCGGTGACGATCACCTGCCGACCGTCGTAGCCCAAGACGTCCTCCACGCCGTTCCCCCTTGTCTGCCCGAGCGCGCGGGTTCTGGTGGAGGCAGGTTATCCCTCCGGACGCGCCTAGTGACATGGGTGTCACATTCCGTCTCCCGTCATAATCGGGGGCGTGAGGCAACACGAGTTCTCGTTCGAGATCGACGCAACCCCCGAGGAGGTGTGGCGGACGCTGCATCCCCCACTGGCGCCGCTGCCCAACGGCGAGCGCCGGGTGATCGAGCACGGCGACGTCCGCATCGAGATCGTCCACCCCGGCGACGAGAACGGGCTGGGACTGGTGCGTTTCTGCCGCTTCCGCGTGCCCCGCTACCTGCTCAGCGGCGGCATCGGGCGATCCTGGGAGGTCATCGCCGAGTCGCGGCCCCCCGAGTTCTCCCGCTACGAGGCCGTGGGCAAGCCCTTGTGGTCACAGGCGACCGGGTGGCACCGCCTCGAGGACCTCGGCGGCGGCCACACGCGGGTCAGCTTCGGCGAGACCTACGAGGCGTTCAACCCGATCGCGCGCCGGTTCCTCGAGGCCCGGGTCCACCGCTTCATCTCCAAGGACAACGACGCCATCATCCGCCAGGCGGTGGAGCGAGGCGTGGCCGCCGCCCGGGCGCGCGCCGAGTCGTCCTAGCTTGCGGGGCTACGACCCCGACGGCCCCAGGATCATCGGGAAGTGGTCGATCGAGCGCACGCCGGGCGTGTACGACAGCGTGTGACCGGGCTTGATCGAGTAGTCGGGAAACCGCCGATGCCACTCCCGCAGCGCCACCCGCAGCTCGTGGCGGGCGAGGTGTGAGCCCAGGCATCGATGAATGCCGCCGCCAAAGGCGAGATGGCGGTTCGGGTCGCGGTCGAAGCGCACCTCGTCGCCGTCGCCGAACTCGGCGTCGTCGGTGTTCGCGGATCCGATGAGCACGCTCACGTGCTGGCCGGCCTTGATGGGGCAGCCGCCCAGCTCGGTGTCCTCGACCGCCACACGGGCGACGGTCGTGACCGGCGACTCCCACCGGAGCAGCTCCTCTACCGCGGCCGGGATGACGCTCGGATCCTCGGCGAGCCGGCGCCGCTGCTCGGGTTGCCGGGCGAGGTAGGCGAAGAAGCAGTCGAGCGAGGCCGTGACCGTGTCGAGCCCGGCGATGAAGAACAGGAAGCAGATGTCCAGGATGTCTTCCCTGGTCAGCCGGTGCCCGTCGACCTCGGTGTGGAGGAACGTGGTGAGGATGTCGTCCCGGCCCTCGACCTGGCGCTGATCCAGCACGTCGTTGAAGTACGCGTAGATCGAGTCGGCGGTGGCCTTCTGGTGGGTGATGGTGACCCTGCTCTCACGGGGGCTCCCGGTCACGTGGTCGGGTCGGATGATCCCGTCCTTCATGGCCAGGAATCGCGGGGTCTCCTCCAGCGGCAGGCCGAGGAGCGTGAGGAACACGTGCGACGGGTAGGGGATCGAGAACTCCGCGGCGAAGTCGATCTCGTCGCGTCCCGCGAAGCGGTCCATCAGGTCGTTGACGAGCTTGGTGAGCGGCTCCTCCAGCTCCGCCATGCGCCGCGGGGCGAACAGCGGGTCGAGGATCTTGCGGAACTTCTTGTGGTCGGGCGGATCGATCTGCAGCGGGATCATCGGCCGCACGTTCTGGAGATCGACCGCCGACATGCTGGACGAGAAGATCTCGGGGCTGCGGAACGCCTCCTCGATCTCACCGCGCCGGCAGACGATCACCATCCTGTCGTTGACGGGGAGCACCGCCGCCGCATCGCGCATCGTCCGGTAGGTCGGCTGCGGGTTGCGGGCCATGTCGATGAAGTCGGGCCTCGGGGTGGTGGCCTCGTACGAGCTCATGTCGGCTCCCCTCGCGTCGCCCTCACCTGACAGCGGCGTCAGCTTAGCCCATCGCGGCCGCCGATTCTGACGCTCACGTCACCTTTCCTGCTGTACGGTTCGGCCGCAGTGAGCGAGCGTCGGCGAGTGAAGCACGAGCACGGTGCGAGGAGCGCACGTTGACCGACAGCGTCGTGAACCACATCGGGCTATGCGTGCACGACATCGACCGGTCGCGGCGCTTCTACGAGGAGCTCTTGGGGTTCGAGTACGAGCGTGAGATCGCGCCACCCGATGACATCACCGGCCGACTGCTCCAGCTCGAGCCGCCCCTCGGCCTGCGAGCCGTCTACCTGCGCAAGGACGGCCTCGTTCTCGAGCTGCTCGCCTATGACGAGCGCCAACGGCCGCAGCGCGAGCGGCCGATGGACGAGCCGGGCCTGACGCACATCTCGATCGGTGCCGACGATCACCGGAACCTGCTCGGCCGGGTCGAGGCACTGGGAGGCACGGTGGTGGCGGACACCGACATCGGCATGGCGGTTTTCATCCGCGATCCGGACGGTCAGCTCATCGAGCTGCTGGAGACCAAGAGGCCGAGCGGATAGGACGCATGTGGGCACAGAACCGTAGGGGATTTGCAGCGTGAGCCCAGGCCACACAGCTCGGCCTCCGGCAGCGCTGACCACGGTGCACCAAGATGACGTTCCTATCCGCTCGGGTCCTAAGGGGGCTGGACGTGCCTGACTCGAAGATGCTGATCGACGGCAAGTTGGTCGACGCCGACGGCGGCGCGACGTTCGAGAACGTCAACCCGGCGACCGAGGAGGTCCTCGGCGCGGTTGCCGACGGGTCGGCGGCCGACATGGCTGCCGCGGTAGCGGCGGCGCGGCGGGCGTTCGACACGACCGACTGGTCGACCGACCGGGCGTTGCGGGCCCGCGCCCTGCGCCAGTTGCAGGCGGCGATCGAGGGGGAGCAGGAGGACCTGCGCCACGAGCTGGTGGCCGAGGTCGGCTGCCCGATCCTGATCACGTACGGCCCCCAGCTGGATGCGCCGCTGCGCGAGGCACTGCTGTGGCCCGCGGGGATGATCGACGAGTTCCCGTGGGAGCGGCCCATCGGGCCCAAGGACTCGATGGGCGTCGGCTACGAGACCGAGCGCTACGTCTGGAAGGAGCCCGTCGGCGTCGTGGGGATCATCGTCCCCTGGAACTTCCCCGTGGAGATCCTGCTCAACAAGCTCGGGCCGGTCCTCGCGATGGGCAACACCTGCGTCGTGAAGCCGGCGCCCGACACACCGTTCAATGCCGCCCGCATCGCCCGGCTCATCGCCGAGCAGACCGAGATCCCGCCGGGTGTCGTCAACATCGTGAGCAGCAGGGACCACCTGGTGGGCGAGGTCATCACCACGTCGCCGGAGGTCGACATGGTGGCCTTCACCGGCTCGACCGCCACCGGCCGCCGGATCATGGAGGCGGCGTCGGCCACGCTCAAGCCGACGTTCCTGGAGCTCGGGGGCAAGTCGGTCAACCTGCTTCTCGACGACGCCGACTTCGAGAAGTCGCTGCCGGGCGCGGTGACGTCGTGCATGCACGGCGGCCAGGGCTGTGCCATCGCCTCGCGCATCGTCGTCCCGCGTGTCGCGCTACGACGACGCCGTCGACCTGGTCCGGGCGGGCTTCGACGCCTGGAGCTACGGCGACCCGACCGACACGTCGGTCCTCCAGGGGCCGCAGATCTCCCGCAAGCAGCAGGACCGTGTGCTCGGCTACATCGAGAGGGGCAAGGCCGAGGGGGCACGGCTCGTCACCGGCGGCGGTGTGCCCGCCCACCTCCCGAAGGGCTTCTTCGTCGAGCCGACGCTGTTCGCGGACGTCGACAACGGCATGACGATCGCCCGGGAGGAGATCTTCGGCCCGGTGCTGGTCATCATCCCCCACGACGGCGACGACGACGCCGTCGCCATCGCCAACGACTCGCCGTACGGGCTGTCGGGGATGATCACGTCCGGCGACCTGGAGCGGGCCAAGGGCGTCGCCCGCCGGATCCGCACCGGCACGCTCGGCATCAACGGCGGTGTGTGGTACGGCGCGGACGCACCCTTCGGCGGGTACAAGGGCTCCGGAGTCGGCCGCCAGTGCGGCATCGAGGGCCTCGAGATCTTCACCGAGACCAAGACCGTGGGCTGGCCCGCGGGTCTTTGAGGGGAGGGCGGGCCATGACCTCGGAAGATCCTGGACGTCGCCGTTCCGGACCGCTTGCCGGGATCAAGGTCGTCGAGCTCGCCAGCTGGATGTTCGTTCCGTCGGCGGGCACTGTCCTGGTCGACTGGGGTGCCGACGTCGTCAAGGTCGAGCACCCCGTGACGGGCGATCCCCAACGTGGGCTCGTCACGTCGGGCCTGCTGCCGGGCGGCGACACCGGCATCAACTTCATGATGGAGCAGCCCAACCGCGGGAAACGGTCCGTCGCCATCGACATCGCCAAGCCCGACGGCCACGAGGCGTTCATGACGCTGATCGAGGGCGCCGACGTCTACCTCACCAACTACCTGCCGCAGGTGCGGCGCAAGCTGCGGGTGGACGTCGAGAACGTACGGGACCGCAACCCGCAGGTCATCGTGGCCCGCGGCTCCGGGCAGGGCGCGAGGGGGCCCGACGCCGAAAAGGGCGGCTACGACGCCGCCTCGTTCTGGGCCCGTGGCGGTGTGGCCGCGGTCATGCCCACCAATGCGGAGGGCTGGCCGGCGGGCCAACCCTCGGCGGCCTTCGGCGACGTCATGGGCGGCCTCGCGACCGCCGGTGCGATCGCGGCGGCGTTGCTCCAGCGGGAGCGCACCGGTGAGACCGCCGTCGTGGACGTGTCGCTGCTCGCCACTGCCATGTGGCAGCTCTCGCCGATGGTGGTGGCGGCCAGGCTGTTCGGGCTGACCCGCCTGCCGACCGCCAACCGGCTCAAGAACCCCAACCCCGGGGTCAACACCTACCGGACCGCCGACGACCGGTTCATCAGCCTGGTGCTGCTCCAGTCCGACAAGTTCTGGGACGACCTGGCCACGCGCCTCGAGCGCCCGGAGCTGGTCACCGACGTTCGCTTCAGCACCAGCGCGGCTCGGGCCCAGAACAGCGAGGCCTGCGTCGAGGTCCTCGACGAGGCCTTCGGGTCCAAGCCCCTCGGACACTGGAAGCAGGTGCTGGCCGACTTCGCGGGCGTGTGGACGCCGTACCAGACCCTCGACGAGCTCTACAGCGACCCGCAGGTCATCGCCAACGGCTACCTTCCGGCCATGGAGGCGCCCAACGGGCAGCAGGTCCAGCTCGTGGCCAGCCCGGCGCAGTTCGACGAACGCCCACTGGAGGTGAGCCGGGCGCCGGAGCACGGCGAGCACACCGAGCAGGTGCTGCTCGACGCCGGGTTCGACTGGGGGGCGATATCCGCGATGAAGGAGTCCGGCGCGATCCTGTAGCCACAGCTTCGACGGGCGCCGACCGGCGGTGTCCCGGACGAGCGGCCTGCGCTATGGTCGCATCTAACTACCACGTCACATTTCTCGGCGGGCTCTCCGGCCGACAGCGAGGGGGGAAGCCATGACAGCACACGTGTCCCGCTCCCACGGGCGTTCGGGTCGGGGCCGGCGCTTCGTCGTGGCGCTCTGCGTCCTCAGCCTGGGCTTGGCCGCGTGCGGGAACTCTGGCGACGACGATGACGACGGCGCGGCTGGCGGCTCCTCGGGCGACGACGGCGGCAGCGGCGGCACCGAGGCCTCGTCCGGCGACCGCGACACCTTCGTGGAGATCTCGGGGGTCCCCGGTGTGACCGACGACGAGATCCAGTTCAGCGTCATCGGCACCAAGTCCAACAACCCGCTCGGCACCTGCATCCTCGATTGCTACGCCGCGGGCATCGAGGCCTACTTCGCGTACCGCAACAGCGAGGGTGGCATCTACGGGCGTGATCTCGTGGTGTCCGAGACACTCGACGACGAGCTGGCCAACAACCAGGTGCGGGCGCTGGACGTGATCTCGGCCGACGACACCTTCGGCAACTTCAACGCCACGCTGGCCCCCAGCGGCTGGGGCGACCTCGACCAGGCCGGCGTCCCGACCTACGTGTGGGGCATCCACGGCAACGAGATGGCCGGCCGCCAGAACATCTTCGGCCACATCCAGGGCCCGTGCTCCGGCTGCACCGGCCGGGGGGTCCCATGGATCGCGGGCCAGGCGGGTGCCCACCGCGTGGCGACGATCGGCTATGGCATCACCGAGACCTCGCGCGAGTGCGCCCATGGGGCCGCGGACTCCTTCGAGCTGTACGGGAGCGACGTGGACGCCGAGGCGGTGTACGTCAAGGACGACCTGGCGTACGGGTTGCCCAACGGCATCGCTCCCGAGGTCACGGCCATGAAGGAGGCCGGTGTCGACTTCGTCGCCAGCTGCATCGACCTCAACGGCATGAAGACCCTGGCGCAGGAGCTCCAGCGCCAGGGGATGGACGACGTCACCCTCTACCACCCCAACACCTACGACCAGCAGTTCGTGGAGGAGAACGCCGATCTGTTCGAGGGTGACTACGTCACCGTGCAGTTCCTGCCCTTCGAGGCCGACGCCGAGGGCACACCGCTGGACACGTTCCAGCAGTGGATGGACGAGACGGGCGGCGAGCTTGCCGAGCAGTCGATGGTGGGCTGGATCAACGCCGACCTCGCCTTCCAGGGCCTGCTGGCCGCCGGGCCCGAGTTCGATCGCCAGTCGGTGGTCGACGCCACCAACCAGATGACCGACTACGACGCCGACGGACTCATCAACCCCATCGACTGGACCCGCCAACACGCCGCCGCCGTCGAGGGCGACCCGAGCACCGAGTACGCACAGGAGTGTGCGCCGGTGGTCCAGATCCACGACGGCGCCTTCGAGACGGTCGCCCCGGCGGACAAACCGTGGCTGTGCTGGTCCAACGACGACCAGGACTGGTCGGAACCGACCCCAACATCGTTCAACTAAACGCGTGCTAGTTGAGGGTCGATTCCGCGGATCATGCAAGATGCACGCATGAGCACGATCGGACAGCCCGTAGCCGGCGGAATCGACCCTCACTAGGCGCCCATGACCCTGGCCGCATCGGTTCCAGAAGACATCTTCCGGGCGATCCTCCAGGGCACGCCGCCGGGCGCGGTCTATGCGCTCATCGCCCTCGGCTTCGTCCTCACGTACAAGACGTCGGGGGTCTTCAACCTGGCCTTCGGCGCCCAGGCGTACATCTCGGCGGCGCTGTTCTTCCAGGCGCGGGAAGAGTGGGGGTGGGCGACCGGCCCCGCCCTCGTCCTGTCGGTGTTCGTGGTGGCGCCGCTCGTCGGGCTGGTGCTCGAACGGCTCATCTTCCGCCACCTCCGCACCGCCCCGGCGGTGGCGAAGCTGGTGGTGACCATCGGTCTCACGGTCGCCCTGCCGAACCTGTTCGAGCTCGTCACCAGCTTCCAGCCCGTCGCCGGCCGGACACCCGAGGGCATCGTCCCCGACGGGGACGTCCTCTACAACGTGTTCAACGTCTACAGCTTCAGCCGAGACGAGCTCGTCGCCTTGGGCGTCGCGGTGCTCGGCATGCTGGCGCTCGGGGCCATGTTCCGATTCACGGCCCTCGGCCTGCAGATGCGCGCCGTCGTCGAGAGCCCGCGCATGACCGAGCTGGCCGGCATCCGGGCCGACCGGGTGTCGGCGTTCGCCTGGGCCCTGTCGAGCGTCTTTGCCGGCATGGCCGGCGTGCTGATCGCCCCGCGGTTCAACACGCTGGCGGCCGCGGACTTCTTCAACCTGGTCGTCGTCGCCATCGCCGCCGCGGCGCTGGGGCGCCTGGTCAGCCTGCCGCGGGCGCTCGCCGGGGGCCTGGCCCTGGGCATCTTCATCGCGCTGCTCAACACCTTCCTGCCGCGCTGGAGCGCCGACAACGCCTGGCTGGAGGCGATCCAGGAGAACATCGCACCGGCGGTGCCTTTCGTCGTCCTGTTCGGCGTGCTGGTGCTGTGGCCGGCGATCCGGCGAACGCGCGAGGCGGCGGACCCCCTCGCCGGGGTCGACCCACCACCACCGGCGCCAGCGGCTGCGACTCGCAGCCGGGGCCTCACGGTCGCCACCCGGGTGTTCGCGCTCGGCTTCTTCGGCATCGTCGGCCTGGTCATCTTCTTCCGGGCCGACCAGTCGTGGGTGTTCGTGGTCACCCAGGCGGTGATCTACGCGACGATCTTCCTGTCGATCACGGTGATCACCGGCTTTGCCGGCCAGATCTCGCTGTGCCAGGGCGCCTTCGCGGCGATCGGCGGGTTCACTGTGTTCCAGCTGGCCGACCGCTACGACATGTCGGTCATGGTCGCCGCCATCGTCGGCGCCGCCGTGGCGGCCGCCTGTGGTGCCCTCCTGTCCCTGCCGGTGCTGCGCCTCGGCGGGGTGTGGTTTGCGATCGCGACGCTGGCGTTCGCATATTTCTTCGACGCCGTGCTGGTCAAGGCGTCATGGATCGGCGGGGGCGACACGGCGCTGCTCGAGGGCACGCGGGTTCCGAGACCCACGATCGGACCCTGGGACTTCGCCAACGACCTGTCGTTCCTAGCGCTGGCCGTCGCCGTGTTCGTGCTGGCGTCCATCGCCGTCGTCCGGATCCGGGAGGGAACCGTCGGCCAGACGCTGCGGGCCCTGCGGGGCAGCGAGGTGGCGGCGGCCTCCATCGGGATCTCACCGGCCCGCGCCCGGATCGTCGCCTTCGCGGTGTCGGCGTTCATCGCCGGGCTGGGCGGCGCCATGCTGTCGATGCTGCAAGAGAACGTGAACTACACCAACAACTTCGCTCCGTTCGCGGCGCTGTTCTGGCTGGTGCTCGTCGTCACGTTGGGCTCCCGCACGGTCGAGGGGGCCGCCAACGCCGGCGCCGCTTTTGCGCTGTTCGACGTGGTGATCCTCCGCGGCGAGCTGTTCGGGTGGATCCTGCGCAGCCCCGACCGCATCCCGGCCATCTTCCCGATCTCCCCCAAGTGGCGGTTCGTGCTCTTCGGCCTCGGCACCATCCAGTTCGCCCGCCACCCAGAAGGCCTGATCGAGTACAGCAAGCGCAAGTGGATGCGCCGGCTGTCGAGGAGGGGCGAGCCCCCCACCGGTCCGTCCGATGAAGCGCGGACAACAGAGTCGGAGACGGTCACCGCCGACGGTGCCACCGATGCCGGTGCGGCAGCCGCCGAAGGCGACGGGGCCACCGTGGGCGCGGAGGAGTCACGCTGATGGCGACCGTCCTCGGGGCCACGGGCGTCACCAAGAGGTTCTCCGGGATCGTCGCTCTCGAGAACGTCTCGCTCCAGGTGGAGGCGGGGGAGCGGGTCGGGCTGATCGGCCCCAACGGCGCCGGGAAGACGACGTTCTTCAACTGTGTCCTGGGTGTGGTCAGGCCCGAGGGCGGCCAGGTGCTGCTCGACAGCCGCGACATCGGCGGCCTGTCCGTCCATGCCCGGGCGCTGCTCGGCATCGGCCGAACGTTCCAGCGGATCGAGCTGTTCACGGAGTCGACGGTGCGCGAGCACCTGCTGATCGCCGAACGGACGCGGCGGGGCGACGGGCGCCTCTGGAAGGACCTGTTGGGACGCGGCCGTCCGCGTCCCGAGGAGATCGCCCGCTGTGACGAGGTGCTCGAGCTGCTCGGACTGGCCGAGCTGGCCGAGGAGCCGATCGAGCGCCTCAGCCTGGGCAAGGGCCGCCTGGTCGAGGTGGGTAGGGCGCTGATGACCGATCCCAAGCTCTTGCTGCTCGACGAGCCGTCATCGGGACTCGACCGGGACGAGACCGCCGACCTGGCGCGCACCCTCCAAGACGTGCAGGCCGCGCACGGCTTCGCGATCCTCCTCGTCGAGCACGATGTCGAGCTCGTGTCGAGCTTCACGGAGCGCTGCTACGTGCTCGACTTCGGTTGCATGATCGCCTCGGGCCCGACTGCCGACGTGATGGCGAGCGACGAGGTCCGGACGGCGTACTTCGGCGACGTGGAGGTGGCGTCGTGACCGAGACCGACGGTTCCGGGGGGCCCGAGCACCCCGAGGCCAGCGAGGCGTCCGAGGCGTCCGAGGCGTCCACGGTCGACGGGGCTGCGGTTCCCGAGGCCCAGGTGGCTGACGCCGATGGCCCGGCGATCCTGGAGCTGCGCGACGTGTCGGCGGCCTACGGTCCGTTCCGCGCGCTGTTCCGCGTGAGCCTCTCGGTCGGGCCGGGCGAGGCCGTCGCCCTGTTGGGCGCCAATGGTGCCGGCAAGACCACCGTGGCCCGGGTGGCGACCGGCCTGGTGCCCCCCACCAGCGGATCGGTGATGGTCGAGGGCCAGGACTACACGGGGGCGGGGGCCTTCAAGTTCGCCCGGGCAGGCGTGGCACACGCCCCCGAGGGACGCTCGGTCTTCGCCACGCTGACCGTCGAGGAGAACCTGTCCCTCTCGTTCCGGCAGTCCCGCGGACGGGACGGGGTCGGCTCCGGGCTCGAGGAGGCGTTCGGCATGTTCCCCGTGCTCGGGCAGCGGCGGCGGCAACTGGCGGGCACCCTGTCGGGTGGGGAGCAGCGCATGCTCTCGATGGCGCGTGTGCTGGTCGAGTCGCCGGCGGTGCTGGTCGCCGACGAGCTGTCGCTCGGCCTCGCCCCGAAGATCGTCGACGCCGTCTACGAGAGCCTCACCAAGCTGCGCGAGAACGGCAGCGCCCTGCTCATCGTCGAGCAGCACGTCGGCCACGCCCTCGACCTGTGTCACCGGGTGCTCCTGCTCCACCACGGCGGCGTCACCTGGGAGGGACCGAGTGCCCAGGCCGCCGACCGCGTGCTCGCCGAGCTGTTCGAACCGGCGGCCCCCTGACCACCGATGGGTGAACCCCTCGAGCGCCGGGCCGTGATCTCGGGCATCGGCCAGTCGGATATCGGCCGCCGCCTCCACCGCAGCGGCCTCGATCTCACCATCGAGGCCACCGAGCGCGCCGTCGCCGACGCCGGGCTGACCCTCGACGACATAGACGGCGTTTCCACCTATCCGGGTATGGGCGGGCCGTTCGGCGGTGCATCCGGTGCCGACCTGCATGATGCGCTGCGGCTCCGGCTCGCATGGCGGGACGGCGGCCTCGAGACGGCCGGGCAGCTGGGCGCGGTGCACAAGGCGATCCTGGCGGTGGCCGCCGGGCTAGCCCACCACGTCGTGGTGTTCCGCACCGTCGTGGAGGGCAGCGGCAAGCCCGCGCGACCGGGTGCCGCCGCCGGTGGGGGCGGGGGCTTGCCGGCGTCGATGCGCTACATGATCCCGTACGGCGCCGGGTCCGCCGCGAACTGGATCGCCTGCTACGCCATGCGCCACATGCACGACTACGGGACGACCCGGGAGCAGCTGGGCGCCATCGCCATCAACGCCCGCACGTTCGCGGCGCTGAATCCCAAGGCGATCTACACGGATCCGATGACCCTGGACGACTACCTCGGCGTGCGCATGATCTCGGAACCGTTCTGCCTGTACGACTGCGACGTTCCGTGCGACGGGTCCACCGTCGCCGTCGTCTCGCACCGGGACTACGCCGCCGACGCGCCCAACGGTGCCGCCCACGTCAACGCCATCGGCACGGCCATCCGCGGCCGCCCGAGCTGGGACCAGTTCGACGACCTCACGACCATGACCATGCGGGACTCGGCGGCGTCGCTGTGGGCCCGGACCGACCTCACGGCCGACGACGTCGATACGGCGCAGCTCTACGACGGCTTCAGCTGGCTCACGATCGCGTGGCTCGAAGCGCTGGGCTTCTGCGGGCGGGGCGACGGCGGGCCATTCGTCGAGGGCGGCAAGCGCATCGGGCTCGGTGGCACGCTGCCGCTCAACACGTGGGGTGGCCAGCTCTCGTCCGGGCGGCTGCACGGTTTCGGCTTCCTCCACGAGGGCGTGCTGCAGCTCCGGGGCGGCGCCGGGGCCAGGCAGGTGCAGGGTGCCGAGGTCGCGATGGTGGCCGCAGGCGGCGGCCCGGAGTGCGGCTGTGTCCTGCTGACCAAGGGGCCGGCGTGAGCGTCCCGCAGCGGTTCATCGCCGCGGACGAGAGCGACGAGTTCTTCTGGCGCAGCGGTGCCGACGGCGTCCTGCGCTTCCTGCGCTGTGGGAACTGCGGGCGGATCCACCACCCACCGGTCCCGCGCTGCCCCCACTGCGGCAGCCGCGACGTGGCGCCCGGGGCCGTGTCCGGCCGCGCCACCGTGGCGACCTACACGGTGAACCACCAGCCGTTCATGCCCGGCTTCGAGCCCCCCTACGTGATCGCCATCGTGGAGCTGGAGGACGACCCCACGGTTCGGCTGACCACCAACATCGTCGACTGCGCCATCGAAGACGTCCGCATCGGCATGCCGGTGGAGGTGACCTTCGAAGCCAATGGCGAGTGGTTCGTCCCGCTGTTCCGGCCCCGCTGAGGGGTCGGGGTCCGACGGCGGCCGGGGCGGACGGTACCGGCGTCCGGAAGTGACGGAAATCGTCACTTCGGAACGCAGGTTCTGGTTGCGACGGTCGGGGTCTCGTTCCGGCGCTCGGATCCGCCGGTAACCGGCGTTTGCGACGCCGGTTCGAGCCGGCCACAGAACAGAGTCGACGCACCGGATCCTGACGCCGGCGTCAGGTTGGGGATACGCTCGGCCGTGGTGATGAGGCTGCGGATCGATGCCGAGATGTGCACCGGGCACGGTCGCTGCTACGCACTGGCGCCCGAGGTGTTCGAGCCCGACGAGGACGGCCACGGCCTGGTGCTGCACGGGGGCGAGGTCCCGACCGGGCTGGAGGAGGTGGCCCGCAGGGCGGCCAACAACTGCCCGGAGCGGGCGATCACCGTCGAGGAGTGACGCCCGCGTTCACTGGCCGAGGAAGCCGCGCTCGATGATGTGGGCGGTGGCCGGCACCGTGGCGGGCCCCTGCGGGCGGGCACCGACGGCGTCGAGCAGCGCCACCATGACGAGCGCCTCGGTGTCGACGTCGCCGAACCCGCGGGGCTCGAGGAACCGCGCCAGCCGGCGTCGGCCCCAGTCCAGCGCCGCGGCCGACTCGGGCTGCAGGCTCGGGTCGTCGGCGGTGGCGTCGAGCCACACGCGGATCATGGCCGCCTCGGACGCCTGCGTGGACTGGTAGCGGCGCAGCCACTGGCGCAGGGTCGCCGACCGCGCCTTGCCGGCGGCCCCGGGCGGACCGGGGCGGGCGGCGATGTCGGGGATGTCTGCCATGGCCACCGACACGGTGCGTATCGCCTGCACTGCCAGCAGGCGGATCAGATGGTCCTTGTTGTCGAAGTAGCGGTAGAAGGCGCCGTGGGAGACCTTGGCCGCCTGGGTGATGTCGTCGACCCGGGTGCCGTGATAGCCGCGCGCCACGAGCACGTCGTGGCCCGCGGCCAGGAGCGCCGACAGGGTGCGGGCGCCGGTTGGCCCCAGGTCCTCGGCGCCGTCGTCGGGTTGTAGGCCCTCGAGCATCACCGGGCCCATGCGCACGCGAGGTGGGCGACGCTTCGTCGGAGGGTGGACGTTCACGTCCGGATCGAGCCGGCCGACCACGCTCCGGTGCACGATGTCCGCGATGGCGTCGTCGACGCGGGCGCGGGGATAGGCGGAGGCACCGGCGGGTCCCTGTGCCAACGCGGCGTCGACGATCCCGGCGACCCCGCGAGCCCTTGTCATGCACTCCAGCAGGATCCCGATCGCCTCGTCGAGCTGCCGGCTCGGCAGCACCGACGTCGTGAGCTTGGCCCGCACGTCGGCGACGGTTCGGTCGGCGATGCGGGCGGACCCGCTGGCGATGGTCGCGTCGCTCTCGGCCGCCGCCTGGTGCGCCTCGAACACCGGCTCGTAGCGGTCGTAGATCTCGCCGTGGCGCGCGACCCAGGCCCGCAGGCTCTGCCAACCGGCGAGGTCCGCGGTGATGGGGCCAAGGGCCTCGGCCGAGGCCACGAGCTGGCGCGCCACCTGACCGGCGAGGTGGCGAAACACGTCTTCCTTGCTCGAGAAGTACTGGTAGAAGGCCGCCCGCGAACACCCGGCCACCTCGGTGATGCGGATCACGCCGCACTGGTGGTAGCCCTCCTCACCGAACACCTGCAGCGCAGCCTCGAGGATGCGCTGGTGGGCGCGCTGACCCCGGGCGCCCACCCGAGGGTTGTCAGAGAAGGGGGCCCGCCTGAGGACCGAAGTGGGATCCCCGTCGGGGAGCTGCTTGGCAGCGTACGGACCCATTTCATCAACTCTCAGCTCGACGACGGAGGCCTGAAATCTAGCAGCGCCGTCACGTTTGGCGGTGGAACACCCGCCCGCCGCGGTCCCCCAGCCCGGCCCGCCGTCAGGCGGCGACGCCGATCCTCATGAGCCCGGCGAGGTTGCCGCCCATGATCTTCACGATGTCGTCGTGGGGCATCCCCTGGAGCTCGTCGACGTAGGTGATGGGATCGGCCATGCCCTCGGGGTGGGGGAAGTCCGAACCGAACAGCACGTGGTCGACGCCCAGCAGCTCGACAAGCCCCTCGATGTCCTCCTCGTGGAACGGATGGACGTAGACGTTGCGCTTGAACACGTCGATGGGGTGCTCCATGAACCCCTGCGGCATCATCCGGTAGGCCTCCGTCAGGTTGTGGAAGAGGGGCCGGACGAAGCCGCTGCCGTTCTCGACGACCGCGATCCGCAGATCCGGGAACCGGGACAGGGCGCCGTGGCAGATCATCGCCGCCATCGCGTCTTCGATGGGCCGGTGGCCCATGGCGACCGATCGGAACGCGCTGAGCTTGAAGGGGAGGAACTCGCGGGTGCCCTCCCAGTCGTTGACGTAGCGGGCGTAGCCGCTGTCCGACGCGTGCATCGCGACCAGCACGTCGAGGTCGACGACACGCTGCCAGAACGGGTCGAACTCCGGAAGCCCGGGGGAGCGTGAGGTCCCGTCGGGGCTCGGGACCGGCGCCGGCCGGATCAGCACGACCTTGGTGCCGCGCTCCACCACCCATTCGAGCTCCTCGATGGCGCGCTCGACGATCGGCAGCGTGATCACCGGGGTGGGGAAGATGCGCCCCTGGTACTCATACGTCCACGTCTCGAGCATCCACTCGTTGAGGGCGTGGATGATCGCGTGTGTGGCGTGCACGTCGTCGCGCAGGCGTTCCTCGACCAGGCTGGCGAGCGTGGGGAACATCAGGGCCCGATCGATCCCCAGCTCGTCCATCAGCTCGAGGCGTGGGCCGGGCTCCCGAAACGGGGGGATGGCCCGCATCGGCTCGCCGACGATCTCCCGGTAGCTCTTGCCCTCGGGGTTGCCCCGCTTGAAGTACTCCTGCTGGGCGCCGGGCTTGGCGATGACGTCGAACGTGGGGTTTGGGATGTACTCGCTGATGGTGCCGTTCACGAGGATCTTGGTGCGGCCCTTGACCTCGACGTAGTCGATGACGCCCGAGTACCGGTCGGGGACGTGCTTGGTCAGCGCTTCCTTCGTCTCGTACATGTGGTTGTCGGCGTCGAAGACGTCGAAGTCCAGCGATCGGGAAGGCACGTCGTACCTCTCTGTCGTGCAGGGGAATGTCACCTGTGGCCGACGGGTGGCCAGCGGAAAGCGTAAGGCGTTTCTGACAGGTGCGTCAATCGGTCGGCGCGTGCACCCCGAGCGCGTGGTACGCCCGCTCGGGCTCCCTGACCCCGGGCCGATCGGCTCGCACTACGGTTTCTAACCACGGTGTCACCATCGGACCATCACGGGGCGAGAGGGGTAGGACCAATGGGGATCATGGACGGGGTTCGCGTGCTCGAGGTGGCGGCGTGGACATACGTCCCGTCGGCGGGCGCAGTGCTGGCCGAGTGGGGCGCCGACGTCATCAAGATCGAGCACCCGGAATCCGGTGACCCGCAGCGTGGCCTGGTGTCGTCGGGGCTGGTGCCGAGCGGGCCCGGCGGCGTCAATCACATGATCGAGCTGCCGAACCGGGGCAAGCGGAGCGTCGCGATCGACTTGCGCACCGATGATGGCCACGACCTCCTGATGCGGTTGGCGGCCGAGAGCGACGTGTTCCTCACCAACTTCCTCCCCCCGGCCCGCAAGGCGCTGCGGCTGGAGGTGGAGGAGGTGCGGGATGCCAACCCCGCCATCATCTACGTCCGCGGCTCCGGTCAGGGGCAGCGCGGGCCGGAGGCCGACCGGGGCGGATACGACGGCTGCTCGTTCTGGGCCCGGGCCGTGGCCGACATCGCGACGCCGGCTGGCCTGGAGTGGCCGGTCCAACAGCCGGGTCCGGCCTTCGGCGACCTCATCGGTGGGGCCATGATCGCCGGCGGGATCTCCGCGGCCCTGTACCACCGCGAGCGCACCGGCGAGGCCCTGGTCGTCGACAACTCCCTGCTGGCCACCGCGCTGTGGGCGACGTCGGCGAGCGTGCTGGCGGCCGGGCTGTTCGGGATCAGCAAGATGCCGAGCTTCGACCGCCGTCAGGTTCCCAACCCGATCGTTAACACGTACCGCACCAGCGACGGCCGCTTCCTGTCGCTGATCATGCTGCAGGCCGACCGCTACTGGCCCGAGTTCGTCACCAAGATCGGGCACCCCGAGCTCGTCGATGACGAGCGCTTCGCCGACGCCGCTGCCCGCGCCGAGAACCGCCGGGAGTGCGTCGAGACGCTGGATGCGATCTTCGCCACCCGCACGTTCGACGAGTGGCGGGCCGTGCTCATGGATGTCGAGGGGGTGTGGGCGCCCGTCGAGACCGCGGGGGAGCTGCTCGAGGACCCGCAGGTGCTCGCCAACGGCTACGTGCGCGACGTCGTGGCCCAGAGCGGCACGACGTTCCGCATGGTGCCGTCGCCGCTGCAGTTCGACGACACGCCGCCAGACCTGACTCGGGCCCCCGACCATGGCGAGCACACCGACGAGGTCCTCGGGGAGCTGCTCGGCCTCGACACGGAGCAGCTCCTCGATCTCAAGGTGAAGGGTGCGATCTTGTAGCGGCAGCGAACGGGACTTTGTTCGGCGCCCAAATGGCGACAGACGGGGTCGCGATCTGCGATCATGACGCTTTGAATCGCTGGCCGTGCGTTGGGTGGGGACGCAGGCGCCGCCGAACGCCAGGGGGAAGCGTAGGTGCGTCGCATACCGATCCGGATGAAGCTGGCGGCTGCGCTGGCCATGCCCCTCTTCGCCCTGGCGATCGTCACTGCGCTGGAGGTGGCGCAGTCCACCGACGAGGCGGAGCGGGTGCGCAGCGAGAGCAGCCTCGCCAAGGCCTCCACCGGGCACCAGGGACTCATCACCAGGCTGCAGAACGAACGGAGCTGGGCCTCCGTCGAGCTGGTCGGGCAGGAGGCGACGTACGTGCTCGACACGGAGGGCTACGAGGACACGCGCGCCGAGACCGACGCCGCCATCGCGGCCTTCCAAGCCGAGCTCGAGGGTGAGGAGCAGGCGGTGCGCGACGCGTTCCAGCCAGCCGTGGACGCGCTCTCCGGGCTCGAGAGCGTCCGTGCCGGCATCGACGCCTACACCGGACCGAAGGCGCTCGACAACATCGATACGGCGAACGAGGTCTACGCCCGCTACTCGGAGCTGATCAGGCCACTGCTGAGCGCCAACGGGCTGGTGGTGTCGGCGATCGACAACCCCGAGCTCCGCCAGGGCGCGGCCGTCGTCGACCTCACCACCCGTCAGGTCGAGGACCAGGCAGAGCTCATCCGCCTGGTCGTCGTGGGCGTGGCGCTCCAGGCAGGTGGTGTCGACACGGCGGCCGAGATCACCGACATCTCGCAGGCGCGATCGACCTTCGAGCAGAACAACCGCGACATCCTGGACATCGGCGAGCCCTACGCCGCGCTCGTCGACGAGCTTTACCCCGAGGACATGGTGGGCCAGATGTCCCAACAGGTCGACCTGGCGATCACCACCGGCCACGCCGACGTTCAGGAGATCCTGAACCTCATCAGCCTCCCTCCCGACGAGGGGTACGGGGGGATGCGGGACCAGCTCGCCACGGATGTCATCGCCCGCGCCGACGATCTCAGCCACGCCGCCGAGGTACGGCAGCGCTGGTACATCGTGCTGGCCGCCACCACGCTGGTGGCGGCGCTGCTGATCACGTGGTTGGTGTCACGGTCGATCACGCGGCCGTTGCGGTCGCTGACGCGCCAGGCGACGGCTATGGCCGATCACCGCCTGCCCGAAGCGGTGCTGGACATCCTCGACACCCCGCTCGGCGAAGACGTCGAGGTCCCCGAGGTCGACCCGGTGGCGGTCCACACGCGCGACGAAGTCTCCGACGTCGCCGAGGCCCTCAACACCGTCCAGGACACCGCGTTGGATCTGGCGGTCGAACAGGCGGTGCTGCGCCGCAACATCGCCGACTCGTTCGTCAACCTCGGCCGCCGCAACCAGAACCTGCTGGGCCGCCAACTCGACTTCATCACCGAACTCGAAGCCAACGAGACCAGCCCGGACACGTTGTCGAATCTGTTCCGGCTGGACCACCTGGCGACACGGATGCGCCGCAACGCCGAATCGCTACTCGTGCTGGCCGGCGTCGAACCACCCCGCAAGTGGGCCGCACCGGTGCGGTTGACCGACGTCATCCGGGCGGCGCTGGGCGAGGTCGAGGACTACCAGCGGGTCACCGTCCGGGGCGTGGAGCCCGCCACCATCGTCGGCGCCGCCGCCGCCGACCTCGCCCACCTGCTGTCCGAGCTGATCGAGAACGCCCTCGTCTTCTCACCCCCCGACCAGACCGTCGACATCCGCGGCCGGTTCCGGCCCGGCGCGCGACCCAACGGGCAGCAGGCCCTTCCGCCGACCAAGGGCCGCGACGGCCTGCCGGCCCATGCCCGCCAGGGCAACGGGGAGCGGGAGCGTCAGGGCATGTACACGCTGGCGATCATCGACTCCGGTCTCGGCATGTCGACAGCCGACGTCGAGGCCGCCAACCGTCGGCTGGCCGGCGCTGAGTCGTTCACGATCGCTCCCTCGAAGTACCTGGGCCACTATGTGGCCGGGAACCTGGCCGCACGCCACGGGATCACGGTCCGGCTGGACCACTCGCCCGGCAACGGCGTCACTGCCACGGTCCACATCCCACCCACCCTCCTGACCAGCGACGCCGTGACCACCGCCCCGGTGACGCCGCCGCATGGCATGCGGCCGTCGGGCGTCGCGCTCCCCGGCGGTGGACCCGCACTGCCGCCCTCGCCGGCACAGCAGCCGGCACCGCAACCGCCACCGGCGGCCTGGCCCCCGGGACCGGGCTCGCCGTCCTCCCCGGGCTGGGGGCCCATGGAGCCGGCGGCAGCGTCCTACGGCCATGAGCCGGCGGTGGCCTCCCGCTCGGTCTTCGAGGCCGCCGCTCCGGACCAGCCGGTCGCACCCCCGTGGCCTCCACCGCCCAACCAGCCCACGCGGACCGCCAGCGGGTTGGTGAAGCGACCGTCACGGCCGGGGGACGGCGTGAGGCCGGCGGCGGCCGCCCCGCACGGTGCGCCCGACGAAGACCTGCTGGCGTCGCTCAGGCGCGTCGCCGGAATCAACCGCGGCCCGGACTACCCGGGCGCGCCATCGACGGGCCTCGGGCCACCCCGAGCGCCGCAGGACAACACGTCGCAACCCCCGTGGGCCGCGGTGCCCGGACCCGGCCCGGCGCACGATCGCGTCGACCTCCGTTCGACCGGGCCCCTCGGAGCACCGCCGGCCGGGGCTTCCCCACCGCCGCCGCCCGCATCGTCGGCTGGACCGGTGCCCCCGGCCCCGCCGCTGACGCACAGGGTGCGGGGTGCCCAGATGCCGCCGACCGATCCCCTGCTCGTGCGCCGGGCGCGGCTTCCGGGCAACGGCCCTCAGCCGGCACGGTCGGCCGCCCCGCCACCGTCGCCGGCGGCGCCGGACGATGGCCGGCGATCGCCGGACGACGTCTACAGCTTCCTGACCAGCTTCACCGCCGGTGTCCAGCGCGGCCTCGACGAGACCAAGCCCCGACCGGGCCCGCCCGACAACTGAGCGCGGCCCCAGCGCCGGCCGGTGGTATCAAGGCGCATGACCAGCGACGACGTGCTCACCTGGACGGCGGGACGGCTGGCGGACGCGGTCCGCCGCCGGGAGCTCGCAAGCCGCGAGCTGCTGTCCATCGCCCTCGACCGCGTCGAGCGCATCAACCCCAAGCTCAATGCCGTCGTCACCCTCGACGCCGAGCGGGCCGCGGAGCGGGCTGCGGCGGCGGACGAAGCGACCGCCCGCGGCGAGGCCACCGGACCGCTCCACGGCCTGCCCATCACCGTCAAGGACGCACTCGAGGTCGGCGACGTGCGCTCGACCGGCGGCGCCGTCGAGTTGACCGACCACGTGCCGGCGGCGGACGCTCCCGCCGTCGCCCGACTGCGGGCGGCGGGCGCCGTCGTCTTCGGAAAGACCAACGTGCCGCGCTGGTCTGGTGACCTGCAGACGTACAACGAGGTCTTCGGCACCACGAACAACCCCTGGGATCCCGCCCGCGTGCCGGGCGGCTCCTCGGGTGGCGCGGCGGCAGCGGTGGCCTCGGGACTCACCAGCTTCGAGCTGGGTACCGACATCGGCGGCTCGGTGCGGATTCCGGCGCATTGCTGCGGCGTGTTCGGGCTCAAGACCACGTACGGCGTCGTTCCCCAGCGTGGCTACCTCGATCGGGTCGGCGGGGGAGTGTCGGACCCCGACATCAACGTGCTGGGGCCGCTTGCCCGCAGTGCGGACGACCTCGAGCTGCTGCTGGACGTCGTGGCCGGCCCACTGGACGAGGATGCCGTCGGCTGGCGCCTCGAGCTGCCCGCGCCGAGGGCGGCGAGCCTGGCCGACTACCGGGTGGGCATCTGGCTGGAGGAGCCCAGCGTCCCGCTCGGTGCCGAGCTGCGCGCCGTTGCCGGCCGCGCCGTGGACGCCTTGGCCGACGCTGGCGCCCGCGTGGAGGAGGCACATCCCAGCGTCGCGTTCGACGAGCAGGTGACACTGTTCATGGAGGCGGTCGGTGCCGCCGTCAGCCCCAGCATGGAGCCGGCGCTGGGCGAGGTGGTGGCGGGTGGCCACCTCAACTGGCTCCACGCGCTCGACAGGCGCGCCGCCTTGCGCCGGGCGTGGGCCCACTGGTTCGACGCCTATGACCTGCTGCTGTGCCCGGTGATCCCGGTCGAAGCCTTCCCGCACAACCAGCAGGGCGACTTCATCGACCGAACCTTCGACGTCGACGGCGTCGACCGGCCCTACCCGTCGCTCATCAGCTGGACCGGGCTCATCGGCATCATGGGCCTGCCGTCCGCCGTGCCCCCCATCGGGTTCACCGCCGCCACCGGCATGCCCGTGGGGCTCCAGGTGGTTGCTCCCTGGTACCGCGACCGCGAGGCGATCGTCGCCGCCGGCCTGTTGGCCGAGGCATGTGGTGGCGGCTATCGCGTTCCCCCGCTGGCTTGAGCAGTTCGGCGGCCGGACGCCCAGCGCAGCCAACGGGTGCGCTCGAACCCAGCGTCCGCCGGGATGCGTGGGTGCTGGGCGTCGCGGTCGGCCTGTTCGGCACGTCGTTCGGCGTGCTGGCCACCACGGCGGGGCTCTCGGTGGCACAGACCTGCGTCATGTCACTCGTGGTGTTCACCGGCGCCAGCCAATTCGCCGTCGTGGGGATCCTGGCCACGGGTGGATCGCTGGCGTCGGCCTTCGGCTCGGCGTTCCTGCTGGCGGCCCGCAACGCCGCCTACGGAGTGGCCATGGCCCCGACGCTGTTCCGTCGCCGTCGTGGGAGCGGCGCCCGGGCCGGGCGCCGGGACGGCGTGCGCCTGGCGAGGCGACTCGTGGCGGCGCAGCTCGTCATCGACGAGACCACCGCGATGGCCACCGCCCAGTCCACCCCAGCCGCGCGCGAGCAGGCGTTCTGGATCACGGGGATCGCCGTGTTCCTGTGCTGGAACATCAGCACGGCCATCGGCGCGGTCGCGGGCGATGCGATCGGCGACCCCGAGGCATTCGGGCTCGACGCCGCCTTCCCGGCGGGGTTTGTGGCGCTCTCCGTGCCCCACCTGGCATCCAGGGCGGGGCGGGTGGCCGCCGCCACGGGCGTCGCCATCGCGCTGCTGCTCGTCCCCTTCACCCCGGCCGGCGTCCCGATCGTTGCGGCCGCCGCCGGGGTGGTACCGGCGCTCTTCGTCGCCCGCCGACCAGGCGACGGCACCGCGCCATGAGCTGGCCGGCGCTGTTGGCGCTGGGTGCGGCCGCCTACGGCCTGAAGGCGTTCGGGCTGCTGGTTCTCGGCCCCCGATCCGCCGGGGGACGCCTGCTGCAGATGGCCGGCCTGCTGCCGGCCGCCCTCCTGCCGGCGCTCGTGGCGGTCAACACGTTCGCCGGGGACCGGCGGCTGGTGCTCGACGCCCGAGCCGTGGGGCTGGCGGTGGCGCTCGTTGCCACCTGGCTGCGGGCGCCGTTCGTGGTGGTGGTCGTCAGCGCCGCGGCCGCCACTGCGCTTGTGCGCTTGGTGACCTGACGACCGCGGATCGTGCCCGACTTGGGTGACATCCGCAGCGGGCTGGCGTCACTCGCGGCGGCATCTCCGCCCAAACCCGGGTGCGGCCGGCCGGGTCGAAGTTGTTCCCCCACGTGGAAGCAACGGTGTCGACGATCCGCAGGCCACGTCCGCCGAGGGTGGGCGTCACCCCCCGCCTCGGCCACCGCTCCGGGGTCCGCCGTCCGTCGTCCACGACCGCGATCCGCAGGGCCTCCGGATCCAGTGTGACGTAGACGTCGATGCGACCCGACCCGTGAAGCACCGCGTTGGTGAACAGTTCGCTGGTGACCAGCAGCGCGTCATCGATCGCGGACCTCTCGCCCCAGCGGAACAGCGTGTCCCGTACGAATGCCCGCGCCTCAGGTATCTGGTCACTGGCCGGTCCGAAGCGGGCGTAGGCCTGCATCGACCCTCCCCTATCCGCCCAACGGTGCCACTAACCGGAATCCTCGGCATCCGGCGCCCGGACTGGACCTCACGTCACCGGCCTTCCGGCTCGTCGTCGTCGGGGACGGGGCGCTCGTCATCGGGTAGCGGGGCGGCGCCCGGTGGTGGGTCGGCGCCGCTGTCGGGAACCGGCCGCTCGTCGTCGGGGACGGGTTCGTGGCCGGGTGCGACCGCGTCGATCTCTACGGCCGGCCGCTCGTCGTCGGGGATCGGAGTCTCTTCGGCCACGGCCACCTCCCAGGCTGTTGGTCGGGACGATCAGTCGATGGTGACCGTCGGTGCCGTGAACACCACCACCAGCACCAATTCGACCACATCGGGCCCCGTACAACTGATTCCCCGGCAACGCACGAGGGATGCGCCGGTTTCGCGAGACCGCCGGGGGGAATGGTTGCGAAGTGGCTCGCGGAGGTGGACATGACCACAGAGGATGATTCCGGCGCGGGGGGCTTCTCCGTTTCCACGCGTCGTGACGGCTCCCGGGGCGTCGTCGCGTTGGTAGGTGAGCTCGACCTGCACACCGCCGGCGAGCTCACGACCGCCGTATCGGGCCTGCTGCAGCAGAAGGTGACGCGCGTCGAGGTGGACGCGGGCGACCTGAGCTTCGCCGACTCTGCCGGGCTCCGGGCCGTGCTCATGGCGCGTGCCGCGGCCGAGGACGCGGGCGCCACGTTCGGCGTGACAGTCGTCTCCGCCAGCGTCGAGCGCCTGATCGAGATCACCGGGCTGTCCGACCTGCTGGTAGACCAAGCCGGCGAGTAAGGCCGCGGGCCGCGGGCCCCGGCCGTTTGCCCCCGGATGGCGGGGGAAGCCGAACGGGCGCAGCCATCCAAGCCAAGCCGAGGAGGCCGGCGTGAGCGTGCGCGACGTCGACCCTACGGCGCCGGGCCTGCGACGGCGTCGCTTCGGCCGTGGCATCGGCTATCTCGACGAGCGGGGCCGGCGCATCACCGACCCAACGAGCATCGACCGCCGCCGGGCACGGGCGCGTCGGCGTCGCTGACGCCGTCAGCCCTCCAGCCGCGTCGCCAGGAGGCAGATGTCGTCACGGGCGGGGCCGGCCACGAGCGCGTCGGTGACTCGCTCACACAACTCTTCCGCCCCCCCCGTGAACCCCTCGACCGCCTTGCGCAGCAGCGCGAGCCCGTCGTGGCCCTCCCGTTCGTGGGCCTCGAGCAGGCCATCGGTGTAGAGCAGGAGGCTCGTGCCCGCCACCAGCGGCACCGGGCCCAGCAGCTCGCGTTCGTCCTCGGGTGGGGCGACCCCCAGCAGGCGGCTGTGTCCCTCGGTCAAAAGGTGCGTCGTGCCCGCGGGATCGATCACGATCGGCGGCGGGTGCCCGGCGTTCAGCAGCTCGAGGGTCGAGGCCTCGAGGTCGACGACAGCCAGGACCAGGGTGGCGGTGTTGACGTCCCCGAGGTTCTGGAGGAGCACATCGACGCGCCGCACCACCTCGTCAAGTGGACCGTCGTCCTGCGCGTAGGCCCGGGTGCCCAACCGGAGCTGGCCCATCACCGCCGCCTGGCGGACACCGTGGCCCATGACGTCGCCGATCACCAGGCCCACCCGGTGGCGGGCCAGCTCGATGACGTCGTACCAGTCGCCACCCACCTCGCTGCCGACTCCCGCCGGGACGTAGCGCACTGCCACGTCGAGCCGATCGAACGAGGGAACTGCAGCGGGCAGCAGGCTCCGCTGCAGGCTGACCGAGATGTCGTGTTCCCGGGCGGCCCGCGCCTGAGCCTCCCAGAAGCCCCGCTGCGCCATGTCGAAGGTCGACAGGCTCTCGACGAAGAACTCCATGCACGCCGCCACGGTCTCGGCGTCCGGCCTGTCGGCCACCAGCTCACCGACCGCCTCGCCGTGGATGGTCGCCAGCTCGAGCAGGCCGATCTCGGCCTCCACCGCCGTGTGGCCGAGCTCGTACGCCCGGCTACGACCGGACTCGTCGCGCGTGTCGAGGTAGTGGCGCAGCGCCGCCCGGTACGCGTCGGCCAACCGCTCGTGGTCGGTCATCATCGTCTGCCGCCCATCGGCATGGGTAGCGGACAAGCCCTACAGCGTGCATGGACAGGCACGCCATCTCGACTCACGGTGGTCAGTGTTGCCCGGAGGCCGAGCTGTGTGGCTGGGGCTTTGGCTGCAAATTCCGTACTGTTCGGTGCCACGTGCCTGCCTATCCGCTCGGCCTCTCAGCCGCGCACACGGGCCACGGCCACCAGGGCGTCATCGGTCGCTCGCGCGTGCCGGTCGAGGATCGTGGCGGCGATGCGGCCGACACGCTGCCCCGTGGCGACTTCGGGTACGAAGGTCCGGTCGAGGCCGTCGGTGGCCATGATCAGCAGGTCGTCGGTCCGGAACTCGACGACGGATTCGCGCAGGCGCGGCAGGCGGTAGCCGGCAGTCCCTCCGAACAGCACGGCGCTGGCCACCATCGAGCCGTGGCCGCTATGGCCCCGGCGGACCAGGTAGGCCTCGACATTGCCCACGCCCATCCACTGCACCATGCTCGCCCCGCACTGCACCCGCGCCAGGGTGATGGCTGCGCCGCGCGTCCGCGCCAGCCCGACGTGGCAGTGGCGCATCACGCCGGCGAGCGGCTCGGTGCTGTGCGCGGCAATGGTGTCGCGGGCGATCTCGGCGGCCTTCGCCGCCTCGGCTCCGTGGCCCAGTCCGTCGATGGTGGCCAGCAAGGCGCCGTCGCCGACCGGCATGCATGCGGCGAGGTCGCCGGACACGTCCTCGCCCGGCAGCGGCCGTCCCGCCACCGCCCAGTCGAGGCAGGCGACGGTAGTCGCCCGTGGCTCCCCGGCATCCCCGGCGTCGGGCCGGAGCTCTGGCTCCTCCACTACGGGCACCACTTTCGCATGATCACTGTGGTTCCCGCTCCGGGCTCGGAGCGAACCTCGAAGTGGTCCATCAGGCGGCCGGCGCCCGGGAGGCCGAGGCCGAGCCCCGCGCCCGTGGAGTAGCCGTCCTGCATGGCGTGCTCGATGTCGGCGATGCCCGGGCCCTCGTCCGTGGCGACCACCTCGATGGCGTTGCGCCCGTCGATCCGCACTGCGCTTATGGCGATCTCGCCCCGCCCCGCGTGGCTCATGATGTTGCGGGCGATCTCGGAGATGGCGGTGGCGATCATGGTCGACTCGATGCTGGAGCACGCCATGCGCTCGGCCAGGTCCCGCCCCTTCTGGCGCGCCGTGACGATGTCGACGTCCGCGGTGATGGGGACCCGCAGCGGGCCCTCCGGGGCCATCCTCAGTCCTTCCCGGTCCGGGCATCGAGGAAGCGCAGCCCCTCCTCGAGGTCGAGCGCGGTGTGGACGTCTTCGAAGGTCAGGCCGAGCTGGACCATGGCGAACGCGACCTCGGGCTGGACGCCGACCACGACGGTGTCGGCGCCCCGCAGGCGGGTCATGTGCGCGATGGTGCGCAGCGACCGGGCCGCGAATGAGTCCATGAGGTCCAGGGCCGTGAGGTCGACGATGATGCCCCGCGCCCGGTACAGCCCCACTTGGCGAACCAGGTCGTCGCGCAGCCGCAACGCCTCGGTGTCGGTCATGGCCGACTGGACCGTGGCGATCAGGTACGCGCCCTGCCGCAGGATGGGGACGGCCATCGCTTCGTCAGTGTTTCCGGCTCGGGTTGCCCGCCACGCTGCCTAGCGGACGCTCGCTCAACGCAGCTCGACGACGGGCTCGAGAGGCTCCGTGTGCGAGACCTCGTAGCCCAGAAGGCGCTCGGCTGCCTCGATGCCGCCCTGGAGGTCGCCCACGGCGTTGACCTTGGACAGCTCGACGCCGATGGTCACCAGGGTCAGCGCGATCTCCGCCGACAGGCCGCTGATGATCACGCTCGCGCCCATCAGCCGAGAGGCGTCGACGGTCTGCACGATGTGGTTGGCGACGGTGGAGTCGATCTCGGGGACGCCGGTGATGTCGATGACGACCACCTTGGCCCGGTTGGTGCGGATCGCCCGGAGGAGCTGTTCGGTGAGCTGGCGGGCCCGCTGGCTGTCGAGGGCACCGATGATGGGCAGGATCACCAGGCGTGGCCGCACCTGAAGCACCGGCGTGGACAGCTCGCGGATCGCCTCCTGCTGTTGGCGGATGATGCGCTCGCGCTCCTGCACGAAGCTGACGCCCACGGTGTTGGCGATGCGGTTGGCCGCCGGCTCGTAGGCGTCGAGGACCCTGTTGAACAGGTCGAAGTCGGTCTGGTACTTCTCGAACAGCGACCGGGCCAGCACATCGCGCAGCAGGAGCACGATGCCCAGCACCTCGTCGGTCTCGACGCCCCGGGGAATGATTCGCTCCGACAGGCTGCGGGCGTAGTTCTCGAGCGCCTCGACGCTGCCGGTCTCGAGCGCCTCGACGTAGTTGTCGTAGACCGAGGTCGCCTCGGAGAAGATCTCCTCCGGCGTCATCGCCGTGAGCAGCCCGGCTCCGGCGATGCGCCGGGCCCACTCCTCGCGCAGCTGCGCTCGACTCTTGCGCAGGTGGGCGACCAGCTCGGGGAGGAGAATCTCGCTGCCCTCCTGCGTCGCCTCCGCTGCGTCCTCGGCTGCCCGCGACCTGCGTCCTGCGGGCGCCTGAACGGTCGGACGACTCCGCGTCGCCATGGTTACCCTCCCGGTCGCCTACGTGGCTTGCGCCCTTGCTGCGTGCGCAGCCCCCGTCCCCTGCGGTCGGCCACGCGCGTCCGGCGCACCTTATTCCGCGTCGTTCGGCGACGACGACACGAGGGCGCCAAGGGCACGCTGCGGGGGCGCTGTCAGGGCCGGCTCGCGGTGGCCTCCGGTGCCCGGCGCACGGGCGGCAGGTAGATACCCACCTCGGTCCGCACCCACCACGCTCCCTCCGCCCGCCGCTCGGCCCGCGTCGTGTAGCGGTAGCGGAACAGGCGGGCGCGCACGAACGCCGGGGGATCGTCGGAAAACGGGTTGCCCCGGCGATGGAGCAGGCGGAGCGTGGCCTCGTCGCCCTCGAGCAGCTTCGCCGCCAGGCGGTGTAGCCAGGGCTCGGCGTAGGCGGGCGACAGGGCCGCGAACCACATGAGCCAGTCCAACCGCAGGTGGTAGGGCGCGACCTGCGGTGGCCGGCGGCGGGGATCGCCCGGCTTCCCCTTGAACTCGTACGGCCGCCATTCGGTGGTGGGCGTGACGGCGGAGTCGCCGGTGCCCTCGATCACGACCTCGTGCCGCTCCCGGCTGATCGTCCCGAAGGCGCCGTAGGTGTTGCCGAGGTGCAGCCGGTTGAAGCTGAGGTTCATGGCCTGGTGCGACGAGAGCATGTTGCGCACGGGCCACCAGCTGAGGACGACGAACGTCGTCGCCAGTGCCACGACCAGGGAGCCGAACCAGGCGGGCGGGTCGGCCAGCTGCGCCGGCGGCGAGGCCGGCAGCACCACCTCGAGTATCCGGTTGTCGAGGGCGCTGAACGCGAGGGTCATCGTCACCACGTTCAGCCACGAGAAGTTGCCGCTCAGCACCAGCCAGCCCTGCGTGACGATCATCACCACGCCGGCCACGGAGGCGTAGGGCTGCGGCGTGAACAGCAGGAACGGCACGACCAGTTGGGTGACATGGTTGGCGGCCACCTCCACCCGGTGCAGCGGCGCGGGCAGGCGGTGGAACCACCAGCTGAGCGGGTTCGGCATCGGCTGGGTCTCGTGGTGGTAGTCGAGGCAGGTGAGCCGCCGCCAGCAACTATCGCCTCGAATCTTGATGAGGCCCGCCCCGAACTCGACGCGGAACAACAGCCAGCGCAGGAGGATGATCACCGGCAATGGCGGGGCGACGTCGGTGGGTCCCAGGAAGGCCGCCAGGAACCCGGCCTCCAGTAGCAGCGACTCCCAGCCGAACCCGTAGAACGTCTGGCCGACGTTGACGATCGACAGGTACAGCACCCAGAGGGCGAACCAGGCCAGCATCGACACACCGATCGGGCCCTGCTCCGGCACCCCGAGCACCACCAGCACGGCGACGCCGGCGCCCGTCCACGCCACGAACCCGAGGAAGCGGTCGCTGTAGTGGAGCGTGAAGAGGCTGGGCGCCCGGGACCACCCCGCCAATCGGACGTAGCGGGGCACGGGCAGCAGCCCCCGCTCGCCCAGCAGCGGCCGGAACTGGTTGATGGCGACGGCGAACGCAACCAGGTAGATGACGCCGAGCCCCCGCTGGATCACCAGTCGGGCCAGGTAGTAGTCGGGTGCCGCGAGCCAGTCCATGCGGTCGCTCCCCCCAGGCGCGTGCCCACCAGCTTCGCGCCGGATGAACGGTCAGGCGGTCAAGTCGAACACCCGGCGCAGCGCCACCTGGGCGGCGAGGTACCCACCCATGCCGTGGACCCCGGGCCCGGGGGGCGTGGCCGCCGAGCACAGGAAGATGGCGGGATCGGGCGTGGCGTACGGGACTCGTGCGACTACCGGTCGGAACAGCACCTGGCTGCCCTGGAAGACGCCACCGGCGATGTCACCGTCGATCATGCTGCGGTTGTGGGCCTGCAGCTGCGGCGGCCCCCACGCGGACCGGGCGAGCACCACGTCGCGGAAGCCGGGGGCGAACCGCTCGATCTGGTCCTCGATGGCACCGGTCAGGTCGCCGCGCCAGCCGCGGGGCACGTGGCCGTACGCCCAGAGCGTGTGCCGGCCCTCGGGCGCGCGTGACGGGTCGAGGATCGTGGGCTGGGCCACGATCAGGAAGGGGGGATCGGGGGGCCGGCCGGAGGTGACGGCGGCCAGCGCGCTGCCGATCTCGGCCAGCGACGCGCCGAGGTGGACGGTCGCCGCCCGGCGGCACTCGTCGGCCTTCCACGGGACGGCTTCGGCGAGGGCGTAGTCCACCTTGAAGATCGCGGGCCCGTGGCGGTAGCGACCGAGCCTGGCCCGGTACCGGCTCGGCAGCCGGTCGCCTGCGATCGCCACCAGGTCGCGCGGCATCACGTCGAACACGTAGGCGCGGGCAGCCGGCAACTGGTCGAGCGACGTCACGAGCGTCCCGGTCTCGACCCGACCACCCAGTGAATCGAGGTACGAGATGAGCGCGTCGGCGATCGCCTGGGACCCCCCGCGGGCGACCGGCCATCCGACCTCATGGCCGGCGAGCGCCAGCATCAGGCCCACGGAGGTCGTGAGGGGCGAGGTCGGCGGGACGATGGCGTGACCGGCGATGCCCGCCAGCAGCGCACGGGTGCGCTCCTCACGGAAGGCCCTGGCGGCGACCTGGACCGGCCACACCCCCCGTAGGCCGAACCGCGCCAGCAGCACCGGGTGCCGGGGCAGGCCCATGGTGATCGGGCGGAGGGTGTCGGCCGCCAGCTCCGCCCAGCGCCCGAGGAAGGGCCCGACGAGCCGCCGCCACGCCCGGGCGTCGCGGCCGAGCGAGGCCACGGTCTCGTCGACCGAACGGGCCAGCACCGCGGCCGACCCGTCCAGGAGCGGATGGGCGAGCGCCAGGTCGGGGTGCAGCCACTCCAGCCCGTGGTCGGCCAGTGGCAGCGCCGCCAGCGCCGGTGAACCCACGCCGAACGGGTGCACGGCCGAGCAGACGTCATGGCGGAATCCCGGCAGGGTGAGCTCTTCCGTGCGGGTGCCACCACCGGGCGAGTCCGCAGCCTCGAACACACGGACCTGCAACCCGGCCTGCGCCAGCGTCGCTGCCGCGGTCAGCCCATTGGGACCCGAACCCACCACGGCGACGTCGAGCACGGTTAGTGAGGTGGCTCGTAGCGCCCGCCGGGTAACCGGCTAGTCGGCGGTGCCGCTGGCGAGGACGCAGGAGGAAGGCGCAGCCACAGCTGCGGCAACGGCGAGGACGCAGCCCAGCGGTGCTGCTGGCCGTCGGTTATCGGCGCTGTGCTGCGAGCCACCCCACGAGTGTTGCCGATGTGGCGGTGCCGCGGGGTCAGGGTGTGGCGCCCGGCGCCTCGTCGTCGACGTGGATCGCGGCGTCCTCCGCCGGAGGCGTCACCCGCTCGGTGGCGACATCGCGGGTGGTCTCGTCGCCGCTGAACTCGTCGTCCGGCGCGAGAGGTCCCCGCTCGTCGTCCTGCTCCGTCCCGACCCGCTCACCGACGAGGTCCTGTTCCTCGTCGGGCACGCCGGCGTCGTCGCCGACGAGCTCCACCACGGCGTCCCCCTCATCGTCGTCGCCCGACCGCTCCCACACTTCCGGCTCGGTGCGCTCCTCGCGCTCGGCAAACGACTCCCCACCCAGCTCCTCGAGCTCGGTGACGCCCTCGTCGTCGACCGCCAGCGGGTCGTCGGGCGGGAACTCGCCGGCAAGGAGCTCGTCGTCGAAGTCCTCTCCGGTCTGGTCGGGATCCATGCCCACACGCGTACCCCCGCAGCCTGCCGTCGAATCCAGCTTGCTCAGGCAGGCGGGACCTCGTGGTGGGTGAAGCGCCCGAGCGACACCGTGTAGCCGGCATCCTCCAGGGCGGCGAGCACACGGTGGACGTGATGGTTGTCGAGCGTCTCGATCGTGACCTCGATCTCGGCCGACTTGGCGGACATGTCCACGAGCATGCGCTGGTGCAGGATCTCCACGATGTTCGCCCCGACCCGCCCGAGGATCGTGGTGACGTCGCCCATGCTGCCGGGGACGTCGGGCACCTCGACGTGCAGGCGGGCGAGCCGGCCGCTCCGGATGAGCCCCCGCATGATGACCGATGCCAGCAGCCGCGGGTCGACATTGCCACCCGTGATCACCACGCCAACCTTCTTGCCCGCGAAGCGCTCCCGCTGCTCGACCAGGGCGGCCACCCCGGCGGCGCCGGCACCCTCGGCCACCACCTTCTCGATCTCCAGCAGCAGGTTCATGGCGTGCTCGATGCTCTCCTCGCTCACCGTGATCACGTCGTCGGCGAGGGCGGCGATGATCCGACCCGTCAGCTCGCCGGCTCGGGGGACGGCGATGCCTTCGGCGATGGTCGACCCGCCGCACGGCCAGTCCTCCAGCTTGATGCGGGCAGCCATGGACGGGTAGCGCTCGGTCTGGACGCCAACGAGCTCTATCGACGGGGACAGGCTCCGGGCCGCCACCGCCATGCCCGCGAGCAGGCCACCGCCGCCGACAGGCACCACCAGGGCGTCCAGGTCGGGGTCGTCGGCCAGCATCTCCAGGGCGCAGGTCCCCTGCCCGGCGATGACCGCCGGGTCGTCGAAGGGGTGCACGTACGTCCGACCCTCGTCCCCGGCCAGGCGCAGGGCCTCGGCCTCCGCCTCCGCCAAACCGTCGCCGCGCAGCACCACCGTCGCCCCCAGCTCGCGGGTCCGCTGCACCTTCACGAACGGGGTGTGCTTGGGCATGACGATGGTGGCGTCGATCCCCAGCCGGTCCGCGTGGTAGGCGACGGCTTGAGCGTGGTTGCCGGCCGACATGGCCACGACGCCCTTGGCCCGCTCCCCGTCGTCGAGCTGGAGCAGCTTGTTCAGCGCGCCCCGTTCCTTGAACGACGCGACGAACTGCAGGTTCTCGAACTTCACGACCACGTGGCACCCCAACACCTGGGACAGGGTCCGGGAATGCGCGCTGGGGGTGCGCGCGACCGCTCCCGCCAGGCGCTCGGCGGCGGCCACGACGTCGTCGGCGGTCACGGGCAGCCCGTCGGCGCCCCCACCCCGGGGCCCAGCCGGCTCGGGGGCCGTCATGTCGCTGCCCGCAGCATCCGCTTGCTCACCGTCATCTCGTCGAGTACCTCCGCCAGCGGCTCGACCCCGAGGCCGGGCCCGTTGGGCACGATCATCGTGCCACCCCGCGAGTCGAACGGTGGCGTGAGGTCGGTCGAGAAGTAGCGCGACGACGGTCCCAGGTCGGGGGGCAGGTTGCACCCGGGCAGTGCGGCGATGGCCAGGTTGACGGCACGGCCGATGCCCGTCTCGAGCATGCCGCCGCAGCGCAGCGACACCCCGGCGTCACGGCAGCGCTGGTGTATTCGGCGGGTCTCGACGAGCCCGCCGACCCGGCCCGCCTTGAGGCTGACGGCCCCGCACGCCCCGAGCGCCAGCGCCGTGTCGAGATCGGCCAGCGAGCCGATCGACTCGTCGAGGCACACGGGCACGTCGATCTGCCGAGCCAGGCGGGCGTGGCCCACGAGGTCGTCGGGCGCGAACGGCTGCTCGATGGCGACCAGGCCGAGGTCCGGCCCGGCCAGCCGACCGAGGGTCGCCATGTCATCGGGTTTGTCGCTGCGGAAGCTGCCGTTGGCGTCCACCAGGAGGGCCACCTCGTCGCCGACGTCGTGGCGCACGGCTCCCACCGGCTCGACGTCCCAGCCGGGGCGAACCTTGATCTTGAACGCACGGTGGCCCTGGTCGCGCCAGCGGACGACGGATTCGACCAGGCCGTCGACCGTCCTGGCCATGCCCACGGCGATCCCGGTAGGCACGACCGGGCGGGTGGCTCCGAGGAAGCCGGCCACCGACCGGCCCTCGGCGCGCAGGCCGGCGTCGAGGGCCGCGCACTCCAGGGCGGCCTTGGCCATGTGGTGGCCCCGGACCTCGCGCAGCGATCGGCCCTCCAGCAGGCGGGGCACCAGGTGGTGCTCCAGGACGTGCAGGGCGCCGGCGGTGTACTCCGGCCAATAGGTCGGCTCGGACTCCGCCACGCACTCACCCCAGCCCGCGGGGCCCTCGGCGGCCACGGCGCGGACGATCACGACCTCCCGGTGGCGGCGGGTGCCGCGGGCGGTGACGAAGGGCTCGGCGAGCGGCATCCGCACGACGCGCAGCTCGACGCCCTCGAGCACGACCTGCATCGTCACCTCCTGGCGGTGTCCGCCCGGCCGGGCCCGGGCGTGGTTTGCCGGACCCATCATTTCGCGCCGACGGCGCGGCCGGACGCACTCGGTAGCCTGGACGGGTCATGGCGACCAGCTCGATGACCGCACCCGCCCTCAAGGCCAACGACCCTTGCTGGTGTGGCAGCGGCCGCAAGTTCAAGCGCTGCCACAAGGCCAGCACCGACCACATCCGGCCCGGGCGCGTGGGCCCGCCCCGTGCGGTGCCGGCGACCATCCCCCGTCCGCACTACGCCGAGACCGGGGTGCCGGTGCGCCGCGCCGAACCGCACGTGCGGCCCCCCGAGGTGATCGAGCGCATGCGCCGGGCGGGCCGGGCCGCCGCTGAGGTGCTGCAGGCCGTGGGCGCGGCCATCGCGCCGGGCGTCACGACCGACGAGCTCGACGCCGTGTGCCACGAGGAGTGCATCCGGCGGGGCGGCTATCCCAGCCCCCTCAACTACGGCGCCTTTCCCAAGTCGCTGTGCACGTCGGTCAACGAGGTCATCTGCCACGGCATCCCCGACGACCGGGCCCTGATCGACGGCGACATCGTCAACCTCGACGTCACCATCTTCCTCGATGGCGTGCACGGCGACACCAACGCCACGTTCCCCGTCGGCACGATCGACCAGGGATCGGCGGACCTGATCCGCGTGACCCGCGAGTGCCTGGACCGGGGCATCGCCGCGGTGTCGCCGGGCCGGCCGATCCGCGACATCGGTCGCGCCATCCAGGCCCACGCCGAGGCGCACGGTTACGGGGTGGTGCGCGCGTTCGTCGGTCACGGCATCGGGGAGCAGTTCCACAGCGACCTGCAGATCCCGCATTACGACGACCCACGGGCCACGACCGTCATCGAGTCGGGGATGACGTTCACCATCGAGCCGATGATCACCATGGGCGCCGGCAGCACCAGCTCTGGAGTGACGGCTGGACGGCGGTCACCGTCGACCGGCGACGGACGGCACAGTTCGAGCACACGCTCCTGGTCCACCACGACGGCGCCGAGATCCTGACCCTGCCGGGTGACGCCGGGTCCACTAGCCTGCCCGCACTTGGGCCAGGGTCCCGCCTTCTTCGACGTCGTGCTGCGCCAGCGGGCGTGCCGCGACTTCGTGTCCGATCCGGTGCCGGACGAGGACGTCGCTCGGATGCTCGAGGCCGCCGTCCACGCACCCAGCGTGGAGAACGCCCAGCCCTGGGTGTTCGTCGTCGTGCGGGACGCCGACCGGCGGCGGCGCATCACCGAGCTGACCCGCCGGCTGTGGGACGGGGGCGCCGGTGATCATTCCCGCCCACGCCTCGCCGCGGGCCTGTTCGCCGAGGTGGACGGCGCCGTCCGTTCGGGTTTCGGCGGCGCCCCGGTCCTGGTGGTGGTCGCCGGCGACGGTCGCGACCCGACGACGCGGGCCACGCTAGGGGCCTCGGTGTTCCCTGCGGTGCAGACCCGCTGCTCGCAGCCACCGCCCTGGGTTACGGCTCCGCGCTCGACCACCCTCCCCACGGTCGCGGCCGCCGAGCTACGCGACGTCGTGGAGCTACCCGAGGGGCTTGAGCCGATGGCCGTCGTTCCCATCGGGCTCCCGGCCCGGTCGCTCGGCCGGCCGAGGCGCCTGCCGCCGGCGGCCAAGACCCACCTCGACCGCTACGAGGCGTGACCCGGGGAGCGCCCTCGTCTGCCCTCAGCGCAGGGCGCGCGCCAGCGTGGGCGCCAGGTCACCCTTGTGGTCCGCTGCGACGCCCTCGCCGAGTTTCAGCCACGCCGCCATCTCCGTCAGCTCGGCCGCGAGCTCTGACGCGACCCGTTCGCGGTCGGGCACGCCGTCCTCAGCCCAGGCCGCCCGCACCCGGAGCACTCCGGCCTGGCGATCGGCCTTGAGATCCACGCGGGCCACGAGCGCCTCGTCCAGCAGGAACGGCAGCACGTAATAGCCGTACACCCGCTTGGGGGCGGGCGTGTAGATCTCGATGCGGTAGGCGAAGTCCCACAGGCGCTCCGTCCGCTGGCGCTCCCAGATCAGCGAGTCGAACGGCGACAGGAGCGCGGCGTGGTTCCGCACCCGACGCCGGGGAACGTGTGCCTCGGGATGCAGGTACGCGAGCTGGCGCCAGCCG
>CAVWNW010000005.1:0-35127 GCA_963756425.1 uncultured bacterium | reverse complement strand
TACCGCCGAGGTCTGTGTTCCTCGACCGAACAATGGCGGCGAGTTCAACGTATTCCCTAAGCAGCGGCCAACAATGAGGCCTGTTACCGACCTGCTTGGCGCAACGCGCTGGAGTGGAGGAGCTACCCCATGTTTCGTTTGATGCGCAGACTCGTCTTGCTGGCTCTCGTGGGCGGCGGTGGTGTTGTGCATACAACTACTGGACCGACAACGGCTGGCCGCTACGGCCGAGCGCAGCCGCCCTCGATGCGGACAACGCGAAGCAGCAAGCCGCCAGGCTTGCGAACCGGGCGAAGAGCGAGGCGCGCGACGCCGCGAGCAAGCTCGGCGACACGATGAGCGAAAGCGCTCTGACGGCGAAGATCAAGTCCAAGATGGCGCTCGACGATTACGTCAAAGCGCGCGCAATCAACGTCGACACTTCAGGTTCGGTCGTCACCCTGACCGGCGCCGTCACGTCCGCAGACGAGCACGCCCGCGCTGTGCGTCTGGCTCGCGAAACCGAAGGCGTGACGCAAGTCGTCGACAGGCTGCGGATCAAAAAGCCCTGAGCTTGGCGAGCGGGCGCAGCGAGCTTGCGTTCGGCTAGGTTGGTCACTGGGATTCCGTGATCGGCCTTCTGACGATCGTCCAACGGTGGCGTGCCGCCAGAGACGCGAGCCTCAGGTGACCTCGCCGGCTCCCCATCGGCCGCCGAAGGTCGGGAAACGCAGCAGAATGGCTCTCCTCCGCGGCAATTTGCTTCAGCCGCGCCAGTGCGGCTTCACGGTCAATTCGTCGCCGGTCCTCCGATGGCATCGAGCGCTCCTGTCCGGTTCACAGGCGCGCGAAGCGCGCACCGTCAACAGGGTTAGACGGACACGCTCGACCATTCTCCGGCGCTTCTATTGTTTTGCCCGTTGAGCGGCCCACCGCCGCTTCTGAGCCTCGCTAATCCGTCGGCGCGCCTCCGCCGACAGCTTCGCCGGCGTCTGGGCTTTCGTGTGGTCGCGGCCGCGGATCTGGCGGCCCCTCCCCTCGAGCGCAGTTCCGGAAACGCCCGCAAGATCTCCTGACGTTCGCGTTCGAGTTCCTCGAGCCTTGCTACCGCGCCGCGCTTGGCAAATGCGCGCATGTCGATGAGCGCAATATCGGTCTCCTTTTCCAGGACTACACGGGATTCTCGCCATTCAAATGAACTTCGGGGTCGACCCGACAGAGTAGCGGTGCTCTCGTGGCAGCGTCAACTCCAAGAGGGCGCTGGTTTGCGGTGGCGATCCGCCGCGATCCTTGTGTTAATCTCCCTCACCTCGATAGCGATCATCCGCCGAAACTGGGGCGGCCATGGACTACCACCAACTGCTCGTCGAGAGTCTCGATCTATCGACCGGCTAGTGACGTTCACGTCCCGTCGCCACCACCTTGCCTTTTCCGATACCGAGGAACTGGGGAGCATCGTCCGGCTGAAGCTCCTCGAGGACGATTTCGAGGTCCTGCGAAGGTTCCAGGGACGCAGCAGCTTGAGCACCTATCTCACGATCGTCATCGAACGGTTGTGCCTCGACTACTGCGTCGCGAAGTGGGGGAAGTGGCGGCCGTCTGCCGCGGCGCTGCGGCGCGGTTCCGTCGCCGTCTTGCTGGAATCGCTCATCGTTCGAGACGAGGCGACGTTCGAGCAGGCCGTGAGCGTGCTGCATACCAACCACCGTGTCACGGCGTCGCGAGTAAACTGTACGAGATGCTCCTCGAGCTGCCGATCCGCACCGGCAAGCGCGTGGCCCCGATCGTCGCGCGACATGCCGAGCAGGGGGTGTCGGATCCGGTGTTCAACATCGCCGAAGATGAAGAAGCGTCCCGAGAGATCGCGCGAGTCCTCGCCCGCGCCGTGGACGCGGTTTCGCCAGAAGACAGGCAGCTGCTGACCCTCCGGTTCAACGAAAAGCGAACCGTCGCCGAGATTGCGCGGCAGTTGAGTCTCAATCCGAAAGCGTCCTACCGAAGGCTGACTCAGGTGCTCCGCAGGCTGCGGCGTTCCTTGGAGGAGCAGGGCGTGACCCGGGCGGACGTACGGCAAATCGTGGGGCGTGCCGATATGACCCTGCCACGCGTGCTCCTCGATGCCAAACATGGGTAACTTGGCAGTGTGGCAGGACTTGCATCAGGCGCTGCGGACGGTCTGGAGACAGCCCGGGTTCGTCGCTGCGACAATCGCGATGCTTGCCATCGGCATCGGCGCCACGACGGCGATCTTCAGCGTCGTGAAGGGCGTGCTGATCGATCCGCTTCCCTATCCCGATTCCGACAGGCTCGTCCGCATCGTTCACAACATTGGCGGTATCGAACAAACGTATTTCAACGACGCGATTATCACGACGTACGCAGAGAACACGCAGGCGTTCGAGTCGCTTGGAGCGTGGGTTCCCGAAGCCACCGGAGTGACAATCACCGGTGACGGCGAGCCGCGGGAAGTGCGTGCGTTGACCGCCAGTCGCAGCTTCTTCACCACGCTGGACGTCCAGCCCGGCTTGGGCGCTGGTTCTCAGCCGAAGAGGACGCCCCCGGCTCGGCCCTCACCGCGATGATCGGTGCGGGCTACTGGCAGCGGGAGTTCGGAGGTGATCCTGCTGTGGTGGGTCGCTCTATCGTCATCAACGCACGACCGCACCAGATCGTCGGCGTCATGCCCTCCCACTTCACGTTCGGCGGCGAGTACGAGGTCCTGCTCCCGCTGCGAATCAACACCGCTCGTCCACTCCCATTCTTTCGTTTGAATGGTGTGGCCCGGATGAAGCCGGGCGTCACGCTGGCGCAGGCCAACACGGATATCGCGCGGATGCTGGAGATCTACTTTGACGAATTCCGCACGAACACCAAACGCGCCGTGCGGTGGGTGCCGACATCCGTACCGCTCAAGCAGGACGTCATCGGTGACGTCGGCCCTACGCTCTGGGTCCTGATGGGGACCATCGCGCTGGTGATGGTCATGGCATGCGCAAACGTTGCCACGCTCCTTCTGTACGCAGTGAGTCACGCCGCCGAGAGTTTGCGATTCGCGTCGCGGTGGGGGCGTCGTGGACGCGTCTCGCACGTGCGCTGGTGGTCGAGAGCATGCTGCTCGCGCTGGGTGGCGGGGCGCTGGGCTTGGCCGCCGCCTACGGCGGTCTCCGCTTGCTCGTGGCGGCCGAGCCTGCGAATCTCCCGCGACTTTCCGAGATTTCGCTCGACCCGGCGGCCCTGCTCTTTGCGCTTGGCGTGACGCTGCTATGCGGCCCGCTGTTCAGCCTGCTGCCTATCGCGAAGACTGTGGCGTCGTGCTTCACTGCGGCGATAGGCGCCAGCGCTCGCGGCGAGAGTGTCCCACGCGAACAACAACGATCGCAAAACGTACTCGTCGCCGTGCAGATGGCGCTTGCGTTGGTGTTGCTGGTGAGCTCCGGGTTGATGATTCGGAGTTTCCAAGCGCTGCGCGCCATCGACCCAGGGTTCGCTCAGCCGCACACGCTTCAGACCTTCAACCTGACGATTCCGCCGGCTGTCGTACCAGACCTGGGGCAGGTGACGCGGACGCAGCAGGGCATTCTCGACAAAGTTGCTCTCATTCCGGGAGTGGCGGCGGCGGCCTTCACAACCCGGTTGCCAATGGACCCGAGCGATCGGTGGAGCGCGGCCCTCGCCATCGAGGACAAACCAGTCGACGCCGGCACGACTCCCCCCAACCGACAGGTAAAGGTGATCTCGCCTGGCGCTTTTCACACGTTCGGCACCTCGCTCGTCGCCGGGCGTGACTTCACCTGGACCGATCTCTACGAGCTGCGCGAGGTGGCAATCGTTTCGGAAAACCTTGCGCGCGAGATGTGGGGATCGGCACAGGCCGCGCTCGGCAAGCGCATTCGCCAGTTTTACGGCGCGGAAGGTCCCTGGCGCGAGATTGTCGGCGTGTCAGGCGATGTCCATGACGATGGCGTCGATCAGCCATCGCCGGCGACGGTCTATTGGCCCGCGCGATTGGACGCGAAGATCTTTGCCGGTTACCAGCCGCGCCGCGTGAGCGTGGCCATTCGGACGGACCGTGCTGGCACCGGCAGCCTGCTGAACGAACTGCGTCAGGCGGTCTGGTCAGTCAATCCGACCCTGCCACTTGCTGGGGCATCGACGCTCGACGTGTTTTACCGACGGTCGATGTCACGCACCTCGTTCACGCTCGCGATTCTGGCGATTGCTGGCACGATGGCGCTGCTGTTGGCGATCGGCGGTATCTACGGCGTGATTGCCTACGCGGTGGCACAGCGCCGCCGCGAGATTGGTATTCGCATGGCGCTCGGCGCCGAACGGATGTAGATGAACGACCACTGGTGACCGTCGAGGTCCAGGAAGCCGCGCATGTACATGAACCCGTCGTCGTGGGCGTCACCGAGCGCCTGCGCGCCCGCGCTGAGGGCCTTGCCGACCAGATCGTCCACCTCTTCCCGGCTCTCGGCGGACAGGCCGACGATCGTCTCCCGGGTCTTGGACGTGTCGGCGACCTCGAGCGGGGAGATGAACCCCTGGAAGAACGGCTCGACGGCGAGCATGACCGACGTGTCGTCGCTGACGATCATCCGGGTGGCATTGTCGTCGGTGAACTCCTCGTCGAACGAGAAGCCGATCCTTCCGAAGAAGTCCCTGGCCTTGGCCAGATCCTTCACCGGCAGGTTGATGAACGTCATGCGAGACATGGGCGATCCTTCCTCTGCGGGCCTGAATCCTGGAGGCGCCGGTGCGCCCCTGCCCGTAAGACGTTCCTGGCGGACGTAACTCGTCGGGCGCGGGCAGGGTCAGCGTGGCGCGCGCTCAGAGCAGTTGGGTTCGCATGAGCTCTGTCAGCCAGTTCCGGTGCTGGTCGGGTGTCCAGGCGAGCTCGACCGTGAGCAGGTGGTAGAGGTCGGGACTGGCAAGGGCGCAGTACCGCTCTCCGGCCTCCTCGACCGACAGGCCGGGCCGGAGGTGTTCGCCGAGGTAGTGGCGGATGCGTTCGGTCTGGTTGTGCAGGCGCTCCTGCAACAGCCGCCGGCCGAGCGCCGCGGCGAAGGCCTCCTTGTCAGCGGCGCCCCGGATGATGGCGTGGATGGGGTGGGTGCGGGCCAGGATCCGCGAGCTGTACTCGACCATCTTGTCGAGCCTCTCCGAGGCAGTGGGGAGTTGGGCGACCATGGTCCACCACTGGTCGTCGTCGGCGACGGAGCCGTGGGGGCCGGTGATGTCCATGACCCCTTCGAGTAGCCCCCGCTTGCCGCCCAGGGACAGGTAGATGGTCTCCGGGGAGACGCCGGCACCGTCCGCGACCGCCGCGACGGTGGTGCCTGCATAGCCACGGTCGACGAAGAGCTGGAGCGCGGACTCCAGGACCCTGCGGCGGGTCTGTTGCGCCTGGTCGGCTCGCAGCCGAGAGCTGTAGGCGCGGCGAGGGGCCTTGACAGCCTTGGCCATTCCACTACAGTACCGATTAATTCACTACAGCTAATATGCAGCGGATTAGGGAGGGCGTGCGATGGACGGCCTGGCGTTCGAGGACGTGGAGCTGTCGTACGAGCTGAGCGAGAGCGGTGACCCCGTCGTCCTCGTGCACGCGAGCCCCTTCGTCTCCTGGTACGTGCCCCTGGTCGAGCAGCTCGCCGAGCTCTCGACGCTCCGATACCGGCGCCGGCTCCGTCGTTCCGGCGATGGCCCGCATCGCACCCTGACAGTCGTCGAGGACGCCGCGACGTGCGCCCGGTTGATGGATCACGTGGGCTGGCGCGCCGCGCACATCGTGGGCCACTCGTACGGCGCGCTGGTCGCACTCCAGCTCGCGATCGATGCGCCCGAGCGCGTCCGCTCGGTGTCCCTGCTGGAACCAGCGGCCCGGGGCATATCCAGCTCGGAGCAGGTCGCCGCCGCCCTGGCGCCCGTCGTCGCCGCCTACCGTTCCGGCGACACGGCCGGCGCCGTCGACGGGTTCCTGCGCCACGTGTGCGGCGACGGCTACCGCGTCGTGCTGGATCGCGCGATCCCGGGCGCGTTCCGCGAGGCCCTCGATGAGGCCGACCTGTTCTTCCAGGCGGAGATGCCGGCCGTGCAGAGCTGGGGCTTCGGGCCCGGCGATGCCGAGCGGATCCGGCAGCCGGTGCTGAACGTGCTCGGAGCGCGGAGCGTCCCGCGATTCGTGGAGGGCAGCGACCTCATCCAGTCGTGGTTCCCGCGGGCGCAACGCCTGTCGGTGCCCGACGCCGGCCACCTCCTGATGGTGCAGAACCCGATGGGGCTGGCCCAGGGACTGCGGGACTTCTTCACGGCTCAGCGCCCGTCGGCGCCGCCGACGGCAACGCCCGCCGCAGCCGTCACCGCAGCCCGCGGGCGAAGTGGAACGAGCTGATCGTCAGGCCTTCGCGCATGTAGAAGCGGTGGGCGTCGGCGCGATGGACGCCGGAGTCGAGATCGAGCGCGGTGCAGCCGGCGGCCTCGGCCCGCTGCGCGAGGGCGCCCAGCAGCGCCCGCCCCACGCCGGTGCTGCGGTGTGCGGCGGTCGTGACCAGGTCGTCGACGTACAGCTTGCGCAGGTTGGCCGTGGTGGCGACGATGCGCCACCCGGCGACGCCCACGCAGCGGCCGCCGTCGTACGCGGCGGTGAACCGGAGCCCCTGCGGGTGGCCCTCCTCGTACACGGCGGCGAAGCTGGCCGCGGTCATGTGGGGGCGGAGCTCCCGCAGGACGTCGAGCGCCTCCTCCAGGCGGCCATCGCCGGGCTCGAGGTCGACCAGTTCCAGGCCGCTCCCGGTCAGAACGACAGGACGCACCAAGGCCTCCGCGGCGCCCCGAACATGGCCGCCGCCCGGGCCATCGCACCGTCCGCCCGCTCGTCCACCCACCCGAGCGCGGCCAGTCGGCCCCAGCCGGTGCCACCCAGGTAGGTGGCGCCGAGGGCCCCGACGGGCACAACGAGGTCGGGCTCGGCGTCGGTGGCCGCGCAGGTGGCGCCTTCGGGCCCGCCGGCGAGGGCGAAACGGCCGGCGGCGTGGCCCAACGGGTCGACGACCTCGAGCACGAGCGATCCGTCGGCGGCGTAGCGGCGGGCGGTCAGTGCCGCCGGCACGTCGAGGATGCGCACCCACAGGTGGTCGGACCGGTTGACGAGCGCACCCATGCGCGCATCGGCGAGCGCCAGCGGCACGGGGTTGTCGAGGGGCCGGAGGCCCACGTGCACCTTCGCCACCCAGTCGACCGAGGCGAGGAACCGCACCAGCTCGATCTCGGCGCGACCCGACGTCGCCACCAGCACGCCGGCCGACAGCGTCCCGGCCGGGCGGTTGTGCTCCCAGCGCTCGTCGACCGAGTACGCGGTCGCCGCCTGGGGCTCGCCCTGTGCGTCATACCAGACGACCTTGGTGGCCTTGCGGCGGCCATCGTCGTCGCCGTCGGGCCACGACCGCACGCCGGCGAGCACCTCCCAGCGTTCGGGCTCGTAGCTGATGTGGCCGGGGAACGTGCGCCGCGCGCGGTCGTAGACGTCGACCATGACCTTGGCGAAGGTGTCGTTGTCCACCAGCTCGACGTAGCCCTTGTCCTCCGCGGGGATCCACCGCGCCTGGTTGGCGTCGAGGTGCAGCTCGCACGCCTCGACCGCCAGGCCGTAGCCGTAGCGGCCGTAGATGGGGTATTCGGCGGCCACGAGCGTGGCCACTGGCTCGCCCCGGCCGGCGATGTCGGCGAGTTGGGTCCGCATCATGCGGCTGAGGTGTCCCTGGCGGCGATGCGTGGGGAGCACGCCCACGCCGCTGACGGCGCCCGCCGCCACGGTGCCACCGGGGACGGTCAGGTCGGTCGGGAAGGCCCGGGCGACCCCGCACAGGCGTCCGTTGCGGTCGAAGGCACCGAGGCAGCGGTCGATGTCGAACGCGGCGCGGCGGGCCTCGATGGCCTCCGCCGGCGACGGTGGTGCGAGAAAGGCGGTCATGACGACGTTGATGAAGTCGCCGAACTCGTCGTCGGTGATGGTGCGCACGGTCTCGGTGGTCACCACCGAAAGGCTAGGCACCGCCCCCCGGGCCGGGCGCAGGGGTTTCCATGCCCGGGATCAGTCACCGGCGGTCCAGTCCCGGCGGCGCAGTTCGTAGAGCGCGATTGCCGTGGCGGTGGCCACGTTGAGCGAGCCGATCCGCCCGAGCTGGGGGATGAAGGTCACGGTGTCGCAGGCGGCCAGCGTGTCCGGGGACAGCCCCCGGTCCTCGTTGCCGACGACGAGGCACACGGGTGCCGTGACCGCCAGCTCCGGGAGGGGCACTGCGTCGTCGGTCAGCTCCAGGCCGACGACGCCATAGCCGTCGTCGCGTGCGTCCGATGCGGCGTCGGCGGCCGTGTCGTGCCACGTCCACTCGACGAAGCGCTGCGACCCGAGCGCGGTCTTCGCCGTCTTGGCATTGGTCGGCGCCGCCGTGTCGCCCACCAGCCACAGGTGGTCGACGCGAAACGCCGCGGCCGTCCGGAGGATCGAGCCAACGTTGAACGGTGACTGCACGTGGTCGAGGAGCAGCCCCACCGGTGCCACAGGCCGGCGGCGCCAGGAGCGGTGCAGGCGCTTCAGCCCCGTCGGATCGAGCTGCCGCGTCATCGCCGGACCTCGAGCAGGCGGTAGCCGGCCCGGCTTCCAAGGCGCGTGACCGACCAGTCCCTGGCCTCGAGCCATCGGTGCAGCGAATCGGAGCCCAGGTGCTTCTGTACGACCAGCAGCGCCGTGCCGTTGGTGTCGAGCCGGCCGAGCCAGCGGTCGAGGAGGTCGTGGAGCGCGGCCTTGCCCACCCGCACCGGCGGGTTCGACCACAGGGCGGCGAGCCGCACGTCGTGCGGCACCGCGTCCGGCGTGGCCACCCGCACGTTCGTGAGGCCGGCGGCCGCAGCGTTGGCTCGCGTGAGCTCGAGCGCCCGTTCGTTGACGTCGACGGCCCACACCGTCGCCCCCGGCGCACGGGTGGCCAACGTGAGCGCGATGGGCCCGTAGCCACAGCCGATGTCGGCCAGGTGACCGGCGCGGGGCGGTGCAGGTGCCGCCGTCAGCAGGTACCTGGTGCCGGGATCGATGCGGTCCCCGGAGAAGACGCCCCGGTCGGTCCGGAGCGTCAGGGACAAGTCCGGCAGGTCGAGACGCACCGTGGATGGGCGCGACGGCACGTCCGGCGAGGGCGAGAAGTAGTGCGACGATCTGCCCACGTCGGGCGACGGTAGCCTCCGGCCCGACCACGACCGCCGCCGCTGATGGCGTCGATCTGTACGCTCTCTACTTATGGCCCCGTACAACATCCGCGTCGTTGGCGACCCGGTCCTGCGCCAGCGCGCCGCCGAGGTCACCACGATCGACGGGCGCCTCGCCAAGCTGGCCGAGGACATGATCGCCACCATGTACGACGCCCCGGGGGTCGGGCTGGCGGCCCCCCAGGTGGGCGTCGAGAAGCGGATGTTCGTGTACGACGTCGGCGAAGGGCCGTTCACCATCGTCAACCCGGAGATCGCCGACCGCGACGGCGAGTGGGCGTACGAGGAGGGCTGCCTGTCCGTCCCCGGCCTGTCCTGGGAGATCGTCCGCGCCAAGCAGGTGCACCTCACGGGGGTCGACCTCGACGGCAACGACGTCTCTGTCGAGGCCGACGAGCTGCTCGCGCGCTGCTTCCAGCACGAGCTCGACCACCTCGACGGCGTCCTCTTGCTGGAGCGCCTCGATCCGGCGACCCGCAAGCAGGCGCTCAAGACGATCCGCGAGCTCGGCATCGGCCCCTCGGCGCTGGCGGACGCCCAGCCCAAGGGCGGCGGTTTCTCGTTCCGCTAGCTCATCCGCTCAGGGGGCCGGTTCCTTGGCGCTCGCACCTGCACCGACGCATCCCCGCCGGCTCGTGTTCTTGGGTACCCCGGAGTTCGCCACCGCACCCCTGCGGGCGCTGATCGACGCCGGCTGGGACGTTGCCCTGGTCGTGTCCCAGCCCGACAAACGCCGGGGTCGCGGCGGCGACCTGATGCCCTCCCCGGTGAAGCGGGCGGCGCTCGGCCTCGGGTTGCCGGTGTCCGACCGCGTCGACGACGTGCTCGACACCGGCGCCGACCTGGGCGTGGTGGCCGCGTTCGGCCGCCTCATCAAGCCCCACGTCCTGGAGCGCCTGCCGCTGGTCAACCTGCACTTCTCGCTGCTGCCCCGGTGGCGGGGCGCAGCGCCGGTGGAGCGGGCGATCCTGGCCGGCGACGATCGGACGGGCGTCGACCTCATGGTTATCGAGGAGGGCCTCGACACCGGGGGCGTGTACGCCCGGGCGGAGGTCGCGATCGGCCCCGACGAGACCGCCGACGAGCTGCGCGCCCGGCTCACGGCGCTGGGGACCGAGCTGCTGCTCGCCAACCTGCGCGACGGGCTGCCGGAGCCGATGCCCCAAGCGGGCGAGCCGACCTACGCCAGCAAGATCGATCCCGCGGAGCTGCAGATCGACTGGCGACGGCCGGCCGTCGACATCCACCGGCTGGTACGGATCGGCGGCGCCTGGACCACGCACCGGGGTCACCGGCTCAAGGTGTGGCGTACGGCGCTGCTGCCTGCGGGGCCGGGCGACGTTGCCGTTCCCGCCGGCGACGGCCTCATCCAGCTGGTCGAGGTGCAGCCCGAGGGCCGGCGGCGAATGTCCGCGCGGGCCTGGGCCAACGGCGTCCACTGGCGGCCGGGCGACCGGGTTGGCACCTGAACCCCCACGGACTGCGGGGTAGCGTCCGTCGCGTGCAGAAGCTGGAGCCGTTCCGCGTGCGCCTGCGCGACTCTGGCGGCGGGGGTGCGGTGTTCGACCTGCCGGCCCCGGCGGCTGCGGCGCTTGGCGAGCGCAAGCGCCCGCCGGTCACCGTCACCATCGGCGACTACACGTTCCGCACGACCGTGGCGGTCTACGGCGGCCAGCCGATGATCGGCGTCAACAAGGGGCACCGGGCCGCCGCCGGGATCGGCATCGGCGACAGCTTCGACGTGGTGGTCGCCCTCGACGAGGAGCCCCGCGTGGTGGATGTGCCGACCGATCTGGCTCAGGCGCTGTCGACCGACGACGCGGCGCAGGTGGCCTTCGACGGGCTGTCGTACACCCACCGCCGCGAGTACGTGGAGTGGATCGCCGAGGCCAAGCGGCCGGCGACCCGGGCCCGGCGGGTGGCCGAGACGGTCGACCGGGTGCGGGCCGGAGGGAGGGTGCAGAAGTGAGCGAGGCTGAGCCACGCCGGCGGTGGTCGGCCAAGGTGCTGACGGTGTCGGACGGCGTGGTGGCCGGCACTCGCGAGGACCGTTCCGGCGCCGCGCTCGCCGATCGCCTGGGTGCCGCCGGCTACGAGGTCGTGGGTCGGTCCGTGAGCGCCGACGGCGCCGAGGCCGTGGGGGAGGCGCTGCGGGGGCTGGCCGACGGCTTCGCCGGCCTCATCGTCACCACCGGCGGCACGGGCTTCGGCCCCCGGGACCTGACGCCCGAGGGGACGCGATCGGTGCTCGACCGCGAGGCGCCGGGGTTGGCCGAGGCGATGCGGCTGGTGAATCCCCTGGGTCGCCTGTCGCGGGCCACCGCCGGGACCATCGGACGGGCGCTGGTGCTCAACACGCCGGGATCGTCCACGGGCGCCGTCGAGTGCCTCGACGCGGTGATCGACGTCGTGCCCCATGCGCTGGAGCTGCTGGACGGGGGCAGACCACATTGACGTGGCGCACGTCACTCGACAGAAATTAGAACGTGTTCTAATTTGGGGCCGTGGCGCTCGCCCATACGCTGCCAGGGATGGTCGACACCGACCACGAGCACATGCTGCGGGCCGTCGAGCTGGCGGCAGGCGTGCGCGCCAGCACATCGCCCAACCCCTGGGTCGGCTGCGTGCTCGTCGCGGCGGACGGCCGGCAGGTCGAGGGCGCCACCCAACCGCCGGGGGGCGCGCACGCCGAGGCGGCCGCCCTGGCCGAGGCTGCGGCCAGGGGCGTCGGCATGCGCGGCGCGACCGCATACGTGACGCTCGAGCCCTGCAACCACCACGGCCGCACCCCGCCCTGTGCCGACGCCCTGATCGACGCCGGCGTCGCCAGGGTGGTGGTGGGCGTCGCCGACCCCGACCCGCAGGTGCGGGGCGCCGGGATCGAGCGGCTGCGCGCCGCGGGCGTCGAGGTCACGACGGGAGTTGCCGCCGAGGTCGTCACCGAGCTGCTCGCCCCCTACGTCAGGCACCGAGAAACCGGACGCCCCTACGTCGTGCTCAAGCTCGCGGCCAGCCTCGACGGTCGCACGGCGGCCCCGGACGGCACCAGCCGGTGGATCACCGGCGAGGCGGCCCGAGCCGACGCGCACCGCCTGCGCGCCGAGAGCGACGCCGTTCTCGTCGGGGCCGGCACCGTGCGGGCCGACGATCCGGCGCTGACCGTGCGGCACGTACGCGGTCGCGACCCCCTGCGCGTCGTTCTCGGCAAGGCGCCGCCGGGCGCCAGGGTCCATCCCGCGCTCGAGCTGGCGGGCGATCTCGGCGACGTCCTCGACGAGCTGGGCCGGCGCGACGCGATCCAGCTGTTGGTCGAGGGCGGCGCGACGGTGGCCGGCGAGTTCCACCGGGCCGGCCTCGTCGACCGCTACGTGGTCTACCTCGCGCCGGTCCTGTTCGGTGGAGACGACGCCGCGGGGTTGTTCACTGGGCCCGGAGCCACCACGATGGCTGATGTCTGGCGTGGCCGAATCGCCAGCGTCAGGCAGCTGGGCGACGACATTCGCGTCGACCTCGTCCCCTCCGTGAGGAGCGATCACTGATGTTCACCGGCATCGTCGAGGAGCTGGGCTCGATCGCCTCGGTCGAGGGCCAGCGCATCCGCATCGCCGCGTCGCTGGTTACAGAGGACGCCAGGATCGGCGACTCGATCGCCGTGGACGGGTGCTGCGTCACGGTGGTCGACCAGGGGCCCCGCTGGTGGGAAGCCGACATCACCGACGAGACGCTGAAGCGCACCACGTTCGGCGACCGGGTCCCAGGCGACCGGGTCAACCTCGAGCGGCCCGTCCGGATGAGCGACCGCCTCGGCGGGCACATCGTGCAGGGCCACGTCGACGGCGTGGGCGAGATCGTCGATCCAGCTCCCGATCTGCGGGTCCGCATGCCGCGCGAGCTGCTGCGCTATGTGGTCGAGAAGGGCTCGATCGCCGTCGACGGCGTGAGCCTCACGGTCGTCGACGTGCTCGACGACGGGTTCACGGTCGCGGTCATCCCCCTCACCGCCGCAGTGACGACGCTCGGCGCCAAGCACGCCGGCGACCGGGTGAACCTCGAGGTGGACGTGACCGTGAAGTACGTCGAGCGGCTGCTTGCCTGGAAGGATGTCTGACGTGGGCTTCGCCAAGGTCGAGGACGCGATCACGGCGGTCGGGCGGGGCGAGATCGTCGTCGTGGTCGACGACGAGGACCGCGAGAACGAGGGCGACCTCATCATGGCGGCGGAGTTCGCCACCCCCGAGAAGATCGCCTTCTTCCTGCACCACACGTCTGGCGTCATCTGCGCGCCGGTGACCCGGGAGCGAGCCCGTGAGCTCGACCTCCCGCTGATGGTCGCCAACAACACCGAGACGATGCGCACGGCCTTCACCGTGAGCGTCGACTTCCGCCACGACACCACCACCGGCATCTCTGCCCACGACCGGGCGGCCACAGTCCGGGCGCTCGTCGATCCCGCGACCCGGCCCCTGGACCTGCTGCGACCGGGCCACGTCTTCCCGCTCGAGGCACGCCACGGCGGCGTGCTGAAGCGGGCCGGACACACGGAGGCGGCCATCGACCTCGCCCGCATGGCCGGCCTCTATCCCGCCGGCGTGCTGTGCGAACTGGTCAACGAGAGCAAGAACGACATGGCCCGGCTGCCCGAGCTCGAGCGCTTCGCCGAGGAGCACGGGCTCGTGTTGATCTCGATCGCCGACCTGATCCGCCACCGCCGCCAGACGGAGAAGCTGGTGCGGCGCGTGGCCGAGGCCCGGATTCCCACAGAGTGGGGCGAGTTCACCTGTTACGCATACGAATCGGTCCTCGACGGTGAGCACCACATCGCGTTCGTCAAGGGCGCGGTGCAGGGCCAGGACAACGTGCTGGTGCGGGTCCACTCCGAGTGCCTGACCGGCGACGTCTTCGGGTCGTTGCGCTGCGATTGCGGCCTGCAGCTCCAGGCGGCGATGAAGCAGGTGGCCGACGAGGAGATGGGCGTGGTCGTGTACCTCAGGGGCCACGAGGGCCGGGGGATCGGGATCGGCCACAAGCTGCTGGCGTACCAACTGCAGGACCAGGGCCACGACACGGTCGATGCCAACATCGCGCTCGGCATGCCGGTCGACAGCCGCGAGTACGGCATCGGCGCCCAGATCCTGGTCGACCTCGGCATCACCACGATGCGGCTTCTGACCAACAACCCGTCGAAGAAGGGCGGCCTGGCCGGCTTCGGCCTGGAGATCACCGAGCGCGTGCCCCTGCAGACTGCACCCAACGCCGAGAACATCGCCTACCTGCGCACCAAGCGCGAGCGCATGGGACACCTGCTCGAGGGCCTCGATGACGTGCTCTAGCACGCGCTGGGGCGCTCGGACCCCAGGCCGCCGTGGCGGGTGAGGACGCCCGCGCCGTTGTCCCCGACGGGCTCGACGGCTCGGGGTTGCGGGTAGGCATCGTGCGGTCGCGCTGGAACGCGGCGATCGTCGACCGGCTGGCCGGGGGTGTCCGCCGCGGGCTGTCCCGGGCCGGCGTGGAGGATGACGCCGTGGTGGAGATGTCGGTGCCGGGGTCGTTCGAGATCCCGTTCGGCGCCAAGGTGCTCGCGGAGTCGGGCCGGGTCGACGCCGTGGTGTGCGTCGGCGCGGTGATCCGGGGCGAGACCACGCACTACGACCTGGTCGCCGGGGAGTGCGCCCGGGGCATCCAGGAGGTGCAGCTCGCCACGGGCGTCCCGGTGGCGTTCGGCGTGCTCGCGACCGAGGACGAGGGCCAGGCGCTGGCCCGCTCCGAGGGCCCGGGCGGCCACAACGTCGGCGAGGAGGCGGCGCTGGTGGCCGTCGAGATGGCGGGTCACGTCCGCCGGTTCGGGCCCCTCCCCGAAACTTGCCGCGGGATTGGTGGTCCCAGCCACCAATCCCGCGGCAGGTTTTGAGCGCTGGCGCCTACCCTCCTGTTCATGAGCGAGCGTCCCGGAGGGCGAGAGAGCGAGCGTGGCCCGAGCGGCCCGCTGCGAAGCAGCAAGAGCGGGAAGCATTGTTGAAGCTCGTGCTCCCCAAGGGCTCGCTCGAGAGGGCCACGTTCGCGCTGTTCGAGGCTGCCGACCTCAGCGTCAGGCGGTCGTCCCAGGTGGAGTACAAGGCGTCGATCGCGGACCCACGCATCGACGAGGTGCGCATTCTCCGGCCCCAGGAGATCCCGCGCTACGTGGCCGACGGGCTCTTCGACATCGGGATCGCCGGGCGGGACTGGGTCGAGGAGACCGAGAGCGACGTGGTCGTCCTCGGCGACCTCGAGTACTCGAAGGCCTCCGCCAACCCGTTCCGGATCGTGGTCGCGGTGGCTGAAGACTCGCCGTGGGACAAGGTCGAGGACCTGCCCGACGGCGTGAAGGTCTCGACCGAGTACCCGGGCCTCACGCGGCGGTTCTTCGCCGACCGCGGCGTGCGGGCCGACGTGCGACTGTCGTACGGGGCAACGGAGGCGAAGGTGCCGGACATCGTCGACTGCGTGGTCGACGGCACCGAGACTGGCCGGGCGCTGCGCGCCGCCAACCTGAGGATCATCGGCGAGGTGCTGGCGAGCTTCACGGCGCTGATCGCCAACACCGCCTCCCACGCCGACCCGGCCAAGCGGCAGGCGATGCTCCAGCTCAAGGTCCTGCTCGACGGGGTGCTCGAGGCGCGCGGCAAGGTCCTGGTGAAGCTCAACGTCGGCGGCGACCGCCTGGCCGACGTGATCCGGTTGGTGCCGTCGATGAAGGCGCCGACGGTGTCGGAGCTCTTCGGCCAGGGCGGCTACGCGGTCGAGACAGTGGTGGCGAAGTCGGTGATCAACACCCTCATACCCGCCCTCAAGGACGCCGGCGCCACCGACATCATCGAGCTGCCGCTGGGCAAGATCGTCCACTGACGGCGTCGTCCGATGGCAGCCTTCGAGTCCGGCAGCGGTGTCGTCGACGAGTTCGACGAGCAACGCGGCTGGGGAACGATCCTTGCCGACGACGGCGACGTGCTGCCGTTCCACTGCACGGCAATCGCCGACGGCAGCCGGACGGTGGAGGCGGGCCGGCGCGTGCAGTTCAGGGTGACCCCCGGTCTGTCTGGCCGCTGGGAGGCGACCGGGGTGGAGAAGGTCTAAGACCCGGGTACCGCTTCCGCGGTGCCGCCAGCCGAGCGCGACACCTCGACGAACGCCATCTGGATCTGGTTGAGCGCCTGCCGCAGCGGTTGCTCGGCCTCGCCCAGACGCGGGCCCAGGCCCGTCACCACGGCGGCGAAAGCGTCGATGGCGACGCGGGCGTCGTCGAGCTTGGGCTGGGGCTGCGACAGGTGCAGGGCTGCCAGCTCGTAGAACTGGAGCGCCTGCTGACCGACCACCGATCCGGCGGGGGCGTCGAGCAGCTGCCGGCGGGCGCTGTCGACCTGGCGCGGCGAACTCCTCGGCCTGGGCGCGTTCCTCGGGTGAGAGGTCGTCCATGGAGGTGGGACCCGACTGTGGTGGTGCCGTCGGCGCGTCGTCCGGTGGCGACGTGGCATCGGGTGCGGGACGGCCGGGGCGTTCGACCGGGTGTTCGCCGGAAGGCGTCCAGAGGCTCATGGATTCGCTCGCTTACGATCGCTCACGGTTTGGCTGTTCTCGTGCGCGGGTGTGGACAGGTGGTTCCTCGCTGGTACCCTACGCCGGACAACCTCATGGGAAGTGGGCCCTTCAGTAGATCTCGATCTGCACAAAAGGTCCCCACCCGGCCACCGGTCCATTGGCGGGCCATGTGCGTCCGGGTCGATCGGTCGCAGCGGGCCTGCCCGTAGCGGACGTCGGCTTCCCGGCGTCCGTGTCGTCGTTTTGGGCCCGGATGCGAGTTGGACGAGCCACGGAAGCACATGCGACGGAGGTGTCTGCGCATCGATGAGGAGTGAGCGGCGATAGCTACGCCGACCAACAACGAACCCCGGATCAACGACCGCATCCGCGCTCGCGAGGTGCGGCTGGTCGGTCCGGATGGCCAACAGATCGGCATTGTTCCCTTGCCCGAGGCCTTGGCCATCGCCCGAGAAGCTGATCTCGACCTGGTCGAGGTCGCTGCCCAGGCGAATCCGCCCGTCTGCCGGATCATGGATTACGGCAAGTACAAGTACGAGGCGGCGCAGAAGGCCAAGGAATCCCGGCGCAAGGCGAGCAACGTCTCCATCAAGGAGATGAAGTATCGGCCGAAGATCTCGAAGGGCGATTTCGATACCAAGACACGGAAGGTCGAGCGATTCCTGCAGGACGGCCACAAGGTCAAGGTGACGCTGACGTTCCGTGGGCGAGAGATGCACCATCCCGAGCTCGGGCGCCGCATCCTCGACGACGTCGTCGAGGCCGTGCATGACCTGGCCCGGGTCGAGATCTTCCCGAGGGTCGACGGCCGCAACATGACGATGGTGCTGGCACCCGATCGCAAGGCCCAGGCGGCACGCGACCGGGGGGCCCGGCGCCAGGCAGGTCAAGCGGCCGAGACGCCAGCCACCAGCACGAACAACGCCAACAGCAGACCGACAACGAGCAGCACGGGCAGTGCCAACAGCACCGACGGGCAGGCGGCCGGTACCGCCACACCCCAAACGATCAGCGCTGCGGCGCCGCCCGAGACCAATCGCTGACGAACGACAGCATCTGATCACCGGCCGAGTGCGAGCCACGACTGGCTCTGGCCCGCGCCCGACACCAGAGGTTCCCCCATGCCCAAGATGAAGACCCACCGCGGTGCCGCGAAGAGGTTCAAGATCACCGGCACCGGCAAGGTCCGCCGCCGCCAGGCCAACCTCAACCACCTCCTCGGGAAGAAGACCTCTGCGCGTAAGCGCCGGTTGGCCCGTCCCGAGACCCTGCACCCGGGTGACGAGGCGCGCATCAACCGCCTGCTCGGGCGCTGACCCAGCGCCCGCCCCGCCCGTCCCCTGATCGACGAAAGGAGCTCCCCATGGCCCGGGTGAAGCGATCCGTCCACGCCAAGAAGAAGCGCCGCGTCACCCTCGAGCGCGCCAAGGGTTACTACGGCAACAAGAGCCGCTCGTACCGCGCCGCCAACGAGCAGGTGATGCACAGCCTGCAGTACGCGTTCCGCGATCGCCGCGCCCGCAAGGGCGACTTCCGGCGGCTGTGGATCCAGCGCATCAACGCCGCCTGCCGCCAGAACGGCACCACGTACAGCCGCTTCGTAGCCGGCCTCCGCCTCGCCGGCATCGAGGTGGACCGCAAGGTGCTGGCCGACCTGGCCGTCACCGATCCCGCTGCGTTCAGCGCGCTCGCCGCCACGGCGGACAAGGCGCTCGACGACGGGGCGGAGCACGCCTCGGCCTGAGGCCACGGCTGCGTGCCCGATCACGTCTCGGTCCGGCATCCGACGATCAAGCGGCTGCGGCGCCTCTCGGGGCGCCGCAGTGCGCGTTCGGCCGAGTGCGCGTTCGTGATCGACGGCCCCACCCTGCTCCGCGACGCGCTCGATGCGGGCGTGTCGGTTGACGAGGTCGTGGCGGAGGCGGGCTGCTCGGCAGACCTCCTAGAGCGCGCCGCCGAGGCTGGGGCGACGGTGCGGTCGGTGGACGACGGCGTGCTGGCCCGAGTGACCGACACGGTGACACCGCAGCCGGTGGCCGCCATCGGGCGATTCGCGGACGTCGCACCCGTCACTGCCGCGGCGGCGGCCGGCCCGTTGGCGCTCGTGTTGGTGGGCGTTCGCGATCCCGGCAACGCCGGCACACTGCTGCGTTCGGCCGAGGCGGCCGGCGCCGGCGCCGTGCTGTTCTGCGACGGGTCGGTCGACCCCTACGGACCCAAGTGCGTTCGGGCATCGGCGGGGTCGGTGTTCCGGGTCGCGGTGACGCGCTCGGGCGACTCCGACGAGGCCCTCGCCTGTCTCGCATCTGCCGGGCTCGGCACGCTGGCGACCGTGGCGCGCGGCGCCCGGTCGTACGACGAGGTCGACCTCGCCGATCCCGTGGGGCTCGTGCTCGGGAACGAGGCTCACGGGTTGCCCGGGGACGTCGCAGCCCGGGTGGACCGTGCCGTCACCATCCCCATGCTCGGGCGAACGGAGTCGCTCAACGTCGGGATGGCGGGCACGATCCTCTGCTTCGAGTCGCTGCGCCAGCGCCGGCGGCGCGACCAGGCCTCGGACCAGGGCAACCGACTGGACGCGACGCGGCCATAGGGGGCAGGGTGCACCGAACCATGACCGACGACCCGACGGGCGACGTCACCCGCGAGATCCAGCGCATAGAAGATGAGGCGCGCGTGCGCATCAACGCCGCCGCAACGGCCGACGAGCTGCGCACGGTCGAGGTCGAGGCGCTGGGACGCCGGTCGGCGCTCGCCGGGCTCCGCCAGCGGCTGGGGGAGCTCGAGCCCGACCACCGGCGCACGGTGGGCCAGGTGCTCAACGGCGCGATGCAGGCGCTCGGTGCGGCCGTCGAGGAACGCCGGGCGGTGCTCGCCGCCGCCGAACGCACCGAGCGGCTGCTCGCGGAGCGGATGGACCTGACCGAGGTGTTGGCCGGGCGTCCGGCCGGCCACCTGCACCTGGTGACGCAGGCGATCGAGGAGCTCGAGGACGTGTTCGTCGGCATGGGGTACACGGTTGCCGAGGGGCCGGAGGTGGAGACGGACTGGAACAACTTCGGGGCCCTCAACTTCCCGAAGGACCATCCCGCCCGCGACATGTACGACACCTTGTACGTGAACTACGGGGAGCCGGGGACCACGCTCCTGCGCACCCACACGTCCCCGGTGCAGGTGCGCGTCATGACCGGCACGCCCCCGCCCTACTACACGGTCATGCCCGGCCGCGTGTTCCGGTCCGACACGGCCGACGCCACCCACATGCCGGTGTTCCACCAGATCGAGGGCCTGGTGGTCGACCGCGACACCACGTTCGCCGACCTGGCGGGCACGATCGATGCGTTCACCAAGGCCTACTTCGGCGGCGACTTCACCTCCCGCCTGCGGCCCTCGTACTTCCCGTTCACGGAGCCGTCGGCGGAGTTTGACATCCAGCGGCCCGACGGCACGTGGCTCGAGCTGGGTGGGTGCGGCATGGTGCATCCCAACGTGCTGCGCAACTGCGGGCTCGACCCCGACGAGTGGCAGGGCTTCGCGTTCGGCTTCGGGATCGACCGCCTGGCGGCTGCGCGCCACGGGGTCGACGACCTGCGTGACCTCTTCACCAACGACATCCGCTTCCTGACTCAGTTCTGATGTGCTTCGGCTCGCAACCAGAGGTTGCTCACCGAGATGTTGGGCGCCGCCTACGGCGGCGTCGACTTCCAGTCGCTCGACCGGCGGAGCCGGCTCGAGCGACGGTGGGGGGCTCCGGCGGGAGCCTCTGCCCCCCACACGCCCCCGCCGATCCGCGCCAAGGTTGACCCGTGAAAGTCCTTCTCTCCTGGCTCCAAGACTTCGCGCCGATCGAAGGCGATCCCGTCGAGATCGGCGAGCAGCTCAGCGACCTCGGCCTGGCCGTCGAGCAACTCGACCGGCTCGGCGAGGGACTCGACGGCATCGTCGTCGCCCTGGTGCTCGCGACGCGCCCGCACCCCAACGCCGACAAGATCCAGCTCGTCGACGTGGATGCCGGTGGCGGCGAGGCGCTGCAGATCGCATGCGGCGCGTTCAACATGCGACCGGGGGACCTGGTCCCGCTGGCCCCGGTCGGCACGGTCCTGCCCACCGGCCTCGAGATCGGTCGCCGCAAGATGCGAGGTGAATGGTCCAACGGCATGCTGTGCTCGGCGCGCGAGCTCGGGCTGGGCGACGACCACGCCGGGATCCTCGTGCTGCCGCCCGGTATCGCCGCGCCCGGAGCTTCCTTCGCCGACGCGATGGGCATCGAGCGCGACGTGCTCTACGACCTCGAGGTCAATCCCAACCGCCCCGATGCGATGTCGGTGGCGGGCGTCGCCCGCGACCTGGCCGCCCGGCTGCGGTTGCCGTTCAGCCTGCCCGGTCCCCAGGTCGACGAGGTCGGGGGGAAGCACATCGACTCGGTCAGGGTCGAGGTCCTCGACCCCGACCTGTGCGGGCGCTTCAGCGCGCGGGTCCTGCAGGGCGTCACGGTCGGTCCGTCGGACCCGGCTATCGCCCGGCGGCTCGCCCTGCTGGGCATGCGACCGATCAACTCCCTGGTCGACGTGTCGAACTACGTCATGCTCGAGTTGGGCCAGCCCAACCACCCTTACGACCTGGCCAAGGTTCGGGGTCGTGGGTTGCGGGTCCGGCGGGCGCGGCCAGGCGAGGCGCTCGTGACGCTGGACGACGTCGAGCGCACGTTCACCACCGACGACCTGCTGATCTGTGATGGTGAGGACACGCCCGTCGGCATCGCCGGGATCATGGGCGGCGCCGACACCGAGATCGACGCCGCCACCACCGAGGTACTGCTGGAGATGGCCTGGTTCCTCCCCATCGCCATCGCCAAGACCTCGCGGCGGCTGCGGCTGCGGTCGGAAGCGTCCGCGCGCTTCGAGAAGGGCACCGACCCCGAGGTCATCGAGCTGGCACACGCCCGGTTCGCCGAGCTGCTCGCACCCTCGGGTGCGCGGCTCGAGGCCGGGATGGTCGACGTGCGCGGCGAGCTCCCGGCGCGTCAACCGGTCCGGGTCCGTACGGGTCGGCTCAATCGCCTGCTGGGCACCGAGCTGACGGCGAACGAGGTCACCGAGCTGCTCACCCCCATCGGCTTCGCCGGCGACACCGTGGGCGGGACGACTGGTGATCCGGCGGCCGACGTGGAGGTCACGGTTCCGTCGTGGCGGTACGACTCGTCCACCGAGATCGACGTGGTGGAGGAGGTTGCACGCCACTACGGCTACTCCCGGATCGGGCGCAGCGTCCCGACCTCCGCCCACACGGGACGCCTGAGCCACCGCCAGCAGGAGCGGCGGCGGCTGCGGTCGCTCCTGGTGGGCCGGGGACTGTCGGAGGCGATGCCGCTGCCCTTCCTGGCCCCGGGCGACCTCGAACGCTGCGGCCTGCCGGGTGACGGGATCGACATCACCAACCCGCTCGTGAAAGAGGAGTCGATCCTGCGGACGTCGCTGCTGCCGGGCCTGGTGAAGGCGCTCGCCACCAACGCCGCCCGCCGCAACACCGGCGTCGGGCTCTGGGAGATCGGTCACGTCTTCCGGCAGCGGGACACGTCGTCGCCGACGGCCGGCGACGCCGGGCGCGAGGCGCTACCGGACGAGCGGGAGATGTTGGCGTTGGCGCTTGGTGGTCGTGACGCCGCCGAGGCCGTGCACGAGTGGCGGGCCGTGGCCGAGGTGCTGGGCGTGGCGGGCATCGAGATCGTCAACGGTGCGGTCCCTGGGCTCCACCCGACGCGGTCGGCCCAGCTCGTCGGCCCGGCCGGCGAGCCCCTGGGCGCCGTGGGGGAGGTCGACCCGGGCGTGCTCGAGAACCACGGCATCGGCGAGCGTGTCGGCTGGCTCGAGGTGGATCTCGACGTCGCCGCCGGCCTGCCCCATCGCGAGCGCATCTACCGGCCGGTCAGCATCTACCCGTCGAGCGACGTCGACCTCGCCTTCGAGGTCGACGACGCGGTGCCCGCCATGGCCATCGAGGCCACGCTGCGGTCGGCGGCCGGCGAGCACCTCGCGGCGCTGCGCCTGTTCGACGTCTATCGGGGTGCGGGCATCGCGGACGGACGGCGCAGCCTCGCCTACGCGCTGCGGCTCGACGCGCTGGACCACACGCTCACCGACGACGAGGTGGCGGAGGTCCGCCGCCGCTGCATCGAGGCCGTCGAGTCCGCGTTCCCCGCGTCGTTGCGCGGCTGACGCCACCGCCCGATGGTCGACGGGGATTCGACCCGTCGGGCGATGCGTGGCGCGTGGGTGCGCCGGGCCGGTCAGCCGGCGGCCGGTCAGCCCGGCGGTGCGAAGAACTCCAGCGCGATGTTGTCGGGATCGCGGAACGCCAGAGCCGACCCGTAGTGGGCCTCGATGATCCCCCCGTGGGGGATGCCGAGGTCCTCGAGGCGCGCCTGCCATTCCTCGAGCGCGGCACGGTCGGCGCAGCCGAAGGAGATGTGATCGAGCCCGGTCTTGTGCTCGTCGAACTCCTCACCGGTCGGTTGCTTGAACTCGTGGAGGGCATACAGCACGTCGCCGATCGCGAACGCCGCATGGTGGAACGGACCGGTGTCCTCGTCCAGGATCGGTGCCGATCCGAACAGCCGCTGGTACCAGGGCACGCTGACCGAGAGGTCGTTGACCGTCACCGCGACGTGCGTGATCGAAGGGAAGTCTGCCATTGTCCGCCTTTCGCTTTCCGCCTGCAGGACCTGAGCGGATGGGCACGTCGTCTGGGCTCACCGTGGTCAGCACTGCCGGAGGCTGAGCTGTGTGGCCTGGGCTCATGCTGCAAATCTCGTACGGTTCTGTGCCCACGTGCGGGCCTATCCGCTCGGCTCTCAGGGCTTCGCCTCGTAGACGATGTTAACGGGGGTCTCGGCCGCCCGGCGGAAGCTCGTGAAGCCGGCGTCGGTGACCACCTTCCTCATGCGCTCCTCGCCGGCCTGGGCGCCGAGGGCCAGCCCGACCTCCTGCGCCCTGCGAGGCGGGGGTGCAGATCAGCGTCGAGGCGTTGTAGTAGATCTTGCCGACCGGGTTGAGGTTGTCGTCGAGGTCGTCGTTGGCGTAGGGCTCGACGATCATCCACGTCCCGTCGGGGGCCAGGGTGGACAGGACGTGCTGCGCGGCGCCGACCGGGTCCCCCATGTCGTGGAGGCAGTCGAAGAAGGCCACGAAGTCGTAGTTCGTCCCTGGGTAGTCCTGCGCGGCGGCGACGTCGAAGCGGACAAGCGGTCCCAGCCCGGCGGAGTCGGCGGCCCGGCGGGCGGTCTCGATGGAGACGTCGTGGTAGTCGAACCCCACGAACGACGATTCCGGGAACGCCGTGGCCATGATCAGCGTGCTGGCACCGTGCCCGCAGCCCACGTCCGCCACCTTGGCGCCGGCCCGGAGCTTCACCTCGACCCCGTCGAGCGCCGGAAGCCACTCGTCGATGAGGTGGGCGGCGTACCCGGGCCGGAAGAAGCGCTCGCAGCCCACGAACAGGTCCGGGTGGTGGTCGTGCCAGGCGACCCCCTCACCGGTCCGGAACGCCTCGGTGATCAGCGGCTCGTCCTTCACCGTCGACGCCGCGAGCTGGAACGCACCGGGGATGAACACCGGTGCCCCCTGGTCGATCAGCAGGGCCGCGTGCTCGGGTGGGAGCCGGAAGGTGCCGGCGGCAGCGTCGTAATCCACGTACCCAGCGGCCGCCTGCGCGGCCAGCCATTCGCCCACGTACCGCTCGTTGGTGCCGGTCCGCTCGGCGAGGTCAGCAGGGCTGGTCGGATCGCCGTCTGCCATCGCCCGATAGAGCCCCAGGCGGTCGCCCACGAGCACGGTGGGCAGGTGGAGGGCGGTGCCGAGGTCGCCGAGGAAGCGCCCGACGAACGCATCGAGCTTGGATTGGTCGAGGGGCGCGGTCTCGGTGGTGGACATCGGGGCCTCCTGGGTCGTGAACGCGGCGTGCCCGCGTGTCCAGGAGGCGTGACGCCACGGGCCGGCCCGTGCCATGGGATGGCACAGGCCACACGCGTACTGTGTCAATTGGCACAGAGCGGCCGGCAGTCCCGGTCGTAAGGTGGCGGCCGGTGGCCCCGAACCTCGTGTCCGCGGCGGAGCGGTTCGTCGGCCGGGCCGACGAGCTGCGTCGGATCGACCGCATCTGCACAGCCGCGCCCGACGGCCGCCGGGTGGTGGCGCTGGTTTCCGGCGAGGCCGGGATCGGCAAGACCCGGTTCTGCGACGAGGTCGCCGAACGGGCCCGCCGGGCCGGGCTCACGGTGGTGACCGCCCGGTGCTGGGGGGAGGGCGGCGCGCCGCCGTTGTGGCCGTGGCAACCGATCCTGGCCGACCTCTGCGGGGAGGAGGCGGCTCGGCTGCTCGGGCCGGGCACGACGGCAACGACGGCCGAGGCCGTCGATGCCGACCGGTTCGCGCGGTTCTCGGACATCGTCGACGCGCTGGGTGCGGCGACGGCACGGACTCCAGCGTGCATCGTCGTCGACGACATCCACGCCGCCGACGCCGGAACCCTGCTGCTCACGCGCTTCGTCGCCCGCGCCATCCACCGGCTGCCGCTCGCCCTGGTCCTCAGCCGGCGCAGCGGCGAACCGTCAGCCGACGGGCTCGAGGCCCGATTGCTGGCCGAGATCGAGCGCGAGGCGATCCCGTTCGTGCTCCACCACTTCGACCTGGACGAGGCGACGACGTTCCTGGCCGACCAGGGGCTGCGTCAGCTGGCGCCCGACCTGGTGCTGGCCCTCCTGAGGGTCACCGGCGGCAACCCGCTCTTCCTGCGGCGTATCGCCGCGCTGGGGGCGCCGGATCCACGCCGGGCGCTACCGGCGGGACTGCGGGTGGCCATCGACCAGGCGTTGGCCGCGCTGTCGCCCGAGACCCAGCGGATCCTGCGGGCCAGCGCGGTGCTGGGGCTGACGCCGGAGGTGTCCGAGGCCGCGGCCGTGTCGTCGGCCGATCCCCCGGCCGTGCTCGACGCGGTCGTCGAGGCGATGGGCGCCGGACTGGTGACCTCGTCGACAGGGGAGGCGCCGGATCGTTTCGCCTTCACCCACGAGCTGGTGCGCTCGGCACTGGAGGACGCACTGGCCCCCGGCGCTCGCCTCGACGCCCATGCCCATGCGGCCCGCGTGGTGGCCGGGCCGGATGCGGGAGCGGTGACGGCCGCCGCGGCTACGCCGGCCGATCGCCTGGCGCGGCGGGCGCATCACGCACTGGCCTCGGCGCCGCGGTCGGCGGGCGACGCCCGGATGGCCGTCGGTGCCTGTCGAGACGCCGCCGCATCCATGATGAGCAGCTTCGCCTACGAGCGGGCCGACGGGCTGCTGTCGGCGGCCGTCGAGCTCCACCACCCCGCGAGCCTCGGGCCGCCGCCGGCCGGGCTCCTGGTCGCCTGGGCTCAGGCGGCACTGCTGTGTGGACGCTTGGGAGAGGCCCGCGTCCGGTTCGACCGCGCCACCTCGAGCGCCGAGAGCGCCGGCGACCCCCTGCTGTTCGCGGAGGCCGCCCTGGGTCTCGGCGGCCATTGGCTGAACGAGCACCGTGCGCCGGTTGACCGTGCCCGGGTCCTCGGATTGCAGCGCGCCGCTCTCGAGGGTCTGCCCCCCGGCCACGAGGCATTGCGCTGTCGGCTCACCGCCCGGCTGGCGGCCGAGGAGGTGTACGACGGCGGGCCCATCGGACCCGTGCACGATGCGCTGGCCGCCGCCCGCCGCAGCGGCGACCTGGGGGCGTTGGCCGAGGCGCTCTCGCTGTGCCATCACGCGCTGCTGACGCCCGAGTTCGCGCGGGCCCGCCTGGACCTGGCCGATGAGTTGGTCCGGGTGGCGGCCGAGGGTGGCCACGGCGTCCTGGGCCTGATGGGTCTGTGCTGGCGGGCCGTCGACCTGTTCCTGCAGGGCGAGGATCGGGCCCTGCGCGCGCTGGAAGACCTCAGGGCCCGGGCCGACGCGCTGGAGTGTCAGAACATCCTCTACATCGTCGATGTGATCGACGTCATGCTCATGATCCGTGCGGGGCGCCTCGACGACGCCGAGGCGGCCGCCGCCCGCTGCTACGACCGTGGCGTGGCGGTCGGGGAGGTCGACGCGTTCGGCTACCTGGGCGCGCACACGGTGGCCATTCGCTGGATCCAGGGCCGCGACGCCGAGATCCTCGAGGCCGCCGAGGACATCGCGGCGTCGAACACCCTGGTGGAGGCGGAGTTCGGCTTCCGGGCAACCGCCGCCGCCATCGCAGCGCGGGCCGGGCACCACGAGCGTGCCCGGGCCGGGCTCGGTCGGTTGTGCGCACGCGGCCTGGCGGCGTTGCCGCGCTCGAGTACGTGGCTCGCGGGAATGGCGGCGATCGTCGAAGTGGCGGCGGCCGAGGGCGACGCGGCGGTGGCGCGCGAGGTCTATGAGCTGCTGGCCCCGTTCGCAGACCTTCCGGTCATGCCGTCGCTGGGCGTCATCTGCCTGGGATCGACCGAGCGCTTCCTGGGACTTGCCGCCCGGACGACCGGTGACCTCGACCGGGCGGTCTCGCACTTCGAACGGGCGATCGTCGCCGACCGTCGGTTGAGCAACCGGCCGTTGGCTGCGATTACGGCCGCGGACCTGGCGTCCGCGCTCGCGGGGCGGGGGCAGGCCGGCGACCACGCCCGGGCGGCGGCCCTGTGGGACCGCGCCATCGCCGACGCCGAGGGCATGGGGATGGCCATCCGTGCCGACGCGTGGCGGGCGGAGTCGTCGATGCCCGCGGCGTCGGCGGCTCGGGCGGCGGCAACGATCGACCTCACCCGCGGGAACGGCAGCGCCGGCGGGCCAGGCGCCGAACAGCAGGGGTTGATGCGTCGCCACGGGCGCGGCTGGCTGGTGGAGGTCGGCGACCACCGGGCGGTCGTTCCCGACCTGGTGGGGATGGCCTACCTCGCCGAGCTGGTGGCGCACCCGGCTCAGCCGATCTCGGCCCTGACGCTGGCGGGCGGCGGAGCGCCGAGCGAGACCCACCACGAGATCATCGACCGGCAGGCCCGGGACGCCTATGTGGAGCGGGCGCGTGAGCTGGCGGACGACCTCGCGGAGGCCGAGGCCGACAACGACCTGGGGCGCACCGATCGCCTTCGCATCGAGCTGGACGCGGTGGTAACGCAGATCGAGGAGGCGACCGGCCTGGGCGGCCGCCCCCGGGCGTTCACCAACGAGCGGGAACGGGCGCGGACGTCGGTCCGCAAGGCGATCAAGCGGGCGATCGACGAGATCGGCGGGGCGGACCCGGTGGTCGGGGAGGTCCTGGATGCCGCAGTGGTGACCGGCTCGGTGTGCATGTACACGCCGGCCTCCTCGCCCCACAACGTCCGCTGGACGGTGCGCGCGGCGATCGACGCCACCGCCGAGGGGTGATCTGCGCCCGCCCACCCACCCACCCACCCACCCACCCGCTTTGCATGAGTATGCATCCATCCGTATCATCGGTCGATGACCTCGGTTGGCATCGTGGGTGCCTCGGGCTACACGGGAGCCGAGCTGCTGCGCTTGTGCAGCCAGCACCCGCAGCTCGACGTGCGCGTGGCCACCGCCGATTCGCAGGCGGGCGCCCGCGTGGCGGAGGTCTACCCGAGCCTGGCGGCGGCGTTCCCGGCACTGACCCTGGCCAAGTTCGACGCCGGGTCGTGCGACGGCCTCGACCTGGTCTTCCTGGCGATGCCGCACGGCGCGTCGCAGGACGTCGTGCCCGAGCTCGCGGGTCGTGTCGGACGCATCGTCGACCTGGCCGCCGACTTCCGGCTGCAGGACCCCGGCTCGTACCGGACGTGGTACGGCGCCGAGCACGCTCGACCTGACCTGCTCGCGACCTTTGCCTATGGGCTGCCGGAGCTGTTCCGGGCCGATATCGCCGGGGCGTCGAGGGTCGCCGCCCCGGGCTGCTACGTCACCGCCGCGGTCCTCGCCCTCGCGCCCCTGCTGAGGTGCGGGCTCGTGGAGTCGTCCGGAATCGTGGTGGACGCCGCCAGCGGCGTGTCGGGCGCCGGCCGGTCCCCCAAGCCGACCACGGCCTTCTGCGCGGTGGACGAGGACTTCACCGCCTACGGCCTGCTGACCCACCGGCACACGCCCGAGATCGAGCAGGGCCTGAGCCGGGTTACCCGGGAGGGGCGGGCGCAGGTGCTGTTCACGCCCCACCTCGCGCCCATGAACCGGGGCATCCTCGCCACGTGCTACGCCCGCCCCACCGGTTCCGACACCACCACCGCCGACGCCATGGACGCCGTGCGAGCCAGCTGGCGCGGCGAGCCGTTCGTGGTGGTGACCGACGGCTCGCCGTCGACCAAGGCCGCGCTGGGTTCGAACGCCGTCCATGTCACGGCCATGGCCGACCCCCGGACGGGCTGGGTGGTCGCCATCGCCGCGCTGGACAACCTGGTCAAGGGCGCGTCGGGGCAGGCCATCCAGTGCGCCAACCTGATGCTCGACCTCCCGGAGACCGCGGGCCTGCCGACCGTCGGCGTCTACCCGTGAGTGTCGTCGCCCCTGTGGGGTTCACGGCCGGCGGCGTGGCATGCGGGATCAAGGCTTCGGGTGACCTCGACCTGTCCCTGGTCGCCGTGGCCTGCGGCGCCGCGGTGGCCGCCGCAGGCGTCTTCACCCAGAACCTGGTCGCCGCCGCCCCGGTGGTGGTGAGCCGCCGCCATCTGGCTGTGACCGGGGGACGGGCCGCCGCGGTGGTGCTGTCGAGCGGCAACGCCAACGCCGCCACCGGCGAGCATGGCGAGGCCGATGCCGAGACGATGTGCGCGCTGGTCGCGCGCGAGTTGGGCTGCGCGTCCGAGGCCGTCCTGGTGTGCTCCACCGGGCTGATCGGGTTCCCGTTGCCGATGGACGCCGTCACGGCCGGCGTGCCGCGACTTGTGGCCGGGCTGGGTGGCGACTCGACCCACGGGGTCGCCGCCGCCGAGGCGATCATGACCACGGACACCCGCCGCAAGGAGACGGTGGTGCGCGGCGACGGTTTCGTGGTCGGCGGCATGGCCAAGGGCGCCGCCATGCTCGCGCCCAACATGGCCACGATGCTGGCGCTGCTCACCACCGACGCCGCCGTGGACCCGCAGGACCTCGATCGGGTGCTGCGGGCCGGTGTGGCCGACAGCTTCAACGTGGTCACCGTCGACGGCTGCACGTCGACCAACGACACGGTCCTGATCCTGGCCAGCGGCAGGTCGGGCGCGCCCGACCGGAACGGGTTCGCCGCCGCCGTGGCGACGGCCTGCGAGGACCTGGCCACGCAGATGGTGGGGGACGCGGAGGGCCACACCAGGGTCGTCCGGGTGTTCGTGACCGGTGCCGCCTCCGACGCCGAGGCCCGCCAGGCGGCCCGCAAGGTGGCGGAGAGCCAACTGGCCAAGTGCTCGTGGTTCGGCGGCGACCCCTACTGGGGACGGGTGGCGAGCGACCTGGGCACGGCCGGCGTCAAGCTGGACCCCGCCGAACTGACCATCGCCTACGGCGACACCCTGGTGAGCCGAGGTTGCGCCGGCATCGAGCACGACGCCGCCGCCCTGGCCGAGCACATGGCCGGGGAGCACCTCGAGGTCCGCTGCGATCTGGGCGTCGGCGACGGACGCGCCAGGGTCCTCACCAACGACCTGGCCCCCGGCTACATCGACGAGAACAAGGGAACGTCATGAGCCCGCCCGCGGAACCCACCATGTCCCGAGGTGATGGGTTCCGCCGACCCGAGCCCGAGGTCATGGGTTCCGTTCCCGGAACCGATGACCTCAGCCTGCAGTCGACGGTACCCATTGCCTCGGGGAGCCCGTCCCATGTCGAGGACGCCGGTGAGCGGGCGGCGGTGCTGCTCGAGGCGCTGCCTTACATCCAGCGGTTCCGGGGCGCGGTGGTCGTGGTGAAGTACGGCGGCGCCGCCATGGGCGATCCCGAGCTCGGACGCGCCGTGGCCGACGACGTCGTGCTCCTGCGGGCGGTGGGCCTGCGGCCGGTCGTGGTCCACGGCGGCGGTCCCCAGATCAGTGAGCTCATGGCCCGGCTGGGCAAGGAGCCGGAGTTCCGCGACGGCCTGCGCGTCACCGACGCCGAGACCGTGGACATCGCCCGGATGGTGCTGGTGGGCAAGGTGAACCGCGACATCGTGTCTGCCGTCAACGTCCATGGCCCCCTGGCGGTGGGCCTCTCGGGCGAGGACGCCGGCCTCCTCATGGTGACCCCGGCGCGCAACCCGGGCCTCGGCTACGTGGGCGACGTGCGCTCGGTCAACCCCGCGATACTCCGGCGACTGCTGGCCGAGGACCTCATCCCGGTGGTCTCGACGATCGGATCCGATCCCACCGGCCAGGCCTACAACATCAACGCGGACACCGTGGCCGGTGCGCTGGCCGAGGCGTTGGAGGCGGAGAAGGCCATCTTCCTCACCGACGTCGCCGGGCTGCTGGCCGACGTGGGCGACCCGGATTCGCTCGTCAGCCACATCACCGCGGACGAGCTTCAGCCGATGATCGACGACGGCGAGCTGACCGGGGGGATGATCCCCAAGGTCGCTGCGGCCGTCCACGCGGTCCGCAACGGCGTGCGGTCGGCGCACCTGCTGGACGGGCGGGTACCGCACGTCCTCCTGCTGGAGCTGTTCAGCGACGCCGGGGTCGGCACCATGATCACCGCCGGGGGTGCGCCGCAGTGACCAGCCCTCTCATGCCCACGTACCCGCCGCCGCCGGTGACGTTCGTGCGCGGCGAGGGCTCCTACCTGTTCGACGGGGACGGGCGGCGCTACGTCGACTGCCTGTCCGGCCTGGCGGTCACGTCGCTGGGCCACTCGCACCCTGCGGTGGCCACAGCCCTGCACGATCAGGCGTCGACGCTGCTGCACGTGTCCAACCTGTTCGGCACCGAGCCCGGCCCGGAGGTGGCGCGCACGCTCGACCGCCTCGTGGGTGACGGCGAGCCGGCCGGCGGCCAGGTGTTCTTCTGCAACTCTGGCGCCGAGGCGAACGAGTGCGCCATCAAGCTGGCCCGACGCTACGGCGCGAGGGTCCGAGCGGACGCGGAGCACGGCCCGAGCGGCCGTGGGAGCGGGCATGACACGCCGAAGCCCGAGCGGCCGGGCGCCGAACGCGCCAAGAGCGGGAAGCATGTCGGTCGCCATGTGGTGGTCTCCGCCTACGGCAGCTTCCACGGCCGGACGCTGGCGACCCTGCACGCCACCGGGCAGCCCGCCAAGCACGAGCCCTTCCAGCCGCTGCCCGAGGGCTTCCGACATGTCGCGTGGGACGACCTCGATGCACTGGCGGCGGCGGTCGATCAGGGCGTGGCCGCGGTCATGCTGGAAGCGGTGCAGGGCGAGGGCGGTGTGAACCCGGCCAGCCGCGGCTACTTCCAGGGCGTGCGCCGCCTCTGCGACGAGCGCGACGTGCTGCTCGTCGTCGACGAGGTGCAGACCGGCCTCGGCCGGACCGGCCGGTGGTTCGGCTTCCAGCACCTGGGTGTGCGACCGGACGTCGTCACCATGGCCAAGGCGCTGGGCAACGGCGTCCCGATCGGCGCATGCTGGGCTCGCGCCGACGTGGCCTCGGTGTTCGAGCCGGGGGATCACGCCACGACGTTCGGCGGCCAGCCGCTGGCCACCGCCGCGGCCCGTGCAGTCCTCGCCGTCATGCAGGCCGAGGACGTGCCGGCACGGGCGGCGCGGGCCGGCGCCCGGTTCCGCGAGCGGCTCGAGGGCGTGCCGAGCGTCGCCGGCGTGCGCGGTCTCGGCCTCCTGCTGGCGGTCGAGCTGTCCGGACGCGACGCCCGTGGCGTGAACCAGGAGCTGCTCGACGCCGGCGTGGTCGCCAACGCGGTCACGCCGACGGCGCTGCGCCTCGCCCCGTCGCTGCTGATCAGCGACGACGAGATCGACGAAGCCACCACCATCATCGAGAAGGTCCTCCAATGACGAACACTCGGGTGGCCGTGCGCCACCTTCTCGAGCTCGACGATCTGACGCCGGACGAGCTGCGCGAGATCCTGAGGCGCTCAGCCACGCCGACCGCCCACCGGCCCCTGGTGGGACGGACCGTCGGCCTCTACTTCGAGAAGCCGTCGCTGCGCACCCGGCACTCGTGCGAGGCCGCCATCGTCCAGCTGGGCGGCCATCCGGTCACGTTTCGACGCGAGGAGGTCGGCAGCGGCGACCGGGAGCCGATCGCAGACATCGCCCGGGTGCTGTCGGGCTACCACGCCGCTCTGGGCGGCCGGGTCTTCGAACATCGCCTGCTCGAGGAGCTGGCGGGCGCCGCCACGATCCCGGTCGTCAACCTCCTTTCCGACCGGGGCCATCCCTGCCAGGCGCTCGCCGATTTGCTGACGATGAACCAGACGGTGGGGGAGCTTCCCGGCGCCACGGTCGCCTGGGTGGGCGACTTCAACAACGTGGCCCGGTCGCTGGCCATCGGCGGCACGATGCTGGGGATGAAGGTGCAGCTGGCGTGCCCGCCCGGCTTCGGGCCGGGCGCCGACGACCTCGACCGGCTCCGGGCGCTGGGCGCAGAGCCGGTGGTGACCAGCAGGCCCGAGGAGGCGGTGGCCGGCGCAGCGGCGGTGCACACCGACGTGTGGGCGTCGATGGGCCAGGAGGGCGAGGCCGAGACACGGGCCCGCGCGTTCGAAGGCTTCACGGTCGACGACCGCCTGATGGCCGCCGCCGCGCCCGGGGCGGTGTTCATGCACTGCATGCCTGCCCATCGCGGCGAGGAGGTGGCAGGGTCGGTGGTGGACGGTCCGCAGAGCCGGATGATCCTCCAGGCCCACAACCGCCTCCACAGCATGCGGGGGCTGCTCGGCTGGCTCGTGGAGCAGTCGGGATCGTGAGCGTCGACCGTGCTTCCGGCCGGGCGTTGGCCAAGCCGCAGCGCCAGCACCGCGTGGCCCGGCTGCTGTCCGACCACGACGTCACGAGCCAGGGGCAGCTGGTCGAGCTTCTGGCGGCGGAGGGCGTGGCGGCGACGCAGGCCACGGTGTCGCGCGACCTCGAGGACCTCGGGGCCATCAAGGTGCGTGGCCGGGCCGGAGAGACCGTCTACGCCATCCCCGAGCTGCCGACCGAGCAGCGGGCACCGGAGGATCACCTCCGCCGGGTGTTCAGCGAGTGGGTGGTAGAGGTGGCGCACTCCGCCAACCTGGTGGTGCTGCGCACCCCGCCCGGATCCGCCCACGTGGTCGGATCGGCCCTCGACCGGTCGGGCCTGCCCGGGGTCATCGGCACGGTGGCCGGCGACGACACGCTCGTGGTGGTGGTCGCCGAGGACACGACCGGCGCGGCGATGGCCCGTCGGCTGGCCGAGATGGCCGGCATCTAGAGATCACGAGAAGGAGCGACAATGCCCAAGCGGGTGGTCCTCGCCTACAGCGGCGGTCTCGACACGTCGGTCGCCGTGCGCTGGATGACCGACAACCACGGCGTCGAGGTGATCGCCCTGGCGGTCGACGTCGGCCAGTCGTCCGACGACTGGGACGTCGTGCGCGAGCGCGCGCTGGCCGCCGGCGCCGTCGACGCCATCGTGGTCGACGCCCGCGACGAGTTCGCCCGCGAGTACTGCGTGCCGGTGCTCAAGGCCAACGCCCTCTACGAGGGCCGCTACCCACTGGTCTCGGCGCTGTCCCGACCTGTGATCGTGAGGCACCTGGTCCAGGCCGCCCGCGAGCACGGTGCCGACGCCGTGGCCCATGGCTGCACGGGGAAGGGCAACGACCAGGTCCGCTTCGAGGTGTCGACCCGCGCCCTGGCGCCCGATCTCGAGGTGGTCGCGCCGGTGCGCTCGTGGGGCATGACCCGGCAGGACTGCATCCTCTACGCCTACGACCACGCCATACCCATCTCGGCGACGAAGGAGAAGGTGTACTCGATCGACGACAACCTCTGGGGCCGCGCGATCGAGTGCGGCGAGATGGAGGATCCCTGGGCGGCACCCCCGCCGGGCGTGTGGCTGCTCACGAAGCCCACGGCCACCGAGCCGATGGACGTCGTGATCGGCTTCGACCGCGGTGTCCCGGTGTCCCTTGACGGCGTGGCGCTCGGTCCCGCCGACCTGATCCAACAGCTCGGCCAGGTCGTCGGCTCCTACGGCTGGGGGCGCATCGACATGGTCGAGAACCGGCGTGTCGGCATCAAGAGCCGCGAGACGTACGAGTGCCCGGGCAGCCTGGCCATCATGCTGGCGCACGCCGACCTCGAGTCGATCTGCCTCGAGCGCGACCTGCAGCGGGAGAAGACCCGGCTCGAGAGCCGCTATGCCGAGTTGGTGTACGACGGGCTGTGGTTCAGCCCGCTCCGCC
>CAVWNW010000004.1:0-344747 GCA_963756425.1 uncultured bacterium | reverse complement strand
CTCGTGGGTCATGCCCTCGGGCAGCTCCGACGTGTGCCGGCCGGCGACCTCGCGCAGCCCGGCGGCGTCCAGGCGGCACAGGCCCTTGGCGAAGATCCGGCCGTCGGGCCCCGCGAGCTCCACCGGCTCGTTGGCCTCGAAGCTGCCCTTCACGCCTGTCACCCCGGCCGGCAACAGCGACACGCCCCGCTCCAGCAGCGCCCGGCGGGCGCCGTCGTCGACGACCACCGTGCCCGACGATCCGACGGCGAACGCGATCCACAGCTTGCGGGCCGGCAGCCGCCGGCGCCGGGGGACCACCACCGTGCCCACCCCGGCCGTGCCCGAGACGGCCTCGACCAGCACGTTGGACCGGTCGGCCTGCGCGATCACCGCCCGTACGCCGGACCATGCCGCGATCTTGGCGGCGGCCAGCTTGGACGCCATGCCCCCGCTGCCCCGTTCGCTCCCGTGCCGCCGGCCATGGCCTCGAGCGTGTGGTCGACCTCGACGATCTCCTCGATCAGCGACGCCCCGTCGTCGAGCCGCGGGTCGCCGGTGAGCAGGCCGGGCTGGTCGGTGAGCAGCACCAGCAGGTCGGCCGCCACGAGGTGGGCGACGAGCGCCGCCAGCCGGTCGTTGTCGCCGAAGCGGATCTCGTCGTCGGCGATGGCGTCGTTCTCGTTGACCACGGGCACGACGCCCAGCTCCAGCAGCCGGGTCAGCGTCGAGCGGGCGTGCAGGTACTGCTGGCGGACCGTGAAGTCGAGTGGCGCCAGCAGGACCTGTCCGCCGATGAGACCGTCCTGGCCAGGGCGGCGTCGTAGACCCGCATGAGCCGGCTCTGCCCCACGGCGGACACCGCCTGCAGCGACACCGCGTCGCGGGGCGCGCGGACTCGAGGCCCAGGGCCGGCAGGCCGGCGGCGATGGCGCCGCTGGTCACCATGATGACCCGGTGGCCGATGCGTCGAACCGCCGCCACCTCGGCGCAGAACTTGGCGATGGCCGCCTCGTCGATCTCGCCGAACTCGGTGGTGATCGACGACGAGCCCACCTTGGCGACGACGATCATCGGACGGGCGCCGCCGTCGCCGTGCGGGGGCCGAGGCAATGGATTCCGCCACTCGGAGGACGAGGTCGTGGGTACCGGTTCCGTTAACTCATGGCCTCGGGCCGCCGGCCAGCGTTCGGAACCTATGACCTCGGCTCGGCCGCGCTCACGTGCCCGCCTCGTCGTCCTCGTAGTCGAACACCAGCGACCCGATGCGCACCGGGTCACCGGGCCTGGCCCCCGCCCGCGCCAGCGCCCGGTCCACGCCGAGGCGGTGGAGCCGGCGGTGCGCCTCGGCGAGCGCGTCGGGCCGGGTGAGGTCGGACAGCGCCACGGCCCGGGTCGGCCTCGCGGCCCTCGACCACCCAGCCGCCGCCCTCGCGCACCACCTCGTAGCCGGCCCGGACGGGGCGGTGCACCACGAACTGGCTCGGCTGCCGGCAGGGCCTCCCGGGCGCGGCGAACGGCGTCCGCCAGGCGGCCCGTGAGCTGCGTATCCCGGGCCGGTCACCGCGGACACGCGCAGGTCGAGCTCGACGCCGGCCGCCCGGTCGCCGTCGCCGCCCGCCGCCACCAGGTCCGCCCGGCTGCCGACGACGACCCGCTCCCGCTCGAGCAGGTCGGGCTGGTAGGCGCCCAGCTCGGCCAGGAGCACGCTCGAGCTGCTCGGCGGGCGGCCGCTCGGCCATCGGGGCCAGGTCGACCAGCACGCACAGGACGCGGGCCCGCTCGATGTGGCGCAGGAAGCGGTCGCCCAGCCCGCGTCCCTCGCTGGCGCCCTCGATCAGCCCGGGGATGTCGGCCACGACGAACTCGTAGCCGTCGTCGAGCCGCACCACCCCGAGGTGCGGCTCCAGCGTCGTGAACGGGTAGTCGGCCACCTTGGGCTTGGCGGCGGAGATGCGGCTGATGAGCGTCGACTTGCCGACGTTGGGGAACCCCACCAGCGCCACGTCGGCCAGCAGCTTGAGCTCGAGGCCGCAGCCAGCGCTCCTCCCCCTCCTCGCCCTGCTCGGCGAACGCCGGCGCGCGGCGCCGGTTGGACAGGAACCGGGCGTTGCCGCGCCCGCCCCGCCCGCCCTCGGCCGCCAGGTAGCGGTCGCCGGCGCGGACCAGGTCGGCGAGCACCGTGCCGTCGCGGTCCCGCACGACCGTGCCCTCCGGGACCGGCACCAGCAGCTCCCGCCCGGCGGCACCGTGGCGGCGCTTGCCCTGCCCGTGCGTGCCGTCGCCGGCCCGCCGGAACGGCTGGTCCTTGAACGCCAGCAGCGACGCGACGTTGTGGTCGGCCACCAGCCAGACGTCGCCGCCGGCTCCCCCGTCACCGCCGTCCGGGCCCGCCCTTGGCGACGTGCGCCTCCCGCCGGAACGACACGGACCCGGCGCCCCCGTCGCCGGCCTTCACGTGGAGGTTGCACTCGTCGACGAACTGCGACACTGCCTCGGGAGTATGTCGGCCTCCGACAGCCGGTGCTAACCGCGCAAGGGCCCCCTGTCACCAGGGGGCCCGTCACGATCGGGATGGGGCCTAGTCGGCCGGGATGATGTCGACCAGCTTGCGGCCCTTGCGCTGGCCGAACTTCACGGTGCCGCTCGCCATGGCGAACAGCGTGTCGTCGCCGCCCCGGCCGACGTTCTCGCCGGGGTGGAAGCGGGTGCCGCGCTGGCGGACGATGATCGTGCCGGCGTGGACGGTGGTGCCGTCGTACACCTTCACGCCGAGCCGCTTGGCCTGTGAGTCGCGGCCGTTCTTGGTCGAGCCGGCGCCCTTGGTCTTGGACATGTCGTCACCTATCCCTTGGTGATGCCGGTGATCTCGATGGTCGAGTAGTGCTGGCGATGGCCCCAGCGGCGAGCGCTGTTGGTCTTGTTCTTGTACGTGAACCCGGTGATCTTGGGGCCCTTGTTCTCGCCCACGACCTTGGCCGTGACCTTGGCCTTGCTCAGCGCCTTGGGGCCGGCCAGCACGGTGTCGCCGTCCACCAGCAGCACGGGCTTCAGCTCGACCTTGCCGTCGTCGCCGTCGCGCCCACCAGCTCGACGTCGAGCTTCTGGCCCTTCTCGACCCGGTACTGCTTGCCACCGGTCTTGATGACTGCGTACATGCGATCTGCCTCGTGATGGGGACGGGTCAGCCTACCGGCCGCCCGACGGGACCCGCCACCCGGCACATCCCTCCCCAACTTGCCGCAGTTAGCGATGCCATGGCAGCGCTAACCGCCGCAAGTTCGGGGTGGTCAGTCGGGCAGCAGCTCCTTGTCGATGAGGACGCCGCGACCTTCGCACTCGGGGCAGCGCTCGGCGAACGACTCGAGCAGTCCCTCGCCGATGCGCTTGCGCGTCATCTCGCACAGCCCCAGCTCGGATATCTCGAACACCTGGGTGCGCGTCTTGTCCCGCGACAGGGCGTCGCGGAAGACCCGCGCCACCTCCTCGCGGTTGTCCCTGCGCTCCATGTCGATGAAGTCGACGACGATGATGCCGCCGATGTCGCGCAGCCGCAGCTGGCGGGCGATCTCCACCGCGGCCTCGAGGTTGTTCTTGAACACCGTCTCCTCGAGGCTCGAGCGACCCACGTTCTTGCCGGTGTTGACGTCGATGACCGTGAGCGCCTCGGTGCGCTCGATGATCAGCGATCCGCCCGACGGGAGCCAGACCTTGCGGTCCAGGGCCCGGTGGAGCTGCTCGTGCACGTGGTGGCGCTCGAACATGGGCAGCGGCTCGGCCTCGGGGTCGTAGTACTCCACCCTGTCCGCCAGCTCGGGGCTGATCGACGCCACGTAGTCGCGCACGGCGACGTACAGCTCGCGGTCGTCGATGAGGACGCTGCGGTACTCCTGGCTGAACTCCTCGCGGATGACCCGCACTGCCATGTCGGGCTCGCGGTAGAGCAGCGCGGGCGCCTTGGACCGCTTGGCCAGCCCCTCGATCTGCTCCCACTGCGACAGCAGGCGGCGCACGTCGTCCTCGATCTCCTCGGTCGTGACGCTCTCGGCCGCCGTGCGCACGATCACGCCGTGCTGGGCCGGCTTCACCCGGTCGAGGATCCCCCGCAGCCGCTTCCGCTCGTCGTCGGGCAGCCGCTTGGAGATGCCGTAGGTCGACGAGTTGGGGATCAGCACGACGAACCGGCCCGGCAGCGACACCTCCTGCGTCAGGCGCGCGCCCTTGGCCCCGATGGGGTTCTTGGTGACCTGGCAGAGGATCGTCTGGCCCGCCTTGAGGACGTCTTCGATCCGGGGCCGACCGGAGGTGCCGCCCTCGATGTCCTCGGGGTCGTAGTGGACGTCGCCGCGGTAGAGCACGGCGTTCTTGGGGGTGCCGATGTCGACGAACGCCGCCTCCATCCCGGGCAGCACGTTCTGCACCCGGCCCAGGTAGATGTTGCCGTGGATCTGCGACACGTCGTCCGACGGGTGGGACACGTAGTGCTCGATCAGCGACCGCCCCTCGAGCACGGCGATCTGCGTGGCCTTGGGCGTGACGTGGACCGTCATCATGTAGCGGCCGACCGGGCGCCCCTTGCGCTCGCGTCCCCGACGGCGCTCGATGGTCTCCTCGTCGAGCTCCACCGGCTCGTGCGCGATCACGGCCTCGACTGGTCTGCCCTGCTGACCACCACCGGAGCCGGACGAGCGGCCGCGCCCACCCCGCCGGCGCCGCCGCCGCTTGCCCCCGTCGCCGCCGTCCTCTGCCGGCATGGCCGGCTCCGCGGTCCGCACCAGGTCGGCGGGGATCGTGTCGCCGATCTTGGGCTTGGCCGGCGCCCCCGGTGGTGAGGCCTTGCGGACGACGGCCTTGGCGGCGGCCTCGACCGACGCCGGCCGGCCCTCGCGGTGGAGGTCCGGCAGCTCGGGCATACGGTCGTGGTCGCCGTCGCCCGCGGCCGCGGGCGGCCCGGACGACCTCGGGGCGGTCGGGCTGAGGGAAGCGTTGTCGGCCGCCGCAGGTTCGTCCGGACTTCGGCCGTCGGTGCGGGGCTTGCTGCGCTTTCGCCCACCTCGGGAGCCACGGCGTCGGCGCTTGCGCGGGGTCTCGGCGGGGCCGCCGCCGTCGGGAACGGCGCCGTTGCCGGCCCCGGAGCCCGTTGCCGACGCGGGTGTCGGCGGCGTCGACGCCGGAGAGGCGGTGGTGCCCGCGGCGTCGGGGGCCGCGGCCGGTGTGTTCGGCGCCTCAGGTGCCGGTTCGGGCGCCTCCGTGCCGCCGGGCACAGTTCTCTCGGACATGGGTTGGGTCCCTTCTCATGACGCACGCGCCTCGGCGTGCGGAGGCGGCGTCGCTGCCGGTGGGAGGTCGATGACCTCTCGCCGGGCGCCGCCGACCTGCGTCCATTGATTGATGCGTGTGACCCGACCGGCGCGCCAGGTGGGGTCGACCGCGGACAGGAACTCGGCCGGGCGCAGCCCTCGGGGCTGCGTGGCCAGGTCTGCCTTGATCGTCGTCCCACCGAGCACCTCGGCGCTGAGGATGGCGGGACGCACGTCGTCGGTGACGCTGCGTCCCTTCCGCTGCCGGGTCACGACCAACTCGGGAGCAGCCAGCGCCGCCGCCGTCGCGTGCGCGACGGAGACCGGCAGGACGGCTCCCACTTCGATGTGCCAGGTGCAGCTGGTGACGGCCTGCTGGAGGGATGTCGATCCCGCCGGCAGGGCCACGACCGCCTGCACCTCGATCCCCTCGGGCAACGCCGGGGCGAGCCGTCGGGGCAACTCGTGGAGCTCGACGTCACCCGGCGCCTCTCGCAGGGTCACGTCGAGGTATTCGCCGTTTGACTCGTACCCCGTCGAAAGGGCGAGCCCGAAGCTCAGCTTGGGCCGAGGGGAATAGCCCTCGGTGTAGGTGATGGGGAGCTCGGCCCGGCGCAGCGCGCGCTCCCATATGCGAGCCACGTCGCGATGGCTCGTGAACCTGATCTTCCCCCGCTTCGAGAACCGGATCCGGATCTGGGCGCTGCTCATGAGAGCGCCCCCACGGGCGTCCTCGGCGAGCGCAGCTCGACCGGGACCGAGGTGCCCCAGGGATGCCCGGTCGACAGGTCCTGCCCGGTCCCCTGGCTGCCTCCGGCGGGTGCCACCGCCGAGGCCACCACGTGCTCGATGCCGTAGCCGGTACAGGCGCCGCAGTCGTAGCAGGGGGTCCACCGGCAATCGGGCAGGCCGACCTCGGCGAGGGCGTCCTGCCAGTCCTGCCACAGGAAGTCCTTGTGCAACCCGGCCGAGATGTGGTCCCACGGCAGGACCTCGGCCTCGGTGCGGTGCCTGTAGACGTACCAGTCGATGTCGAGGCCGTGGTCCGCCATCGCCTCCAGCCACAGATCGAGGCGGAAGTGCTCGCTCCACTCCTGGAACGTCCCGCCCCGCCGCCACACCTGCTCGATCACCGGGCCGAGCCGGCGGTCTCCCCGCGAGGCGAGCCCCTCCACCAGCGTCGCCCGCGGGTCGTGCCAGGTGAGCTGCAGGCCCTTGCTCCGCCGGGTCGCATCGCGCAGGAGCCCGATCTTGCGGTACAGCTCGTCGACCGTGTTCTGCCCGAACCACTGGAACGGCGTGAACGGCTTGGGCACGAACCCGCCGACCGACGCCTTGACGGAGACGCCCTTCGTATAGGTGCGCCCGATCTCGACGCAGTTCCGCGCCAGCTCATGGATGCCGAGCGTGTCCTCGTCGGTCTCCGAGGGCAGCCCAGTGAGGAAGTAGAGCTTGATGCGGCGCCAGCCCTGGCTGAAGGCGCTCGTGACTGCGCCGTACAGGTCCTCCTCGCGGATGAGCTTGTTGATGATCTGGCGCATGCGCCACGTCCCGGCCTCGGGGGCGAAGGTGAGGCCGGTGCGGCGGGCCTTCTGGATCTGTGCGGCGATGCCCACCGTGAACGCGTCGACGCGCAGGCTGGGCAGGCTGACGGACACCTGGCCGCAGGTCGAGGGGTCGTCGACGATGCCCTGCACTACCGACTCGATGCCGGAGAAGTCGGCAGTGGACAGGCTGGTCAGCGCCACCTCGTCGTAGCCCGTGCGGCGCAGCCCCTCGCTCACCATGGTGCGGACCTGCTCGGCAGGGCGCTCCCGCACCGGCCGGGTGATCATGCCCGCCTGACAGAAGCGGCAGCCCCGCGTGCAGCCCCGGAAGACCTCGACGTTGAGCCGGTCGTGCACCACCTCGGTGAGGGGCACGAGCTGATGGCGCGGGTAGGGCCACGACGCCAGGTCGGCGACCGTGCGCTTCTCGACCCGCTCGGGCACGTCGGGATGGCGGGGCCGGATCTCCCGGATGGCGGGCCCGTCGTAGTGGACCTCGTACATCGAGGGGACGTACACGCCGTCGACCCGGGCCAGCTCGCGCAGCGCCGCCGTTCGACTACCGTCGGTGCGCCCCGACGCCTTCCAGTCCGCCAGGACCGCCGTGACCTCGGAGACGACCTCCTCGCCGTCTCCGACCACCACGAAGTCGAGGAAGTCGGCGAGCGGCTCGGGGTTGTAGGTGCAGTGGCCGCCAGCAGCGACCAGTGGATGCTCCGGGCGTCGCTCGGCCGCTCGCACCGGGATGCCGGCCAGGTCGACGCAGTTGAGCAGGTTGGTATAGGTCAGCTCGGCGGACAGGTTGAAAGCCAGCACGTCGAAGTCGCCGGCCGCACGGTGCGTGTCCACGGAGAACAGCGGGATCCGCTCGCGCCGCATGACCGCCTCGAGATCGCCCCAGGGCGCGTATGCCCGCTCCGCCACGGCGTCGTCGCGCTCGTTCAGGATCTCGTAGAGGATCTGCAGGCCCTGGTTGGGGAGGCCGATCTCATAGGTGTCGGGATAGGTGAGGAGCCAGGCGACCCGGCCCGGACCGTGCGCTGGACGCTGCGCGCCGAGCTCCAGCCCGATGTACCGGGCCGGTTTTTCCACATCGGCGAGATGCGGCTCGAGGCGCGTCCAGACAGAGGTCACGGTCATGAGCGAAGCTCCTGACCGATCGACCGTGGGAGCGCCAGCGAGCCGGGCGATGATGGGGTGCGGGGGCGCAGCCCCCGAGGAGCACGTCATGTCCGATTAAGGGTAGCGGGAGGCCCTTCCGCGCCCCGAACCGCGCTGGGAGCGGTCAGGGGACCTCGTTACGTGGTGACGCACGGTGCCAGTGGGCGGTGAGCACCAGGCCGGCGACATCCACGAGCACGAATGCCAGCCGTGAGGCGATCGCCACGGTGGCGGCGACCCCTCCGGCCATGCCCGATGAGGCCACGAAGACGGCCTCCCGGACCCCGGCCCCGGCAGGCACCGGGACCGCCACGAACCCCGCGACCCACGACAGGGTGGTGGCGATGCCGATGCGGAGGATCGGCGGGTCCGGCACCAAAGCCCGGGCGACCAGCCACGTCGCCGCCCAGATGAACAACCACGCCGGCACGTAGCGGAGGACGACGGTGGCGGTCGCACGCCACTCCGGCAGGGGTACGCCCGCCCCCCGGCCGATCAGCCGCACCACCACGCTTCGGACCCGGCCGAGGACGGCGGGATGCAGCGCGGTCAGGCCGATCGGCAGAAGCACCAGCAACGCCAGCGCGCCGGGCGACTCGGCCTGCTGGGCGAGGTCGAGCGGTACCAGCACGGCGGCGACGGTGAGCCCCGCCAGGTACAGGGTCGCGAGCGATAACGCGACGCTCGGGTATGCGCGGCTCGCGGGCACCCCGCCCCGGCGGGCCAGCTCGCCCCGCCCAACGACGGGCCACACTCCGCCGGGCACGTACTTGCCGATCTCGCCCGAGTAGTACCAGGCGATGACGCGCCGCCGGCCCGGGCGATGGCCGACCAGGCCCAACGAATCTTCCCAGCACCACGCGATCCAGGTCATGGCGGCGGCTGCGCAAAGAACCGCCAGCACCAGCCACCCGGGTGCCGCATCAGCGATCCGATCGCGCACCTCGGACCACTGCGACACCAGCGTCGCGGCCACGAAGCCCAGGCACACGAGTGCCAGCAGCGCCCCCACCACCGTCGGCAGCGCGAACCACCGGAAGCGCCGCGGTGGACCTGACGCCGGCAGGGGAGGTTCAGGGGCCGTGCCCAGCACTGGACCAGTCTGGTCCATGGGCGGGCGGGGGGCGGCAGTCAGGCGGCGTCCACGCGCGCCTCAGGCGTCGACGCCCGGACGGGCGCGGGCCGCGGGGCCGGGCTGCGACGCAGGAACAGCCAGGTGACCGGGGCGGCAAAGGCCGTCCATGCCACCAGCTGCTCGATGGACGGCCGCGGATCCCAGCCGAACATGGCCGCCAGGAACTTGCCCTCCTCGGTCTGCTGGGTCAACCAGCGGTACGCCGTCAGGTCGTAGACGCCGTTGAGGTTGAACGACCCCAGGTCGCCGGAGGTCTGCAGGAACAGCACCGTCTTCGCCACCAGCCCTGCCGCGAAGACGATGAGCACCAGGCCGGTCACGGTGAAGAACGCCTTCATGGGCATCGACCGCCCGCCCCAGTAGACGACGTAGGCGAGCAGCGACGCCAGAGCCAGCCCGGCGAGCGCCCCGAAGACGATCGCGCCGCCCGACTCGTCGGTGCCGGCGGCGATGAGGAACAGCGCCGCCTCGATGCCCTCGCGCAGCACCGCCACCAGAGCCACGGCGACGATCGCGCGACGGGTGTTGTCCGACCGGATGGCGGCGTCGACCTTGTGCTCGAGGTCCCCCTTGATCAGCCGGCTCTGGCGGCGCATCCAGAAGACCATCCATGTGAGCACGACCGTCGCCAGCGCCGAGATGGCGGCGAAGGCGCGAAGCCGGGCGTCGCCCTCGAGCGAGCCGACGGTGATGCGGACCACGATGCCGACCGCGAACGCCGCCGCCGTGGCCAGGGCCACGCCCTGCCACACCGAGCGCGCCAGGTCGAGGCGACCGATGCGGCGCAGGTAGGCGAAGACGATCGCCACCACGAGGGCTGCTTCAAACCCCTCACGGAGCATGATCAGCAATGCGGCTTCCATATGTTCGGGAAACCTATCACCGGCCTCAGTGGGGGCGCCCGGCGGCCCCGGGCGCCGGGTGTCGGCCGACGTCAGCCGAAGCGGCGCATGTGGACGTTGAGCACCAGGCCCAACGCCAACCACGACGCCACGACCGACGAGCCCCCGTAGCTCATGAACGGCAGGGTGATGCCCGTGATCGGCATGATGCCCATGGTCATGCCCACGTTCTGGAAGACCTGGAACACGAGCAAGGACAGGACGCCGCCGCATATGAGCGTGCCGAGCCGGTCGTGGGCGATCTGCGCCGTGCGCAGGATCCGCACGCACATCAGCGCGAACAGGGCCAGGAGCGTGGCCGATCCGACGAAGCCCAGCTCCTCGCCGAGTGCCGTGAAGATGAAGTCGGTGTGCTGCTCGGGCACGAATCCCAGGCGAGTCTGCGTCCCCTCGAACAAGCCCTTGCCCGAGGTGGCGCCGGAGGCGATGGCCGCCTTCGACTGGTCGAGGTTGTACGTCTCAGCCTGGAGGCCCTGGTCCTGGTCGAGGAACTCGGTCAGTCGGTCGCGCTGGTAGTCCTCCAGCAGGTCCGAGTTGAGCACGCCGACGATCGCGACGACGCCGAACGCCGTCAGCACCACGATGTGCCGGACCCGGGCGCCCCCCACGAACACCATGCCGGTGATGATGGCGACGAACACCAGAGCCGTCCCGAGGTCGGGCTGCGCCAGGATGAGGACCACGGGCACGGCACACAGGGCGAGGCCGAGCCCGAGCCGGCGGACCGAGAGGGGCGGCTCGAAGCGGGCCAACAGGGCCGCCAACGCGAAGATCGTTCCCACCTTGGCGAGCTCGGCCGGCTGGAGTTGGAACGGGCCGAGCTGGAACCACGCCTGGGTGCCGCGCCGCTCGGTCCCCAGCGGCGACAGCACCAGGCCGAGCACCAGCACCACGCCGAGGTACGGGAGCCACGCGAAGTCCCGGAGGCGCCGGTAGTCGACGAGCGTGACCAGCACCATCCCGACGACACCGATGCCGATGAACAGCAGCTGCCGGCGCAGGTACGACAGGTCGTACGCGTCGGGGTCGGTCCCTCGGGTCGACGACAGGATCATCAGCGCGCCCAGCGCCGACACGGCCGCAGCACATCCCAGCAGCACGAGGTCGACGTGCTTCCAGGCCGCCGGCGCCCGAGGATGGAACAGGCTCTCGTCCCGCCTCCGCCCGCGACCCGCCCCCGGCCCACCGAACGCGCGGTCGCGCGCCGGGAGGCGTCCGAGGTCGAGCACGCCCCTGGCCATCAGTGGACCCCGGCCCCGGCCGTTGATCGCCGATCGGGCCCGCTCATCGGTGCTCGTTCGGTCATCCGTGGCATCCGCATTCAGTCGTACGCCCCTTGGCCACCGCCCGCGAGGCCGCCACCCTGGACGTTGACGGGCAGGCCGTTCGGGGTGGCGACCGGCTTGGGTGTGAGTCCGGCGAGGACCTCGAAGACGCGCCGCACGACGGGGGCGGCGGAGGTGGCGCCGAAGCCCGACTCCTCGAGCACCGCGGTCACCTGGTACTTCGGCGCGTTGAGTGGCGCGAACGCGGAGAACAGGGCGGTGTCGGCCTTGTTGTCGACCTGAGCGGTCCCGGTCTTCCCCGCGATCGGGAACGCGTCGAGCGGGAACCCGGCGAACGCTCGGGCGGCGGTCCCCCGCACCGGCACCCCTGCCAGCCCGTCGAGCAGCGCCTGGCGCTCGGGCCCGCTCATCTCGACCTTGCCCGCGACCTGGGGCTGGAACTCCTGTGTCACCTCGCCGGTCTGGTAGGCCTGGGCCCGCAACGCGATCTGGGGGACGTAGCGGGTCCCGCCGTTGGCGAGGGTCGCGTACCCGTTGGCGAGCTGCAGGGGCGTCACGAGCACGTCGCCCTGGCCGACTCCCACGTTGACGCTGTCACCGGTGCGCCACACCGGGTCGTTGCAGTTGGTGGCCTCGCAGAACTCGCGTCTCCAAGTGGGGCCCGGGATCCGTCCCGACCGCTCCCCCGTCAGCGCAACGCCCGTGTCTGCTCCGAGGCCCCACTGCATCAGCAGGTTCTGGAGACCCTCCTCCCCGAAGCGCTCGCGCTGCAGCCAGAACTGGGCGCCCACGTTGTAGAAGAAGGCGTCGGACGACACGGTGAGAGCATCGCTGATGTTGACCGATCCGTAGGCCGCCCCGCCGGCGTTGCTGCGAAAGCACTTGAGCCCGCTGCAACCCGGGATCAGGTACCCGCCCCCATCGTGGAAGATCGTGTCGGGCGCCATGAGGCCGGAGTGCAGCGCCGCATAGCCCATGAACAGCTTGAAGGTCGAGCCCGCCGCCCACTGACCCTGGATCGCCCAGTTGTTCAACGGCTGGCCGTTGACCGGGTCGTTCAGGAAGTTCCACTCGTTGGCGTCGATGCCGTCGACGAAGGCAGTCGGGTCATAGGTCGGGAAGGAGGCAAGGGCCAGCAACTGACCGTTGTTGGGATCCTCGACGACTGTGGCGCCGGTGGTGGCGTTGTTGGGTGGGTTGCCGCTCCTAGCCGGGCGGGCGCGGGCGTCGGCCAGGCCCTGCTGCAGCGCCTGCTCGGTCAGGGCCTGGAGATCGATGTCCAGGGACAGCACGAGGTCGTCGCCCGCCCGTGGATCGCGTTCGCTGATGACCCGCACCGGGTCGCCCTCGGCGTCGACCTCGATGCGCCGGAGGCCGGGCGAGCCCCGCAGGTAGGCCTCGTAGGTGCGCTCGACCCCGGCCTTCCCGATGTGGTCGTTGAGCGCGTACGGCTTGGGGATGTCACCGGCCGCACGGACGTAGCTCAACTCGGCGTCGTCGATCTGCCCCACGTACCCCAGCGTCTGGGCCGCGAGCGTGCCATAGGGGTAGTGGCGGACGGCGGTGCGCGCCACCACGACGGACGGGTACTCCGGGGCGTGCTCGTCGAAATAGATCTTGACCTCCTCGGGAACGTCGGTGGCCAGCGGTACGGGTGCGTAGCGGCTGTAACGCTTGTCGCCGAGCCGCTTGGTGATCTCCTCCGGCGTGGTGGGGTGGCCCGCTGCGGTCAGCTCGAAGGTGAGATTCTGGAGGAGCGACGCCTGCTCGGACTTGGGGAGGTTGCCGTAGGCGTTCCGGTCGATGGCGACCATCACCGCCACCCGGTTGTCCACGAGCACCTTCCCGTTGCGGTCGAGGATCCGCCCCCGGGGCGCCTCGACCTGGACGGTCCGGACCCGGTTGGCCTCGGCCTGCAGGCGATAGTCCGACGAGCCGACCACCTGCAGGTCGTACAGGCGGGCGAACAGTGACGCGAACAGGGCCACGGCGACCACGGCCATCATCGACAACCGCAGCCGCGGCACCTTGTTGCCGCCACGGCGCCCGTTGGAACCGGTGCCGTTGGGGGCGGGCAGGCTCACCGGAGCAACACCTCGACTCGGTCGGGCTCGCTGGGCCCGTGCACCCAGCGCAGGACGGCCATGGCGGGAAGCACCAAGGCCGCGTTCCACAGCGCCACGGCCACGGTGATGGCCGGCACGTCGGCCCAGGGATAGGGGGCGTCGATGAGGTGGCCGACGCCGGTGTAGAACGCGGTCGCCACCAGGGACGCGACGGCCGCGACGACCAGCGGCCACCCGCCCGTGGGCCGGAACAACACGCCGCACACGAGGCCCACCACGTAGCCGATCACTGCGTAGGTCAGCGGCGAGAGGCCGAACGGGCTGTCGAGCACGAGGTCGAAGATCAGGCCGGCGAAGAAGCCGTAGGCGGCCCCCCGGTCCGGTCCGCCCGTGAGCGCCGCCGCCACCGTCACGACCAGCATCAGGTCGCCAACGGCCCCCATGATCCGCAAGTCGGCGACGAACGCGATCTGCGCAACGAGCGCCACGACCAACACGACAGCGCCCCGCAGCAGCGTCAAGCGGCGGGAACGCAACGTGCCTAGCTCCCGTCCGTCCAGAGCATGACCGTCAGGTACGAGAGCTGGCCGACGTCGACCACGGGATCGATGTCGAGATCGAGCGCCAGCCCCCCCGACCCCTGACGCGAGGAAGCCACCGTGCCCACCGGGATCCCCGGCGGGTAGGCGCTGCGGTCTACGCCGCTGGTCACCACACCTGTCCCCTTGGCCACCTTGGCGCTGGGACTGATGGCCGAGTCGACCGACATCGGGTCGTCGCGTCCCTGCCCCCGCGCCGTCCCCAGATCGCCGGTGGTGGACAGGCGCACGCCAACCCGGAACTCGGGATCGGTCAGCAACTCGACCGTGGAGCTGCTCCCGGTCGCCTGGCTCACGCGCCCGACGAGGCCGGCTCCGGTCACCACCGGCATGTCGACCGCGATGCCGTCGTCGGTGCCCTTGTCGATCTCGATCGCGTGGCTGAAGTTGGAGCGGGGCCCCGATACGACGCGCGCCGTGGCCGTCTCCACGTTGCCGGCCCACGGCAGGTCGAGCGCTGCCGACAGCTCGGCAAGCTGCCGCTCGGCATCAGTGGCCTGCACGCCTTCGGCGTCGGCGGCCTCGATCTGGCCGCGCAGCTCGTCGTTCTCGCGCTGGAGGTCCTCGTAGTCGGTCACGCCGTGCCAGGCATTGCGCACGGGCGAAGTGACCGTGTCGACCGCGCCCTCCACCGGGCCGATCACGACCGACGCCCCCTCACGCACCTCGCGCACCACGGGCGCGTCCCGCAGGCCCACCGTCAGCAGCGTGACCGACGCCAGGACAAGGACAGCGAACCTGGTCCGCGATCCAGTGGGGGGAGAGATCGCCATGACGGTCAGTAACCCGTTGACGAGAATAGGACGCTCTTGAGGGCGTCGAACTCCTCTAGCGACTGACCCGAACCAACGGCCACGGCGTGGAGCGGGTTGGGTGCGATCACGATGGGCATGCCGGTCTCGTGGTGCAGCCGCGCGTCCAACCCGTTGAGCAGCGCGCCACCGCCAGCGAGGCAGATGCCCTTGTCCATGATGTCGGCCGCGAGCTCGGGTGGCGTCTTGTCGAGCGTCACCTTCACCGCGTCGATGATCGCCGACACCGGTTCCTCGATGCCCTCGCGGACCTCGTCGGTGGTGGTGACGATCGTCTTGGGCAGCCCGGTCATGAGGTCGCGGCCCCTGATCTCCGCCTGCAGCTCCTCGAGCAGCGGCCACGCCGAGCCGAGGGCGATCTTCACCTCCTCGGCGGTCCGCTGGCCGATAGCCAGGCCGTACTCCTTCTTCACGAAGTTGACGATCGCCTGGTCGACCTCGTCGCCGGCCACCCGGATCGATTGGCTGGTGACGATGCCCCCCAGGGAGATGACGGCGACCTCGCTGGTGCCGCCGCCGATGTCGACGATCATGTTGCCCGTCGGCTCCTGGACCGGCAGCCCCGCACCGATGGCTGCGGCCATCGGCTCCTCGATGATGTAGGCCGGCTTACGGGCCCCGGCGTACTCGGCCGCCTCCTGCACCGCCCGTTGCTCGACCCCGGTGATGCCGGAGGGCACGCAGATGACCATGCGGGGCTTGCCCCAGCGCCGGTTGTGGGCCTTGCGGATGAAGTAGCTGAGCATCTTCTCGCAGATCTCGAAGTCCGCGATGACGCCGTCCTTCAGCGGCCGGATCGCTTCGATGTGGCTCGGCGTGCGGCCGACCATCCGCTTGGCCTCGATGCCCACGGCCACCGGCCGGCCGTCGCGCACGTTGACGGCGATGACCGACGGCTCGTTCAGCACGATCCCCTTGCCGCGGACATAGATGACCGTGTTTGCCGTGCCCAGGTCGACGGCCATGTCTCGACCCGTCAGCGATGAGAACAAGTTGTCGGGCATGGCCTAGCCGGTCCTTCCGCCCTGTTGACACGCACACGGGAAGCGCGACGTAGGTTAACGAACCGCGATCCGCCAGCGAGGCACCCCCCTGTTGCGATCGCGTCGCAGTTTCAGGGCCGCATCCACTCGAGGACGCGGGTGTGCGGCGCGCGGGAGGGACCTACGCGAGCCCCGGGAACCACAGCGCGATCTCGCGGGCTGCGGACTCGTGCCCGTCGCTCGCGTGCACCAGGTTCTCGGTGGTCACGGTGGCGTAGTCGCCGCGGATGGAGCCGGGTTCGGCGTCCTCGACCTTGGTGGCGCCCACCACCTTCCGCACCAGCAGGTACGTGTTCTCGTCGGGACCCTCGACGACCATGGCGAACACCGGCGCACGCACGATGAACGTGACGAGGTCGCCGTAGAACGACTTGCCCTCGTGCTCGGCGTAGTGCCGCTCGGCGAGGACGTCGTCGACCTGGCGGAGCTCCGCCGCCACCAGCGTGAGGCCCTTGCGCTCGAGCCGGCTCACGACCTCGCCGACGAGGCCGCGCTCGACGGCATCGGGCTTGCACATGACGAAGGTGCGGTTCTTCACCGGCCGGAGGGTAGGTGGCAGCCGGGCGGTCGTGAAACCCCGCGACTGGCCCTCGGGGTGTCGGTCAACCGCCGGGTGTCGGTCAACCGCCAGGTGTCGGTCAACCGCCGGGTGTCGGTCAACCGCCGGGTGTCGGTCAACCGCCGAGCACGTCCGGAGGCAATGGGTTCCGGGGACCCGAGCCCGAGGTCATGAGTTCCGGGCCCGGAACCTATTGCCTCGACCTCGCCTCGACGGAACTCATTGCCTCGGGATCCTTGCCCGGCGGCGCGGGCGGCGGCACGCGAGACGGCCTACCGGCGGCGTCAGCGGAGCAGTCCCAGGCGGCGACACGCGGTCCGGGCAGCGCCCACCGTGTACAGCGACCCGGTGACCATCACCAGGCCGCCCGCGCCGGCACCGTTCGCCCCGGCCCCCGCCTCGGCGGCGTGCCAGGCCCGCTCGAGCGCCTCACCGACGTCGGGAACGGCCGCGACCTGGACACCCCGGGCCGCGACCGCCTCGGCCAGCTCGTCGGCCGGGATCCCCCGCGGCGACGGCGGCGTGCACGTGACCACCTCGTCGTCGGCGCGCACCCCCAGGGCGTCGAGCATCTCGCCGGGGTCGCGACCCACGAGCAGACCCAGCACCCAGCGCCGCTTCCCCTCCACGTCGAACTCGTCGGCGAGGGTCGCCGCGGCCGCCCGAGCGCCGTCGGGATTGTGCGCACCGTCGAGCACCAGCAACGGCGCCCGGTGCACCACCTCGAATCGCCCGGGCAGCAGCAGTCCTGCGAACGCTTCGGCCACCACGTCCAGCGCCAGTGGCCTCCCGAAGAACGCCTCCACGGCCGCGACTGCGGCCGCAGCGTTGTCGGCCTGGTGGGCGCCGTGGACCGGCAGGAACACGTCCTCCAGCACGCCGTTGGGCGTCCGCAAGTCGACGACGTGGCCACCCAGGGCCAGGCGGCCGGAGATCACGCCGAAGTCCCGGTCCCGCAGCCACAGGTCGGCCGGCCCCTCGGCCTCGAACAGGGGGAGCAGTGCCGGGTCGGGCTCGCCGAGGACCAGGTGGCTGCCGGGCTTGACGATGCCGGCCTTCTCCTCCGCGACGCGCCGGCGCCAGTCGCCGCGGCCGTTGGTGTGGTCCTTGCCGACGTTGGTGACGACCGCGACCTGCCCGTCCGCGACGTTGGTGGCGTCCCAGCGTCCGAGCAGACCGACCTCGACCGCGGCCACGTCGACCGCCACCTGGCTGAACCACGCGAAGCCCGCGGCCGTGAGCAGCTCGAAGTACGACGGCCGCTCCTTGAAGAGCCTCTGGTGCTCCAGCGACTCGAGCTCGCCGACGACCCGCGCGAACTCCTCGGGATCGATCGGCTCGCCGTTGCGGGCGATCCGCTCGGTGATGTGCTCGAGGTGCGGGCTCGTGTAGCTGCCGACGGAGAGCCCGTGGGCGGCCACCAGCGCCGTGATCATGCGGGCGGTCGAGCCCTTCCCGTTCGTGCCCGTCAGGTGGATGACCGGATAGTCGTTCTGTGGGTCGCCCAGCACCTCGACCACCCGCCGCATGCGGTCGAGCGACAACCCCTCGACGTGGCCGGCCGAGATGGCCGGCGTCTTCTCGAGGTTGATGTGGTCGTCGAGGAAGGCCTGGGCCTCTTGAAAGTCCAAGAAATACGAGACCGGCGGCGTCAGGACGCCGCGCGACGCGGCCGCTGCCTTGGGGCCTCGGCCCGCGGCACGAGGGTCGGGTTGACCCGTTCGAGCACCACCGCGCGGTCGATCACGCACTTGCCGACGTCGCTGCGGCTGGGCAGCTCGTACATCAGGTTGAGGAGCACCTCTTCGAGGATGGCCCGCAGGCCCCGGGCGCCGGTCCCCCGCAGCAGCGCCTGTTCGGCGATCGCCTCGCAGGGCGTCGTCGGCGAACTCCAGCTCGACGTCTTCGAACTCGAAGATCTTGCGGTACTGCTTGATGAGCGCGTTCTTCGGCTCGCCCAGGATCCGGACCAACGCCTCCAGGTCGAGGCTCGATACGGCGCCGATCACCGGCAGGCGGCCCACGAACTCGGGGATCAGCCCGAACTTGAGCAGGTCCTCGGGCTGCACCTGCTCGAGCAGCACGCCGAGGTCCTTGTCGTCGTAGCGGCTGACGTCGGCGGTGAAGCCCACGCCGTTGCGGCCGATGCGGCTCTCGATGATCTTCTCGAGCCCGGCGAACGCCCCGCCGCAGATGAACAGGATGTTGGTGGTGTCGATCTGGATGAACTCCTGGTGGGGGTGCTTGCGGCCCCCTTGCGGCGGCACCGACGCCGAGGTGCCCTCCAGGATCTTGAGCAGCGCCTGCTGCACGCCCTCGCCAGAGACGTCGCGGGTGATCGACGGGTTCTCGCTCTTGCGGGCGATCTTGTCGATCTCGTCGATGTAGATGATGCCGGTCTCGGCCTTCTTGACGTCGTAGTCGGCCGCCTGGATGAGCTTGAGCAGGATGTTCTCGACGTCCTCGCCGACGTAGCCAGCCTCGGTGAGCGCCGTGGCGTCGGCTATCGCGAAGGGCACGTTGAGCATGCGGGCCAGCGTCTGCGCCAGCAGAGTCTTGCCGCAGCCCGTCGGCCCGATGAGCAGGATGTTGGACTTCGTCAGCTCGACGTCGCCCGAGGGCGTGCCGCCGTACTGCACCCGCTTGTAGTGGTTGTAGACGGCGACCGACAGGATCTTCTTCGCGTGGTCCTGGCCGATGATGTAGTCGTTGAGGAAGTCGTAGATCTCGACCGGCTTGGGCAGCTCGTCGAAGCGCAGCTCACTCGGCTCGGCAAGCTCTTCCTCGATGATCTCGTTGCAGAGGTCGATGCACTCGTCGCAGATGTAGACGCCGGGACCGGCGATCAGCTTCTTCACCTGCTTCTGGGACTTGCCGCAGAACGAGCACTTGAGCAGCTCGCCACCGTCTCCGAACTTGGCCACGTCGGTCGCTCCCCCGTTTGGCGTGCTAGCTCGCCCGAGTGATCGGGCCGGTCATGTCGGCTGCCTGCCGCGACGAGATGACGTCGTCGATGATGCCGTACTCGCGTGCCTCTTCGGCGCTCATCACGTAGTCGCGGTCGGTGTCCTTGTGGATCCTCTCCTCCGTCTGCCCCGTGTGGCGCGCCAGGATCTGGTCGAGGAGCTCCCGCATGCGCAGGACCTCCTTGGCGGCCAGCTCGACGTCGGTGGCCTGGCCGCCGGCCTGGCCCCAGGGCTGGTGCAGCAGCACCCGGGCGTGCGGCAGGGCCAGGCGCTTGCCCGGGGCCCCGGCGGCCAGCAGGACCGCCGCAGCCGATGCCGCCTGCCCGAAGCAGATGGTGCTGATGTCGGGCTTGATGAACCGCATCGTGTCGTAGATGGCGAACAGTGCGGTGATGTCGCCGCCCGGGCTGTTGATGTAGATGTTGATGTCCTTGTCCGGGTTGTCGGACTCGAGGTGGATCAGCTGGGCGCAGACGAGGTTGGCGATCGTGTCGTCGATGGGCGTGCCCAGGAAGATGATGTTCTCCTTGAGCAGCCGGCTATAGAGGTCGTAGGCCCGTTCACCCCGGTTGGTCTGCTCGACCACAGTGGGAACGAGGTAGTTGCGGATCACTCGGCGTTGCTCTCCGTCTTCTCTTCGTTCGTGTCGTTCGTGTCGTTGTCGTGGGGTTCGTCGTCGGATTCGTCTTGGGATTCGTCGGGTGCTGGCCGGATCTCGAGCTCCGTGCGGTCGATGGGCTGACCGTCCTCGTCGACGATCTCGACCCGCTCGAGGAGCCAGTCGAGCGCCTTCCGCTTGCGTACATCGGAGCGTACCGCCGCCAGTTGGCCGCCGCGTTCGAACTCGCGGCGCACCTTGTCGACCTTCTCGCCGACCCGCTCCGCGACGCTCGTCAGCTCCTCCTCGAGGTCGTCCTCGGTGGACTCGATGTCCTCGGCGTCGGCGACCGCACGCAGCGCCAGGTCGACCTTGACCGCGGTCTGGGCCGCCTCCCTGAGCTCCGACGTGAACTGCTCGTTGGTGGTACCCGACGCCGCCAGCCACTGCTCTGGGTCCACGCCCTGAGCCTGGAGCCGGAGCGCGAGGTCCTGCGCCCGGTGCTGCATCTCGTGGTTGACCAGGGGTTCCGGTGGGTCGTCCTCGACCAGCTTGGCCAAGGCCTCACCCGTGGCCTGGCGGAGCTGGGCCTGGGCCTGCGCCTGGCGGACGACCAGGGAACGGTCCCGGATGGACTGCCGGAGCGCATCGATGGTCTCGAACTCGGAGTTCTCCGCGGCCCACTCGTCGTCGGCGTCGGGCAGGACGCGCTCCCGGACTTGCTTCACCAACACCCGGAAGCGCAGTCCGCGCTCCTCCTCGGGATCCGGGTGCTCGGCGTCGAACGCGAGGATGTCGCCGGCCTTCGCCCCCCGCAGTTGCTCGTCCACCTCCGGGGTGATCACCCCGCTGCCGACCGTGTAGCTGTAGTCGTCGGCGCTCAGCCCCGGTTGGGGCTCGCCGTCCAGCGTGCCGCTGATGTCTATGACGACCGCGTCGTCGTCGCGGGCTGACCGGTCGACGTCGGCAAAGGTGGACTGCACCTGTCGCATGCGGTCGATCTGGGCGTCGACCTCCTCGTCCGTGACTGTCGGGCGGGTGACCTCGGCCCGCAGGCCGCCGTAGCCGGGCACCTGCACCTCGGGGCGCACCTCGACCACGGCGTCGAACACGACCGGGCCGTCCTCCTGGCCCGAGGTGATGTCGATGTCCGGCGAGTCGATGGCGTCGACGTCGTGCTCGACAAGCGCCTGGGCGTAGTACTCCGGCAGGGCGTCGCTCAGCGCCTGCTCTCGGCCGACCTGGGAGCCCAGGCGGCCCTCGAGGACCTTGCGCGGGGCCTTGCCAGGCCGGAAGCCGGGGATGCGAACCTCGCGGGCGATCTTGCGGTACGCGTCGGAGATCGCCTTGTCGAACTCGTCCTCGTCGACCTCGACGGAGAGCTTGACCTTGTTTCCCTCGAGGGGCGAGACGGTGGTCTTCACAGGGGCGTGAGTGTAACGGCGGGGTGCGGATCCCCAGTACTACCCGGCTCCGACCGGCCCCCGACCCCCAACCGGCGTCCGAAAGCTACGGACGTCGGCACCTCGAACGCCGGAACGGGGCGCCACGGCCCCGGCGGCCGGGCCGGGGCCGCCTGCACCTGCGGGTACGCTTTCGGCCGGTCGACGGGGAGTGGCGCAGTGGAAGCGCACCTGCTTTGGGTGCAGGAGGTCGGGGGTTCAAATCCCCCCTCCCCGACCAGTCTGACCAGGGATGATACCTCCTGGGCCTCGGTGGCTGGACGATCCGGCGCCAGGACGGCTGTCGTGGGCGACGCGGCGGCCGACCCGTCAGATCTCGAGCGGGCACCCGCGGACCGCCTTCTCATCCTCGTGGTGCACGACCGGGTCGTCGTCATCCAATCCGGATGATCGATGCCGGCCGTGAATGGCGGTTTGCCGCGTGATCCAGGTGGTGCGACGCCGTTGATCTCATCCCGCTTGGCTGAAGACGCCACCGATGACTCGTCCTACGGTCAGGTTGGTCCGTCCTTTTAGGAACCCAACAGAAGTAGGGTCCGCGGGAAACCGCCAGAGAGGAACGTGCAATGTCAGAGTCGTCATACGACCAACCGACCGGATACGACCAATCGACCGGGTGGACGGGCTGGATCACCTTCGCCGCCATCATGCTGATCATCGGTGGCAGCCTCAACCTGCTCTACGGCGTCATCGCCGCCGTCAACGACGACTGGGTCGTCTTCACCAACCGCGCCAACGTCTACCTCGACCTGTCGGAATGGGGCTGGGTTCACATCATCCTGGGTGGCGTCGTGGTGCTCAGCGGTATCGGGCTGTTAAGCGGCAACATCCTCGCCCGTGCGGTGGCTGTCATAGTCGCCAGCCTCAGCCTAATCGCGAACTTCTTCTTCATTCCCGTCTACCCGCTCTGGGCACTCACGGTGATCGTCATCGACATTCTCGTGATCTGGGCCGTCACTGCACACGGACGCGAGATGCGGGCGGCGTAAAGGGCGGAAAGGATCTGGGCGCGCGTTCTGGCGCGGACCGTGTAAACCAAGCAATCGCGGATCGCAGATATGGCGCGGGTGAACCAGCTTCGTCGGACAGGGACTACTGGTTCGGACGCGATTCGCGGCGCAGTGCGAATTGGTCCACGACGACGGTGGCCGCCGACATGGCTGCCGCTGTCACGGTGGCCCATACCAACACCCGCCGGAACGGGGTGTTGCGATCGCGGGCGGTTGGAAGCTCCCGCCCAGTGGCGCGGCGGTATCCGAACTCGAGGCCCCTGCGTGCGACGTAGGTGGCAGCCGACTCAAGCGCAGCCACCTTCATCGACTGACGAACAGCGCCGATGCCGCGACCGTTCCCGTCGTGCGAGGTCACACCAGGTCCCACCGTCGTTGTCTCCATGCGTCGACAGTAACGAACTTGATTTCGTCCAGAGCCCGCCGAGAATGCCTGCTGCGGGCGGCTGCCGCCCATCGGATCGTCAACGCAGAACGGCGGACGCGGGATCGGCGGATCCGCATGCCTTCGCCGGCCGGCGGGCTGTCTAGCAACATGGTCACGAACTCGAACGGGCTCAGCGCGGCATCCGCCGGCGGAGCGCCCGGCCCGTCAGCTCACCCAGGCTGACGCCGACGAGCGCCCCTGCGATCACGTCGCCGGGATAGTGGACCCCGGTGTGCACGCGCGAGTAGGCAACGACGCTTGCGAGGGCACGGAGCGGGATCGCGGCGCCGGGCATCACCTCGCCGACCCCGGTCGCAAATGCGAACGCTGCGGCGCTGTGCCCGGAGGGAAACGAGCGGGTGACCGGCATCTTGACCTGCCGTGTGATCGGCACCGCTGCCGTGACCGGGTCGGGACGCGGGCGCCGGGCGACGAGCTTGAGGCCGACGTTGACGATTGTCGCGGTCACGCCGACCGCGGCCAGCCCGCTGGTCGCGGCCCGCCGGCCGTCGGGGCCGCCGAACACGGCCAGCGCCGCGGCTGCGGCGAGCGAGAGCTTCGAGTGGTCGGCGGCCCGTGTCAGCCGGCCCATCGCGCTGTCGAGCGCCGGGCTCGGCGTCGCCGCGATCGCCGCGTAGACGGCGAGATCGAGCCGCTCGGCGTCGGCAAGCCAGGCAGGACGCGGCCGAGGCTGGTCGGGGCGCCGGGGGGCGACAGCACTCATCGAGTTACGACGGCCCGCGGTGCCCGGCAGCGATCGCCAGGAGGGCGCCGGCGGTACCGCGGAGGGTCTCGGGCATCGCCATCGAGGGTGAGGCACCCGGATGCTTGCGCGCGATCCGCACGTGCAGCACCCCCGGCAGGATGCGGAAGCGAAGCGGGGACTCGAGCACGAGCGCCTCACCGTCGACTCCGGCGGCGATCGGGCCCTCGGATCTGACCTCGAACTCCGGCGCCGACCACCCGCGCCACAGGCGCCGCGCCATACCGCCGCCGTCGCCGCGGTCCGACCCGCTGGCGACCGTGATCCCGAGCAGGCCATCGTCGATCCTCGGTCGGGTGCCTGAACCGACCAGCCCGCCGAGCCGGTAGCGATTGTTGGACACGAGGATCCCCGCGCCGGAGGAGTGCTCGCTGCCCCCGGGTCCGGTCCAGCGCAAGTCGAGCCCCTCGCCCTCCGGCCCCACCACGTCGGGCAGGGTGTCGAGGATCGTTCGAAGCTTCGCCTCGCGGTAGCCCTCGGCCTGGACCGCCTCGGCGTAGAGGCCGAGCGAGACGTTGTTGACGAACACGCGGCCGTTCACCTCGGCGAGGTCAACCGTTCGCTCACCACCCTCGACGAAGGCGTCGAGCGCCCCGACGACGTCATTGCGGTCGACCCCCAGGTCGAGCGCGAAATGGTTTCGGGTCCCCGCCGGGATGCAGGCGTAGGGCAGGCCACGCTCGGCGGCGATCGCCGCGACGACCGCCTGCGAGCCGTCGCCGCCGGCCATCGCCAACGCGTCGGCACCCGCGGCGACCGCGTCGCGCACGAGCCGCTCGAGGTCGCTCCCCGGGACCAGCTCGATCGGCTCGATCCCACGGGCCCGCGCCTCGTCGGCCAGCTTGAACCGCTCCGCCTTGCCGCCGCCCGACTTCGGGTTGAAGAAGAGGACCGGGCTGGCCGGGTCCGCGGCCCCCGGGAGCGGCACGTGAACCGCGAAGGCGGCCTCGGTCGCGGCCACCGTTGCGAAGGCCGTCGCTCCGACCACGACGAACTCCGCGACCCCACCGTCGAGAATCACGATCAGCACCGCCGCGAGAACGAGCGCCGCCGCCAAGCCGACGCCGAAGACCCGCGGCGATCCCCTGCGGATCAACCCGTACCACGCTGCGACCCCGGCGCCGACCAGGAGCGCAGCCAAGATCAGACCCCGGGGAAAATTGGCGATCACCGAGTAGGCGGTCGCCGCCAGCGTCAGCACCGCGAGCACCAGGGCGAGGATCGCGGCCAGCCGCGGTCGCGTCATCTGACGTCCATGCCAATGCCGCCTTCCGGTAAGACCCCGGGTGGAGTGTACGAGGGCCCGCAGATCTCCTCACCAAAGGGCGTGAGGGGAGTTGTGATACCTAGGACGAAACGATTATCAGAGCCGAGAGAACGAGCGATCCCACAAACGCGATCACCGTGATCGTAAACGGCCACCGCGGCGGCGGAGGCTCTTTGTCACGGTCGAGGGACCGCAAGACGCGTGCATGTTGGAGATAGCCGACCACGACGAGCGCGGCGCCACTCAAGACGATGACCACTCCGACGGCGCTGTAGAGGTTCTTGTTCTGAAGGCGAGTCTCGTCAGGTTGCACGACCAAGGCGACCTTCGCGACGACGAATCCGAGCCCGAACAGTGCGATCCCGGTCCGAAGCCACGCGAGGAAGGTGCGATCGTTCGCGAGTTCGGTATCCACTGGCCAAATTCAATCACGGACTCTGCGTCCACGCGATTGACGCGTCGCGGCCGCCGGGGCGCAAGATCACCCGATTTGAACGATGCGGCTCCCCGGCGCGAAGGCGCATGCTCGCCTGGTGGATGGTGCGCGTCGTGTACGCCCCGACTCCGTTCACGATTAGGAGGACGCCGTCGTGGAACCTGCGACCTTGACCGATGACCAGGACGAATCTCAACCGCTTCCCGAGGGCATGCGATACGTGCACGGCAAGGTGGTCCCGCACCTGACGGTGGACGAGCGGGTGGCGCGGGGCAAGGCGGCTCGACGCGAAGTGCCCCGGTCGAGCCATGCTGGGTTCACCCCGGGCGAGCACCGGCCGGACCCGGTGGCGCTGCTGGAACAGCAGGCCGTGACCCGGGTGCCCGAGCTCGTGCCGATCCGCTACGGCCGGATGCTGGTGTCGCCGTTCACCTTCTACCGGGGCGCTGCACTCATAATGGCCGCCGACCTGGCCGGCACGCCCCGGTCGGGGATCACCACCCAGGTGTGTGGTGACGCCCACCTGATGAACTTCGGCGGGTTCGCGTCACCGGAACGCCGCCTGGTGTTCGGCATCAACGACTTCGACGAGACCTGCCCGGGGCCGTGGGAGTGGGACGTCAAGCGGCTCGCGGCCAGCTTCGCCCTCGCCGGGCGCGACAACGGGTTCTCGACCAAGGAGCGCACCAGGGTGCTGCTCGCCCTGCTCGGCGAGTACCGCTCGGCCATGCACCAGTTCGCGGCCATGACCAACCTGGCCGTGTGGTACTCCCACATGGACGTCGAGGCCGCCATCAAGGAGCTCCGAACCGGAGTCAGCGCGGCGGTGCGCAAGCGGGCCGAGGCCAACGTGGCCAAGGCTCGCACCCGCGACAGCCTGCAGGCCTTCAACAAGCTCACCCACGTCGTAGGCGGACAGCGGCGTATCATCAGCGACCCGCCGCTCGTCCAGCCGATCGAGGAGCTGTTCGAGGGGGCGGAGCGAGACCAGATCCTCGACTTCCTGCGGGCGGTGATCCGCAGCTACCGCCGGACGTTGCCTAGCGACCGCCGCCACCTGCTCGAGGACTTCCGCCTGGCTGACGTGGCCCGCAAGGTTGTCGGTGTCGGCAGTGTCGGGACTCGGGCGTGGATCGTGCTGATGCTCGGTCGTGACGACTCGGATCCGTTGTTCCTCCAAGCCAAGGAGGCCGAGGCTTCGGTGCTCGAGGACTTCGTCGGGCGCAGCGACCGCCGATCGCATGGCCAACGGGTCGTGCACGGCCAGCACCTGATGCAAGCCAGTAGCGACATCTTCCTGGGCTGGGACCACGTCAAGGGTTACGACGGCGTCGAGCGCGACTTCTACGTCCGTCAACTCCGGGACTGGAAGGGCGCCGCACTCGTCGACACCATGAACCCCGCCACCATGGCCATCTACGCCCGCATCTGTGCCAGCGCGCTGGTCCGGGCCCACGCCCGCTCCGGCGACCGTATCGCCATCGCCTCCTACCTCGGCTCGAGTGACGCGTTCGACCGGGCCCTCGTCGAATTCTCCGAGGCGTACGCCGACCAAAACGACCGCGACTACGACGCCCTCGTCCAAGCCGAGAAGAACGGCCGCATCACCGCCCAACACGGCATCTAGGCCGACGTCTGCACCGCGCCGCGTCGCATGGAGCGACTCGGTCGTTCCGTTCAAGGCCGGGGCGAGGGTCCGGACGCTAGAGTCGCCCGTGACGATATGAACGACACGCCCGCCCCGGGCTGTCCAACGTGTAGGGGGCGAGCAGCATGGCAGTCGAGTCCACGGGCCACAGTCACGGCAATCCGCGCTTGTTCGAGCTGATCGAGCATTCGCCGAAGACCGGAAAGAGCCCCACGGTGTGGGCTTGGCCCGAGCTGATCGACTACCTCAAGGTCGCCGGGCAACCAGTGCAGGGTCCGTGGCCACCGCACCAGGAGCGCCGACCGGATCCCGAGATGGAATCGCTCCCGGTGGCGGTCCCCGACGCCGAGGGCTCCGGCGACGGCGCTTCACGTTCCGAGCCCGGTCGCTGAACGCTCGACCCTGTCAGGCACGGAGAGGAGGCTCGCATCTATCCACCCCGGTTTCGCTACGAAGCCCCGCGCTCTCTCGACGAGGCCATCGCCCTGCTCGAGCAAGGCGGAGGTGAGGCAAAGGTGCTCGCAGGCGGGCAGAGTCTGATCCCGCTGCTCAAGTTGCGATTTGCATCGCCCGAGCTGCTCGTCGACATCAACAGCATCCCGGACCTCGACTACCACGTCGTCGACCCGGATGGCACCATCCGCGTGGGTGCGCTATGCCGCCATGCCGATCTCGAGCGCTCGACGCTCCTCACCGCGACGCAGCCGACGATGTCGGCGGCGGCGCCGCTGATCGCCGACCCGCTCGTGCGGAACCGCGGGACGCTCGTCGGTTCGTTGTGCCACGCCGACCCCCAGGGCGACTGGGCTTCTGTCGTGACCGCCCTCGGAGGCCACGTCGTCGCGCAGGGTCCGGAGGGCCGACGGACGATCCCCGTGTCCGAGTTCGTCACCGGCCCGTTCGACAATGCACTGGCGACCGATGAGATGGCCGTGGAGGCCGTCATCCCCGCGCCGAAGGGTGCGCCGGCTGGCGGCTACCTGAAGCTAGAGCGCCGGGTGGGTGATTTTGCCACCGTCGGCGTCGCCGTGGCGGTCGAGGTCGCGGCGACGAAGATCACCAGGGCGGGCATCGCCCTGACAGGTGTCGGTGGGGCGACCATCGACGCCGTCGACGCGGCGCAGACGCTCGTCGGCGAGGCTCTCACTGCCGACCGCATCGAACACGCCGGTGAGCTCGCCGCGCAGGCGGCGCAGCCCCGGACCGACCACCGTGGCAGCGCGGCGTACAAGCGTCACATCGTGCGCACCTTCGTCGTGCGCCTCCTCGACCGTGTCGTCGATTCAACGGAGATGGCGGCCTGACATGACGAGTCTGTTCGAGGAGATCACGCCGGAGCCGACGGATGACGTCCCGGTACGCAGGGTCACGCTCACCGTCAACGGCGAGCGACGGGCCGCGGACGTCGAACCTCGGTTGCTGCTCGCCCACCTGCTCCGCCAGGCCTTCGGCCTGACCGGGACGCACACCGGATGCGATACCACCAACTGCGGCGCGTGCACGGTCCTGTTCGACGGCAGCGCGGTGAAGAGCTGCACGATGCTTGCCGTCCAAGCCGACGGACACGAGGTCACCACCGTCGAGGGGCTCGGAACCGCGAGCGAACTGGACGCGATCCAAGAGGGCTTCAAGGACGCGCACGGGCTGCAATGCGGGTTCTGCACGCCGGGGATGATGCTGGCTGCCAAGGCGCTCCTCGACGAGAACCCCGATCCGAGTGAGGACGAGATCCGCTGGGCGTTGTCTGGGAACGTCTGTCGCTGCACCGGCTATCAGAACATCGTGAAGTCGGTGCTGTGGGCGGCCGAGAAGCTGCGCGGTGGGACGGGAAGCTGACGGCGACAGGAAGGAACGACGTGGGTCAGGGCCTGGACGAGATCAAGATCGGCGGGCTGGGAGCCAGCCGCAGGCGGGTCGAGGACAACCGGTTCATCCGCGGCAAGGGCAACTACATCGACGACATCGTGCTGCCGGGCATGCTCCACATGGAGATCCTGCGCAGCCCCCTCGCCCACGCCCGGATCAACTCGATCGACGTCAGCAAGGCGTGGGACATCCCGGGCGTGCGGCTGGTGCTCACCGGGGAGATGATGGCGAGCCGCAACCTCGCCTGGATGCCCACGCTCTCGTACGACACACAGGCAGTTCTGGCGACGGACAAGGTCCGGTTCCAGGGCCAGGAGGTCGCCTGTGTGATCGCCGACGACCCGTACATCGCCAAGGACGCGTGCGAAGCGATCGTCGTCGACTACGACCCGCTGCCCGTCATCGTGAACCCGCAGCAGGCGGTGGCCGAGGGGGCCCCGCTGATCCGTGACGACAAGGAGAACCAGCACGACAACGTCGTCTACGACTGGGAGGTCGGCGACGAGGCGGGTACCGACCGGGCGTTCGCCGCGGCGGATGTGATCTCCGAGCTCGCGCTGCACTACCCGCGTTCCCATCCGTCACCGCTGGAGTGCTGTGGGGCGATCGCCGACTTCAACCGGGCGACGTCGAGGCTCACGGTGTACATGACGACGCAGGCGCCCCACATCATCCGCGCCGCGGTGGCGCTGGTCGCCGAGCTCCCCGAGCAGATGATCCGCATCATCTCGCCCGACCTCGGCGGTGGGTTCGGCAACAAGGTGCCGGTCTATCCCGGCTACGTGATGTCGATCCTGGCGTCGATCCTCCTCGAGCGACCGGTGAAGTGGATCGAGGACCGGACCGGGAACCTGATCTCGACGGGGTTCGCCCGCGACATCTACCTGCGAGGGGAGATGGCGCTGCGCCAGGACGGAAAGATCCTCGGGGTCCGCATGCACACCGATGCCGACCACGGCGCGTTCTTCTCCGATGCCCAGCCGAGCAAGTTCAAGATCGGGCTCATGCACTCGGCGTTCTCGTGTTACGACATCCCGACCGCTCACCTCACGGCACGCGGCACGTACACCAACAAGGCACCCGGTGGCGTCGCCTACCGGTGCTCGTTCCGCGTCACCGAGGCGATGTTCTTCCAGGAACGCATGGTGCAGGCTGCCGCGGACGACCTTGGCATCGACCAGGCGGAGTTCCGGCGGCTCAACTTCGTCCGCGACGACGACTTCCCGCACCGCACGCCGTTCGGGTTCCTCACCGACTCCGGCCAGTACGGCAAGTGCCTCGACGTCGGGCTCGAGGCGGTCGGATACCACGACTTCCTGCGGCAGAAGGAGGAAGCGAAACGGGAAGGCCGTCTGCTCGGCATCGGCATCTCGACGATGACCGAACCACTCGGTGCCGGCAACAGCCGGGAGTACGACATCCTCGGCATCAAGATGTTCGATTCGGCCGAGCTCCGCGTGCACATGACCGGCAAGGCATTGCTTCGCACGGGGGCGAAGTCTCAAGGCCAGGGCCACGAGACCACCTGGGCCCAGATCGTCGCCCACGAGCTGGGCATCCCGGCCGAAGATGTGACGGTCGAGGAAGGCGACACCGACACGGCGCCGTTCGGCATGGGCACGTACGCGTCGCGCAGCACGCCGGTCGCGGGTGCGGCGGTGGCGATGGTGTCCCGCAAGGTACGAGCCAAGGCGCGCAAGCTCGCCGCGCACCTCCTCGAGGTGTCGGAGGACGACGTGGAGTGGGAGCTCGGGCGCTTCTATGTCCGCAGCGCACCGGACCACGGCGTGACGATCCAGGAATGCGCGATGGCCGCGTACAGCAACATGCCCGACGGCATGGAGCCCGGCCTGGAGAACAACGCCTACTACGACCCGCCGAACCTCACGTGGCCGTTCGCCTGCTACATCGCCACCGTGGAGGTGGACCCGGAGACCGGAGTATGGGACGTCCTCAACGTCGTCGCCGTCGACGACTGCGGCGTGCGGATCAACCCGATGATCGTCGAAGGCCAGATCATGGGCGGCCTGACCGAGGCCTACGCGATGTCCAGCAATCAGTTCATCACCTTCGACGACGACGGCAACTGCATAGGGTCGAACTACATGGACTACCTCCTACCGACGGCCTGGGAAACCCCTGGCTTCGAGCTCCACGAGGTCGTGACTCCGTGCCCGCACCACCCGATCGGCGCCAAGGGCATCGGCGAGTGTGCCACCGTCGGCGGGCCGGCTGCCTTCGTGAACGCGGTCATCGACGCGCTCCGGGACACCGGAGCCCGCAACATCGACATGCCCTTGCTGCCGGACCGGGTCTACGAAGCGCTCACGGAACGCCACGACGTGTCCGGCGCGCCACCCGTGAGGTCGGACGACACGTGAGCGACGAGTCCGTCGACGGTTGGGACGTGGTTCAGGAGGCCGGTGAGCTCGCTCGGCGTGGCGAAGAGTTCGCCCTCGCCACGGTCGTGTGGCGGCAGGCGCCGTCGTCGGGACATCAGGGCGCTCGAGCCATCATCACTGTGTCGGGCGAGATCCGCGGGTGGATCGGTGGGGCGTGCGCCGAACCGGTGGTCATCCGCGAGGCGCAACGGGCGATCGTGGACCGCGAGCCACGACTGCTGCTCCTGGGAACGCGGGAGCAGTTCGGTGACGTTCCCGAAGGGATGATCCTCCTCCCGATCTCCTGCCAGAGCGAAGGGGCGATGGAGGTGTACGTCGAGCCGGTCGTATCCAGTCCCCACCTGGTCGTCGTCGGTCGGTCCCCGATGGCGCACACGCTGAGTCAACTGGCCCGGGCGCTCGGCTGGCGCGCCGATCTGATCGACGCTGTGGACTTCTCGTCGGCCGACGTCGACGAACGGGCGGTCGTCGTCGTCGCAACGCAGGGCCACGGCGACGAGGACGTGATCGAACAGGCGGTGCGAGCCCTGCCCGCCTACGTGGGACTGGTGGCCTCGCGCCGCCGCGGCGAGGCGGTCCTCGGTTATCTCGGCGATCGGGGGGTTCCGCAAGACCTGCTCCACCGCGTGCGGGTGCCCGTCGGGCTCGATCTCGGCCACACGTCGCACCGGGAGATCGCCGTCGCGATCCTGGCCGAGCTGGTCCAGCTGCGCGCCGCGGGCGCGCTGATCGCCGACCACCCGGTCGCGGCGGCGACGCCCTCGCGGGCGATCGACCCTGTGTGTGGGATGACGGTGCCAGCCGACCGCACGAGCCGGCCATTCGAGTACGGAGGTGGGTCCTACTACTTCTGCAGCGTCGGATGCCGCACAGCCTTCGAGCGGGACCCGGCCTCCTACCGACCGAAGGAGACCCAATGCTGATCACGAACGCCTTCGAGGTCGCTGAGCCGAGCGAGAAGGTGTGGAGCTTCTTCGACGACATTCCGCAAGTAGCGAGCTGTCTCCCCGGTGCCGAGCTCACCGACGAGCTCGGCGACGACAAGTACCGCGGCAAGGTCGCCGTCCGCATGGGGCCGGTGAAGCTGCAGTTCGCCGGGATTGCGGAGATCACGGAGCGCGACGACGCCGCCAAGCGCATCGTCGTCGACGCCAACGGTGCCGACGAGAAGGGACGGGGCCAAGCCGCCATGCTCGTCACGGCGACGCTGACACCGACGCCCCGCGGCACCAAGGTCGACGTCTCTCAGGACCTTCAGCTGTCCGGCGCCGCAGCGCAGTACGGGCGCGGCATGATCGCCGATGTCAGCGCCATCCTGATGCGGGACTTCGCGACGAACATGCAGACGCGGATCTCGGCACGCGAGCGGGGGGTCGCGACCGAACACCTCGCGACCTCCGCGCCGGCCAGTGGATTCACGATCGGCCTACGCGCAGGGTGGCTCGCCTTGAAGCGTGTCGGCCGCCGCTTCTTCCTGCCCTACGAGCCCAACCCGAGCTGAGGAGGGAACCGATGGTGCTCTGGTGGATCGGCAACGTGATCCTGTTGCTCGTCGTCGTCCCCGTTCTCGTCGCCCTCCTCAACCGCGTATTGGCTGCGCTGGAACGGATACGGCAGGCGTCCGATGACACCCTGGCCGGAGGGGTCGCGCTGATCGGCGAGCTGGACGAGGTACCGGAGCTCTTGGCCACGACGGACAGCACGATCCACGAAGTCGCGAACGGCGCGGTCCGCTACGCCGGCTCCGTGGGCAAGCTCCTGGGTTGAGCGAGGAGAGAGGACAACGTCATGCCAATCGTCGCCTGGGTGACCGTGGTCATCGCCGCTCTGATCGTCGCGGCCGCCGCCCTCGGGCTGGTCCGGGTCCTCTTCCACCTGATTGCGATACGCCGGACCCTCGGAACCCTCCTCGGCGGGGTCCAGGTCGTGGCCGACAAGACACGCACGGTGCCCGAGGTCCTTCCGTCGGTGAACGCGGAGCTGGCGCCAGTGCGTGACTTCTGCGAATCGATCTGAGGAAGCGAGCGAAACGATGTTTCAGCTACTGGCGGCGAGCGAGTCAACGACCAGTTGGGTGATCGGGTACACGGTCGCGATCATCGTCGTGCTGGTGGTCGTCGCTCTCGTCGTCCCCATCCTGCTGCTCGCCCGCTCGATCGGGAGGCAAGCGGCGGAGATCAACGACTCGCTGACCGAGTCGGTGCGTCACACAGCGGCGCTGGCGGAGCTCAGCACGACGAAGGAGGCGGCCGAGGCGATCGTCGCCGGCCTCGCCCGCGGACGCGCCAGGCTGGGAGGTTGACGATGGTGTTCGCACTGACCAACACGCAGGAGAACCTCTGGTGGGGCGCAGTCATCGGTGGGTTCGTCGTGGTGCTCGCGGTCGCCGCGCTGCTCACGATCCTGGTCCTACTGGTGCGTGAGATCGACCGCCGCGTCGTGGAGATTCGCGAGACGTTGCAGCAGGCGGCCGCGAACACCTCGGACACCGCGCTCATCGCCGAAACCGCGTCCCGCGTCGACGCCGTGCTCGCAGAAGGCCTGGAACACCACCTGTTCCTCGGCCGTGTGCTCGGAAAGGTGCGCTCGTGACGACGACGCTGATCGTGCTCTCCGTCGTCGATATCGGCTTGCTCATCGCCGGATTGGCGATCTACCTGTACATCGTCGGGGGGCAGCTGAATCGTGTGGCCACGAACCTCGAGCAGTGCTCCGAGCTCGTCGGCAGCATCGTTCGCGACGCGGAGGTGATCGAACCGGGCGTCGAGCGGATCAACCGCACCGGCGGGGTCATCGCCGGTGCCCTTCCACTGCTCTACGGCATGGCGGAGGACATCGTGACCGGGGCAACCTACGAGCCGGCCGAAACCACCGAGCGCGGTCCGGCGCGGCCGGCATCCCAGCGTCGTCGCTCGCGGCTGCACGACGCTGTGGGCTACGTGCCGGGCCGGCGCCCTGCGGCCGACGTCGCGTCCCAGCCCGAAGACGAGGTGACGAGCTAGGGACCTGGGTCCCGGTCGGTGGTCAGCGGCCCGGCCGTCGGTGCCGTGTACTCGCCGATCCACTGCTCCTTCCACGACGGGTCGTACCGCTCGCGGTTGCAGGTCGGGTGGTACACGGCGATCAGCTCACGAACGATCTGCGCGCGGTGGGACGGCAGCCCGCCGGGCACCTCGTACGTGCAGACATAGAGGTTCCAGCGGCTGCCGGCGCGGCGAACCCAGCACCCCGCCCGTGGATGGTTGAACGGCAGGCGTTCCGCAGAGAGGTCGGTGGACTCGCCCACAAAGGTGACCGCATAGCGGTCGGGCTTGGCGTCCGCATCGGGCTTGAACACGATGGCATAGACCGCGGCGCGAGCCGGGGGGGTCCAGCCAGCAAGGGCGCGCGGGCCTTCGAACGGATATCCGGCCAACGAACCGAGCCGGATCATCCGTCCTCGTCCCCCGCGTCGTCCTCACCCATCACCTCGGCGCGCGTCACCGGCCACGGCGGCAGGCCAGCTCGTGCGGCAGCGTCGACCAACTCGCGGGCGGCGTGCTCGACCGCCTCGTCCGCACTCTCCGCGTGGACGACGATCTGTGCCCCATAGCTCGTCGTGCCGATGCCGGACGCGATCCCGCTCAGCGCGGCCACCGCGTCCGCCAGCTCGACGACCTCTTCCCGCGTGACCACCCGGTCCCCCTCGGCCACGACCGTCACGCTCCACCTCATCGCGCTCACCCGAGCTCGGGGAGTCGTGCCGCGAACTCCTCGAGACTCCGCAGGTCGTGTCCCGACAGCAGCAGGTCGACGAAGGGCGCGGCGACCATCATCCCCAGCGTGCTCGGCTGGAAGTCGACGTCGTGCCCCTTGTGCGGGTTCATCCACACGATGCGATGGCAGAGCCGCGACAAGCGTTCCATCGCCCCGGCGAGCACACCTGGATCGCCGCGGTCGAGCCCGTCGGAGCAGATCACCACGATCCCACCGCGGCCCATCCCACGACGACCCCACACGCGAACGAACGTCTCCAGCGAGTCGCCGATCCGCGTCCCGCCGTCCCAGTCGAAGACCGCCCTCGCCGCCTGCGCCATGGCGTCGTCCGGCCGGCGATGCCCCAGCGCCCTGGTGATCCGTGTCAGTCGCGTGCCGAAGCAGAACACTTCGACCCGAGCGGACGCTCGCGCCGTCGAGTGAGCGAACTGCAGCAGGCTGCGGGAGTAGTCGGACATCGACCCGGACACGTCCAGGATCAGGACGAGCGGCCGCGTCCGCAGCTGACGACGGCGCCAGAACAGCTCGGCTGGCTCGCCGTGGGTGCGCATCGTCTCGCGAACGGTTCGGCGCATGTCGGGCCGGCGTCCGGCCGGAGCCGGCGCCGTCCGCCGGGTACATCGGCGCGGTGGTGTCAACCTGATCCGCGCCATGATCCGCCGCAGAGCCACGAGCTCTTCGGGGGTGCACACGGCGAACGACTTCTCGCGCAGGACAGTGACATCGGACGCCATCAGCCCGAGCGTCGCCTCCTCGTCCTCGTGATCGTCTCCTGCCGGCTCCCCCGACGGCAGTTCGATCTCCAGCTCAGACGCGGCGCTTACCCTCAGGGTCATCTTCATCGGGTCGGCGTCGTCACTCTCATCGAGGAAGAACCTTCGGAACACCCGGTCGTAGACGGGGATCTGCTCCCGGCGGGTGACCAACGTGGTGCGCCCGGACCAGTAGAGATCGAGCAGATCGGTCGGGTCGAGCGCGGCCACCGCCGCGCAGTACGTGCTTACGTCGCCGGTTCCGACTGCCATGCCCGCGGCGCGCAGCTCGTTGCCGAAGGCGACGAGCAGGCTGATGAACGGCGCCCGGTCAGGCACCGGACACGATCTCCTCGAGGTTGTCGCGCACCACCTCGAGGTCGTCGCGCTCCTTGATCACGGCACCGATGGAGTCTTCGGCGGAGCGGGCGTCGAGATCCGTCTCCCCGAGCACCTCGAGCGTGGCCACCCAGTCGAGCGATTCGGCGACGCCCGGTGGCTTGGCGAGATCGAGCTCGCGCAGCCGGTTGACCGACGCGACCACCTTCCGCGCCAGCATCTCCGACGTTCCCGGTGCGCGCACGAGGATGATCTCGAGCTCGCGCTCCGGGCTCGGATAGCCGACCCAGTGGTAGAGGCAGCGTCGTTTGAGGGCGTCGTGGAGCTCACGGGTGCGGTTGGAAGTGAGGACCACCAGCGGCGGGCTGCTGGCCGTGATGGTCCCTATCTCGGGGATGCTGATCTGGAAGTCGGCGAGCAACTCGAGCAGGAACGCCTCGAACTCGTCGTCGGCCCGATCGACCTCGTCGATCAGCAGCACGGCCCGGTCGCCGGTCCGGACTGCCTCCAGGAGCGGGCGCTCGAGGAGGAACTTCGGGCCGAACAGCTTGTCGACAGCGGTGTCGTCGTCGATCTGCTTTTCCGACAGGGCCCGGATCTGCAGCATCTGCCGGGCGTAGTCCCACTCGTACAGCGCCTGGTTGGTGTCGATGCCCTCGTAGCACTGCAAGCGGATCAACTTTCGGCCGAAGACGGTCGCGAGCACCTTCGCCACCTCCGTCTTGCCGACTCCCACCTCGCCTTCGAGCAGGATCGGCCGGCCGAGCGACAGTGAGACGAAGAGGGCCGTGGACAGCCCGCGATCGGCGACGTAGCCGCCCTGGAGCAGGAGGTCGGTGAGCCCGCCGACCGTTTCTGGTCGGTCCACCCCGTCGCCCGTCACGCCCGGAGGTCAGCCCGACTCGGTCGCACCGAGGACGAGATCGCGGATGCTCCGGTCAGAGTCGCTCAGCTTCCCTTCGCGGGCCAACTTCTCCCGCCATGCCCCACGCACGTCGCTCCCGGGCTCGGCGAACCCGTCGAACGTCACGCCCTGCATGTTCTTGCACGACTTCGTCGGGCTGCAGTCCTCGTCGAGGTCGACGCTGCCGCCACCCTGTTGCGCCGCCCAGACCGCACGGAGCACCTCGAGTGCGTCATCGGCGTCCTGTGTCATGGTGGGCGTCCCTTCTCCGGCATCACTTCGATTGCACCTGCATTGTACGTGCCGACCGGACTGCCAGAGCCTCGGCAACGATGGAGATGGCGATCTCCCCCGGCGCCCTCGCACCGAGGTCCAGCCCGGCCGGGCCGTGGATGCGGGTGAGGTCGGTGATGCCCCGGTAGGCGAGCCAGTCGGCACGCATCTGCTGCATCTGCCTTGAGCCGAGCGCGCCGATGTATCCGACCTCGCTCGTGAGCGCCGACGCCAAGACCCGGCCGGCGAACTCGTGATCGTGGCTGAGGACCACGAGGTTGTCGAGCACCGCCAGCGAGGCGACCACACCGGTCGCGGTCCCGACGTCGGTGATGGTCTCGGCGTGCCAGCCGAGCAGCCCCGCGGCCTGATGAAGCGCGTCGGCAACCGCACCGGCGCCGACGATCACCAGCTTGGGCACCGGCCACAGCACCGTCACGATGTGGTCCTCGGAGAGCACCACGTCGCTGGCGCCGCGGCGGAAGAGCCGCTCGACGTCGTCGCCGGCGGCGGTGATGGATCCGGACGTGAACAAAGCCGTGTCAACGACCTCGTCCCCCTGGACGCGTGCCACGAGGCACACCGGCTCGCGGGCGATCAACAGATCCCACAGCTCTACGGGCAGGACAGAGGCCGGAACGAGAAGGCAACGGGCGTCGCCACCGCTGGACAGTCCGACGATCAACGCGTCGACGTCGTCGATGTGCAGGTCAACCAGCCGCCCGCGACCGCCGTCGTCGCGCCCGGCGAGGTGTGCCAACTGATCGTCGGCCGTACCCGACAGGAGGGACCCCACGCGCCCACCTCCCGGCGTCAGCGCGAGGGCGTCGTTCCGATCGAGCATGCTGAAACCCTGGCTGTCGACGACCCAGGCCACGTCCACGCGGGTGCCGGCGCGAATACACGCAGCGACACTCATCGCGATGCCGTACATCCGCCCAGCGTAGGCGGCAGACGCCACGTTGTTGCCGGTGTCGTGCCCTCGCGCTTGTGCCCTGGTGCGAGCGTTGACTCCGCCTCCCCGCGGGCCAGGCGGTGTCCGTGCGGTTGGATCACCCGATCGTCCGTCGCTACCGTCGCCGGCACTGCGGGTGTAGCTCAATGGCAGAGTTCCAGCCTTCCAAGCTGGCTATGCGGGTTCGATCCCCGTCACCCGCTCTGGTTTTTCGGTCCGGCCGAGGGGGAATCCTGCGGGCCCGGACGCGGTTGGCCCGGACATGGCTGACACCAGGCGAGGTCGTGTGCGGGTCGAACGCGGCGCCAAGCGGGTCCGTATGTACCTGGGGGGCCACCTCGTGGCCGACACCACCCGCCCGCTGCTGGTCTGGGAGGTGCCGTACTACCCGACCTACTACCTCCCCGCGGACGACGTGGTGGCCGAGCTGGTGCCCACCGGCGACCGCAGCCACTCCCCCAGCCGGGGCGACGCCGAGCACCTCACCGTGCGCGTGGGTGGCGCCGAGGCCCGGGACGCCGCGGTGCGCTTTCCCGACTCGCCGATCGAGGACCTCCGTGACCACGTCCACTTCGAGTGGGACGCCATGGACGCCTGGTTCGAGGAGGACGAGCAGGTCTTCACGCACGTCCGGTCCCCGTACGCCCGGATCGACATCCTGCCGACCTCGCGCCAGGTCCGGGTGACGCTGGGCGACACAGTCCTGGCCGAGTCGACGGCGGCCCACGCGCTGTTCGAGACCGGGCTCCCGCCGCGCTGGTATGTGCCGCGGGTCGACGTACGGATGGACCTGCTCGTTCGCTCGGACACCGTCACCCATTGCCCCTACAAGGGCCAGGCCGAGCACCTGACGGCCCGGATCGGGGAGGGACAGGTGAAGGACGTCGCCTGGAGCTACCCCGCGCCGCTCCCCGAGAGCACGAGGATCGCGGGCCTCGTCGCCTTCTACGACGACCGGGTCGAGGTCACGGTCGACGGGGAGCGGCAAAGTGGGTGAGCGGCGCCGGGCCGCCTGACAGGATCGGCGCATGCCCGATGCGCTCGACCGACAGATCCACGAGACCGTGGCCAACGGCAGGGGGTACACGTTGGTGCTCCTGTGGAAGGGACCGGTGCGAGATCAATCGGAGGCGGAGGCGGACCGCCTCCAGCAGCAGCACCTGCGCCACCTCTTCACGCTGCGCAGCGAGGGCAGCCTCCTGCTGAACGGACCGGTGCTCGACGACGGCGACCTGGCCGGGATCGGCATCTTCGCGGGACAGGACGGCGACACCGTCCGCGCCCTTGCCGAGGCGGACCCGTCGGTCGAGGCGGGACGCCTCCGGGTCGACGTGCGCCCCATGTTCGGCATCCCCGGCGACACGATCTGAGGTTTGCGGATCGAGGACCGGCCGGCGGCGTCAGGCGGGCGGCGGCTCGAACACCATCACGGGGATGGCCCGGTCGGTTCTCCGCTGGTATTCGTCGTAGGCTGGCCACACCTCCACGGCACGTGCCCACCATGCGGCCTTCTCGTCCCCTTTCACCTCCCGGGCCCGCAGGGTGTAGAGCACCGGACCGTCCTGAATGGTCACGTCGGGATCGGCGCAGAGGTTCAGGTACCAGCCGGGGTGGTGGTCGGCGCCACCCTTCGAAGCAACTGCGGCATAGGTCCCCTCGTGCTCGACCCGCATCACGCCCGCCTTGCGGACCTTGCCGGTGCGGCGGCCTCGCATCGTGATGACCACGCACGGAGTGCCCTGGATGGACACTCCCTTGGTGCCGGCGGACGATTCGTAGAGGTCGACCTGGTTGGCGACCCAGCCCCAAGCACTGGGCTCGTACTCGCCCTCGATTGGCATGGCCGCGATCCTACGGCCGCGGTCACACCACCGAATGCTGGAGGCGACCCCCGCGGGCCGCAAGCTCGGCCCGGAGCTCGGCGATGAGAGCCAGCGTTGCCTGGGCCGCCTCCGTTGCCGATCGGGCCGCCTCGAGCGCCCCGTTGGCGGCACGGGCCGTCTGCTCGGCGAGCTCTCGCATCGTCAGTTCGCCGTGTCCACAGCACGCGCAGTCGAGGCCGTGGACCACCGTCCCATCGGGCCGAACGCCGTCGACATCGTTGACCGGCAGCCTCACGGTGTAGCCCGACATCACGTCACCTCCAGCGTGCGCCTTGGCCGAACCATGGCCATGAGGTAACCGCAGACGCAGGCCGTCGTGGGGGATCCGCCCGTTCGGCCGGTCCTCACGTCGAGCCGCACCCTGGGTAGTGGCGGCGCGACCCCCCGACCCGAGAGGACGCCGACCACCCCACCGTCAACGGCCACGGGTAACGTTGCGCTCACCCAACGCGATCTCTAGACGTACGGCTCAAGCCCCCATGAGGTGTACCAGGAGGCTGGGAATGGCGAGTTCCAGCGACGACGCGAGCGCACCGAACGCGGTCGACGTCAGTGGGCGGCGCGACTTCATGCGGAAGGCTGCGGTCGTCGGCAGCGGGGCGTTCGTCGTCCCCACGATCATCACGGTGGACCCTGCGGATGCCCAGGCACTCACGAGCCCGCCACCCGAACCACCCGGTCGACCCGAGTCGCCCCCGGCGGAGGCGGGAGGCGCTCCCGGGTCCGTGGCTCAGCCCACCGGCCGCCAGCGAAACCAGGCAGGCCGCAGTCGGACGACCGCGCGCACCGAGCTGCCCCGGACCGGCGCCAACCTCGATCGCCTCGCTGCCGCCGGGCTGGCCGCCACCGCGGGAGGTGCGGCGCTCGTCCTCTGGAGTGCCGAAGCCAGGGCCAGCGCGAGGTCCGCTGAGAAGCCGTCCGATACGTGATTGCACTGCACGCGGTCCGGACCGGCACGAGCCCTGACTGAGGAGATGTCGGCGTTCGAGTAACGGAGGGCCGGCCTAACGCGGTCTCTAGGCGTACGGCTCAGACCGCCGCTGAGCCGTCCTGAGGAGCCGGGGCAGCGGGACAGCTGGGGAAGCGGACAGGTGTCCCCGGCTTCCTCGGGTCCGTCGAGGCGGACCTCGCAGGCCGCCGCCCATACGCCGAGCGTGCTCGGCCACGATCGCGTTGGTGCTGACCCGCTCGTCACGCCTCCGGCCCCTGCTCGCGAGCGCCGTGATCGGTGGCCGGGCGGCCCTGGGGCGTTTTCGTGATCGCCTCGAGGAAGTCCACGCGGTCCAGCGCCAGGAGCGTGGCGGGGGTCGATGCGGTCACGGTCGCCGTCCGTGGGGGTTCGTCAGGAGCGCGATCTCCCCGAAGTAGCTTCCCGGGCCTAGCTTCGCCATGGCTCGACCGTCCCGGCTGAGCTCGAGCTCACCGTCGGCCACGATGTAGAAGCGGTCGCCCGGATCTCCCTCGCGCATCAGAACACCACCGGGCGTTGCGGCCACCCGAGTCAGGCGAGTGGCGATGCCCTCCAGCGTGTGGCTGGTCAGCGGGGCAAACAGGTCCAACGATTGGAGGAGGGTGACCTCTTGCTCCAGCAGCTCGACGGATCGATCCACCGCACGAATCCGTGCCGTCAGGAGGATGACGGCTATCGGGAGCAAGAGCCCGGCGGCGAGGATCCCGCCCCGCAAGCCCAGGGCGGCAACCAAGAGCGGCGTCAGTGCCGCGCCGACGGCGGCCCCGCCCTCTTTGGCACCCTCGAGGACCCCGAACACCCTGGCCAGGATGCGGTCGGGGACCACCCGCTGGAGGAGGATTCGCCCGGCCACGTCCGCTCGGGCGTGCCCAGTCCCGGCCACGACGAGGAACGTCGCGGTGAGGACCACTGTTGCGGCGAAGGCCAGCGCGGCCGTCCCCAGGCCGTAGACGATGACGCCCAAGGCCAGCGCGGCACCGAGCTGGGGCTTGCCCACGAGCCTCGTCGCCCAGAGTCCCCCGAGCAGCCCGCCCGCCCCCCGAGCGGCGGTGAGTAGGCCCGCTCCGGAGGGAGGGAGGTCGAGGAGTCCCAGCGCGACGACCACGAGCACGATCTCCAGGGCTCCCGAGATCATGGACTGACCAACCAGCAGCCCCATGACCAGGCGCTCGTTCGGCTGGTGGGCGAGTTCGCGGAAGCCGGCCAGCGCCTCACGAACAGGACGATCACGGCTCGGCGGTGGCTGAGGCTCCGGCCGGAGACCGACAACGAGGAGCGTCGCCCCCAGATGCAGCCCGGCAAACACGCCCAACGCCAGCGCCGGCCCGTCCAGCGCGATGAGGGCTGCGTATGCCACCGGGCCCGCGAGCGCCATCGCGCTGGAGATCGTCGCGGCCACGACGTTCTCTGCCACGAGCTCGTCGGTCGATCGGGCCAGCTGAGGGAACAGCGCCGACTGCACCGGCCGTGTCAACGTCACGCTCGCCGCCACGACGGCGGCCAGCGCGTAGACGAGGCCGATCGGAGCCTCCCAATACAGCGCCGCCGCCACCGATCCGACCGCGACGGTCTGCACGGCGTACCCGAGGAGGAGGGCGCGGTCCCGCCGCATCCGGTCGCCCACCACCGATGCCAGCGGGGCGACGATCGCCGCCGGTACCAGCTGGATCGTGGCCACCAGGCCCGTCTCCGTAGCTCCGCCCTGCTGGTAGGCGACGACCAGGATGGCGACGCGGGTTCCCCACTTGGCCATCTCGAACAGGAGATAGGCCAGTTCCACCCGCCGCAGGTCGTCGTTGGCGAACACTGAGCGGAACGCCCCGACGGTCCGAAAACGGCCCGTTCGCGCCGCCATGTCGGAAGAATGACACGCTTGGTCCTTACCCGGAAGAGAACCACCCCCGAGGACGCCGGGCTCGCCAGCCGATAGGCCACCGCGGTGGTCGGCTCTGCCGCGGCGCCGGCCACGCCTAAGGACGTCGCAGCCCAGCTACAGGTCGACGAAGAAGGGATCGTCCACGGGACCGACGAACGACTTCCTCCCCGATGCCGACGACTGCACGACGTCGGTCCGGTGGTTCTCAATGATCGTGAGGTTGAAGAGACCGAAGAGCATGCCGCCGGCCAGTCCGATCGATAGCAGCGCTCCGTTCAGCCGTCGCGTGATCATGACCGGCGTTCGACGCCGCACGGATGCGGGTAGCGCCTGGCTCGGACTCGCTCAGTGGCGTCCGAGCACCTCAGCGCTGAGCGTGCCGGCGAGGAGTGCTTGGGCCACGGCGCTGAGCTTCTGGTTGGTGTGGCGGGCGTAGGCGCGGAGGGCGTCGAAGGCGGCGTCCAGCTCGATGCCGCGGCGCTCGGCAAGCATGCCCTTGGCCTGCTCGATGGCGATGCGGCTGTTCAGCGCACCTTGGAGCTGCTCGTTAAGCAGACGGGCTTCGCGAAGGCCGCGTTCTTGGAGGAGGCCGACGGTGGCGACATCGGCAAGAGCTTGACCGACCTCGACCTCGGACTGGGTCAGGGCGGTCGGGTTGGATGCGAAGATGTTGACCGCCCCGATGACCTCGCCCCGGAGTCGCATCGGCAGGGCGTGGACTGTTGTGAAGCCGAGGCGCCGGGCCTCCATGGCGAAGTTGGGCCATTCGTTGTCGGGAGACGCGAGTGAGTGGTTGAGGATCGGTTCACCGGTGCGGTAACAGTCCAGGCACGGCCCCTCCTCGTTCTGGAGCTCGAACAGGTCGAGCAGATGGGCCGACTCGTGGGACGATGCGACAGAACGTAGGAGTCCACGTTCGTCGGCGAGAACGACGCCGGCCTCGCGGGCGCCGAGCAGCTCGACGACTCGGTGGGCGAGGATGGTCATGAACTCGACTATGTCGAAGTCGGTCACGAGCGTGTCGGCCAACTCCACGAACACCCTTCCGAGGCGCTGCTGATCAACCATCACAGCCCTCCTTTTCTCCCCGCCACGCTTGCCTGCGCTCCTGCGACAATACCCCCTCGCCGCACAGCTCGTTCCGCGTCATGAGGCCTCGTCGTCGAACCGGAGCAGTCGGGCGACCACATCGGCGGCGACGTCACCGATCGAACGGTCTCGAGACCAAGCGAAGGCCCGTAGGCGGATGAGCGCCGTGGCAACGTCGACGTCAAGTTGCGCCGCAATCATCCCAGTCGCCTGGTGGACACGGGCACGGTGATCGACGATCTCGGCCAGCCGACCTGGGAGCATTCCTGACACGAGGTCAGCCTCGAGCTCGAGCAACAGGTGCGTCGCGATGTGAGTGAGCGAAATCGCGTCCCGTAGATCGGTGCCGTCCAGGTCGCCGGGGGTATCGCGGTAGAGGCTGAGCACACCGACGTGGACGGCCCCCATCCGCAACGGGAAGGCGAACGCGGCCCGAATGCCATGGCCGAGCACGGCTGGCACGAACGCCGGCCACAGTTCGACTGCGCTGGCAAGATCCGGTTCGAGCACCGGGGCAACAGACCGGTCGGCAGCGATGCAAGGCCCTTCACCCAAACTGAACTGCAGGTCGTCGACCGCACCGTGGGCCTCATCGGACACGGCGACCGCGCCCCGGTGCTGCCCGTCACCGATCACCGCAATGACGGCGCCGGTCACCGACAGCATGTCGACGCACAAGATGACAAGTCGATCGAGGACGGGCGCGCCACCGACATCACCCAGGACATGCGCGACTCGAGCCAGGCGGTCCGGGTCCACCCGTCACGCCGCCGTGAACGCAGGTCGCCCCGGTACATCGCCGACGGTTACGTTGCCCACTCCCACCTCGGCCCCGAAGATCGGCAGCATTGCCTCACGCCACGGCAGGGTCCGGACCGCTTGACTTCACCCTACTGCCCGGTCCCGCCACTGCTCCCGGCGGGGTAGCCGGGGAGAAGGCAGCCCCGCCGGGAGCAGGTCATGGCCGTGCTGTGATGCAACGGCTTCGGGCGTTCCATCACAGCACGGCGTCCCGCCGTGAACTTCGTGCCCGGGTGGCTTGGTACGGCGCCCGTTCAGCGCAGCTGCGTCGCCCCGAGCGACACAGCCGAGGGCCTCAGCAGCCGTGCCCGTGACCGATCCCCGTGCCGGTCTCCTCGGCAACGAGTCGCAACGCCCGTCGCTAGAAACGGCAAGGGCGGCCAGCACCCGCATACGACACCCTCTCCCAACCATCCGGCCGCCACCGGGGTCTCGGGAGACGGGACTCGAAAAGAAGACCGCAGCATTCAGCACACGGTCTGCCTCAAAGGCGGCATCAGAATACACGGCCAGCCCAGCGCTGTCGCCGCGCATCGGTCGCGATACCCCGCCGTGACGGCGACCACGCGTCCGCACCGGAGCTGCGCGCCTGTGATTGGAGGTGGGCAGGTTTTCGGGGCCATCGAGGCGGCGCGCTCGGCAGGCTCACGGCGCCACATCCCTGTTCTCGGTGCTTCTGTGCCGCGGCCGGCAGTCTGCGCCATTGAGGCCGCAGAGGCGGATTGATGCCGTGGAGGTGGATTCGGCAAATTGCGGTCCACCGAGGTGGCGGTTGTGCTGGCTACGTTCCTCGGGTCCGTGTCCTGGTGCGATTGGCGCTGGGGATTGCGGTGGAACGTGGCAGGCCCAGTTCCGGAGGGCGATCGAGCTGGCTGCGCCTAAAGCCTGCTTGGCACGGTCTCCTTCGCGGGACGTGCGTGCCACCCCTCGACCACTTGCTCAGGAAGGGACGGCTGACGGCCAGGGTAGAAGCCACGCTCCCCGTGGTTGGCGGCGTGTGGACTCGCATCTCGCCGGTACGACGCGAGCGTGCCGGCCTGGGCTCCGCCGATAGCACGAACCGTTGTACTGTGACCCACCACACGGCGAAGGCCGACCGTGTCGGAGCCAGCCGACAGGCTCCGGGACCGTTGCTCGAGACCCTGGTAGCGCGTCGATCTGCCAACGGACCAGGGGATTCATGGCGGCAACGATCATTCCGGAGGCACCCCCCGAGCTGGCATGGCGGATGCATCCCTCGAAGCTATCGGTGGTCGCGGCCGTGACCCGACGGCTCGTGCCCTTTTTGATCGAGGCGACTCTCATCCCCACACTGCTTTTCTACGCATTCTTGATCACAATGGACCTGCAGTGGGCGTTCGTCGCTGCCCTCGTTTGGTGCTACACGATGGTCGCTCGGCGGATCTTCCGTGGCCGGCCGATTCCGGGTCTTCTTGTGCTCGGATGTCTCGGTATCACCGTGCGGACCATGATCTACCTGTTGAGCGCCAACGCCTTCATCTATTTCGTGCAGCCGATCCTGCGTACGCTCGTCACGGGCGCCACGTTCGGACTCTCGGTCGTGATCGGCCGGCCCCTCATCGCGAAGTTCGCGGCCGACTTCTGTCCCCTCAGCCCCGACGTCCTAGCGAGACCGGGCATCGTGCAGCTGTTTCGACGACTCACCTACCTGTGGGCTGCGGTGAACGCGTCGGCCGCCGCCGTCAGCCTCACTCTGCTTATGACGGTCCCCACGGCAGTGTTCGTCGGAACCGCCACCGTCGCCGCTTGGGCCATTAGCTGTACAGGTGTCGTCCTGACGGTGTCGGACTCAGTTCGCACCGCTCGCTCGGAAGGCCTCGTGACCGCGATTGAGCCGAACGGGGCCCTACGCGCGTACGCCGTGACACCGGACTGACAACGCTCACGGTCGAGAGCCGTTTCCGCCGCTTTGACGCGTTTCACCGAGCGGTGCCGTCGTTGGCGGGCTCGGAGCCGGGCATCGGGCCCCGAAGACGAAGGAGCGGAGAATGCGCGCTCCAGCGACGGCGGGCCGTCGTACGAGGCGAGCCCATGCGTGCCAGCTGAAATTCGTGGTTCTTGTGATTGATGTTTCGCGGCTGCACCGGCGTCGGGACGGGTGAAATCGGGCCTGACGGTGCAGCACGACGCGTCGCCGAGTCGCTCGATAGGGCGCGGCGGGTGACGTCGGCCAGCGCGCTCCAAGTGCCTGGTAGCGCGCCCGGCCGCGCCCCCGGCAGGATTCGAACCTGCGACCCGCTGCTTAGAAGGCAGCCGCTCTATCCAGCTGAGCTACGGGGGCATGCCGTCATCACGCTAGTGGGGGCACACCCGCTGGCGGATCTCCGATTCCGCGCCCGTGTGCACAGCCGTGGCACCGAACCTAAGACGAGCGGGGCGTCGCTCGCCGTCGGATAAGCTCATCCGTCCCGTGGTGGCCGTAGCTCAGGTGGTTAGAGCGTCAGGTTGTGGCCCTGAAGGTCGGGGGTTCAAGTCCCCTCGGTCACCCCAACTGATTTCCCTACGCCGGGCCGTCGGGCGCCGGCGCAGATGCAACCTCGGGTCCGGATCGAGCGCCTAGGCGAGTACGCCAACCAGTGCCCCTGCGCTGGTGCGCACGGCGTTGCCGCAAGTCAGGTCCACCACCGCGCCGGTGATCGCTCCGGCACGATCCGATGCCACGAAGACCGCCGCATCGGCGACCTGGGCGAGCGTCGGGAGCCGGCCCAGCAACGTCACGTCCTCCTGCCACCGTCCGAGCCACTCCTCGACGCCGATGCCCGCCGCGGCGGCCCGCCGGCCGATCAGCTCACCGGTGTAGGAGCCGTTGGAGGGTGCGTCGGCAATCAGGTGCGCCCGCAGGCAGTTGACGCGAACGCCGCTCGGCCCGAGCTCGACCGCGAGGCGCTGGGTCATCGTCTCGATCGCCGCGCACGTGGTGCCGTAGCCGAGACTTCCCGGCGGAAGGACGCGCGATGCACCCGCCGAGAGCGTCAGGATCGTCCCCGACCGGCGCGCCGACATGTGCCGGGCCACCGCCTTGGCCGTGATGAGGTTGGTGCGCAGGTAGGCGTCGATCGGATGCATGACCTCCTCGACCGCCAGCTCGGCAAAGGGCGTGTCGTGCACGAACGGGAAGGACACGGCGTTGAGCGCTATGTCGATTCCGCCCGCATCTGTGGCCACGGCGTCGGCGTGAGCTGCGATGGCGCGCTCGTCGAGAGCATCGACCTCCGCCACGCCGGCAGCGTCGCCGATGTCGTTCGCGACCTTCTCGAGGCGGGCCAGCGACCGGCCGGCGAGGTAGACGCGGGCACCGGCATCCGCAAACGCACGGGCAACGGCGCCGCCGATCGCCCCACCGCCGCCATATATCGCCGCGGTCTTGTTCTCCAGCATCATCGGGGCCTCCTTCGAGCGTCGGACCAACGGGTCCTCGACGATGCAGACACCACAGCGTCGAGAAAATCGGCGCTCGGGTCAGGCGATACGACGACGGCGCCTGTACCAGCCGTAGATCCCCGACACCACGATCGCCCCGATGATCGAGCCGATGATGCCGCTGGGGCGCAGCTGGATCCCGTCGCCGGCGATGAGGCTGGCGAGCAGTCCGCCGACGAAAGACCCCACGAGACCGGCGACGATGGCTTCGGTCCAGTTGATGTCGTGGACACCGGTGCCGAGGACGAGTTGAGCGACCGCCCCGGCAAAAAGACCGAGTCCCAGAATGGCGAGCAAAAGCACGGCGAGAGGCTAGTCGGCGCCGCCACGCACTCCCCGCACCGAGCGAAACCACCGGCGGGACTCCGCCTGTGCCGTCGTCAGCGGTCGCGTCTCCATGCCGCCAGTCCCTCGCGAAAGAACCCCAGGACGCCGTCGACGCTGTCGATCTCACTCCAGTCGCGGCTCGCTCCGAACGGCTCGTTCCAGAACCGGCCGCGTGGCGGCGGCTTGAATGGCCCGACATACAGGTAGGGCCGGTCATGCGCGGCGTCGCCTGGCGAGCCGCCGTAGTTGACCTCCGAGATCGTGGCGGCGAGGTCGAAGTGCTCGGGCCAGAGCTGGATTTCGGAGGGACCCTCCGCCACCAGCCCGGCGGCGAACACGGTGAGCGCCGCCTGCACCCGCGCAAAGAAGTCCGCGAACAGGGCCGCGGCGCTGGGATCGACCGCTAGGTCACCGTCCGGGTCGGGCATCGGAAAGGGCCGGTAGGCGTCGGACGGCATTCCCAGGGGTCCCCCGGCGAGACCGCCCGCCGCCCGCAGGCTGGTTATCGGGACGCGAAGCTCGTCGGCCTCTCCGCCGACGTCGTCGCGCACGAGGAGCTCGGTTCCCACGACGGCGACGCGCCGCTCGACGCCGTCCACAACGTAGGGCTGGGTGACGAAGCCGCCGGTCGCCTGGCGCAGGCCGAGCCGCCGCTTCCGCGCATACTGGCTCGCCGCCATCACGTGCTCGGCCACCGCGTGCAGCGACCCCCGCGTGCTGCGCAACGTTTCGATTGACGTCTCGGCCCCTTGCGCCACCGCTCTCCTCCCTGACCCGTCCTAACCGAGCGGGTGCGCTGCTATCCTGTCCGGCCCCGTGCCCCTCTAGCTCAACTGGCAGAGCAACGGACTCTTAATCCGCAGGTTCTGGGTTCGAGTCCCAGGGGGGGTACGCACGAAGGCCCTGGTCGGAGCGCTGACCAGGGCCTTCTAGGTTTCCTTCGCTCAGCCGGGCAGTGGTCCACGTGCAGGTACTGTCGCACTCTTCGTCGGTCAGCGTCCGGGTGAGCTCGTCCTTCGCGATCTCGATGAGGTCGTCGAGGTCGAGCGCCCACACGCGCATCGTCCCGTCGGCGCTCACCGAGGCAAGCTTGGAGCCGTCCGGGCTAAATACAACGCGAGCTGACGTCGCCCTTATGCCCGCGCAGCGCGAGGACCTGCGTCGCCGGATTCGGGGTCCCACAGTCGCACCGTCTTGTCTGTGCCGGCGGTCGCGACGGAGGAGCCGTCGGGGCTGAAGGCGACATCCCAGACGGCCTGCGTGGCCTTCGAGGCTCGTCAACTTCTTTCCCGGTCGTCGAATCCCAGATCTGCACGATGCCAGCGTCGCCAGCCGGCAGCCTCGTGGTGGTCGCGATCCGCGCGCCGGTGGGATCGAACACCGCCCGCCCGGCGGGAGCCTCGATCGTTCTCACGACCTCGCCCTGTGCCCAGTCCCAGAGCCTGACCTCGGGGATGGTCGGATCGGCTCGTCCTATATCGATCGCGTGATGTCAGCGAGTCGCCGGCCGTCCGGGCTGAACTGGACTGAGCCGAACCCGATGCCGGATTCCTCTCTCAGAACGGCGACTTCCTCGCCTGAGCGAGTCGACGATCCTCACCAGACCGGCACCGTCCTCGCTGCCGGCGGTGGCCAATAGGTCGCCGTTCGCGCTCCACGCCACGTCGGTGATCCCTGCCTCGGGGCCAATTGTGAACACTGCGCACGCTCGATCGCTGTGTCCCACACCGAGGCCGAGCCGTCGGCGCTCGCCGTCGCGATCGAGCTGCGCCGTCCTTGCTTACGTTGATGGCGAGGATGGCGGTGCCGGAGGCGGCTGTCGGTCGGGTCGGCCGCAAGAAGTTCGCGCCGGAGGGCTCGACCGACAGGCTGTTCAGGGGACGAACGTCTGCGAGCTTCCTGCCCGTCTCGGGTGCCCAGCCGTCGCCGAGCCGTCCACGCTGCTCGCGATCAGGCCCCGACCGTCGGGCGTGAACGCTGCGCTGCCGGCGAAAAAGGGAATGGCAGGGACGTTGGCCCATTCCGCATCTCCAGTGAGGCTCACGTCCCAGACCTTTGTAGCCGTGATGGCCTCGTCTCCGGTCATGACTCGCTTGCCGTCGGGTGAAAAGGCCACCCCACGGATTCCGCTCCTCGTGTCCTGTGCCGAGAGCGAGAGCAGCTCCCGCGTACCCCCTTCGGTAATCAGCCAGACCTTCGCGGTTCCGTCGTCGCTGCCTGTGATCAAGCGGGTGGAATCGGGGCTCCACTCGAGGTCTTGGATCGTGACTGCGTGGCCGAGGAGCGCGAACCGAGAGGATCCGGTTCCGGCCTCCCAGAGGTGGGCGCTGCCATCGTTGCTTGACGTGGCGATCCAGCGGCCGTCGGGGCTCCACTCGATATCTTTGAGGGTGAGCTTGTGGCCCCGGAGGGTGAACAGCTCCTCACCAGAGCTGACATCCATGACGACGGCTGTCGATGACTCTTCGCTTGAGATCGCGATACCTCTCGCCGTCTGGGCTGAACGATGTGTGGAGCGGGGAAGGGACGGCGTCGATCTCTCGGATCGTCTGCCCGATGGCGAGGTCGATGATCCTCGACCCCTGTCGGGCCAGGAGGCTGCGAATAGGGATCCGTCCGGGCTGAACTTCGGTCCCCACACGCCGACGTCCGTTGGGCCTTGGAAGCTCCCGAGCTCCTCGCCGGTGGCCGGGTCCCAGACCCGGGCGGCGCCGTCGTCTCCGGTGGTGGCGAGCATCGAGCCGTCACGACTGAAGGCGATGTCGTTGACATCGATGTCGTGTCCGTGGAACGAAAGGACCGAGTTGCCGGTCTCGGCGTCTCGGATGTCCACGACTCCGGATTCCTCCGGGCCTTCGGTCACGAAGATTGATCCGTCCGGGCTCCAGTCGAGACTCCCCCCCACGCCGGCCACGCTCAGCACGATGCGCGACTCGGTCACGGCGCGGTGCAGCGCCTCTTCGGCCTCGGGCAGCATTGGCCCATCGGCGGATCTCGTCCGCTCGATCGCTTCGAGCGCCAACAAGACGCTCCGTTCACTGTCCACCTCCAGGTTCGCGGTAGCCGCAGCCGCTAGTTCCCGGGCCTCGGCCACCGTGGCCTCCTCATTGGCCCGCCCCCGCTGATCGACAGCGACAAAACCGATGATGACGGCGACGACGAGCGCAACTCCGATGGCCCCGAGCTGGATCCGGAGCCGCCGGTTGGCGTGGGCGCGATCGGTTGCCTGGCGGCGGGCATCCGCGAGCTCCCGTTCGCTCTGGGCCCGGCTGGTAGCGAGGAAGGCTCCCTCGGCCTGGCTGAGTTCGTCAGCGTGGCCGACGGCCCAGTCGCTCGCCGCGCCCAGGCGGGTGCCGCGGTACAGCTCGGAGGGATCGCGACCGGTTGCCTCCCAGGAGCGGCTCGCGTCGTGTAGCCGCCGGTGCAGCCGGCGGCCCTGGACATCCTCGTCGAGCCAGGTCCGCAGGCGTGGCCATTCCCGCAGTAGCGCCTCGTGGGCGATCTCGACGGCGTCGCTGTCGATGGTGAGCAGCCGGCGGTTCGCGAGCGTTTCGAGCGCGGCGCGGGCATCGTCGTCGTGCTCGTCCGCCGCCTCGGCGATCGGGAGACGGCGGCGGAGGCTCAGGGCGCCCTCGTCGCCGGCATCGCACAGCCGTAGCAACAGCCGGCGCGCCGCGGCCTGGGGGCCGGCCGGCAACGCGGCGTAGGCGTCCTCAGCCAGGCGAGCCAGGGCGCCGTTGACGCCGCCCGCGGCCCGGTAGCCGGTAAGCGTGAGGGCGCGACCCTCGCGGCGTTCCCAGGTCTCGGCCAGCGCGGTGGACAGCAGCGGCAGTGCCCCGGCCCGACCGGCGACGTCGCCCACGATTATCTCGACCAGTCCGTGTTCGATCTCTAGACCGGCGCGCTGGGCGGGCAGTTCGACGGTGCGGCGCAGCTCGCTGTCGCGCATGGGCCCGACCAGGACGTCGTTGCCCGTCAGCCGGTCTACGAGCTCGGGGTAGGTGGCGCAGCGGCCGAGATGGTCGGCGCGGATGGCGAGCACCACCGCCATGTCGGGCCGGTCGACGAGATCCAGCAGGCGTCTGATGAACTCCTCCTGCTCGTCGCGGTCGGCGCCAGCGGTGAAGGTCTCTTCGAACTGGTCGACGAAAACGATCCGCGGCCCATCCGCAGGCGGGTCGCGCCTCATGGAGGCGGCGGGCCAGCTCGCGGGCGGGGTGTGCGCCCGGGCAGAGGACGGTGGAGCGCCACCGTTGGCCGCCGGGCAGCACCCCGGCGGCCAACGCCGGTAGCAGCCCGGCCCGTACCAGCGATGATTTACCGCTGCCGGAGGGGCCGACGACGACCAGCAGCGGTGACTCGGCCAGGTGGGCGACCAGTTCGGCGACCAGGCGCTCGCGGCCGAAGAAGTTGGCCGCATCGGCCGCCTCGAACCGGGCCAGGCCCTTGTAGGGACAGCCCGCGAGGGCGGCTACGACGCTCGCCTGGAGCTGGGCCTCCCGGCCGGCGAGCTGGGCGCGCCGCTGCTCGAGCAGCCGCTGGATGCCCTCGACGCCGTCCGCGATCTCGCCGCGCGAGGCGACCAGGCGGCGGCGGGAGAGAGCCATACGGTCGCTGGCCTCGGCCATGAGCCGACTCGCCCGCTCCCGTGCCCACTCGCTGGCCTGCTCGTGGACCAGCAGCGGAACACCACCGGTCAGCTCCAAGATCCGGCTCGAGGTCCTCGGACGACCAGGGTTCGGTGGCGTACAGCTCGCAGATGCGCCCAACGGCATCGCCCGACAACGGGCCGAGGGCGAGCTGCGACGCTGCCACCGGGCGGTTCCGCCGGTGGCGTTCGGCGCGGCCGCGTCGCCGCGGAAGGCGCCGACGACGAGCATGGGGGCGGCTCGACACCAACCAGCGAGATCGGCCACGACCTCGAGGGTCTCGGCGTCGGCCACATGCAGGTCGTCGAGCACGATTAGCACTGGACGGCCCTGCGACCAGGTCGGCAGATGGCGTGCCACCGCCTCGGCGATGTCCCCTGAATCACCCGCGCCGCCGTCGACGTGTCCGAGGGACGAGCCGGCGCTCTGGAGAGCTTGGCCGAGCAGGGCGCGGGCACCGCTGTGGGCGTGGTCACAGCGCCCGTACAGCACCGCCGCACCCTCGTCGTGGACGTCCCGCGCCAGCTCGGCGACCAGTCGGGTCTTGCCGATCCCCTCGGGTCCCAGTACCGACACGAAGCCACCGCGCCCGTCAACGGCGTCCGCCCACGCGTGCCGCAGCCACATCAAGTTCTGCTTCGCGGCCCAGGAATGCGGGACCCACGGCGGCGAGCGCAGTGGGAAGCCCGCCGGGTGTGGCAGCCGGCAGCGTGGCGAAGCACGTCTAGGGACGGGTCCTGCGCGAGGACGGCCGCCTCGAGTCGGCGCAGATCGGGACCGGGCTCGATGCCGAGCTCGTCGGTCAGCATCCGGCGGGCCCGCTGGTAGGCCTCCAAGGCGTCGCGCTGACGGCCCGAGCGATACAAGGCCACGATGAGCTGACCCCACAGGCGTTCACGGAACGGCTCATCGCGCAGGAGCGTCTCGATCTCACCCACCAGTTCGGAGGATCGGCCGTCAGCGAGATCCGCGTCCACCAGGTCCTCCACCAACGCTAAGCGCAACTCCTCCAGGCGGCGCGCCGCCGCCACGCACCCCTCGACGTCGGGGAACTCCCCGAAAGCCTCAGCCCGCCACAAGCCCAATGCCTGGCGCAGCGTCGAAGACGCCGCGTCGTCGCCCCCGCTCGAACTGATTGGATCCCCGCTTGGCCAGTGCCTCGAACCGTGTGGCGTCGAGTTGGGCGGCATCGAGCCGCAGCTCGTAGCCACGGCCGATCGTCACGAGCATGGTGCTCGTCTCGCCACGAGGACGACGCGGCTCGAGCGTCCGGCGCAACCGCGCCACGTAGGCGTGCACCGTGCGCTCCGCCGTGCGAGGCGGCCGGTCGCCCCACACCGCGTCGATGAGCGCGTCGACCGAGACCACCGAGTTCACCCGAGCGAGCAACAGCGCGAGCACGAGACGTTCCTTGGGTCCCCCGACCCCGACCGGCCTGTCGCCGTCGAGGACCTCCAGCGGGCCCAGCACCCAAAACGTGAACCGGTGGTCGCGCGGGTCGTAGGGCAGCGGCTCCCACAACACCTCGTGCGCCTGGACCGGCCCCGGTAGGCCCTTTAGGTCCACCGTACGCACCGGGCCGAACGAGCAGCCCGAGCGGTTGGCCGACACGGTCCTCACCGCCTCCGAGCACAGGATCGTCCCACCCGTGGCCGCCGCGCACAGCCGAGCGGCCTCTACGACAGCGGTCCCCTGCAGGTCACCGTTCTCGACGACTGCGTCGCCGACGCCGATCCCCATCCGCAGCGCCAAGTCCCCCGGCGCGGCGGCGACGCCCTCGCTCGCAGCGCCGTTGAGTTCGGCCACCGCCTGCTGGATGGTCACCGCGCAGCGCAGAGCGGCCGCCGTGCTGGTGAACCCACCCATGACACCGTCGCCGGTCGACTTGGTCACGACGACACTGTGCGCCTCGAGCGCGGCCGCCACGCGGGTGTCGAGATCGGCGCGGATCCCGTCGAAAGCCTCCTCGCCCACCTGGACCCGCATCGCCGTGGAACCGACCTGATCGGTGAACAGAACGGTCCAGGTCTCGACGGAAGCGCCCGCTGCGCTACCCGCGACCATCGCCAAGAGCCTACGCCCGCGCCCTCGACGCGTCGCCCGGTCGCCAGTCGCGTCCGCCACCGCCCAACCATCGCCCTCCCCGGTTGCAAGCCAGTTGCAGACCGCCTGACCAGCGACGCAGCAGGCCGCCAACGGGCAAGCGCCCCCCAGCGAGCCACGGCCCAGCCCCCGCCCCCCACCCACCAGCACACAACCGGGGCGCAACGCGCGCGGTCGATGGTGCTCGCACCAACCCGACCCCCGGGAGGTGAGAGCACGGTGACCAAGACATTGACCTCGCGCGCCCCGGCCACCGGTGCGCCGCATCGCAGCCCGCTGGGAATTCATCCCACATGGCGGATCGCGATCGCCGTCGTGACGGTTCTCGCTGGCGTAGCAATCACAACGCTTACAGCGAGGCAGGCAACCCACGGCCGCGGGACCACGCTGACGGGGCCGGCGTCCGCGGCCTCGCCGCCGGCGCGACCTGCGGAACGTGTACCTGCTCCGAGGGGCGAGCACAGCCGCGCTGCCCGAAACGCTCTCACCCCAGCCACCCGCTGACGGCCGCGACGCCCCCGACCCCGTGGTCGTCCACGACGGCGACCGCTGGGCGCTGTTCAGCACTCAGGTGCGGCTTCCTCAACATTCCCGTGGCCCTCAGCAACGATCTCCGCGAGTGGTCCGCTCCCGTCGATGCGTTACCCGAGCTACCGACATGGGCCAAGTGGGGCCATACATGGGCCCCCGGAGTGCTGCGCCGAGACAACGGCTTCGTTCTGTACTTCGCCGCTCGATCCAGCGCCCTCGGACTGCAGTGCATCGGCGCTGCCACCGCCCAGGCGATCGAAGGCCCCTACGCCAGCCCGGCGCCCGAGCCGCTCGTGTGCCAACCGCACCTCGGTGGTTCGATCGACCCGCAGCCGTTCGTCGACAGCGACGGAATCGCCTACCTGCTGTGGAAGGCCGACGCCAACGCGATCGGCCAAACCAGCCAACTCTTCGCCCAACGGCTACAGCCCGATGGCCTGGCCCTCGCCGGGAATGCGGTCACCCTGCTACGCCGCGACGCCGGGTGGGAATCGCCGCTGATCGAGAACCCAGCACTCCTCGCGACCGGATGGCGCCTACCTCCTGCTGTACTCCGGCGGCTGGTGGGACTCCGGTAGCTACGCCACCGGCTACGCCATCTGCGACACACCCCTCGGCCCATGCGTCAAGAAGACCACCCAACAGCCGATCCTCGCGAGCACCGAAACCGAGACCGGCACCGGTGGTGCCTCTGTCTTGACCGGCCCGGGCGGCGACCACTGGCTCGCCTACCACGCGTGGGCGCCTGACGCGATCGGCTACCACACCGGCGGAGCGCGCAGCGTTCGCTTCGCCTCGCTCACCTGGAATGCCAACCAAATCATCGTCGCCCGCCACGGGTGAGCACCGGACGGGACAGACGCAAACCTGCAACGGAATGACGCCGGGCGAGTCGACGTCAGGTGTTCATCCAGGATCCCGGGCATGGCGCACCCCGTGTTCCCAACCGGGGGTGTACAGAAAGCGCACACACGACCTGCGTGAGGATCGAGCACCCCAGCTCAGGGCGATCACTTCATCAAGTTGGCAGGTGGACCCTGGTCCAGCGCTGCCCCGCTGACTCGAGCCACCGTTCCGCCTAGAGGTACGCGAAGCCGCAACCGACGAGCAGCGCAGCGACGAGGATGATCGAGCCGACGACTTCGGCGGTGGACAAACGGTCGATGTCGAGGAACCGGTAGGGGTAGCGGCTCGCTTCTTCGCGGAAGCCCCTGCGGATGGGCGGCGGCACCTCGGACCGTGGTGTACGCGAGCCACAGCACGGGCCAGGCTAGGTAGAGAAATCGCTGCCGCGGAAGCGAAGACGCGGGCCGACGAACACGAAACCGATCACGAAAGCAGCCGGGACGACGTCCTCAAGCCCATCCATCCACGAGCGAACAGAATGCCTCCTCCACCGCGCTGATCATCATCCCGGGGATGGCGCACCCAGTGCGCTTCGTGCTCGAAACCCAACAACACCTGCAGGACCGCCAGGGTCAACAGCTCCGCTCACCAACATGCGAACAGGTCATCTAGGCGACGGAGAAGCCGTAGTCGAGGAGGGCGCGGGCGGCGTCGTTGCGGGCTTGTTCGGTGGGGGCGCCGAGGACGACGACCATGATGCTGCGGCCGTCGCGGGTGGCGGAGGCGGCGATGCACCAGCCGGCTTCGTCGGTGTGGCCGGTCTTGATGCCGTCGGCGCCCTGGTAGGCACCCAGCAGGTCGTTGGTGGTGGGCAGCTCTGAGCCGTTGAGCCTGGTGCTCTCGGCGGCGACGATGCGGTGGAAGGCGGGGTCTTGCATGAGGTCGCGGGCGAGGCGGGCGATGTCGGCGGCCGACGAGTGCTGCGCTGGGTCATCGAGGCCGGTGGGGTTGGCGTAGCGGGTGGCGTCGAGGCCTGCCGCGGCCGCCTCGGCGTTCATCATGTGGACGAAGCGGCGCTCGTTGCCGGCCACGTCGACGGCCAGGGTGCGGGCCGCGTCGTTGGCGCTGGCGACCAGCATCGCTTGCAGCAGCTCGCCCCGCGACACGTGATCGCCGGGCTCGAGGCCGGCCTGCGACTCGTCACCGGCGATCTGCAGCGGCGGGACGGTCGCGGTGTGCTCGAGTTGCCCGGCGTCGAGGACCAGCCGGGCGGTCATGAGCTTCACCAGGCTGGCCACCGGGCGGGGCTGGTCGGCGTTGAAGGAGGCGAGGGGCTCGCCCGTGTCGCCGTCGACCACCGCGTAGGCGGCGGCCGCGATCGGAGGGAGGTCGCCGGTCGGTGGGACGATCTCGACCTGGGGGCCGCGGACGGTGTCGGTCACCGCCGGGGTCATGGTGGTGACGCCGGCGATGGCCAGGAGTGCGGCGCCGACCAGCCCGCTGAAGAGGAAGGCCTGCAGGGACCGCGCCGGCCGCCGGCGTCCCCGACGAGGCGCCCGGAGGTGCCGAGGGCGCTGGGAGAGGGTGCTCGCCATGGAGCGAACGTACGGAGGCCCTGGTCAGGGCACATCGGTCGCACGTGGCGTTTCCCTGGTCCAAAGGATCGATCTGCCTGGCGGGTCGTTCCACCTTTCGGCCGATGAACCGCCGCCCGCCCGTCTGGTTACCGTTAGCCGATGTCTGGCCAGCTCGCAGCATGGTGGCGCCGCCTTCCCGACCTCGGTCAGGACCTCATGGTGGGTGTCCTGGTCGTCGTGGGCTGGACGGCTGCCACGCTCGCCGTGCAGCTGCCCCCGGTGGGTGACGGGGGCCCGCTCGCGCTGCCGGCGGGCCAGAACCAGGTGGCGATGTGGGCGACGGCGGCGGTGCTCACGCTCCGGCGCATGGTGCCGCCGGTAGCCCTGCTCCTCGCGGTGCCGCTCTACGTCGTGGTGCAGAGCCTGCCGATGTACGACCTGGGTCCACCCGGTGGAGGTGGAGGCGTGCTCAGCCATGCCACCGAGTTCCACCTGCTCCCCATCCTCGCCGTCGCTTACCTGGTCGCGCAGTCGGGTGCCATCAGCCCGCTGGTGGCGGGCGCCGTGTGCCTGGCAGGCACGGGGGCGCTGTTCGTCGACCTCGACGGCCTGACGCTGGCTCGCGGCTTCGGCTGGTCGCGGGTGCTGTTCTCGCTGTTCGTGGTGGCGGGCACCACGTTCCTGGGGGCGCTCGTGCGTGAGCAGCGGCGGTTGCGAGGGGTCGAGTCGCAGAAGGTGGTGGTCGAGGAGCGCACCCGCATCGCCCGCGAGCTGCACGACGTGGTCGCCCACCACATGAGCGCCATCGTGATCCGGGCCCAGGCGGCCGAGCGGCTTGCCCCCGGCCGGCCCGAGGTGGCGGTCGAGGCGTTGCGTTGGATCGCGGACACCGGCAAGGAGGCGCTCACCGGCATGCGCCACGCCGTGCAGGTCCTACGGGAGGCGGACGGCGACCGCGCCGTGGAGTTGGCGCCCCACGGCGACCGCGCCGTGGAGCTGGCGCCCCAGCCCACGCTGGCCGACCTGCGGGGCACCGTCGAGCGGCTGGCCCCCGTCGGGCTCGACGTCGAGATCGCGCTGCCCGACCCGCTCCCGGCGGTCGACCCCCAGGTCGAGCTGGCCGCGGTGCGCATCGCCCAGGAGGGCGTGACCAACGCCCTGCGCCACGCCGAGGCTCGACGGGCGGTGGTCCGCGTGGCGGAGGAGGCGGGCCACCTGGTGGTCGCGGTCGACGACGACGGCCGCAGCGGCAAGGCCCCGGCCCTCAGCGCCTCCGGCCACGGGCTGCGGGGGATGGCCGAGCGCGCCGCGGCCTGCGGCGGACGGCTCGACATTGCCCGCAGCGACCTGGGCGGCTGGTCGGTGCTGGCCACCCTGCCCTGCCAGCAGAATGGCCGGCCGTGAGAGCGGAGGGGGCGACGACGATCCGGGTCCTGGTGGCCGACGACCAGGCGGTGATCCGGGCCGGGCTACGCATGATCCTCGACAACGAGCTCGACCTGGCGGTCGTGGCCGAGGCGGCCGACGGCCTCGAGGCGGTCGACGCGGCGGCCAGCGCCCGACCCGACGTGGTGCTGATGGATGTCCGCATGCCGCTGCTCGACGGCCTCGAGGCGACCCGGCGGATCGTGGCGTCGTCCGACGCCCCGCCCAGGGTGCTGGTGCTCACGACCTTCGACGACGACGAGTACCTGTTCGACGCCCTGCGGGCCGGGGCCAGCGGCTTCCTGCTCAAAGACGTCGCCCCCGACCCGCTGATCGAGGCCATCCACACCGTCGCCCGCCACGAGAGCCTCCTGGCCCCAGCGGTCACCCGGCGGGTCATCGAGCGCTACGTCGAGCTCGACGGCGCCGCCAGCCGGTCCCGCCCGACCCCCACCGCCGAGGCCGTCGCCCGGGCCGGCCTCACCGACCGCGAGCGCGAGGTCCTCGTGGGCCTCGCCGCCGGGTGGTCCAACACCGAGCTGGCCGCCGAGGTGCACCTCAGCGAGGCCACGGTGAAGACCCACGTAAGCAGCGTCTTGGCCAAGCTCGGCCTGCGCAGCCGTGTGCAGGCCGTCATCGCCGCCTACGAGTCGGGCCTGGTCCAACCGGGCGACGGCCGCTTCAGCCCAAGGCGGGAAGGCGGACGGTGAAGGTGGCGCCGACGCCCACGGTGCTCTCGACGGTGATCCTCCCCTTGGAATTGGTCATCTAGGTTCTCGGCGAAGTCGGAGCGGTGACGGGTCGCCGCAGTGCGCAGGTCCCGGCGCGTCCAAGACCACACTGGACGGCGTGGAACAGACCGCGGACGCCATCATCGATGTGCTCGGCCTGCGCCCCCACCCGGAGGGCGGCTGGTATGCCGAGACGTGGCGCGACGAGCGCGGCGACGGCGGACGGGGTGCGGGCAGCGCCATCTACTACCTGCTTGCAGCCGGCCAGCGTTCGCGGTGGCACCGGGTGGATGCGACCGAGATCTGGCACCACTACGCGGGCGCCCCGTTGGTCCTGAGCGTCCGCACCGCCGACGCCCCGACACGGCACATCGTCCTGGGCGACGACCTGGCCGCGGGACAGGTACCCCAAGCCGTCGTGCCCACTGACGCCTGGCAGGCCGCCGAGACCAGCGGCGCATGGACGTTGGTCGGCTGCACCGTGTCCCCGGCCTTCACCTTCGACGGCTTCGAGCTGGCGCCACCGGAGTGGTCGCCGTGTTGAGGGAAAGGCGGCCGGGCCTCACGATCAAGGCACGGCCAGGGCCCGCCACCGCTCGCCGGTGGCGTCATCGGCGGGAAAGAAGGCCTCGACCCGAAGCTCCTGCGCGGTGACGTCGACGGGCGTGCCGATCGTGGACACGACCGAGAAGAAGCGCAGGTCGGTGTCGCCATACTCGACCTGCACGTCGATGACCGGGCTGGGCGGCGCCGGCGCCCGAGGGGCGCTGAGCACGGACGCAACATCCGGCCGCGTCCGCAGCTCCTGGACCAGCTCGGCGGTTGCCAGGTCGAGCACGCCACCGACGGCTTCGCGGCGAGCACGCTCCAACAGCGCGGGCGCGAGGTCCCGCCAGTTCAGGATCCGGGACCGGACGGGCCCGGGCTCGAGGATCACGCGGAGCACGTTGGCGGAGCTGGGCATCGGCTCGGGTGCGAACAGACCGGTGAACAGCCGGCGTGCCCCGGCGTTGACGCGCAGCAGGTTCCAGCCACGGTCCATGACGACGGCCGGCAGCGGTTCGTGCTGGGCAAGCATCCCCGAGATCGCGGCGTTCACCCGATCAAGGGCGGGGTCGTCGAGCGCCCGTTCGACATAGAGCGGGGCATAGCCGGCGGCAAGGAGCAGGCCGTTGCGGTCGCGGAGCGGCACGTCGAGTGCACCCGCCAGCCGCAGCACCATCTCCCGACTCGGCCTCGACCGGCCGGTCTCGACGAAGCTCATGTGCCGCGGCGTGGTCGTCGCCGCCGACGCCAGGTCAAGCTGGCTCATCGACCGCACCCGGCGCCAGTAACGCAGCAGGTCGCCGAGGGTGGGGTCGGCCTCCAACGCAGCCGCGGGCTCGGCCATGCGATGACCCTACGGGCGTGGGGGATCGGGCGCCCTTCCCTCGGCGGGAATCGCTTCCGCGCCGCACTGGCGAGATGGTCCTTCGGTCACGATCGCTCACAGTCAGGAGCCTCCGATGGACCTTCCGATCCTCACCGTCGAGACTGCGCCGGCCAACTCACAACCCGTTCTCGAGGGGATCGCGGCCGACCTCGGTTTCGTTCCGAACCTCGCCGCCACCATCGCCGCCAGCCCGACCCTGCTCCGGGCCTTCGATGGACTGCGGCGGGCCGTCGGCGACGACTCTTTCGACCCCCGCCTACGCGAGACCGCCGGCGTTGCGGTCGGCGTCGCCGTGGACAACGCCTACGGCGTTGCGTTCCACTCGACGGTCCTCGGTCGACTCGGCGTCGGCGAGACCGACATCGAGGCGATGCGCCAGGGCTCCGAGCCGGCGGGAACGACGCCGGCCGCCGCCTATGCATTCGCCCGGGCGCTGGTGCTCGACCGTGGGGCCGTCGACCCGACGATCGTTCGACGTGCGCTCGCCGCCGGGCTCACGCCGCCGGACCTGCTGCAGCTGGTCGCGGAGTGTGTCTTCGCGAGCCTCGTCGGCTTCGTGGACAACCTGGCCGGCCGCGTCGAGCTCGACGAGTTCCTGCGACTTCGGGCGTGGAAGTAGGCGCGCTGGACAGGCGTTCAGCCGGCGTGAGCGGGAGCAAGGTAGGCGATCCGCTGGGCGAGGTGGACCGCGTGGTCGCCCAACCGTTCATAGAAGCGACCCACCAGCGTGGCCTGCATGGCGTCCGCCACCGCGATGCCGGCGTTGAGGATCTCGGCGCTCAACTCGTCGTGCAACGCGTCGAGCTCGTCGTCCAGCACATCGAGACCCTCGGCGGCGTTTGGGTCGCGCACCGCCCACGCCTTGGCCGCCTCGCCCCACATCGTGTCGCAGCGGCCACCCATCTGTGCCAGCAGCTCCCGCGTCCGCGGAGTCAGGCGGGCTCCGAGGCCGGTGACGGTCCGCCGTGCGACGTGCTCGGCAAGGTCACCGCAGCGCTCGAGCTGCGGGACGATCCTCAGCACGGTCACGAGGTAACGCATGTCGCCGCACATCGGCGACTCGGTCAGCAGCAGGCGCTCCGCCAGCAGTTCCACCTCGCGTTCCAGGCGGTCGACCTGGATATCCCTGCTGGCTACACCCCGTGCCAGTTCGGCGTCGCCGGTCACGAACGAGTCGACCGCCGCCGCAACCCGTTCGCGGACGATTGCGAACATCCGGACGACCTGGGCATCGATCTCTTCGAGGTGCCGGTGGAAGCGGATGCGCAGCTCGACGGGCACGTGTCCGGAATACCCTCGCCGACGTCGGCGCATACCGGGCATCCGCCCCCGACATGCGGTCGCCAGGGCGATTCCCGACGTAGGGCGCGCCCGCCGTCTACCCGTTGTCGGAGGCCGTACCCGAGTCGCCGGGCTGTGCCGATGCGGCGGCGTCGGACGCCTCACAGAGCGTCCGTAGCGCCGCTCTCCCAGGCTGGGGACAAGGCGTCCACACTTCCCCCGTTCCCGCGGGACGTTGCGCCGGTCGGGGGTGCGACGGCCGAGGGAACAACGCCGGTCATGGCCAGGCGCGCCAGGTGGTGACGTCGATCACCACCACGGGGCCCGGGGGCATCTGCTCCCGGTACTGCTCGTACTTGGCGGCCAACAGCCCGAGCGCCCGTTCACGTTCGTCGCCGGTCTCCACCACCCACGCTCGGCCGTCGATGCGCACCCACCACAGGTTCTTCCAGTCCTCTTCGTAATGGTCGACCAACAGCGAGGCGACCCCGGTGGACCGCAGGTTCTCGAGGCGCACCAGATCGAAGGTCGACTTCGGTTTGTCGTCGACGGCGGAGTAGACGGTGTCGCCATCGAGGACGAAGCAACAGGGGACGATGTGCGGTCGCCCGCTCGGCGTGACCGTTGCCAGCCGACCCACCCGCGCCTCCGCCACGCGCCGCCGCACGGCCTCGTTCTCCACGCACCCCGACCGTAGCTGTCTGGCTGGCAGCGTCAGGATGGCTGGGCCCCGCGACCCGGCCCCACGCCCCGCCTGGGGCCGGGTGCCCGCAGCGGCTAAGGTGACAGAGGGACAGGGCGGACAGGGAGGCTATGTGCCCGTGCGGGGACCGTGACATCTGCGCGCGACGAGATCTGGATCGACATGGTCCAGTTCGACGTCGGCGCCGCCGATCGGCTGTGGGAGGGGATTCCGCCGGCGCATGGCGCCCCGGAGTGGTACGACGACGTCTCGGGACTGATCGAGACGGCGAACGGTCCCGCGGAGCCCCACGAGCTGGTCGACGAGCCCGTGGTCGTCGAGGACATGCACAAGACGACCCTCGGCAGACCTCGCCTTTGTCGCCACGGACGGACGCTGGGCCGCGTGGTCGCCATGAAGGCCGCCGCCGCGACCACGGCCAGCGTGATCGGCGTCGCTGCGGCTGCGGCCGCCACCACGGGGATCGTGGCCACGATGGCGAGCGTGGTCGTGCCTGCGATCGAGGAACACGTCCTGCTGGCCGACGACGACGATCAGGAGGCCGCGGACCCGGCGGCACCGCGCAGCCGTGACTCCGGCGGGGCGCCGGATGCGCGCCCGGAACGTCCGCCGAACGACCTCGCCGCAGCACCACCGGCCGCGCCGGCGACGCCCGCCAGGCCCCAGCCCGCGGACCCGGGACCCACGCTGGCGAGCACGTCGCCCGCCGCAACCGCACCCGCAGCCGGGACCGACGCCGAGCCTGCGCCGCCGCCCGACCCAGGCGGGGTCGCACCCACGCCGCCGGCCGACACGGCACCGCCCCCCGACACGGCACCGGTCGATCCCGTACCGGCTGATCCCCCACCGGCCACCGATCCGGCGGCGTCGGACCCGGCGCCGGTCGTCGACCCGCCGACGGACACCCCGGGCGGAGCCGGGCCCATCGAGTCGGCGTCGAGCGGACCGGAGCCCGCCAAACCACCGCGGGTGGTGGAGCCGCCGGCAACCGAGCCGCCACGCGACGCCCCGCCCGACAAGGGTCGACGCTGGAGCGACAGGTGGGCCGACGACGCGGACAGGTGTGCTCGCCATGCCTGCCCCGGCCGGAGCCAGTACCCCGGCGGACGGAACGCCGGTCACCGCGGCTCACGAGCCAAGGCCGTCGTCGAGCTGGCGGAGCACGTTCGGCCAGCCCACGCGCGCCGCCCCGGCTAACCCCCGACCTGGTGTTCAGCGCTTGCCCCGGTCCTGACGTCGCGCGCGAACGCGCCAGCCTGCTGGAGCGCGTCCGCGGCCTCGGGAAGGAACGACCAGAAGACCTGGAAGTCATGGGTCGTGACCGGGTACAGCTCGAGCCGGGTGTCGACGCCGTGGCTCCGTGCCCGCTCGGCGAGTCGCTGCGCATCTTCGACCATCACGTCGCCGACGCCGCCCTGGATGAGCATGGGGGGCAGTCCGGTCAGGTCGCCGTACAGGGGGCTGACCAGCGGGTCGTCGATGGGATGCCCGTCGAGGTAGGAAGCGACGAAGCTGCGGAGCTGCTCCAGCGAGAGCGCCGGCTGGGGCTCGGTGGGGAGCTCGTCGACGTACTCGAAGGTGAGGTCGACACCGGGGCACAGCAACGCGGCACCGCCGGGCAGGGCGACCTCGTCGGCCTTGAGGCGGAGCATGAGCGCCACGGCCAGCCCGCCACCGGCCGAATCGCCGGCGACGGTGATCTGTTCGGGGTCGATGCCGCTGTCGAGCATCCACAGGTAGGCGCGCGTGGCGTCCTCGAGCGCGGCCGGGAACGGGTGCTCGGGTGCGAGCCGGTATTCGGGAACCACCGCGCTCGTGCCCGCAGCGATGGCCAGCGCCCCGGCGACGTGCCGGAACCCGAACGCCGATCCCATGACGTAGCCGCCGCCGTGCAGGTACAACAGCGTTGGCTCCGGTCCTGCCTCGGTCGCGAGCAGCAGGGACGGCACACCGGCGGCGTTGACGGGCCGCACCTCGACCTCGGCCGGCGGCGCGAACTGCGCGTGCAGTGACTCGTAGGAGTTGCGCAGCTCCTGCAGGTCGGCGCCGGCACTCGCGAGATCGTTGACCGGCTCCCAGATCCGGGCGAGGCGGCCGGCGAGCTCGCCCCCCACTCCCCGGGTGGCGGAGACGGCGTCGTCCACGCTGTGCAGGAGCTCGCGCGCCCGATCGAGCAGCGCGTCGCCCGCGAGCGTCAACTCCACCTGGTGCGTGGACCGGCGCAGCAGGTCGCAGCCGACAAGGCGCTCCAGGCCGCGTATCTGACGGCTCAGGGCGGGCTGGGACACGTACAGGCGCGCCGCGGCGCGGCCGAAGTTGAGCTCCTCGGCGACGGCGACGAACGCCCTCAGGTGACGCAGCTCGATCCCGTCGGGCGCAGGCGGCAGCGGGAGCACCCGGCCGGCCTGGGTCGGGGTGCGGTCGTCCATACCTCCCATTCTGATCCAGGCCGGCTTGCGGCGGTCATGCCTTTGGCGCACCGCGGTCATGCACACTCGGCCTTTCCCTTGCACGGCTCGCTGGTGCGACGGTGCCGACATGAGCCCCCCACCCGCCGGTCGCCCCCCGGGACCCCCTGGATCTGGTGTGCGTCGCATCGCCGAGTTGCAGCTGCGAGGTCCCGGAGGGCCCCTCGCGGCACGCGCCTACTGGCCGGCGCCCGACGATCCCGTGACCGCCCCGGCCCTGCTCGTGCTCCTGCCCGGGCTCGACTCCGACGACGTCGATGCACTCTGCCGCGGCGCCTGTGCCGACGTCGGCGTCGTCGTTTTGTCGCCCACGTCCCGCCCGGCGCCCGGCGCCGACGGCGCCGCACTTGCGGATGCGCTGACGGCGGTCCACTGGGCCGCCGACCACGCTGCCGAGCTCGGCGCCGATCCCGGCCGGCTCCTGTTGGCCGGAACCGGGGTCGGTGGGCGACTGGCGGCCGCCGTCGCGCGTCAGGCGCGGGACGACGGCTGGCCGGCGGTCACGCACCAGGTCTCGATCGAGCAGGGCACCGCGCAGCGCATGCGGCAGGCCCTCGCCCGTTCGCTCCGGCCCGCGCTGGACGCGGGGTGAGCGGACCGATGTCGACCATCGAGACGGCCCCGTCACCGTCGACCATCGAGACGGCGCGGCCTCGGACCGTGGAGACCGCGGAGCTCGAATGCCAGCTGGAGGAGCATCGGAGAGCCCTGACCGCGCACTGCCGCCGGCTGCTCGGGTCCGGCTTCGAGGCCGAGGACGCCGTGCAGGAGGCGTTCGTGCGGGCTTGGCAGGGGTTCGATCGCTTCGAGGGCCGAGCATCGCTCCGGACCTGGTTGCATCGCATCGCCACCAACGTGTGCCTCGACATGCAGGGCGCCACCCAGCGCCGTGCGTGCCCGGTCGACCTCACGTCGTGGCAGGCTCCCGGCTCCGCGGCCGCCGACGCCCCGGCGGGCGCAGTCGTCGTCCGTCCGCTCCCGGGGTGCCATGCGTCCCGGGTGGCCGACGATCCGGCCGAGCAGGCGGTGGCGAGCGAGGCGATCCGCCGCGCCTTCGTCACCGCATTCGTGCAGCTCCCCCCGCGTCAGCGATCGGTCCTGCTCCTCCGGGAGGTGCTGCGCTGGAAGGCGATGGAGGTCGCCGAGCTGCTCGGGACGACGGTGGCGTCGGTCAACAGCACGCTCCAACGGGCGCGGTCGAACCTTGCCGCCCGGCGATGCGCCGGCGACCAGCAACACGGTCTCGAGGACGAGCAGCGACCGCTGGTGCAGGACTACGTCGACGCCTTCGCGCGCCACGACGTCGACGCGCTCGTCTCCTTGCTCGTGTGACCTCACGCCCGGGCGGGATCGAACCCCAGCGGCAGGTACAGCCGATGCGCTGCCAGGAGGTCGCGGTCAGCGAGCAGGGCCGCCGTCGGTCCATCCGCCACGATCCGCCCCCCGTCCAGCACCACCGCGCGCCCGCACGTCTCGAGCGCGTACGGCAGGTCATGGGTGACCACCAGCAGAGTCACGTCCAGCGACGCCAACACCTCGGTGAGCTCCCGTCGGGCGGCGGGGTCGAGGTTGGCGGTGGGCTCGTCCAGCACCAGCACGTCCGGCTCGGTGGCGAGCACGGTGGCGATGGCCACCCGGCGGCGCTGGCCGAAGCTGAGGTGGTGGGGGGCGGCACGACGGCGGTCGGCCATGCCCACCGCGGTCAACGCACCGTCAACCCGGCCCTCCAGGTCGGCGTCGCGGAGCCCGGCCTGCGCCGGCCCGAACGCTACGTCGTCGTGCACCGTGGGCATGAAGAGCTGGTCGTCGGGATCCTGGAAGACGATGCCGACGCGGCGCCGGACCTCGGCCAGGTTGCGCTTCACCACCGGCAGGCCGCCGACGATCACCTCGCCCCGCTGGGCCTGGAGGATCCCGTTGAGGTGCAGCACCAGCGTCGACTTGCCGGCGCCGTTGGGGCCGAGGATCGCCACCCGCTCGCCCGGCCCGACCTCGAGGTCGACGCCGTCGAGCGCCACCCGACCGTCGGGGTACGCGAACCGCACGCCGCGCACCGCCGCCGCCGGGACGTCGCCTCGACCGGTCATGCCGTCACCAACGCCGCCACTGCGAACGCCCAGGCCGCCAGCGGCAGCGCCGCCGCCCACCAGTCCGACGCGGCCGCCCGCCCTCCCGCGAGGGCCGGCATCGTGCCGTCATAGCCACGCGCCAGCATGGCCAGGTAGACGCGTTCGCCTCGCTCGTACGAACGGACGAACAGCGTTCCGGCCGACGCCGCCATCCCCCGGGCCTGCCACAGCCAGCGGGGGTCGTAGCCGCGTGACTGGCGGGCCACGTGCATGCGCTGGCCCTCGCCGGCCACGATGCCGAGATAGCGGACCATGAATCCGGCGATGGCCGTGACCACTCGGGGAACGTGCAGGCGATCGAGCCCCCTCAGGAGGTCGGCCACTGGGGTCGTGGCCGCCAGGACGATCGACGCCGCCACACCCAGCGTGCCCTTGGCCACGATGTTCCACGCCGCCCAGAGCCCTGGTTCGGACAGCGACACGCCGAGCAAGTCCACACGTGGGCCCGCCCCGGTGAACGGCATGAACGCGGCGAACAGCAGGAACGGGACCTCGATCCGCAGGCGTCGGGCGACCAGCGCCGGCGACAGGCCGGCCACGGCCACGACCGCCGCGAGGAGCAATGCGTCCCCGGCGAAGGCCCACAGCGCCTCGCGGGGCGTCGCGACGACGGCGAACACGAAGGCCACCGTGGCGGCGATCTTGACCTCGGGAGCCAGCCGGTGCACCGGGCTCCCCCCGTCGAGATAGAGGCCGTCGAGCCCGTGCCCGCCCGGGTGTCCTTGCGTCACCGCAGGACCGCCTAGTGCGGGACGGCCCGTGGGCTCGTCCGGCGCGCCCGTCTGACGAGCAGCATCACGCCGCCGGCGACCGCGAACGTGACCACCACGCCGATGACGCCGGCCACGCCCGTGGACAGGCGATCATCGTCGACCCCCCGCACCTCGTACCCCGCGGTGGGGGCGTCGCCGAGGGCATGGTCCTTCTCGGTGTTGGCGAAGCCCTTGTCCATGGCCACCTTGTTGAGCCCGTCCGGGTCGCCGCTGGCCGACGGGCTCACGAAGAATGCCAACACCAGCGCCACGATCAGTCCGGCGGCGATGAAGGCGCCGAACCCGAACCGCACGCGGTGGCTGACGCCCTTCACGCCGCTACCTCCTCGGCGACCGGGGCGATGTCTGCCTGGTCGATGGCGAGGTCACGCGCACCCCAGATCAGGTCGGGCCGGGTGGCGAGAACCGCGCCGACGACCAATGCGGTGATCACACCCTCGCCGACGCCGACCAGCACGTGCACGCCCACCATCGCCCCGGCGACGGTGGGAACCGAGGCCGTGCCGGTGCCGCCTACGGCGTACTCGAGGGTGAACGCCAGCGCCGAGAGCACGACCGAGACGGCGGCGGCGATGCCCGCCGCGGCCACCACGGAGGAGGGGGTCCGCGACATCACGCGGCGCGCCAACAGGAACACGGCGTACCCGACGAACGCCGTCACCAGGGCCATGTTGAGGACGTTGAGGCCCAGGGCGGACAGGCCGCCATCTGCGAACAGCAGGGCCTGCACCGCCAGCACCACCGTGACGCAGACCGCCCCCACGGCCGGACCAACGAGGACCGCGGCCAGCGCGCCGCCCAGCAGATGGCCGCTGGTGCCGCTCACCACCGGGAAGTTGAGCATCTGGACGGCGAAGACGAACGCGGCCACCAACCCGGCGAGCGGCACGCGGCGCTCGTCGAGCACCTCGCCTGCCCGTCGCAGGGTGGCTCCCAGGCCGCCGGCCGCCACCACGGCGGCACCGGCGGACGTCGTCCCGTCGATGAACCCGTCGGGAATGTGCATGGATCTCACCTTAATGCGAGTCTCTGGCAACAGGGAACGGTTCGCGATAGCTGTCGTACGCTGTATTCGTGAGCGACGCGCGTGTGGATGACACGCTCGACGACATTCTCGACCGGCTGCGCCGCGACGGCGGCCGGGTGACGGCATCGCGGCGCGCCGTGATCGACGCCATGCTGACCAGCACCTCGCATCACCTGACCGCCGCCGACGTCGTCGACGCCGTGCGGGCCGACCACCCGCACTTCCACGAGTCGACCGTGTATCGCACGCTCGAGCGGCTCGTCGATCTCGGGGTCATCGCTCGCATCCCGATCGGCCCGGGGCCCGCGGTGTTCCACCTGTCGGTCGCCCAGCACCACCACCTCGTCTGCGACCGCTGCGGCAGCGTCGCCGAGGCACCGGCCGGCCTCCTGGGCGCCGTGGCCGCACGCCTCCACCGCGAGCACGGGTTCGTCCTCGATCCTGGGGCCACCCCCCTTCACGGGCTGTGCGCATCGTGCAGCGGTAGCGAGTAGCGCCATGAAGCTCGGCGTCTCGCTACGCAGTGGCTACCTGGTGGACGATGCGCGCACCGGGGCCCGCTGGATGGTCGAGCAGGCCCGCGCGTCCCGGGACGCCGGGCTCGACAGCCTGTTCGTCGGCGACCACCACGCCGTGCCCGTCCCCTACTACCAGAACACTCCCATGCTGGGCCGCCTGCTCGCTGAGTGGGGTGACCGCCCCGCCGGGGCGCTGTATCTCCTGGCTCTGTGGAACCCCGTGCTCGTGGCCGAGCAGGTCGGCACCCTGGCGGCCATCGCCGCGGGACGGTTCATCCTCCAGTGCGCCGCAGGTGACGGCGATGCCCAGTTCTCGGCGATGGGGGCGGACATCCGACGGCGGGGCTCGGACTTCGAGCGGGCGCTCGACGAGGTGCGCCGCCTGGCCGCGGGCGAGCCGGTGGACGGGGTCCGCATCGCTCCGGTGCCCTCCGAACCGCTGGAGGTGTGGGTGGGCGGGCACGCACCGGCGGCGATCGACCGGGCGGCGCGGCTGGGTGACGGCTGGCTCGCCGGTCCCGAGGCGACCCCCGACCAGGCGGGCGCCCTCGCCGCGATCTATCTCGACCGGGCGGCCACGCACGGCCGCACGCCCGCAGCCGTGGCCATCAGGCGGGACGTGCACGTCGGCGTCGACGACGCCGACGCCGAGCGCGTCGCCGGCCCGGTGGTGGCCCGCGGCTACCGGGGCTTCGATCCCTCTGCGTGCGTGACGGGCGGACCGGAGCGGGTGGCGGACCAGTTGCGGGCGCTGGCAGAGCTGGGCTTCACGGACGTGATCGTCCGGCACTTGGTGGACGACCAGCGGGAGGTGCTGGCGTCCACGGAACGGCTCGCCCAGGTGCGGACTGCCGTCGCCGACACTTGAAGCGGCGGGGGCCGGCGTCTGGTGGGGTGCCTGGAGGGCGCCACCCTCGACCGGGTCATGGGCAACGTGCAGGCGATTTCCACCGCCACATGACGTGGTTAGCGCTGGCCGGACGGGGAACCAGAACTGTGTGCGACACGCGCCCGCACGTAGCCTCCCACCCGTGGTTGAGCAGGATGGACGTCCGGACCGCCCGTCCTGTCGGCGGCGTCCCGCATGACCTCGGCGGCCGAAGCGGCGACCGAGGGAACGGGGCAGGCGTCCTTCCGGCACGAGGCGCTGCTGTACGCCGGCGAGGCCGAGTTCGTGTCCGCGACGTCGGCGTTCATCCGGGAGGGACTGGCCGCCGGCGAAGCGGTCCTGACCGTCGTCGATGCCCGCAAGATCGGGCTGCTGCGGTCGGCGCTGGGTGACCAGGCGGGCGCCGTGGAGTTCGCCGACATGGGAGTCGTCGGCCGCAACCCGGGGCGCATCCTCGACGCCTGGTACCGCTTCGCCACCGACCACGCAGGCGCGGGCTACGGCGCCCGGGGCATCGGCGAGCCGGTTTCGGCGAGCCGCAGCGACGCCGAGCTCGTGGAGTGCCAGCTGCACGAGGCGCTGCTCAACGTGGCCTTCCCGCCCCAGCCCGCCTGGACGCTGCTCTGCCCCTACGACACCGCGACGCTCGGGACAGCGACCGTGGCCGAGGCCCGGCGCACCCACCCCTTCGTCCGCAACGGGACCGAGTCGGCCGCGAGCGCCGAGTTCGCCAGGCAGGGGTACGGCGGACCGGGCGCAGCGCCGTCACCCTGGCAGTTCCGGGACCCGCTGCCCGAACCTCCTGCCGGTCCCGGCACGCTCGAGCTGGCGATCGGTGACGCCAGCCTGGGCGTCCTGCGTCGCCGAGTCGTGGCGCACGCGGACGAGGCCGGCGCCTCGCCCGGACGCGCCGGCGACCTGGCGCTAGCGGTCACCGAGCTCGCCACCAACAGCCTCCGCCACGGCGGCGGTCACGGCCGGCTCCGGCTCTGGGTCGACGGTGCAAGCCTGATGTGCGAGGTGGCCGACACGGGGTACATCACCGATCCCCTGGTGGGTCGGCGCCGACCCACCAGCCGGCAGCTGCACGGCCGGGGCCTCTGGCTGGTCCAGCAGCTGTGCGACCTGGTGCAGGTCCGGACCGAGCCGGGTGGCACGGTCGTGCGGCTGCAGGTGGCGCTGAGCTAGGTCCCGGCCCACGGGCGCGAAGCCAGGCGTCATCGACGGGTACGCCACATCACGGCGGTGTCGTAGCATCCCTGTCGTGGCCTCCCCCGCCGCCACCGAGCGCCCCGTCGAGATTGCGCCGTCGGTGTTGCCGGCGGACTTCTCGCGGCTGGGCGACGAGGTGCTGGCCCTCGAGAAGGCCGGCGCAGATCGCATCCAGTGGGACGTGATGGACGGACGCTTCGTCCCCAACCTGACCTTCGGCCCCGACGTCATCGCCTCGTGCCGATCACGGGTCAGCGTCCCGTTCGAAGCCCACCTCATGGTCGACGAGCCCGACGAGCTGCTGGCGCGATGCGTGGAGGCGGGGTGCCGGCTGCTGATCGTGCACGCCGAGTCCACTCGGCACCTGCATCGGACGCTGGGGCGGGTGCGCGACCTGGGCGCCGACGCGGGGGTGGCCCTCAACCCCGCCACACCGGTCGCAGCCGTGGCCCACGTCCTCGACCTCTGCTCGCTGGTGCTGGTGATGACGGTCAATCCCGGGTTCGGCGGCCAGGACTACATCGCGACCATGGAGCCGAAGATCGCGGCCGTACGTCGCATGATCGTCGAGGGAGGCTGGGACTGTGATCTCGAGGTCGACGGCGGCGTCGCGCCGTCGACGGCCGGGGGTGCCGCCCGCGCCGGCGCCAACGTCCTGGTGGCGGGCTCCGCACTCTACCGAGACCCTCTGGGGCTGGAGCACGCGGTGACCGAGCTGCGTGACGTCGCCAGGGGGGCCCGTTGAGCAAAGGAGAATGACCCATGCCCGCAGGGAACGAAGGCATCGTCGACAAGGTCAAGGAAGTCGCTCAAAGGTTCGGCGACAGGGCGAGGGGTCTCTTCAGCCAGCACAGCGACAAGGCCGACGCGGCAATCGACAAGGCCGGCGACGTCGTCGACGACAAGACCGGCGGCAAGTACACGGAGCACGTCGACAAGGCTCGGGACGCCGCCCACGACGCCGTGGACAAGCTCTCGGGCGAGGGCGACAAGGGCGGCGGCGCCACCACGTAGCGCTCTTCGCCGCTCGCGCAGTGGGGCGCAACCGGGCGCTGCTGCTCAGCTGGCCCTGCTGGCGGGCCGGCGCTAAAGCATCTCGCCGCGCTTGACGATCACGTTGTCGATGATGCCGTAGTCCTTGGCCTGCTCGGCGGTGAACCAACGGTCGCGCTCGAAGTCGGCCTGCACCTGATCGACCTTCTGGCCAGTGTGGTAAGCGATGCGCTCCGCCATGAGCTGCTTCACGTAGAGCAGCTGCTCCGCCTGGATGGCGATGTCTGCGGCCTGGCCGCGGAAGCCACCGGACGGCTGGTGCATCATGATCCGGGCGTGGGGCAGGGCGAAGCGCTTGCCCTTGGCCCCGGCGCACAGCAGGAACTGGCCCATCGACGCCCCCAGGCCCATGCACACTGTCGCCACGTCTGGCTCGACGAACTGCATCGTGTCGTAGATGGCCATCCCGGCGGTCACCGAGCCCCCGGGGCTGTTGATGTAGACCCAGATGTCCCGTTCGGCATCCTCACCGGCGAGGTGGAGCAGCTGGGCGCACACGACGTTGGCGATGTCGTCGTCGACCTCGGTCCCGAGGAAGATGATCCGCTCACGCAGCAGGCGGTTGAAGATCTCGTAGGTCGGGCTGACGGCGGTCGCGTTCTGGGCGGTCGGCAGTATCAAGCTCACGGCGCCCGAGGGTAGCGGCGCCCGGCGAAGGTCCCGCACTGCGGGGCTCGTATGCTCGGCGGTCGAGCCGGCGTAGCCCAACGGCAGAGGCGCCAGGCCTAGGACCTGGTCAGTGTGGGTTCGAATCCCACCGCCGGCACCTCGTGATGTCGCGAGCCGGCGCCGACCCGGGCGTCCAGGCGCCGGGTAGCGTCGGGCCCATGAGGTTGGGGGACGTTGCCACGCCGACGCTCGTCGTCGACCGCCATGCCTTCGACCACAACGTGACGACGATGGCGGGTGCCCTACCCGGGCCGCGGCTGCGCCCCCACGTCAAGGCGTTCAAGTCGACGGCGCTGGCCCGCGAGCTCGCCTCGGCCGGCCACCGCACGTTCTGCTGCGCCACGATCCGTGAGGTCGAGGGCATGGCCGCCGTCGATCTCGGCAGCGACCTGCTGCTGGCCAACGAGGTCCTCGACTGCCGGCGGCTGGGCGCCGTGGTTGCGTCCGGGGCCGCACGGGTCACGGTCGCGGTCGACTCCGACGAGACGGTGGCGGCGGCCGCCGCCGGCGGTGTCCGGGAGGTGCTGGTCGACGTCAACGTCGGCCTCCCCCGCTGCGGCTGCGAGCCCAGCGACGCCGGCCGGATCGCCGCGCAGGCCCGGGCGGCGGGCCTCGAGGTGCGGGGCGTCATGGGCTACGAGGGCCACCTCATGCGCGAGCCGCGGGAACAGAAGGTGGCGGCGGTGGAGGCGTCGATGAAGCTGCTCCTGGCGGCGCACGCCGACGTCGGGGGCGACATCGTGTCCGCCGGCGGCACGGGGACGTACGACTGCAACCCGTGGGCGACCGAGATCCAGGCGGGCTCGTACTGCCTGATGGACACCGAGTACCTGCCCCACGCCCCGGCCTTCCGCAACGCGCTGTACCTCTGGACCAGCGTGATCTCCGTCAACCCGGGCGGGTGGGCGGTGCTCGACGCCGGGCTCAAGGCGCTGGGCATGGACCACGGCAACCCCACCGTGGTCGCCGCAGGCGACTGCTGGTTCGTGTCCGACGAGCACATCACGTTCGGGACCCGCGCCGATCGCCCGGTCCGGGTCGGCGACCGGGTGCGGGTCCTGCCCGCCCACGTCGACCCCACCGTCGCCCTGCACGACCGGATGTTCGTGGTGGTCGGCCAGGGCCCCGACGCCGAGGTCACCGACGTCTGGCCGGTCGACCTGCGGGGGTGGTGACGGGCGGCGGGGAACCACGTCTTTGAAGGTTTTCCGGGGCTCTACCCCGGTTTTTCTTCAAAGACATGAGTCGACAGTAACTGTCATACCCAAACGGTCTAATTGGCGGATGAAGACGCGCACCGTCGACGGCCGCATCGACCGTCTCGCCGTGCCACAGCACGGCGTGGTCACGCTGGCCGACATCGTCGGTGACGGCATCACCCCGGACCAGCTGCGCGCCCGCCTGGACCGCGGCTCGCTCGTGCGGCTCGACGCCGGCGTGTTCCGCACGATCGGCGCGAGGCGGAGCTGGCAGCAAGCGGTGTTGGCCGCGTGCTTGGCGGCGGGTCCCCGGGCACTGGCGTCGCACCGTGCGGCCGCGCGTGCTGTGGGGGTTGATCGATCCTCCCGCGCCGGTCGAGATCGTCCTCCCGTACGAACACTGTCCGACACCCTCGGGGGCCGTGCTGCACCGGAGCACCGACCTGCGCGACCGTCGACGTGGCCCGGCGACGCGGCATTCCCGTCACCAACCCGATTCGAACGGTCGGCGACCTTGGGGCGGTTGCCCCGGAACTGGTGCCGACCGCCATCGAGCGTGGGCTGTACCTCGACCGCTTCAACGTCGATGGATTGCAACGGCTTGTCGACGATCTCTCACGGCCTGGTCGGCGTGGCCTCGGTGTGCTTCGCCACGCGCTCCAGAGGCGGGCGCTCGGTGGCGTCAAGTCGTACAGCCCGCTCGAGTCGACGTTCGCCGCGATCGCTGCGACCACCGGCGTGCGGGTCGAGTATCAGTACGGGGTCGAGCTCGACGGGCGGCGGTACGTGCTCGATTTCGTAGTGCCGGCGGTGAAGGTGGGCGTCGAGGTCGACGGGCTCGAGACGCGTGCCACCCGCGAATCGCTCGATCACTGTGACGAGCGACAGAACCGTCTCGTGCTCGACGGGTGGTACCTGCTCCGGTACACGTCGACGCACCTCCGCGAGCGCCGGTCGGCGATCCGGCGTGAGCTGACCCGCCTCGTCGAGACCCGCCTCCGGAGTCTTTGAAGATCTTCCGGGCCATAAGCCCGGAAGATCTTCAAAGACGGCGATGGGCCCGGGGGCGTGCCCGCTACCGGTGCCTCCCATGGCGCCCGCGAGCGACGTCGAGGTGGTCGAGGCGGCGGGGCACGAGGTGCGCATCACCAGCCCGCAGAAGGTGTTCTTCCCCGAGCGGGGCGAGACCAAGCTCGACCTCGTCCACTACTACCTCGCCATCGAGGATGCGCTCATGCGGGCGATGGGCGGGCGCCCGGTGCTGATGCAGCGCTTCCCCGAGGGGGCCGGCGGGCCCAGCTTCTTCCAGAAGCGGGTGCCCAAGGACATCCCCGACTGGCTGCAGACGACGACCGTCACCACCGTCAACGGCACCCCGTCGCAGGCGCTGGTGGCCGCCGACGTCGCTCACGTCGCCTGGGCCGTCAACCTCACCTGCCTCGGGTTCCACGTCTGGCCCAACCTCGCCGTCGATCCCGACCACGCCGACGAGCTGCGCCTGGACCTCGATCCCCAGCCGGGCACCGGCTTCGCCGAGGCGGCGCAGGCGGCCGTCGAGGTGAAGGCGCTGCTCGATGAGGTGGGCATCGCGACGTTCCCCAAGACCACCGGCAACCGGGGCATCCACGTGTACGCCCGGCTTCAGCCGCGGTGGGACTCGTACCAGGTCCGGGCGGCCGCGGTGGCGGTGGCCCGCGAGCTCGAGCGCCGCCGACCCGACCTCATCACCGCCGCGTGGTGGAAGGAGGAGCGGGGCGAGCGGATCTTCATCGACTACAACCAGAACGCACCCCACAAGACGGTGTTCGGCGCCTGGTCGGTGCGGGCTCGGGTCGGCGGGCAGGTGTCGACCCCGCTGTCGTGGGACGAGCTGAACGACGTGCACCCCGACGACCTCACCCTGTCGAGCGTGCCGGCCCGCGTCGCGGACCGCGGCGACCCGTGGGCGACGATGGCCGACGATCCCCAGTCGATCGAGCCGCTGCTGGCCATGTCCGAGCGCGACATGGCTAACGGGCTCATGGACGCGCCCTGGCCGCCCGTCTACCCCAAGATGCCCAACGAGCCGCCCCGGGTGGCACCCAGCCGGGCCGCCAAGGAGGCGTGACCGGCCAGCGCCGGGAGTGCCGTTGTAGGTTCCGCTGGTGTTCGTGACCAACCACGCGCTGGCCGGGGCGGCGATCGGCGCGCTGGTGCGCCGCCCGGTGCCCGCGTTCGTCATCGGGGTTGCGTCCCACGTCCTGATGGACATGACGCCGCACTTCGGCGAGCGGGACATGGATGAGGACGAGTTCCTCAGGCTGGCCCGCATCGATGGGTCCATCGGCCTCGGGGTCACCGCCGCCGTCGCCGCCGCGGCGCCCCCTTCGGTGCGGCGCAGCGCCCTCGTGGGCCTCGCCGGCGCCTGCCTGATCGACCTCGACAAGCCCGGCCGTCACTTCTTCGGCCGGTCGCCGTTCCCGCCGGCCGTCGACAAGTTCCACGACCACATCCAGAACGAGGCGCCCCGTTGGCGCTGGACGGAGGCCGCCACCACCGCCGCATTGGTGGCGGCCGTGGGCGTCACCTTCCGCTACCGGCGTCGCCGGGGACGGGCGGTAGCGTGACCCATATGGCCGCCATCGACGCTCGTGCCACCCTCGAAGCCAGCGGTCGGCGGTACCGGATCCAGCGACTCGGCGCCCTCGAGGACGACTTCGGGGTCAGCCGGCTGCCCTATTCGCTCAAGGTCCTGCTCGAGAACCTGCTGCGCCACAACGACGGGGTGCAGGTCACCGACGACGACGTCGCCGCCCTGGCGCAGTGGTCGGGCGGGCGGGACGGCGCCGGCGATGGCGGCCGCGAGATCTCGTTCCTGCCCGCCCGGGTGCTGATGCAGGACTTCACCGGGGTGCCCGCCGTCGTCGATCTGGCGGCGATGCGCCACGCCATGCGAGCGAAGGGCGGGGACCCCCAGTCGCTCGACCCGCTCATCCCCGCAGACCTGGTGATCGACCACTCCGTGCAGGTGGACGTCTTCGGCCGCCCCGAGGCCCTGGCCCGCAACGCCGAGCTCGAGTACCAGCGGAACCTCGAGCGCTATCAGTTCCTGCGCTGGGGTCAGCAGGCGTTCAACAGCTTCAGGGTCGTGCCGCCCGCCACCGGTATCTGCCACCAGGTCAACCTCGAGCACCTCGCCACGGTCGTCGCCACCCGCGACGGGGAGGCCTTCCCCGACACGCTGGTGGGCACCGACTCGCACACGCCGATGGTCAACGGCCTCGGCGTGGTCGGCTGGGGCGTCGGCGGCATCGAGGCCGAGGCCGCGCTGCTGGGCCAGCCGATCTCGATGCTCATCCCCGAGGTGGTCGGCTTCAGGCTGTCGGGTGAGCTCCCCGAGGGCGCCACCGCCACCGATCTGGTCCTCACCGTCACCAACATGTTGCGCGCCCATGGGGTCGTGGGCCGCTTCGTCGAGTTCTACGGACCGGGTGTGGCCAACGTGCCGGTCGAGAACCGAGCGACGATCGGCAACATGTCGCCCGAGTACGGCTCGACGATCACCATCTTCCCGGTCGACGACGAGACCCTGCGTTACCTGCGCTTCACCGGCCGCCCCGACGAGCTCGTGGCGCTGGTCGAGGCGTACACGAAGGAACAGGGAATGTGGCACGACCCCGCCGCCGAGCCGACGTTCACCGAGACGCTCGAGCTCGACCTGTCCAACGTCGAGCCCTGCATCGCCGGACCCGCCCGCCCGCAGGATCGGGTGCCGCTGCGGGAGGCGAAGCAGCGCTTCGCTGGGGCGCTCCTCGACTCGCTGCCCGAGTCGGCGCGGGCGTCGGCGGCCGGCACGGCACCCGCCGGTGGGACGCCGGTGTCGGTCGGCCGCGCCTACGACGATGCCGACGCCGCCTCGTTCCCGGCCAGCGATCCGCCCTCCGCCATCCAGGACGGCCGCCACCCCAACGGCGGCCTGGGCGCAGACGCCCCGGCCACCCGCGACGAGCCCGCGAGCCGCCCCCACCAGCGTGTTCCGGTCCACCTCGACGCCTCGGCCGGCCTCGACGAAGAGGTCGACGTCGAGCTGGACCATGGCCACGTCGCGATCGCCGCCATCACCAGCTGCACGAACACGTCGAACCCCCACGTCATGGTGGGCGCGGGCCTGCTGGCGCGGAGGGCGGTGGAGCGGGGCCTCAATCGCAAGCCGTGGGTGAAGACCTCGCTCGCCCCGGGGTCCAAGGTGGTGGTCGACTACCTGGAGCGGGCCGGGCTTGCTTCCAGACCTGGAGAAGCTGGGCTTCGGGCTGGTGGGCTTCGGCTGCACGACGTGCATCGGCAACTCGGGGCCCCTGCCCCCACCAGTCGCCGCCGCCGCGAACGAGCACGGGCTGGCGCTGGTGTCGGTGCTGTCGGGCAACCGCAACTTCGAAGGTCGGATCAACCCCGACGTGCGGATGAACTACCTGGCCTCGCCGCCCTTGGTGGTGGCGTACGCGCTGGTTGGGACGATGGACGTCGACCTCACGTCCGAGCCGCTCGGCACCGACCCGGCGGGCAAGGCAGTGATGCTCGCCGACCTGTGGCCCAGCGACGCCGAGGTGAACGCCGTGATCGAGGATGTGCTGGTGTCCGACATGTTCCGCACCGCCTACGGCGAGGTCTTCGACGGCGACGACATGTGGCGCTCGCTGCCGGTGCCCGCGGGCGGCGACTACGAGTGGTCGAACACGTCGACGTATGTCCGGCGACCCCCATACTTCGACGGCCTTCCCGACGAGCCGGCGCCGCTGGAGGACGTCGAGGGCGCCAGGGCGCTCGCGGTGCTGGGCGACAGCGTCACCACCGACCACATCTCCCCCGCGGGGGCAATCCACGCCGACAGCCCCGCCGGCCGCTGGCTGATCGACCATGGCGTCGATCCGGCCGACTTCAACTCCTACGGGTCACGCCGCGGCAACCACGAGGTGATGATCCGAGGAACCTTCGCCAACCGCCGGATCCGCAACCAGCTTGCGCCCGGCACCGAGGGCGGCGTCACCCGCCACCAGCCCTCGGGCGACGAGATGACGATCTACGAGGCCGCCGAGCGCTACCGGTCCGAGGGCGTCTCCCTCGTGGTCCTGGCCGGCAAGGAGTACGGCTCCGGATCGTCGCGCGACTGGGCCGCCAAGGGCACGGCCCTGCTCGGCGTGCGGGCGGTGATCGCCGAGAGCTTCGAGCGCATCCACCGGTCCAACCTCATCGGCATGGGCGTGCTGCCCCTCCAGCTCGCAGGCGGGGCCACGTGGGACTCGCTCGGCATCGAGGGGACCGGGACGTTCACCATCAGGGGGTTGGCGGGCACCGACCCGGCGACGCTGATCGGCGCGGAGCTCGAAGTGGACGCCGACGGCACCCGCATCCCGGTCGTCGCGCGCCTCGACACCCCCATGGAGACGGCGTACTACCAGCACGGCGGGATCCTCCAGTACGTGCTGCGCCAGCAGCTGGCCCGCAGAGCCTGACTCAGTCCACGAGGTGCGGCACCAGCCCGCGGAACGCCCGGCCGCGATGGCTGAGCGCGTGCTTCTCGGCCTCGGACATCTCGGCGAACGTGCGGCCGTCTCCCTCGGTCGGAACCATGATCGGGTCGTAGCCGAAGCCGCCCGTCCCCCTAGGCGCCTCGGCCACGCGGCCCTCGACCACGCCCCGCACCACGAACTCGCGGGCGTGCGGATCGGGCCAGACCGCGGCCGCGGCGCAGACGTAGCGGCAGGCCCGCCCCGACTCGGGCACCCCCGCGAGCTCGCGCAGGACGCGGGGGATCCAGTCACCCTCGTCGGCCCACCGCGCCGACCGCACGCCCGGGGCGCCCCCGAGTGCGTCGATCTCGATCCCCGAGTCGTCGGCGATGGCCACCTCACCGGCCCATGCCGCCACCGCCCTGGCCTTCAGGAGGGCGTTCTCCTCGAACGTCGAGCCGGTTTCCTCGACCGCGGGATCGCGGCCCACCACCAGCCAAGGCTCGCCGAGGATCGATTGGACCTCTGCGACCTTGTGGGCGTTGCCGGTGGCCAGGAGCAGCGGGCGGCGACCACCCGACGCCGGGCCCGCGCCGGTCACCGGCGGTCGGGAACGACCCGCCGCAGCGGCGGCGGCTCGGCGACCATCTCCTGCTGCAGTTCGATGACCTCGGCGATGCCCTTCTCACCCAGCGCCACCATCTCGTCGAGCTCGGACCTGGTGAACGGCGTGCCCTCCGCGGTGCCCTGCACCTCGACGAACCGGCCCTCCGACGTCATCACCAGGTTCATGTCGACCTCGGCCCGGCTGTCCTCGACATAGGCGAGGTCGAGCATCGGTGTGCCATCGACGACGCCGACGGACACGGCGGCGCAGAACGCGACCAGCGGGTGGGCGCCGATCACCTCCTGGCCCACGAGCCGGGCGAGGGCGTCGTGCAGCGCCAGGTAGCCGCCGCAGATGGACGCGGTGCGCGTGCCGCCGTCGGCCTGGAGAACGTCGCAGTCGACGATCACCTGGCGCTCGCCCAGCAGCGTCATGTCGCAGACCGACCGCAGCGCCCGGCCGATCAGCCGCTGGATCTCCTGGGTACGCCCTGACGGCCGGCCGTCCTTGACCTCCCGCCGGATCCGCTCCGGGGACGACCCCGGCAGCATCGAGTACTCGGCCGTCACCCAGCCCCGGCCGCGACCCCGCATCCACCGGGGCACGTCGTCGTCGATCGACGCAGTGCACAGCACCCGCGTGCTGCCGAAGCTGACCAGGCACGAGCCGGCGGCCATCTCCGTGAAGTCGCGCTCGAAGGTGACCGGCCGCAGTTCGTCGGGTGCCCGTCCGTCGGCTCTCATCATTACTTGGCACCGTAACCCGGCCCGACCCCGGCCGCCGTCCTGATCACGCCGGGGTTGGCGACCGACCGGTCTCCGGCCCGACCCCGACCGCCGCCCCTGATGGCGTCGGTCTGACGACCGACCAGTTACACGTTGAACGACCGGTTGGCGGTGGCCAGCTCCACCGGGCCGCCGAACGCCTGGCTGGCCGTGTCGAGCTGTGCCTCGGCGTCGACGCCCGGAACAACGTGCGTGACCACCAGCCGGCCCGCGCCCAACGTGCGGGCCAGCTTGCCCGCCTGGCGCGCCGACAGGTGCTGGACGTCGCCCTCGTGGTCGGGTGAGAGCGACGCCTCACAGACCATCAGGTCGACGTCGGCGCCGGCTTCGCCCGGGTACCAGGCCGAGCCCGTGTCGGCGCTGTAGAGCAGGGAACGGCCGTCGGCGTCGACCCGCACCGCCAGCGTCTCGACGGGATGGTCGGTGCGGCTGAAGCGCACGACCTGATCCCCGACCTCGACCACCGACGACTCGTCGATGGTGTGCCACAACATCGTCGGCGGCAGCTCGCCGATGATGACCTCGGCCATCAGCCACGTCTCTGCCGTCCCGTAGACGGGGAGGCCCCCGATCCCCAGCACGTAGCGCATCGCGTTGCGCAGCACCGGCAGGTCCAGCCAGTGGTCGGGGTGGACGTGACTGAGAACCACGGCGTCGACCTCGCCGATCGCGAGGTGCCGCTGGAGGTTGGCGAGGCTGCCGGCCCCGAGGTCGACGACGAGCGCTGCGCCCGGGCTCCGCACCAGGTAGCCGCTGCAGGCGCCCCCGTCGCCCGGGTACGTCCCTGAGCACCCGAGCACGGTCAGGGTCACGCCGGTCGGGCTGCTCACGCCCAGGGGACCGCCTCGGCGTGGTCGAGCTCGGGCCCGAGGAGGCGCCGGCCCAGCTCCCGGAACACACGGACGTCGCCGGACGACAGCCACCGGTGGCGGCGCTCGCCCTCTGGGGCTTGCGGCCGATCGGGAGGCCCGGGTGCCCCCAGCCGGCGCAGGTTGGTCTCGAGCTGCGCCCGCACCTCGAACGCCGTCTCGTCGGCCGACGACACGAGCACCACGTCCCGCCCCATGACGTCGGAGATGGTGCGGGCCAGGAACGGATAGTGGGTGCACCCCAGCAACAGGGCGTCCACCTTCGCCTCCCGCAACGGCGCCAGCAGCCGCTCGGCCAGCACGTGGACCTGGTCGCTGGCGGTCTCCCCGCGCTCGACGAACTCGACGAAGCCCGGGCATGCGGCACACGTGAGCTCCAGGCCGGGCGCCAGCCGGGCGACGGTGCGCTGGTAGGCGCCGGAGGCGATGGCACCCACCGTGCCGATCACCCCGATCCGCCCGGTCTGGGTGACCGTGGCGACCGAGCGCACGCCGGGCTCGATGACCCCCACCACGGGCATGCCGAACGTGTCCTCCAGCTCGCTCAACGGCGCGGCCGCCGCCGCCGTGTTGCACGCCACGACGAGGAGCTTCACGCCGTGGTCGTCGACCAGGTGGCGGGCGATCTCGATGGCGAACCCGCGCACCTCGTCCAGCGGGCGCGGCCCGTACGGATAGCGGCCGGTGTCGCCGACGTAGACCAGGCGCTCCGCCGGCAGCAGGTCGATGACCGCCCGGGCCACGGTGAGCCCGCCGAAGCCGGAGTCGAACATCCCGATCGGCCGGTCGTCCATGCCCGCAGAGTACGGCCCCGGCGCCGTGCGTTGCCGCTGCCCCAGCCCGCCGGTAGCTTGCATTGCGGCGAAGGGGAGTAGCTCCTCGCCGGGTGATCGACACGCTGGGCGATGAGCCCCGGTCCCCGGGCCCTCCGGGGTGAGCGAGACCTTCGACCGCCGGACACACCGCTGTCCGGGGTCGAGGTCGCGCAGTCCCCGCTCCCGGTCAGCCCGACCGAGGAGACGCATCGTGGAATCGCTACTGGCCTCTCTGGGGCTGGTGTTCGTCGCCGAGCTGGGGGACAAGACCCAGCTCGTGGCGCTGGGCTTCGGGGCTCGGCACCGTGTCGGACCGGTGCTCGCCGGCGTCGCCATCGCCTACGCGGTGAGCAACCTGCTGTCGGTCGTGGTGGGCGGCCTGCTGGGGGTCGCGCTCCCGGTGCGGGCCATCGGGCTGATCGGCGGCGTGCTGTTCCTCGGGTTCGCCGCCTGGACGCTGCGGGGGCGGGGCGCCGCCACCGGAGACGAGGCGAACCCCGACGGCGAGGGTGCGGTGGCCATCGACCGCCGCTCGATCGTGCTGTCGGTCGCAGCGGCGATGTTCGTGGCCGAGCTCGGGGACAAGACGATGCTGGCCACCGCCACGCTGGCGGCGCAGGGCAGTCCCGTCCACACGTGGGTCGGCGCCACCGTGGGCATCATCCTCAGCGGCGCGCTCGGCGTCCTGCTGGGACGGGTGTTCGGCGCGCGGCTGCCCGAGCGCGTCACCCGGCTCGGCTCGGCGGCGCTGTTCGCGCTGTTCGGCGCCGTGCTGCTGGTGGCGGCTGCCCACTGATTACGTCTCGAGCGGCTTCAGGGCGTCCGCCAGCTCGCCCAGCTCGGCATCCCAGTCGGCGGGCTCCTCGCCCGGCACCACCACGAACTTCGACGCCCCGGCGTCGATGAACCGCTGGACCTGGCGGCGCAGTCCGTCAACGCCCACCGGCACCACGTCGGCGGGGTTGAGGTGCGGTCGCCGGGTGGTCACCACCTGCGCGATCCCTTCCGACAGCCCCGAGCGCAGGTAGAACACGAGGACGCCCAGGTGCTCAGGGTCGAGCGACCGCCCGTGCTCTGCGGCCACCCGGTTGATCGTGGCCCAGCCGGCCTCGACCTCGAACGGCACCACGAACGAGGGCAGCCAGCCGTCGCCCAGCCGCCCGGTCCGGCGCAGCTCCGACGGTGAGCCGCCGCCCAGCCACACGTCGATCGGCCGCTGCACGGGGCGGGGCCGCAGGGTCACGCCGTCGACGTGGAAGTGCTCGCCGTCGTGGTGCACGTCGTCCTCTGTCCACAGCCGACGGATGAGGCCCAACGCCTCGTCGAACAGGCCGGCCCGCTCGCGTCGGTCCACGCCGAACGCCCGATGCTCGGCGGGCACCGGTGCGCCCAACCCCACCGCCGGCAGCAACCGGCCGCCCGACAACCGGTCCAGGCTGGCCAGCTCCTTGGCCAGTACGACGGGGTTGCGCCCTGGGATGACCAGCACGCTGGTGCCGAGCTTGAGCCGCTCGGTGCGCCCGGCGGCGACGGCCAGAGCGATGAGCGGGTCGGGCGCCACCGTCGTCAGGCGCTCCGACAACCACAGGGAGTCGAACCCCCGCCGCTCGAGGGCGTCGACGAACGGCCCGAAGCGGCCGCTGTCACCCGACAGCGTCTGGGTCCCGAGGCCGAACCCGATGCGTACCTTCACCGCGGCCGCGACCCCCGGGCCTCACGGGTCGACGTAGATGAACCCATACGCCTCGTCACGGTAGGGCACGCCACAGGCATCCAGCGCGATCGACCAGTCGCCCGTGGCCGCGGGGTTGCTGTCCTCCATGCCGTGGTCGGCGACCACGAAGAAGGCCGTCCGGTCCCAGACACCGGCACGCTCGACCGCGTCGAGCACCCGGCCCATGCGGGCGTCCGTGTCCCGGACGCTGGCGGTCGCGATCTCCGAATAGGGCCCACCCTGATGGAAGGCGGCGTCGGTGAGCGTGAAGTTGACGAAGCAGAACCGGGGCAGCGGGGCCGTGCCCGCCCACGCCTCGATGGCCTGGATCATCCCGCTGTGGTCCACGCGGGACGACCATGCGTAGCTCTTGTGCGGCCGCACGAACCGCTCGGTTGTGAAGGGAAGCTCGTCGGCGCGTGGGGGCCGGGCGAGCTCACGCCCGGCACGCAGCTCGGCGAACGTCGAGCGATCCGCGCCCACGTCGCAGGGCTCGTTGACCGACACCGTGTGGGCACCCGGCCAGTGACGATGCACGGCCTGGTGGATCGTCTCCGTGCCCGCGGCCAGCGAGCGCATGGCCCACGGCCAGGTGGCCGGCGAATTCGTGATGATCTGCTCGCCGGTGGACCGGTCGTACCACGCGTTGTGGAGCACGCCGTGGTGGCCGGGGTGGGTGCCCGTGAGGATCGTCGTGTGGTTGGCGAGCGTGACGGACGGCAGCGACGCCATCGCACCGTGGCCCATCACGGTGCCCCCGTCGACGAGCCGCGCCAGGTTGGGTGCCTCGCCCCGGGCTACGAGGTCGTAGAGGACGTTGGCGTTGCTCCCGTCCCAGAGGAAGCCCACCACGTGCTCCGGCGGCGCGGCTCGGTCGTCGATGAGGTCCCCCAGAACCTGCCCGTCCTGGCGGCCGAGCAGCTGGCCGCCGTCGTGTGAGCGCGCTCCGAGGAGGGCGAGGATGGTGGGCGCCACGTCGACCAGGCGGCAGGAACGCGGCACGAACCCGAGCTGCGTGACGCCGGCCCCCGCCAGCACGAACGGCGCCCGCACCTGGACGATCCCGAGCGACCCGTGCTCGCCGCGCTCGCCGCCGTGGTCCTCCCAGTTGTGGGCCGCGGTGTGCAGACACACGATGTCGGGTGCGGCCGGGTGGTCGAAGAGCTGCGCGATCTGGTCGTGCGCGTGCGGATAGGACTGTTGGGTGCGGGTGGGCCACGGCGTCGCACGCTCGGCGGCGAGCGTCGGGAAGCGGTCGGTGGCGGTGTCGCCGAGCGGGTTGCGCCCCTCGACGTGCACCTCGGTGTAGCGCGCGTCGGCGCCGTCGGGATCACGCCGGAAGCGCACGGCCCCGTCCAGCGCTCGTGCCTCGTAGCCGGACCCGTCGCTGGTGACCACCATGTCGACGATGGGTTCCAGCGCGGGATCCAGCAGGGCGGCGACCACCGCCTCGAGCCGATGGTGCCGCGACGAGTGGACCTGGCTCATCGGTTCCGCAACCTAGGCCGTCGACATGTCCTGCGGTGGGCGGGGAGGTGACCGCGATCAGAACACGATCAGCCGCTCGGTGAGCTCGGCGACGGCGTCGAGGTCGCCGGTCCAGGCGCCCGTGGACAGGTACTTCCAGCCACCGTCGGCCAGGATCACCACGATGGTGCCCGCCTCGATCTCGGAGGCCACCTTGGCCGCGCCCGCGAGCGCCGCGCCCCCCGAGATGCCGGAGAAGATCCCCACCTCGATCAGGCGCCGGGTCCACTCGATCGACTCGCGAGGACGGACGATGCGCTTGCGGTCGAGCAGGTCGGGGCCGCCCCACTTCTCGTAGACCGGCGGGATGTAGCCGTCGTCCAGGTTGCGCAGGCCCTCGACCCGCTCCCCCAGCGGCGGTTCGATGGCCACCACCCTGACCTCGGGGTTCTGCTCCTTGAGGAACCGGCCCACGCCCATGAGCGTGCCGGTGGTGCCCAACCCGGCGACGAAGTGGGTGACGTCGGGGGCGTCACGCCAGATCTCGGGGCCGGTGGTCTCGTAGTGCGCCCGGGGGTTGGCCTCGTTGGCGTACTGGTACAGGAACACCCACTCGGGGTGCTCGTCGGCGAGCTGCTGCGCGCGGCGAACGGCGCCGTTGGACCCCTCCTCGCCAGACGTGAGGATGATCTCCGCCCCCCAGACCTCCAGCGCCTGCCGCCGCTCGATCGACACGTTCTCGGGCATCACGATCTTGATCGGATAGCCCCGGGTGCGGGCGATCATCGCCAAGGCGATGCCCGTGTTGCCCGACGAAGGCTCGATGATCGTGCGCCCCGGGCTCAGGGTGCCGTCGGCCTCGGCCTCCTGGATCATCTTCCAGGCGATCCGGTCCTTGATCGAGCCGCCGGGGTTCTGGCCCTCGAGCTTGACGAGGATGCGCACCGCGGGGTTGGGGCTCAGCACGCTGACGTCGACGAGCGGCGTGTTGCCGATGAGTTCGAGGACCGAGGAGTGGGCCGGCATTGCTCCCATTGTATTCCTGAGCGATTCAGTCACAATTCTACCGCCCGTCCAGCCCGACCTCCTCCTCGGATATCGCACCGTCGACGATGCGGTACGACCGCAGCACCGCCGTCTCCCGCTTGAGCGACACGATCACGTAGTGCCAGGACGGGTCGGGGGCCTGCGCCACGTCGGTCGGCGACGGATAGGCCTCGGTATGGGTGTGGCTGTGCATCACCCCCACGATCTCGAGCCCCCGGCCCTCGGCGTCACGGTCGGCGCGCAGGTGGTCGCGGGGATCGACGGTGTAGAGCCGGCCCGACTCGGCCGCGTTCCGGCAGGGGTAGAAGACGCCCACGCGGCCGGTCGCCGGATCGCCGCCCAGCAGCCCGCACGCTTCCTCGGGCAGACCGTCGTACGCGTGGCCCAGCATCTGGCGCCACACGGCCTCGGTGAGGGTCAGGGCGCCCGGGTGCACGACCGGCGAGGGTACCCTTCCCTCCCCCATGGCACGTCCGACCGGCACGAAGCTCATCGCCGCCAACCGGAGGGCGCGGCGCAACTACGAGATCCTCGAGACCGTCGAGGCGGGCCTGGTGCTGCGCGGCAGCGAGGTGAAATCCCTGCGGGATGCCCATGTCCAACTGGGTGACGCCTATGCCCGGATCGAGGGCGGCGAGGCCTGGCTGGTATCGATGCACATCGCCCCCTACGACCGTGCGCAGGAGCATTCCGGCCACGAACCCGAGCGCCGCCGCAAGCTGCTGCTGCACCGGGGGGAGATCGACCGGCTGCGCTCCATCGTGGACGAGCAGCGGCTGTCCTTGATCCCGCTGTCGCTCTACTTCAAGGAAGGCCGAGCCAAGGTCGAGCTGGCGCTCGCCCGGGGTCGCAAGACGTACGACAAGCGCGAGGTGCTGGCCAAGCGTGACGCCGAGCGTGAGGCGGCGCGGGCGATGGCCCGGGCCGACCGCCGGTAGCGCGGGCCGACCGCCGGTAGCGCGGGCCGACCGCCGGTAGCGGGGCCGGCCACCGGTAGCGGGGCCGGCCGCCCGCAGCCGAGGCCGATCGGCGGTGGCTCGTCCCCATACGCCGGCCGCTCGACCCGAGGTCATCGGTTCCACGGAACCGAGGCCGAGGTCATGAGTTCCGCGAGCGGAACCTATGACCTCGCCCTCCGCGGTCCGGAACCTATTGCCTCGCCTCCCCGCCGGCCGCCGGTATCTCGCAGCGCCGGCGACGCCTAGCCCCGAGCCTCGGGCCAGCCGACGATGGTGGCGACCAGGTCGGCGCCGTCGACCACGACGTGCAGGCCGTCGCGCTCCGCCAGCCAGACGCGATTGCGCTGGTGCAGGTCGAGGGTGGCATCGAAGCGGTTGAGCACGACGCTGACCGGCCAGCCCTCGACCGCCGCCGCCGCGAGCCTCACGGCGTTGATCGTCCCGAGCCCGGCGTCGGCCACCACCACGACCCGCTCTGGATGAAGCGCCTCCGCCAGCGCCAGCGCGTCGCCGTCGGCGGCGAGCGGCGAGCGGACGCCGCCTGCGCACTCGATCAGTCCGACGGCGACACCCGCGGGCCACGCCAGCTCCCTCACCAGGTCGGCCACCGTGAATCCAGGCCGGCCCAGGACGTCCGCCGCCATCGGCGGCGCCATGGCCACCGGGTACCAGCGATGCTGCGGGCACACGAGGTGGGCCGTCTCGCCGGTCGCCTCGGCCAGCAGCGCGGCGTCGGTGCCGGCTGGGTCGTCGGACGCGGCATAGGACTGCACCGGCTTGCGGGCGGCCACGATCAGGCCCCGCTCCCGCAGCGCCTGCGCCAGGCGGCACGCCACCCAGGTCTTGCCGACCTCGGTACCGGTGCCGGTCACCAGCACCAGGCGCTCAGGCCGGGTGGTCACCGCGCGGCTCCAGCGTGGCGAGGGACCGCAGCGCCGCCGACAACCTGTCGAGTTGAGTGTCGTCGTGGGCCGCGGACAGGGCGATGCGGAGCCGCGACGTCCCCGACGCGACCGTCGGTGGACGTATGGCGGGCACGAGGAGTCCCCGGTCCAGCAGTTCGTCCGCCGCCCGCAGGGCGACCGCCTCGTCGCCCAGGACGACGGGCACGATGGGCGTCGGGTGGCCGGGCTGGACCCGGTCGACGTTGTGGCGCAGCCGCTCGACAAGGGCCTTGCCCTCGTCCGACCGCGCGATGCGTAGGGCCGCCAGCGCCGCCGCCGTGTCCGCCGGGGTGGACGCGGTCGTGAAGATGAACGACCGGGCCCGGTTGCGCAGCAAGTCGACCACAGGCGCCGGCCCGGCCACGAACCCACCGAGCGACCCGAGCGCCTTCGAGAGCGTCCCCATCCGCACCACCGGGGTGCCCAGCGGCACGTCCGGCCCGAGCACGGCGTGGGCCTCGTCCAAGACCAGCAAGGCGCCGTGGCGGCCGGCCAGCTCGAGCAGTGCCTCGACGTCGGCGACGTCGCCATCCATGGAGAACGCGCTGTCCGTCACGACCACCGCCGGGCCGTCGAGCCCCACTAGCTGCCCAGCCAGGTCATCGAGATCGCGGTGCCGGTACACCCGCACCGTCGCGCGTGCCAGCCGGCAGCCGTCGACGATGGAGGCGTGGTTGAGCTCGTCCGAGAGCACGGTGACCTCGGGCGACGCGCCGAGCGTCGCCAACAACCCGACGTTGGCGGCATAGCCGGTCGCGAACAGCAGCGCCGCCTCGGTCCCCTTCCAGGCCGCCAACGCCGACTCGAGCTCGGAGTGCAGGGGCCTCGACCCGACGACCAGGCGAGACCCGCCCGTGCCCGCACCCCAGCGGTCGAGGGCGTCGTGAGCGGCGGCAACCACGCTCGGATGGTGGGTGAGGCCGAGGTAGTCGTTGGAGGCGAAGCTGACGACCGGTCGGCCGTCCAGGGTCCCGGTGACCGGACCGGTGGTGACGAGGTCGCGTGTGGTCCGCCAACGCCCGGCGGTGCGCACGGCGTCGAGCTCGGCAGAAATGTGCCGACCCCATCCACCGGGGATGCTCGGGGGCCGTCGTCCCGGTCGTTGTGACCTCGGCGATCGACGCCGCCAGGGCGTCGACGATCCGGTCCAGCTCGGCATCGGTGACGGTCAGGGGCGGCATGACGACGACCACGTCGCCGAGGGGGCGCAGCAGCACCCCGCGGTGAACGGCGCCCGCGCACACCCGGCGGCCCCACCGCAACCCGGGATGCGGCGGCGCCAACTCGACCCCGGCCATCAGGCCACTCGACCGGACCTCGCCGACAGCCGCCAGCGGGGCGATCCGCTCGTGGAGCAGACGGCGGAGGGTGGCGGACCGGGCCCGCACGTTGGCGAGGACGTCCCACTCCTCGATCAGCTCGAGGTGGCGAAGCGCCACCGCCGCCGCCAGTGCGTTCCCGCTGTAGGAGTGCCCGTGATAGAGGGTCCGGTCCGACAGGTCCGCACCGAGGAACGCTCGGTAGATACGGTCGCTCGCCGCCGTGGCGGACATGGGGAGGTAGCCGCCTGTGAGCCCTTTGCCGAGCGCGAGCAGGTCGGGGCGCAGCCCGCACTGCTCCGAGGCGAACAGCGTGCCGGTGCGCCCGAACCCGGTGGCCACTTCGTCGGCGATCAGCAACACGTCGTGGCGCCGGCACGCGTCGACGAGCGGTCCGTACGCCGCCGGATCGGCCACCAGCATCCCCGCCGCCCCCTGCACAAGCGGTTCGATCACGACCGCCGCCAGCGCGGGACCATGTTCGTCGATCAGGGCGGCGGCGCGGGAGAGCGCATCAGGGGAGTCGTAGCCGGGCGCGCGGATCACGTCGAAGCGCAGCGGATCGAACAGGTCAGTGCCGAACCCGCCGGCGCCCACGGACAGCGATCCGACGGTGTCACCGTGGTAGGCGTGGCCGAGGGCCAGATACCGGGTGCGGCCGGCGACGCCACGGTTGGCCCAGTACTGGAAGGCGATCTTGAGCGCCTGCTCCACCGCCGCGGCGCCGTCCGAGGCGAACAGGAGGTGCGGCCGGTCGACAGGCACGACGCGGGCCAGCGCCTCGGCGAGCTCGATGACCACGCGGTTGCCGTTCCCGAGCAGCGTCGAATGCGCCACCCGGTCGATCTGGCCCCGCAGCGCCTGGTCCAGTTCCGGCACCCGATGGCCGAGCGTCGTGACCCAGAGCGACGAGATGGCGTCGAGGTAGCGGCGGCCGTCGACGTCGATCAGCTCGCGTCCCTCGGCCGAGTCGACGATGATCGGCTCGTTGTCGAGGTAGCACCCCATCTGGGTGAAGCCGTGCCAGACCACGGCGGCATCCCGGGCGCCCCAGGCTGCTGCATCGCCCATGGGCAGGCAGCGTGCCAGCGGCCGAAGGGGTGGGGCGAATCCGTGCCGCCACGGGCGTAGGGCGGGTCGGGGGTGCCGGTACACTTGTCGGGCTGCTTGACAAGGGGCTGATCGGTTTCGACGTCGGGACCGGAAGCCGAATCGTGCGACCGGAGTTGCTCAGACTCCTTAAACGGGGCACAAACACAACTGCCGATGAGCAGTTCGCTGTCGCCGCCTGATAACCCAGGCGATCGAGAGCACCAGCGACCAGTGATGGCACGCGGGGCCTGACCACCGCAGCCCGGCAACAGAAGCGATGGTTGACGGCGGGAAAGACCGCTGGCGGCGGGAAAGACCGCTGACATCGGGGAAAGACCCGGCGGCGGCCTCCTTTTGAGGCCCACCGACCCGGCGGTGCGGCAGCCGCAGAGCCGTAGATCTCGGGAACGGTCGTAGCGCGGTCGGCAACCGCTCGGCGGACGGGGGTTCGATTCCCCCCAGCTCCACTGTGTGATGTCGCGAGACATTGGCAAGGCCCGAACCCCCGGGGGTTCGGGCCTATTGCGTTTCGAAGCGGGGTTGGTAGCCGCGGGTGACCAAAGCCATCGGCGTCGGACGATGAGATTGGGTAGTCCTACCGATGTCGACACCGGGGGCTGGCCGTACGTTGACGTCATGGCGATGGTCCCGAACCGTTGATGCATCTTCGTCCATCGCCCGGCGGAGCTGTCGTCGCCCAACCTCATGACCCGAGGATCACACGGCCGGACCACGGTCGCCTCCGAGATCCACCTGACGGCGGATCAGATCGAACGGGCGCGGGGCCTACGTGGTCTCGCATCGCGCCGACGTGGTCGCCGACATCGTTGCCGCCACGTTCGGCTGACCGCCACGGCCCGTGCGGACTGGAAACCTGGCGCCGGCTCGCGATGGTGCAGAAATCCGAGTGAGAGGAGTCCATGATGAAGTCCATCCCCGACGTGCAGGTGGAGACACGGCCGGGCTCTGGTGGCGGTGGCGGCGGTGCGAAGGTCTGGACCATCACCGGTCGCCTGCTCGTGCGCGAGAGCGAGATCGACGGCGGCGCGCACGACCGACCCTTGAAGGGCATCGAGGTCAAGGTGTCGGCATCGGACATCGGCGCAGATGGGCCGTGGACGGAGTGGGGCACGGTCCGCACCGACGCCGATGGCGACTTCGCAGTCTCGGAGACCAACAACGGCAAGACCCGCTTCTTTCGCGTCCAGGCCCGCCTCGTCGGCCCCGACCTCATGGTCGAGGACGGCACGCTCGGCGACCTGAAGTCGCTCGACCTGCTCGACAAGAACTGGCGCACCGTTTGGAAGTCGGAAACCCAGCGCGAAGGCCCCGCCGTCTCCGTCGGCACACGGGTGTTCGCCTCGGGTCAGTCGCTCGATCTCGGCAACGCGACGTTTCGCCGGCAAGCGCTGATCTGGTACGTGCTGCGTTCGGCCATCGATCGTCTCGAGGCCGAGGACCCGTGGTTCGGCATGCAGACCGAGATCCGGGCCCTCTACCCGGCGAACAGCGTCGCCGGCGTGTCCTACAACGGCTCCGACAAGATCTACCTGCACCAGGGCCAGCCCGACGACGACTGGCATCCCGACGTCGTTCTGTTCTTCTTCATGCTCCTGTGGCACGACCACCACACCCACGGTTCGCGCAAGATCAACAGCTACCCCAGCGCGGAGTTCGCGGCGGGCTTCGCCGGGTTCGCGTCCAACGCGGTGATGCACGAACTCTGGGGGCTGCGGCTCGAGCGGCCGCTCAACCGCCGAAAGGTCGCCGCCGGGCTTGCCCTCAGCACACTCGACGAGATCGAGAGGTCGGACATCGGGACCGAGAACGCGCTGCGCCTGCTCCGGGTCAGTGACCGCAAGGGCTGGTGGAGCCACCTCTTCGGCACGGCCCAGCAGTATCCGGACAATCGACCCGACGACGACGGTGACGGCGAGGTGGACCACCCAGGCGAGGTCGGCGTGAAGTACCGGCTCGACGGGCGCCGGCTGCCGGCCGAGCCCTACCAGCTGTCGCTCTGGGACATCCTCCGCACCTACCGGGCGAACCCGGCCAAGGGATGGAAGACGGACCTGGAGGTCGGGAACCCGGACTACGGCCTGCTCCGCTTCATCGATCGCGCCGTCGACATCCACGAGCTGGGCGAGGACGTCCGTCTGATGCTCAGGCAGTGCATTGACCCGTTGGCCATCGGCGAACCCTTCGAGAGCCTGCCCAAGCTCTGACCCCGCGTTGTAGACACGGTCGCGTCACTCGGCCGGCAGAAGCTCCTCGAGTCCCGAACATTCGCCTGCCAATTCGGGGCACGTGCAATCCCTTGGGGTGAACGCTGGACCCCCCAAATCGGGTTATGCCACTCGACCCTCATGGGGTAGTTCGCCGCGCCCGGACCGGCACGTCACAGATTGTCCGGCACCTCATGACTACTTGCAGGTGTCGACCAGTAACGGAAACGGGGGTCGACGCGATCTCTGTGTGAACGACTCACGCCGCCGCTGAGCCGTGAAGCGGAGAGGGAGATGCCGGGGAAGGGCGGGCGTTCCCCGGCTTCCCTCGAGGCCCTCGTCGGGCAAGAGCCAGTCCTCGGTGCCAGACACGTGCCGCGACCTTCAGTCGGCGTGACGAGGTGGCCGGCGAAGGCCAGCGCGAACAGGGTGAGCATGGCGATGCTGAGGGAGTGTTCGTAGAGGCGGAGCACCCAGCCGCCGTGGCGTACCGGCCAGGGCGCCTCCGGGTCGTCGCGGTGCTCCCGCGGATCTGCGTCGAGCCTGGGGTCGCCGTCGGCGGGCTTGGACTCGGCAGAGCCCTTCTGGACGAGCCAGGCGGTGAGGAGCACGTACAGGCCCATCTGTAGGAACTCCGACTCCCAGTTCTCGAACGTCGCCTCGCCGAAGTCGGCGCGGGTGAGGTACTCGCCGAAGCTGACAGTGGGCTCGCCGTGGGCGCGCTGCTCCTCGTTGAAGGTGCGGTGCCCGGCCCACGCTTGGCCACCCAGCCAGAGGAGGACAAAGGCCCCGAGGGCCACGATGGAGAGGCTGTGGTCACGGATGAACCGGCGCATGGCCCTCATGGTGGCTCTCGGGAGGCGAGCGGATCGGTGACGGTCGGCCTTCGGCGTCATGGGACGAGCCCAGAGCGGCCCACGAAATCAGTTGGTGCGGACTCAGGCCGGGAAGACCAGGGCACCTACCGAACCAGGAGGTCCCATGGGCGAGAGCAAGTTCGACGAGATGAAGGGCCGAGCCAAGGAAGCCGCCGGTGATCTCACCGACGATGACGACCTCAAGAAGGAGGGCAAGGTCGACAGAGCTGGCGGCGCTGTCAAGGACAAGGTCGACAAGGCCACTGACAAGGTGAAGGACGCCGTCAATCCCGACCGGTGAGTTGCGCGGCCGGCCGCGAGCGCGCCATGCAATCGGCCCCTTCGGCGGCCCGGGCGACGTGTAGTCGGGCAGCGACGCGGGCATGCCTTCGGGGATGACGGTCGTCGGATATCACGCCTCGCACGAGCAACACCCGCCGAGCGCCCTGCTGGCCGCGACGCGGGCGGCCGCCGAGGCCGGCTTCGGCGCCGTTTCGTCGTCGGACCACGTGACGCCGTGGAGTCGCCAGCAGGGCGAGTCGGGATTCGCGTGGTCATGGCTCGGGGCCGCCATGGAGGCGGTGCCGCTGCCGTTCGGTGTGGTCAACGCCCCCGGGCAGCGCTACCACCCGGTGATCATCGCCCAGGCCATCGCCACGCTGGTGGAGATGCACCCCGACCGCCTTTGGGTGGCGCTCGGCTCCGGCGAGGCGTCGAACGAGCACATCACGGGCGACCCGTGGCCGCCCAAGGCCCAGCGGAACGCTCGTCTGGCCGAGTGCGTGGAGGTGATACGGGGCCTCCTGCGGGGCGACGAGGTGAGCACCGATGGCCACGTGCGCGTCGACCGCGCCCGGCTATGGACGCTTCCGAACCGCCCGCCGCCCCTCGTCGGGGCGGCGCTGAGCGAAGAGACAGCGGCGTGGTGCGGCGGGTGGGCGGACGGCCTCATCACCGTCCATGCACCCCCCGACCAGCTGCGGCGCGTTGTCGACGCCTTCCGCAGTGCGGGCGGAGAGGGCAAGCCGGTCAGGGTCCAGGTCAAGGTGGCGTGGGCGCCCACGGACGACGAGGCGCTCGCCGGCGCCCACGAGCAATGGCGCACGAACGTGTTCGACTCGGTCCTGATGGCCGACCTCGAGACCGTCGAGCAGTTCGAGGCGGCTGCGGCCCACGTGCGACCGGAGGACGTCGCCAGAAGCGTCCTCGTGTCGTCCGACGCGAAGCAGCACGCAGCCTGGCTCCACGAGACACTCGACTGCGGTGTGGACGAGCTCTTCGTCCACCAGGTGCCCCGAGAGCAGCAGGGCTTCATCGACACCTACGGCGCGCAGGTGCTGCCGGAGGTTTCGCAGCCATGAGCATCGCCTTCACCAGCGACCAGTGGTGGAAGAACGGAGTCGTCTACTGCCTCGACGTGCAGACGTTCCTCGACCGTGACGGCGACGGCATGGGCGACCTCGCCGGGCTGATCGATCGGATCGACTATCTGGCCGGGATCGGCGTGTCCACGCTCTGGCTCATGCCCTTCTACCCGACGCCTGACCAGGACGATGGCTACGACGTCAGCGACTTCTACGGTGTCGATCCCCGGTTGGGCACACTCGGCGAGTTCGTGGAGGTCGTGCGGACCGCCCGTGACCGAGGCATGCGGGTCATCGTCGACCTGGTGGTGAACCACACGTCGGACCAGCACCCGTGGTTCCAGGCGGCGCGTTCCGACCCGGGCTCGCCCTATCGCGACTGGTACGTGTGGGCGGACGAACGGCCCGAGGACCCGGACCTCACCGAGACCTTTCCCGGTGACCAGGGCGGGGTGTGGGCCTTCGACCGTAGGGCTCGGCAGTACTACCTGCACCGGTTCTACAGGCACCAGCCTGACCTCAACGTCGCCAACCCGGCGGTGCGCGAGGAGATCGCCCGCATCGTCGGATTTTGGCTACAGCTCGGGGTCAGCGGCTTCCGGGTTGACGCAGTGCCGTTCCTCATCGAGCTCGATGGCATCGATGGTGCTCCTTCGATCGACCCCCACCGCTACCTGAAGGACCTTCGGTCCTTCGTCGAGCGCCGCCATGGCGAGGCGATCCTGCTCGGCGAGGTCAACCTGCCACCCAAGGACCAGCGGGCGTTCTTCGGCGACGAGGACGGTGACGAGCTCAACCTGGTCTTCAACTTCTCCGTGATGCAGCGGATCTACCTGGCTCTCGCACGCCAGGACGCCACTCCGGTCGAGCGGGCGTTGGCTGACCTGCCCGGCGTGCCGTTCGACTCGCAGTGGGCCACGTTCCTGCGCAATCACGACGAGCTCACCCTCGATCAGCTCAGCGACGACGAGCGGCAGGAGGTGTTCGACGCCTTCGGCCCCGATCCGGAGATGCAGCTCTACGGCCGCGGGCTGCGTCGCCGGTTGCCCCCGATGCTCGGCGGCGACCAGCAGCGCCTCCGCATGGCCTACAGCCTGCTGTTCTCGCTCCCTGGCACACCCGTGCTGTTCTACGGCGAGGAGATAGGCATGGGAGAGAACCTCGACGTGGACGACCGCCTGGCGGTGCGGACGCCCATGCAGTGGTCGGACGAGCCGGGAGCGGGGTTCTCGACCGCCGATGCGAAGAGGTTTCCCCGCCCGATCCCCGAGGGCGAGTATCGGCCGCTCGCTGTGAATGTCGCGTCGCAGCGGCGCGACCCCGGGTCGTTGCTCAACTGGTTCGAGCGATTGATCCGCCGCCGGCGAGAGACGCCCGAGCTCGGCCTCGGCACGTGGTCGGTCATCGCCAACGACCAACCCGCGGTGCTGGCCCACCGCTGCGACTGGGACGGGTCCACGGTCGTGGCCGTGCACAACTTCGGTGCCGACCCCTGCCGGTTCGACCTGCTCCTCGACGATCTCGAGGATGCGGTGGGTGCCGATGACCTGCTCGACGGGGCTCCCGAGCACGCTCTCGACGGCCCGCGGCTGCCGGTGACGCTCGAACGGTACGGCTACCGGTGGCTCCGCATCCGGCGCGACGGCCAGCGCCTGTCCCCCTGACGCCCACGGCGTTTAGCTGGCCACGGCGCGGGGTAGCCCGCGCGCGACTCCGACCCCGGGAGGCACCCATGACCAAGCAGCATCGCGTCGCGTGGTTGACGAGGCGGGCCGTCATCGGCCTGCGGGACATGCCGGTCAACGCAGCCTGGGTTGCCGGCCGGGCGCGCCGATCGTCCTCGGGCGCCGTGAGTCGGGCCACCGATGCGATGGGTGACGCCGGTAGCGCGGTCGGTGGTGCCATCTCCCACGCCGGTCGGTCGGTGGTCGACGCCGTGCCGCACGTCGGATCCCGCAACGACTCGGTCGAGGCCCTGCTGAGCGATGCCCGCCGTGCGTCGGAGGAGGCTCGCCGAGCCGAGGAGCGGGCATTGACCCAGGCAGAGGACGCAAAGCGGGTGGCCGACGAAGCCAAGCGCACCACGCAAGCCGCCCGCCAACGGGCAAGGGAGGCGGAGCGCGAGGCCAAGTCTGGGGCCGCTCGCCGGGTCGATGAGATTCGAGGCGAAGCCGACGGCGAGATCGCGTCCGTCCAGCGCGACGCCGACGAGCGGGTGAAGGAAGCCAAGCGAGGAGCCGACGAGCGGATCAAGGAGGCTCGGCGTCGGGCCGACGAACGCATCGCGCAGGAGCGTGAGCGGGCGGGGCAGCAAGCGGACAAGGCGGCCGCCGAGGCGCGCGCCGCGGCAGACGCCGACGCCCAGCAGGCGCAGCAGGAGGCCGAGCGAGCCAGCGAGCGCGCCCAGCAGGCGGTCGCGGACGCCACCGAGGCGCTCACCAAGGCGAAGCAACTGGCCGACGAGGCGTCGCAAGCGGCCCTGGCCGCAGCTGCGGAGGCTGGACGCGAGGCCGAGCGGCTGGCCGTCGAGGCCGGTCAGGTTGCCTCCACCGCCGGCAACGGCGCCGCGTCGCCGCCCGGGCGGACCCGCCCCTCCCGTGCCCGGCCCGCCGCCGGCCGCTCATCGCGCCGGAAGACGAGTCGCCCGTCAGGGGCGCGCAAGGCAAGCAAGAAGTCGGCGGCGACGTCCCGCTGACAACGCCCCTCGAAGTGGAGGTCATACCCATGTTGTTTCGCCGTAGGAGCAGGAAGGACAGGATCGTCGGGGCTGCGAGTCGCATGATGCCGTCCTGGCGTGCGCTGGCAACGGCCGCGGGCGCTGTGAGCAGCGTCGCCGCCCTCGTCGCTGCGAGCTCGAGCGTGTCGGCGAAACGGCAGAAGCAGACTTGATCCGTCGTCGCGGCCGGCGTAGCAACCAGCATCCGATCGTGCGTCGGGGAGACAGGGTCATCGACGGGCGCATCCGGGCCCGTCTGCTGGGTCTGCCGCTGTTGGATCTCGATGCGCACGTGGTCGTGTCCACAGCGCGGGACGGGACCGGTCGCGACGTGATCGAGGCGGACGAGCCGGCCCTTCGAGCCACCCGGCCGGTCCGGGCCGATGGCACCGCCCCTCCCGAGCTGGTCCGGGCCGTGCGCCTGCTCGCCGAGGGCACGAGTGCACTCGACGACGCCCGCCGGCTGCGATGACGCACCTGCCGCCCGGGCTTCGCGATCGGTCCGATTTGTCGCCTCGCCGCGTCTGGCAGCACCGGCGAGCTGGGTAGGCCACAATGTGCCTCGGCGGCGGCGTTGCGGCGCCCCTTCGTCGCCCGCCAAGCGAGTGCGACGGAGCGGGGATGTCGAGCGCGAGGAGGGCGTCGTGGGATCCCGGGGTGAGGTAGGCGACGGCCCCGTGGCCTCCGCGCCTGCCAACGGCGACGAACGCGAGCTGGTGCGCACCTTCACCGACCTGCACCGGCAGGCACGGTTCACGCCCGCCGCCCGGCCCGTCATGCCCATGCCTGTCCGCCGTCGGCCTGCGACCGACGTCATCGACGCCCGGACGGTCATGACCCAGGCGGAGGAAGCCCCGGTAGTCGATGCCCCTCCGGACCGGCGGGCCGCCCCCAGTCCCGATCCACCGGATCTGCTGCCGCATCGGCCGCTTGCCCGACAACCGCGGCGCCCCCATCACGTCGTGGCCCCCCAGCCACCGGCGCCCGACGCGACCGGTGAGGCCCCACGGCGGGGCCTGGCGGGGACCGCCGAGCGCCGCCTGTCGGACGTGCTGGCCCTCGCGGGCGCCAGCGGCGCCCTGATCGCCCCCTGGCCCTGGCTCCTCGCCGTCACCGCGTTGTGCATCCTCGTCGGAGCGGCCCGGTCCGTAGCGGCCGGCCCCGGATCCGTAACCCTCGGGATCGTCGCCCTTCCCGGGCGGGCGGCCCGGCGGATGGCTCGGCTGCTACGGCCGGGATCGCTCGTGCGGCTGCCCGTGATCACCGTCAAGACCATCCTCGCCGCGCTCGTGCTCCCGGCGGCGGTGGCGGCCGCTGTCTGGGTCGTCGAGCATGGCGCCGACGGCGCGGTGGCGGCCGCGCGCCTGGCGGCGTGGCAGTCGGGCCTCCGCGCGCTGGCGGCCGTGCTGTGCCTCATGATGCTGGCTGGGGTGGGTGAGACCCGCGCCCGACGAGCGGCGCGGCTGCGCCGCGCCGTCGCGTCGTGGCCGGACGCGGCTGTCGTGGCCCTCGCTGCCGGCGCACTGGCGCTGGCGCTGGCGGTCGTGGCGGCCGGGCCGCAGGTCTCGAGGGGCGTTCTGACCGGCCATGACGGGCTGGCTTGGGTACCGGCGCCGCTGCGGCCCGCGGCCGATGGCGTGCGCGACGACGTGGTCGCCGCGGAGCTGCGGACGCTGCGATCGTGCCTGTCGCGGCACCAGGGGTGGGATTGGTCGGTGGGCTACACCGCCGACAGCCCCGTCGACGACCCCGACGTCGCACGCCTATCGCTCGGGGATGGCGACTCGCCGGGGCCGTCAGCCCTGGTCACGGCGGCGCTGGCCGCCGACAATCAGCTCGCTCCCTGGGTCGAGGTGGTCGAGATCGCGGTAGGCGACTCCGTCGTCCTCGCGCTGGACCGGCGGGAGTTGGATCACCACGGGGTGCGCGTCGATCCCGCCACCCTGGGTCCGGGAATCGTGTCCGGCGGTGACGTGCTCCTGTCGGGCGGCGCGGCCGTCGATCGCCAGGTGGCGCTCGCCTGCTCGGCCGGGCCGGCCCTCTGACGGGACCTCATTCCAAGGCCGGGGCACCGGCCACTGAGGGCTCCTCGGCGCCCGAGCGGACCACCAGCACGACTCCCACGCCGATGAGGATCGCGGCCGGTATGGCCGACGCGGGCGGCACCTCGTCGAACGCGACCCAGGCGATCAGCGCCGATCCCAGGATCTCGAACAGGATCGCGACCGACACCAACGTGGGGCTCGTGGTGCCCAGCACGCGGTTGACCACCGTGTGGCCGAGCAGCTGGGGCCCCGCCACCATGGCGAGCAACGCCAGCCACGTGGTGGCGTCGTAATCGCTGCCGGCCAGCGGCTGCCGGCCGACGACGCACACCACCAGCAGCGCCCCGGCTGCGACCCCGTAGCACACGAGCGCGTACACGCTCGTCGGCAGCGTGCGCCGCACCTCGGCCCCGACCGTTACATACGCGGCCGCCAGCACGCCCCCGATCAGGGCCAGCAGGTCGCCGAACAGCGCCTGAGTGTCGACCGACACGTCGACGCCACTCAGCACGACCACCCCGGCCAAGGCGCTGCCGATCCCCCACCAGGCACGCGCCGGCACGTCCTCGCCCCGGCCTCGGGCGATCAGCGCCGCCCACACGGGCTGCGTGGACACCAGCGCCACGGACGACGCCACCGAGGTGAACGACAGGCTGGGAATCCAGGTGGCGAAGTGGGCGCCGAGGAAGAGCCCGGCGACGATCGACAGCCGCCGCTCCCGCCGGTCCAGGACGGGGGCGCCACCTCGGCGAGTGCCCCGGCCGGGCAGCCAGACGAGCAGTGCCAGTACCGGGAGGGCCAGCGCGTTGCGCCAGAAGGCGACGGCCAGCGTGGGGGCGTCGGCGATCCGCACGAGCGGCGCTGCGGTCGACACGGCCGCCACCGCCAGCCCGAGCAGGGCCAGGTCGCGGGGCGGCGGGCGGTGCACCACGAAAACCTGCCGCGGGATTGGTTGTCAGGGCCACCCGATCCCGTGGCAGGTTCCCGCGAAGTCCTTGCTTTTGCACCACAAGTGCGAAAACCTGGGCGGCGTGGCGACCGTGACCTTCAACCCCTTCGAGCCCGGATTCGCCGACAACCCCTACGACCAGTACGCCAGCATCCGCGCCCATGGCCGGGCGGAGCGCACGGTGTTCGGGACGCTGCTGCTCTCGCACTACGACGACTGCTTCGGGTTGCTGCGGCTGGCGGGCACCAGCGTCGACGACCGCAACGCCACCAACGTCTTCCGCTACCAACCGCCCGACGACATCGCCGAGCGCATGGCCGGCCGCGACGAGCGGCGTTCGATCCTGGGCCTGGACCCGCCGGACCACACCCGCCTCCGCCGGCTGGTGTCGAGCGCGTTCACCGTCCGCCGGATCGAGCAGCTCCGGGAGCGGGTGCGGGAGCTGGTGGCTGGCCTCCTCGACGACGTGGCTGCGGCGGGCGCCGCGGCCGACCCCGTCGACCTGATCGCCCGCTATGCGTTCCCGCTGCCGTTCATGGTGATCAGCGAGCTGCTGGGCATGCCGGAGGGCAACCGCGACGAGCTGCGCGGCTGGTCGCACACGATGACGCTGTCGCTCGAGCCCTACCTCGACGACGCCACGGCCCGGACCGTCGTCGGCGCCGCTGACAACATGGTTCGCCATGTCGACGAGGCCATCGAGTGGAAGCGCCGGCATCCGGCGGACGACTTGCTCACGGCGATGATCGCCGCCGAGGAAGACGGCGACCGCATGACGGCCGAGGAGCTCCAGATCCAGGTCATCCTGCTCTACCTCGCCGGCCACGAGACCACCGTCAACCTCATCGGCAACGGCACGCTGGCGTTGCTGCGCAACCGCGACCAGTACGAGCGGCTGGTCGCCGATCCCGCGCTGGACGCACCGGCGGTCGAGGAGCTCCTGCGCTACGACAGCCCCGTCCAGCTGTCGCGCCGCATCGCGATGACCGAGATCGAAGTGGGCGGCGAGACGGTCGACGCCGGCGAGATGATCCTCACGCTGCTGGGCTCGGCCAACCACGACGAGGGCAAGTGGGGCCCGACCGCCGACGACCTCGACCTCGGGCGCGACGGTGCCAGCGCCCACCTGTCGTTCGGCAGCGGGGTCCACCACTGCCTGGGCGCGGCCCTGGCGCGGCTCGAGGGCGCCGAGGCCATCCCTGCCCTGGTGCGGCGCTTTCCCGACATGGAGCTGGCCACCGATCGTCCGGCCTGGAACGGGCGGGTGGTCCTGCGGGGACTCGACGCCCTGCCCGTCAGCGTCGGCTGACGGCCACGGCCCGGCGCACGATGGGTCGCCCGCCGCGCCGGGCGACCTGCTCGAAGCCCGCTCGAACTTCTAGACCTTCAGGAACCGGCTGAGTGCCCATCCCGATCCCGCGGCGCCGATGGCGATGCCCAACACGACCACCACGACCGCGGTCCACGTGAACTGGCCGGTGGACGCCACGAAGCCGCCCAGGATGTCGTCGTAGTCGGGGTTGCGGGACGCGCCCTGCATGGCGTTGTCGAGCGCCCACACCGCCCCCAGCGCCAGCAGCCCGCCCACCAGGCCCTGGATGATGCCCTCCAGCATGAAGGGGACGCGGATGAACCAGTTCGTCGCGCCGACCAGCTTCATGACCTCGATCTCGCGCCGGCGGGCGAACGTGGCCATGCGGATCGCGTTGAGGATGAGCATCAGCGCCGCCACCAGCAGCCCGACCGCGATCGCCAGCATCGCCCGCTGCGAGAAGTCGGACACGCCGCGGACCGTCTTCACGCCCTCGGTCTCGCCCGTCGCCGCCTGCACGCCCGGCTGGCCCTCGTACTGACGGCGCAGGCTCTCCACCGCACCCGCCTCCGTGGCCTCGGGAACGAGCCGGTAGGAGGGCGGAATCATCTCGGGGTCGGCGTCGAGGCGCTGCAGCATGGCGGCGTTCCCGCGGAACAGCCGGCGCGCCTCTTCGTTGCTCTCCTCGACGTCGACGAAGGTGTGGCTGGCGACCTCGGAGTTGCTGTCGATCGAGTCCTCCAGCGCGGCCCGCTGCTCGTCGGTGATGGTGCGCTGCAGGAAGACGAGCACCTGGACGCCGTCCTGCCACCGCGCCGACTGGTTCTCGACACCCTGGCGCAGCAGGAGTGTCGAGCCGAACAGCGCCAGCGACACGGCCACCGTGACGACGGCGGCGAGCGTCAGGGTGATGTTGCGGCGCAGGTTGATCGCCGTCTCGCGCAGGATGTAGTCGAACTTCACTGGTAGACGCCTCGGAGCTGGTCGCGGACGAGCATGCCCTCGTCGAGCTCGATCACGCGTCGCTGCATCGTGTCGACGATCGAGCGGTCGTGCGTGGCCATGACCACGGTCGTGCCCGTGCGGTTGATGCGATCGAGCAGGCGCATGATGCCTACCGAGGTGCCGGGGTCGAGGTTGCCGGTGGGCTCGTCGGCCAGCAGGATCAACGGCCGGTTGACGAACGCCCGAGCCACCGACACCCGCTGTTGCTCGCCGCCCGAGAGCTGATGGGGGAAGTTGCCGGCCTTGGTCTCCAGGCCGACAAGCTCGAGGATCGCCGGCACCTGGGTCTTGACCACGTGCCGCGGCCGCCCGATGACCTCGAGCGCAAACGCCACGTTCTCGTAGACCGTCTTGTTGGCCAGGAGCTTGTAATCCTGGAAGACACAGCCGATGTTGCGGCGCAGGTAGGGCACCCGCCACGACGACAGGCGGGCGATGTCCTTGCCCGCCACGAAGATCCGGCCCCGGTCGGCGGTGACCTCACGGTTGATGAGGCTCAGCATCGTCGACTTCCCCGACCCCGACGGGCCGACGAGGAAGACGAACTCGCCCTTCTCGATGGTGGCCGAGGCGTTGTGCAGGGCCTCGACGCCACCCTTGTAGATCTTGCTGACGTTCTCGAACGTGATCATGATCCTCGCCCGCAGTGCGCGCCTGCGCCCCATCGACGATTGGCGACCCCAGGGATTGCGATCAGGTTACGGACGTAAAGTACCCCCAGGCAATTGCGGTGCTCAGGCACGCTGGGCGGCTCCCCCGCCGCGCCGCCACTGCAGGTACGCCTCCATGAACGGGTCGAGATCGCCGTCCAGCACGCCGGCCACGTTGCCCGTCTCGTGCTCGGACCGCAGGTCCTTGACCATCTGGTACGGCTGCAGCACGTAGCTCCGGATCTGGCTGCCGAACCCCACCCGCTGCTGGTCACCCCGGATCTCGTCGAGCTCGGCCTCCCGCCGCTGCCGCTCCAGGTCGGCCAGCTTGGCCCGCAGCATGGCCATGGCCCGGTCGCGGTTCTGGAACTGGCTGCGTTCGACCTGGCAGGACACCACGATGCCGGTCGGGATGTGGGTCAGCCGGACAGCCGACGACGTCTTGTTGACGTGCTGGCCCCCGGCGCCCGACGCGCGGAACACGTCCATCTTGATGTCCTTCTCGTCAATCTCGATCGAGTGGTCCCCCTCGTCGAGCATCGGCACCGCCTGCACGGCGGCGAATGCCGTCTGGCGCTTGCCCTGGGCGTTGAACGGGCTGATCCGCACCAGCCGGTGGACGCCCCGCTCGGCCTGGAGGTAGCCGTAGGCGTAGCGGCCCTTGACGATCAGCTCGGCGGAGGAGATGCCGGCCTCGGACCCGGGGGTGAACTCGTCGACCTCCACATCGAAGCCCCGTCGCTCCGCCCAGCGGGTGATCATCCGCAGGAGCATCTCGGCCCAGTCCTGGGCGTCGACGCCACCCTCACCCGCCTGGATGGTCACCAGGGCATCCCGCTTGTCGTGCTCGCCGGAGAACATCGACTGCAGCTCGACGCGCCGTAGGTCGGTGTCGATGGCGGCCAGGGACTGCTCCACCTCTGCGAGCGCGGCGTCGTCGCCCTCGTCGCGGGCGAGCTCGTAGAGGGTCTCGGCGTCGTCGAGCCGGCCGCGCAACGATTCGAACGCGCCCAGATCGTCGTTGACGGCCGCCAGCTCCGACGTCACCCGCCGGGCATTGTCGGCATCGTCCCAGAGGTCGGGCCGGGACGCCTCGGCCTCGAGCTGCGGCTGGCGAGCGCGCAGCTCGTCCACCTTGAGGTACCCGGCCGCCTCGTCGAGGCGGGCCCGCACCCCCTTCAACTCGTCCGCGAGATCCCTCATCAGCAGTCCTCGAAACCGTACGACGCCACCACCCTGACAGGGTGGAGCGTCACCGGCCGTGGCACTGCTTGAACTTCTTGCCCGATCCGCAGGGGCAGGGGGCGTTGCGCGGCGTCTTGTCCCACTCGGACTTCACGAGCGGCGTGTTCGCCGGGACCGCGGCGGGCTGCGCGCCTCCCCGTCGCCCGTTGTCGACGTCGCCGGCGGGCGCCGGCCCGGCGGGCGCCGGCTCGGTGGCCTCGGTGGCGGCCGGCTGGGCCCGGGCGGCGGCCGCGATGCTGGCGGCCCCGCCGGTGCTGGAGGGATCTTCCGGCGACGAGTACTGCAGCCCTCGCACGCCGACGTCCGCATCGCCGTTGCCGGCACCCACGGTCGCCGGCTCGCTCGGGCCGTCGTCGGCTGCCGGAGCTCCCGCCGCCGGCCGGTTGACCTGCACTTGCACGTGCATCACGTAGCGGATGAAGTCCTGCCAGATGCCGTGCATCATCTGACCGAACATGTCGAAGCCATCGCGCTGCCACTCGACCAGCGGGTCCTTCTGGCCCATGGCCCGCAGGTTGATGCCCTCGCGCAGGTAGTCCATCTCGTGGAGGTGGGCCCGCCAGCGCTGGTCGATCACCCGCAGCATCACCTGGCGCTCGACCTGGCGCATGACGTCGGGGGTGAGCTCGGCCTCCCGTCGCTCGAAGTGGGAGAGCGCCTCGTCCATCAGCATCTCGTAGAGCTCGTTGGTCGAGGACGCCTGCTGCAGCTGCTCGACCGAAAGCGTCGACGGCCAGAACGTGCGCACCTCGGCCTGCAGCCCTTCGAGGTCCCACTCCTCGGCGTACTCGCTGACGCAATGGGCCTCGACCAGCGTGCTCACGGCGTCGGGCAGGGCCTCGTCCACGAGCTTGTCGCGGAGGTCGGACTGGTCGAGCACCTGGTCGCGCAGGGCGTAGATCACCTTGCGCTGCTCGTTCATGACCTCGTCGTACTTGAGGACGTTCTTGCGGATCTCGGCGTTGCGCTGCTCGACCGTGGTCTGCGCCCGCTCGATGGCCTTTGTCACCATCTTGGCCTCGAGGGGCACGTCGTCCGGGAGGGTCTTGCCCATGACCCAGTTGACGGCGCCGGTGGCGAACAGGCGCATCAGGTCGTCTTCCAGGCTCAGGTAGAAGCGGCTCTCGCCGGGATCGCCCTGCCGGCCCGAGCGGCCCCGGAGCTGGTTGTCGATCCGGCGGGAGTCGTGGCGCTCGGTGCCGAGCACGTAGAGACCGCCCAGCTCGCGCACCTTGTCGCCCTCGGGCTTGGTCTCCGCCTCGTGGCGGGCGATGGCCTCCTCGAGGCGAGGCCGGTTCTCCTCGGTGTCGGGATCGAATTCCTCGGCCCTCAGGTCACGCTTGGCCAAGCCCTCGGCGTTGCCGCCGAGGATGATGTCGACGCCGCGTCCGGCCATGTTGGTGGCCACCGTGACGCCGTGGAGCCGACCGGCCTGGGCCACGATGTCAGCCTCGCGGAACGCCCGGTCCGGCTTGGCGTTGAGCACCTGGTGGGCGATGCCCTGCTTGTCGAGCAGGCGCGAGAGGCGCTCGGACTTCTCGACCGAGATCGTTCCCACCAGCACTGGCTGGCCGGCCTCGTACCGCTCGGCGATGTCGGCGGCGACCGCCTCGAACTTGGCCTCCTCCGACTTGAAGATCAGGTCACCCTCGTCCATGCGTATGAGCGGCATGTTGGTGGGGATGGGGACCACCTGCAGCTCGTACGTGGCGGCCAGCTCGGCGGCGTCGCTCTGCGCCGTGCCGGTCATGCCGGCCAGCTTCTCGTACATCCGGAAGTAGTTCTGGAGCGTCACGGTGGCGAGGGTCTGGTTCTCCTCCTTGATCCGAACGCCCTCCTTGGCCTCGACCGCCTGGTGCAGGCCCTCTGACCAGCGCCGGCCCTCGAGGATGCGGCCGGTGAACTCATCGACGATCTTCACCTCGCCGCTGACGACCACGTAGTCCTTGTCGCGCTTGAACAGCTCCTTGGCCCGCAGGGCGGCCTGGAGCTGGTGCACCAGGTTCTGGGCGACGCCGTCGTACAGGTTCTCGATGCCGAGCTCGCGCTCGACCCGCTCGATGCCCTCCTCGGTCGGCGAGACGGTGCGCTTCTCCTCGTCGACCTCGTAGTCGGTCTCGGACCTCAGGCCCCGCACGATCGATGCGAACTTGTAGTAGAGCTGCGCGGCGTCGGCGACCCGGCCCGAGATGATCAGGGGGGTGCGAGCCTCGTCGACGAGGATCGAGTCGACCTCGTCGACGATCGCGTAGACGTGGCCTCGTTGCACCTGCCGGTTGCGCGAGGGCGCCATGTTGTCGCGCAGGTAGTCGAAGCCGAACTCGTTGTTGGTCCCGTACGTGATGTCGGCGGCGTACTGGCTCCGCTTGTAGTCCGGATCGCTGTCGCCGGGGACGATAAGGCCGACGGACAGTCCCAACGAGCGGTGCAGCCGGCCCATCCACTGGGCGTCGCGGGTGGCGAGGTAGTCGTTGACGGTGACCAGGTGCATGCCGCGACCGGACAGGCCGTTCAGGTAAGCGGGAAGGGTCGACACGAGCGTCTTGCCCTCGCCGGTCTTCATCTCGGCGATCCAGCCGAAGTGGAGGGCGGCGCCACCCATGAGCTGGACGTCGAAGTGCCGCTGGCCCAGGACCCGCTTGCCCGCCTCGCGGACGACGGCGAAGGCATCGATCAGCAGGTCGTCGAGGTCCGCACCCTGGTCGAGCCTCTGGCGGAACTCGGCGGTCTTGGCCTGGAGCTGCTCGTCGGAGAGCCGCTCCAGCTCGGGCTCGAGCGCGGAGATGTCGGGCACCAACGACTGCAGGGCCTTGACCTTCTTGCCCTCGCCGACACGGAGGAAACGATCGAGAACTCCCATGTGGGCTACGAGTCTAACGGTGGGTCGGGAGCCGCCCGCGGTCAGGCGTCGGCCTCGACCCCGGGTGCGACCACGTGCGTGACCGGGATGTCGAACTCCCGCTTGATGCGGCTGACCACGTCGAGGCCGAGCCAGTGGGAGACGCCCGGCGGCAAGGTGGAAACGATGATGCCGTCCCATTCGTCGTCGCCGAACGGCCGGTTCCGGAGGGCCGTCGAGACCGCATACACGGGATTGGCGTCGCCCACCTCGCCGGTGGCCTCGACCCCGACGTTGCGGAAGGCGGCGAGCCCCTCGTCGAGGCGCGCCCGGGCGGCGGCCTCCACCTCGCCATCGGTCCAGGCGTGGTCGCGCGGATGCCTGACGGGCACCACCAGGTAGAAGCGAACACGGCTTCCGCTCTCGGTGCTTCGCACCGGGCCGCCGCTCGGGGCCTGACCCGGCCCCGCCGCCTCGCTGATCGAGCGGACGTGGTCGAGCAGGTGCTGACCAACCAGCGTGCGGTGGGCGACAACCAGGTAGGTCTGCATGACCCCTCCTTAGGACCGGAACGGCTAGGCACATCGTCTGGGCTCACGGTGGTCAGCGCTACCGGAGACCGAGCTGGGTGGCCTGGGCTCACGCTGCAAATCCCGTGCTGTTCTGTGCCCACTTGCGGGCCTATCCGCTCGGCCTCTTGGTTCGTGCTGGCTGTGGTGGGCTGAGGTCAGCTCAAGCGATCACAGATGGCCCGGCGCACCATCATGTCGGCCACGACGTCGGCCGAGGGCTCGTCGCCCGCCTCCAGGCGGGCCTGGGCCGCCTCGACCCGCTCGATCCTGATCCAGTTCCGATCGTCGAGCATGTGTCTGTGGACGGCCTCGATCGTGCCGGCGTCGACCGTGGTGCGGCAGCTGATCGTGCGATCGAGCGTGCCGGCGGCGCCGCCCCGGTGGGGCCGCAGGCGGCGGCGACGGCGCGCCCAGGTGCGCCGCTGGGTGCGGCGCAGGATCATGAGCGCCCGGGCAGCCTCTGGGTGCGACACCTGCATCACTGTTGGACATCGGCCAGTTGGCCGCGGAACTTGAGCGAAGTTTCCACGTCGGGTGGTGTGGTCGGTACGGATAGAGGTAGGGACAGATCCGGAAGGGGTCGGAAAGCGGTCCGGGGTGTCCGGGCGGCGGTCAGCGCACCGATCCAGGGCGCGCCGGCGGCCCGGAGCGCCCACCCGGCCGCGGCGAGCGTGGAGCCGGTGGTCACAACGTCGTCGACGACGATCACCGGTACCGGCACGTGCGCCCGCGTGGGCACGAACGAGGGTCCCCGGCGCCGCGTGGCCAGGGTCAGGCCGGTCTGGGCCGGGCCCGGTGCCCGGTCGAGCAGCCGGTGGCACGGCACGCGCCATCGCCGAGCGACGGCGGCGGCGAGGAGCTCGGCCTGATCGAAGCCTCGCCGACGCCGCCGTCGCGCGCCCGTCGGCGCCCACGTGACCACCACGCCGGCCGGCGGCTCGACGAGCGTCGCCATCCCGCCGGCGAGCCATGCCAGCGCGGCGCGGTCGTTGCGGTACTTGAGGCGGGCGACCAGCTCACGCGCTTCACCTTCGTAGGCGAGGAGCGATCGGCAGACATCGAGCGCCGCCGGGAGGGCGCCGGCCACCGCCGGTCGCATGCGAGCGAGGCAGCGCTCGCACGGCGCACAGCCGGGGGCGCCGCACACTGGACAGCGGGCGGGTAGCACGGCGTCGAGGATCACCGGAGCACCGTACGCACGGCCACTGACATTCAGGACCGTGTTCAGGCCATCCGGCGGATCGTGGCGGCGGCCGATCCGGCGGCCGCGATCCCGTGGCGCACCAGGGCCCGCGTGGCGCCATGGCAGACCCAGATGAGCCCGAACGTCACCAGCACGGCGAGCGGCGCACCGCGCCACGACAGGGTGAGCACGATGCGTTCGGCCGTGCCGTGCGGCTCGGTCATCGGCTCCCAGCTGTTGAGCCTGGCCACCCGCCCGAGCACCACCCCCACCGCACACAGGGCGTGGGTCGCGACCTCGGCTGGACCGCGCCAGTGCGCGAGGCCGATGCGAGTCAGGTAGCGGCCTATCTCCCCCACCGCCAAGGCGTAGGCGAGGAACCCCGCGGCGATGAAGGCGGCGTACGTGGGGAGCACCGCGGTGATCACGCTGACGTCGGTCCCCGCCCGGAGCACGTCGTCTCGGAGATGCACGAGGTCGGTGACCACATAGGGCGCGTTGGGCAGGAACAGCGCGCACAACCCTGCGCCCGCCCACCACAGCGCCGTCCGCGGGCCACGATGCCGGAAGACCGCCACGGCGAGCCCGGCGGGGACGAGCGCGAGCACGAGGTTCCAGGTCATCCAGCGGCCGTTGTCGGCGGCGACGGCCGCGAGGTCGCGGGCCACCGTGGTGAGCGATCCCATGCCCACCATGGTGGCCCGGCGGCCGTGCAGGTCAAGCGCGCGGGATCAGTAGCGGTAGTGGTCGGCCTTGTAGGGCCCCTCGACCGGGACCCCGATGTAGTCGGCCTGATCCTGCGTGAGGTGCGTGAGCTTGACCCCGAGCGCGTCCAGGTGGAGCCGGGCCACCTTCTCGTCGAGCTGCTTGGGCAGGACGTAGACGCCCAGTGGGTAGTTGTCCGGCTTGCCGAACAGCTCGATCTGGGCCAGCACCTGGTTGGTGAAGCTCATCGACATCACGAAGCTCGGGTGGCCGGTGGCGCAGCCCAGGTTCAGCAGCCTGCCCTCGGCCAGGACGATGATCGAGTGCCCGTCGGGGAACACGTACTCGTGCACCTGGGGCTTGATCTCGACCTTGCGCACGTCGCTCATGCGGGCCAGGCCCGCCATGTCGATCTCGTTGTCGAAGTGGCCGATGTTGCCGACGATGGCGTTGTGCTTCATCCGGGCCATGTGCTCGGCGGAGATGATCCCCTTGTTGCCGCTGGCGCTGATGAAGATGTCGGCGGTGTCGATCACCCGCTCCAGGGTGGTGACCTCGAAGCCCTCCATGGCCGCCTGCAGCGCGGCAGATGGGATCGATCTCGGTGATGATCACGCGGCAGCCCTGTCCCCGCAGCGACTGGGCGCACCCCTTGCCGACCTCGCCGTAGCCGCACACTACGGCCACCTTGCCGCCGAGCATCACGTCGGTGGCGCGGTTGAGCCCGTCGACGAGGCTGTGGCGGCACCCGTAGAGGTTGTCGAACTTCGACTTGGTGACCGAGTCGTTGACGTTGATGGCCGGGAACAGCAGCTGGCCGGCCTCGTGCATCTGGTACAGCCGGTGGACGCCGGTCGTGGTCTCCTCGGTGACACCCTTGATGCCGCCGGCGACGCCGGTCCAGCGCCCGGGGTCGGTGGCCAGCGACCGCTTCAGCAGGTCGACGATGACGTGCCACTCGTCGGGATCGTCGTCGGTGGCGTCGGGGACTGCGCCCACCTTCTCGTACTCGACGCCCTTGTGCACCAGCAGGGTGGCGTCGCCGCCGTCGTCGAGGATCATGTTGGGCCCCGTCGGTGTCTCCGCTCCCGTTGCCGGCCACCGCAGGGCCTGGTCGGTGCACCACCAGTACTCCTCGAGGGTCTCACCCTTCCAGGCATAGACGGGCACGCCGCGGGGCGCCTCGGGGGTGCCGTCGGGGCCGACGACCGCCGCCGCAGCGGCGTGGTCCTGGGTGGAGAAGATGTTGCACGACACCCAGCGCACATCGGCGCCCAGCGTGGTCAGCGTCTCGATCAGCACCGCCGTCTGGATGGTCATGTGCAGCGACCCCATGATGCGGGCGCCCGCCAGCGGCTGGCTGTCGGCGAACTCGGCACGCAGGGCCATGAGCCCGGGCATTTCGACCTCGGCGAGCTCGATCTCCTTGCGGCCCCAGCTCGCGAGCGACAGGTCGGCGACCTTGAAGTCGCCGTCGGAAAGGGTGGACATGGGTTTCTCCCTGATGACGTCGTGTTGGTGCCGGCGGATTGCCGGCTGTGCGTCACCGGGCTGGGTGCAGCAGCACCACCCATCTCAGCCCGAGGTCCCATCGAGGCTAGCGCCGGCGCTGGCGGGCGGCGCGATCCACGCCGAACTTGCCGCAGTTGGCGACGTCATAGCGTCGCTAACTGCGGCAAGTTCGTGGGGGTGAGGCGGGCGGCGAGAGGAAAATCGCTCGGGCCGCGGCCACCCCGGAACGTAGCGTCGGATCCCCATGCCGCAGTCCTCCCGAGGTGCGGCGCGCCTGCTCGCCGCCACGTTGCGTTCCGAGGCGAGGCCCTTGGCGGGCGTTCTCGCCGTCCTCGGCGCGTCCATGGTCCTGCGGCTCAGCCTGCCCTTGCTGCTCGGGACGTTCGCCGACGATGCGCTGGCCGGGGAGTCCGCCGACACCCTGGTTCGCCTCGCAGTGGCGTACGTGGTGGTGGCGCTCGTGAGTGAGACCCTCGGCCTCGGGGTCGTGTGGGGATCCGTGCGGCTGTCGTGGCGGGCCGGGAACCGGCTCCGCGAGCGACTGGCCACCCACGCGCTGCGGCTGGAACAGGCGTGGCACGGGCGGCACAGCCCGGGACAGCTCATCGAGCGCATCGACGGCGACGTCGAAGCGATGGTCGTGTTCTTCTCCGGCATCGCGATCGAGATCGCCGGGAACGTGGCGCTGATCGCCGGCATGGTCATCGTCGCCGCCGTCATCGACCCGTGGTCGGGGCTGATCCTGGCCGTGACGGCGTGCGTCGGGGCCGCCGTCATGATCCGGCTCCGGGTGGCGGCCGTGAGCGCCCGCGAGGTCGAGCGGCAGGTCAACGCCGAGCTCTACGGCGACCTCGAGGAGCGGCTCGGCGGCCTCGAGGACCTGCGCGCCAACGGAGCCGGCGGGTACGCCGTGCACCGCCTGCACCACCACAGCGCCCGGTCGTGGCGTGCGGCCCGCCGTGCGTCGCTGCACGGCGACAGCGCCCACGCCGCCGCCGCCATGGTGTTCGCCGCCGGCACCGCCGGCACCTTGCTCGCCGGCATCCTGCTCCAGCAGCGGGGTGTCATCACGGTCGGGGCGGTCCTCAGCCTCTACCGCTACGCCGACATGCTGCGCCAGCCGCTGCAGCAGATCGCCGAGCAGCTCAAGGAGTTCCAGAAGGCCATGGCCGGGGCCCGACGGGCGTCGAGCCTCCTGGCCACCAGGCCCCGCATCACCGATGGCCCGCTCGACGGCAGCGCGCTCCCGGCCAGCGGACCGGGCGGCGCGGGCCACGCGCTGGCGGTCGACTTCGATGGCGTGACGTTCGCCTACGACGGCGGCGCGACCCCGGCGCTGGAGGCGATCGACCTGCACCTGGCGGCGGGACGGCACCTCGGCGTCATCGGCCGGACCGGCAGCGGCAAGACCACGCTGGCCCGGCTGATGCTGCGCCTGTGGGACGTCGACGCCGGCGCCGTTCGCGTCGGGGGGATCGACGTGCGCGACCTCCAGGTGGCGGTGCTGCGGCGGCGGGTCGCCATCGTCACGCAGGACGTCGATCTGTTCCGGGCGCCGCTGCGCGACAACCTCACGCTGTTCGGTACTCATGCCACCGCCGATGCCGCGCTCCACGACCTGCTCGGCCGGATCGGACTCGGCGCCTGGCTGGCGTCCCTGCCCGACGGGCTCGACACGGTCCTCGAGGGTGGCCAGGGCCTCTCTGCCGGCGAGGGCCAGCTCGTCGCCTTCGCCCGCGCCTTCCTGGCCGACCCCGAGATCGTGGTGCTCGACGAGGCGTCGAGCCGGCTGGATCCGTTCACCGGGGAGCGCATCGCGTCCGCCACCCGCAGCCTGCTCGCCGGGCGGACCGCCGTGGTCATCGCCCACCGGCTGGAGACCTTGGCCGACGTCGACGAGATCGCCGTGCTCGAGAACGGACGGCTGGTCGAGCACGGGGACCGCGCTCGACTCGCCGCCGACGACGACAGCCGCTACGCCCGGCTGCTGCGCACGGCGGAGCACGGGCTGCTCCGCTCCGACGCCGCCTCTCCCGCGCCCGCCGACTCCGGCGGGCCGCTCGGGGCCAGGCAGCCGGAGGAGGCCACGGCATGAGGGCGCGTCCGGGCAACCTCGCCTCGACCACCCGGGTGGCGTGGCGGCTCGCCCGCCACGAGCCCGTGGCCTACGCGCTCACGTGGTTCGGGTGGGTCACCTTCTTCACGACGCCCCTGCTGACCGGCCTGCTGGTCAAGGTCGTGCTCGACCGGGTCGCGGACGCTCCCGACGGGGGACTGACCGTCCCGTGGGGCCTCCTGGCGGCGTTGGTCGGCATCGAGGTGGTCCGCTGGACCTGGCTGATCCTTATCGCCGTGCAGTGGCACGGCTGCTGGGTCGGCTGGCAGACCGTGCCGCGGGTGAACCTGCTGCGATCGCTGGTGGCGGCGCCGGGCCCGGCCGCAGGCCGGCTCCCGGGGTCGCCGGGCGAGGCGGTGAGCCGGTTCCGCGACGACGTCCAGGACCTGGCGATGGTGCTCGACGTGTGGCTCGACCTGTCGGGAGCCGTGGTGTCGTCGACCATTGCCGTGACGATCCTGATCGCCATCGACCCCCTCGCCGCCGTGGCCGTCGTGGTGCCCATCGTCCTCGCCGCCAGCGCCACCACCTGGCTCGGCCCCCGGCTGCGGCGCTGGCGCCGGGCCGCACGCGAGGCAACGGCGGGCGTGACCGGGTTCATCGGCGACACGTTCGGCGGCGTCCTGGCCGTGCAGGCCGGGAGTGCCGGGCCGGCCATCCAGGACCGGTTCGCGCGCGCTCAACGCCGAGCGCGCCCACGTGTCGCGGCGCGACCAGGTCGGCTCGGAGCTGGTGCGGTCGCTCGGCTACGGGACCGGCGAGGTGGCGGTCGGCGTCGTGCTGGTCGCCGTGGCGGGGGCGTTCCGGGCCGGCGACCTCAGCGTCGGTGACCTCGGGCTGTTCGCCGCCTACGCCATGGTCATCGCCGAGCTGCCCAAGTGGGTCGGCCGGTACCTCGTCTACCAGCGGCAGGCGGACGTGTCGGTCGACCGGCTGGCCGAGCTGCTGCCGGCGCCCGACCGCCACGCCGTCGTGGCGCCGACTCGCACGCACCTGCGCCACGGGCCCCCGCCGTTCGCCCCCGCGGGGCACGGGAGCGGCGCCGCTGCGGGCGGAGTAGACCAGTTCGAGGAGCTCGCGGTCGAGGGCCTCACGGTCCGCCATCCGGTCTCGGGGCGGGGGGTCCGCGGCGTCGACCTCGTCGTGCGCCGCGGCGAGCTGGTGGTGGTCACCGGTTCCGTGGGATCGGGTAAGTCGACGCTGCTCCGGGCCCTGCTCGGCCTCGTGCGTGCCGATTCAGGGGCCATCCACTGGAACGGGCGACCCGTGGACGACCCGTCCACGGTGCTGGTGCCGCCCCGTGCCGCCTACCTGCCCCAGGTCCCCCGCCTGTTCAGCGAGGCGCTGGAGAGCACGATCCTGCTCGGGGCGGCCGGCGACGGGCTCGAGCGCGCGCTGTGGCTGACATGCCTGGACGAGGACCTGGCCCGCATGCCCGACGGCACGGGCACCGTGATCGGACCGCGGGGCCTGCGCCTGTCGGGTGGACAGATCCAGCGCGCCGGCGCCGCCCGCGCCCTCGTCCGCTCGCCACAGCTGCTGGTGGTGGACGACCTGTCGAGCGCGCTCGACGTCGAGACCGAGGCACGCCTGTGGGAGCGCGTCGGAGACGGCGGCTTCGCCACCGCGCTCCTGGTCAGCCACCGCACCCAGGTCCTCGAGCGCGCCGACAGGGTGGTGGTGCTCGACTCCGGCCGGGTGGTCGAGGGCTCCTAGCGGGCCGTGCCCTACTGCTGGAAGTCCCGGAGCGTGATCGTCACGATGTTCTGCGACGTCGCCCAGTTCGGGATGTTGACCACCTCTTCGTCGCCGTCACCGGCGCGCGCCACCATCTCGACCCGGACGGTGTCGTCCGGAGGGATCGTCGCCGGCACCACGAGGTCGACCGCCGAGATGAAGGGCAGCGAGAACCAGGGCTGCACCGGAGCGCTGAGGTCGGTCACACCGTCGAGGTTGTCGTCGGCGACGAACATCGCGTTGACCCGCTTGGTCCGTGGTGCGGTCGCCGGGTTGAGGATGTTCACCCCGTCGATCTCGAGGGTGTCGTTGTTGGCGCCCTGGTCGCCCCACATCTCCTTGTAGCGGATGACGCCGAAGCCAGCGGACGTGTCGCTGGGTTCCCTCAGCAGGTCCAGGCCCTCGCCCGGCCGGGACGTCAGCAGGCGGACCAGGTGGTCGCTGCGCAGGAACGGCTGGAAGTACAGGTGGTGGACCGAGCCGTCGGTCCGGGTCAGCGCGAACTCGTAGCGCTCGCCCGCGTGCGCCTTGAACGGGCCCCAGGCGCCGTCCGCCCCGATCGCGAAGGTGGCGTCGGGGCGCCGGTGCTCGCGCCGACCGCGGCGGTCGATCTCGAAGATCTGCAGCGTGAAGCCGTCGGCCCCCTGGTTCTGGGGAAACACGTTGGCCTCGCCGGACAACCGGATCCGTCCCCGCTGGGGGACCACGTCGGTCGTCTTCGGCTTGTGGCCGGTGAAGAACCTGTAGATCTGGGCGAACGTCTCGGCGGACGTCGCCACCTGCACGTGCGACTGGTCGGGCGCGTAGTAGTTCTGCGCACCGACGATCTGGCGGGCCTGGTCGCCCTCACCCCACACCGCGAGCGTGTCGACGCCGCCCGGTGGCGACGCCGCGGTCCTGCCGTCGATGTTGACGTAGTGCGCCACGCTGGCGGCGCGCTCGGGCGAGCTGGTGAGGTACCCCTGCGACACGGTGGTCCCCAGCGAGTGCCCCAGCAGGTCGACCCCGTCGGCGCCGGTCTCGCGCAAGAGCTCCGCGATCAGCTGGTCGAGCCCGGCCCAGACCTCTTCCATGGTGTTGGTGCCGAACGTCGAGTCGTACTCGTGCACGGCGATCCGGTCGGCGGGATAGCCGTTGCTCGTCAGCCGCAGCGCCTGGGTGTCGAACTGGGCGCCCGACCCCGACCCGCCATGAACGAAGATGACCGGGCGCGGTTCACGCTGCTTCCCGTGGGCGTCGGCGGCCCCGGGGCCGGCCAGGCCCGCAACCAGTACCGCGATGACAACGCCCACCGCCCCCAGCAACTTGCGGCTCATCGATCTCCCCCTCGGACGTTCAGTACACCGGTGTACTGTTCGAGACTAGCGGGCCGGCGCCACCTCCACCGGGATTCCGTTGAGCACGGCGTTGCCGGACACCGGGTCGACCAGGCCTTCGTCCGACAGGAGGTTGCTGTTGACACCGGCGTAGCGCCGGGCCACCGACAGCTCCACTCCGGGCAGGTCGTGGCCCCATCCGTGGGGGATGCTGACCACGCCCGGGCGGATGGCATCGGTCACCTCGGCGGGGATCGTGACGCTGCCAGCCCGCGACCTGACCGACGCCGGTTCGCCGTCGGCCAACCCCAGCCGAGAGGCGTCGTCGGGATGGACGTGGAGCGTGCAGCGAGGGCGACCCTTCACGAGGACCTCCACGTTGTGCATCCACGAGTTGTTGGACCGCAGGTCCCGCCGACCGATGAGCCGCATGCCACCGGCGGGCTCGGCCATGGCCGCCCGCAGGCGGCCGACGTCGGCGGTCAACGGTTCGGGCGCGAGCTCCACCATGCCCGAGGGCGTGCGGAGCACGTCCGGGAGGCGCGGCTGGAGCGGACCGAGGTCGACGCCGTGGGGATGGTCCAGGAGCACGTCGAGGCTGAGCCCCAACGACGTTGCTTCCCGCTCTTGCTGCTCCGCAGCGGGCCGCTCGGGCCCCGGCGACGCCGGCTGACGCCGCCTCCGCCGGGCGCCGAAGCCCTCGCCGTACGGCCCCGTTCGCAGCATGAAGTCGATGATGCGGCTCGGGCCCGTCCTTTCCCCGAGGAGGGCGATGATCTCGTCGACCTCGCGCCCGGCCACGGGGCTGGTCTCGTCGGCGACGGCACCCTCGACCAGTGTCCGCAACACCAGGTCGTCGACCAGTGCCGGATCGGCGTCGGCGCCGAAGCCCTGCACCACCAGGGCGAGTCGCGCCAGCACGTGCCACTCGTCGGGCTGACCCTCGTCCAACGGCAGCACCGCCGGGCTGTAGTTGGCCACGTTCCGCACCGCCAGCTGCAGCAGGGCCAGGTCGTAGTGGGGCCGCTGCAGCGCCGTGGGCACGGGCAGGATCACGTCGGCGTGCCGAGTGGTCTCGTTGACGTAGGGATCGACCGCCACCATGAACTCGAGCCCGGCGAGGGCCGCGTCCAGACGCCCGGCGTTCGGGGTGGAGAGCACCGGGTTGCCGCCCACGACCACCATGGCGCGGATCTGACCCTCGCCGGGCGTGTCGATCTCCTCGGCCAGGCAGGCGGCCGGCAGCTCGCCCATCGTCTCGCCGAGGCCGCGGACCCGGCTGTGGCGCCGGTGCAGCTTGATACCCCGGCCGTAGCGCGGCTTGCCGCGGGTGTTGGCGGCGCCGGCGGCGGCGGTGGCGAACATGGCACCGCCGGGGCGGTCGAGGTTGCCCGTCAGGACGTTGAGCACGTCCACCAACCACGACGTCAGCGTGCCGAACTCGGCCGTGGTGGTGCCGATGCGTCCGTACACGCAGGCCGACGGCGCCGCGGCCAGGTCGTGCGCCAGCCCGCGGATCTCCTCGGCGTCCAGCCCCGTCGCTGGCGCCACCGCGTCCGGGGTGAACGGCTCGGCCAGCCGGGCGACCTGGTCGACCCCGACGACGTAGGGCTCGAGGCGGCCGAGATCGATCAGCCCGTCGGCGGCGAGCACATTGACCAGTGCCATGAGCAGGAGGGGATCGGTGCCGGGTCGGATGGCGAGGTGCTGGCTCGCGACCTCCGCCGTCTCCGTCCGGCGGGGATCGACGACCACCAACCGGCCACCCCGTTCGAGCAGTGCCTCGATGCGCCCCGGCCAGTCGGGGGCGGTCGCCAGGCTGCCGTTGGACGCGTACGGGTTGGCACCCAGCATCAGCAGGAAGTCGGTGCGGTCGACGTCGGGCACCGGCACCGTGAGCGCGCCGCCGAACATGAGGCCGGCCGAGACCTCCTTGGGTCGCTGGTCGACGGTGCTGGCCGAGAAGACGTTGGTGGTGCCGAGGGCACGGATGAGCGGCCGCAGGAAGATGAGCGCGCCCAGGGAGTGGGCGTTGGGGTTGCCGAGGTAGATGCCGACGGCGTCGCGGCCGCGCTGCTCGACGATCGGCAACAGCCGGCGCTCGACCTCGGCGAACGCCTCGTCCCAGCTCGCCGGCTCGAACCTGCCGTCCCGCTTGACCAGGGGCCCGCGCAGCCAGTCCGGATCGTCGTGGAGCTGCCGCAGCGTGGAACCCTTCGGGCAGATGAAGCCGTGACTGAACACGTCGTCGCGATCACCGCGGATGCGACCGACCCGCTCGTCGTCGCCCGCTCTTGGCCTTCGGCCGGGCCGCTCGGGCTGCGACGCTGTGTCTTCCGCTCCTGTCGCCTCCGGCGACGGGCCGCTCGGGCCCGGGGCTCGCTGCATTGCGGACGCTCGCTCAGGTCCGTTGGTGCGGTGCAGAGTGATCTCGAGGCCGCAGCCCGCCTCGCACAATGGACAGGTCCGGTATGCGATGCGGGTCTCGCTGCTCATCGCACCAAAAGTAACGTGCCGGCCGGCCCTACGCCCGCGAGCGCCCGCTTCATGTCATCGAGAACCGGCACCGGACCCGGGTCGATGCCCACCTGAGCGGCCATGTGCAGTGACACGAAGTCGCCGACCAGCGTGAGGTCGAACAGCTGGGCCAGCGGTCCCTCCCCCACCGCTCGCACCTCGACGACGTCATGGACCACCTCGGCCATGATGTCCCGGACCATCTCGAAGCGGCGCAGCTCCTGGGGATGCTCCTCGTCGTGGCGCAGCTCCACCAGCGTGAACACCTGGCGGGTCATGTCGCCGTGCTGACCCCAGCCGCAGATCTCGTTGTGGCACAGCTCGGGGAGCGTCGCCGCGAACGCCGGCGCCTTGGCGTTCTCGTTGACCTGGGCCTTCCACCTCCAGGCCGCGACGCTGCCCAAGGGACCGGCACCGAAGATGAGGGGTACGGTCGGCCCGATGGTCCGGGCGAGCCGCGGCGCCAGGTCCCCCGACACCAGTGCGTCACGGCGGACTCGCAGGCGAGCCACGGCGGCGTCGATCCACGAAGCGGCACCCGGGAAGAGGCCCACCTGCTCGAGCACCAGCAGCATGGGGACCGCCAGCGCGCCCAGCCCCGCCCGGGGCATCGGGATGTCGCCGGGCAGCGGGATGTGGGGCGCCTGCCACGCCGGGGCCAGCTCGGCCAGCCGCCCGCCCACCGAGACCACCACCATCCGGGCCCCGGCGGCAGCGGCCGCCTGTGCCGCCTCGATCGTCTCCTCGGTCTCACCGGAGAACGACGCTGCGAAGCACAGGGTGCCGGGGCCGACGAACGACGGGGGCGCATAGCCCTTGGAGACCAGCATCGGCACCGGCACGAAGGGCCCGCCGATGGCGGTCACCACGTCACCGGCGATGCCGCTACCACCCATGCCCAGCACGATCACGTTGTCGATCTCGTCGCCCGTGGGCAGCCCCGCCATCCCCGCCACGGCATCGACGCTGGCCGCTACCTGCTCCGGGAACGCCTGGGCCAAGCCGAACATGTCAAGTGAGTCGAGGACGTCGCCATCCAACAGGCCCACGATCAGGCCTCGAACGTCGGCTTGATGCCGTCCGCGTCGGCCTTGGCCATGAGCCGCTCGTGCTCGCGGTCGTCGACCGTGTCGGCCTCGTCGATGAGCATGATCGGAATGTCCTCGCGGATGGCGTAGCGGCGCTTCAGGCGGGGGTTGTAGAGCGCGTCCTCGTCGGCGAAGTAGAGCAGTGGGCCCTTGTCCTCGGGACAGGCGAGGATCTCGAGGAGCTGGGGATCGAGTGCCATCAGGTCATCCTTCTTTGATCAGTGCCCGGACCTCGGCAACGTGGGCGTCGACGGCCGAGCGGGTGGGCGCTTCGAGGTTGAGCCGCAGCAGCGGCTCGGTGTTCGACGGCCGCAGGTTGAACCACCAGTCCCCCAGGTCGACGGTCAGACCGTCCACGCGGTCCTGGGCGGCACCCGGATACGCGGCCGCGACCCGGTCGATGACCGCCGCGGTGTCGTCGACGGACGTGTTGATCTCGCCGGACGCCGCGTAGCGATCGAACGGCCGGCGCAGTTGCGACAGGGGCACGGCCGCCTTGCAGATCTGCTCGAGGACGACCAGCGCGGCGATGCTCCCCGAATCGGCTCGGAAGTTGTCCCGGAAGTAGTAGTGCGCGGAATGCTCGCCGCCGAAGGCGGCGCCGGTCTCGGCCATGACCTGCTTGATGAACGAGTGGCCCACCCGCGTCCGCACCGGGGTGCCGCCGTGCTCGCGTATCACCTCCGGCACCGCCTTGGAGGAGATCAGGTTGTACAGGATGGTGGCCCCCGGCTCCCGCTCGAGGATGCCGGTGGCGACGATCGACGTCGTGGTCGATCCCGACAGCGGCTCGGCCTGATCGTCGACCAGGAACACCCGGTCGGCGTCGCCGTCGAACGCCAGGCCCACATCGGCACCGGTGGCTCGCACGCGGGCCTGGAGGTCGCGCAGGTTCTCGGACTGGATGGGATCGGCGGGGTGGTGCGGGAACGTGCCGTCGAGCTCCGGGTAGAGCAGTTCGAGCTCGAACGGCAGGCCCTCGAACACCTTGGGGACGACGAGCCCACCCATCCCGTTGGCGGTGTCGGCCACGACCTTCAGGGGGCGCAGCACGCTGACGTCGACGAACGACCGCACGTGCCGGGCGAAGTCGTCCAGGAGGTCGAGCGCCTCGATGCGCCCCGGCTCGGTCGGCGCCGCCGCCACCCCGGAGGCCACCAGCCGCTTGATCTCGGTCAGTCCGGTGTCCTGGCCGATCGGCCGGGCGCCCGCGAGGCACAGTTTGATGCCGTTGTACTGGGCGGGGTTGTGCGACGCGGTGAACATCGCCGCGGGGGCATCGCGCGACCCGGCGGCGAAGTACACGAGATCGGTCGACGCCAGCCCCAGGTCGACCACGTCGAGTCCCTGATGCTGCACGCCTTCGGCGAACGCCCCCGCCAGCTCGACGCCACTCGTCCGCATGTCCCGGGCCACGAGGACCCGGCTCGGCGCGGGGCCATCGGCATGCTCGAGCACGAACCTGCCGAACGCGGCGCCGATCTGTTCGCAGAGTGCCGCGTCGATCTGGTCGGGGACGACGCCCCGGACGTCGTACGCCTTGAAGATGCTGTCCAGATCGGCCATGCGGTGAGCCAAGCTAGTGCCTCGTCAGGTGACGTTCGGCGGGTCACGGCGAGGCGGATTCGTCGATGGCAAGGACGCAGGACGAAGGCATAGCCGTAGCTACGTCGAGGACGAGGACGCAGCCAGCGGCGAATCTGGCCGGCGTGACCCGTCGCAAACGTTGCCTGGCGAGGCGCTAGTGCTTTGTCAGGCAGCGCTTGCGGAGGCGCTAGTCGGACGTGATGGCGGGGCTGGGCTCCCCCAGCGGTGCCTCGAGCGTCGGCGGTTCCTCGCCGTGCGACTCGTATTCCCCCTCGGCCGACCAGCGGCGGATCCGGGCCAGGTCCGCCAGGAGGCGAGCGGCGTCGCGGCCCTCGCGCACCGTCGACCGACGAGTGTTGACGACCTCCACCGGGACCTCCACCAGGGACAGCTGGTGGCGCTCGACGAGGTGCAACACCTCGATGTCGAAGGCGAACCCGTCGACCCGGACGCGGTGGAACAAGAAGCTGGCCACGTCTGAGCGGAATGCCTTGAGCCCGCTCTGGGTGTCGCGGTAGCTGCCGAGCAGCACCACGTAGCCGAGCCAATTGATGACCCGGCTCCCCAGCGCCCGCAACGGCGAGGGTGGTGCCAGGATGCGACTGTCGGGATGCCGCCGGTCCCCGATGGCCACGTCCCAACCGTCCTCGACGGCGGCGAGAACGCGACGGAGCTGATCGGGGGCATACGCCAGGTCGGCGTCCGTGAAGGCGATGGTCCGGCCCCGGGCGGCCAACACGCCGGTGCGCACCGCCGAGCCCTTGCCGCGGTTGTGGGGCTGGACCACGACCTGGTCGGCGCGGGCCGCCAGTGCGGCATCGGCGGTGGCATCCGACGACCCGTCGTCGACCACGATCACCTCGTATCCCCCCGACTCCCGGATGTCGTCGAGTGCCTCGTTCAGCCGGCGGACCGTCTCCCCGATGCGATCGGCCTCGTTGTACGCGGGCACTACCACGCTGAGGCGGAGGTCGCCGGGCGGCTCGGGCCGGGGCCACCGTGTCCGCCGCACGGAGGTCAGCTCGGCGACCAGGACCGAGCGGTATCCGACGAGCCGTACGGCCCCGGCGACCACCAATGCCACGACCTTGGCCTCGATCAGCGCCGCCGTCGACGAGAAGCCGGTGCCGGCGAACAGTGCACGCAGCACCCCGACGTCGACGAGGGCGGCGAGGGCCGCAACACCGACGAATGCGGCCGGGACCTCGACCCAGCGGACGTAGGGGTCACTCCGGAAGGTGACGACCCGGTGCAGCACGTACGACAGGGCGCTCGCCACGGCGATGGCCGCCAGGTCGGCCACGACCAGGATCCAGCCCAGCGCCTGCCGGAACAGCACCAGCAACCCGACGTCCACCAGGGTTGGCACCAGCGCCACCAGGATGAAGCGCCGGATCCTCGCGGTCACGACCCCGATTCTGGCTCCGGCTCGCGCTTCGGTGAGTCGAACCGGTAAGCGCCGGCTCGTACCAGCAACACCAGACCCACGACGCCCAGGAGGGTCAGGGCGTACGACAGCCACTCGACGCCGGTGCGCCCGTAGGTCAGCTCGACGTGGGTGTCGGTCGGGATGACGACCATGAAGTTGGGCGCCACACGGTAGGGACCTTCGGCACCCGACGCCCTCCAGTTGGGGAAGTACGACATCTTCACGAGGACCGGCTCACCCACCCGATCGACGTCGAACGAGATGCTCTCGTCGTCGATGACCGGGTTCGACACCTCCACCGGGTCGAGCGGCCGGGCCTCCGGGTGCTCGCCCACCGCCACCCGCTGCCAGTCGTCGGGGCCGCTCCGCACCAGCGGGACGTCCCACCAAGTGGGGTCGGTGAACCACTGGATCGCCGGCCCGTAGAAGCGGCCCGACCCGTCGCGGGGCTCCTCCATCCATTCCTGCTGGGTGTCGTCGACGCCGGTGACCACGGCCGGCTGGTTGGCGAGGGGCTGGATCACCTCGCTGTCGGCCACCTCGAAGATGGCCCATGGCCCGGATTCCGCGATCTCGGTGAGCTCGGGGCTCGACCTCGCCTGGCTGATGGCGTTCTCGGAGGTGGCCATGTAGTAGCGCACGCCCATCATCTGCAGGTGGTCGACGCCCTTGGTGATGTCGAAGCCGCCGTACGGCAGGTCGCGCTGGGCGGCGCTCGGGGCGGTCGACAGCTCGGTCTGCACCAGGAAGTGGTACGGCGTCGTCGCCGAGGCTTCGAAGTAGAGGCCCTCCATCGAGCCGATGCAGCCGTCGGTCCAGTGCGGCAGCAGCATGAGCGCCATGGGTGTGCCGTAGCGATCGAGCTCCCGCTCGTACTCCCAGAAGGCACGGCCGCAGCCCTCGTCCTGCCCCACCTGCTGCATGGTGCGGACCACGTCGTAGTACTCCCGGTACGAGTCCTTCAGCTCGTAGCCCGTGTAGTTCCACTTGGCCCAGGACGTGACGAAGCTCTCGGGCGTGCCCGCCGTCTTCCAGGGACTGAAGCTCGGCCAGCGATAGCCGGCGGTCGTCACCCCGTCACTGGCGACCACGCGGTCGCTGAAGGGCAACGCCCCCAGCGGGAGGCCCACGACGACCAGGACCACGGCCAACGACCCGAGCGCGGTGAGCGCCCCTGCTCCGGGGGGTTCCCGCCGGTAGCCCCGCACCAGCTGCATCACGATTCGCAGCGTCTCCGCGACGGCGACGGCCGCCAGCAGCATGGCGGTCAAGTAGTAGAAGGGCAGCAGGCGTCCGTTCCAGAGCCGGCCCTCGGGGATCGCGACGAATGCCACACCCACGGCCAGGGTGAGGATCACCAGGAAGATGCCGACCCGCAGTCGCAACGCCAGGCTCAGCACCGCGCCGACGAGGGCCAGGGCGAACACCCAGCGGAGGTCGACGTCGGGCGTGCGGTAGGGGAACAGGTGCTGCAACCACTCCCGGAAGCGCGAGAGCTCCGGGTCGGCGTAGGGGAGCTTCTCCCAGCCCATGTCGTTGAGGTAGGCGCGCCGGAGGTAGAAGGGCCCCACCCAGAACGCCGACAGGAGCCCGCCGACCACCAGCGTCGGCGCCAGCCAGCGCACGCTCTCCGACAGCAGCCAGAGCCCGGCGAGCGCAACCAGCGCTCCGAGGCCGGCGATGAGCAGCGGGCCCGTCTCGGCGGGGGCCCCGAGCGCCAGGCCGACGAGCGCGACGACGGCACCCCCGCCGATCAGCCACAGTCCGGGCGCGAGGGGGGCCGTGGAGCGCCGGAAGCGCACCAGGACTGCGACCGCGGTGGCCACCAGCACCCAGAACCCCGGGATGAGGTGGCAGAGGCCGGTGAGCGCCAGCAGGACCGCAGCGAGGGCCCGGTGCTCGCCGGTGCGGAGCCCGCGGAGCATCACGCCCATATAGAGGATCCCGAGGGTCAGCGACATCGAGAAGGCGAACTCGCCGGCCAGGGTCGAGGCGACGTTGCCGCCGTAGATCGTGAAGCCCCGGTAGAAGAGGAAGGGCAGCGTCGCCACCGCCATCACCGCCGGGGTCGGGAACCGCGCGCCGGCCAGGCGACCGAAGGCGTACACGGCCAATGGAAGCGTGACCACCCCGCTGACGGTCACGAGCTTGAAGGCGACCCCGTACGGCAGTCCCACCAGCGCGAAGGCCAGCACCGCCATGACGATGGCGAGGTTGCGCCGCCGGGGGGCATGGCGTTGCCACACCGCCACTGCGACGAAGGCGACCCCAGCGAGGGCCGGCAGCCAGGCGGCCGCCCCGTGGATCCCCGCGTCGAGCGCGACGATCAGCAGCGACGGCACCACCATGTAGAACTGGAACGCGGGGAAGCCCGCGTACCAGTCGGGCGTCCATCCGGTGAGCTGCAGGTCGGGCAGCAGGTGGTCCCGCAGGTAGGCCGGCGCCCAGACGTGGGCACCCATGTCGCCACCTGCGGGCGTCGTGTTCCGGATCAGCAGGCCGGGCTGCAGCTGCAGGACGATGAACACCACGCACGCCGCCAGGACGACCAGGTCGACGCCCCACCGGATCATCAGCCGCCGCCGGGCCTCCGCGTCCTCGTCGTAGTCCTCGCGTGCGCGGTCGCGCTCCTCGTCGCCGCGCCCGCCGACGCCCTCGCGACCCTCCACCAGTCCGGCGTCGACCCCGACCGCGGTCGTGTCCGTCACGTCGGCGAGCTCGATGTGGTCGGCATTGGGGTCGACGCGCACGTCAGCTCCCGACCAAGAACAGCACGGTGGTCATGTTGAACACGATGTGAGCAGCGATCGGCGCCGCCAGGCGGCCCGTCCGCTGGGCGAGCAGCCCGAGCACAACACCGAACAACACCAGGGCCGGAAGCTGCAGCAGCTGGAAGTGGGATACCCCGAAGAGCAGGGCAGAACCCAGAATGCCGGGCCAGACACCGAAGCGCCGCTCCAGGGATCGCTGCAGCAGGCCGCGGTAGAAGATCTCCTCGACGATGGGTGCGCCGATGCCCACGATGAGGATGAGCAGGGCGATCCCGAGGGAATCGGTGGCGCGGTCCGTGAGCCCTCGGGCCGGGTCCTCGAGGTCGCTGGAGTCGAGATCGGTGAGCCAGAAGATGGGCCCGTAGAGCAGGGGGATCAGGAGCAGTTGCGTCACGATCCCGGCGGCGAAGCCCAGCGGGGCATCCCACCCCTCCGAGCGGAGGCCGTAGTCCCGCACCGGGCCGTGACCCTTGAGCTTCGACGCCACCAGGGGCACACCCAGCATCCCGAACCACAGGCCGAGCTGGGCCACCGCCACCCAGCCGAGCGAGAGGTCCTCGAGGTCGGTCGTGCCGTCGTTGACGGCCAACACGATCACGACCGCGATCGCCCCCCCGATCTGGGCGAGCACCCAGCCCAGCGCGGCGTCGCCCAGGCCCCAGCGAACGTCGGTGCTCCGTTCGGGCACGGTCACGGTCGGCTCGGGCTCGGGCACCGGAACAGGCTACGGCGCCGCCGGGAGCCCGCCATCGCGCGGTCAGTGTGTGAGCGACGCGCCATACGGCGTCGGGTCGCGGCGATCCTCGAGGCGCCAGCCACGCGGCACCGACAGTGCGTCCGCGTGGACCTTGCACAGGTCGTACGACATGGGATGCGCCTCGCTCGCCAGACGGTCCAGCCAGGTGGTCCGCGCCCGGTAGTCGTAGGTGAAGGTCGCCGCGGCCTTCTCGCCACACCCCGGCCGAGCGCAGGCTCGATTCAAGGTCGCCCCGCTCGCTCTCTCGCCCTCGCGGGACGCTCGCTCGACGTTTCCCGCTCCAGCTGCTGCGCAGCGGGCCGCTCGGGCCCCGCTCGCTCTCTCGCCCTCCCGGGACGCTCGCTCGACGTTTCCCGCTCCAGCTGCTGCGCAGCGGGCCGCTCGGGCCCCGCTCGCTCTCTCGCCCTCCCGGGACGCTCGCTCGACGTTTCCCGCTCCAGCTGCTGCGCAGCGGGCCGCTCGGGCCCCGCTCGCTCTCTCGCCCTCCCGGGACGCTCGCTCATGGCGCCACAAGCTAGCGGTCACCCCGACTGGCCAGACGAACCGGTCGTGGCCGTGCTGAGCACAGCCACACCGCTGTGTCCGGAACGCGGTTCAGAACGTCGTGATGGCCCCACTGCCGTCCCCCACCCGTATCCTGAAGTCTCATGAGTCAGGAGTCGCCTCCCCCTCCCCCGCCGCCGCCCTCGCCGGGTCGGTCGTCGCGCGGCCCGGGTTCGGGAGGCCGGGAGTCGCTGCCACGCTGGTCGATCTGGGTGCTGGCCGGAGTGGTCCTCGCCGTGCTGGTGCTGCCGACCTTCATGAACCGCACGAATCGCCAGGAGACCGACTACTCCGACCTGCTCACCCAGGTGCAGCAGGACAAGGTCCAGGACATCACCTGGGACAACAACGACGGTTCGATCACCGGCAAGCTGAAGAACGGCACCGAGTTCGAGAGCAACGGGCCCCTCGAGCCCAGCGAGGACGACCGGGCGCTGTTCCGCGAGCACGACGTCCAGGTGAAGTTCGACACGCCCGGCGGCTCGTGGTTCACGGCGCTGTTGCCGCTGCTCATCCCGATCGCCCTGTTCGTCGGCATCTTCTGGCTGATGCAGCGGCGCGCCGCGAGCCAGATGGGCGGGATCATGTCCATCGGCCGGAGCCGGGCCAAGACGTACAACACCGAGCGGCCCGGCACCACGTTCGCCGACGTCGCCGGGTACGAGGGTGTCAAGCAGGAGATCCGTGAGGTCGTCGACTTCCTGCGCCACCCGGAGCGCTTCGCCGAGATCGGTGCCCGCATCCCCAAGGGCGTGCTGCTCGTGGGCCCGCCGGGCACCGGCAAGACCCTCATCGCCCGGGCGGTGGCCGGTGAAGCCGGGGTACCGTTCCTGTCGGTCACCGGCTCCGACTTCATGGAGATGTTCGTCGGGGTCGGCGCCAGCCGGGTGCGGGACCTGTTCCAGAACGCCCGCAAGCTGGGCCGGGCCATCATCTTCGTCGACGAGATCGACTCCATCGGCCGCAAGCGGGGCGCCGGGCTCGGCGGCGGGCACGACGAGCGCGAGCAGACCCTCAACCAGATGCTGTCGGAGATGGACGGCTTCGAGGCCACCGAGGGCATCGTGATGATGGCCGCCACCAACCGGCCCGACATCCTCGATCCCGCCCTGCTCCGCCCCGGCCGGTTCGACCGCCAGGTCGTCGTGCCCCTGCCGGAGATCGACGAGCGGCGTGCCATCCTCGAGGTCCACTGCAAGTCGAAGCGCCTGGCCGCCGACATCGACCTCGACGTCGTGGCGCGGGGCACGCCCGGGATGAGCGGTGCGGACCTGGCCAACCTCGTCAACGAGGCGGCCCTGTTCGCGGTGCGCGACGGGTCCGACGAGATCAGGAACTCCGACTTCGAGCAGGCGCGCGACCGGGTCCTCATGGGCCAGCGCCGCGACTCCATGGCGCTGTCCGATGCGGAGAAGGAGGTCATCGCATACCACGAGGCCGGCCATGCCGTGTGTGCCGCGGTGTTGCCCAACGCCGACCCCGTGCACAAGGTGACCATCCTGCCCATCGGCATGGCCTTGGGCGTGACCCAGCAGCTACCGGTCGACGAGCGCCACCTCTACCGGCAGGACTACATCGAGGACAGCCTGGTGGTGCGGATGGGTGGCCGGGTCGCCGAGGAGCTCGTGTTCGGGGTCATCTCCACCGGCGCCAACAACGACCTCGTCGGGTCGACCGAGCTGGCTCGGAAGATGGTGAGCGAGTGGGGCATGTCGACCCGGGTGGGGCCGATGGCCTGGGGTTCGTCGGGCCAGGTGTTCCTGGGCGAGGACCTGATCCACACCCGCGACTACTCCGACGAGACCGCCCGGGTGATCGACGAAGAGACCGAGCGCATCCTCCGGGTGCAGGAGGAGCGCTGCCGCGAGAAGCTGCGCCAGCACCGCAAGGGCCTCGACCTGGTGGCCCGGGCGCTGCTGGAGCACGAGACGATCGACGGCGCGGAGGTGACCCGGCTCATCAGGGTGGCCGCCAACGGCGGCGAGCCGCCGCCGGCCCCGCCGGTGCCCGGCCGCGAGGAGGGCATCGAAATCGGACCCGACCGGGGTCCGGACGCTCCGGCGCGGGCACCCAGCGGCGCACCCGGACCCGGCGATGCCCTCGCCGGGTCGCGTCCGCCCTACCCGCCGCCGCCCGCCCCGCAGACCTGAGCGGCCGGTAGCGCAGGGCACTGGTCAGGCGGCGGGGTCGGCCTCGGCCGCCGGCGCGATGCCGTGGTCGCAGCTCTCGGCGGGCAACGTGCCCGGGGCTCGCACCTCGGCCACCGTGGCCCACAGGTCGGTGGCGGTCACCGGGCCCAGGAAGCCGGCCCGCACCACGCCTGATCCGTCGGCGACCACCACCGCCGGGACGGCCTCGATGGCGTACTTGCGGTGGACCTCGGGGGCGGCGGCGACCTCGACGTCCTGGACCGCCACCGCATCGCTTGCGAGCGGCCGGGCCTTGTCCCACACGCCCCGGCAGGTGTGGCACGTGGCCGACGTGAACACCGCCACCAGCCACTGTGCCTCCGGGCGCTCGAAGTCACGGCGGTCGAGCCGCTCGGGCAGCGTGTGACGCACGTTGGTGGGTGCCGCCGGGCGACGCCGCCGCTCGATCACGAGCGCCACCGCCACGGCCGCGGCCGCCAGCACCACGACCAGCAGCACCCGTTCCACGCCCCGATGGTCGCGCCCCACCGGTGGCGGTGGCTATTCCCCAGGTGGGGATTCTGTAACGCTCCGGCCCTAGTACACGATCAGAGGCTGCCCTAGCGTCACCACCAACACGGCCAACGGCGGATGGGAGGCATCACATGTCTCAACGAGCTGTGTACAAGACCACGAACGCTGAATACCTCGACCGCGCTCTCGAGAGCGCGGTCCTCGTACGGCAGGCGCTCGGCCGCCTGGCTGGCGCCTCGTCGCTGGTCGCCCGTGCGCAAGCCCTGGAGGGCTCGGGTGACCTGCCGCCGAACTCGGCGACGGATTTCGCTGAGTTCAGCGACAGGATGGATACCGGCACGTTCGACCAGATTGTCAGGGCTGGCTTCACGGAGGCGATGCAACTCGCGATCCAAAAGGGCAGCCGATCGAGACGTTCTGGGTCACCGCGACCGGTACCGACTTCGAGCTGCACATCTGCGAGGGACACCGATCCGTCCTGCTGTTCTTCTTTGTTCCTCGCCAGCAGGATCGCAAGTACGGCTCCACAAGGGCGCTGTCGAGGAGTTGGGTGGTTCGCGTGGACGATCCAGCTGTGCTTCCTGACCTGCCCCGGAAGCCCCTCGGCGACTCGATAGTGAAGGTTCAGTCGAGTGGCGAGGGTGGGTGGCCCGGCGGCGACCTGTACTGACACCGCCCGTCATCGGGCGCGCAAAGCCTCGGCCTCCGCGCGCAGGCCCAACATGCCCAGCCTCGAGGTGTCGGCGATGACCGTGGCGAGGATCCGGGCGGCGGCGCGCTCGTCGTCCGCCTGACCACGCGCACGGAGGAGGCGAGCCTGCCAATAGCGAGTGCGCGGCAGAAGCGCATGACCGCGTGCGCGCTCCTCGATCGCCAACGCCCGCTCGAAATGCACGGCGGCTTCGTCCCATCGCCCCAGCACCGTGCTGAGCATCCCTAGGTAGCGGTCCGCGGCGCCGAGACAAGCAAGACCGACCACGACGGCGAGGAGCTGCCCGGCGAACGGCGTGAGCGGGTCATGCAACGCCGCCGCATGGGCCGGCGTGCCGACACTCGCTGTCACCTCGGCGAGCATCCCGAGCGCCGAGCCGAACCCGGTCTCCGTCTCGCGTCGGCGAAGGCCCTCGGCGACCACGCGATCCAACGTGCGGCGGGCAGCCGCCTCATCCCCCGCGTCCAGTTGCGCCAGCGCCGACGTGGCCCACGTGTACAGGTCGTACGCCGGATCATCGGCGATCCGTACGGCCAAGCTCTGTCCGCGGAGGTCACCCTGTTCGCGTGCGAGATACATGGACTGCATGAAGTGCATGCCTGATGCGCCGTGGTACGCGCGGGCGTACAGGTGCAGCGCCGCTCCTTGGGAGCGGACTTCGTCGAAGTTCCCCTCGAGCAACGCCTGGGTGACCCGATATTGCGCGGTGTACACGTGCGCCGGCACCCACCGCTGCTCAGCGCCGACGCGTCCGAGCTGGTCGATCGTCGAGCTGAGAGCCGTGGCATCGCCCCGTTCGAGGTGCACTCCGGCGAGGACTCGAAGCCCGAACGCCGTCGCCCGCGCACCCGCGCTGCGGCCGAGGTCGACGAGCTCCTCGCCGAGGGCCATCCGGCGGGTGCCGTCGGGCGTGCCTTCGAGGCTCACGGCGAGTGCGTAGAGCGCGTCCGCGAGTGTCACGGCATCGTCGCTCCGGCGTGCGAGCGCGACGGCCGCTTCGGCGAGCACCCGGCTCTCCCGGCCGTGGAGCGTGTGGGTCGCGTACTTGAAGGCCTCGAACGCCAGCAACCGCGCCCGAGGCGCGGGATCGCCGTCGCCGAGCACCGAACGGGCTTCGTCGAAGAGGTTGGTGATCCTGGCGGGAAACGCCAGGACGCCGTATACGGGCTCGACAACCACACCGACGGCCCGTCCGAACTGCGTGGGTGACCCATCCCTGCGGGCTGCATCGACGGCCCGCAATCCGGTCTCCACCCCTGCCCGTTCGTCAACGTAGACGAGGGCACTGGCGAGATCGGTGAGCAGTTCCACGCGCCGGCGTGGCTCGCCCCGTTCGGACTGTTCAAGTAGCTCGAGCGCGCGTTCGAAGTGGGTGACCGCGTCTTCGAAGGCGAGGTCGGACACCGCGTTGTGGCCCGCCTGCGTGGCGTACGTGATCGCCTTGTCGGCACCGAGCAGTGGCACCGCGCGAGCAAAGTGCAGCGCGAGCTCGGCGGCGTGGGCCCCTGACCTCAGGGTCTGCTCCAACGCGGCGCCCACCCGCGCGTGGAGCTGAGCGCGCGCGGCGGTGCCCAGAGCAGTGGTCAGGGTTTGACGGATGATCGCGTGCGAGAACGCGTACCGGCCCATCTGTGCGGGTTCCTCACACACGAGCCCGGCGTCGGTCGCACGATCGAGCGACTCGAGGATGCTCTCGGTCGGCGCGCCCGATGCCCTTCTGAGCACATCGGTGTCGAACTCGCGACCGACCACCGCCGCAAGGGTCAAGAGGTCATTCACGGTTGCCGGGAGTCTGCGGAGCCGCTGCGCGATCACCTCGCGCACGCTTTCCGGCAGGTCCATCGTGCCGAACACTGCCCCGGGGACCTCGCCGCCGTTGACGAGCGGCAGGGCGTCGGTCTCCACGAGATGGCGCAGTAGCTCCTCGACGAAGAAGGGGTTCCCGTCCGTCTCCCGGTGCAGCGCGGCAGCCAGGGATGGGCCGACCTCGCGCTCGGTCAACCCCGTGAGAAGCTCCCCGCTGTCCTCCGCCGAGAGCCCCGTGAGCGTCACCCTGGTCACGAATGGCTCCCGGCGCATGTCGGCCAGCAGGTCCGCCAGCTGATCGTCACGGCGCAGATCGACGTCGCGGTAGCAGGCGACGATCAGAAGGGAGACGGGTGAGGTGGAGCGAATGAGGTGCCGAAGTAGGAGCAGTGAGGGCTTGTCGGCCCAGTGCAGGTCGTCGAGGACGAGAACCGTGCCGCGGGTTGCCGTGATTCCCGTGAGGAGCGCCGTAAGCGCTTCGAAGAAGCGATAGCGGTCGGCAACAGGGTCGCCCGACATCGGTGCTGGGGCGGCCGGGATGCGACTCGACAGTTCGGGGAACACGCGCGCAAGGTCGTGCTCCAAGCCGTACAGGCTCTCGTGCAGTGTCGATGCCGCGTACATGGAAACGCATGGCCGCAGTGCCTCGACGAAGGGTTGGTACGGAACGATCACCTCTTCGTCACAACGCCCGTAGAGCACGACGCCACCCTGCCCGTGCACCCGGTGCGCAAGGGCCCCGGCGAGACGCGTCTTGCCGATGCCGGGCTCGCCAGCCACGAGTGCGAGCTGTCTGGTCCCGCCGACTGCTCGTTGCCACGCCCGCTCCAGCCGTTCGAGCTCGTCGCGCCGACCTGCGAGTCCTTCGTCGCCCGGTGCGAACGCCGGTGCGGGCAACGCCAGGGCGCCGGGGAACGCATCGAGCGATCGAAGCGGGGGGAACTGCGAGGCGAGCCCTGACATCGCCAGTTCGTAGACGTGCTCGGGCTCTTCGAGGCCGCGTAAGCGATGCTCGCCGAGATCCATAAGCTCCAGCTCGTCGGGAAGCGCATCGCGCACGAGATCGGCGCTCACGTGCGACATGACGACCTGCCCGCCGTGTGCTGCCGCCATGAGCCGACTCGCGCGGCTCAGCGCAAGGCCGAAGTAGTCACCGTCCCGTTCGTCGGTTTCGCCGGTGTGGATCCCGATACGGATGCGAAGCGGGCCCGTGGAGCCCCACATTTCCGAGTTGAACGCTTGCACAGCATCGGACGCCGCCGCGACCGCATCGGGGGCGGCGGCGAACACTGCGTGGACACCGTCACCCGTCGACTTGACCACGTGTCCACGATGCGCCTCGACCGCGGCTCGCAGGATCGCGTCATGGCGCGCCGAAGCGGCCCGCATGTCGTGGGGATGCTTCTCCCACATGCCCGTCGACCCTTCGAGATCGGTGAACAGGAACGTCACCATCCCGGAGGGCAATCCAGTCACCGATGAACCTCCTGCCCTCGCGCCAGTAAACCCGGCGTTCGTCCGCGCCCGCCAGGACTTTGCCGTCACCCCTCGTCCCCGACACCGCGGAACGCGGACGTCCGGCGGCAAAGCCCGCTTCGATCGAGCCGTTGGCCGCCGATCGGCAGTTCGACCGGACCTGCCCTGGAGCAGGCGACGGCGAACTACTCAGCTTCCTCCGGGCGACCGAGCGGTGCGGAACCATCGACGCTGGGAATCCCCACACCCGCCGCCAGGGCGAGGCCGCCCTCCCCCACCAGCACCCGCTCGACCACCACCGGCGCATCCGCCTCGACCACCCACGACGGCCAGTCGACGTCGGCGTCGAGGGCGATGCGCCCACGGGGCGCCACGGCGGTGGCCCGCCCACCGCCCACCGGGTCCTCCTGGCCGTCGGAGGCGGCCAGGAGCGTCACCGGCACCGACCGCTCCGGGTCGGGGTTGAACACCACGAACCGCAATCCGGCCTCCTTGCCCCGGGTCGACGACGGGAACGCCCATCGCGTGGCCGCCACGACCGCACCGGGACCGGCCGCAACGTCTCCGGCCGCGCGGGCGCCGGCCGGCTCCCCGGCGCCGGTCATGACCCGCTCTGCCACGACCGGCACGCCGTTGGTGGAGCGCACAAGGGTGGCGTGCTCCACGCCGGGGACGACCCGGTCCTCGGCGCCGTAGTCGACGGCGGCGAAGGTTCCGGCTCGGATGCTCAGGCGGAACGGTTGCGGCGCCGGCTCGTCGCTCGTGGGTATCACCTGCACCTCGACCTCCGCGCGCTCATCGCCCGGGTTGTACACGACGATGCGTTCCGTGCGGCTGTCGTCGACCACTCCGTCGGGGAACGCCCAGGCCGTCGACGCTTCCGGCACGCCCAGGGCCACCGCGAGGCCCTCGGGGCCCAGGCTCCCGTCGAACTCCTGCAGGCGTTCGGCCACAACCCGCCCGGCGCGCGTGCGCAGGGTGGCCGACACCTGGGCCTCCCGGGCGACGTCGTCGCCGATGTCGACCCCCACCACGGTGCCCGCAGTCACCGGGAACCCCTGGAAGCGCACCGGCTCCCGCGATCCGGCATCCGTTTCGAAGGTGATGTCGACGATGGCGTCGGTGGGGAACGGGTTGAACAGCACCACCACCTCGCGGGCGTCGCGGGTGGTGGCCCCGGACGCCAGGTGCCACACCGGGGCGGTGGCCGACGCGCAGGGGCCCACGTCCACGCCGTGCGGACCGGTGACGCGGTGCTCGACCACCACCGGACCGCCGGACGCCTCGACCAATGCCGCGACCAGCGGCGCCGGCACGAGGTCACCCAGCCGCAGCTCTACCCGGTCGCGGCCCGCCAGCACGAAACCCCGCGCTCCCGGCGGCGGCGCCGCCGGCGGTGCCTGGGCCACCTCGGCGGTCGTGGGCGACGACGACGCCAGCACGCCCCCGTACACGGTGACGGCCACCCCGACGCTCCTGTCGCCGGGATTGAAGACGGTGACGGATTGATCGGCCATTCCGCCGGCGTCCCCGGTGCCCGCGGCGCAGTACCACGTCGATGCCAGGGCGCCGGCGTCGGCCGCGGCCGGCATCCCCGACGCCGGGCCCGAGACGCCGTCGACTGCGCCCGCGGTCGCCGTACCCCGATCGTCGTCGGTCCGCACTTGCCAGATCGCCGCGCCGATGGCCGCCAGCAGCAGCACGATGAAGGGAAGGCGCGGCGACCGGCGCCGCAGGAGCGGTCGCTTCACGTCGGGGCCCCGGCCCCCGCCGGCACCGGCTCGCCTTTGCGGGACGGCTCGTCGTCGGCGGCGGGCTCGTGCTGCGCAGGCTCGCCGTCTGCCGTGCCGTCGTCTCGAGGTACGGCAGCCCCGTCCGGCCGGGATGGCCGGGCCGGTGACGGCGCCTCGGACCCGAAGCGCATCCGCACCGCCACGGCCAGGACCAATAGCCACAACGCACCCTGCAGCGCCAGCAGCGCGTAGTGGGTCGGCGGTGTGTGGTGCTCGAGCACGGCGTCGCCGCCGCCCACGTCCTGGGGGACCGTGAACGCGTCGGCCCAGCCGTACGCGTCGGTGCGGTCGGCCCGGCGGCCGTCCACCTCGAGGACCCACCGATCCGACGCCGACGACGCCTGCACGAGCGTCGCCCCGGCCTCGAGGGGGCCGCGGGAACTGCGCCCGTCGCCATCCGACGCCACCAGCGCGGGCGATGCCATCGACACGTCGACGTGCTGCATCGCCGCCACCGCCGTCTCCTCGAGGGCGGCCGGGTCGACGCCGGTCGCCCGGATCGGCGCGAACACGACGTTGCGATAGACGGCCAGCGCGTCGTCGACTGCCACCTGTTCGAGGTCGAGCTGCCCGTCGAGTGCCTCGATCAGCCCATCGACCGCGCCGGCCGATGCGAGGGGAGCCGGTCCCGGCCCGGCCGCTCCGGCCTCGGTCCGCTCGACGGCGCTCGCCGGCGCCAACGCTCGGGGAACCGCCACGTACTGGACGCCCATCGGCGCCAGCACCCGCCCCAGCTTCGTGGTCTGGCCGCCGGCGGCCAGTCGCAGCGCCTCGCCCAGGCGGCCGCTCGACCCCAGGCCGGTCGCCGGCCACAGGTCGGCGACGCCGGGCGCGGACGCGTCCACGGCCGTGTAGGCGAGGCCGTCGTCCAGCTCCCACGCCTGGCCGCCGGGCAACACCGCGGGGTCGCCCACCCACAGCACCCGCGACGGCTCCTCGCTCACGGCGGCATCGACGCTAGCCAGCACGTCGCCGAACTGGCCCGGCGGCATGTCCCACCAGCCGTCCATCGCCCCCACGGCCACCGGGGCGGTCGCCGCCGTCAGCGCCAGCACCGCTAGCCCCGAGACCATGCGGCGGAAGCCGAAGCGCCAGGAGTGCCCGCGAACGTCCAGCTCGATCGCTGCCACACCGAGGGCGACCGCAAACGCCACCGCCGCGGCGGCCGGCGCCAGCACGACGCCGGGCTCGGGAAGCCGTACGTGGAGGTGTCCCTGCTGCTGCGCCCACAGCACCGCCCAGCACGCCAGGGCCAGGGCCCAGGCCCGCACGGCCCACCCCAGCCTCCAGTCGCGTCCGACCACGAGCGGGAGTGCGGCCGCCCCGGCCAGGCAGAAGCCCAGCGGGGCGATCCCCACGGATCCGGTGTCGAACCGCAGGAGGTCGATGGCCGTCAGCGCGCCCGCCGGCCGTTCGAGGCCCATCCAGGCCCCAGCCGCCGTCCGCGACCGGATCACGTCGATCAGCGCCGGTAGGTGCAGCAGCGTCCCCACCAGCGCCGCCCCGACCGACACCGTCACCAGGCGGCCGATGCCGCGCCGCTGAAAGGCGAGGAGCGTGCCCGCCACCAGCCCGAGCGCGACCAGCAGCACCAGGGCGGGCGCCTGGGGCACGAGCAGGGCGGCCATGCCGGTCACCGCCCCCGTCGCGACCACGTGCTGCCACAGTGGCCGGGGCGCGGGGGGCACCGGTCCCTCGGACGAGAACGGCGCCACGAGGGACGACTGCGCGAGCCGGCCCAGCAACCATGGCGAGGCGGCGTAGGCCGCGGCGACCGACCAGCGTCCGGCGGCGAGGGCGTCGTACGGCAGGGGCACTGCCGCGTACGCGACGGCGGCGGCCACCTGTGCGGGCTTCGAGCCGGTGGGGCGGAGAAGCCGGTAGGCCCCGACCACGCCCACGGGCACAAGCCCGACGACCAGCAGCGTGCGGGCCAGGGCCAGATGCCCGCCCAGGACGGTCCCCAACCCGCCGGCCACGCCGGCAACGGTGGGCACCGAGGCATCCGCCCCGAGCCCCACCGGCCGATATCCGCTGGCCCACGCACGCACGAGGTCACCGGCCGATCCCGGGAAGGCGACGAACTCACCCACGGCCGGCACGAACCGGGTGACGAGGTGGCGGCTGCCGAAGAGCACCACGGCCGCGAGGAGGGTGGTGATGAGCGCGGTGGCGGGCGTCCAGGGCGCCCTGGCGTCGACCGGCGCGGCCGCCTCGGTGGCGAGTTGCGGCCTGGCCGACCCCTCCGAGGGATCGATCGTGGCAGCGGCGGAGGATCCGTAGCGGCGCATGCGACGGAGCCACAAGCGGGGACCGATGAGCCCCCGCACCTGCATGCGGTGGAGCTCACGGTCGGAGGCCTGGCGCACACGCCCGACCTGCCGCCGGGCGCGCCAGAGCGACCACGGGTGGAGCAGGTTCCACGCCCACGCCCCGAGTGCGATGCGAGCCCGTCGGGGCCCGCCGGTCACCAGGCCGCCGACGGCCTGGACGAGGCTGAGCGCAAACGCCTGGGGCACGATCCGCAGCAGGTCGAGACGGCTCGAACAGGAGAGCAGCGCCCGGACGCGATAGCGGGCCTGGTCCCGGGGACCGGACCACGACTGGCCGTCGCGCCGGACCCTGGCGTCGGTGGCCACCAGCACCCGCGAGCCGGCAGCGCGGGCGCGCCAGCAGAGGCCCAGCTCGTCGTTGGGCGACCCGATCGCCTCGTCGAACCCGGCCATGGCTTCGAACCGGTCCGCGTGCACCAGTGTGAACCCGGCGGGAAACGCGAACACCTCACGCACGCCGTCGTGTTGCCCCTGATCCAGCTCGCGGCGTTCGACCAGCGGCATCGTCGTGCCCACCCGGTCCACGCCGAGGCCGACGTGCAGCAGGCGCCGGGGGTCGTCCTGGGCCACGAACTTGGGCCCGACGACGTCGGCGTCCCACTCGATGGCGGCCCCGACGAGTGCGCTGACGGCCCCTGTGTCCGGGAGGACGTCGTCGTGGCAGAACACGAAGAACTCGGCCCGGCGGGCCTGCGGCCGGTCAGGATCGAGGACGTGGTTGGCGGCGGTGGCGAAGTCCTCGGGACCGGGCACCTGCAGCACCCGGGCCGCGGGCAGCGCGGCACCGACCCGGTCAGCGGTGCCGTTCACCCCGGTGACGTCGATGACCAGCACGGACAGGTCGGGGTAGTCCTGCTCGGCCAGCGCCCCCAGCAGGACTTCGAACCGGTCGGCGTGCAGTCCGTGTGTGACCACGACCGCCAGAACCGGCGGGCAGGCGAGCGGTTGCTCCTCCGATTCCACGACGAGGCGGAGGGTACCGAAGCGCCCGTTCGCAGCCGCGGACCCCCCGCGCCGCCACGATGACCTCCGCGAGGGTCCACTAGTGGGCGCTCGCGGAAGTTCCGTGGATGGATCGCCGAGTCAGATTCGTCGCTGGCAAGGACGCAGGAGGAAGGCGCAGCCAGCGGCTGCGGCGACGACGAGGACGCAGTCCAGCGGCGGATCTGGCCGGCGAGACGCCACGATGACTTCCGCGAGGGTCCACTAGCCTTTATCGAGTGCCGCGGCCGTCGACCGACGAGATCTCGAGGAGGGTCGAGAACACGGTGTACACGGCGGTCGGGCTGGGGATCCTCGGCTTCCAGCACCTGCAGGTGCAACGGCAGCAGCTCAAGCGGGCCATCCAGAACGCCTTGAAGAAGCCGGAGCGCTGACGGCGACGCGGCGCCGTTGACCTCCCGCCCGCACCACGTGGGCCGGTCGAACCCACGTGAAGCCGTTGACACCGGCGCACGTTCGCGGGGTCGCGGGCACGCGTTGACGACCCCCTACGATGACCGCCCGTGAGCGAGCGTCCCGGAGGGCGAGAGAGCGAGCCCGGCCCGAGCGGCCGTCGGAGCGGACAAGCACCGCGTCGCAGCCCGAGCGGCCGGCTGCGGAGCAGCAAGGGCGGGAAGCAATGAGAGCGCTCGTCACCGGAGCCGGGGGCTTTGTCGGCGTCCACCTCGTCCGCCACCTAGAGGAACGCGGCGACGAGGTCATTCAGCTTGAGCGCGCCGTCGACGGCATCGACATCACCGACGCGCCCGAGATCACCGACGCCGTGCTCTCGGCCAAGCCGACGGCCGTCTACCACCTGGCCGGTGCCGCCGATGTCGGGGGCAGCTGGGACACGCCCCATGAGACGTTCCTGGCCAACGCGGTGGGCACGCTCAACGTGCTCGGGGCCAGCCGCGAGGCGGGCGCGGAGCGGGTCCTTGCCGTCAGCAGCGCCGACGTGTACGGCCGGGTGACCGAGGACGAGTTGCCCATCGACGAGGCGCAACCCCTGAGGCCGGTTTCCCCGTACGCCGCCTCCAAGGTGGCCGCCGACGCATTGGCCCAGCAAGCCTGGCTCGGGCACCGACTGCCGGTGATACGGGTGCGCGCCTTCAATCACCTCGGCCCGGGCCAGACCGACCGCTTCGTGGCGCCGTCGCTGGCGGCCCGCATCGCTCGCAACGAGCGGGACGGGGGTGACGAGATCCCCATCGGCAACACGGCACCGAGGCGGGACGTGACCGACGTCCGCGACGTCGTCCGCGCCTACCGCCTCCTGATCGAGCATGGCGAGCCGGGCGAGGTCTACAACGTCTGCCGGGGCCGGGCGGTCTCCGTCCGGGAGATCGCCGACCTGCTGCTTGCGATGGCCAACCGACCGATGCGGCTGGTGAGCGATCCGGCCCTGCAGCGCCCGGTCGACATTCCCGTGTTGGTCGGCGACAACACGCGTCTCGCACGCGCCACCGGCTGGTCCCCCACGATCCCACTCGAACAGACCCTTGCCGACGTGCTCGCCGACTGGCGATCGCGTCTGGGCGGCTGACAACCTGACCGGCTACCCCACCTAGGAGACCACATCGTGACCAAGCGAGCGCTCGTCACCGGCATCACCGGTCAGGACGGCTCCCACCTGGCCGAGCTGCTGTTGGACAAGGGCTACGAGGTGCTGGGCATGGTCCGGCGGACCAGCACGGTCAACTGGGAGCGGATCGGCCACCTCCAGGATCGCATCACGTTCGTCCACGGTGACCTGCTCGACCAGATGTCGGTCCTCACCATCCTCAAGGAGCACCAGCCCGACGAGGTCTACAACCTGGCGGCCCAGTCGTTCGTGCCCACCTCGTGGCAGCAACCCGTGCTGACCGGCGAATTCACGGCCATCGGCGTCACCCGGATGCTCGACGCCGTCCGCACCATCAACCCCGACATCCGCTTCTACCAGGCGTCGTCGAGCGAGATGTTCGGGAAAGTGATGGAGACGCCCCAGCGGGAGTCGACGCCGTTCTACCCGCGGTCGCCGTATGGGGTCGCAAAAGTCTACGGGCACTGGATCACGGTCAACTACAGGGAGTCCTACGACCTCCACGCGACCAGCGGGATCCTGTTCAACCACGAGGGCCCGCGCCGAGGACTCGAGTTCTCGACCCGGAAGATCTCCCATGGCGCCGCCCGCATCAAGCTCGGCCTGGCCACCGAGCTGCGCATGGGCAACCTCGACTCCAAGCGCGACTGGGGCTACGCCGGCGACTACGTCGAGGCGATGTGGCTCATGCTCCAGCAGGACACGCCCGACGATTACGTGATCGCCACGGGCGAGACCCACTCGGTGCGGGAGCTCTGCGAGCTGGCGTTCGATCGGGTCGGGCTCGACTGGGAGAAGTATGTGATGGTCGATGAGCGCTTCTTCCGCCCGGCCGAGGTCGACGTGCTGGTGGGCGACGCCTCCAAGGCGCGCCGTGTGCTCGGTTGGGAGCCCAGGACCACGTTCGAGGAACTGGTGAACCTCATGGTCGACGCCGACGTCGCGCTGCTCGAGGGGAAGCTCAAGGGCATCGCCTGAGCGAGCGTCCGCAATGCAGCGAGCCCCCTGGGGAAACGCGGTGCCCCGAGCCGCAGTGCTGTCGGGGGGCGTCGGGGCCGCCCGGTTGCTCCGCGGGCTGGTCGAGGTGGTGTCGCCGGACGACGTCACCGCGATCGTCAACACCGGCGACGACATGGTTCTGCACGGGCTGGCCATCAGCCCCGACATCGACACCGTCACCTACACCGTCGCCGACGCCATCGATCCCGAGCGCGGCTGGGGTCTACGCGACGAGTCGTGGCAGGTCATGGAGGCGCTGTCGCGCTACGGCGGCGTGACGTGGTTCCGCCTTGGGGATCGCGACCTCGCCACCCACCTGTATCGCACCCAGCGGCTGGCGGAGGGCGCCGGCCTGGCGGCGGTGACGGCGGAGATCGCCCGCGCCTGGCGGCTCGGGCTGCACATCGTGCCGGTGACCGAGCAGCCGCTGCGGACGATGATCACCCTTGCCAGCGACGAGACGAACGCGGCAGGTCCCGCCGTCGGGGCGGCGGCGGGGGACGAGATCTCGTTCCAGGACTATTTCGTGCGGTTGCAGCATGCAGTGCCGGTCGCCCGCGTCCGGTTTGCGGGGGCGGAGGCGGCCCGCCCGGCCCCGGGCGTCCTCGCCGCCATCGCGGGCGCCGACACCGTGGTGGTCGCGCCATCCAATCCCATCGTCTCCATCGGCCCGGTGATGGCCGTCCCCGGCATCCGGGAGGCCGTCGTCGCACGCCGGGACGACGTCGTCGCCGTGTCGCCGCTGGTCGGAGGCCGGGCGCTCAAGGGGCCCGCCGACCGGCTGCTCCGGGAGCTGGGACACGACGACACGGTGGTCGGGGTCGCCCGGCTGTACGCACCGTTCGTCGGCACCCTGGTGATCGACGAGGCCGACTCTGAGCTCGCGGACGGCGTCCGAGCTGCGGGTTTGCGCTGCGTCGTGACCGACACGATCATGCGGGACCCGGCTGCCGCGGCGGCGCTGTGCGAGGTCGTTCTCGGTCGCTGATCCCGGAGAGGCGAAGGTGAGGGGCACGAAGATGGCCCGCGTTCTCGAGATCCTGCCCGTGGAGGGCATCGGCGAGGTGCGCCCGGGTGACGACCTGGCGCGCCTGCTGGCGCACGCGGCCGACGACCTGCGCGACGGCGACGTGCTGGTGGTGACGCAGAAGGTCGTGTCCAAGGCCGAGGCCCAGCTCGTCCCCATCGATCCCAACGATCCCGACGGCAAGGCGAGGATCGTCGACGGTGAATCGGTGCGCGTCCTGCGTCGCCGCGGCGAGTTGGTCATCTCGGAGACGCGCCACGGCTTCGTGTGCGCCAACGCCGGCGTCGACCTGTCCAACGTCGAGGACGGCTGGGCGGCGCTGCTGCCCGAGGACCCCGACCGCTCCGCCCGCCGGCTGCGCGACGGCCTGCGGGGCCGCCTCGGTGTGGAGGTCGCCGTGATCATCAGCGACACGTTCGGCCGCACGTGGCGCCGGGGCCTCACCGACGTCGCCATCGGCTGTGCCGGCATTCGCGCCGTCATCGACCTCCGGGGCACGACGGACGCGTGGGGTCGCGAGCTGCAGGTCACGGAGGTGTGCGTGGTCGACGAGCTGTCGGCCGCGGCCGAGCTGGTGATGGGCAAGGCTGCGGGCATCTGCGCCGCGGTGGTGCGGGGCGTCGATCCGTCGTGGCTCGGGCGGGGCGAGGTCCGGGCCGAGGTCGTCCGCCCCGCCACCGAGGACCTGTTCCGCTGAGTGTCGGCACGCCGGACGAGGCGAGGCCATAGGTTCCGCCGGCTGCCGGGCGAGGTCATAGGTTCCAGCTACGGAACCCAGTGCCTCAGGCTCCGGATGTCGGAACCCATCGCCTCCGCAACTCAGCGCTGCTTGAACCACTCCAGGGTACGGCCCACGCCCTCGCCGAGGTCGGTCCATGGCCTCCAGCCAAGGTGGATGGCGGCCCTGCCGGGATCGAGCGCCGAGTGCAGGAGCTCGCCCGTGCGCATCGGCGTGTAGGCGGCGGGACGGTCGACACCGGCGCCGGCGGCCATCGCCGCGTAGAGCTGGTTCACCGACGTCTCGATCCCGGTGCCGATGTTCAGCAGCAGACCTCCGCCACGGCTCGCTGCCCGTACGAAAGCATCGACCACGTCGTCCACGTAGACGTAGTCGCGCGTCTGGTTGCCGTCCCCGTAGATGGTGCACACCTCGTCGGCCAGGAGGCGACCCGCGAAGATTGCGACCACCCCGGCCTCGCCGTGGGGATCCTGCCGGGGCCCGTAGACGTTGGCGAGCGCGAGTGCCGTGAACTCGAGGCCATGGAGCTGGCGGTACACGTTGAGATAGTCGAAGGCCACGCGCTTGGAGACGCCGTACGGGGACCCCGGGTTGAGGGGGTGCGACTCCTTGCACGGCAGGTCGCGGCGCGCCGGCTCGCCATAGATGGTGCCCCCGCTCGATGCGAACACCAGCTTTCGCGCCCGGGCCACACGCGCCCCCTCGAGCACGTTGATGGTGCCGATCACGTTGACCTCGGCGTCGTGCGCCGGCCGCGCCACGGATGCCCGCACGTCGATCTGGGCCGCCAAGTGGAAGACGACCTCAGGCTCGCGTCGGGCGATGAGATCGACGATCTGGGGGTCGCAAACGTCGATCTGGTGGAACGTCAGCCGGTTGGTCCGGTCGCCTCGCTCCGCCCGGGCGTCGGCCAGGTTGGCCAGAGACCCGGAGGACAGGTCGTCGAGCACATCCACCTGGTGTCCCTCTGCCAACAGGCGGTCGACCAGCGTCGAGCCGATGAACCCGGCCCCGCCCGTAACGAGGGTCTTCACGCCTTCACACTCCCCCGCGCGTCCGTTAGAGGAACCCGTTCCCCATCGACGTGCCTGCCCGGGGCGACGACCTCGCCATCGCCCACCACGCTGCCGCCCAGGACCTGAGCGCCCTCGGCCACGACCGCACCCTCGCCCACGACCGATCCCTCGACCACGGCCGACGTGCACACTCGCACTCTCGGCAACAGCACGGAGTTCTCGACCCGCGCCCCGTGGGCGACGACGGCACCGGCGCCGACGACCGAACGCTTCACCGCGGCGCCGGTGGCGACCTCGGCGTCGGGGTGGACGCCGTCGATCGGCGCTCCTCGTACCCCGTCGAGGAGATCGAGTTGCGCCTGGATGTACTCGCAGGGGGTGCCGGTGTCGATCCAGTAGCAGTCGTCGGCGCAGGCGTAGAGGCTGCCGGCCGCGGCCATGGCCGGGAACGTCTCTCGCTCGACCGAGACGCGCCGCCCCGCCGGGATGCGGTCGATGACCGATGGCTCCAGCACGTACGTGCCGGCGTTGATGAGGTCGCTCGCCGCCTCGCCCCGGGGCGGCTTCTCGATGAAGGCGGACACCCGCCCCTGGGCATCGGTGAGGACGACGCCGTAGCGGGACGGATCGTCGACCCGGTGCAGAGCGATGCTGCCCTCGGCGTCGCGGGCGTTGTGGAAGGCGACGAACGCGGTGACGTCGAGGTCCGTGAGCACGTCCCCGTTGACCACCAGGAAGCGCTCGTCGATCCCGGCGTCGACGGCGGCAAAGCGGATGGCGCCCGCCGTGTCGAGCGGCTCCGGCTCGATCGCATAGTGGAGCGAGGCGCCGGCGCAACCCCCGCCGGGGTAGGCGTCTCGGAAGCCGTCGGGCTGGTAGCCGAGCGACAGCACCACGTCGTCTACGCCGTGGTCGACGAGGTGGCCGACCACGTGCTCGATCATCGGTCGGTTGACGATCGGCAGTATCTGCTTAGGCCGGTGATGCGTCAGCGGGCGTAGGCGCGTGCCGAAGCCACCGACGAGCACGAGGGCCCGCACGTCAGCCCCCGGCCGTGGTCGTGGTGGCGTCGCCTGCAGTGGTGGTGGTCGTCGCGCCCCCGCCTGCCGTTGTGGTTGTCGAGCCACCCGGAGCGGTCGTCGTGCTCGAGCCTGGCTGGGCACCGGCGTCGACGGCACCCAGCTCTGCGAGGTTGGCGGCCGTCTGGGGCTTGGGGATGTCGGTCTCGCCCTCGGGGACGAAGGCGATGGTGTAGCCCTCGCCGTCGCCGCGGAAGCGGATGTCGCTCAGGCCCCCCGTCAGCAACGCCGGCTTCGCGCTCTCGTCGGACACGTCCTCCCATTGGGCGACGACCAGCTCGGCATCCTTGCCGTCGCACTGGTCCTCGCCCTCCTTCCACGTCTTCGCCCCGTCCGGCAGCTCGTTCTTCCCGATGGTCAGCTCGCTGTCGGAGAGCTTGACGTCGGTGTCCTCGAGGAAGGTGCCGAGGGTGGCGTTCTCGCCTGCGCCGCTCTCCGAGAACGGGTGGATGTGGATGACGCCGTCCCCGTGGGTGTGGATGCCGGTCGTGGCCTCGAACTCGGGAATGTCGGGCTGCCACTCGCCGCAGACGTAGAAGCCGTAGGCGGCGTGCCAGTGGTCGCCGATGACCGGGGGGACGTCGGTGTCGCCCTTGCGCTCGTCGGCTGCGAACCAGACCAGCGCCGTTCCGAGCAGCACGATCGCGCCGATCACCCCCGGGAACAGGAGATTGCGCTGGCGGCCGGCGGAGGAGCGGCGGCCTCCGGCGCGGGCCGCCCGGGCCACCTTCTTGGCGGAGGATGCCTTACCCATAAGCGCTTCAAGCTACCCCGCGACACCCCCATTCGTGGAACCGCCCCCTGCCCGCCGGCGGGCGCCGAGCTCCTCGAACAGGGCCTCGTAGCGCCCGGCGACCCCGGCCGGCGACACCCAGCGCTCGACGAACGCCCGCCCGGCGGCCCCCATCGCCCGGCTGCGGGCCGGGTCATCGAGCAGGGCCGCCAACGCCGCCGAGAACGCCTCGGGAGCGTCCGGCGGCACGGCGAGGCCGGCGCCCGCCTTCTCGACCACGCGGGCGACCTCCGTGCCCTCGTCGACGCTCGCCACCACCGGCCGACCGGCCGCGAGGATCGAATAGGCCTTGGACGGCACGCTGGAGCGCGCCAGGCCCCGGCGGAGCGGTACGACGTGGATGTCGCCGGCGGCCAGGACGTCCGCCAGTCGCTCGCGGGGCTGGAAGTCGACGAACCGCACGTTGTCGAGGCCCGCCGCCTGGCGCTCGAGGTCGGGACGGGCGGATCCGCCGCCGTTGATCACGAACGCCACGTCGGGCCGCGACGCGGCGAACACACGGGCGGCCTCGACCAGCAACTCCAGCGACTGGGAGAACCCGACGTTGCCGGCGTACATGACCACCTGGCTGTCCCCGAGTCCGTGCTCCCGACGGTAGGCGCCACCCCCCGGGGTGCCCAGCCGGTCGGCGGGCGCGATCCGCGCCGTGTCCACGAAGTTGGGGATCACCCGGACGCGGTCATACGGGTCGGGCACCGATCCCTGGAGCTTGGCGACGAGGTTGTCGCGCAGGTCATCGGACAGCACGGTGACGGCGTCGGCCCGTCGGTAGGTCCAGCGCTCGAGCCAGGATGCGAACCGGATCACCGACGGGTTGGTGATGGCACCCAGCTCGACCGCCACGTCGGGGAACACGTCCTGGATGTTGAAGACGAACGGCACGCGCCAGCGTTGGGCGGCCAGCCACCCGGCGGCGCCGAGCGTCAAGGGTGGCGACATGGCCAACACGACGTCGGGGCGGTGGCCACGGCGCGCCCCGAGCGCCATGGCGCCGGCAAGCCCGGTGAACCCGGCGAAGCCCAGGGCCCGGGCGGGGATGTTCCGCTTGTCGGTCGGGAACGGGTGGACCCGTGTGATGCGCGTGCCGCCGATGTCCTCGCGGCGGACCGGCCGCCCGGTCCAGCCCGGCTCGACCCGGTGGTCCCGGTACCAGGGCAGCGACGTCACGACGTGCAGCTGGTGGCCGCGATCGACCAGCTCGTCGGCGATGCGGGTCATGACCTCGCCGGTCGGCGCCGTGTCGGGCGCGTAGTGGGGGCAGATGACCAGCACCCTCAAGACGCGACCTCCTCGATCTCTCCGGTGTCGTCGCCCGTGTCGTCGCCGGCGACGGCGTCGCGATAGGCCGCCAGGGTGTCGCGAGCGGTGGTCGCCCACGAGAAGGCCGCCGCCCGTCGGTGACCAGTCGCGACCAGGCGTTCTCGCTCGTCGCCGTCGTGCAGCAGCAGCAGCATGGCCTCTCCCCAGGCATCGGCGTCGTCGGGGTCGATGAGGCGCCCACCGTCGCCGACCACCTCCGGCAGGGCGGCGGCGTCGCCAGCGAGCACCGGCGTGCCCAGGCTCATCGCCTCCAGGACCGGCAGGCCGAATCCCTCGTAGCGGGAGGGGAAGGTGAGGGCGACGGCGCCCCGCACGATCGCGAGGATGTCGTTGCGGGGGATGAGTCCGGTGCGCCGCACGCGCCCCCGCAGCCCGGTGCCGGCGATCTGGGCCCGGACCCGGTCCTCGGACTGCGCCTCACCGCCCGTCAGCACCAGGACCACGTCGTGCTCCTGAGCCGCCACGGTGGCGAACGCCCGGATGAGGAGTTCGTGGTTCTTGTGGGGCCACGTGACCGCCGGGTAGACGAACCATCGGCGTGGCAGGCCGTAGCGAGCCTGCACCTGCCCGACCGCGACCTGGGTGCTCGGCGCCTCGACCCCCCACCGCGTCGCACGCACTCGCTCGGGTGCGATGCCGAACCTGTCGACGACTGCGCCGCGTACGAACTCGCTCGGCGTCAGCACCAGCCGGGACTTCCGGACCGAGCGCGGCACGGTCCGGTGCACGTACGCCCGCTTCACCGGGTGGAAGTTGGCCGGCATGTCGAAGGGCTGGAGGTCGTGGACCGTCACGATCCCGGCCGTCCGGCGCACCGCCGGCAGGACGGCGTTCATGTGGTGGACGAGGTCCAGCCCGTCGCGGTGGGCCTGGCTCGCGAGCCACGTGTTCTCGGCCGCCACCCGCAGCGGCTTGAGGCGGCCGGTCAGGGGAACGGTGCGGGTCGGGAAGCGATCGACCAGGTCGGGGTAGGTGGCGGCGAAGGCGTCGAGCACGTACAGCGAGAGTTCGACGTCATCGGGCTGGTGGTCGCCGATCTCGCGGAGCAGCGAGACGATGGCGGTCTCGCTACCACCGACGGTCCCGGGCACCAGCCACAGGAGGTTGCACCCGACCCTCATCGGACAATCATCCCCCCGCCGCCTCCTGGTAGGCGGCGATGGTGAGCGCCGCGGTGGTCGCCCACGTCGTTTCCGCCGCCCGCTTGCGCGCGGCGCGGCGCAACCGCTCCGCGAGGTCGTCATCGTCGAGAACCGAGGCGAGGGCGCCTGCGATCGCGTCGGGGTCGCGGGGATCGACCACCAGGCCGACGCCCCCCGCCACCAACTCCTCGGTGGCGGTGCCGGCTGAGGTCACCACCGGCGCGCCCGCGGCGAGGGCCTCAGCCACCGGGAGCCCGTATCCCTCCCAGAGACTGGGGTAGCAAACGACCGCCGCGCCCCGGTACAGCGGCGCCAGGTCGCCGCGAGGGACGAAGCCCACCAGCCGCACCCGGTCGCCCAGGCGCGCCGCGGGCCCCGCCAGCGAATCGCCCCAGCCCGCCGGGCCGACGACGGCGAGAGTCACGTCGGCGTGGCCGCCATCGCCGTCCGCCGTCAGTCTGGCGAAGGCGTCCAGGAGGCGGGGCAGGTTCTTGCGGGGCTCCAGCGTCCCCACCGACAACACGTAGCGTCCCTCCAGCCCGTGGACGCGACGGACGCGCGTGACCTCGGCGTCGGCGACGTCCGCGTCGATGGTCCCGCCGTCCATGCCCCAGGGGACGTGGCGCAGGCGATCGTGCTCGATGCCGGCCGCGGCGCAGTCCTCGAGCGTCGCCTGGGAGGGACAGAGGACCAGGTCGGCGTCGGCCACCACGCAGCGGAGACCCGCCTCGAAGAAGCGCACACCGTTGGCCGTGAACATGGAGGGATCACGCCGCCAGGCGAGGTCGTGCATCGTGACGACGAGCGGCCGGGTGCGGGGCGGGATGGCGTAGCCGGTGGCGTGGACGACGTCGACTGGGCCGGTCGCGCGCTCCACGGCCGGACGGCGCCAGCGGTGCCACGTGCGGTACAGGGCGGCGCGGGGCAGCGGCAGGTGGCGAATCGGGATGGCGGGCCGCCACGGCTCGGGCGGTGGATGGCGGTGGCGGGCCGCCACGCCCACCTGCCGGACGCGCCCGGTCGCGGCCACGGCCGCCACCTGGTCGACGACGGCGCCTGCGGTGCCGCCCGGCACCCGGTGCCAGCACTGTTCGACCACGACGGCGACGCGCACGGCCTGTGATCCTCCCACGTGGGCGTGCGCCGACGGAATCCGACGGCTGGGGGTCACCGTTAAAGTGGCTCGCCATGATCGAGGACTGGTCCGACGTCGCCGTTCTTGTCACGGGGGGACGCGGCTTCCTCGGAAGGGCGGTCTGCGCACGCCTACGGGAACGCGGGGTGGCCCGGCTCGAGACACCGACCTCGGACGACTACGACCTGCGCCGCCTGGACGACGTGGCCCGACTGTTCGACGAGGCGCGGCCCGATCTCGTGATCCACCTCGCTGCCCGGGTGGGCGGCATCGGCGCCAACATGGCCCGCCCGGCCGACCTCTACCTCGACAACCTGCTCATGGGCACGTACGTGATCGAGCAGGCCCGCCTGGCGGCCACCCCCAAGACCGTGGTCACGGGGACGATCTGCTCGTATCCGAAGCACACGCCGGTCCCGTTCAGCGAGGACTCGCTGTGGCAGGGATATCCCGAGGAGACGAACGCCCCCTACGGCATCGCCAAGCTGGCGCACCTCGTCCAGGCGCAGGCCAACCGCGCCCAGTACGGCCAGAACATCGCCTACCTCATGCCCACCAACCTCTACGGGCCCGGCGACAAGTTCCATCCCGCCGTGAGCCATGTCATCCCTGCGCTGATCAAGAAGTGCGTCGACGCCAAGGAGGCGGGTGCCGACTCCATCGAGGTGTGGGGCACGGGCTCGGCGTCGCGGGAGTTCCTGTTCGTGGACGACGCCGCCGAGGGCATCGTGCTCGCCGCCGAGCGCTACGACGGGGCCGAGCCGGTCAACCTCGGCACCGATGAAGAGTTGCCCATCCGCGACCTGGTCAAGCTGGTCGCCGACGCCACCGGCTTCGAGGGCGAGATCCGGTGGGACGCGTCCAAGCCCGATGGCCAGCCCCGCCGCAGGGTCGATCCCGGCCGGGCGGCAGCGGCCTTCGGCTTCGAGGCCCGCACCGACTTCGCCCAGGGACTCCGCCTGACCGTGGACTGGTACCTCGCCCACCGGGCCGAGGCCGAAGCCCGCGACCACTGACCAATCCCCACGAACTTGCCGCAAGTTCGACCCGGGGGGCTATGCCGTCGCCACGGCCAGCGACAGGTCCTGCCCGGTGCAGACCGCCAGGTGTCCCACCTCGGCCTCGAGCGCGTCCGTGGGCACGTCGGCCTCGGGGAACAAGCGCACGTCCACCATTGCCTCGGTGAGCTCCCACACGCCCACCACGCGCCCCTGGTGCACCACGACGGGCGAGATCCAGCCGGCCGTGCGGCTCACCGCCTTCCGCCGCTCCGCCGGGACGATCCGGACGTCGCCGGTCCCCGCGCCCAGGACGTACTGGTCGAAGCCTGCGAGCAGCCGCACGTCACGGGATGGGCGCGTGCGGGCGAGGGCGTCGACATCATCCGCCATCATCAGGCACTCGGTGCCGTCGACCTCGACGGTCGCCAGCGTGCCGCCCAGCGAGGCGAACCACGACCGCAGCTCCGCCCTGCGGGACAGCCCCCGCGTGAGCCACGCATCGAAGGTCACCGGCGTGGCCGGGCCGTGGGCCCGGAGGTAGGCGGGGATCACCGCGCCCGCCGCCTCCTCGGCCTCGGGAACGCCGGACCAGTCGGGGATCCACGTGCGAGGTGACGTGAACGTGACGCGGGTGCCCTGGGCGGGGCCGTGGCAGATCCGGCCCGTCCACGCCAGCGGCTTGAGCACCGCGCTCCAGCCCGACGTGAGCTCCGACTCCAGGTCGGCGAAGTGCTGGCGCGCGATCAGGGCGGCGGTGAGCTCCTGGCGGGTGAGCACCGTGCCGTCGAGTACCTCGTCGACCGCTTCGCCCAGGGCCTCCATCTGCGGTGGTGTCACCCCGAACGTCCGCTGCCATACGGGTTTCTCCCAGGTCCGCGCCGCCGCCACCAGCGCCAGGTAGGCGGCCACCTGCGACGCGCCGTGGAGGTGCAGCGTGCCCCGGACCGTCCATGTCTTGATGACCGCACGCGTCTCGAGCGCCTTGCCCACCGCGCCCGGCCGGGGCCGGCGCTGACGGGTGGCGATCGCGAGCTCGGCAGACGAAGCCACCTGGGCCTGCACGCCCGCCAACCGCTCCACGACCTGTTCCACCGAGGCGGCGCTGCGGGGCGCCAGGCCCTGCTGCCGCAGGCGCCAGGCCAGGACCTGGTCGTACGTCACGCCCATGGCCACGCCGGGCCGGTCACCCGGGCGACGGCCGGAGATCCAGGCTCCGGCGGAACCAGTCGGCCGTGCGCTCCAGGCCCTCCCGCAGCGGCACCGTCGGCTCCCAGCCGAGCCGCTCGCGGGCCAAGGTCACGTCCGGCTGGCGCTGCCTCGGATCGTCGACCGGTAGCGGCTCGTGGATGACCTCGGACGCCGACCCCGTCACGTCGAGCACCAGCCGGGCCAAGTCGGCGACGCTGAACTCCGCGGGATTGCCGATGTTGACGGGCCCGGTGAGGTCGGAGTCCAGCAACGCCAGGATGCCCCTCACCTGGTCGTCGACGTAGCAGAAGCTGCGGGTTTGGGAGCCGTCGCCGTAGACGGTGAGCGGCTTGCCCTGGAGTGCTTGCACCAGGAAGTTCGACACCACCCGCCCGTCGTTGGCTCTCATGTGTTCGCCAAACGAATTGAAGATGCGAACGATTCGCACTTCGAGCCCGTGGCAGCGGTGGTAGGCCATCGTCATGGCCTCGGCGAAGCGCTTGGCCTCGTCGTAGACGCCGCGGGGGCCGACCGGATTCACGTGGCCCCAGTAGGCCTCGGGTTGCGGGTGGACCTGTGGGTCGCCGTAGACCTCGCTGGTGGACGCGAGCAGAAACCGGGCCCCCTTGGACTTCGCCAGACCCAGGCAGTTGTGCGTGCCGAGGCTGCCGACCTTGAGCGTCTGGATGGGGATCTCGAGGTAGTCGACGGGCGACGCTGGGCTGGCGAAGTGGAGCACGGCGTCGACCGGGCCCGGCACCCAGACGTACGTGCTCACGTCGTGGGCGACGAAGGTGAACCCGGCCCGCGCGAACAGGTGCTCGATGTTGTCGACGCTGCCGGTGATGAGGTTGTCGATGGCGACCACTTCGTCACCGCGGTCGAGCAGCGCCTCGCACAGGTGCGAGCCCAGGAAGCCCGCTCCCCCGGTAACGACGTCCCTGGTCATGGTCACTACAAGATATGGGCCGTGGCGAGCCGGGGGTGCGGGCGGGGCGGCCGGCGGGGGGTTTGGGGGGCAGAGGCTCCGCCGGAGCCCCCCAACGTCAGCGGCCTATGCCGACGTAGCTGAAGCCCCGCCGCTCGAGCGCCGGCCGGTCGAGCAGGTTGCGGGCGTCGACGACCCGGGGCGCCTCCATCAGGCCGGCGACCTTGTCGAAATCGAGCCACCGGAAGTCGTCCCACTCGGTGAGCACCGCCAGCACGCTGGCGCCGTCGCACACGGAGTAGGGATCGGCGGCCGGCACCACGCCGCCGACCGGCCCCTTCACCGCGGGATCGTACGCCTGGACCTCGGCGCCCTGGTCGGCGAGGAGCGACACGATCCGCAGCGCCGGTGACTCGCGGGTGTCGTCCGTGCGGGCCTTGAACGTGAGCCCCCACACCGCCACCTTCACGCCCTCGAGGGATCCACCCGCCAGGTCCCGCACCTTGGCCGCCACGCGGTGGAACTGGTCCTCATTGACGCTGATGACGCCCCGCATGAGATCGAACGAGTACCCGGCGCTGTCGGCGATCTGCACCAGCGCCCGGGTGTCCTTGGGCAGGCAGCTGCCCCCGAACCCGGGCCCCGGCTTCATGAACTCGTGGCCGATGCGCTTGTCGTAACCCATCCCCAGGACCACGTCCTTGACGTCTGCGCCCACCCCATCGCAGACGGCGGCGATCGCGTTGACGAAGCTGATCTTGGCGGCGAGGAAGGCGTTGGCCGCGTACTTGATGGTCTCGGCCGACGGTGGGTCGGTGACGATGATCGGGGCGGTCACGCCGATGTAGAGGGACGCGACCCGAACGGCCGCGGACTGGTCGTCGCTGCCGATGACGATGCGGTCGGGGTTGAGGAAGTCGTGCACCGCCGAGCCCTCGCGGAGGAATTCGGGGTTGGACACCACCACCACGTCGTCGCGACCCAGGACCCGCTCGACCACCCGGGTCGATCCGATCGGCACGGTCGACTTGTTGACCACAACGGCCTCCGACGGCAGCCCGGGACCGATCTCGCGCGCGGCCGCCTCGATGTAGGAGAGGTCGGCGGAGCCGTCGTCGTCCTGCGGCGTCGGCACGCACAGGTAGGCGAACTCGGCGGACGAAACGGCGTTGGCCGCCCCCACCACGAAGCGGAGCCGCCCACCCTCCAGACCGTCCCGGACCAGCGCCTCGAGCCCCGCCTCCACGATCGGCATCTCGCCGCGCGTCAGCTGGGCGATCCTGGCCTCGTCGATGTCGGCACAGATGACGTCGTGCCCCAGGTGGGAGAAGCACGCCGCTGTCGTCAGCCCTACGTAACCCGCCCCGATGACGGCGATCTCCGCCATGAATGGACCTCCGACTGCAAAGCGCCCCAGCTAGCCGTCTACGAGGCGCCAACGCTAGCGCCCGCACGGTCCACGGGGGCGATCGGCGCGCCGTGCCAGCCGGAGGGATGGCCGGGCGGCAGCCACTACCCTCTCCCGACGTGCGAAACGCGCTGGGCGCCGTCCAATCGCTCCTCGTGCTCGGCGGGTCGTCCGACATCGGGGCGGCGATCGCCGAGCGCTTGGTGCCCGACGGCTGTCGCACCGTCGTCCTCGCCGGGCGCAAGACCGAGGCCATGGAACCGGTGGCCGGACGGCTGCGGGCCGCCGGAGCCGCCGTGACCACCACCCATTGGGACGCCATCGACATCGGCGCCCACGCCGATGCGGTGAAGGCGGCGTGGGACGCGTCGACGATCGACATCGACTGCGTGGTGCTCGCATCCGGCGTGCTGGGCGAGCAATCACACCTCGAGGACGATCCCGCGGCCGCGGCCGAGCTGGCGGTGACCAACTACGCCGGGCCGGTGTCCGCGTTGCTGCACGTCGCTCGACGCCTCGAGGAGCAGGGACACGGCACGATCGTGGTGCTGAGCTCGGTGGCCGCAGAGCGCGCTCGCCGCTCGAACTTCGTCTACGGCTCGTCCAAGGCGGGGCTCGACGCCTTCGCCCAGGGCCTCGCCGACTCGCTGGTCGCCGCCGGTGTCCGGGTCGTCGTCGTGCGGCCTGGCTTCGTCCACTCGTCCATGACCGAGGGACGCGATGCCGCCCCCCTGGCAACCACGCCGGCCGCGGTCGGCGAGGCGGTGGCCACAGCCATCGCCTCGGGACAGGAGACCGTCTGGGTGCCCGGCGCGCTCCGCTACGTCATGGCCGCGCTTCGGCACCTGCCCCGCCCCGTGTGGCGCCGAGTGTCGGCCAACATGTGACGTGGCGAAGCCCATGACCACCACCTCACCGTCGGGCACCGGGGTGGCGTCGCCCCAGCAGCGCGACGGTGGGCCGGGCGCAGGACCGCGTGCCGGCGGGGCGCTGTCGCTGCTCGCCGGTCTCGTGCGGCTGGCGCGCCCGCGGCAGTGGACCAAGAACCTGCTGGTCTTCGCCGCACCGGCCGCGGCCGGGGTGCTGGACAACACCGGGCCGGCGATCGATGCGCTCATCGCCTTCGCGGCTTTCTGCCTGGCGGCCTCGGGCACCTACTACATCAACGACGCCCGCGACGCCGAGGCCGACCGGCTCCATCCGACCAAGCGCAACCGGCCAGTGGCGTCCGGCGTGGTGCCCGTCGCGGTCGCCTATGTCGGCGGGGCGGTGCTGCTGGCGGCCTCGGTGGCCGTGGCACTCGCGGCGACGCCCCAGCTCGCCGCCACCATCCTCGGGTACGTGGCGCTGACCACCGCGTACTCGACGGTGCTCAAGAACGTGGCGGTGGTCGACCTGGTGGCGGTGGCCGCCGGCTTCGTGCTGCGGGCGGTGGCGGGCGCGGCCGCGACCGACGTGCCGATCTCCGACTGGTTCTTCATCGTCACCAGCTTCGGCGCGCTCTTCATCGTCTCCGGCAAGCGCGGGGCCGAGGCCAGCGAGATGGCGGCGGCGACCACCTCCGATGCCGGTCGGTTCCGCTCGGTGCTGAGCGCCTACAGCGAGAGCTACATGGCGTATCTGCGCTCGGTCACCTCGGGCGCCGTCCTCGTGGCGTACTGCCTCTGGGCATTCGAGAAGGCCGAGAGCGCGGCGAACACGTCGTCGATCCCCTGGTACCAGCTGTCGATCCTGCCGTTCGTGATGGCAGTCCTGCGCTACGCGCTGGTGCTCGACAAAGGCGACCGGGGATCGGCTCCGGAGGACATCATCCTGGGCGACCGGACGCTGCAGTGCATCGGCGTGGCCTGGGCCATCGTCTTCGCCGTCGGCGTGTACACCGCATGAGCGGAGCGGTCACCGGCGGCCGTCCCGCCGACGACCTCGAGATCGTGACCGGATGGGGGCGCAACCCTTCGACGGCCGCCCACGTCGTGCGGCCCACCGATGCCGACGAGCTGGCGATGGCTGCCAAGGCCGCGGGGCCCCGGGGGGCCGTCGCCCGCGGGCTGGGGCGGGCCTATGGCGACTCGGCGATGAACGCCGGGGGGCTCGTGGTCAATTCGACCGGCGTGTCGGGCGTCCTCGACCTCGACCACGGGCGTGGCACCGCCCGGGTCCTGGCCGGCACCTCCCTCGACGACCTGCTGCGCCAAGTCGTGCCCCAGGGTTGGTTCGTGCCGGTGACGCCCGGCACCCGTCACATCACCGTCGGGGGGGCGATCGCGGCCGATGTCCACGGCAAGGACCATCACGCCACCGGGAGCTTCGGCGCCCACGTCGAGTCGCTGGTGCTGGCGCAGCCCGACGGCAGCCGCCGAACGCTGACCCCCGACGACGATGCCGAGGCGTTCTGGGCCACGTGCGGGGGCATGGGCCTGACCGGCACGGTCCTCGAGGCGACGATCCGCCTGCACCCGATCGAGACGAGCCTGCTCCGGGTCGACACCGATCGGGTGCCCGATCTCGACACGCTCCTCACGCTGCTGTCCGAGGGAGGCCGGCGGCACCGCTACTCGGTGGCATGGGTCGACTTCATGGCCCGGGGGCGCTCGTTGGGCCGGTCGGTGCTGACCCAGGGCGACTTCGTCCGCCGCGACGAGCTCTCCGGCGCAGGCCGGCCGCGGGTCCGGCGGCGCGAACGCGACCCTCTGGCCTACCGCACCCCGCCTCCGGTGCCCGCGCCCCGGGCCCTGCCCGGCGGGGCGCTCAATCGGGGCAGCATCCTGGCCTTCAACGAGCTGTGGTACCGGCTGCATCCCCGTGAGCGTCGCGACGAGCTGCAGTCGATCTCCCGGTTCTTCTACCCCCTCGACCTCGTCGATGGGTGGAACCGGATGTACGGGCCCCGGGGATTCCTGCAATGGCAGTGCATGCTGCCGTTCGGGCGGGAAGATGTCCTGCGCCACGTGGTCGAGGCCCTGGTGGAGCACCGGGCGCCGAGCTTCCTGGCGGTGCTCAAGTACTTCGGTGCCGCCGATCCCGCGCCCCTGACGTTCGCCGGTCCGGGCTGGACCCTCGCGCTCGACGTCCCCACCGCCGACACGACGATGGGTCCCCTACTCGACCGGCTGGACAGCCGGGTCGCAGAGGCCGGCGGGCGCCTGTACCTGGCCAAGGACAGCCGCCTCAGGCCCGAGCTGGTCCCGATCATGTACCCCCGCCTCGACGAATGGCGGGCGATCCGCGACCGGCTGGATCCCGATCGCCGCATCAACAGCGACTTGGCCCGGCGGCTGCGGCTGCGGGGCTGACGCGGCGCGGCCTGCGGCGCGCGGTTGACCCGGGCCGACGAACCGCCGACCATCTGGCCATGGCCGTACGCATGGCTCAACACCTGATGGCCCGGCTGCCGGAGCTGCGATTCGAGCCCGTGACGCGCCGGATCCGCTGCCTCGTCGACGGCGAGACGGTGGCCGACACGACGGACGCGTTGTTGGTCTGGGAACCGCGCCGAATCGTGCCCGTCTACGCATTGCCGCCCGACGACATCCGCGCCGACCTGGTTCCGTTCACGTCCACTGCCGGCCCTGACCTCGACTCGCTGCCCCCGGTCCTGGGACCCGAGAACTTCGCGATCCACACCTGCGACGGCGAGGCGCTGACCCTCCGGGTCGGCGGCCGCGAGCTCACGGGCGTCGCGTTCCGTCCCACCGACCCGGAGCTCGGGGGACGGGTCACCCTGGACTGGCCGGCGTTCGACTGGATCGAGGAGGAGCAGCCGGTCATCGCGCATCCTCACGACCCGTTCGGCCGGATCGACGTCCTGGCCGCCAGCCGGCACGTCGTCGTCTCCCTGAACGGTGTCACGCTGGCGGACAGCCGCCGACCGATCGGCGTGTTCGAGACCCACCTGCCCCCGCGCTGGTACCTGCCGCGCGAGGACGTACGGATGGACCTGCTGACGCCGAGCGAGACCACGTCGGTCTGTGCGTACAAGGGTCAGGCGTCCTACTTCTCGTTGGCCGACGGTTCGCGTGCAGGCCGTGACATCGCGTGGACCTACACCGATCCGCTTCACGAGGTCGCCGCCGTCAGGGACCGCGTGTGCTTCTTCGCCGAACGCACAGACCTCGACCTGGACGGTCAAGGCATCGGCCGGCCGGTGACGCCGTGGTCGACGCCCGAGGAGCAGGACGCCGAACCGTTTCTCGACTTCGGCTGACCCGACCCCCGAACCCCCGAAACCTGCCGCGGATCTGGTTGCCCGGGCCACCGATCCCGCGGCAGGAAGAGGGCGTCAGCCGGTCAGCTGCTTCACCAGGTGTCCCAAGCTCTCCCGGTAGTCCGGGAGCAGGGGGAAGCCGGCGGCGCGGAGCGCGGCGTTGTCGAGGACCGAGTTCGCCGGCCGGGGCGCGGGGCGCGGCGGATCGAGGTCGGCGGTGGCGATGGGACGCACCTTCCCGGGATCGCGCCCCAGGGCCGTCAGGACGTCCCGCACGAACTCGTACCAGCTCGCCACGCCCTGATTGGTGACGTGGAAAACCCCGGGCAGCCGCGCCGCGGCCAGGGCGCGGATGGTGACCGCCAGGTCGGCGGTGAAGCTGGGGGAACCGCGCTGATCGTCGACGAACGCCAGCTCGGGGCGATCGGCCAGGCCGATCACGGTCTTGACCATGTTGTGGCCGTGCTCGCCGCACACCCACGACGTGCGCACCGTGCACGCGCCCGGCGCGTGCTCCGCGACCTCGTGCTCGCCGCCCAGCTTGGAGGCGCCGTAGACCGACCGCGGGCGGGTGGCGTCCCACTCGACGTACGGCCCCGCCTTGGTGCCGTCGAAGACGTAATCGGTCGACACGTAGCAGAGGTGCGCGCCAGCCCGGCGGCTGGCGTCGGCCACCCAGCGGGTCCCGAGCGCGTTCACTCGGAACGCGCGCTCCGGATCACCCTCGCAGGCGTCGACCGCCGTCCAGGCACCGGCGTGCACCACGACGTCGGGTCGGACCGAGAGGACCGCCTGGTAGACGGCGTCGCGCTGCGCGACGTCGATCGCCGCGTGCGTGGCGGCCACCACGTCGTCCCCCATCGCCTCGCAGTGCAGCCGCACGTCGTGACCGAGCTGGCCCCCGGCCCCGGTGAGGAGGACCTTCACAACAGGCCCGCCCGCTCCTTCAGCGGACGCCACCACCACTCGTTGGCCCGGTACCACCCGACGGTCTCGGCCAGCGCCTCGTCGAGCGTGCGGGTCTTGCGCCAGCCCAGGGCCGTCACCTTGTCGATGTTGACCGAGTAGCGGCGGTCGTGGCCGAGACGGTCCTGGACGTAGTCGACCATTTCCTCGCCCGCGCCGAACAGCGCCAGCAGCTTGTCGACCAACACCCGGTTAGGGGTCTCGTTGCCGGCACCGATGTTGTACACGTCGCCCACTGTCCCCTTCGCCAGGACCAGCGCCACGCCCGCGCAGTGGTCGTCGACGTAGAGCCAGTCGCGCTGGTTGAGGCCGTCGCCGTACAGCGGGAGCGGCTTGCCGTCCATCAGGTTGGTCACGAACAGGGGGATGGCCTTCTCCGGGAACTGGTAGGGCCCGAAGTTGTTGGTGCACCGGGTCACGGTCACGGGCAGCCCGTACGTGTGGTGATAGGACAGCGCGATCAGGTCCGACCCCGCCTTCGACGCCGAGTATGGCGACCGGGGTTCGAGCGGATCGGTCTCCAGCGACGAACCCTCCTCCACCGATCCGTAGACCTCGTCGGTCCCGATGTGGATCACGCGGGGGATCTCCAGGCGGCGCGCCGTGTCCATCACCACGTTGGTGCCGAAGCAGTTGGTGTTGACGAAGTCGTCGGGTCCGGCGATCGACCGGTCGACGTGGCTCTCGGCGGCGAAGTGAACCACGGCGTCGTGGCCGGCCATGGCCTCCTCGAGCGTGCCCGGGTCACAGATGTTGCCCTTGACGAAGCCGTAGCGGGGATCGTCGTCGACGTCGCGCAGCGTCGACAGGTTGCCGGCATACGTGAGGGCGTCGTAGACGGTGACCTCGTCGTCGGTGTTGGTCAGGACCCAGCGGACGTAGTTGGAGCCGATGAACCCCGCCCCGCCGGTGACGAACTGCCTCATGCGATCTCGGTCTCCCGCACTCAGCCCGTCCGCAGCGCCGCGTGGGGGCGGCGGTCGGCGGGCAGCTCGGCCCGCCGGGGATTGGCCTGGTCGCGGGCCGACAGCACCGGCTCGGACACGCCCCAGTCGGCTCCCACCTCCGGGTCATCCCATGCCACGCCCAGCTCGTCGGCCGGGTTGTAGTAGCCGTCGACCAGGTAGGTGATCGTCATGTCGGTGAGCGCCGCGAAGCCGTGGGCCACGCCGGGCGGGATGTAGACGCCGCGGTGGTCGTGGTCGACGCCGGGCGTTCCCGGCGCGCTGCCGAGATCGACCACCAGGGTCTTCCCGTCGGTGGGCGAGCCGACCCGCAGGTCGTGCAGCACGACGCGGCACCGCCCGTACGGCACGTACCAGTAGTCCGCCTGATGGAGGTGATAGTGCAGCCCCACCACGGCGCGGGCGCGGCGGTCGCCACGATTGGCCTGGATCATCTCCCGCCCCGCGGGGAACCACTGGCGCCGGTAGGTCTCGATGAAGATGCCCCGCTCGTCGCCGTGGATGTCCGGCTCCACGAGCACGACACCCTCGATGACGTCGGACTGCCGGATGCGTGCCACGTGGCTCCTTCGCGCCTCGATCAGTGCAGCTCGACGGCCGAATTGTCGCCGAGCATGAGCCGCAGCGCTCGGGGCCGGCGCGTCGAGCGGGTCAGCTCGACCTCGCGCCCGATGAGGCTGTCGGTGAGCCGGGGGACGTCGACGATGCGGCTCCGGGTGAGGACGACGGAGTGTTCCAACTCCGAATCGACGATCACACAGTCGGAGGCGACCGACGTGAACGGCCCGACATAGCTGTTCTCGATCCGCGTGCCCTCGCCGATGATGGCGGGTCCCAGCACCCGGCTGTTCACGATCTCGGCGCCGCGCTCGATGATGACCCTGCCCTCGATGGCCGAGGTGGCGTCGACAGATCCCTCGATCCGCGCTTGCAGGCTCTCGAGCACCAGGCGATTGCACGCCAGCAGCGGGTCCTTCTTGCCGGTGTCGATCCACCAGCCGTCAAGCACCTCGTGGTTGACGCGGTGCCCGTGATCGATCAGCCACTGGATGGCGTCGGTGATCTCGAGCTCGCCCCGCCACGACGGCTCGATGGCAGCGACGGCGTCGTGGACGTGGTGGTCGAACAGGTAGACGCCGACCAGCGCCAGGTCTGAGGGCGGGTCGGCCGGCTTCTCGACGAGCCGCACGACGTCGCCGTCGTCCGTCAGCTCGGCGACGCCGAACTGGCGAGGGTCGTCGACCCTCGCCAGGAGGATCTGCGCCGCCGGCACCGCGGACACCTCGTCGCCGAGGCGCAGGGTGGCGGCATCGGTACGGGCCCGCTCGAAGCGGTCGGTGAACCCGGCCAGGCCCTGCTGGAGCATGTTGTCGCCGAGGTACATGACGAAGTCGTCGTCGCCGAGGAAGTCGCGCCCGATCAGCACGCAGTGGGCCAGCCCCAGCGGCGCCTCCTGCGGGACGTACGTGATGTCGACGCCCCAGCGCGAGCCGTCGCCGACCGCAGCGATGACGTCGTCGCCGGTGGAGCCCACGATGATGCCGATCTCCTTGATGCCGGCCTCGACCATGTCCTCGATGCCGTAGAACAGGATCGGCTTGTTGGCGATCGGGACGAGCTGCTTGGCGCTCGTGTGGGTGATGGGCCGCAGACGGGTCCCCGCCCCGCCCGCAAGAATGAGACCTTTCACGGAAGAGCCATTCTTGCAGGATGGCCGGCGCCGGGCACAGGCGACGACGACGTAGTGATCAGGTCGGCAGGCCCAGCTCGCGGGCGATGACCAGGCGCTGGATCTCGCTCGTGCCCTCTCCGATCTCGAGGATCTTGGCGTCGCGGTACTGCCTGGCCACCAGCGTCTCGTCCATGAAGCCGTAGCCGCCGAACACCTGGGTGGCCATGCGGGTGGCCGTCACCGCCGCTTCGGTGGCATGCAGCTTCGCCATTGCCGCCGCGCGCTTGTATGGCCTGCCGCTGTCCCGCAGCCACGCCGCCTGGTAGACGAGCAGGCTCGCGGTCTCGGCCATGACGGCCATGTCGGAGCACGCGAACGCCACGGCCTGGTTCGCGCCGATGGCGCGCCCGAAGGCCTGGCGCTCGTTGGCGTAGGCGACCGACTGCTCCAGGCAGCAGCGGATGACCCCCACGGCCAGTGCGGCGATGGCGATGCGGCCCTCGTCGAGGATGTGCAGGAACCCGGCGAAGCCGCGGCCGCGCTCTCCCAGCAGGTTGCCGGCGGGCACGCGGCAGTCGCTGAACGTCAGCCCGTGGGTGTCGGAGGCGTGCCACCCCATCTTGCGGTAGGGCGGGTCGACGCCGAACCCGGGCGTGCCGGCCGGGACGATGATGCACGAGATCTCCGGGGCGCCCGCTCCGTCGCCGCCGGTGCGGGCCGTGATCGTGACCAGCGAGGTGATGTCGGTCCCGGAGTTGGTGATGAAGGCCTTGGCGCCGTTGACGACCCACTCGCCGCAGGCCTCGTCGAGCACCGCCGTCGTGCGGGTGGCGCCGGCGTCGCTGCCGGCCTCCGGCTCGGTCAACCCGAAGCCCCCGAGGGCCCGCCCGGCGCACAGGTCGGGTAGCCACTGCTGGCGCTGCTGCTCGGTGCCGAACCGGTAGATGGGGTTGGCACCCAGCCCGACGCCGGCCTCGAGCGTGATGGCCAGGGACTGGTCGACCCGGGCCAGCTCCTCGATCGCGATGCAGAGCGTCGTCAGATCGGCGCCGCCACCGCCGTATTCCTCGGGGAACGGGATGCCGAAGAGCCCCAGCTCGCCCATCTGGCGGACCACGTCGACGGGGAAGGTGTGGCTGGCATCCCAGGCCTCGGCGTGAGGCGCGATCTCCGCGTCGGCGAAGTCGCGCACCAGCTTCCGCAGCGCCCGCTGCTCGTCGGTGAACTCCACGTGCACGCGGTCATGGTACGGCGGTGACCTCGGCCGCTTGCGCCTGGCGCCCGCCGGTGGCACGTCGGTCGAGCCACGGCAGGGAGCCGGCGTCAAGCCAAGTCCGCTTGACAGGTAACTCTATCTAGATAGTGTTTCGGCCCATGACCAGAGTGCGCCGCCCCTCACCGCAGACGGTCGCTGTCCTCGATGCGCTGGCGGCGAAGGCCTCGGACTGGAGCCACGGCTACGACCTGTGCCGCGGGCTGGGCCTGAAGGCCGGCACCGTCTACCCGATCCTCATCCGGCTCGCCGAACGCGGGTACGTCGAGACCGCGTGGGAGCAGGACGTGCCGCAGGGCCGCCCGCCCCGCCACCTCTACCGACTGTCGGCCGCCGGAGCCGCGCAGGAGCGCGAGCTGCGCCGCGCCGGAGCGCAGCGCACCTCCCGCCGGTCGCGGGTCGCCGGGCGCCCGGCTCCTGGCAGCGGAGCGGTCGCAGGGGCACAGGCATGAGCCCCGGCGCCACGCCGACGCCGGCACTCCCCGGCCCGGGCGCGACCTGGAACTGGATCGCCCGTAACTGGCCGCTCCTGTTGGCGATCCTCACGGCGCCGTTCGGCCTGGCCGTGCTGGCGATCTTCCGACACCGGGACAAAATCATTTCGGCCACGCGCGGCGCCCGGCGGACTGCATGGGTCGCGGCGGCAGCCGCCGTCGTCGCCCTCGGGGCCTGGGTACTGGTGATCCGGGCCGGGCTCGTCGCCGCCAACGACCCGGCGATCCCACCGGCCGAGGTGCTCGTCGGTGCCTTCATCTTCGGCTGGCCGCACGCGCTTGCCGCCGCGACGGCCGTCGTGGCCACCGTGCGCACCGCCGTCGGGGCCGACGCCCCCGCCCGCCTGCTCGCGCTCGCCACGGGCGGCCGACGCGGACGCCGGGACGAGTGGGGTGCCGCCATGCGGGCCGAGCTCGCGAGCATCACCGCCTCGCGGCGCGAACGGCTCCGGTTCGCCGCGGGCTGCGCCCTGACCGCGCTGCGCCGCGGCTGGGGACGGTCTCCGTGGATCGTCGCCGCCGCCTGCGCGGCGCTGTTCGCGGCCCTGACCGTCGCCACGTCACGAGCCTCGCTTGACGGCAGCCGGGCGGGCAGCCTCTGGGGCGTGATCTACGGCCCACCGCAGATCACGCTGCTCCTCGTGGGACTCGTCGCCGCGTGGACCGGACGCTCGATGCGCACCGGCCTCGAGCACGCCGTGGCGGCGCTCGCCGGGATCCTCGTTGGCGTTCTCGCCGCCGCCATCCCCGAGGGCGCGCTGTGGGCCCGCGAGGCAGGCGTGTTCCTACTCGACGGCGATGCCCCGTCCACGCCCCTCACCGCCGCCGGGGGCGCGCTCGACGCGCTGAAGGCGACGACGCTGACCTGGGGCCTCCCGCACTGGCTGCCCTGGCCCGTGCTCGGTGCGGCCGCCGGCGCCCGGCTCGCCGCCGCGCCACCCCGTCGCTACTCCGGCCCGCCGGCTGAAACGGTCAGTCCTTCGGCTGGGTAGGCGTGTGGTGCGCTGGTGTGCCACGGCCCGGTGCCGGCGTCAAGGCCAAGCCCTTCGGGCGGCCTGCGGCCGGCCTTGACCCCGGCCCCGTGTCGTGGGAGGGGGCGATCAGGAAGCGACGTCGGGGCGTCGCTTCCGCAAGGGCAGAGCCGTGGCTGGGGCCGCTGGTTATTTGGTGAATTCTTGGACAGTTATTTATCCGATTCGATTTGACTTCTTATGCGAACACTAGTACGCTATTGGTCATGTCAGAGCAGGTCAGCAGCATCCTCGAGCCGCTCGCCGACGCGATCGACGCCCTCGACCTGCCCACCGACGGGACCGTGTTAGCTGAGGCGTTCGCGCTGGCTGATCGGCTCAATGCCAAACTCCTTGCCGCCGTTGGCGAGCACGACGCCGCCGAGCAGTGGCGCAACGACGGCGCCACCTCCATGACCGCCTGGCTCCGCCACCACACCCGCCAGGCCGGTCGTCAGGCCGCCGGCTGTGCCCGCACCGCCCGCCGACTACGGGCGCTGCCGGTCACCGCCGGCGCCTACCGGGACGGGGTCCTGTCAGCTGGGCAGGTCCAGGCGATCGTCGCCAACCTCAAGGACCGCACCGTCGGCCTGTTCGCCGCCCACGAGGCCGAGCTGGTCCCCGAGCTCGCCCAGTTATCGGCCGGTGACACTGCAATTGCCATGCAGGACTGGGCGCGGCGCGCCGCACGCCGTGGTGGGCGACGACCCCGACAAGCCGCAGCCGGAACGGTCGCTGCACCTGTCCCGCATCCTCGACGGCCGCCGCGAACTGTCCGGCAGCTTCGACCCCGAGGGCGGCGCCGTCATCGCCACCGCCCTCCGCCTCGCCGCCACCCGCGACGTCGACGGCGAACCCGCCCGCAGCCCCGCCCAACGACGCGGCGACGCCCTGGTCGACATCTGCCGCCGGTTTCTCGATCACCAACAGACCCGCCGCGGCGGCCGCCACCGCCCCCACCTCAACGTCGTCGCCACCCTCGACGACCTCCAACGCCAGGGCCGAGGCCGACTGGTCGACGGATCGATCCTCGACGGCACCACCGTGCAACGGCTGTTCTGCGACGCCGGCGTCCACCGGGTCATCACCCACGGCCGCTCGAGCATCCTCGACTACGGGACCACCACCCGCACCGTCCCCGCCAACCTCTACAACGCCCTCGTCATCCGCGACCGCCACTGCCGCTTCCCCGGCTGCGACCGGCCCCCCGACTGGACCGAAGCCCACCACATCCAATGGATCACCCACGGCGGCCCCACCGCCCTCCACAACCTCGTGCTCGTCTGCAGCCGGCACCACCACCTCCTCCACAGCCCCGGCTGGCACGCCAAACTCCTTCCCGATGCCACCCTCGAGATCACCGACCCCCACGGCCGCACCCACACCAGCGACCCACCCGCCCTCCGCCCACCCCTCCCACTCAGAGAATGACGTCGCCCGTCGTACTCGCCTGAGCGCGATGCGCTCCTATCCTGCGGCCGTGCAGGAGCAAGCGCCGCTGGCCGTTGTGGGGGGCCGGTTGCTGACCCGGCTGGCCGACGTGACCGACGACCTCGGCGCGCTCGAGGGGCGTGGCACGTGGGCGGTGGTGCTGCCGTTTGAGGGGCCGCCCATCTGTGCCCGGTTCTCCGAGGTGCGGCCGGCGCGGCGCTGGCCCGGTCGCCCGTGGCGCGGTCCAGCGCCTGACGAATGGACCACGTCGCTCGACCGGGAGGGATTCTGCGCCGGGGTGGACGCCATCCGGGCGAGCATCGCCGCCGGCGACGTCTACCAGGTGAACCTCACCCGCCGGCTGACCGCCCCGCTGCCGCCCGGGGCCGACGTGGCCGCCCTCGGGGCGGCCCTCGGGCGGGGGAACCCGGCCCCCTACGCCGCCGTGGTCCGGATCCCGCCCTCCGGCCGCACGGTCGGCTGCCACGTGGCGTCGGCGTCGCCCGAGCGCTTCCTCCGCCGCGACGGCGACCGCGTGTGGTCCTCGCCGATCAAGGGCACTGCCGCCACCGCCGACGCCTTCCTCCCGAAGGATCGGGCGGAGAACGTGATGATCGTCGACCTCGTGCGCAACGACCTGGGCCGTGTGTGCGATTGGGGGACGATCGAAGTCCCGGCGCTCTGCGCCGTCGAGCAGCACCCCGGGCTCGTGCACCTGGTGTCCACCGTGTCGGGCCGCCTGCGCCGCGGCGCAGGGTGGGCCGAGCTGATCGCCGCCACCTTCCCGCCGGGATCCGTGACCGGCGCCCCCAAGCTGGCCGCGCTCGATCACATCGCCCGACTCGAGGCCGCGCCCCGCGGCGTCTACTGCGGCGCCGTGGGCTGGGTGGACGCGGACACCCGCCAAGGAGAGCTCAACGTGGCGATCCGCACGTTCTGGATCGAGCACGGCCTGCTGCACCTCGGCACCGGCGGCGGCATCACCTGGGACTCGGTGCCGGAGGGCGAGTGGATGGAGACCGAGCTGAAGGCTCGGCGGCTCCTGCAGGTGGCGAGCGGATCGCCGGTCGCCTCGCCCGCCAGCATCCACCACCTCGGATAACGGCCACCATACGGTGATGGAGCGATGGCGCCGTGGCTCGCCTACCGCCTCGGCCTCGGGTGGCTGTTGGGCCACCGGGTCGTGCTCCTGGAGCATCGGGGCCGCACCACGGGCCGGCCCGTGCGCACCGTCCTGCACGTCGTTCGCTGGGACCCCGCCACCCGCCACGTGCTGGTCGCGGTGCGGCCCGGCCCGGGCACCGACTGGTACCGCAACGTGCTCGCCCACCCACCCGTCCGAGTGACGATCGGGCGGGAGCGCAACGTACCGGGCTCCGCCGTGCCCCTTCCGGACGACGAGGCCCGGAGCGAGCTGGAGCGCGCCCGGGCCCGCCGTCCCGGCTTCGCCGGGCGTGTGGTGCGGCCGCTGTGGGCGCGGCTCGGCCTGGATCCTGGGCGGGCGCCCGACTGCCCGGCGGTGATGATCGACCTGGCGCCTCCGCGGCGGCGAGCCCATCGCTCCGCCCGGTCACAGCGCCGCCCGCTGGCCGCCTGACGACCGACACGCTCAATCCGATGCGGTCATCGTGGGCCGTCGCGCGCCAGGATGGGCGTTGATGACCGTGTTTCCTCGGGGGCTGCGCCCCCGCACCCCATCGTCGCCCGGCTCACTGGCGTTCGCGCGGTCGACCGGTCACGAGCTGCGCTCATGACCGGGAGCGTGTGGATCGATGGGGCGATCGTGGACGCGGCCGAGGCCAGGGTCTCGGTGTTCGACCACGGGCTGACCGTGGGCGATGGCGTGTTCGAGACGATCAAGGTCATCGGCGGCCGGCCCTTCGCGCTGCGACGGCACATCGAGCGGCTGCACCGCTCCGCCCGGGGGCTGGGGCTGGACGTGCCGCTGAGCGACGCCCGGCTGCGGGCTGCGATCGACGAGCTCCTGGCGGCCGCAGCTGACGGGACCGAGCCCGGTCGCCTGCGGATCACCGTGACGGGCGGCGTGGCACCGCCCGGATCCGGGCGGGGAACGGCGGGACCGACGCTGATCATCGCCGTGGCGCCGCTCGATCCCTGGGAGGCGGACACCGTCGCCATCACGGTGCCGTGGCCCCGCAACGAGCGGTCGGCGGTGGCGGGGCTGAAGACCACCTCGTACGCAGAGAACGTCGTCGCCCTCGCCGAGGCCCGCAAGGTCGGCGCGACCGAGGCCATCATGCCCAACCTCGCGGGCAACCTGTGCGAGGGCACCGGCACCAACGTGTTCGTGGTGCGGCGCGGCGCGCTCTCCACGCCACCGCTCCTGGGGGGCTGCCTGGCGGGCGTGACCCGGGCGCTGCTGCTGGAGGAGCTTCCCGAGGCCGACGAGGACAACGTGCCGATGGACACGCTGCCCGACGCCGACGAGGTGCTGCTGACGTCCTCGACCCGCGACGTCCAGCCGCTGCGCATGCTGGACGGACGCGAGCTGCCGGGCATCGAGGGCCCGGTGGCCAAGCGCGCCATCGACGCCGTGGCCGACCTCCAGGCTCGGAACCTGGACCCGTGACGCTGATCGAGGAGCTGCCGGCGGTCGAGATCCCCGGCCATCGCGCCTCCGGCCTCGGCTCCGACGACCACCCAATGCGCATCATGACCCGCCGGGCGGCCGGGCTGACGCCCGGGGGCTGGGACGCCGCCGCCCGCGGCCAGGTCGAGACCCTGTTCGACGAGCTCTCGTGCGAGTGGCACACCCGCACGTCGCCCCAACGGACGGCGGTGGTGCTCGACGCCCTGTACCGCGGCGGGGTGGCGGGGGGCGGGGTGGCCATCGAGGTCGGGAGCGGGATCGGCAACTACTCCCAGCTGCTGGCCGAGCGGTTCGGCACGGTGGCCGCGGTCGACCTGTCACTCGCCATGCTGCGGCTTGCGCCACAAGCGCCGGCGACGTGCATCCAGGCCGATGCCGCGGACCTCCCGTTCCTGGCCAGGTGCGCGGACGCCGTCGTCCTCGTGAACGCGCTCCTGTTCCCCGCCGAGGTCGACCGCGTGCTCGCACGCGATGGATCCGTCGTGTGGGTGAACAGCAGCGGGGACCAGACGCCGATCCACCTGCGCTCCGAGGAGGTCGCCGCCGTCCTCCCGGGCGAGTGGCGGGGTGTCGCCAGCCGGGCCGGCCAGGGCAGCTGGTGCGTGCTGCGTCGCGCCTAGGGACATGCGCCGATAGGTCCGCCGTCCCAGCGAACCGTTGTCAGTGTTGCCTGGAGGCCGAGCTGTGAGGCCTGCCTTACGCTGCAAATCCCGTACGGTTCGGTGCCCACATGCGGGCCTATCCGCTCTGCCTCTAAGCGCCGGCGCAGCCGCTACGCGTCTCGGAGATGGACGACGTCGCCCACGGCGAACGTGCGGAGCTGGCCGCCGGGCGCCTCCACGACCAGGTGGCCCTCGGCGGTGACGTCCACGGCCGTGCCCTCGACGTCGTCCACGCCGAGGTGGACCCGGACCCGACGTCCCAGGGTCGCCGACCGCCGGCGCCACTGGTCCATCGCCGCACGGCGGCCCTCGGTCACCAGCCCGCCGTAACTGCGGTCGAGCCGGCGGAGGAAGGCGACGAGCAGGTCGACGCGATCGACCGGCGCGGGGGTCACCCAGTTGAGGGCCACCGCAGTGTCGGCCACGTCGCGGATCGCCTCGTCGTCCTCGGGCCAGGACACGTTGACGCCGACCCCGACGACGATCACCGCCCGCTCGTGTGCAGACGGCTGCTTCCACCCGGCGGAGATGGTGGCGCTGGCGGGCCAGTCGGCCTCGGCCAGGATCCCCGCCAGCTTGCGCTCGCCACCCTCGCCCGCCACCACCAGGTCGTTGGGCCACTTGAGCCCCGGGGTCACCCCGGACACCTCCTCGACCGCCTCGGCCATCGCCACCGCCGTCGCCATGGTCGCGGTGCTCGCCACCGGGGACGGGGGGCGGAGCAGGACGGAGACCAGCAGTGAGCCGCCCGGGGGCGCGACCCAGGCTCGGTCGTAACGGCCCCGCCCGGCGGTCTGGTGGTCGGCCACCACGACCACGCCCTCGGGCGCCCCGTCGCGGGCCAACGCCAGTGCGTCCGCGTTGGTGGATCCGGTCGACGCCACCCAGCGAACGTCTGCGAAGCGGGAGCCCGCCAGGGCGGCCCGCGCCCGGTCGCCGAGGTTTCTGGCGCCATCGCCGGGCATCCCCGTAAACATACGGTGTGCTCTCGAAGATCCTGATCGCCAACCGGGGCGAGATCGCGGTCCGGGTCGTCCGGGCGTGCCGCGAGCTCGGCATCCGCAGCGTCGCCGTCTACTCCGACCTCGACCGCGACGCCCTGCACGTCCGGCTGGCGGACGAGGCCTACGCGCTGGGCGGCCAGACGGCAGCCGAGAGCTACCTGGCGACGGACACGATCCTCGACGTGGTCGAGAGGGCGGGTGCCGACGGCGTGCACCCCGGCTACGGGTTCTTCAGCGAGAACACCGACTTCGCGCGGGCCATCACGGCGAGGGGCGTGACCTTCATCGGTCCGCCGCCCGAGGCGATCGAGATCATGGGCGACAAGGTGTCGTCGCGGCTTGCCGCCCAGCGGGCGGGGGTGGCCGGGGTGCCGGGCACCACCGAGTTCCTCACGTCCGCCGACGAGGTGGTGGCGTTCGGCGACGAGCACGGCTGGCCGGTCGCCATCAAGGCCGCCTTCGGCGGCGGCGGCCGGGGCATGCGGGTGGTGCGGTCGGCGGCGGAGGCAGCGCACGCGCTGGAGTCGGCGCAGTCCGAGGCGCTCAAGGGCTTCGGGCGCAGCGAGTGCTACCTCGAGCGCTACCTGACCTGGCCGCGACACATCGAGATGCAGGTGTTCGCCGACACCCGAGGCAACGCCGTCTGGGTCGGCGAGCGTGACTGCTCGGCGCAACGCCGCCACCAGAAGCTGATCGAGGAGAGCCCGGCGCCCGGCTTCCCCGATGAGACCCGCCAGGCCATGGGCGACGCCGCGGTCCGGGTCACGAAGGCGTGTGGCTACGTCAACGCCGGCACCGTTGAGTTCCTCTACCAGGACGGCGACTTCTACTTCCTGGAGATGAACACCCGGCTGCAGGTGGAGCACCCGGTCACCGAGCTGGTCACGGGCCTCGACCTGGTCGCCGAGCAGATCAGGATCGCGTCGGGCGACCCGCTGTCGTTCACGCAGCAGGACGTCGTGCCCCGGGGCCACGCCATAGAGGTGCGCATCAACGCCGAGGACCCGTCTGGGGGCGCCTTCGTCCCCTCGCCGGGCCCGATCACGACGCTGCAGGTACCGCAGGGGTACGGCGTCCGCTGGGACGGCGGCTACGAAGCCGGCGACGAGGTCAGCCAGTTCTACGACAACCTGCTCGGCAAGCTGATCTGTTGGGGCGCCGACCGGGACACCGCGATCGCCCGGACGTTGCGGGCGCTGGACGAGTTCGAGATCGGTGGCATCCCCACGACCATCCCCGCCGACATCGCCATCCTGCGCCACCCCGACTTCGTCGCCGGCGAGCACTCGACGAAGTGGGTCGAGGAGCGACTCGACCTGTCCGGCATCGCCGCCGATGTCCGGCCGTGGGACGATGCCGAAGCCGTCGCCGAGCCCAAGGTGCGGCGAGACGTCGATGTGGAGGTCAACGGCCGCCGCTTCGGCGTGACCGTCTGGGTGCCCGAGTCACAGGCGGGCGCGGCGGTGGCGCCGGTGGGCACCGGCGGGCGGGCATCGCACCGTCCCCGCCGGTCGACCGGTGCGTCGTCCCGGGCCACCGGCACCGGGGCCGTGACGGTCCCGATGCAGGGCACGATCGTGAAGGTGCTCGTGTCCGAGGGCGACGAGGTCGAGGCGGGCCAGACCGTCTGCGTCCTCGAGGCGATGAAGATGGAGAACAACATCGCCGCCGACAAGTCCGGCACGGTCAAGGAGGTCAAGGTGACCGCCGGCCAGTCGGTCGGCTCGGGCGACGTGGTCATCGTGATCGAGTGACCGCCGCCCCCGGGACACCGCGTGTGCGCCGGGGCGGCGACGCTTCAGCCGGGCACCTCGTAGATGGGCACCATCACGGCACGGGCCAGCGTGTGGAAGCCGAGGTTGAAGCCGACGAACGCCGGTGACGCGCTGGCGTCCGGCCCGAGCTTCTCGACGTCGAGGGCGTGCACCGCGAATACGTAGCGGTGCGGGCCGTGGCCGGGGGGCGGGCCGGCGCCGATGTACGCCTGGTCGCCGGCGTCGTTGCGGACGTGGATCGCGCCCTCGGGAAGGCCCGCCATGTCGCCCGATCCTGCGCCGCGCGGCAACTCGGTGACGTCGGCGGGGATGTCGAAGACGACCCAGTGCCAGAACCCGCTGCCCGTCGGCGCATCGGGGTCGTACACGGTGACCGCGAAGCTCTTCGTCTCAGGCGGGAAGCCCTCCCACCGCAGATGCGGGGACGTGTTGCCGCCGTCGAGCCCGAAGCGGGCGTCGGCCACGTGCTCATTGGCCAGCGTCTTCCCGTCGGCAACGTCGTCGCTCGTCACCGTGAACGACGGGACCGGGGCCAGGTGGTCGTACGGGAGCGGTGGCTTGGGCGTATCCGGCATTGGATCCTCCGTTGTCGTGCTCGTGGACGGTGCCATCTTGGAGCACCGGAGCGGTGCCGCGTGGCCTACTCCGCGGCTATTCCGCCGCGTCGGCGAGCGCCTCGGACAGCGACGGGTGGACGAGCAGGCTCTCGACGATGTCGTTGACGCGCAGGCCGTTGGTGACGGCCACGGCGATGACGGAGATGAGCTCCGCCGCCTGGCGCCCGACGATCGACCCGCCCAGGACCACGCCGGTGGCGGGGTCGGAGAGGATCTTCACGAAGCCCTCGGTCTCGTTGTTGATGAGCGCCTTGGCCGACGCCGAGAACGGCACCTTGGTGACCCGCAGCTTGCGCCCCTCGGCGAAGGCGTCCGCCTCCGCCAGGCCCACGTCGGCGATCTCGGGCTCCGTGAAGATCGCCGACGCCGCCTTGTCGTAGTCGAGGTGGCGGTGGACCCGCGTGTGCAGGCCCATGACGTGCTCGGCGATCTTGCGCCCCTGCATGGCCGCCACCGACGAAAGCGGGAGCTTGCCCGACAGGTCCCCCGCGGCGTAGATGTGCGGCACGTTGGTCACGCAGTGGTGGTTGACGGGCACGTAGCCGCCCCCATCGACCTCCACCCCGGCGGCGTCGAGCCCCAGGCCGTCGCTGTTGGGGATCGAGCCGATGGCCAGCAGGGCGTGGCTGCCAGCGGCAACACGCCCGTCGGTGCAGTGGACGGCCACGCCGCCGCCGTCGGTGCGATCGATGCCATCGGCCCGCGCGCCCTTCAGCAGGTGGACGCCCCGGCGCAGGAGCTCGTGCTCGAGCGCAGCCGCCACCTCCGGGTCCTTCTCCGGCAGCACCTGCTGGCGGCTGACCAGCAGCGTCACCTCGCTGCCGAGCGACGAGAACATGTGCACGAACTCGACGCCGGTCACGCCCGACCCGATCACCACCAGGTGCTCGGGCAGCTCCCGCGGCGGATAGGCGTCGCGCGTCGTCAGCACGCGGTCGCCGTCGACATCCGCCCACTCGGGGACGCGGGGCCGGCTGCCCGTGGACACGAGGATCGCGTCGGCCTCGATCTCGCTCACGCCCTGGTCGGTTTCGACGGCGATCTCGTGCGGCCCCTTGAGCCGGCCCGTGCCCTGGATCATGCGCACGCCCTGGCTGAGCAGGAGCTGGACGATGTTGGATTCGAGGCGGTCCTCGATCAGCTGGATGCGCTTCCGGAGCCGTTCGAGATCGAGCGTCGCGTGCGGTCCCGACAGGCCCATGCCGCCGCTGCGGTCGACAAAACCCATGGCCTCAGCGGTGGCGATCATCGCCTTGGAGGGGATGCAGTCGCGCAGGTGCGCGGAGCCGCCCACGATGTCGCGCTCGATCAGCGTCACCTCGCCACCGAGGCGGGCCGCGGTGGTGGCCGCCGTGTTGCCGGCGGGCCCCCCGCCGATGATCACGAAGCGCAGAGGCACGGCCTCCAGGTTAGGTGGCCGGCCCTCGAACCCTCACCCCTGCCGGTCGTGACGCGACGTCAGGCGGCCGTTCGAGCCAGCCGCACCAGGCGGTGGTCGGGCGTGAACAGCTGCCGCGTGAGGCCCAGGCCGATGACCACGACGTTGGTGGCGACGCAGCCGAGGATGAGGTACATGATCGCCGCCTGCACCAGCACGGCGTCGACCGGGTCGACCCCGGCCAGGATGAGCCCGGTCATGGCTCCGGGCAGGAAGACCAGCCCCACCGCCTTGGTGCTCTCGAGCTGCGACGTGAGGGCGGTCCGCAGCGCGCTGCGCACGAACGGCTTCGAGGCCTGCTGCCACGGCTGACCGAGCGCCAACCTCGCCTCCACCTCGGGGCGCCGGTCGGCGAGCTCGCCCACGATGCGGCGGGCGGCCAAGACCACGCTGCCGATCGAGTTGCCGATCATCATGCCCGCGATGGGCACGACCGCCCTCCCGACGTTGGGATAGACGCCGAGGCCGAACACGACCAGCAGGCTGATGGTCGCCGATGCCGCGATGGCGAGGGCCGAGAGCCGCAGGATGTCGGGGATCTCCGAGGCGCGGCGCTGCACGGTCACGGCGGCGAAGATCACCATCGCCACGACCCAGAGCCACGCCCAGATGACGGGCGCATCCTCGTCGACCACGAGCACCAGCAGGTAGCCCACGGCGAGCAGCTGGGTGATGGCCCGGGCAGAGGCCCACAGGATCTCGCGCTCCAGCCGCAGCCCCTGCCACACGGACAGCCCGACCGCCACGGCCACGAGGATGAGCGAGAGGGCCAGCCCGCCCCAGCCGATCGCGGCTTCATCCATGGGTCTCATCCATCGTCGACCGCCTCCCGGTGACACTGACCACGGTGATTCAAGACCACTGCCTATCCGCGCTCGCTCTTGAGGCCGAGTGGAAAGGCCACATGCCTATCCGCGCTCGCTCTTGAGGAAGCGATCACGTTCGTCGGCGGACGCCAGCCGCCCGTCGATGACGACGAGCACGTCGTCGGCCAATCTGTCCGCCTGGTCCAGGTCGTGTGTCACCCACACCACCGGCCGGCCCTCGGCGGCGAGCTCCCGGGCGGTGCGCTCCAAGCGGTGGCGGGCGTCGGGATCCAGCGCCGAGGTGGGCTCGTCCATGAGCAGCACCTCGGGCCGGGTCACGAGGGTGCGGGCCAGGCACATGCGCTGGGACTCGCCGCCGGACAGGTCGTCGGCCGAACGCTCGAGGAAATCGGGCGCGAGGCCGGCGCCGCCGAGCGCCGCGAGCAGCGCGTCGTCGCTCGCCGTGGCGTCGGCCACCAGCAGGTTGTCGCGCACCGTCCCGGGGAACGGCGCGGGCCTCTGGAACACCATGCCCACCCGGCGGCGGAGCGCCAACGGATCGAGCGACGCCACCGATTCCCCCCGGAAGCGGACGACGCCCGCCGTCGGCACCTCGAGCCGGTTGAGCAGCCGCAGGATCATGGTCTTGCCAGCCCCCGACGGGCCGAGCAGCACCGTGATGCCCTCGTCGGAGACCGTGAGCGAGATGCCGCGCAGGATCGCCCGCCCGTCAATCTCCAGCGACACGCGGTCCAGCTCGAACAACGGCGTCGCGGCGGGCCAGCGGTCAGCCCGGGGCGTCAGACGCGCGCGAGCGCTCACCGTTGGCGTCGCCGGCACCGTCGGCCCGGTGCCCGTCGTCGCTGATGACCCGGGCTGGGGGTCCGCCCACACCGTCCGCGGAACCGCGGAACCCACGGCGCACGCGCTCGCCCGGCGGCGAGTACTTGAGGATGCACCAGATGGCCCGGACGCCGTCACGCCACCCGATCTTCTTGCCCTCGGCGTACGTGCGGCCGCGGTAGCTGATCCCCACCTCGTAGACCCGCCACTCCGGGTTGGCGGCAACCTTGGCCGTTACCTCGGGTTCCACGCCGAACCGGTCCTCCTCGAGGTCGATGGCCTGGATGACCTCGCGGCGGAACACCTTGTAGCAGGTCTCCATGTCGGTGAGGTTCAGGTTGGTGAAGACGTTGGACAGGGTGGTGAGGAACCGGTTGCCGACCGAGTGCCAGAAGTAGAGCACCCGATGCGGACGGCTGGAGATGAACCGCGACCCGAAGACGACGTCGGCGTCGTCGGTGAGGAGGGGCTGGACGAGCGCCCCGTACTCGCCGGGGTCGTACTCGAGGTCGGCGTCCTGGACGATCACCAGCGGCGCGGTCGCCTCGGCGTATCCCCGGCGCAGCGCGGCCCCCTTGCCCTGGTTGTAGGGCTGGAGCATCACGCGTACGCGAGGCTCGGCGAGGCCGGTCAGGATGTCGCGCGTGCCGTCGGTCGACCCGTCGTCGACGATGATGACCTCGGCCGTCCAGGGCGAGGCGAGCACCCGCTCCACCACGGCCGCCACCGTGTCGCGCTCGTTGTAGCAGGGGATGACGACCGAGAGGCAGGCCTGGGCGTCGGGCATGCGTGGGTCCTTTGGTGCGGGATCGACGCGGCATCCTATGTGACGCCCTCGCGGCCGGTCGCCGGAGTGCGAGGCGGCCCGCACCGCCGCGGCATGGCTTGTGACGCGGCCGGCGAACGCGGCGCCGAAACATACCCCGGCCTTACGCGGGCCTTGGTTCCGTGTGCGTGAATCGGGCCGCGATCCCTCGGGGGCGAGATCGGCGGGAGCTGAGCCCCGGCGCCATCGCTGTCGAGCAGCCCCGCGCCACCCGGAGGACAGGACATGAGAAAGCACGCTCGGAAGCCCGACCGAGGCTCCATCAGCCGCCGCGCCTTCGTCGGCGGTGCGGTGGGCGCAGGCGTCGTCGCCGCCGGCGGTTCGGCCGCGCTGGTCGCGGCGGCGGTCCCGGACTCAGCCCGCTCCGCCCGGTCGGGTGCGGCGCGGAGCCCACTGAACTTCGGGCGCATGTTCCCCGAGCTGCCCCCCTTCGCCGAGGCCACCGACGACGTCCGGGCCGCGTTGCGCGAGCTCGGTCGTCCCGGCGGGATCATGGATGCCAACGACGACCTGGCGGCGGGACCGGTGGCGTTGATCGTCGACGCCAACCTCAACGTCGTGAACAGGAACAACACGTCGCACACCCGCAGGGACGACCTTCGTGGGTCAGTTCGCCGACCGGGGGCGGGTGGACATGGCGCTGCCGGTCTGGCGGCGGATATGGAAGACCGAGCCGCTGCACCCGGTGTGGGCGGCGGGGAGTTCGTGCGTCACTTGACGGTGATTGTCCAAGAACCGACGGCCTGGACCTCGAAGAACTGAGGTCCTCCGCTGATTTGGCGTGTGCCGGCGTATGGCTGGGATGTGCTGACGAGGCGGTCTGTTCCATGGACACCGAAGGCCCGCACGTCAAAGTACCGACCGTCATTGTTCCCGGTGATCTCGGCGAGCGAACCGTCGCCGGTATAACGAACCACCATATTCCCGTCGCCTTTGAAAGAGGTGTTGAAGGTCGGAATGGCTGAGAGTGGCAGCACCTCGATTCTCCAGGGGCCGGTGGCACGGACCTCGAAGTCGGTCGATCGGCCGCCGTTGCAGTCCAGCCACCGGACTCCGTCGTAGGGCTCGAGGGTGTTAACCAGATACTGCTCGGTGCCCAGAATTCGGACGCCGAAGTAGTGGGACGCCGCGTTGGCGATGATGTGGACGACTACAGGGCCAGGGGCATTCTTGGTGAACTTGACCACGGCGTCGGCCGAGCCGGTCGCCTCGATCGTGGTGTTGTGGCCCTCCTCAGCCGAGTGCTCCTCTGCGGCCGCGGCGGCTGCCGTCGCCATCTCCGACTCGATGTCCGATGGCGATGTCGCTGATGGTGGCTCGGCGCTCGTCTTGGCTGCCGCTCGTCGAAGCGCACTATCGGGCGCGCGCGTCCGCGGCTGGTTGTCGTCTGGCGAACGTTGCGACTGCTGTTGGTCGCCCGGCGGGTGCCGCCGCGCCTGCTGTTCGAGCTGCGATCTGGGGGTGTACGGAGCCGACCTCAGTCCCTGCGCAGCGGCAGACAACGACCTGGGCAGGGACTTGTACCACATCGGCCCCGACGAGCGTTGCGGCGAGTGCGACCGCGGCCGACGTGGCACGGGTGAGGTAGCTGGCGCGGTCGGCGGAGCGCTTGGCGGGGCGACATCCGGTGGGGGAGGGTGGCGCAGATCCGTTTTCCCCGGCATCGCGTGGGCCGGTGCCTGAAAGGTGGTGCTGGCGTGTGGTCCGGCCTCGCCGGCCGGCGGGGCGCCGCTATCCACAGATGCCCGTCGATGGGCGCGAACGTCGAGAGCAAAGCCAGCCAGCGCAATTAACACAAGCCCGGACAGCACGATAGAGATCGGCCCCAGGCCGGCTGGCCATCGTCCGCTCGGCGGCTCTGCCACATCCGCAGATGTGCCTGCCTCCGGCAGTCTTACTACGGTTCTGGACTGCACATCTCCGGTCTTGACCGTGACCTCGGCCAGCGCTGGCAGTTCACCGGGAGCCTGGAACGCCACGAGGTACTGCTCGCCTAACGCCGTCGCTAGGTGCCCGTATGACTGGACGACTTGGGCGGTATCGGTCCGGAGCACCGTACCGCCCGTGCGGTCCACGACTTGCGACCATGAGTCGTCCCCACGGGTTTGTACAACGTTGATCACCGCCTGGGCCCGCGCCACCGACTGGGTGAGCTGCTCGACCGAGGGTCCATGTTCGTCTGAGCCATGGCTGTAGACGATGATTGCGCGCGGCCCGGGCGGAGCCATCGCGAGCTCCTGGGCTGCCAGCGACGTCCCCGCCGTCGTCGACCGCGTGCCCCCCGAGCGCAGTGCACTGACGGCGCTCAGCGCGTCGGCGGGCTCGGGGCTCAAGGGCGCGACCACGCGGGCGTCACCCCCTGACGCGACCACCATGGTGCGGACACCTTCGGGCAGCCGTAGCAGAAACTCGGTCGCCCCGCTCTGCGCCGCCTCCAACACTTCTGGCGTCATGTCGGACGCGGTATCGATCACGAGAGCGACGGACAGGCTCCGGGATGCCATGGGTGTGACCGTGGTGGTAACCGGCGTTCCGTCAACCGTCACTGACAATGCCTCGGGCGCCAGTGCCCTGTCAGGCTGCGCCGCGGGTACCGCCAGGACCATCGAGACGCGGGGCGCCGACGCGGTGTGCACCGCGATCACCCGCGGCTCTTCAGGGGGAGCCGCGAGGGCTGGGTACGACACCAAAGGGGCGAGCAAGAGGAAGGCGAGCGTGGTGAACACGACGACGGTCGCCGCGCGACCGCGGTGATCACGTTTGAGCAGCAAAGGCCACCAAATTGTCACGGTAGTGTCCGGTGGAAGGATCGAATGGGCCTCCGCAGGTCACCAGTCGGAGTTCCGGTTCGACAGTCGGGTAGTAGACGAGCTCGCTGGGGAACTCGGCCTTGTGATATCGCTCCAGCGTGGTCACCAGAAAGCGTGCCGTGGTCCCGTCTGTCCGTTCGACTAGAACTTCGTCCCCGGCCTCAAGCTCGCCGAGCCGGAAGAACACCGCCGGTCCCGTCTTGGAGTCGACATGCCCCAGGATGACCGCAGGGCCGACCTGTCCCGGCCGAGGGCCGCCGGCCCACCAGCCCGCGGAGCTCGGCTGCCGCGGTACCTCGATGCTCTGGTCGGGTGCCCGCGCGAGCGCCTCCAGCCCCGTGTCCACGTCGATAGAGGGGATGCGCAGACGAACGGGGGCAGCGGTCTCGCTGTGCGCGCGCGTCGAGCGGTAGGACGAGAGGCCGGGGTGAGCTGCGAGGCTCGGCTCCGCACCCGACGCTGCCGAGGTATCGGTGTCGTCGGCGTTTCCGCAGGTGCTGAGAAGCAACGCCGCCAGGAGCGAGCCGAAGGCCGTCGCGCCTGTCAGACGGTGCTGTGCCATCATCACCCTTTGGTCGCTGCCATTCCGCCCTCGCCGGTCTGCGGGCCACCCGTCGGGCTCTGCGCAGTGGCAGTGTCCCCGATTGCGGTGGCGGCCTGCGCCGCCAGCGCGAACATGTGCTGGTAGGCGTCGAAGGACAGTTGGTACGCCGTGCTGTAGTCCCGCTCTGCGTACGCGTTGATTTGACGAAGCAGAAGGTCCTCGTGCATCACAAAGCCGTCCGCCAGGGCGGGTGCGCCCAAACGCCCTTGTGTCGACGTGGACAGGAACGTCGCGAAGTGCGCGTTGAACCCCTTCAGCCGCTCGGTCGCAGCGTTTTCGAGAGCCGCATCATCCGCCACGAGTGCCTGGGTATAGGTCACGAACGCGTCGATGTGGTCCGCCCAGAGCGCCTGAAAGGAACCCGCACCTGCAGCACCGAACACGCTCTCGATCATGGCCGTGATCTCACGGGTATTTCCGTCAAGCGCGGCGCCGGCCGCAGGAAAGTCAGGAGCATTGGCGATCCCTGAACGCATCGCATCGACAGCAAGCTCGGCGTGTTCACCGAGGAGCAGGCCAAGGCGCGACTGCAACTGGCGGGCCGGGCTGTCGAAGTCGGCCGGCAACCCCCCACCTCCTCCGGTCAAGATACCGGCGGCCAGGGCCTTGCCGAGCGGGAACATGTGCGCGTAGCTCTCGCGCTCGAGCGCGAAGGCGCGCTCATAATCCCCGCGGGCATAGGCGTCGACCTGTTGCAGTAGCTGATCTACGTGCATCCGCAACTCGGCGGCGACGACAGAGGCCGGAGCGGCCTTCTTGGTGGCCGCATCGAGGAACTGGCTGAGGTTGGTCGTGTAGTCATCCAGCTGGCGACGTGCCTGCGACTTTACGGCCTCATCCTTATCAGCCACACCTCGTGAGTAGTCGAACAGGTAGGTGACGTGGCCGAACCACAACTGTTCGAACTTCTCCGCTGCCTCCGCGCCGTACACGGTTCCGATCAACTCGCCTAAGTCGGCGGTATTCTCACCTAGCGCCGCGTCTGCGACCTGAGCGAGGTCTCCGTCACCGCGCAGTCGTGCCCTGGTTAGCCGGACGGTCAGGATCGCGTGCTGGCCGAGTAGCTGTTCCAGCTTGGCGCGCAGGTCGCTTGCATCGACTGCCTTGGCAGCCCCGCTCGTGTGCTCATGGACCGCCGCCGATTCAGCGATCGGCTCACTCGCGTGCTCGTCCTGGTCAGCGGTCCACTGCGACGAGCATCCCGGAAGTACAGCAACGGCCATGCAGACGGCCACGCCGACGACGGCCGCCCTGGACCCCACAAACAGTCGGCGAATCGGACGACGGCGGACGAAACTACGGGGACAACAGGAGCGACGGAGACCATGATCGACGACCTTCGCGGCCCTACCACCGGTACCAGCGGTGAACATGATGGCTACGACCTCCCCAACCCGGCGCGACAGGGAGAGAGCCCGCCCCGCCATGTGAATGAGCCTACGCGGACAGCATTAGCAGTCGAGTAGCAACACCGTCGATCGGGCGACCGCCTCCCCGAACGGACAGGTCCCCCGGACTGCCCCCCGTGCCGCAGCGTCGGCCGGCTCCTCATCGACCACGACGGCAACGAGGGCGGTAGCACCAGGCCCATATCGCACGAAGTGGCGCCGTGACTGCACCCCGAGTGCGACGCTCATCTACCCCCGCCCATCGCCCACCTCGACATTTGGGCGACCGACCGCATCACGCCAGCCAGAACCGCCCCTCGGCATCAGGCTAGACACACGCCCGGTCCGCTCGCCAGGGGGAAGGGGGGTCTGGAGACGTTAACCGATTGAGCCGCTGTCGAGGTCCATCGCCGCGTTCGTGTCTACGGGATCGTGCCGTCGGTGGTGTCGCCTCGGGCGGCGCTGAAGTCGGTCGCCGCGTCGACATCGGGGCCGCCGCTGAAGCGGTCCGCACCGGACCCGCCGGTGAGCACGTCGTTGCCCGGACCTCCGCTCAGCTGTCGTCGCCACCGGAACCGCCGGATAGTGCGTCGTTGCCCGCGGCCCCGTCCAAGCTGTCGTTGCCCGCACCTCCGCATAGCAGATCGATGCCCGTCGCCGCCGCGCGACGTGTCGTTGCCGTTCTGAGCAAAGATCAGGTCGGTGCCCGTTTCCGCCAGTGATCGTTCCTTGCCGTTGCCGCCTGCCCGCACCGTAAGCGGCGACCGTAGCGCTGGCTTGGCCGTCGCTGACGGTGACGGTGACGTTGGCGGTGCCGGTGCGCCCGGCGACCGTCGCTTACCGTCAGGTTGCGCGGAGCCCCGCTGCCGGCGAAGACGATGTTGCCATTCGGCAGCAGCGCCTGGTTGTAGGACGAGGCGCTGAGGGTCAGCGTCGCCGCGGCGGTGTCCACATCGCTCACGGTGAGGTTGATCGTGCCCGAGTGGTCGTCGAGGCCGCACGTCCCACCGGCGGCCACTGCCACCCTGGGGGCGTCGTTGACGGGGTGACCGTGATCGTGACCGTGACCGGGCTGGAGTACACCGCTGCCGTCGCTGGCCCGGTAGCTGAACGAGTCGCTACCGGCGAAGTCCGCCGCCGGGGTGTAGGAGAACGAGCCGTCGGCGTTCAGGCTCAGGGTGCCGTGGCTCGGCCCCGTCACCAGCACCGCAGTCAGCGGATCGCCGTCCGGGTCGCTGTCGTTGCCGAGCACGCCGGGGGCGGGCACGGTCAGCACCGTGTCTTCCGCCGTGGTATGGGCATCAGCGACCCCGGCTGGGGTGTCGTTGGTGGCGGTGACGGTGAGGGTCACGGTGACCGGGTTGGAGTTCAGGCTGCCGTCGCTGGCCCGGTAGGTGAACGAGTCGCTACCGGCGAAGTCCGCCGCCGGGGTGTAGGAGAACGAGCCGTTGGCGTTCAACGTCAGGCTGCCGTGGCTCGGCCCCGTCACCAGCACCGCAGTCAGCGGATCACCGTCCGGGTCGGCGTCGTTGCCCAACACCCCCGGCGCGGCCACCGTCAGCACCGTGTCTTCCGCCGTGCTGAAGGCATCCCCGGCCGCGACCGGAACATCGTTGACCGCGGTGACGCTGATCGCCACGGCGGCCACGTTCGAGGTCAGCGTGCCGTCGCTGGCCCGGTAGGTGAACGAGTCGCTACCGGCGAAGTCCGCCGCCGGGGTGTAGGAGAACGAGCCGTTGGCGTTCAACGTCAGGCTGCCGTGGCTCGGCCCCGTCACCAGCACCGCAGTCAGCGGATCACCGTCCGGGTCGGCGTCGTTGCCCAACACCCCCGGCGCGGCCACCGTCAGCACCGTGTCTTCCGCCGTGCTGAAGGCATCCCCGGCCGCGACCGGAGCCTGGTTGGTGACCGTGCTGTTCAACAGCACGGCGACGTTGTCAGTGTTGAATTTCGTGGCCGCCAGGTCAGGCTTGCCGTCGCCGTTGAAGTCAGCCGCCACCACCGAGGTCTGTGTGCTACCGACGGCGAAGTTGGTCGGGGCGGTGAAGGTGCCCCCCGTGCTGCCGAGCAGCACCGAAACGCGGCTCAGGTTGAAGTTGGTGACGGCGAGGTCCGGGTCGCCGTCCCGGTTGAAGTCGGCCACCGCGACGGCGGACACGCCGCTGTCGGTGGTCAGGATGGTCGGGCCGGTGAAGCTGCCGCCGGTGCTGCCGAGCAGCACCATGATCTCGCCGGGGGATTGGTCGGCGACTGCGAGGTCGGGGTCGCCGTCGCCGTTGAAGTCGCCCACCGCGACCGAGTCGGGGTCGGAGCCTGAGGCGACCGTGGCCGGCGCGGTGAAGTTGGCGCCGGTGCTGCCGAGCAGCACCAGCACCCTGCCGGAGAACTGGTCGGCGACGGCGAGGTCGGGGTCACCGTCGCCGTTGAACTCGCCCACCGCGATCGAGTAGGGACCGGTGGCTGTACCGACGGTGGTCGGCGCGGTGAAGCCGCCGCCGGCGGTGCCGCGCAGCACCAGGATGTCGCCGGTCACCTGGTCGGCGACTGCGAGGTCGGGGTCACCGTCGCCGTTGAAGTCGCCCACCGCGACCGAGGCGGGGAAACTGCCGGCGGGGAAGTTGGTCGGGCCGGTGAAGCTGCCGCCGGTGCTGCCGAGCAGCACCGAGATGATGCCGTCGAAGCCGTCGGCGACGGCGAGGTCGGGGTCACCGTCGCCGTTGAAGTCGCCCACCGCGACCGCGAACGGGAATCCGCCGGTGGCGATGTTGGTCGCAGCGCTGAAGCTGCCACCAGCGCCCCCGAGCAGCACCGAGACACTTTCGGCGAACTCGTTCGCGACCGCGAGGTCGGGGTCACCGTCGCCATTGAAGTCACCCACCGCGACCGAGTTGGGCCCGTCACCGACGGCGAAGTTGGTCGGACCCGTGAAGGTCACGGGCGTCAACGCCGGTGCCGGCGGCGCCGGAAGCAGGGCGGCGACCACGAACGACGCGACTAGGACGGCGAGACGGATCCCCCGCATGCGACCCCCAACTGGCGCGGACCGTTGTCATCTCGAGCGTGGGGATGCTAGGCCCCGGCCAGCCGCGTGGCAACACGAATGGGTACTTCCGGCCCCGGCGGTGCCGGAGACGTGTCGGCCCCTACGTCGGCGAGATGGAGATCGTGCAAATCCTGCTGTTGCTACCCTCGTCGCCTTCGTCCGGGATTCGGTAGACGTCGTCCGTCGCTGGCGACGAAGTCACCTAGTTCGACGACGGGGCCGCTGTTCGCCATCGCCAGCGGCGACCCGCCGACGTCGCGGCCCGAGCGCAACTTGGTCCGCGACCTCACCTGGTCGCTGCCGTCCGGCCGGACACTGGCCGCGAGGATGGACGTTCCGGCGGTCAGCCCGGCCGACCTCAGCAGCACCGGCGTCGGCGACATCCGATCGTCGTTCCTGACGTCGACGCCGCTGTGGTTCTACATCCTGAACGAGGCGTTGGTGCGTGCCGACCGGTTGCGCCTCGGCCCGGTCGGCGGGCGCATCGTCGGCGAGGTGGTCATCGGGCTGCTGACTCCAGCTTGCGCGGCAGGTAGCTGATGTGGCCCTTGAGGGTGTTCGACGTCGATCCGACGCCCTAACCCCAGACCCGATCGAAGATGATGTCGCGGGTGAGCACGAAGCGCTGGTTGCGGAGCAACAGCTTGAGCAGCTCGAACTCGAGCCGCGTGAGTGTGATCGCGCGATCGCCGCGCCGCACCTGCCGCGTCCGCGGGTCGAGGACGAGATCGCCACGGCGCAGCACGCGCGAGTCGGCCCAGCTCGGGGCAAAGCCCTGCGCGCCGCAAGCGGTCGTCGTGGACTCTCGGTCGTACCGTTTCGTGCGCGGCCGGACCCGTCCGTACCATCGCACCCGTGACCGAGCCCCGCGAGAAGCCGACCCTGGACGACTGGCGGGCGCTGGCGGCCGAAGACCTCAAGGGCGCCGATCCCGACACCCTGGTGTGGGCCACCCCCGAGGGGATCGACGTGGGGCCCCTGTACACGCCCGCCGACCTCACCGACGTCGACACGCTGGACTCGCTGCCCGGGTTCCCACCATTCGTGCGGGGCGTGCGGGCGACGATGTACGCCAACCGGCCCTGGACCATCCGCCAGTATGCGGGCTTCTCCACCGCCGAGGAGTCGAACGCCTTCTACCGGCGCAACCTGGCGGCGGGGCAGATGGGCCTGTCGGTGGCGTTCGACCTGGCCACGCACCGCGGCTACGACTCCGACCATCCCCGGGTCGAGGGCGACGTGGGCAAGGCCGGGGTGGCGATCGACTCGGTCGAGGACATGAAGATCCTCTTCGACCAGATCCCCCTCGAGAGGATGTCGGTGTCGATGACCATGAACGGCGCGGTGCTGCCGACGCTGGCGTGCTTCGTCGTGGCCGGTGAGGAGCAGGGGGTCGATCAGGCCCGGCTCAGCGGGACCATCCAGAACGACATCCTCAAGGAGTTCATGGTCCGCAACACGTACATCTACCCGCCCGAGCCGAGCATGCGGATCGTGGCCGACATCATCGAGTACACGGCGCAGCACATGCCCCGGTTCAACTCGATCTCGATCTCCGGCTACCACATGCAGGAGGCGGGGGCCACCGCCACCCAGGAGCTCGCGTTCACGATCGCCGACGGGTTGGAGTACGTGCGCTACGCGCTGGGCCGGGGCCTCGACATCGACCGTTTCGCCGGGCGGCTGTCGTTCTTCTTCGCCATCGGCATGAACTTCTTCATGGAGGTCGCCAAGCTGCGGGCCGCCCGCCTCCTGTGGCACCGGGTCATCTCCCAGTTCGACCCCAAGGACCCCCGCTCGGCGATGCTGCGGACGCACTGCCAGACCAGCGGCGTCTCCCTGACCGAGCAGGACCCGTACAACAACGTGGTGCGGACGTGCATCGAGGCGATGGCGGCCGTCCTGGGCGGCACCCAGAGCCTGCACACCAACAGTTTCGACGAGGCGCTGGGGCTGCCGACCGACTTCTCGGCCCGCATCGCCCGCAACACCCAACTGATCCTGGCCGAGGAAACCGGCATCCCCCGGGTCGTCGACCCACTGGGGGGCAGCTACTACGTCGAGTCGCTCACGCAGCGCCTGGCCGACGAGGCCTGGGCACTGGTCGAGGAGGTGGAGGGCCTGGGCGGCATGACCAAGGCGGTGGCCTCGGGCATGCCCAAGCTGCGGATCGAGGAGTCGGCCGCGCTCCGCCAGGCGCGCATCGACCGGGGCGAGGAGGTCATCGTCGGCGTCAACAAGTACGAGCCGGGCGACCCCGACCACGTCGACGTGCTGGACATCGACAACTCCGACGTGCGACGCCAGCAGATCGCGCGGCTCGAGCAGGTACGGGCGACACGGGATGCCGACGCCTGCACAGCCGCGCTGCACCGGCTCGTCGAGGGCGCCGCCGGCGACGGCAACTTGCTGGCGCTCTGCATCGACGCCGCGCGGGCGCGGGCGACGGTCGGCGAGATGAGTGATGCCATGGAGCTGGTGTTCGGGCGGCACAAGGCCGAGATCCGTTCGATCCACGGCGTCTACGGGTCCGTGTACGAGGGGGACCCGGCCTTCGCCGAGGTGCAGGCGGAGGTCGAGGCGTTCGGCCGGGAGGAGGGCCGCCGCCCGCGGATGCTCGTCGTCAAGATGGGCCAGGACGGCCATGACCGGGGGGCCAAGGTGATCGCCACCGCGTTCGCCGACCTGGGCTTCGACGTCGACATCGGGCCGCTCTTCCAGACGCCCGCCGAGGCGGCCCGCGACGCCGTCGACAACGACGTGCACGTGGTCGGCGTGTCGAGCCAGGCGGCCGGCCACAAGACGCTGGTCCCCCAGCTGATCCAGGAGCTGGAGGCGGTGGGTGGCGGGGACGTGGTCGTGGTGTGTGGCGGGGTGATCCCGCCGCAGGACTACGAGATGCTCCTGGCCGCCGGCGTCGCCGCCATCTTCGGGCCGGGCACCAACATCCCGGCCGCCGCCCGCAAGGTGCTGGCGGTGCTGCGCGCCAGGCGCGCCGCGGCGTAGCGGGGCGCGGACGCGCGGCACGTGGTCGCCTAGGAGTTGCCGTCGCCGACGAACCCGACCGACGAACCGATCGGGGCCACGCTCGGCGGGGGCGGATCGAGCGCGAAGATCCGGGTGGTGCGGCCCTCGGCCCGCATCTCGTGCGCCAGGCGTAGCCCGGGAATTCGGTCGGTGGTCCGCAGAGGTGCCAGCTGGGGACGCAGCCGCACGGCGGTGTACCAGTCGACGACCAGGTAGCGGGCGCCGTAGTGGCGGGCGTACCGCAGGATCTCGTCCACGCTCGCGTAGGGGATGGCCATGGTCGGGCGCTTGGCGTAGTAGTCGACGACCATGCTGCGGGTCATGACCCGGTCGCCCGGACGGGTGTTGGCGGCGATCCACTCGCCGGCCTCGCGTTGGTCGCTGTGGTCCGACGGGTGCCACCAGCCGGCGGCCTCGGTGTGGAATGCCTGGACCGACGACAGTGCCAGCAGTCCCACGACCACCAGCATCACGAGCCGCCGCCACACGCCCGTCAGGGCGGCGATCGCAGCACCGACGAGCGGCGTCGCCAGGGCGACGGCCACGATCAGGTACCGAGGCTGGACGAAGAACGCGAGCGCAGTCGCCACCGGCAGCGCAGCGACGGCCAGCAGGAGCCGGACCACTCCCGATCGACGGTGGCGCCACGCGCCGAACACCGCGAGGCCCCACAGCGGGAGTGGCAGCAACAGCCACGAAAGCCACTGGTCGGTGACAGGGGTGGTGATGGAGCCGACCAGCTCGCCGACGTTCGTGCGGACGATGCCGAGGTAGCCCGCAGGGTCCTGCCGGGCCAGCGTCGCCAACGACGATCGCCCGGCGGCGAAGTTGAGGCCCGTCTCGTCCAACGCATACAGCACGGAGTCGCGCTGCTCACGGTCCGCCCGAGCCACGGCCTCCCAGGCCTCGATCGAGGCGTCCTGCGTCTTGGCGCTGAGCTGCCACTTGCCGGTGTTGTCGTGCAGGTACATGGCATACGGCACGATGCAGAGGACGATCGGCAGCAGGAAGATCGCCACCAACGGCGTGGCCGCCCGCAGGCCACGGGCGTCGGGCCGCCGCAGGCGCTCGCCCACGCTGTGCGCGCCGAGGACGAGCACTGCGATCCCGAGTGGGACTGCCATGAACAGGCCCTCGGGGCGGGTGAGGTACGCAAGGCCGACAAGGACGCCCGCGCCGAACACCCGCCACGCCCGGGCGCCCGCACGATGGTCGACCGCGGAGACCACCAGCCAGACCGCGCCGACGACCAGGAGCGTGTACTCCGCCTCGGATCCCGCGCCACGGTTGACCAGGGTGGTCGACAGGCCTGGCCCGAGGGCCGCGACCCAGGCGCTGGCGATGCCGGCAACCGGGCCCGCAATCCGCCGGCCCAGCAGCGCCAACGGGATGATCAGCGCCGTGCTGGACAGGCACGTCAGGACCACGGTGGCGGTGTGAGGGTCGCTCGTCACCTGGCTCCCGAGCCCGAGCAGAAACGGCACGAACGGCGGGAAGTGCAGCTCGGGCCCGTCCTCGCGCCGGTACCCGTCGCCCTCGACCAGCGACACGCCGGAGCGCAGGTAGGCCGTCTCGTCGGTGGCGGGCGCGTCGTCGGTCAGGCCGATCGCGACCCTGAGTGCGAACCCGACGAGCAGGGCCGCCAGGACCATGAGCACGAACCGCGCCCCCCATTGCGGCGCGGGGCCAGGACCGCGGCGGCGGACGGGTGGGCGCCCCACCTGCGGCGCGGTGTCGCGCGGGGGTGTGAGGGTGATTGCCACGAGCCCGCCTTCGTTTTACGGCTGTTGGACCGGGACCCCGGGCGGGACCGTGGAGCGATCGCTGCCGTTGTTGGAGGCGCCGTGCGTTCGCGCCTCGATCATGGTCCAGGGAAATGGCGTGCTCACGCGCACTACCTCGAGCTGTGACCCCACGAGCTCGGCGAAGCTGCGCCGCGACCAGTGCTGGATGTGACCTGGCGTGTTGCCCAGGCTGCCCAGGTACTTGCCCCGCGCCATGTTGGCGACTCGCCAGATGGGCTCGCGCGGCACCGAGAGAATGAGCCGGCCCCGGCTCACGCGCTCGAGCTCCGCCAGGGCGGCGGTCGGGTCGGGCACATGCTCCAGCACCTCGATCCCCAGGACGAGATCGAACGCCAGGGGCGGAAACGGCAGCCGAGAGATGTCGGCATACGCACCGACGAACCCCCGCGCCCTCCAGCCGACGGCGAGGGCGTCGTCGTGCAGGTCGACGCCGACGATGAGCGCATCGGGATAGAGGGATCGCAGCTTGCCGCTGATCTCGCCCTCGCCCACCCCGACCTCCAGCACCGTCGCCGGGTGCTCGCGCGGGAGCGCCTCGGACAGCGCGGCGAAGAAACCTCTCATGAGACGACGCTCGATCGGGTTCTTCGCCCCGTACTTGTCGTAGGAGTTGCCCGTCGGGACGCTCGTGGACACGTGGTAGCTCCGGAACTTGCTCGATGCGGACGGCCCCAGTGGCGATGGGCGTTCACCGACGCTGGGCTCGATGCGCCGCGCGATAGGCGACACTAACACTGACCCGGGTCGCCGGGACCCGCCGCGGCGCCATATGAAGGTTTCACGCTCCCGATGAGCGCAGTTGTCCGTGCGGTCACGTTCGTCGTCGGACGTTCAAATATCGGCCGGCTCTGGGGTCACCCTTAGACTCCGCCCGTGACCGACCCCGAGCAGCTCGCGTCACGTCTGGTGGCCGGTGATCGGCGCGTGCTCGCCCAGTCGATCACCCTGGTCGAGTCCACGCGTCCCGACCACCGCTCTGCCGCCGCCGCACTCCTCGACAGGGTCCTCGCGCACACCGGCGGAGCCATCCGCGTCGGCATCACGGGAACCCCGGGCGCCGGCAAGTCGACGTTCATCGAGGAGCTGGGCGGCCACCTGACCGCCGCGGGCCATCGGGTGGCGGTGCTGGCCGTCGATCCGTCGAGCCGTCGGAGCGGCGGATCGATCCTCGGCGACAAGACGCGCATGGAGCGCCTCGCCCGCGATCCACGGGCTTTCATCCGGCCGTCGCCGTCGGGGGGCTCCGTCGGCGGCGTGGCCCGCCGCACCCGCGAGGCTGCGCTCGTGTGCGAGGCGGCGGGATTCGACGTCATCGTGGTCGAGACGGTCGGGGTCGGGCAGTCCGAGGTGGCGGTGGCGGACATCGTCGACTGCTTCTGCCTGATCGTTGCCCCCGGCGCCGGCGACGAGCTCCAGGGGATCAAGCGGGGGATCATCGAGCTCGCCGACGTCGTGCTCGTCAACAAGGCGGATGGCGACCTGCTGCCGGCCGCCCGACGCGTGGTGACCGACTATCGACAGGCGGTCAGACTGGTCCGGCCCAACCACGCCGGCTGGGAGGTACCGGTGCTGGCCACCTCGGCGCTGGAGGGCGGCGGCGTCGACGAGGTGTGGGCGGCGGTGGAGAAGCTCGTCGCCCACCTCCGCGAGGATGGGGAGCTCGACCGCCTGCGCTCCCGCCAGGCCGTGGCGTGGATGTGGGACGAGATCCGCGAGTCCCTGGTCGAGGGCTTCCGCAGCGATCCCCGCGTGGCCGGGCTCTGGTCCGACACCGAGGCCAGCGTCCGCGCCAACGACCTGTCGCCCACAACCGCCGCCCGCCGCCTGCTCGAGACGCACCGCGGCGCCGATCGGTGAGAGGCGGGCGCCGCCTGCGAGCGTGGGGTGGCGGCCACATGGACGTGTGCGTCGGGCTCCGCGCGAGGCTGCGTCCCGTTCGGGGTGGTGTGCCAGACTCCGATGCTCATGCCGGGCAGCGTGCCTAAGAGGCCGAGCGGATAGCCACGCAAGTGCGCACCGAACAGTACGGGATTTGTAGCGCAAGCCCAGGCCACGCAGCTCGGCCTCCCGGCAACACTGACCACCATGGGCCGACACCACGTGCCTATCCACACACGCTCTAAGGCGGCCATGCCGACATCCCTCGCCGAGGAACACGATGCCGCGCCCGCGCCTGCCGAGGCCGCCGGCGCCGGGGGTCGCGCCCTGCCGCCGCGTGCGAGCCGCCTGCTGACCGCAGTCCCCGACCTGGTCGGGCCGGCGGTTGCGGGGTTCTCGCTGCCCGCAATGGTGCTGCTGCTGCTCGACTTCTTCGTGATCCCGCTGGCCCTCGTCCTGGGTGTGGCCGGCGCCGTCGCGGCCGTCCTCGTGACGCTGTCCGGCGGACCGGACGACGACAACAAGGACGCGGCGAGCCAACCGCATGCGGTGCTCTGGACCGTGCTCGCGCTGGGCCTGGCCGGCGGGTTCTTTCTGGCGAACGCCCGGTACTCCGCCCAGAACCTCTACGTGACCCGCGATCCCGGGACCTACACCGTGACCGCGGAGTGGCTGACCCACAGCCGGGGGGTGCTCATCCCGACCGACGGCGACGTCTTCGGTGCCGCGCCGGGGCTCGAGGCGCAGTCCGCCGGCTTCCGGCTCGACCCCCACGACTCCGACCGCGTCTACCCGCAGGGCAACCACCTGCTGCCGGCGCTGCTCGCCGTAGGCGGCTGGGTCGCCGGCCCGGAGGTCCTGCTGCGGATCAACGCGCTCATCGGCGCGTTCGCGTTGCTCGCGGTCTTTGGGCTGGCCCGGCGATTCATCGGCGGCTTGTTCGCGCTGGCAGCCGTGGCGGCGCTGGGGCTGTCCCTGCCGATGCTGCAGTTCAGCCGCGACAACTACACCGAACCGCTCACGTTGCTCCTGCTCTTCGGGGGGCTCTCGCTGCTGTGGCGGGCGCTGCAGACGCACCGACGGTCCCAGTTCTTCGTGGCCGGCCTGACCATGGGGTCCACCGCGATGGCCCGCATCGACGCCTACGCCGCGTTGCTCGCGGTGATCGTCGCGGCCGTGGCCATGCTCGCGGCGGCGCCGGCCGGCGAGCGTCGCGCCTGGCTGGCCCGGGTGGGTTGGCTGGCGGCTGGCACGATCGCGACCGCCTGGCTGGGCTTCGTGGACGTGACGCAGCTATCCAGTGGCTACTACGCCGACACCCGCAAGTTCATCGCGCCGCTCCTGTACGCCGCGGCTGGCCTGACCGTCGCGGGCGCGGTGGTGGTGGCTCTCACCTGGCGGACTCCGCTGCTGGGCAGGCTGTCCGCGCCGCGTTGGCGTGGGTGGTGGGCCGCCGGCGGAGCCGCGCTGGTGGTGGTCGCCCTCGCCGTGCTCGCCTCGCGGCCGCTGTGGATGAAGGACATGGGCAGGTGCGACGCACTCATCGGCAGCCTCCAGCAGTCAATGGGTCTCGAGTACGAACCGTGCCGGACCTACGGAGAGCAGACGGTGTCGTGGTTCGCCTGGTACTACGGCTGGCCCATCTACGGACTCGCGGTGCTCGGCCTGGCGCTGCTGGCCTACCGCGTCATCCGGCGTGGCGATCTGCTGTTGCTGGCGCCCGTCGGGGCGGTGATCGGGTTGTCCCTGATGTACTTCGTCGGCCCGAACATCTACCCCGACCAGGTGTGGGCGATGCGGCGCTACCTGCCGGTCGTGATCCCCGGCCTCCTGGTCAGCGCCGGATATCTGCTCCATCTCCTGTGGCGCCAGCGCAACGCGGACCCGGTCCACCGTGCGGGCGGATACGTCGCGATCGGGTTGACCGCCCTCCTCGTGGCATGGCCTGCCGTGGTCACTCATCCCATGTGGGCCGTGCGGACCGGCGTACCGCAGCTCGCTCAGGTGGAGGCGGTCTGCGACCGGATAGGTGACGACGCCGCCGTCGTGGCCCTCGGCACCTCCGCAATCGGTTCCTACACCCAGACGATGCGTTCGTTCTGCGAGGTGCCGAGCCAGGCCATGGCCGACCCGTCACCGGCGCAGCTGGCCGAGGTCCGAGCCAACGTCGAGGCCACGGGCCGAACCCTCTACGTGATCTCCGAGGAGGCCCAGTTCGTGCCCTACGAGCCCGGGCAACCCGCCGACCCCGGGTCGTTCTTCACCGCCGGGGTCGGCAAGTGGCCCGAGCGACTGGGCGGCGTGCCGAACGGCGCCCACCGGTACCTGGTGCCGCTGTACCTGGGCGAGGTCAACGTCGACGGCACGGTACGGCCGATCGTCTGACCTCGCCGGCACTACCGCCCCTTGGTCACCACCCAGAACGAGTTGCCGTGGCGCTCGGCGCCGGGAAGCCGTGCGAACAGCGGTGCCACGACCGCGGCCAGGTCCGCTGCATGGTGGGCGACGTACCAGCACGGGAGGTGCGTGTCGAAGACGGCGTCGCCACCGAGCACGAAGGCGGCCAGGACGTACTGCTCGGAGTAGTAGCGGTCGTTCCAGGCGTCGGGGTAGTCGTCGGGGAGGAAGATGTCGTGGAACTGCACGTGTACGCCGGCCGGCAGATTGGGCAGCACCTCCATGAAGAGCACCGTCGCGTCGGAGTTCTGCAGGGCGCGGTGTGAGTTGTCGACGAACAGGACGTCACCCGGTTGGAGCCGCCCGAACACGGCGAGGTCGACGTCTTCCACGGGCGAGCGGAGGACCTCGTCGCAGATGGCGTCGATCGCAGCGCGGGGATGAGGATCGATCGACACGACCTTCGTGGGCAGATCGTGATCGGTGATGGCCCGGCGAGCGAACGACGTGGAGTTGCCGGAGCCCACCTCCATGTAGGTGCGTGGGCGCTCATGTACGAGCAGCGAGTACAGCGCAGCCGCATCCAGTCCCGGGATCCAGCCGTTCCACCACCGCGGCTCGTGCTCGGCCAGGCCGTCACCATGGACCGGGATCGCGGCCAGGTCATCGGCCAACACCGCGATCCCCTCCAGGCGAGTGCGGTAGCGGTCGTCACCGGCGCGCAGGCGCTCGAGGAGGAGGGCGTGCGTCGGCAGGCCGTGGCCGAATCGCGACCGGGGCGTCACCGGGTAGTCGAGGGTGATCGTCACCCCGCCGGCCGGAGGCTCCACCCCCTCGTCGATGGGCGGTTGGTCGGCAGCGGCTCGGCGGCGAAACACGGGCATCGACGTTACCGGACGCCCTCCGGGGCAGATGACCACCCACTACACCGGCCAGCGCCTCTTCGTTGGACGAGCCGTCGGTGGGTTCGTGAAGACATATGCTGCGGTGATCCCCTCGGGGGGCGACGGTCTCCGGGAAGCGCCCGCGCCCGAGCGGCGGGGGTTGTTCGCTCGGCCCGAGCTCCGGGCTTGCCGAGGACACGACATCGTGAGGCCAGGAGGTCCCGCCTTGTTCGAGTTCGACGTTGCGATACTCGGAGGCTGTGGTCGCGTTGGCCTGCCACTGGGCCTGGTGTTCGCACAATCCGGCGCGACGGTGGCCCTCTACGACATCAACGTGCAGGCGGTCAGCTCGGTTGCCGGTGGGCACATGCCGTTCGACGAGCCTGGGGCCCCGGACCTGCTCCGCTCCGCACTGGACGACGGCAAGCTCCGGGTCACTGCCGATGTGGAGATCCTGTCCCGCGCCGAGGCGATCGTCGTCGTCATCGGTACGCCGATCGACGAACACCTCAATCCTGACCTGTTCGCCGTGCCCAACGCTGTGGCGAGCGTGGCCGACACGCTGGTGGACGGCCAGCTGGTCGTGCTTCGCAGCACCGTCTTCCCCGGGGTCACCGCGCTCGTCGAACAGGTGGTCAACCGGCTGGGACGCCAAGTCGACGTTGCGTTCTGCCCCGAACGGATCGCCGAGGGCAAGGCGGTCGTCGAAGTGCAGCAGCTTCCCCAGATCGTCGCCGGGACAACCGACGTGGCGGCGAAACGCGCCGAGGCGCTGTTCGAACGAATCGCGACGGAGACCGTGCGCCTCGAGCCCGAGGAGGCCGAGCTCGCCAAGCTCTTCACCAACAGCTGGCGATACATCAAGTTTGCCGTCGCCAACCAGTTCTACATGATCGCGAACGAGTACGGGCTCGATTTCGAGCGCATCCGGCAGGCATTGTGCCACCACTATCCGCGTGCCGCGGATCTGCCGCCCGCTGGCTTTGCTGCCGGACCGTGCCTCCTGAAGGACACGATGCAGCTCGCCGCGTTCAACAACAACGAGTTCACCCTCGGCAACGCCAGCATGATGATCAACGAGGGCTTGCCGCTACACCTGATCTCCCAATTCGAGCGCCGACACGATATCTCGAACATGACGGCGGGTATCTTGGGCATGGCCTTCAAGGGTGGGAGCGACGACCGACGTGACAGCTTGAGTTACAAGCTCAAGCATCTCCTTCGGTTCAAGGCAAGGGAGGTGCTGTGCACCGATCCATTTGTCCGCGACGACCCGGACATCGAGGATCTTGACACCGTGCTTGCCCGGGCGGACTTCCTCGTCGTCGGGGCTCCGCATCAGGTGTATCGGTCGGTCAATCCAAAGGTACCGGTCATTGATGTCTGGAACGTGTTCGGCAAGGGCGTCGCAGTTTGACTCCCCGCGTTTCCATCGTCGTCCCCGCCTACAACGAGGGCACCAACATCCTGCCGGTGTTCGACCGGATAGTCGACAGCGTCACCCTCCCATTCGAGGTCGTCGTCGTCTACGACCAACCCGAGGACACGACAGCGCTGGTGATCGAGGACTTCGGCGACGCCCGGTTCCGCGGCGTGCTGAACACGCTCGGACCGGGACCCGCCCGTGCGATCACGGTCGGCATCGAGGCGGCGATCGCCGACGTCGTCGTCGTGACGATGGCCGACGGCAGCGACGACGTGTCCCTCGTGGATGCGATGACCCGCCTGGTGGAGCGGGGCTGCGCCGTCGTTGCGGCGTCCCGCTACATGTCGAGCGGCGCCCAGGTCGGGGCGCCGCTGTTGAAGTCGATGATGTCCCGCTCGGCTGGGCTCATCCTGTGGCACCTGGCGAGGGTCGGGACGCACGACGCCACGAACTCGTACAAGGCCTACTCCAAGGAGTTCATCGAGCAGGTCGGCATCGAGTCCGACGGTGGCTTCGAGATCGCCATCGAGCTCGTCGCCAAGGCCCGGCGGCTCCGCCGGCCCATCGCCGAGTTGCCTACCATCTGGCTGGAGCGCGCCAGCGGCGAGTCGCGATTCCGATTTCGGGCGTGGCTTCCCGCGTACCTTCGATGGTTCAGGTTTGCGTTTGGGCCGCGTCTCCTGCTTGACCATGTCCGGTCCACCACATCGGATCGACCCACGGAAAGTCGTTGATGTCAAAAGTTCTGATCACGGGCTCGTCCGGCTTTATTGGAGGCTATGTCGTAGGAGAGCTGCTGGCTCGTGGCCACGAAGTCGTCGGGGTCGACAACCTCTCGAAGTACGGCCGGGTGATACGAAATTACGACGAGGATCCCAATTACCGGCTCATCGAGGGCGACGCGCGCGATGTCGACCTGCTCACCACGTTGCTTACCGACTGCGACCACCTCATCGCCGGCGCGGCACTGATCGGGGGCATCTCGTACTTCCACTCCTTCGCCTACGATCTCTTGGCCGCGAACGAGCGAATCATCGCGGCGACGTGTGACGCCGCCATCCAGGCTCACCGACAAGGACGGCTCGAGAAGGTCACGTACCTCAGCTCATCGATGGTCTTCGAGTCGACCGACCGTTGGCCGTCCGTCGAGGGTGACGAGCGCCGGGTTTCGCCGCCGCTGTCGTCGTACGGGTTCCAGAAGCTGGCGGTCGAATACTTCGCGAGGGCGGCGTGGGATCAATACCAGCTGCCCTTCACGATCGTGCGTCCGTTCAACTGTGTCGGCATCGGCGAGGTGCGAGCGGTGGGCGACAGCGAGGTCGTCAGCGGCAACGTCAAGCTCGCACTGAGCCATGTCGTCCCCGATCTGGTCCAGAAGATCGTCCGGGGCCAGGATCCGTTGCACATCTTCGGCGACGGCAGCCAGGTCCGGCACTACACGTACGGCGGCGACCTGGCCAGGGGCATCGCGACTGCGATGGAGCACCCGGCCGCGTACAACGACGACTTCAACCTGTCCACGCGGACGTCGACGACCGTCCTCGAGCTCGCGGAGAAGATCTGGCACCGTCTTCGGCCCGAAGCCCCCTTCCGCTACGTCTCGGATCGCCCCCTCGAACACGACGTACAGAGGCGTGTGCCGTCGGTCGTCAAGGCCAAGGAGCTCCTGGGCTTCGAGGCATCCACCAGCCTGGACGAGATGCTCGACGAGGTGGTGCCCTGGATCCAGGACGCGGTGCGCGCCGGTCTCATCTGAGCCCGATCACAGAGACGTGGAGCCTGACGCGGCCGTGCTCCAGCGTCGACTCGGCGAGCACGGTCGCCTCCGGAAAGAGGCTCCGAATGGTCGCCTCCCCCGCTGCAACCGAGTCGGCGGCATCCGAGAGCAGCAGGACGACGTCGGGCCGAGTGGTGCGAATCCGCTCAACGTTCGCGCTGTCCAGCTGCGGCAATCCGAGCACCATCCTCGGCCTCCATCCGTACTGCGATGCTGCGATGCTGACCGTCTCGGAAAAGTCGTCGGCCGCCCACATCACCAGCGGTACACCGGCGGCGGGCGGAGCCGGGACGAGGTCGTCCAGCTCGGAGATGACCATGTACCGATCACGCTCCAAGACATTGAGGCCGCCGAACGCCTGGCCGTACTGCGGCCTCGGGAACCTCGCTTGTCCGGAACGCAGCGGCAGGTACGCCGATTGACCGACTATCAGGGTGTGCGCGACGACCGCAAAGATGGCGAGCGCGCCCAGCCCGGCGATCGTGGAGCGGGTGAGGTACAGGGCCGTGACGACGACCGCACCGGCGGTCGCCAGGAGCACGGCCGTGGCGAACCGGAGCGACAGCTCCACGTCGAGCACGGCGAAGGCCACCGGCACCGCCACCAGGACTGCAGCCGGCACCCAGGAGAGCCTCGGTCGCGCGAGCAGGGGACGGGACAGTTCGATGACGGTCGATGCCGCCACCAGCGTCGCGGCGGCCCACAGCAGCGACGAGTAGAAGTGGAACTCCAGGATCTGGTGCTCCAACGCGAACTGCATGACCACACACGCACCCGACTGGAGCGCGAGCGTGAGCCACAGCATCCACTCCGGTCGCGAGAACGCATTGCGCCTCTGGCGCGCCAGGGCGATCCAGACAACCAGGATCAGCGGCGGCACCAGCAGGTAGGGCGCGTCGAGCACCCATCTCCAGTTGGCCGAGTGATTGACGGCGATCGCCTCGGGCCGCCGCAAGCCTTCGAACGCACGCCACGTGGGCCGGAATATGTCCGCAGTCCCGAAGGCGGCCCACGCACCCACGCTGAGGGCAGCGGTGACGGCGGCCAGCACCACGAGGAACACACCACCTGCGGCGAGTAGATGCCTCCACTCCTTCACGTGGAAGGCCGCGTAGGCAACCACTGCCGCCAAAACGAACGGCACCGCGACGAAGTTCGAGTGCAAGGCCAGCGAGAACAGCCCGGCGCTGGCTATGAACCAGGACCAGCGAGCCCTTCGGCTGTCGGTCGGCATGCAAAGGCAGCAAGACGCCGCGATGAGATACGAGACTCCGGCCGAGTCGGGATAGTCGCTGCTCCACGCACGAACGATGACCGAGCTTGCGAGAACCGACGCCGCGGCAACGGACCCCGCAGCCCGCCCGTGCAGCCGCCTGAAAAGCACGTATGCGGGCACCATTGCCAGGAGCACCAAGACATAGCGAAAGGCGTAGTACCCACCGATGTCGCCGAACGCCAAGACAAAGGCGCGCCCCGGAACCGTGAACCCGGCGCGGGCGAATTGACGGTTGTTGCCGAAGCGTTCGAGCAGCTCCCTCCCGTGCTGGATGACCGCGGTGTGTAGGTACGGGTCGATCATGTTCGTCCGTCCGAACAACTCCGCCCGGAGCGGAAAGACCAGCAGCAGGGGGGCGGCCAGCAGGAGTGTGACCTCGACGAGCAGCGGGCCGCGCCGGCCGTGCACCGGACCCGGTGGACGATCGACTTCGACGCTCCCCTCGGCCACCTGGGTCACGTCACCCTCCGGTCGTCGACCACCTTCGCAGGTGCCGGTGACGTCGACCCCGGCGTCGCCAGGTGGACCGCCGGCCAAGGGTCACGCCGGGAGCGGTGTGCTCAGCCGCTCGATCCGCTCCACGACGGCCGCAGTCCGGGCGGCACCGTCACCCTTCATGAACACGTAGAACGCAAGGCGCGCCGGGGCTGCCTCTCGCAGGAAGGAGTCGTAGCGCTCGTGCAGTGCTCGCTCGACGGTGGGGACCCGTGTGAACCCGTGCTCGCGGAACTGGGTCTCCCACCACCCCGACCCCGCCCAGATCAGGTGGCCATGCATCGGGAACCCGGCGTCGTCCACGTGGAGCAGGTCGAACGGCTCGCCGCGAGCGGCCGACCCGTTCCAGCGCTCGAGGTACGGCTCGAACACCGTCCCGAAGACCTCGTCTTCCCCGAACGCCGGAATGTTGGCGAACAGGAAGCCACCGGGCTCGGTCAGGTCGGCGATGGCGGCGATGAGCTTGTGCAGATCGGGGGGCGTGACGTGCTCGAAGATGTCGAGCCCCGAGATCAGGTCATAGGTTCGGTCGCCCGCCAGCTCGATGACGTCACCCTGATGGATGTTGTCCCTGATCTCCGGGAAGGCGGCCTGGACTGCGGAGTCACTGAGCTCGACGCCGTCGGCTTGGATTCCGAGGTCGTAGAGGCACCTCATCACGACACCGTTGGCGCATCCGAGGTCCAGGACGCTCCGGGGCTCGAAACAGCTCAGCATCTCGGCGACGACCCGCTTCTCGCGCGTCACCGTATATCCCCAGATCCCGGGCCTGTCGTAGTACCCGTGCAGGGCGATCTGCTCGCTCATCCAGTCGAAGTCGGCCTGCGATTCCGCGACGAAGCAAGGTATCCGGCTCGATCCGTCGAGTTCGGCGACGTCGCAGTACCGCGATGGATTGGACGACCGAATGTCGGGGAGGGGATACGCCTCGTTGACCACCCGATTGACATGCTCGTCGCTGGACGCAAGGTCCTCCAGCACCCGAATGCGGCTCTTGCCACGGGTCAGCTGGTCCGAGTAGAAGCCCGAGCCCGCCGCGTCCGGCGCCCGGTGGAGCAGGTCGTGGTACGCCGCGGCGACAAACGCGTCGTCCGTGAGCTCCGGCCGCTCCCCGATACGGCGCGTCACGGCTTGCCGGTACCGTTCCGAACGGCCCAGCTCGAGGAGGAACGACCCGACGGAGGCGCCCGGCCGGCTCATGGCGCGGTCGATCCGCCTCGACGTGCGCCATCCCGGTTCGTGGCCGAGCAGTCGCCCGTATCCGGCACGCGCCGTGGCACGCTTTTCCTTCGGTGTCATCACTGGATCAGTGTCGCGCGCGTGCCTCGTCCGGCGAGGCGTGTCGGTCGGGGTCGGATCGGGCGTGTTCGACCCGCTCGACGCTCGCGATGGCGGCCGAGCGCAGGTCGTTGAGCTGGTCGATCACGGGAGCCACCAGCCAGTACGCCAACCTGTGCACAACCCGCTTGGCGAACCGTGAGGACCCGCGCGCCGACACCGGCGGCGGGACGGTGAACAGCGGCACGTTCCGCAACGGTGCGCTCGCGTCGCCCGCCTCGTGGTCGCCGACGCCACGGACCTCGAGCGTATGGACGGTGGCATGGGCCCGGTCTGCCGCGGCGCGGCGTTGGATCTCGCCCTGCACCTCGCTGCGGTCGACCTCGCCGATCGCGGCGTGGTCCACGGGCCAATCCCGCACCCGACGCTCCGACGCTGCCTCGACTGCCCCGGCGGCAGCCCACAACGCGTGGCGCAGGGCGCGGTCGTCGTCCACCAGCTGGGTCACGGCGGACGCCTGGCCCTCCATCCCGCCCACCCGTGTGGCTATCACCGGCCGGTCATATTGCTTGGCCCGCTCGAGGACGCCCGACGACCAGATGTGGCGGTACGGGAGGACCACGACATCGGCAGCCACGAGCCAGACGTCGAACAGCCAATCGCTGACGTACTCGTCGTGGAGATGGGCGCCGGGTGTGCGGGCGACCAGGTCAGCAAGCTCGTCCCGGTACGCGACGTACTCCGGCTCGTCCACACGCACCGACCCGACCACGTCGAGCCGGCAACGGTGCGCGTCGAGTCCGGCGAAGGCGCGGACCGCGCGGTCGAAGCCCTTGTGAGGCTGGACGAACCCGATGCTCACGAACACGAGCTGATCGTCGGGTAGGCCGAGGTGACGTCGTGCCTCGGCGCGGTCGACATGAGCCCGGCGCTCGAAGTGGCCGCCGTGCTCGATCACCCGACTCGACGACGGCGCGACGCCGAACGCCGCCGAGAACGCCGACCGCTCGTCCTCGGTGTGGACCGTCACCTCGTCGACCCGCTGCCACAACGAGCGGAACAGTCGGGCATGGCGCGATCCATCACGCCCCCAGTCGTAGTTCACCTCGTGGACGCGGATCTCGACGCGCCGAGCGAGCAGGAAGGCAAGGTTGAGCCCGGCGGTCACCTCCAGCCGCTCGCGCCCGGAGAGGGGGTAAGGGTAGAAGACGTCGGGGTGGAATTGGACGATGACGCGGTCGTACCCCCGCACCCGCTTGGCGAGAGCGAGCGGGCCACGCGGCCCGCGGAGGGCGAGGTGGTGATGGGCCGCGGACGGCCCCGGCGAGAGCACCTCGACGTCGTGCCCGGCCGCCCTCAGGACCTTCACCTCCTGGACGGCGTAGCTGGCAATGCCGTCACGCACGGGTGGATACGGCGTCACCATGAGAATGCGCATTGGAATCACGCCGCTAGCCGGCGGAAAAGTGGCGATCGATCACGGCCTCGATGCGGTCGAGCGTGCCACTCCACTGGTAGTTGTCGAGAACGTACGTGCGGCCACGCGCCGCGAGCGCGGTCGCAGCAGCCGGCTCGTCGGCGAGGAAGCACAGCGACTGCGCCAGGTCGGCCTCGTCACCGAACGTCAGGCCCGCCCCCGATCGTTCGCAATGCCACCGCACCACGTCGCTTGCCTCGTTGGCGATCACCAGCGTTCCCGCCAACCACGCCTCCATGACCGTGCGAGAGAAGGACTCGTACTGGGAGGGCTGGAGGTAGGCATCGGCCGCCGCCAACGCGTCGTTTCGATCCTCGCTGGCGACGAACCCGAGGTCGATGACCCGGTCCGCGATCTCCGCCGGGGCTCGCACCTCCCCGGCGCCGATGGTGACCAGCGAGAACGGGAGATCGTGGAGGATCACGGCTCGGGCGAAGGCGTCGAGTAGCCACTCCCAGCCCTTGCCACCCTCCCGCCGACCTGCGTACAGCACGAACCGCCCGTCGACTCCGAAGCGGCGACGGAACCGGTCCGGGTCGTAGGAGGCGGGCAGGGGAACGCCGGATCCGAGGACCTCGTGCGCTGCCAGGTCCGGGAACAGGCGGCGGCCGAGCTCCTGTTCGGGTTGGGTGAGGAACCACACGAACCGCACGCCGGCGAACAGGGGACGGAACAGCTCGAGATGCGCCTGGGGCTCGTCGTGGAGTGCGGGCACGAGCAGCGAGCGCTCCGGGCGCACCTGGGCGCAGGCGAACGTGGTCCAGAACAGGTACGGCGCGAAGAAGATGCACCGATAGTCTTCCCCGTGGTCGAGCAGGTAGTGGAACAGCTCGGGGACCCGCAGGTCGTCGTTCATCCATCGCTGCTGCTGGATCAGGTCCACGCGCTGGCCTGCGAGGATGGCCGCCCCGATCGCAGCGCGATCGGCCCGGGGCGTGTCGACGACTGCGGGGAAGCGTCGCACCACGACCTTCCCGTCTTCCTCGATCCCCGGCGGGTACACGTTGGCCCACGTGAAGTGATCGCGGGCGCACGTGGTCAAGACCTCGACCTCCCAACCACGCTCGGCCAGGCCGTGTGCGACCTCCTGGAGCTGAACCTCGGCGCCGCCTATGACGTCGGGCCCGTACCGCGCCGGCACGAGGGCGATACGTCGAGAAGTGGTCAACAAGGCGGGAGAATCTACCAGCCGAACCACCCCGCGCTAGCATCACTGGCTCGATGTACCGAGCGCCTCGCCCCGGATGAGGATCTGTGTCTGCGGCGCCCAGATGCCATACATGCGGGGCGGCGCCGAGCTCCACCAGGAGAACCTCGTCGAGGCGCTCAAGCGCGCCGGGCACGAGACCGAGCTCGTGCGATTGCCCACCGCGTGGGATCGGGACCGCATCTTCGACGCCGCCCTCGCGTGGCGGCTGGTGCCGATCGACGCCGACCTGGTGATCGCCACGAACTTCCCGTCATACTTCGTCCGCCATCCCCACAAGCGCGTGTGGCTCTTCCATCAGCACCGAGCCGCCTACGACGCAGCCGACAGCCCCTGGTCGGACTTCACGCTCGACCCCGAGGCGCTGGAGGCACAGCGGCTGCTTATCCAGTGGGACAACGTCGCCCTCGAGGAGGCCGAGCGGCGGTTCACGACCTCGCGGGAGGTGGCACGCCGCCTGGAGCGCTTCAACGGGATCGACGGCACGCCCCTCTACCACCCGCCGCCGCTACACGACCGACTTCACGAAGGCCCGTTCGGCGACTACGTGTTCAGTCCGACGAGGCTGGAGCACAACAAGCGACCGGATCTGCTGGTCGACGCCATCTCTCACGTGGCGAGCGCGACCCGGGTGGTGATCGCCGGTCGAGGCACGATGCGCGACTCGCTCGTCGCCCGTGCGCGTTCGGCGGGCACCGCCGCCCGGCTCGAGCTGCCGGGATTCGTGCCCGACGAGACGTTGGTCGCGCTGTACGCGAGTTCTCTGGGAGTCGTCTACGCACCGTTCGAGGAGGACTACGGCTACGTCACGCTCCAGGCCTTCCTGGCGGGCAAGCCGGTCATCACCTCGCCCGATTCCGGGGGCGTCCTGGAGTGGGTGGAGCACGGGGTGACCGGCCTGGTCACCGACGGGTCTCCCGCGTCGATCGCCGCAGCCATAGACCTGCTTGCCACCGACCCCGACGCTGCGGCTCGAATGGGCGCAGAGGGGAGGCGGCGTGCCTCCGCCCTGTCGTGGGAGCGGGTCGTCGCCGCCCTCCTCGACGGGGCCCGCCGGCGGTGAGACCGGAGCGTCCGTCGCTGGGACTTCTGGTCGACCGGTCACCCGACCCGACGGGTGCCGAGTTGATCGTGTCCTTGGCGCGCTGGGTGCGCCCGGTCGCATCGGTGCGGCTGGCGCCGGACGAGCATCCCGTGGCGTGGTTCGCGCTGTCCCTGGATGCCTCCGCAGGGGCGCACGGCGATCGCCCGCTGGCCGTGTGGGTTAGCGAAGGCGACGACATCGACCGAGCCATTCCGGATGCGGTGCTGGTCGGTCCCGCCGCCCCCGACGAGGGCCGACATGTCCGCGTGCGCCGAGGCGCAGCAGATCTGGAGCGTTGGCCCTGGTTTCCGCCGTTCGTGCGGGCCCGCAACCGCCGGCGAGTGGGCCTGCCCGACACCGCGATCGACGTGCGGGCGTCCGCGGCGAACCCGATTCCGCGCGACGACGTCCCCACGGCGCTGGCGCTGGCGTCCGCCGCCGTCGTCGACGGGGAGTGGCTACTGGTCGCGCTCGCGCTCGGCACGCTGTGCGTCGCCTCCGAAGACGTCGTGTCGTCGGTCGTGCCGGAGCGCGGGCGCGACTTCGTCATGATCGGCAGTCCGGTCGAACTCGGCGAGCTGGCGTCGACGCTCGCCACCGCGCCCGACCAGGCTCGTCGGAGCCGAGCGGCGCGCGCGTTCGCCTCGACGCTCGATCTGGCCGAGGTGGGACGCCGTGTCCTACGGTCATTGGGGATCGAAGACAGCGGCGGCGGTGACGACCTCGCCACCCGCCTCTCGGAGCTGGGGACGCCCGCGACGTCTGCCGTCGCGCGACGGGCCCTCGGTGCCGCCGCCACCCTGTCGAGGGATCACATCGGAGGCAACCCATGACCAACGGCCTGCTCGATGAGGAAGCCGCCGACCGGCTGGCTACCCGCGTCGCGACACCGACCCGACCGGGCGCGGCCGGTGACCCTGCGCCAGTGCCGACGGCTGGGCCCGACGTGGGCGTCGGGGGTGTGAAGGGAGCCATCAAGCGCGCGCTGCGGCCGGTGACCCGGCGCGTCGTCGGCCGGCTGGCCGACTCGCTGCGGGGCCCCGTCTCCGAGCAACTGCGCCGGCAGATCGAGGGCGAAGCGTTGGCCGTGCGCCGAGAGCTCGAGGCGGAAAGGGACGAGGCGCACCGCCGCGTCGAGGTCGAGCGGGAGCTCGCGGCGGGCGAGCTGCACGCCACGCGGCAGGCGCTGGACGACACGCACCGGGCGCTGCAGGACGTGGCCTTCGCCATCGCGCCCAGCGCAGGGCTCCCGGGCGTTGCGGAACGGTTCACCGAGCTGCGCAGCAGGGTCAACGACCTGGATCGCGCGGTGCGAACCTGGCTGGCGGAATCCGGTGCGGCGGTCGCGGTCGAACCACCGCCGCTCCCACCCGATCGGGTGCCGGCCCCGTTCGACTACGTCGCGTTCGAGGGCCGCTTCCGGGGGTCGAACGAGGACATCCTGGCCGCCACCCGCGAGCGCTATTGGGATGTGCTGGGCAGCGCCCGACGGGTCCTCGACGTCGGGTGTGGCCGGGGCGAGCTGCTGTCGGCACTCACGGACGGTGGGATCGAGGCGGTCGGCGTCGATCTGGACGCGGCGATGGTCGCCGAAGCCCGAGGCGCAGGTCTGAACGTGACCGAGGGCGACGCCATTGACTACTTGCGCGCGCAGCCGCCCGAGTCGTTCGACGCCGTGTGCGCCATGCAGGTGGTCGAGCACCTCCCGGTCCGCGCGGTGCGCGAGCTCGTGGAGCTCGCCGAAGACGCGGCTGCGTCCCGGCGGACTCCTGCTGCTGGAGACGCCGAATCCCACCGCGCTGTTCGTGCTCGGCAACAGCTTCGTGCTCGACCCGTCGCACGTTTGGCCGCTGCATCCCTCGCTCCTGACCTTCCTGTGCGAGCAGGCCGGGTACGGGCAGATCGATCTCCGCTACTTCGCGCCCATGTCGCAGCTGCAGGTGCCGCTGGTCGAGGACACCGCCGAGCTCCCGGAGTGGGCGGTGCGATGGAACGAAGCGTTCGCCCACCTCAACAACGTCGTGTACGGCCCGCAGGACTACGCCGTCCTCGCCCGTGTTCGACGCCTCTACGAGGACTGACACACGTTGCGCGTCGCCATCGACGCGACCCCGTTGCTCGACGTGCCGACCGGCGTCGTCGTGTTCACCCGAGAACTGCTCGAACGCCTCAGTCGGCGCGACGACCTCGAGGTGGTCGCCTACGGGCTGACACGGCGCTACCGGACGGAGCTGGCCCGCCGATTGCCGGCCGGCGTCCGCCCTACCGGCTGGCCGGTACCCGCCCGTTCGATGCTGGCGCTGTGGCGGCGCGTGCCGTTCCCACCCGTGGATGCGTGGACCGGCCGGGTCGATGTGGTGCACGGCCCGAACTTCGTGGTCCCGCCGACGCGGCACGGTGCGGCGCTGATGACGATCCACGACCTCACCTGCGTCCGGTTCCCCGAGCTGTGCGACGCCTACACCCGGCGCTATCCGGACCAGATCGCGGCCGCGTTGCGCCGCGGCGCCCACGTGCACACCGTGTCGGCCACGGTCGCCGCCGAGGTCACCGACCACTTCAGCGTGCCCGCCGAGCGTGTCCACGTGGTGAACAACGGCGTGTCGGCACCCCCGGCGGGGGACCCGGCACGCGGACGGCGGCTGGCGGGCGGCGCGCCGTTCGTGCTGGCGGTGGGGACGATCGAGCCCCGGAAGGACCTGGTCAGCCTGGTCCGTGCGTTCGACGCGGTGGCTGCGACCCTGCCGGCCGGCGGCCTGCGCCTCGTGCTGGCGGGAAAGCGTGGCTGGGGGTCAGAGCAGCTGGACGCTGCGGTCGCCGACGCCACCCACCGGGACAGCATCGTGCAGCTGGGCTGGGTGGATGACCAATCCCGGGCCGACCTGCTCCACGCCGCCCACGTGCTCGCGTATCCGTCGGTCTACGAGGGGTTCGGGCTGCCACCGCTGGAAGCGATGCTGGCGGGCGTCCCGGTGGTCACCACCACCGCCGGTGCGTTGCCCGAGATCGTGGGGGACGCGGCTGTCCAGGTCCCGGTCGGCGACGTTGACAAGCTGGCCGACGCGCTGCTGCACGTGGTTCAGGACGATGCGCTTCGAGCGCGGCTGGTGCGCGACGGCCTGGCCCGGGCGGGGAGCTACTCGTGGGACGCGTGCGCCCAGGGGCTGACCGAGGTGTACCGCGCGGATCGCCGTGCGCTGAGCGGCGCGGCCGGGCCCGCTCCTCAGCTCGCAACCTGCACGGCCGCGTCGCCGGACGCCGTCCGCCGCGAGACCCGCAGGGGGAACGCAACCCGCCCCGACATCCGGCCCCGGCTCTCGACCGCGACACGGTCGAGTTGTTCGCGGTGGTCGAACTCCACGCCGTTGGTGTCGTGGATGCCGAGGCTGATCGCGTACATCCCGTCGAGCAGCGGGACCTCCAGGAACTCGAACAGGATCTCACCCGCGCCCGGCTCGACGCCGAGGGGGAGCCCCAGATGCTCGGTGTTGGTGCCGAGCAGGCGGATGCCGTCCTGGTCGTGGATCTCCAGGGCGAAGATGCAGTCGGGCACGGCCTCCGACGCCTCGTACCCGATCCGGATCCTCAGCGGGTCGCCCGTCACCAGGTGCTCCCTGCCGTCCGGGCACTCGAGCGCCACGCGGGTGAACCGCACCGTGCGGGTGAGCCGCTCTTCGCGCGATTCGGTCGCCTCCATGGGGATGTCCAGACCCCGGGCGGCGAGCGTCTGGCGGAAGATCCGCACGGCGTCGTTGGGTTCGCCGAACGTGACCATCGTGCCCCGATCGAGAACGGCGGCACGGTCGCACAGGTGCCGAACCAGGTCGGCCGCGTGGGTGACCAGGATGATCGTGCGCCCGTCCCGCTGGAACCCGCGTATGCGGTCCATGCACTTGCGTTGGAACGATTCGTCGCCGACGGCCAACACCTCGTCGACCAGCAGCACGTCAGGGTCGACGTTCACCGCCACTGCGAACGCAAGCCGCGCGTACATGCCCGACGAATAGTGCTTGACCTGCTGGTCGATGAACTGCTCGATCTCGGCGAACGCCACGATGTCGTCGAAGATGCGGTCGATCCCCTGGCGGTTGATGCCCAGGATGGAGCCGTTGAGGTACACGTTCTCGCGGCCGGTGAGCTCCGAGTGGAAGCCGGCACCGAGCTCGAGCAGCGCCGCGACCCGCCCGCGGGTGCGGATGTGGCCGGTGGTAGGCCGGAGGGTGCCGGTGATGCACTTCAGCAGCGTCGACTTGCCGGACCCGTTGTGACCCAGCAGGCCCAACGTCTGGCCGTCGAGGACCTCGAACGATACGTCACGCAGCGCCCAGAACTCCTCGTAACCGGTGCGGCCCGCCTTGACCACACGCTCCTTCACGGAGTCGGGCTTGTGCTTGTACAAGCGGAATCGCTTGGTGACCCTCTCGACCTCGACGTCAACTGTCAACGATCAGATCTCCTCGGCGAGGTTGTCCTCGAGGCGACCGAACAGCCAGAGCGCAAACACAAGGAGCACCAAAGAGGCCCCTCCGACGATGGCGATGTTGCGAAGGTACCAACCGAGGCCTGCGTCGGGAACGATCCCGTCCTCGGCCGGAGGGTTGTAGATCGCCCGCTGGAACAGCACGACGATCGAGATGATGGGGTTGAGGAGCAGCAGGTAGGCCTTGTCGCCGAGCCGATCCGCGACATCCCGGTAGGGGTAGACGATCGCCGAGAACCAGAACCAAGCCAGGAGGACCAGCTCGATCAGGTGCCCTGTGTCCCGGAGGTACACGTTGACCGCGGACAGCGCGATGCCGAGCGCGGCCGCAAGGATCAACAGCGCCAAGAGGGCAGGGATGAGAGCCGGCAGGAACTCCCACTCGGGGGGCTTTCGGAAGATGGCGAGGGCGCCGATCAGCACGACCAGCTGGAAGAAGAAGTGCATGAGGGCGGCGCCGATGGTGGCGAGGGGTAGGACCTCGCGAGGGAACCAGACCTTCTGCACCAGCCCGGCGTTGTCCACGACGGCGCCGGTGCCGCCGCCCACCGATGCCGAGAACAGGTTCCACACGAGCAGGCCCGACAGGAGGAACACCGCGTAGTACGGCACCTGGACGCGCAGGATCTCCTGGAACACGATCGAGAAGATCACCAGGTACAGCGCCGGGTTCAGCAGCGTCCAGAAGAACCCCAGGACGCTGCTCTTGTACTTCACCTTGAGGTCCTTGCGGACGAGGTTCCGAAGGAGCTCGCGGTGGCGCCACACGTCGACCATGCGCCTGAGGGGCGATGGTCGCCTGGAGATCTCCCGCAGTTCCGCGCCAGGGGTCTCATGGTCTGAACCGACGGGGGCGACGGTCACTGACATCGGCGAAGCAGGCTACCTGCCGCGGCCCGACGTCGTGGAACAGGCGGCCGCGGGCTAGCCAGGACGGCAGCCGAAGCCAACGAGGCCAACGCCCTTGTCCGGGTAGCGGCGTTGAGCCAGGCGGAACGGAGCCATGGCGTACCAGATGGCACGGCGAACCGACTCCGGCAGTTGGACGTTGCGGCCACTCTGGGCGGTGCGGTCGACGAGGTCGGTGGGCGTCGACGAGCGGGCGAGGCGACGACGACCAAACCAGTTGTAGGCGATGTCGAGCGCCACCCCGGCCGGAAACCCGTAGTACCGAACGTCGATGGGTTCGAGGCCCGCAACCTCGAGCAACTTCGTCAGATCGTCGATCGTGTAGCGCCGCACGTGCCCAACCAGCTCGTCCCAGGGCCCGAAACGGTGAGGGTCTGCGGGAACCGACACGAGCACGTGCCCACCCGGGCGGACGTGCTCGACCCACTGCGTCAGCGTGCCGGCATCGTCGACGATGTGCTCGAGCACCTCGAAGGCACAGACCAGGTCGAAGAGCTCTCCACTCGGCAGGTCGGCTATGTCCGGGACCAGGCGTGCGTCAGCGCCGGCGATCCGGGATGCTGCGACGACACGGGAGGTGTCGTCGGGCTCGACCCCGACATAACGGGCCCGCGACGCGAGGTGAATCGCGACCCCACCCGTGCCGGTACCCAGCTCCAGGATCGTCTCGGGCCCGACCTCATCGAGTCGGGACTCGATCAGGGGCCACCGCAGCGTGGAGTTCGCCCCCAGCGAGGGCCGACTGAACGCGCTTCCCGGCATCGGCGAATCCTAGTGCCGCACTGATGCCGACGGTGCGGTGCTCATCAGATGCGCGTGCGTTGACCCAGGTCCGGTGCGGATTCCGACCCATCGCCCTGGGCCCCGTCGCGGGCGCCGCCGGCGGCCTCTGGCGTCGGCGGTGGCATGGGTTCGAGGTCCGCGCCGTCGCCCCGGTGACCGGGCATGTAGTGCGAGGGCCGCACCCCGAGCTGCAGCTCGATGCGCCGGACCCGTTCGAGCGTGCGCTGCGTCACCACGCGGTGGGCACTGATGAGGTCGGCCAAGACGCCCAGCGCGAACGTCTGTATCGAGGCGACGAAGAGCACCCCGCCCAGCACGATGGACTGCAGGTGCCCGCCGCGGTTGCCGTTGATGATCCAGTCCCAGAGGAACGGTGACCACGCCGCGAACGCGCCGACCAGCAGGATCACTGCGAGTCCCGTGAACACCTGGAGTGGCTCGTAACCGGCGTAGATCCGGAAGATCGCCATCGCATTGCGTCCGACGTACGACCACATCGAGCCGAACAGACGCGACTCGCGGGTGGTGGGGTTCGTCGGCACCGGCACGTCGGCGACCGCGACCAGGCTCTTGCCGGCCTGGATCAGCGACTCGAGCGTGTAGGTGAACTTGGACACGACGGTCATGCCCAGGGCGGCCTCGCGGTTGTACGCCCGAAAGCCCGACGTGGCGTCGGGCACGTCCGTGTCGGACGCCCGTCGCACCGTCCAGCTTCCCATGCGTTGCAGCCGCTTCTTCACGTTCGAGAAGTGCTCGATCTCCATGACGTGGCGGTCGCCGACCACCATGTCGGCATCGCCGGAGAGGATGGGGGCCACGAGCGCCGGGATGCCGGCGGCCGAGTACTGGTTGTCGGCGTCGGTGTTGACGATCACGTCCGCCCCCAGCTTCAGGCAGGCGTCGAGCCCCGCCTGGAACGCCGACGCCAGGCCCTTGTTGTTGGTCAGCTTGACGATGTGATCGACACCGTGGGCCCGCGCCACGTCGACCGTGGCGTCGCTGGAACCGTCGTCGATGATCAGCCACTCGACCTGGTCGAAGCCGTCGAGCCGCCGTGGGAGGTCGGCGAGCGTGGCCGGGAGCTGGGCCTCTTCGTTGAGGCAGGGAATCTGGATGATCAGTTTCATGCCGGAGAGAGGCTCACGGTACTCGTCCGATCGGCGTGACTCGTCCGATCGCTCGTCGTAGCTGCCGGCGGCCCGGGCGAGGACGCCTCGGCCGACGATCAGCGGGCCCGCGATCGGCATGTCACCGCGCGTGGCCACCTGCGAGATGGCGGGCTTCAGGTCCCAACGCGCACCTGCGGACGGGCCGCCGGCGGGCAGCTATGTTGCCTTGGGGCGGGCACGCAGGATCGTTAGCATCGCCCCGTCCGCCGGACGCCCGAAGGATGCCATGCCGATGCCCGAAGCGATCGCGTTTGTGCGCGCCATCCTGGCGGCGTGACGACCGTGCTCATCACGTTCGTCGGCCCGGTCCCGCCCATCCGCGGCGGCGTCTCGCAGCACGGCGGACGCCTCTCGCGGGCGCTGGCGAAGGAGCACGACGTCACCGTGTTGTCGTGGCGACACCAGTACCCCAAGCGCTTCTTCCCACGCGCGCAGGTTGACCGGGAGGTGCCACCCCACCCCACCGCCGTGTTCGCCTTGCGCTGGTGGGATCCCATCTCCTGGTGGCGGGCGGGGCGGTCGGCGCGGCTGAGCGATGTCCTCGTCCTGGTCTGGGCGACGCCGTTCCACGTCCTGACCTACCGGTTGATCATGGCCGTGGCACGCGGGACCCGCACCGTCGCCGTCGTCCACAACGCCCAGCCGCACGAACCGCTCCCGCTGCAGGGACCCCTCACCCGCTGGATCCTGTCCCGGTGCGACGGCATCGTCGTCCACGCGTCGACCGTCGCCGACGAGCTCGACGATCTGCTCGGCACGCGCGTCGAGGCGGTCATCACCCCGCATCCCCCGAATCTCGACGTCGAGCCGAGCCCCCTACCGAAGAGGGCGGACAACGAGCTGCGGCTGCTGTTCTTCGGCTTCATCCGCCCGTACAAGGGCCTCGATCTCGCACTCGACGCCCTCGCGTCGCTTCGCCAGCAGGGCATCCACCACCGCCTGACGGTCGCCGGCGAGGCGTGGGACCCGACGAAGGACTGGGACGAGGAGGTTCGAAGGCGCGGGCTGGCGGACCAGGTGGACCTGCTGCTCGGCTACGTGCCCGACACCGCGGTGTGCGGGCTGCTCGCCGAGCACCACGCGGCCCTGCTGCCCTACCGCAGCGCCACGCAGTCGGGCATCGCGCCGATCGCGTTCGCCGCCGGCCGGCCGGTCGTCGCCACGGCGGTCGGCGGCTTGACCGACGTGATCAGCGAGGGTGAGAACGGCACGCTCGCCGCACCGGGCGACGCCCAGTCGCTCGCCGACGCCATTCAGCGCTGTGCCCGCAACCTGCCGGCCCTGGCAGACGGCGCCCTGAGGAAGGCGCCGACCTGGCAGGACGTCGCGACCGCCGTGGTCAAGGCCGCGGGCCTCGACCGATCGAGTCCGGCCGGGACGCGCCTGGCGCACGCCGACCCCGTCCAGCCCCCCGCTCGCTGAGGTCAGCCGCCGTGGACGACGAGCTGGTCACTCAGACGCGGGGCGACCGCGAACACATCCGGTCCCTCGTCGGGCACGGTCGGGCGGAGCCGGCCCTGCTCGTCGGGCCTCGTCAGCACGTACTTGGCATCCCGTAGCGCCTGGGCGATCTCGTCTCGATGTCGACCGAACCGCTCACGCGCCATGCTGTTCCACTCGAGTTGGACGACGCCGATGCGCTGGTCGTCGAGGGCACGGCCACCACCGAGCACCACGTCGAGCTCGAATCCCTCCACGTCGATCTTGACTCCGGCAGCCGTTCGATCTCCCAGCACCTCGTCGAGCGTGGTGACGGTGACCTGGGTGACCTCGTCCCCCGGCCCCTCGTCGTCGTCAGAGCTCGAAACGAGGTAGTTCATCGAGCCCAGCTCGGCTGTCAGCCTGCTCTGTCCGGGAGCGCGACCCAGGGCAGCGGCGATGATGTCTGCCCTCAGCCCGTTGAGGCCGAGATTGACCTCCAGGAGGCGACGCGCATCGCGAGCCGGTTCCACCGAGACCACATCGCAGCCGTTCGAGGCCATCAGCACCGTGTAGATCCCGATGTTCGCACCGACGTCGACAAAGAGGTCACCCGGGCGGAGGGCCGCCAACCAGAACGACATCTCTCGATAGTCCGGCAGCCGGGCGTAGACCGTGTGCGACGCCCCCTGCCCTCGGCGTACGACGAACTTGCCGCCGGCGTACGTCGTGGTCCAATAGCCACCGGTGAGTCGCGTCCAGGCGGGAAAGATCATGGCTTCCGCCGTCCGACGCAGCCGCTCGCCCTTGTTTCCTGGGTTCGCGAAGACTTGCCGAAGGACGTACTCGACGTCTCGGGCCAGCGACCGAGATCGCGTCCTGCTCATCGTCGAAATCCTGACCACCACCTCTCCCCGTGCCGCACGATCGTGCCACGGCGCGAGGACCATGAGGAAAAACGGCTGGATGGCATCCGCTCCATAGAGACCCCGGCCGGCTCCCGATCGGGCATTCCCCGGTGCTTGCCTCTCGGCCCGGCGCGTCGGGTCACGGCGTTGCGACACCGGTCCCGGGCGCCCCTACGCTCGGATCCCGTGACCGAGAGCCGTGCCGCGTCGTCGCGCCGCCACAGATCTTTGACGAGCGCCCCGTGAGGCTCGCCGACCACCGCCGCACGATCCGGCTCGCCGTCTTCCTTCTCGGCATCGTCGGGCTGATCATCGCTCTACGCCGAGGGCTGGATGAGTCACAAGGCCAGGTCCTCCCCGACCCCCCAGCGCTGATCGTCGCCGGCGTGCTCACGCTCGCCTCGATCGCCCTGGCCGCCCGGGCCTGGACCGAACTGTTCGACCGTCGGCATGACCGGCGCGCGTTGGCAGGGTCGCTGTACGCATCGCAGCTCACGAAGTATCTACCGGCCGGCGGATTCGTACAGGCCGCGAGCCAGGTGAGCATGACCGTCACGGCCGGCGCCCGCGTCGGCCAGGCGGCAACTGCGGCCGCCGTGTGGGCATTCACCACGGTCGTCGCCGGCTGCACGCTGGCGTCTGGATTGGTGTTCGCTGGATCGCTCCCGCCGTGGCTCCGTGCCCTGTCGTTGTGTGGCCTCCTGGCTCCATTGCTCCTGCACCGGCGCGCCCTGGCCCTTGCGCTTCACGCTGCCCATCGGCTCATCAGGCGGGTGCCGGACCCGGATGTCCTCCCGACCCAGCGGCGCATCCTGGTCTCCTTCGCGTGGTCGCTCGGCAACGCCATCACCGGCTCCGCGGCGTACGCGGTCCTTCTAAGTGGACAGGACACCGACGCCAATCCCGTCACCGTGATGAGCGCATTCGCGCTGAGCTGGGTCGTTGGCTTCCTCGTCTTCCCGCTGCCCAGCGGCATAGGTGTGCGCGAGGCCGTCCTCGTGGCGGTGGTTCCTGGTGCCTCGTCGGCGGCCCTGCTGGCCGCTTCGCTCGCGCTGAGGTTTCTCGTGCTCGCGTCCGAGGTGATCGCGACGGTTGGCAACCAGGTGCTCGCGCGACGGGAGCGTCGGGTCGGTGCCACCTCGCGCGCTGCTGACGCAGCGGCTGCGCCAGACGGCGCGGCGGACCGCCAGCGCGCGACCGGCAATGTGCGCGCCCGGAACGTGCCCAGCAGTCCGGCGAGCGACGCCCGGTGACCGGTTGAGATGGACGGCATTTCCACGCAGCGGCCAACGCTGACCCCACCTCCTGGGCGTGCGTCTGGCGACGATGGCGTGCCGGACTCGCCGGCCGAGGGCGGCGCCATCGACCGCGCCTGGTGGCATGACCGGCGAGTGGCGGTCGGCTCTGGCTACGTCGCCATCGTGACGGCCACCGCGTGGCTGTACGGCGTCGTTCCCTTCTCCGGTCGCACCGTGCCTCTCGCACCGTTCGCTTCGGTGACGAGCTGGGTGGAGTGCCTCGGTGACGGGATGGTCACGTGCAAGTACATCGGATATCCCGCGGGTGTCGACCTCAGCGTCGGCATGCCGTTTGTCGGCGGCGCCTTCCTGCTGACACGGCTGGGCATGGGGACCGAGGTGGCCGTCAACGTCCTCTCGCTCCTCGCCATCGCCGCCGGAGTCGCCTCGCTCTGGGCGTTCGCGGCGTCGATTGCCCGCAGCGTCGCTGCAGGCGCGTTCGCCGCATGCCTCTACTACCTGTCGCCGATCCTCGTCGCTCACACCGGCAAGACTGCGCTCTGGTTGGGCTTCGTGCTGCTTCCCGTCCCCCTCGCGTTTGCGTACGCGGCGCTCCGGCCGAACGGACGACCGCCCTCGATCGTGGTCGGCTGCGTGGGCCTCACGTTCGCCGCCGCCCTCCTGTTGGTCTACCTGGACCCATACGCCTGGACGTTGTCCGTGGTCATCGGCGGTCCCCTGTGCATCGCCGCCGCGGTCGTGGCATGGACCCGAGTGCGATGGCGAGGCTGTCTCGTGCCCCTGTGCACGCTCGTCGCGTTCCTCGTGCCGGGGATCGTCTTCCGGGTACTGGAGCCGAGTGCCGAGGTCAGCGCAAACTTCCCCCTGGCGTTCTACCGAGCCTATGGGGTCGATGTTGTGACCGCGGTTTTCCCCACAAGGGACAGCCTCTTGGGGGACCTTGTCCGGTCGCCGGTCGACCGATGGGATCCTCTGGACTTCTACGCCGATGGCACGCCCCTCATCGGCACGTTCATCGGCGTGTTCATGTTCATTGCTGCGGTCGCTGGGGTGGTCTTGCTCCTTCGTCTGCGACGCTCGAATCGTCTCTTCGTGGTCGCCCTGACCGTGAGCGGCCTGGCCTGCCTCGCCCTGGGCCTCGGCCCCTCGCTGAAGGTTCTGGACAAGGCATCTGTCCCGGTCGTTGCGGTCAATTCCGCTGGAGTCGTCACCGCAACCAACCACGTGATGCCAGCGTCGGACGCCACCGTCACCTTCCCCTGGTCCTGGGTGTACGGCGTGCAGCCGTTCGAGGGAATGCGAGCGGCCTACCGCTGGCACGTCGGCCTCCGTGTGGTGCTGGCCGTGTTCGCCGCCGTCGCTGTCGTCTGGCTGTTCCGTCGGCGCCGGGTCCTGGGCCTCGCTCTGGCCGCGGTGCTCGTTCTCGAGACGGCGTCGCACGGCCTGCTCGACGCCCGGAGCCAAGCGGTTCACAACCACGAACTGGTGCGCGCTTTCGAAGATGACATCGATCGCGCCTTCGGCGGTGGGCGACTGCGACCATCGGAGCGCGTGCTCTTCCTACCGGCCGGTAATGACTATCTCATCGGCGCGATTGCGCCACCGCTCGAGATATATTCCTATAATGTTGCCTTTGACAAGGAGCTAGTACGCATTCGACCGACGCAACCTAAACCGATCCAGGACGCAATCACCGCCTACAGCGACAACACCCTAAATAGGGACGATCTATGCGCGCTCTTCAGTCAAGACTTCGTCGACGCGGTCGTCTTTACTGACTTTAGCATGCGCGCCGATACATTGGTCTGGCCACCGCCAGAGGAACGCATCCAGGCGCAACGAACCAAGAATACCGCCTTCGGGCTCTTCGAGGATCCGGCGTTCGATGTCGACGAGGGCGACCTTGCAGTGATCGTGCGTTCCGCTCCCGATTCGCCCGCAGGATGCTGAAGCGCCCGTGGGCCACCCACTGATTCGCCATCCAGGCACGAGCATGGTCGTCGGCGGATCGTGATCCTGCAGGTCGCCGCCCCATCGAGGTCGCTGGGGCCACGTCGGGCCGCGAGCCACCTGGTGGATGCGCTCGTGGCCGACGGCGTCCGTGCACGGCTCGTGGCGCGCCCCGGACGTGACGGCAGCGTGAACGCACACCTGTCGAACTCGAGCCGGTCCCTCCTCCTTCCGCTCGCCCGACGTCGGGGCTGCCTGGTGACGCTGCACGACGTCGTTCCCCGCGGTACTCGGGTCCACAGCGCGCTGTCTCCGGTCGTGCTGCGCATCCTCCGACGGCACCGCGTCGTCGTCCACAGCCACCATGCGGCGAACCTGCTGCGCGAGAACGGGTTCGACCAGCCGGTAGGGGTGGTTCCCCTCTTCCACTCGGTCGAGCGGCCACCGGACGAAGCCCGCTTGGCGGAACGTTCCCGCCTGCTTCGCGGCCATTACAGCAACGTGTTGGTCCTGGCGGGCCGCCTGAGAGCGGCCAAAGGGGTGGACGAGCTGATCCGGGCCGCTGGGTGCGCGCCAGACACATCCCTCGTCCTGCTCGGCCACGTGGCCGATGCGCTCACGGCCCGGGCGCTCAGGTCCGCGCCGGACAACATCATTCTCGTCGAGGATCCGGACGACTCGATGTTCTCGCTCGTCCTGGCGGCAGCCGATGCCGTCCTACTGCCTCGCCGACGATCGGTCGGCGAGACCAGCGGGCCGCTCGTGATGGCCCACGCTCTGGGCACGCCTGTTGCACTGGCGGACTCCGGCTCCGGGCCCGAGTACGCAGTACCCGGCGATCTCGTACTCCCCGCAGATACGCCGCTGTCACAGTTCATCAAGGAATCGAGCACCCACAGCTGGCGTCGGCTTCCAGCTTCGGCCGACGACCAGCGCACGACGATCCTGGCGGCGTATCGTAGAGAGTTTCAATCGTTGGGCTGGATGTAGCGGGCATCCGCCGACCCCTCCCCGATTGTGTAGCGAATCATGCCAACGACGATGACAAACACCACGGCTTCACTTGCGCTTCGTGTCAAGCGACTGGCATTCAATCTCCTCCCGTCTTCTTGGCGTTTACCCATTCGAGTCGGGTGGATGCGCGTCACGGACACGCTCGAACCGGAACTACGGTCCGTTCCCAACTTGGTTGCCCGGGGAGGAACTGCACTTGATATTGGTGCCAACCATGGCGTCTACAGCTACTTCATGGTGCGCCATTTTGACCAAGTGGTGGCATTCGAACCGCAGCCGGCTTGCGTTGAGACTCTGGAGACATGGGCAAAGGGGCGCGTCGACATCCGGCAGGTTGCGTTGTCGGACCAAGCGGGCGAGGGCCAATTGACGATCCCCGTGAAGTCGGGCGTACCGCTCACGGGCTATGCCAGGCTGGACGGCGCGGTGGACGGGGTGCGGTCACACCTTGCCGTGCGGCTCGAGCGGCTCGATGACCAGGGGCTCGACGACGTTCGTTTCATCAAGATCGACGTCGAGGGACACGAGTTGTCGGTATTGCGTGGCGGCGAAGCGTTGCTCCGCCGCGACCATCCGGTCTTGCTGGTCGAGATCGAGCAACGGCATCTCGGTCCCGGCCACACGATCGGCGAGATCATCACGTACCTCGGTGACCGCGACTACGACTCCTTCTTCTCCATGGATGACACCTGGGTCGAGTTCGGCAGGTTTCGCCCCGAGGCGCACCAAGACCCCGAGCGGGCCGGGGAACGCAGCTACGTGAACATGTTCCTCTTCCTGCCGCGCGGCAGCAGGCCCCCGAACTCGGGCTAGGTCCCCCGCCCGTACCCTCGACGGTGGATCACGGAGGCACGGGAGTCGATCGCAACCTGGGGAGGCACGCGGTACAGGTGTACGGCGCCGGGAAGTAGCCGACCCATCGTCCCACGTACTGCTTGTAGGTCGTGGCACCGTTGGCCGACGCGTAGAGGATGACCCGACCGGTGCGTGCCGCGGCGGCGATGCGCGCCGACGCCGGCAGGGTCGAGTCCAGGTGGAACCAGCCACTCCACGTGCCGCCGACCAGGCCGTTCTGATACAGCCCGCCACCCGTGCCCGCGACGAAGAGGTCCAGACGACCGGCCGTGTAACCCCAAGCCACCGTCGGGCTCGTGGCCGTCGCACCCGGTATGCGGGACCACCCCGTCCAGTTCCCCGTGTCGCCGTACTTGGCCCAGATCCCGTTGTCGGTGCCTCGCGCGAAGACCGCGATCCCGCCGCCCGGCCTCGGCGCCACGGCCGGCGTCCCGAGCACGCCGCCCCCCAGGCCTTCCCAACCCGACCAGGTCGTGCCTTGGCGGGTGGCGTGATAGACGGCCCCGTTCGTCCCGCGCACGACGAGGTGCACGACGTCGCCCCCGGTCACCACCGCACCCGGGCCGTTGGCCGAGGTGCCCCCGATCGGAAGCGGGGACCAGCTGCCCGTGCCGGCGCCGGTGAGCGTGCGCTCCCAGACGGCGTTGTCTCCCGTGCGGGCGAAGAGGGCGGTGAACGACGTGCCGGCGGCCACGGCCGGGCTGTCGGTCGCCGCGCCCTCGAAGCACTGCAACGGGCCGGCGGCGGGCGGATCGCCGCTGATATCGGTGGCGGCCAGGTAGTACCTGCCGTCAGCCCCGAGCGCGGCGTACGCAACCCGACCGTCGGGCAACGAGGTGGCGGCGGGAGGCCCGGTCGGCGTGGGCATGGTGTGGTCGAAGCTCGGTGTTGCGGGACATCCCGGCTGACCGAACGCCGCGGTGTAGGTCGTGGGCGTGGCGGGAGCAATCAGGTTGTGGGATCGGGCACCGCCATCCGACCAGTGCGAGAACGCGTACGACGCACCGCCGACCGTCTGCGGCGTCGGGGCGCTCACGCTGTTCGACGACCCGACGATCACGGTCCTCGTGGCCGGCGTCGTCACGGTCTGGGCGCCCACCGACACTTGCAGGCCGCTAGGCGTGGTGGCGAACGTCAGGTTCACGGTCCGGGGGTCGAGCTGCAGGCTCGTGCTCGCGCTCGTACCCACCGAGTCGGTCGCCGTGAGCACGAGTGACAGCGACGACGGGTACTCATGGTCGGGTGCCGGGAAGGTCCCGCCGGCCACGCCCGTGAAGCTCTGGACCGGGTGGGCGTGGCAGTTGCTCGGGCAATGGTTCAGCACCACCGACCAGGACAACCGAGCGGCCGGCACGGTGCCGTCCTGGGCGTCGGTGGCGTGCCCCGAGAAGGCGATCGCATCGCCGACCTTCCAGCGGAACGCGCTCGTCGGCGCGTCGATGACCGGCACGGGGGGACTGTTGGGCCCGCCGACGTTGATGGTCACGGATTCGGTGTCGGATGCACCCTGCGGGTCCGCCACCCGCAGCCGCGCCGTGACCGATCCCGCGACCGTGTACGTGCGCGTAGGCGCGACGGCGTTGGAGTCGTCGAACTGGCCGTCGCCGTCCAGATCCCAGGCGTAGCTCAGTACGTCGCCAGGATCGAGGTCGTTGGACCCGCTCGCGTCGTAGGCGACGGTCAGGGGCGCGGTGCCGGACGTCGGGCTGGCCGAGATCACGGCCGTCGGCGGATGGTTGGCGCCGTTATAGACGACGCGGTGAACCTGCCCGGCCTCCAGGTCGACGTAGAAGACGTCGCCGCCCGGGCCCGTGACCACCTGGACCGGCTGGCCAGCGCCGCGGACGAACGGTGTGAGCTGGCTCGGGCTGGGATCGGCACCGCCGCCTCGCTTCATCACCCACACGCAGCCGCGGGAGGCGTCGGCGAAGAACAATGCACCGTCGTAGTCCGACGGGTAGTTGGAGCCGTTCTCGAACGCGATCCCGCTCACCGACGAGCTGCCCGACGGGCACGGGTCACCGGAGACGACCGGCGCGTTGTGCTGGTAGCGGAAGAACGGTGCGGTCTGGCCGATGCCGTACAGCGACTCGCAGCTGCTCAGATCAACGGGGTCGTAGGCGGGCTGCCGGGCGGTGCCCTCGTAGCAGGGCCACCCGAAGTTCTCCGCGACGCCGTCGTCGATGTCTGCGACCCGGTTGATCTCCTCCCACGTGTCCCACCCGACGTCGCCGACCCACAGCTGCTGGGTGCCGGGCCTGATCCCGAACCGGAAGGGATTGCGAACGCCGTACGCGATGATCCGGCGGTCATTCGCATCGGTGCTGGAGGCGAAGGGGTTGCCGGGCATGCCGGCACCGGTGTTCGGATCGACCCGGATGATCGTCCCATCGAGAGTGGTCGGCTGCCCGGCTGGCCGCCTCACCGACTGGGCGCGGAGCGCACCACCCTGGGCGGCCGGGGGCGTGAGGCTCGTGCCCACGGGTGACGGGGGATCGCCGCACGGGTTCTTGGTCTGGCCGTAGTCCGCGTAGTTGAAGCTGGCGCCCTCGCCGGCGCTCGCGTAGAGCGCCCCATCCGGCCCGAACGCCACGGTGCCGACCGTGTGGCTGGGGAACTGCTGGCACCAGCCGCTGACGAGCACCTGCTCCGCGCCGGTCATCTGGTTGCCGCTGGCGGTCAGCCGGGACAGCCGTGCCTGTACTACGCAGCCGTCGCCGGTGGAGCCGGGCGGGGTCGGGCAGCCGTCGCTCGTGACACCGGGCGATCCCCACCGCGGCGCGGTCCCGCCGGGCACGGCGTCGTACGTGTAGAGCGCGTACACATAGGGTCGGGTCGGGAACTGGGGGTCGAGGGCGAGACCGAGCATCCCCCGATCCCAGAAGTTGTGCACCTGGGTGCGGAAGTCGGCGAAGACGGTGGGCGTGGTGTCCGAGAGCGAGTCGAACACCTTGATCACGCCGCTCTTCTCGGCGACGAAGGCGCGACCATCGCCGGCGAAGGCAACCGCGGTGGGCTGGTTGAGCCCCCCGATGGCGACGACGTCCGAGAAGCCGCTGGGTGGCACGCCGCTGGCCACAGCTCGTGTCGCATTCGTCCGTGCCGGCTCGAGCAACAACCCCGCGCCTATCAGCGCGAGCACGAGCATGACGCGCAGAAACAAGGCCGCCGACCGGCGGTTCTGATCAAACCGCATCCCGCCCCTCCACGGCGGCCGATGCTACTCGCCGAGTCCGACCCCCCGTGACGCCGGAACGCCCGGCTACGCCGGTGGCGCGATGGGATGCGGCATGCAGAGCTCGTCGTACTCGGCGATCACGATGCGCTCGGGATCGATGGAGCACGTCGGGCATTCGGGGTCGCGCAGCATCCGGTAGGTACGGAACGACTGCTCGAGCGAGTCGTACGCCAGCAGCCGGCCCGAGAGGTCCTCGCCGACGCCGAGGATGAGCTTGATGGCCTCGACCGCCTGGATCGAGCCCACGATGCCCGGCAGCACGCCCAGGACTCCGGCCTCGGCGCACGACGGGGCGAGCTCGGCGGGCGGGGGCTCGGGCAGGAAGCACCGGTAGCAGGGACCGTCGTGGGGCTTGAACACGGTCACCTGGCCCTCGAAGCGGAAGATCGAGCCGTGAACGACGGGGATCTCGAGCTTCAGCGCCGCGTCGTTGAGGAGGTAGCGCACGGGGAAGTTGTCTGCGCCGTCGACCACGATGTCGTAGCCCGACAGGATGTCCATCACGTTGTCGGCGCCGAGTCGGACATCGTGGGTCACCACGTTGACGTCGGGGTTGATGGCCGTGAGCGTCTTCTTGGCCGAGTCGACCTTGCGCTCGCCCACGCGGTCGACGTTATGGAGGATCTGGCGCTGCAGGTTCGACTCGTCGACGACGTCCATGTCCACGATGCCGATCGTGCCGACGCCCGCCGCAGCCAGATACAGCGCCGCCGGCGAACCGAGGCCACCGGCGCCCAGCAGCAGCACCCGCGCGTCGAGCAGCTTGAGCTGACCTTCGACGTCCACCTCCGGCAGGAGCAGGTGGCGCTGGTAGCGGTTGCGCTGGTCCGGTGACAGCTTGCGCGGGGCCGCCCAGTCGCGGCCCTCGTCCTTCCACCTGTTGAAGCCGCCGGTCATCGAGACGACGTCCTGGTAGCCCATGTCGCTGAGGGTCTTGGCCGCGAACGCCGACCGTATGCCGCTGGCGCAATGGATGATCACCGGCGCGGACTTGTCGGTGATCCGGTTCTCGACCGAGCTCTCGAGCGTGCCCCGGGGGATGTGCAGGGCCCCCGGGATCGCACCCTGCTCGTACTCGTCGGGCTCGCGCACGTCGAGGACGACGGCCTTCGGCCGCCGCCGCAGCTCGTCGGCCTGGGCGGTGTCGACCTCGCGGATCTCGGCTTTGGTGGCGGCAAGCAACTCACGGAAGCTCGGCATGGCAACCTCTCGGGCGGTCTCTCTCTGCAGCTGAAAAGCCTACAGACCCGCTCAACATTCTGCGTGGCCGGGGCCTGCGGCACGCCGACGGCATGACCTGGGCGGTCAGGCTTCGATCGGAACCTCGTGAATGGCCTCGATGAAGTCGCCCCGGTCGACGGCCAGCGGGCCCGACACCGCCAACCGGCGGAGCAGAAGCACGCCCATGGTGAGGAACGCGACCAGGCTGCCGACCAGCAGGCCCAACTCGACCCGGAGGAAGAGGTCGTCGCTGGCCACCCAGGTCGTTACCGCCAGCGCGACGATGCCCATCCCCCAGCCGATCGCCTGGTCACGGTGCCCGCCCAGCGCGATCACCGCTTGGGCGCAGGCCAGGGCCAGCATGTAGAGGCCGCTGCCGGCGGCCAGGAGTCCCATCGTGCGGCTGTCGAGATCGGCGTTGGGGAACATGATCTCCACGATCACCGGTCCGAACACGGCGCCAATGACGGTGCCGGCGATCGCCAGGGCGGCCACCACCACCATGATCCGCTTGAGGCCGGCCCGGAAGTCGCCGAGGCGGCCGGCCGTGGCCAGCGCCGACAACTTCGGCAGCAGCGCAGCCTGAACCGCCTGGAACAGGAACAGCGGGATGCGCGCCACGACGACCCCGGTGATGAACCGCCCGGCCGCGTCGGCCTGGGCATCGGACGCCAGCAGCTTCACGATCACCGGACCGATGTTCATGAGGCCGAATGCCAGCAGCGACGCGATCAACAGGTAGCCGAGGGCGCTGCTGATCTCCCGCAGCGCCGCCTCGGGGCCCGGCCGCAGCGACGGGCGCTCGACCCGCAGCGCCACGGGCACCGCCAGCAGCCCCGCGATCCCGAGCGCGATGCCGAACCAGCCCGCGGTCTTCACCCCGATGACGGCGCACAGCACGCAGCCCAGCAGCCGGATGAGCCCGTCGGCGCCGATGTAGGTGCCGTAGCCCTTGAAGCGCCCCGTCCCCGACATGCAACCGCGGGTGACGTGGCCGGCCAGCGCGCCGGCGACGCCCAGCGCCAGTCCCACCAACAGCAGGAGCTGGTGGTCGAAGAGCTCGTCGACCGACCACCGGGCGGTGGCGATGAGCAGCACCAGCACCGCCAGCGCGAGCCCCACCCCCAGCGTGGCCGCCCGGCGCACGACGGGCGCCCCGCCCTCGCCCCGGGTTCGGCGCTCGGCGAGCGCCCGGCTGATCTCCTGCTCCAGGGGCAGGAACAGGCCTGGCCCGATGAGGAAGACCAGGCTCCACGTGGCCGACAGCGGCGAGTACTCGGCCTTGGTCAGGGGCCGGTCGGCCACGGCCAGGAAGCCATAGGCGGACACGCCCGCGACGAGGAGCCCTGCCCCGACCGCGAACGTGCCAGTCGGTAGGGGATTGCGGCGCTTCGCAGCCTCCAGCAGCGCAGCCATCGGTGCCACGCTACTCACATCGCGGGACCGGGCGTCCCGAACCCGTATGGGGGCTGTGCGGATCGGTCATGCGCCGGCGTTGAGCTCGGGCGCGGGCTCGGGCTCGGCGGAACCGACCAGTTGCGGGAGCACCTCGCCGATCGAGCCCCGGATGACGGCGTCGGCGAGATCGTCCATCGCCGTCTCCTCGGCGTTGACGATCACGATCTGCGCGCCGGCCATGCGCGCCAGCGGCACCATCTCGGCCACGGGGTACACGGCCAGCGTGGAACCCACGGCGAGCAACAGGTCGCAGCGCCGGGCGGCGTCCATCGCCCGTTGCAGGTCGTCGGCGACCAGGCTCTGGCCGAAGCTGATGGTCGCCGACTTGAGGATGCCGCCGCAGGTCCGGCAGGGGGGATCGTCCTCGCCGCCCCGCACGCGGTCCAGCGCCCGCTCCATGGGCGCCCGCTCACCGCACGACATGCACACGACGGTGTGCATGGTGCCGTGCACCTCGACGACGCTGGCCGGATCGGAGCCCGCCGCTTGGTGCAGCTCGTCGATGTTCTGCGTGACGAGCGTGTCGAGCTTGCCCCGGCGCTCGAGCTCGACCAGCGCCCGGTGGCCGGCGTTGGGCTGTGCGGACAGCCCCGGGTGGCGCAGGCGCGTCCGCCACGCCTCGCGGCGGACCTCGGGATCGGACATGTAGTTCTGCAGCGTCGCCCGCCGCTCGGCGCCCGGGTTCCGGGTCCACACACCGTCGGGCCCCCGGAAGTCCGGGATCCCACTGTCGGTGCTGATGCCCGCCCCGGTGAGCACGACGACCCGCTGGGCCGCGTCGATCCAGCGCGCCGCCTCGGCGATCAGGTCGTCCGGCACCGTCGACACACTACCCTACGACATGGATTATATTGAAATATAACTGAGAATCGTGGGAAGATCGTCGGGACGCCCCGGACGACAGGGAGCAACTTCCCCGTGGCAGCTCGTTCGACCCGCCGTCGGAGACGCAATGCACCCCCGCGACATCCCTACCACCATCCCCACGCTGCAGGTTCTTCCCTGGTCCGACCCGGTCATCGACCAGGTCGGGTACGACCCGCGGTCCCGCTACGTCGAGCGATTCTGGCTCGGCATCCTCGGCCCGTCAGCCACCTGGCTCATGCGCTATCTCGTCGACGGGCTCGAGCGATCGCCCGAGGGCTACCGGCTCGACCTCGACGAGTGCGCGACCGCGCTCGGCCTCGGCCGCTACCGCGGCTCCAGCAGCGCCTTCCCCCGCACCATCGCCCGCTGCTGCCAGTTCGGCACCAGCCGGCTCGTGCCGGATGCGTCACTCGAGGTGCGCCGCCGCCTGCCACCACTCACCCTCCGCCAGGTCCGGCGGCTGTCCCCGGTGCTGCAGGCCGAGCACGCCGCATGGGTCGATCGGGCACCGGCCGCGCTCGACGCCAACGACCTGCGCGACCAGGCCCGCCGGCTGGCCCTGTCGCTGCTGGAGCTCGGGGAGGACCGCGAGGCGACGGAGCGCCAGCTCCAGCGCTGGCGGTTCCACCCCGCGCTGGCGAGCGAGGCGACGGCTTGGGCCCTCGAGCGGCACGTGGCCGCGTGCCCACCGGAGGCGCAGGCCGAGCCCGAACGTGCGCACCCGAGGCCATAGGTCCATCCGGCCTAGCCCGAGCCCGCACCAGCGCACCCGAGGCCATAGGTTCCACCCGGCCGCACACGAGCCCGCACCAGCGCACCCGAGGCCATAGGTTCCACCCGGCCGAGCCCGAGGCCGTAGGTTCCGACCCCGAGACCTATGACCTCCGGTTTTCGCCGTCGGAACCCATGGCCTCGAACGGCCGATGTCGGGGCGGCACGGGCACGACCCGGGCAGCCCCGCCGGCGTCCCGCGCTCGGGCTCTGCGTGTCGGCGCTCGTGGTTGCATGGTCGACGGTGGCGTGCTCAGGCGACTTCAGCGGGGCCCGTGGTGAGAGCGAACGCTCGGGCGGCGCCGCAGCGGACGAACCGACCACCCCCGGCGACCCGGTCCTGGAGGTCGCGCGACGACCCGCTGCCGGTGGTGACGCCCACGCCGCGTGAGATGCGCTGGCTCGGACCCGATGTCGCCGTCTCGCCTGACGTCGACGTCGTCGCCGCCGACGACGTCGCGGCCGCCACCAACGACGCGGTGACCGAGGTTCTCCGGGCCGGCGGGGCTCGGAACGTGCGCGTGTTACGGCCCGGCGAGCGTGACCGCGTCGAGGCACCGCTCGTCGTGAACGTCGGGGCCCTCGGCGCCGAGCCCACGACATCACCTCTCAACGACGCCGGGCTCGAGGTGCCCGACGACTTGCCAGCCGAGGGCTACGCACTGGCGGCGTTCACCCGGGAAGGGGGAACGGCGGAGGTCGTCCTCGCCGGCGCCGACGCCGCCGGCACGTTCTACGCGGCGCAGACCCTGCGCCAACTGCTCACCGGCACCCGCGGCCCCGGCGATGATGGCACCGCGGCGGTCGCTGGGGTCGGCGTCGTCGATCACCCCGCCATGCGCCATCGCGGTGCCATCGAGGGCTTCTACGGCAGCCCGTGGACTCAGCAGGAGCGGCTCGACCAGCTCGCCTTCTACGGCCGGTTCAAGCTCAACACCTACGTCTACGCGCCCAAGGATGACCCCTACCATCGCGATCGCTGGCGCGAGCCGTATCCCGCCGACCTGGTCGCCGGTCTCCGCTCGCTGGTCGACCGGGCCGCCGTCAACCAGGTGCGGTTCACGTTCGCCGTCTCCCCCGGGGTCTCGATCTGCTACAGCGACCCGGCCGACCTCGACGCGCTCGTCACCAAGCTCGACGCCGTGTACCAGCTGGGGGTGCGGGCCTTCTCGGTGGCACTGGACGACATCGTGCACACCCGCTGGAACTGCGACGGCGACCAGAGCCGCTACGGCCCACCCTCGTCCGAGGCGGCGGCGCGGGCCCAAGTCGAACTGCTCAACGCGCTGCAGCGCGGCTTCATCGCCGACCACCAGGGCGCACAGCCCCTCCAGATGGTCCCCACGGAATACCGCGGCACCGACGACAGCCCGTACCGGCAAGTGATCCGCGAGCAGCTCGATCCGGCCGTCGAGGTCATGTGGACCGGAACGATGGTGGTACCGCCGGAGATCACCGTCGACCAAGCGGGGGCCGCCGCCGGGGTGTTCGGGCGGCGGACGCTGGTGTGGGACAACACGCCGGTCAACGACTACCCGCCCACCGAGGGCAGGCTGATCCTGGCGCCGTACGACCGCCGGCAGCGAGGCCTGTCGGCTGAGGTGACCGGAATCGTGCTCAACCCCATGAACCAGGCCGCCGCCAGCAAGGTGCAGCTCATCGGGGCCGCCGACTTCGGCTGGAACGACGCCGCGTACGACCCGGCGCGGGCCCACCGGGCGGCGGCCACCTACCTGGCCGGCGCCAGCCCTGGCGCCGATCCGTCGGCGATCGACGCCCTGCTCGCCTTCTTCGACCTCGAGAACCTGGCGCCGACCTCGGCAGCGTCGGGCACGGTGTCCCAGCCCCAGGCGCCGGCGCTCGCTCGGCAGCTCGACGGCTTCCGGACGGCGTGGGACCGCGGCGACCGGCAGGGTGCGATCGGTGGCCTGCGTCCCTACGCGCAGCGGCTGGCGGGAGCGGCGGACGCCATCCGGCGCGGGGTCGCCGACCGCGGATTCGTCACCGACGCCGGGCCGTGGCTCGACGCCACGGCGCTCTGGGGCCAGGCGCTGGTCGCCGTGCTGGACGCCCTCGACGCGCAGGTCGCCGGTGACGACGCCGGTGCCCAGGCGCGGTTCGACGACGCCGACGCCCTGGCCGACCAGGCGGCCGCCGTCGAGACCATTCCCGGCGAGACGCGCCCGCAGGGCCCGGTGAGGGTCGGCGACGGCGTGCTCGACGAGTTCATCGCCGGCGCCCGAGCCCTGTGAGGATCGTCAGCCGACGTGGCTGCGTCCGCGCTGTCGCCAGCGCTCCATCATCCCGGCCGCCTCGTCGTGGAGGAAGGCGAAGAACTCACGGCTCTCCTCCAGGCGTTGCCCGGCGGGCCCATCCGGTCCGACCATCTCCACCGCCTCGGCCAGCGCCTCTTCCCAGCGCACGAGCGCGTCGTTGCGCCTCATGATGGCCTCGTACCAGGCGTCGTCGTCGATGCGGTAGTGGTCGGTGCGAGCGCCCGGCTCGCGCTCGCGCGTCACGAGCCCGATCTGGATCAGGTAGCGCACGGCCCCCGAGATCGCGGCCGGGCTGACGCGCAGGCGCGACGCCAGGCCGCCGGCGGTCAGCGAGCCGGCATCCTCACAGAGGAGGCAGGCGAAGACCCGGGCCGGCATGCGGGGCCACCCCGCCTCGGTCAACATCAGGGCGAAGCGCTCGACGAAGCGCAGGATCGCGTCGTCACCGTCACTGCCGGTCTTGTCCATCCCGCTCACGACGTTACATTCTTCACAAGTTCCTTGCTCTTCACAAGTTTATGAAGGCTCGATAGGGTCGAGCCATGACCGACGCCATCGAGGTCTCGGGCCTCGTCAAGACCTTCGGCCGGACGCGGGCGCTCGACGGCCTCGACCTCAGCGTGGCCACCGGGGAGGTGCACGGCTTCCTCGGGCCCAACGGGTCGGGCAAGTCGACCACGATCAGGGTCTTGCTCGGCCTCCTCCGGGCCGACTCCGGCCGGGCGGTCCTGCTCGGCGGCGATCCCTGGGGCGACGCCGTCGCACTGCACCGGCGGCTTGCCTACGTGCCCGGCGACGTGACGTTGTGGCCCAACCTGTCGGGCGGCGAGGTGATCGACCTGCTCGGACGCCTCCGCGGCGGGCTCGACCGGGCCAGGCGCGACCAGCTGCTCGAGCGGTTCGAGCTCGATCCCACCAAGAAGGGACGCACCTACTCGAAGGGCAACCGCCAGAAGGTGGCGCTGGTGGCTGCGCTCGCGTCGGACGCCGAGCTGCTGATCCTCGACGAGCCGACCTCGGGGCTCGATCCCCTCATGGAGGCGGTGTTCCAGGACACGATCAAGGACATGACCCAGGACGGTCGCACCGTGCTGCTCTCGAGCCACATCCTGGCCGAGGTGGAGGCGCTGTGCGACCGGGTGAGCATCATCCGCCTGGGCCGCACCGTCGAGTCGGGCACCCTGACCGAGCTGCGCCACCTGACCCGCACGTCGATCGCGGTCGAGACCGAACGGCCGGTCGACGGGCTCACGAGCTTGCCCGGCGTCCACGATCCTCACGTCGACGGCACGCGGGCCCGGTTCGACGTGGACACCGCACGGCTGGACGGCGTCCTCAAGTACGTCACCGGCCTCGGCGTTCGCAGCCTCACCAGCCAGCCGCCCACGCTCGAGGAGCTGTTCCTGCGCCACTACGGCGACGAGCTGGCCGAGCTCGAGGGCCGTGCCTCGCCCGACGGCTCGGCGCCCGACGGCTCGGCCGACAGCGTGGACGGCGCCCGATGAGCGTCACCGGGGCGACCCTGGCGGGCCCGCCCCCGGCCGCGGCGGGCGCGGCCACGGCGCCGGCGCGGGGCACGACGCTCACCGGCACCTGGGTGCTGGTGCGGTTGATCCTGCGCCGCGACCGCGTGCGCCTCGTGGTGTGGATCGTCGGGATCACGCTGCTGGTGCTCTCGACCGCGGCCAGCATCGAGGGCCTGTACCCCACCCAGGCCGACCTCGACCAGGCGGCGCAGACGGCGAACGACAACGCCGCGCTGATCGCCCTGAACGCGCCCTCGTACGCGCTCGACACGGTCGGCGGGCAGGCCGTCTTCAACGTCGGCAGCTTCGGTTACGTCGTGATGGCTCTGATGGGCATGTTCCTCGTGGGCCGCCACACCCGGGCGGACGAGGAGAACGGCCGGACCGAGCTGTTGCGCGCGACGGTCCTGGGCCGCAACGCCCCGGTCGCCGCGGTGCTCGTCGTTGCCGCCGGTGCCTTCGCCGTGCTGGGAGCGCTGATCAGCCTGAGCATGCTGAGCCAGGACCTACCCACCGCGGGGTCGGTGCTCTATGGCGCGGCCATGGGCGCGTTCGGGCTCCTGTTCGCCTGCGTCACGGCGGTCACGGTTCAGGTCACGGAGCACAACCGTGCCGCGCTGGGGTTCGCCGGCGTCCTGCTGGGCGCCTCCTACGTCCTGAGGGCGGTCGGCGACGTCGGCGACGGCACCCTGTCGTGGGCGTCGCCGATGGGGTGGGCCCAAGCCGCCCGGCCGTACGCCGGCGAGCGCTGGTGGACCCTGCTGTTGCTGGCGGGCGGGGCGATCGTCTGCGTGGCGGTGGCCTTCGCCCTGCTGGCGGTGCGCGACCTGGGGGGCGGCCTGGTGCCGCCCCGGCCCGGGCCCCCGGCCGCATCGGCGGCGCTCGTCGGTTCGCGCTTCGGCCTGCCGCTCCGGCTCGAGCGCGCCAGCCTGATCGCCTGGACCGTCGGGCTCGGCCTCACGGGCGTGTCCTACGGCTCGGTGGGCCAGGACGTCCGCGACCTGATCGGCAGCAACAACGCGTTCGAGGACATCATCGCCCAGGGTGGCGGGAGCCTGACCGACGCGTTCTTCACGACATCGCTGCTGGTGCTGGCGCTGATCGCGGGCGGGTTCGCCATCTCTTCGACCCTGCGGCTGCGCAGCGAGGAAGCCGGCGGCCGCGCCGAGCCACTGCTGGCCACCGGATTGGGGCGCACCCCGTGGGTCACGTCCTACCTCGCCGTCGCGCTCGGTGGATGTGCGGCGCTGATGGCCGCGGCCGGGTTCGGCATGGGCCTCACCTACGGCGTGGCCGTCGACGACCTCAGCCAGGTGGGCCGGCTCGTCGGGGCCGCGGTCGCCTTCGTGCCCGCCCTCTGGGTGCTCGTCGGGGTCACGTTGGTGCTGTTCGGGTTCGCCCCCCGGGCGACGGCCGCGGCCTGGGGCGTGCTCGTGGTGTGCTTCGTGATCGGGCTGTTCGCCGAGCTCCTGAGCCTGCCGGGCTGGCTGGTCGACGTGTCTCCGTTCCAGCACGTGCCCGCGATGCCCTCGCAGGGCTTCGCGTGGACGCCCGTCGTGGCCCTCACGGCGACCGCCGCCGTGCTGGTGGTGGCCGGGATCGTCGGCTTCCACCGGCGAGACGCCGGCTACTAACCCGAACTTGCCGCGCAAGTTCGAGGAGGAGTGGGGGCGGTCAGGGCTTTCGGAAGTCCGACAGGAGGCGCAGGAGGGTGCGCACACCGAAGCCGGTGCCCCCCTTGGGGGACTCGCTGCCGTCCTCGGCGGCGTCGGCGGGGCCGGCGATGTCGAGATGGGCCCACGGCGTGCCGTCGGGGACGAACCGCTGGAGGAACAGCCCGGCGATCAGCGCTCCGCCCCAGCGGCCGGCCCCCACGTTCTTCATGTCGGCGACCTCCGAGTCGAGCTGGCGCCTCATGTCGTCGGGCAGCGGCAGCGGCCACACCGGCTCGCCCGCGGCATCCGCGGCGGCGCGGACCGCGTCGATGAACCCTTCCTGATTGCCCATGAGCCCGGCTATGCCGGTGCCCAACGCCACCACGCAGGCACCGGTGAGCGTGGCCAGATCGACGATTGCGTCGGGCCCGGCCTCGCCGGCCAGCGCCAGCGCGTCGGCAAGGACCAGCCGACCCTCGGCGTCGGTGTTGAGCACCTCCACGGTGGTGCCGTTGCGGATGCGCAGGACGTCGCCGACGCGTGTCGCGTCGCCGCCCGGCATGTTGTCGGTCAGTGGTAGGAAGCCGAGGACGCGCACCGGCGGCCGTACGGCGTCGAGCGCCGAGAACGCCGCCAGCACCGCGGCGGCGCCGGCCATGTCGCCCTTCATGCCCACCATGGACTCCGTGGTCTTGAGCGACAGGCCGCCCGAGTCGAACGTGATCCCCTTGCCCACCAGCGCCACCGTCGCCCGCGGGCGCTCGGGCTCCCATGCCAGCTTCACGAACCGGGGCTCCTCGTCGGACCCGCGGTTGACCCCCAGCAACCCACCGAGCCCGTTGTCCTCGATCGCCGCCCGGTCGAGGACCTCGGCGCTGAACCCGCCCGCCGCGGCCAGCTCCTCGGCACGCGCCGCGAAGGCCGTGGGGGTGAGGGTGCCGCCCGGCTGGTTGACGAGGTCGCGTGCGAGGCACACGGCCTCGGCGATGGCCCGTCCGCGCTCGAGCGCAGCGGTGATGCGCTTGCCGCCCTTCCCGACCACCAGCAGCGATGCGATGCGGTTGGGCTCGGGTTCGGACTTCAGCTCGGTGAAGCGGTAGGCGCCGAGCACGATCCCCTCGGCGATTGCCTGGGCTACCCCCGCGCGGTCCAACCGCTCCGGGGCACCGTCGAGCAGGTCGGTCGCCACGTGGCGTTGGCGCGCCGCGGCCCGGGCCAGCGCCGCCGCGGCCCGCCGATAGGTGGCGACGGTCGCATCGTCCTCCTCGCCGAGGCCGACGCCCACGATCACGCCGCCTTCCCCGCCGGGCACCACGCACGTCTGACCCGCCTTGCCGGTGAACCCCTGCCCGTCGAGGAACGCGTGGTCGAGCGGCCCGGGCCCATCGCCCGCCTCCAGCCGGTCGGCGAACACGCCGACTCCAACGGCATCCACGGCGGTCGGGTCGGTGGGCAGCGTGCGCACGAGCGCGAGCTCGATGGTCATGCGCGGCAGGCTAGGAGTCTTTGAGGACATCTCGGCTCAGCAGATGCTCGCCCTCGACCCAGCGGGCCTGGACCCACAGCAGGGACGACAGGCGATTCAGGTACGGAAGCACGTGCGAGCCCGGCACGGTGGCGGCCACCGCCTCCCGCTCGGCGCGCCGGACGACCGTGCGGGCCAGGTCGAGTTGCGCGGCGAGTGGCGTCTGCCCCGGCACGACGAATTGCGAGGGTGTCTCGAACCGCTCGCCGAGGTCGTCGATCAGCGCCTCGACGGCGGCGACCATCTCGGCGGTGACCCGGGTCTGCTCGTCGACGAGCTTGGCGTGGTTCTCGGGCAGGGTCGCCAGCTCCGCCATGAGCACCCACAGGTCGCGGCACGTGAGGGTCAGCGCCTCGTCGAGCTCGCTCCCGCGCTCGCACAAAGACCGGGCCACGCCGATGACCGCCTGGGCCTCGTCGACTGCCCCGCAGGCCCGCGGGTGCGCCGAGTCCTTCGGCACCCGTCCACCGAACAGCAGCCCGGTCGTGCCGTCGTCGCCCTTGCCGGTGTAGAGGCGGGTCACATGCCCTCCGCTCCTGCTGCTGCTCCGGGACGCTCGCCCGTGGGCGACGCTACCGCCACCACCGTTGAGCGGACATCAGCGCAGGTCAGGGACAACCCTCGACCTCGACGTGAGGTAGACGTAGAGGCCGTCAGTAGCCCGCGACCGGATCGACCGACCCCACGAGCGGCTCCCCCGCGATCCAGCGGCGCACGTTGTCGGTGATCCGGGCACCGAGCAGCGGTAGGGCCATCTCGTAGGTGTTGGCGGTGTGCGGCGTCACGATGGCGTTGGGCAGGGCCCACAGCGGGTGGCCGTCGGGCAGAGGCTCAGGGTCGGTCACGTCCAGCCCCGCCGACCCCAGCGTGCCGTCCCCCAGGGCGCCAACGAGATCGGCCGTGACCACGTGCTGGCCGCGGGCGACGTTCACCACGCAGGCATCGGGCGCCAGCAGCTCCAGTCGCCGGCGATCGATGAGCCCGACCGTCCCGGGCAGGAGCGGCAGGGCGAGCACCACCAGTTCCGCCCCGGTCAGCGCGTCGTCGAGCTGGCCGTCACCGACCACCCGGGTGGCCCCCGTCATGGCCCGGGGATTCCGGCGCACGACCGTGACGTCACATCCGAAGGGCCCGAGCAGCCTCAGCAGGGACTCGGCGATGCCCCCGCCGCCCACGATCGTGACGCGGGCGCCGAGGAGGTTGTGGCCCCCCTGCCCGGTCCACGACATGGCCCTGGTGTAGTGCCCGAGGCCCCGCAGCCCGGCCAGCGCCAGCGCCAGCGCGTGCTCCGCGACCGGCTCCGCGTAGACACCCTTGCCGCAGGTCCACGTGCGGTCGGCGTGCGCCCGGATCACGTCCACATAGGGCTCGACCCCGGCCCACGGCAGCTGCACCCAGCGGAGCCCGGCATGGTCGTCGAGCACGCGACCGAGCGGTTCGGCGGCGGCCGTCTCGGCCCACACGAGGGCGACGGCGTCGTCGGGACCGGACAGCACTCCCCCACCGGCCTCGACCGCATCGGCGAGAAAGGTCCGCACGCCGTCGGGCAGGACGGCGATGCGGGCGCGGTCGGCGGTCGGCATCCCGGCGAGGCTAGTGGGGTGTCGGTCTGGGGTTATTCCGGCGCCGGGGCGCCGCCACGTGCATGCGACGGCGCTCGGCCATCCGGCGCAGTGTCCGGGCGTTGTGGATGGCCGCACCGCCGCGGTCGTTGTTGAAGAACACGAAGACGTCGGCGGCCGCGGACCGGAGTGGCCAGGCGGCGCTCAGGCGCTCGAGCCACGTGGCGAGGGCAGCCCGCCCGTACGACGGCCTCGGTGAGGCCGTTCCCTCGTGCATGCGCAGGTAGCCCCAGTCGGCGGTGCGCCACAGCGGCGTCACCGGGCGCCCCAGGCGGTCGGCCCAGCACAGCGCCGCATGGCGGCGCGTGAGCACGTCGCGCACGTCGTCGGTCCACCACGACTCGTGCCGGGGCTCGACCGCCACCCGAGCGCCCCCGGGGAAAGCAGGCCAGGCAGGCGTCGAGCGCCTCTGGGGCGGCGCGCAGGGTGGGTGGGAGCTGCAGGAGGTACGGCCCCAGCCGGTCGCCCAGCCCCTCGGCGCGGGCGGCCAGCCGGGCTACCGGCTCGGCCGGATCGCGCAACCGCCTGATGTGCGTCAGGTAGCGGCTCGCCTTGACGGCGACGACGAACCCGGCCGGCGTCTCGTCCCGCCAACGCTCGAACACCGCCCGCTCCGGCAGACGGTAGAACGCGTTGTTGACCTCGACCGCCGGGAACTCCTCGGCGAAGCGCCGCAGCCACGCCCGTTGCGGCAGCCGCTTGGGGTAGAGCACGCCCCGCCAGTCGCGGTACTGCCAGCCCGACGTGCCGACGATCAGCGGCATGGCCCCGGGGAGTACCCGGCCTCGCCGGTCCCTCAGTCCGGCAGTTCGAACTGCACCGAGGCCCGCTCGGCCACGATCGGCCGCACCAGGTCGCGGATGAGCGCCTGGTGGTCGGGGTGGTCGCGATACGCCAGGTAGTCGTCCACGGTGGCGAAGTCGCCGACGACTACGTAGTCGTACGTCGTCTCGCTGAGGCCGGCATCCCTCCCGTGGCGGTAGTCGACCGTGGTGCCCACCGCCGACGGCATGCCGTCGAGGCCGTCGGCGAGCGCCTGCACCTGATCGTCGGTCGTGCCCTCGGCGAACCTGAACATCACAACGTGGCGAAGCGCCATCGGGCCTCCTCCCTCGTCGGCTGCATCCGGCGACGACATCGCGGCCGTGCCGCACGGCCGTGCCGGGCGACGTTACCGGCCGCTCGGCAGGAATCCGGCTTCCGTTCCGCGAGCGGCCGACCGGTAGCCTGGTGACTTGTCTATGCGCGGGTTCCTCGACCTCCTCAAGGAGCGCGTCGTCATCTACGACGGCGCCTTCGGCACGTACATCCAGGAGCTGGGGTTGACGGCCGACGACTTCGGCGGTCCCCACTTCGAGGGCTGCAACGAGATCCTGGCCGTCACCCGGCCCGACGTCATCGCCGAGATGCACGACGCACACTTCCGTGCCGGTGCCGACGTCGTGGAGACCGCGAGCTTCGGCGGCTTCGCCGTCCCGCTCGGCGAGTACGGGATCCCCGAGCGGGCCCACGAGATCAGCCTCGCATCGGCCCGCATCGCCCGCGAGGTCGCCGACGGCCACGACGGGTTGGTGGCCGGCTCGATGGGCCCGGGGACCAAGTCGCCGTCGCTCGGGCAGATCCCCTTCGCGGAGCTGCGGGACGCGTACGAGGTGATGGCCCGCGGCCTCATCGAGGGTGGCGTCGACCTGCTCATCTGCGAAACCCACTTCGACCTGCTGGCCGCGAAGGCCGCGGTCATCGGCGCGCGGCGGGCCATGGCGGCCGAGGGCCACCAGGTCCCCATCCAGCTGCAGGTGACGATGGAGCAGACGGGCACCATGCTGCTCGGCACCGAGATCGCCGCCGCGCTCACCAGCCTCGGCGCCCTCAAGCCCGACGTCTTCGGCCTCAACTGCGCCACGGGCCCGGCCGAGATGCACGAGCACCTCCGCCACCTGTCCGCCAACGCCCCCATGCCCATCTCGTGCCTCCCCAACATGGGCCTGCCGTCCGTCGTCGACGGCAAGATGCACTATGACCTCAGCCCCGAGCAGCTGGTCGAGTACCAGACGAGGTTCGTGACCGAACTGGGCGTTCAGGTGGTGGGCGGTTGCTGTGGTTCGACGCCCGAACACATCCGGCAGCTGGCCGCGGTCAAGGACCTCACGCCCGCCGGCCGCAACCCGAAGCCCGAGCCGGCGGCGGCGTCGATGTTCAGCATGGTGCCGTTCCACCAGGACGCGAGCTTCCTGATCATCGGCGAGCGCACCAACGCCAACGGGTCCAAGAAGTTCCGCGACACGATGCTGGCCGGCGACTGGGACTCGTGCGTCCGCATCGCGCGGGACCAGGAGCGCGAGGGTGCGCACGTGCTCGATGTCTGCGTCGACTACGTCGGGCGCGACGGCGCCGTCGACATGGACGAGCTGGCCAGCCGGTTGTCCACCCAGGTCACCCTGCCGCTGGTGTTGGACTCGACCGAGCCGCCCGTCATCGAGGCCGGGCTCCAGCGGCTGGGGGGCCGCGCGATCCTCAACTCCGCGAACCTCGAGGACGGCGACAGCGAGGGCAACCGCTTCGACCGGGTGTGCCGCCTCGCCCGGGAGTACGGCGCGGGCGCGGTCTGCATGCTGATCGACGAGCAGGGCCAGGCGCGCGACGTCGAGTGGAAGCTGCGGGTCGCCCACCGGATCCACGACCTGGCGACGCAGCGCTACGGGCTGGACCCCGGGGATCTGATCTTCGACGCGCTGACCTTCCCGCTGTCGACGGGGGACGAGGACCTCCGCCAGGACGCGATGCACACGATCGAGGCGATCCGCCGGATCAAGGCCGAGCTGCCGGGTGTCTTCACGACGCTCGGTGTGTCCAACGTGAGCTTCGGCCTGTCGCCGGCCGCCCGCCACGTCCTGAACTCGGTGTTCCTCCACGAGTGCGTAGAGGCCGGGCTCGACTCTGCCATCGTGCACGCGGCCCGCATCATGCCCCTCAACAAGATCCCGGAGGACCAGGTCAAGGTCTGCGTCGACCTCATCTACGACCGCCGCGACCCGGCGACCGGCTACGACCCGCTGGCGGCGCTGCTCGACGTGTTCGCCGACGTGACCGTGGCCAAGCAGGAGAAGGAGGACCGCTCGGGCTGGCCCGTCGAGGAGCGCCTGAAGAGCCGGATCATCGATGGCGATCGCGACGGCCTCACCGACGACCTCGACGAGGCGATGGCCGACGGGATGCCGGCGCTCAACATCATCAACGACGTCCTCCTCGCGGGGATGAAGGTGGTTGGCGACCTGTTCGGCTCGGGGCAGATGCAGCTGCCGTTCGTGCTGCAGTCGGCCGAGACCATGAAGGCCGCGGTGGCGCACCTCGAACCCCACATGGACAAGGCCGAGGGCGGGAGTGGCAAGGGCAGGATCGTGCTGGCCACCGTGAAGGGCGACGTCCACGACATCGGCAAGAACCTCGTCGACATCATCCTCACGAACAACGGCTACGAGGTGCACAACCTCGGCATCAAGATCGGCATCGCCGACATGATCGAGAAGGCCGTAGAGGTGAAGGCCGACGCCATCGGCATGTCGGGCCTGTTGGTCAAGTCGACGCTCATCATGCGCGACAACCTCGAGGAGCTGAACCAGCGCCAGCTGACGAGCATCCCGGTGCTCCTCGGTGGCGCTGCGCTCACGCGCAGCTACGTCGAGCGTGACCTGCGCGACGTCTACGAGGGCCGCGTGTTCTACGGCAAGGACGCGTTCGAGGGCCTCCACGTGATGGATCGCCTGGGCGCCATCAGGCGGGGTGCGGAGGCCGACGATCCCGACTGGGGGCGGGTGGCATCGGAGTCGCGGGTGCCGTCGCGGGCGTCGCTGGGCCTTGCCGAGAAGCGTTCGGGCGGGGACGGGGGCGAGGTGCCGAGCCGGTCGCCCGACGTGGTGGCCGACAACCCGGTGTTCGTCCCGCCGTTCCTCGGGTCGCGCATCGTCAAGGGACTGTCGATCGACCAGATCGCCGGCTACATCAACGAGACGGCGCTGTTCCGCAACCAGTGGCAGTTCCGGCCCGACGCCAAGCCAGGGGGTGGCACCGAGAGCGACGAGGAGTTCAAGGGTCGCATCCGGCCTACGCTGCGCGACGAGCTCGCCAGGGCCAAGGCCGATGGCCTGCTCATCCCCCAGGCGGTGTACGGCTACTTCCCCGCCAACGGCGACGGCAACGACCTGGTCATCTGGAGCGACGAGAGCCGGACCGACGAACGGGCCCGGTTCCGGTACCCGCGCCAGTCCAAGGCGCCGTACTACTGCATCGCCGACTTCCTCCGACCGGTCGACAGCGGCGAGGTGGACTACGCCGGCTTCTCGATCGTCACCATGGGCCCGGCGGTGTCGGAGCGCACGGCCAAGCTGTTCGCCGACGACCGGTACCAGGAGTACCTGCTGCTCCACGGGCTCGGGGTCGAGATGGCGGAGGCCCTCGCCGAGTATTGGCACCGGCGTATGCGCGAGGAATGGGGCTTCGCCGACGAGGACGGGCCCACGCTGACCGGCCTGTTCCGCCAGCAGTACCGCGGCGGGCGCTACTCGTGGGGCTACCCCGCGTGCCCGGACCTCGAGGACAACGAGAAGGTCCTACGCCTGCTGGAGGGTGAGCGGATTGGGCTGGAGTGCAACGAGGAGACGGGCTTCCAGTACCAGCCCGAGCAGACCACGTCTGCGATCGTGTGCCACCATCCCCAGGCCAAGTACTTCGTAGCCCGCTGACTGCCAGAAGCCGCCGCCGCCCGGTCGTGCACCGACCGGCGGTCGCTTGACGTCGCAAGCGCGGAGATTCAACGCGAAGGGTGGTGTTGCGTCTCCGAACGTAGCGGGTTAAGTATTGAGTACGATGTCTGCACGGTCCGCGGTCGCAGGAACGGCCACCGTAGGGGTTTTGGTTGGCTTGCTCGGCAGCCCCGCGGCGGTCGGGGCGGCTCAGGATCTCGCCGAAGAGCACCACCTCCCGTTGGCTGCGGCGACGTTCACCGACATCCCCAATTGGGACGTGTTCCAGGACGCCACGACTGCGGACGCGGTCTGGGGCGTGGTGCTCAAGCTGGCCGTGCTGTTCGTCGTGGTCGCCCTGCTCACCTCGCTCGCCGGTCGCGCCTCGCACGGCGCGGCGTTCCTAGCCGGCTGGGCCAGCCTCGTCGTGGCGGCGGGGCTGGCCGGCGCCGTGGACTTCGCCTATCGCGACGCGGTGCTCGGGTCCGTGGAGAATCCCTTCGACGTCAGCACGTTCGACAGCCTCCTGGGCGCCACCAACGTGGGAGCGGGCTTCGGGCTGTGGACCGGCTGGACGGTCGGCGCGGCGGTGGCGGTCGTGGCCGGCGTGCGGACCCGGCCGGTGTTGGCCCCAGGGGTGGCGACGGGGCCGATCGCCCGCTCGCCCGGCCGCGCGCCGATCACGCCGCCGGCACCGTGGTGGGCCGCCGACACCTCGCCGTCGTCGCCGGTCGCGTACGGCGCGGCGTCGATATTTCCCCAGGTGCCGCGGGAAGAGGCGCCGATGGCGGCCGCCGGGGCGAGCGGCACGAAGGGCGACGTCGACCTCAACTCCACGCTGGCCACGCCCCTGGCGCGGACCGCCGGCGACACCGACGGCACCCGCCCGATACCCGAGGTGGACGCGACGCCGTCGGACGCCGAGGGCCCCGACACCGCCGTGGTCAGGCCGGCACGGATCGTTCCCGGCGCCGCCGACCCCAGGCTGGCGCCCGGGACCTAGCTCGGCCTGCCCGGAACACTGACCACCGTGAGCCAGGATGACGTGCCTTTCCGCGCACGTCGTCAGAGGCCGAGCGGATAGGTCCGCAAGTGGGCACCGAACAGTACGAGATTTGCCCCGTGAGCCCCGGCCAACCAGCTCGGCCTCCCGGCAACACTGACCACCGTGAGCCAGGATGACGTGCCGTTCCGCGCACGTCGTCAGCCAGCCAGGAAGCTCAGCAGCACGCGGCGCTCCGGGTTGTCGCGGTTGGTGTCGACCAGCACGATCGACTGCCACGTGCCGAGGGCGGGGCGGCTCCCGAGCACCGGGACGGTGATGCTGGGCGCGATGATCGCCGGCAGCAGGTGATCGGCGCCGTGCCCGGGCGACCCGTGACGGTGCCGCCAGCGGTCGTCGCGCGGCAGGATCTCGCCGACGGCCGCCAGCAGGTCGTCGTCGCTGCCGGCGCCGGCCTCCATGATGGCGACGCCGGCCGTGGCATGGGGCACGAAGATCGAGACCAGGCCGTCGCCCCGGCCTCGGCAGAACTCGGTGACCTCCGCCGTGATGTCGACGACTGCGGGGCGGGTGCCGGTGCGTACGGTCAGCTCGGTCGAGTCCATCCCGCAACCCATTCTTGCCGCAGCCGTGCCGCGCACGGACCCATCGCGATCACCGGTTCGTCGGACGTCAGAGCTTGGCGCCGGCCGGCAGCGTCTGCTCGAGCGTGAGCGTCCCTGCGAACAGGTCGCCGTGGTCCTCGACCCGGCCGATCACGTCGGCCGCCTCGAACGAGAGTGGCGCGCCGTCGGCCGCGGCCTCGACCTCCTCCCAACTGACCGGCGTGGACACCGTGGGGCGAGGCCGGGCCCGGAGCGAGTAGACGGCCACGGTCGTCTTGTGGCGGCTGTTCTGGCTCCAGTCCACGAACACCTTGCCCGGGCGCAGCGACTTCTTCATGTTGGACACCACGGCGTCGGGTCGGGCCCGCTCCAGCAGCTGCGCCACAGCCTGGGCGAAGCCCGACGCCTGACGATGGGTGTGCGGCCGGTTGAGGGGCACGTAGACCTGCAGGCCCTTCGAGCCGGACGTCTTCGGGAAGCCCACCAGGCCGAGACCCTCGAGCACGTGGCGGACGTCGAGGGCCACGTCGGCGCACTCCGGGATCGCGGCCGGGGGTCCCGGGTCCAGGTCGAAGACGCACATCGTCGGGCTGTCGATGTCCGCCCCGCGGGCCATGGGCCCGTGGATCTCGAGCGCCGCCATGTTGGCGGCCCACACCAGCGCCGGCGCCGAATCGAGGCAGCAGTAGTGGATGCTCCCGTTGCTGTCGCCCGGGCCCAGGACCGTGCCCAGCCATCCGGGCCGGTGCGACGGGCAGCGCTTCTCGAAGAACGAGCCGGCGTCGACGCCGTTGGGGAAGCGGCGCAGCGTCACGCCCCGGTCCTCGAGGTGCGGCACCATCGCGGGTGCGATGCGCGCGTAGTACTCGATGACCTCGGCCTTGGTGGTCCCCGCCTCGGGATAGAGCACCTTGTCGAGGTTCGAGAGGGTGAGCCGGCGCCCCTCGACCTCGACCGTGGCGGAACGCCCTGCGGTGCGCTCAGCCACTAGCAGACCCTCGCACCCAGCATGCGCGGATGGCTACGTCGTCTCGGCGCACCGTTGTCGGCATTGTCGGGAGGCCGAGCTGTGGGGCCTGGGCTCACGCTGCAAATCCCGTACGGTCGGTGCCAACGTGCGGGCCTTGCCGCTCGACATCTAGGCGGACTTGCGTCGCGGTGTCGCCTTGGTCGACTTGGTGGCCTTGCTGGCCTTCGATGCCTTGGTCGCCTTCGCCGCCTTGGTGGAGCGGCGCGCCGGCTTCGCGTCGTCGGCGTCGTCGTCATCCGCTTCGCCGCCGCCCGTCGCCGCCTTCGCCGTAGGGTGGCGCCTTCGCGCCTCCTTGGCGTCACGCACGCTGGCCTCGAGCGCAGCCATGAGGTCGACGACCTTCTCCTCGGCGGCGGGTGCCGGCGCAGCGACGACCTCCTCCTCGCCGGCGGCCTTGCGGTTGATGAGCTCGAGCACCTGGTTGCGGTAGCTGTCCTCGTAGCGCTCGGGCTCGAACGGCTCGGTGAGCGACTCGATGAGCTGCTCGGCCATGCGCAGCTCGCGTTCGCTCACATCGACGTCGTGCATGTCCTCGACCCCGTCGAGCTGGGCGGGGTCGTTGACCTCGTCCGCGTAGACCATGGTCGACATCACCAGCATTCCGTCCTTGGGACGCAACGCCGCCAGGTACTGCTTGGTGCGCATGACGAGGCGGGCGATCGCCACCTTGCCCTGCTCCTCCATGGCTCGGGTCAGCAGGGCATAAGGCTTGGTGGCCCCCTTGTCCGGCGCCACGTAGTAGGCGGCGTCGTAAAAGAGCGGGTCGATCTCATCCAGGTCGACGAACTGCTCGATATCGATGGTGCGCGTGGCCTCCGGGTCGAGGGCGGCCAACTCGTCGTCGCCTACCAGCACGTATTCGCCGGAGGACAGCTGGTAGCCCTTCGCGATCGCCTCGTTGGGCACGTCGTCACCGTCGGCGGCCGACACCTTCCGGTACTGGATCCGCGAGCCGGTGCGGGTGTCTATCTGGTTGAAGGAGACGTTCTTGCGCGACACCGCGGTGAACAGCTTGATGGGGATGTTGACCAGCCCGAAGCTGATGGCGCCGCTCCACATGGCACGGGGCATGGGGGAAGTATGCCCCGGAGCCGCTCCGCTGTGTCACAGCCGGCCGGATTGATTGGCGATCCGCGCCGAGCTGACGCCTGCCCGGTGCCGGACCATCAGGCCAGGAACGGGAGGTATCCGGAGGCGGGGTGGGAAGGAGCGAAGAACCAGCACTCGAGCGCGTAGCGGGGCTCGGTCATGAAGGGACCGAAGTAGGTGCGGTGCAGGAACCTCTCGTCGAACAGGATGGCGTCGCCAGGAGCGAACTCAGGCCGGATGGCTGGGGTCTCGGACGCAATCTCACTGATCGCGTCGAACGGAATCGCATAGGGCGTGGGCCACTCCTGCACCGGCAGGATGTCGTCCAGGCGTCGCGGAATGACTTCCAGGCCGGGCGACGGAAAGTCCCCGCCACACCTGGAGAGCGCAACCCACACGTTCATGGTGCGCACGTGGGCATCGAGGAAGGAGCCGTCCTGGTGCCACGTTGCGATGCCGTTCTTGGCCTCGATCCGCCGCATCACCGACTTCTGCAGGGAGAAGTACGGACGCTCGCCCAGATGCTCGGAGATGGCATCCATGACACCGACGGACGCGAGGCCGTCGAGGACCTGGGCGGCGCTCATCGGCGAGTCAGCCAACCATGTGCCGCCGGTGGCGACGGCCCTCTCACGAAGTGCGTCGTGTCGCGGAACATCAGTGGGGAACGGTCGGTACCACCCGCCGTCGACGGTCTCGCCTGCGCCGTTGTCACGCGCCGCCTGGGCCTTGTCGATGACGTCGACGCTGTGGCGCACCTGTGCGTCGTCGAACAGCCCCCGCACGATCAGGGCGCCGTGATGTGCGACCGCCCCTCCCAGGATGTCGCTGGTGAGCCCGGCAACCCCGGTCTCGGGCAGGCCGCCGGAGACATGGGGAAACGAGTCGCCGTAGGCAGGGGGCCAGGGTGAACGCCCGGGCCCCGGCACGTACGAACGCGCAGCCTCCTGACGGAGATCGACCAGCCGGATCGCGAGGGCGGGGTCGGCGGTCGCGCGGTAGGCGGCCGCCAACCGGTCGACGGCGTCCGGGAGCCGGCCGGCCGCAACCAGACGGTCTGCCTCGATCTCATCGCCGCGATCATGGGCGCGAGAGCGCGCCGGCATAGCGGCCTCTGGCGATCCCGGCCCAGGCGCAGTGCGCGATCTCGCGCTCCACCGCATCCATTTCGATCGACGTGGCACTCGCAGGCCCCCAACTCGTCCGCCCCCACGTTAGATCGTGGCTTCAACGGGATCGACCACGAAGGGTGTGTCCCGACCACGGGGAGCCGTCATGCCAGCGCGCACTGTCAAACGGAGACGTCGAGCCTGGGGTTCCGCCCGAGCCCGTTCCACAGCGTGCGAGTGAGCAGGTCGGCGGCCTCTTCCAGGGAACACGCCCGGTGCTCCACCCATTCGCTTGCGCCGGCCTCCAGCATGCCGATGACGCCCCGCGCCAGGAGCCGCTCCACCGGCCCGCCACCCCACGTGTCGGCGATGCATTGGATGCGCGCCCGCCGCGCTTGCTGCACGGCCGGGTGCTCCAGGGCACCGGCGGCGGCGAAGAGCGGCCAGGACGCGGCGTTCGACTGGACCAGGCGCAGGTAGCGGTGGACCAGCGCCCCGAGCCGGGTCTCGTCCACGGGCACGTTGTTGAGCAGGCTCGACAAGTCCTCGTCGAGGCCGGCGAGGCTGTGGAGGTACACGGCGGCCAGCAGTCCACCCCGATCGCCGAAGTACGCGTACACGAGCGAGCGTGACACGCCGGCAGCGTCCGCCACCTCCTCGAAGCGCACGGTGTTCGGATCGCGTCCTCGGAAGATCGTGGACGCCGCCTCCACGATCTCGGCCCGGCGTCGCTCGGGTTCGAGGCGGCGCCGTCCCTGCGCCGACCTGGCACGCCGGTGCGTCGACGGCGGGGCGGACTCGGCGGGCGACGACATGGTTGACGGGCGCCTACCCGTGCGCCGCCGTCACCTCCACGGGCGTGGCCGCCGCCTGCTCGCCCACCAGCGGGAAGTGGCAGGCGACGAACTGGCCCGCAGCCACCTCGCGGGTCTGCGGCTCCTCCACCGCGCACAGCTCCTGCGCCCGTGGACAGCGGGTACGGAAGCGGCAGCCGCTGGGCGGGGCGAGCGGTGAGGGCAGATCACCGGCGGCGAGCTCGACGGAGCCGGCCGGGGCCTCGGGATCGGGCACCGGGATCGACGACAGCAGCGCGGCTGTGTACGGGTGGGCCGGATTGGTGTACAGCCGGTCGGGGGCCGCCACCTCGCAGATCTTGCCGAGGTACATGACCGCTACGCGGTCGCTGACGTTCTTCACGACCGCGAGGTCGTGGGTGATGAAGATCAGCGTCAGCCCGTACCGCTGCTTGAGGTCCTCGAGCAGGTTGAGGATCTGCGCCTGCACCGACACGTCCAGGGCCGACACCGGCTCGTCACAGATCACCAGCTGAGGCTCGAGGACTAGGGCGCGTGCGATGCAGATGCGCTGGCACTGCCCGCCAGAGAACTCGTGGGGCCGCTTGTCGCGCGCGACGTCGGGGTCGAGCCCGACCGCCTCGAGCACCTCGTCGACGCGGGCGCGGCGCTCGGCCTCGCTTCCCCGACCCCAGATCTCCAAGGGGGCCCCGACGATGTCGCCGACGCGCCGGCGGGGGTTCAGCGACGAGATCGGATCCTGGAACACGATCTGCATCTGCGGCCTGACGACCCGCAGCCGCTCCCCGCTGAGGGCGGTGAGCTCGTGGCCGGCGAACGTCACCTTGCCGCCCGTGGGCTTGGGCAGCTGGATCACGGCCCGCGCGGTCGTGGACTTGCCGCAGCCGGACTCGCCGACGAGGCCCAGCGTCTCGCGCTCGGCGACATCGAAGCTCACGTTGGCCACCGCCGAGACGTGGCGGCCTGACCCCGCCGGGAAGTCCACAACCAGGTTCTCGACCCGGAGGAGCATGTCGTCGTCGGGTCGCAGGTGTGCGGTCCCGCTGCCGGCCATCAGTGGTGAGCCCTGATTCCGCCGGCTACGAGCCGGTCTCCGCTATTCAGCTCTGCGTGCATACGGTCTCCGCGCAATCGGGGCTCACTCGACCTCCGCAACCTTGGTCACGTCGCCGGTGAGCGCCAGTTCGGCCTGGGGGACGTGCGCGGCCAGGTTCCGCTCCAGCGCCTCCTTGCCGGCATCCGTGCCGACCGGGTACCAGCAGCGGTAGGTATGGCCCGGCTCGTCGGCCTCGATCAGAGGTGGCAGCTCCGCGTGGCAACGGTCCTGGACGTACGGGCAGCGCGGCGCGAACCGGCAGCCGCGAGGCGGATCGATGAGGTCTGGCGGCCGGCCGGCGATCACGCTGAGCCGCGTGTGGCTGGCGTTCTCGATCCGCGGGATCGACTCCAGCAGGGCCGCCGTGTACGGCATCCGCATCTTGGCGAACAGCGTCCTGGTCGGCGCCTTCTCGACGATCTGGCCCGCGTACATGACCGCGATCTCGTCGGTGTGGCCGGCCACGACCCCGAGGTCGTGGGACACGAGCACCATTGCCATCTCACGGTCGCGCTGCTGCTGACGCAGCAGGTCCAGGATCTGCGCCTGCACCGTCACATCGAGCGCCGTGGTGGGCTCGTCCGCGAACAGGAGCTTGGGGCCACAGGCCAACGCCACCGCGATCACGACCCGCTGGCGCATGCCGCCGGACAGCTCATGCGGGTACTGCCGCAGCCGCCGCGCCGGCTCCGGGATGTTGACCGACCGGAGCAGTGCCAACGCGGTCTCGCGGGCCTCGCCGCGATCCATGTCGAAGTGGAATTCCAGGGACTCGGTGATCTGCTTGCCGATGCGCATGACCGGGTTGAGCGACGTCATCGGGTCCTGGAACACCATGGCGAGCTGGGTGCCCCAGAACGAGCGCAGCTGGGACTGTCCCATCTCGTCGAGCCGGTGACCGTCGAAGTTGATCACTCCCGTGCGGGTCACGTTGCGGGTCGGCAGCAGCCCCATGACCGAACGCGACAGCACGGACTTGCCGCAGCCCGACTCGCCCACCAGGCCGAGCGTCCGCCCCCGGTCGAGGGTGAACGACACCCCGTCGACAGCCTTGACCGTGCCCCTCGGCGTCGTGAAGTGGGTGGCGAGGTTGTCGACGTCGAGCAGAGTCCCCCCGCTGGGTGGATGGATCGACTGCTCGGTGTGGGCGACGTGCTTGCGTGCCCCGGAACGGAGGATGCTCATCCGCTGGCCCCCGGCTCCCACCTGTGCCGATCACGTGCTTCGCGCTCGCTCACAGCGCGCTTTCCCGTACGTCGAACCGCGCCCGCACCACGTCGCCCAGGAAGTTGAGCGCGAGGACGGTGGCGAAGATCACCACAGTCGGGACCAGCACGATGTGCGGCGAGTCGCGCAGGTCGGCGCGGCCCTCGGCGATGATGTTCCCCCACGAGGGCGTTGGTAGTTGCACCCCAACCCCGAGCACGCTGAGAGCGCCCTCGGCCACGATCACCACGGCGACGCCGAGCAAGGCGATCGAGAACATCGCCGGTAGCACGTTCGGCAGCACCTCGCGGAACATGATCGAGCGGTTGCGCGCCCCCATGGCCCTGGCGGCCAGGACGAACTCGCGCTCCGACCATGCCAGGGTGTTGGCGCGCGTGATCCGGCCGAGGACCGGGACGGACACGACGCCGAGGGCGAGTATGAGCACGATCATCCGCCGCGTGGGGCTGATTCCCTCGCCACTGGCGAACACCGTCACGAGGGTGAGAGCGAGGATGAGCTGCGGGTACGACAAGAGGACGTCGAACAGGCCGGTGAACACCGTCTCCGTGCGACCACGCCGGTAGCCCGCCATCAGGCCGAGGAGGCCGCCCACGACCAGCCCCACCACGACCGCACCTACGCCGAGCAGGAGCGAGGCGCGTGAACCCCACACGATCCGGCTCAACATGTCGCGCCCGAGCCCATCGCCACCGAGGATGTGCCCGTCGGTCCCCGGTCCCTGACCGGCTATCTGGGCGAAGTTCTCGTTGGGGTCATCGAGCGGGAGGACGGGAGCCAGCACGGCCGCGGCCACGACGAGCAGCAGCCAGCCGATGGCAAGCTTCCCCGCGAGGCCCAGGCGCCGCGCGCGCTGCTCCATCTCCGGGGTCGGCGCGACCGCGGACTCGAGATCGACCGGCTCGAGGGTCTGTGTCTGGATGAGCTCCGGGGCCTGCATTGCTGTGGCCGATCGCTCACGTGCGGGCATTTCGGATCCTCGGGTCGAGCACGGAGTACAGGAGGTCGACGAGGAAGTTGATCAGCACGAAGCCCACGGCGATGATGGCGATCAGGCTCTGCAGCGCGATGTACTGGCGAGCGAAGACGGCTTCAGCGAGCAGCGTGCCCATGCCGGGCAACGAGAAGATCACTTCGATCACGACGGCGCCGCTGATGAGGACGCCGACGTTGAGCCCCGCCACGGTCAGCACGGTCAGGCTCGATGGCCGCAGAGCGTGTCGCCACAACACTCGGGAGGGCGAGATGCCCTTGGACTTCGCCATCGTGATGAAGTCCTCCTGCAGCGTGGCGATCATGTCGCTGCGCAGCAGGCGCATGTATGCCGCGATCTGGCCGACCGCCAGGGCGATGACGGGCAGCGCCATGCGCCGGAGGTGTTCGAGCAGATCCTCACTCGGCGCCACATAACCGCTCACCGGCAGCCACTCGAGTTGCACACCGACGTAGTACGCCAAAACCAATGCCAAAGCGAAGTTGGGGAAGGCGAGCAGCCCGAAGGCGGTGGCATTGGTGGCCCGGTCGAAGCGTGACGTGGCGCGGTAGGCGGTGACGACGCCGAGCGGCACGGCGATGAGCAACGTGAGGATCTGCGCCTCCACCATGAGCTGGATCGACACCGGCAACGCGTCGCGCACCCGGTCCATGACCGGCCGTTCGCCGGTGATGCTGTAGTAACCACCGAGGTCGCCGGTCACGAAGTCGCCCATCCAGCGCCCGTACTGCACGTAGAGCGGGTCGTCGAGGCCCAGCTGCTCCCGCAGCGCTTCCTTCTGTTCCGGGCTCGCGAACCCGGCGATGGCGTCGACGGGGTCGCCGGGCAGCAGGCTGGTCATCAGCGCCGCGAACAGCGTGACGAAGAACAGGACGACCAGGAGGTGCGACACCCGGCGGAGGATCATCCGCATGGCGCGCCCCCCTGCCCTACTGCTCGACCCACATGTACGCCGTCGAGTTCCCGACCGCCAACCCCGGGAACGGGTCGGGGCTGCTGGGGCCCTCACCGAGGATGCCGTGCACCTCGTTGCTCGTCGCCACGGTCCACGGTGTGTACCAGAGCCACACGTTGTGGACCTGCTCCGCGAAGCGCCGATTCAGGTCGTCGTAGATCTGCTCGCGTTGCCCTGCGTCGGCGGTGCTACGACCCTGGTCGAGTAGCTGGTCGATCTCGGGATCGCTGAACCGGCCGAAGTTGATCGGGTTCCCGGACGACGCCGACTTCCACCAGACGTACTGCTCGTCGGGATCACCGCCGGGATGGTTGCGCCAGCCGATGGCCTCGAAGTCGCCGCTGATCGCGCTGTCGATCTGGGTCGACTGGTCGACAGTGATGATCTCGACCCTCATGCCGGCCGCCTCGGCCTGCTCCTTGAGGAGCTGGGCCTGCGCGACGGTCGCCTCGGCCTGGGTCGTGGTGTACGTGAACGACAGGGGTTGGCCGGTTTCGGTTTCGTACTCCTGGACCAGCGCCTCGGCCTGATCGGCGTCGTACGTGGGGAACCCGGTGTCGTCGAGATTGCCGATGTTGCCCGGTGCGAACGGTCCGGTCGCTTGTGTGGTGATTCCGGCGTTGAGGATGGTGTTGACCTCGTCGAAGTCGCTGGCGTAGGCGAGCGCCTGGCGCGCCTTGATGTTGTCGAAGGGCGGCTTCGACTCGTTGAGCATGATGTAGCTCACCTCGCCGAACTGGTCCGACTCGACGGCGGTGACGTCTCCGGAGTCGGATAGACCGCGGATCTGGTCGATGGTTTCGGCGTCGCTCGTGTGCATGGCGTTGATCTCGCCGGATTGCAGCGCGTTGAGGCGCTGCGCCACCTCGACGATCGGGCGGAACTCGATCTCGTCGAGGTAGGGAAGTTGGTTGCCCTCGGCGTCGGTGGCCCAGTAGTCGGGGTTCTTCTCGGCGGTCAGGCTCTGGTTGGGCGTCCAGTTCGCGAGCTTGAACGGGCCGGTGCCGATGAGGTTCTCGGCGCACGTCCGCGTGTCGTCGAGCTGCGCCTGCGCCATCATGCCGACCCGGCCGCTGCCATAGAGGTACGCGTCGAACGCCACCCACGGCTCGTTCATCGTGACGCGGACGGTCTTGGGGTCGACAACCTCGGTGTTGGCGATGTTCTGGAACGTGAAGATGAACAACTGGGGCTGACGGGTCGGATACGTGCCCCGGTACGCGTCGAGGTTGTTCTTCACCACCTCGGCGGTGAGGTCGGTGCCGTCGTGGAACTTGACGCCGTCGCGCAGCGTGATCGTCCACTGCGTGAAGTCGTCGTTGGGTTCGACAGATTCGGCGAGCCACGGTTCGTACGTGCCGTCGGCCGTCGGCCGCGTCAGCGTGTCGTAGATCGAGCGGGCGACCATGATGCCGGAGATGGCGAGCTGGGCTTCTGGCAGGCACCAGCCGTCGGTCGTCTCGGCCTCGAGCCCGTAGACGACCTTGCCGCCCGGTGTGGGCGTGCCCTCCTCGCCGGCGGCGTCGCCACCACCGCCCCCGCCGCTGTCATCGCCGCCGCCACCGCAGGCCGCGGCGACCATGGCCAGGGCGAGCACGGGTGCCAACCGACCGAACCACTTCCGACGCACTGCTGTCGAAGCCACGTCTTCCCCCTTACGTGACGAGCGTCACAACAGCCGGAAGCTAGGTGCCGCGCTGGACTCCTGTCAACAGACGATCCCATGACGAAGCGCCAGGATGACGGGGAGATGACCGTGAGTGAACGGCGGGCGGGCGGGGCGGTGATGAGACCTGCCAAGCTGCCGGGATGGTCCGCCGCCCAACCCGCCTCGTCCTCCTCCTCGCCGCCCTGGCGCTCGTGGGAGTGCTGACCGCCGCCTGCCGGCCGATCACCGTCGGCGGCGGCACCGGCGGAAACGGCCGGGGACCGAAGGTCGCGATCAACCAGATCCAGGTCCTGGCGTCGCACAACAGCTACCACGTCGAGCCCGAGCCCGCGCTCCTGACGGCACTCCGTTCCGTCATCGGGGCCGCCACCGACGGGTTCGAGTACACGCACCGGCCCCTCGCCGACGAGCTCGACGCCGGGGTGCGCCAGGTCGAGCTCGACGTGTTCGTCGATGATCCCGGCGGGGGCCGCTACGCCCACCCCAAGCTGTTGCCGCTGCTCGGCCTCGATCCGATCGACCCCGCGCTCGCCGGCCCCGGCCTCAAGGTCCTCCACGTGCAGGAGGTCGACTACCGCTCGACTTGCCCGACCTTCGTCGACTGCCTGGGGGACATCCGGAACTGGTCCCGGGACCATCCCGGCCACCTGCCGATCACGATCCAGATCGAGGCCAAGGACGACGTCATCCCCGATCCCGCCGGCCTCGGGTTCGTGCAGCCGTTGCCGTGGACCGCCCCCGACTTCGCGACCCTGGAGGCGGAGATCCACTCGGTCTTCGACGACGAACGGATCATCAGCCCGGGGGACGTCAAGGGCCGCTCCCCCAGCCTCGCCGCGGCCGTGCGCAAGGGCCGGTGGCCAACCCTCCGCGAGGCTCGTGGCCAGGTCATGTTCGTGCTCGACGACAAGGGCGCGAAGCGCGACGCCTACCGGGCGCAGGTAGCCGACGTCGACGACCGGCTCATCTTCGTGGACGTGCCGCCGAGCGATCCCGACGCCGCGGTGACGGTCGCCAACGACCCCATCGGCGACGCCGCCCACATCCGCGAGCTGGTCGCCCAGGGCTTCATCGTCCGCACCCGGGCGGACGCCGACACCGTCGAGGCCCGCAGCGGCGACACCACACGGAGGGACGCCGCGTTCGCCAGCGGGGCCCAGTACGTGTCGACCGACTACGTCTTCGCCGACGACGACTTCGGCACCGGCTACGTGGTCGACCTGCCAGGCACGGGCGCCGCCCGCTGCAATCCCGTGAACGCGCCCAAGCGCTGCGAGAAGGCCGACCTCAGCGGCTGAGCGGCGGCCGACGCGCGTGCTGACGGTCGCCCACCTCCGGGACATCCCGATGGGGATGTGTCACTCCTGCCCGACCCCCGCCCGCCGCCCCTGATCGCGTCGGTCTGCGACCGACCCTGTCACACCTTGTGCGTACTGTTCGTCAAAACCAGGACCGGGGGGTAGGAGCGCGGCGGCACCTACCCCCCGGTCCGCTCCGGGTCCGGGCTCAGACCAGGCGGCGGTCGGTGGCCCAGCGGGTCAGCTCGTGGCGGCTCGACAACTGGAGCTTGCGCAGAACCGACGACACGTGGGTCTCGATCGTCTTGATCGACACCTGTAGCCGGCGGGCGATCTCCTTGTACGTGTAGCCCCGCGCCAGGAGGCGGAGGACCTCCCGCTCGCGCGGCGTGATCTGATCGAGTTCCGGATCGAGCGAGGTGCCCGGGGGCAGATCGCCGGCGAACGCGTCGAGCACGAACCCCGCCAGCCGGGGCGAGAACACGGCGTCGCCGTCGCGCACCCGCTCGACGGCCTGGGCGAGGTCGTCGCCTGCGATCGTCTTGGTGACGTAGCCGCGGGCGCCGGCCCGGATGACGGCGATCACGTCCTCCGCGGCGTCGCTGACGGACAGGGCCAGGAACACGACGGCCGGGTGCGTCCGGTGGACCGCCTCGATGACTCCCCGCCCGCCGCCGCCCGGCAAATGGACGTCGAGCAGCACCACGTCGGGCGCGGTGCTGCGGATCCCTTCGACCGCCGACTCGACGTCGACGGCCTCGCCCACGATGTCGAGTTGGCCCGCGAGCTCGGTGCGCACCCCGGACAGGAACAGCCGGTGGTCGTCGACCAGGAACACACGCGTCGGCGGAGTGCGGGTCACGGTGTCGACTCCGTCTCGAGGGCGAGCTCGAACGTCACCTCGGTGCCCTCGCCGGGCGCGCTGTTGATGTGCGCGCTGCCGCCGTGACGGGCCATGCGCCGCGCGATCGAATGGGTGATCCCGCGCCGGTCGCCGTTGACGGCGGCTGGGTCGAAGCCGCGGCCCCTGTCACGGACGAACGCCTCGATCCGGGAATCACCGAGCACCTCGGCGTACACCGACACCTCGTCGGCGCCGCTGTGGCGGGCCGCGTTGAGGACCGCCTCGCGCAGGGCCGCCACCAGTGCCTGGACATGGTCGTCGACGGGGCAGTCGCCGACGACCACCACGTCCACGGCCACTCCGTGGTCGGCCTCGACCTCGTCGGCGACACCATCGAGTGCCGTCGCCAGGGTGCCAGGCGCATCCTCGGCCGACGAGCGGCGGCCGTCGTAGAGCCAGGCCCGCAGTTCCCGTTCCTGCCGTCGCGCCAGGGTGCGCGCCTGCTGGGGCGCGTCGGCGTGACGCTGGATGAGCGCCAGCGTCTGCAGCACCGAATCGTGCAGGTGGGCCGCCATGTCGGCGCGCTCCTCGTTGCGGATCCGCTCCCGCCGCTCCTCGCCGAGCTGGCGCACCAGGCGCGCCACCCAGGGGCTGAACAGCAGGGCGCCACCCAGAATGGTCGCCAGCACGGCGATGCCGATGTTGCCGACGGCGGCCAGCGCGTCGTTGGAGGCGAGGAAGAAGCCGATGCCGGCGATCAGCAGGCCGGCGCCGACGAGCACCCGGACCCACACCATCCAGCCACCGCGGAAGGCCTCCACCGGGTTCCCCGGCAGCCGCGTGGCGGCCTCCCGCCAGCGGGCCCGATCGCTGTCGCCGGCCCTCGCCAGGACGAGGCCGATGCCGGTGGCCGCCACCGCCGCCGGCCACACGATGTGGTCGGGGAAGAACGGCGTGACCCAGCGCACCAGCAACAACGCACCGAGGGTGATGCAACCCACTGCGAGGGCCAGCTCGCTGCTGCGCTTGGTGCCCGGGCTGGCGCCCGTCGCTGCGGGCTCTCCGGCGGCAGGTTCGTCGGGGAGGACCACCCACGCCACGAGGTACAGGAGCAGTCCTGCGCCGTTGGCCAGCGCCAGGATGCAGGCCGCCAAGCGCACGACGATCGGATCGACGCCGAGCCAGCCGCGCAACGCCCGCGCAGACACCCGCCACGATGCGTTCGTCGCGGCGGCGGACCAGGCCGTGCGGGAGGCCGGCTATCGGTGGTTGTCGGGGAGGCGAGCCCATCGGGGGTTCGTGTGCGCGTCACATGACGGCACCCCCACATGATGGCAACTGCACGGCGAAATCGCCTCCGGGGAGGGCTCGGGGAGATCCCCGATTGTGAGCGTGGGGCCCGCTCCCGATGATGTGGCCCATGGATGTTCCTCCCCACGCACCGCCGCGGCCCGAGGAGTCCGCCTCCGGGTCCCGGCCGAGGCGGCTGGTCCGCGAGCCCGTCGATCGCAAGATCGCCGGTGTCTGCGCCGGGCTCGCCGACCGGCTCGGCGTCGACGTCTCGCTGGTGCGCCTCGGTGCCGTGGTCCTCGCGGTCTTCACCCCGGTGGGCCTCATCGCCTACCTGGTGGCGTGGGCCATCGTCCCCGAGCGTCGGCCGGACGAGCCTCGTGTGGTGGCACCGCCCGCCGACCTGCCCCGCCTCGGCCGGATCCCGCTGTGGGTGCTCGTCGTGGCGTGCGTCGCCCTCGTCTGGACGCTCAGCGACGGCTCCTGGTGGCCATGGTGGCCCAACGGCCCGGTCATCGCGCTGGCCCTGGTCGGACTCGGCGTCTGGCTCCTCGTCCGGGACGACGACGACAAGCACCCGCCGCACCCCGGCGGTCCGGCCGGCTCCGGCGCACCCGAGGGCCCCGAATCCGGCCCTGAATCCGACAACCCGGACACGCTCGGCGTTCGCAGCACTACACTAGATGGTGGTTTCGCTGAATCCCTCGACAAGAGCGAGGGCGCCGGGCCTCCGGGCGAGTTTCCTCCCCCGGTTTCGCCTTGGTGGTCCGGCGCCGAAACCGACACCCAGAGCGACGTAGCGACGCCGGCCGGTGCTTCCGCAGCGAGCGAGGGGCCCGGCCGGTCGCACGTCGCCGTCGCGTTCGTCGGCCTGCTACTGATCGCCGCGGGCCTGGCGTGGCTGCTGCACGTGCTCGACCTGGCCAGCCTGTCGCTGCACGACGGCCTCGCCGTCGGCCTGGTCATAGTCGGTCTCGGCCTCGTCGTGGCCGCCTGGCGCGGCCGTGCCTGGTCCCTGATCGTGCTCGGGGTCCTGTTCGGCTCGACCATCGCGCTCGTCGAAGCGATCGACGTGCCGTTCGAGGCCGGTGCCGGGGATCGGCTTGTGGTGGTGGACACCCGTGGCGAGCTGGCCGACGACCACGAGCTGTTCGCGGGGGCGCTGACGCTCGACCTGCGCCGCGCCCCGCTGTCCGACGGCCCCCGCACCGTGGACGCCGCCGTCGGCATGGGCAAGCTGCGGGTGATCGTCCCCGCCGACTCCAGCGTCGAGGTGGACGCCAGAGTCAAGGCCGGCAACATCGACGGCGACCTGGCCCCCACCCCGGACGAGGGAGGGGTCGACCTCCACGAGACGTTCGGCGTCGGTACGCGCCAGAGCGCCCCAGACCTGCGGCTCGACCTGCGGGTGGGGATCGGTGAGCTGGTGGTCGACCGTGCCTAGGCACCGCTTCGAGCCAGTGGCCCTCGTCTTCGGCGCAGTGTTCGTCGCCGCCGGCGTGATCGTGCTTGCGGGCGGCGAGCTGACCGAGGAGGGCCGGGCGCTCATCCCGGCCGGACTGATCGCCCTCGGTGTTGCACTGCTGGTCCACGTGGGCCGGCGGGGCCGCCCGCCGGCTCCGGCCGCGCCCCTGGCCCCGCCCCTGCCGCGGGTCGACGACCGGGACCTCGACGACCTTTTCGCCCCGGTTGACCACGCCCTCGCCGACTGGGACCGGGCGAACGCCGCTAGCACCCCTGCCGCCGACGTCGACGCCACCCAGGTCGACACCACCGAGGACCAGACGACTGGGACTGACGCCACGGAGGCTCACGCGACCGAGACCGACGACACCGAGGCCCAGGCGACTGGGGCCGACGCCACTGAGGCTCAGGGGACCGCTCCCGAGCCCGAGCCCGACGTCACGGAGGTCGTCGACCCGACCGAGCGGTACCCCCGGCGCGAGCCGGAATGAGCGACGACGTCAACTCGCCAGCACGGCGCGGGCGACCAGATCCGTGCCGAAGGCGGTGAGGATCGCCAGGTATAGCAGGCCCGTCGCCGCCATCACTGCCGAGTAGTAGCGCTCGCGCAGAGCGGCGCGGGTCACGATCACCAGCCCGATCGTGGCGACCGCGCAGGCCACCCAGAACCACCCGAGCGTGCCGCCGTAGCCGTCGTCGATGCTGCCATCCAGCACCGACCCCATCCCCGTCGGCCACAGCAACGCGACCACCTCGAAGGGCCAGATGATGGCCGTCCAGCGGACCATCTCCAGGAGCGGCCCCCGGGCCAGGCCTGGCTGCACGAGGTACCAGTGACCCAGGAGCATGCCGTCGGAGATCGACCCGAGGAACGCCGCCCCCACAAGCACCCGCACCACCGACAGCAGCGCCGGGTCGCCGGCGGCGATGCCGGCCGCCACCAGTCCCGGGATCCCGACCAGCGGCGCGATGAGGTCGAGCCCGGGTGGGAACTCGGGGGCGTCGGCATCGGGGCCGTCGGTGCGCCGGTCGATCCCGGTCATGGCCGCCACCCGCGCCGAACGCCGCTCGATCCGCTCCCGCTCCCCCGCCACGCCGGCCCGGCGGCGCACCACGGAGACCGTCAGCGCCACGGACGCGGCGGCGGCAACGGCCAAGGCCGACGCCTCGCGCACCGGGACCGGGTCGATCCAGGCACCCACGACGAACGCACCCAGCGCCATCACGCCGTACACGCTCCGCAGCAGCCACCCGTACCCGATGCCGACCTCGCGCCGGCGGGTCGTGACCCACAGGAACAGCAGCCCGCCGACGGCCCACTGCAAGAGCACGGTGGCGGCGTCGAGGCGGATCACCGGCCGGAGGGTAGGGGCGACACGCGTCTTTGAAGAAAAATCGGGCCATGGGCCCAGAAGATCTTCAAGGACCGGTCAGGCGTCGACGACCGCCAGCCCGTGATCGGCTCGGTTGAGCTCGTCGGGCCCCACCTCGGTGGCCACGACGATGTCCTCCAGGCGCAGCCCGAACCGGCCGGGCACGTAGATGCCGGGCTCGATCGAGAAGGCGTGCCCGGGTGCCAGGGGCTCGGCGTTGCCCGTCGCGATGTACGGGTCCTCGTGCGCCTCGACCCCGATCCCGTGGCCGGTGCGGTGGATGAACCGGTCGCCGAGGCCGGCACCGGCGATGATGCGCCGGGCCGCCGCGTCCACCGCCTCGCACGGCGTGCCGACCGTCGCGGCGGCGGTCGCCGCCCGCTGGGCCTCGTGCAGCACGGCATAGGCCTCCGCAACCTCGCCCGGCGGCTCGTCCACGTGGACGCAGCGCGTGATGTCACTGCAGTACCCCACGCCGTCGCCGTCGAGCATGGTGCCGCCGAAGTCGCACAGCACGACGTCGCCCGCCCGGATCACGCGGTCCACCGGCTCGTGATGGGGGCTGGCGGCGTTTTCGCCCGCGGCGACGATGGCGAAGTTCACGTGCTGGTGGCCCTCGGCCACGATGCGGCGCCCGAGGTCGGCGGACACGTCGGCCTCCGTGTGTCCAACGAGCGGAACCGCGCCCGCCTGCAGGTCGGCGGCGACCCGGTCGACGGCCTCGGCGGCCCGACGCAGCGCCTCGACCTCGGTCTTGTCCTTAACCGCCCGGAGGGGCCCGAGCACCGTGCTCGCGGCCAGGAATCGAGCCGCCGGCAACGCGCCCTGGAGGTCGAGCACGAAGCGCGCCCACGTGTGGTCCCCGACCGCCACGGTGGCGGCCCGGCCGACCAGCCCGGCGACGATGGCGATCGGATCGTGGGTCTCCTCCCAGGCGCGCAGCGTGAAGACCTCGGGCCGTTCGGCCACCCGCGGCACCTCGAGCCGGGGGACCACCAGCGTGGCGTCGCCGTCGCGGGGAAGGACCAGCATCGTCAGCCGCTCCAGCGGCATCGCCGTGTAGCCGGTCAGGTACGGCAGGTCGGGCCCGACCGACAGCAGCAAGACGTCGACGCCCAGCTCGGCCATGCGCCTGCGGGTCCGGTCGGCACGTTCACTGAGCATGCGGACAAATCGTACGGGTGCGCCTCGGTGCGCCGGCCCGGCGACCTGGCGACTCTCAGTGAGTCCCGGCGGCGGCCATGCCGCCGGCCTCCGCCGCCCCCGCGGCCTGGCGGGCGTGATAGCTGGAGCGCGTCAGCGGGCTCGACTCCACGTGGGGGATCCCCATCGCCTCGCCGACCTCGCGGTACCGATCGAACGTCGCCGGCTCGACCCACCGGGACACCGGTAAATGGTGGGTGGTCGGGCGGAGGTACTGGCCGATGGTCACGATGTCGACGCCGACGGCCCGCAGGTCGGCCAGCGTCGCCAGCACCTCGTCGTCGGACTCGCCCATCCCCACGATGAGGCCCGACTTGGTCACCAGCCCGGCCTCCTTGGCCCGGGCCAGCACCGCCAGGCTGCGGGCATAGCCGGCCGACGGGCGCACCGCACGCTGCAGGCGGGGGACGGTCTCGACGTTGTGGTTGAACACGTCGGGCCCGGCCGCCGCGATCGTCGCCACGTGGTCCTCGTCGCCCTTGCAGTCGGGGACCAGCACCTCGACCTGCACGCCCGGCGTGCGCCGCCGGATGGCCCGGATCGTCTCGGCGAAGCCCCCGGCACCACCATCGTCCAGGTCGTCCCGCGCCACGGCGGTCACCACGGCGAAGCCCAGGCCCATCCGCTCGATCGCCTCGGCCACCCGCTCGGGCTCCGAGGCGTCGAGCGGCTCGGGGTGCCGCGTGTCGACCAGGCAGAACCCGCACGCCCGCGTGCAGCGCTCGCCGTTGATCATGAACGTGGCCGTGCCGTCGGCCCAGCATTCGAAGATGTTGGGGCAGCCCGCCTCCTCGCACACGGTGACCAGGCCCAGGTCGCGCATCGTGTGCTTGAGGCGCAGGTAGCCGGGGGCGGTGCGGAAGGTCGAGCGCAACCACGGTGGCTTTCGGGTGGCGATCTGCAGCCCCTCGGTGACGCCCGCCTCCGTCAGCCGGCCCTGGAGCCGGACGGGAACCGCCTCACCCGGGCCCTCGCCCCGGCTGAAGGCCGACAGGTCGGCGGGTGAGTGACGCCAGACGACGTCCTGGCGATCGGCGTCGCCGTCCTTACCCCAGAGCACCGCCGCCCGCGCCGCCACGACGTCGACGACCTGGCGCATCCCGACGTCGATGCCCTCGTCGGCCAGCGACGTCACCCGCTTGTCGGGGATCCCGCACGGCACGATGTAGCCCCAGTAGCGCATGTCGGGCGCGACGTTGAGGGCGAAGCCGTGCATCGAGCGGCCCCTCGTTAGCCGCACGCCGATGGCGGCGATCTTGCGGGGGTCGGCACCCTCGGGATCGACCCAGACGCCGGGGTACTCCCGCAGCCGGCCGACGTTGGGCAGCCCGAGGTCCGTCAGCGTGTCGATCAGCAGCTGCTCGACGGAGCGCACGTAAGCGACCGTGTCCGTCATGCCGTACTTGTCGGAACCGCGCTTTGCGGGCAACGAGACGATCGGGTAGCCGACGAGCTGGCCGGGGCCGTGGTAGGTGACGTCGCCGCCCCGGTCGCTGCGAACCAGCTCGGCACCCACGTCGGCCGGCGGTATCAGGACATGGCGCATGTCGGCCCGCTTGCCGAGCGTGTAGACGTGCGGGTGCTCGAGCAGGAGCAGGTGGTCGTTGGGCGACGACGCGTGCATGGCTCGCTGGAGCGCCCACGCCTCCCGGTAGGGCACCCGACCGAGCCAGCGGATCCGCAGCGTCATCAGGCGAGCTCGGGCGCCCAGTCGCGGGTCTCGATGATCTCCTTGATCTCCCGCAGGAACGAGGCCGCGTAGGCCCCGTCGAACGCGCGGTGATCCCAGGTGAGGGTGATGTTGCCCACGGAGTGGATGGCGATGCCCTCGCTGCCGTCGGGCAGGTCGATCACGACCGGGCGCCGCTTCACACCGTCCGTGGACACGATCGCCACCTGCGGCTGGTTGATGATCGGCAACGTCATCGTGGTGCCGAACGGGCCGGGGTTGGTGATGGTGAACGTCCCGCCGGCGATGTCGTCCGGCCCGAGCTGCTTGGCCCGCGCCCGGCGTGCCAGGTCGCTGGTCTCCCGGGCCAGGGCCCGCATCCGCTTGCCGTCGGCGTCGTGGATGACCGGCACCATCAGCCCCTTGAAGTCGAGGTCGACGGCGATGCCGAGGTTGACGTAGTTGTGGACGATCAGCTCATTCTCGCCGAAGCTGGCGTTCACCTCGGGGTAGTCCCGGATGGCGTCGACGACTGCCCGGCTGATGAACGGGAGGTACGTGAGGCTGAAGCCCTCGGCCGCCTTGAACGTCTCGCGCTCGGCGGACCGCACCCGCTCGACGCCCTCGAAGTCCACCTCGATCGACGCGTAGACGTGCGCCGAGGTCTGCTTCGAGCGGATCATGTGCTCGGCGGTGCGCCGCCGGATGTTGGTGTGGGCCTTGGCCGTGTCGCGCTCGCCGGCCCTGGCCACCGGCTGGGCGGCAGGCGCGGCGGGGGCTGGCGCGGGTGCGGGCGCGGCCGCCGGGGCTTGCGCCGGAGCGGGCTGCGCCGGCTGAGGGGCCGGTTGGGGCTGGGTCGGAGCCTCGGGGGCGGGCGCCGCCGCCACGGCGCCACCCTGGTCCAGGACCGACAGGACGTCGTTGCGGGTGATGCGCCCGCCCGATCCCGTGCCCGCGATGGCGCCGGGGTCGAGGTTGTTCTCGGAGATGAGGCGGCGCACGACCGGTGACAGCAGTCGCCCGTTGGTGGTCGGCGCACCCTGGGCGGCCGGGGCGGCCGTCGCCGCCGGAGCTGCCTGCGGGGCGGCGGCCGGGGCTTCGGGCGCACTAGGGGCCTGCGCGGCCGGTGCCTCCGGCGACTCCTGCGGCTCGGCCGGGGCGGGCGCCTCCGGCTCCGCGGACACCTTCGGCTCGGCCGGGGCGGGCGCCTCCGGCTTCGCGGCCTGCTCCGCGGGCGCCTCGGCCGGCTGTTCGGCGGGCGCCTCCTCGGCGGCGGGGGCTTGTTCGGTGGCCTCGCCCCCGCCGGCGGGGGCGTCGCCGATGCGGGCCAACACCACGCCGACGTCGACGGTCTCGCCCTCCGGCACCAGGATCTCGGACAGCACGCCGGTCACCGGCGAAGGCACCTCGGAGTCGACCTTGTCTGTCGACACCTCGAACAGCGGCTCGTCCTCGGCGACCTGCTCGCCGACCTGCTTGAACCACTTGGTGATCGTGCCCTCGGTGACCGTCTCACCGAGTTGCGGCATCTGGATGTCGGCCATCAGTCCTCTCGATCAATGAAGCCGGCGGCCGGTCATGTCGAGCACGGTGTCGCCGAACGCCTCCGACAGCGTGGGGTGCGGCTGGATGAACTGGGCGACCTCGTCGATCGTCGCTTCCCAGTTGACCGCCAGGTAGCCCTGGCCCAGCTGCTCGGTCACCCAGGGACCGACCATGTGCACACCGAGGACCTGACCCGCCCGCCCGTCGGGGCCCTTGGCGGCGATGATCTTCACCAGCCCCTCCTGCTCGCCGATGATCTTCGCCCGGCTGTTGGCGCTGTAGCGGTGCTTGGAGGCGACCACATCGAATCCGGCCTCCTTGGCCGACTGCTCGGTGTGCCCGGCAAAAGCCACCTCGGGCTGGCAGTAGATACCCCACGGGACCCGCCCGTAGTCGATGGGCACCGCCGGCTCGCCCAGGATGTCGGTGATGGCGACGATCGCCTCGGCGAAGCCGACGTGCGCCAGCTGGGGGGTGTCGATGCAGTCGCCGATCGCCCAGACCCGTTCCTCGCCCGTCCGGCACAGCTCGTCGACCACGACGAAGCCACGGTCGTCGATCTTCACCCCGGTCCCGTCGAGGCCGAGGTCGGCGGTGGCGGGCTTGCGGCCGACCGACACGACGACCACGTCTGTCTTGATCGGATCGCCGCCCTCGACCTTCACGACCGTGCCACCCTCGCTCGGCTCGTGGCCGGTGACCTTGACACCCGTGCGGACCTCCATCCCCCGCTTCTTGAATGACCGCTCGACGACCTGCGCCGCGTCCTTGTCGACGCCGGGCAGGATCTTCGGCAGGATCTCGAGGACGGTCACCTGGCTGCCCATGTCGGACAACATCGAGGCGAACTCGCAGCCGATCGCCCCGCCACCGATGATGACGGCGGTTCCCGGCACCTCCGGTATCGACAGCAGTTCGTCGGACGTCACGACGATCTTGCCGTCGACGTCGAACCCGGGGATGGTGCGGACCTCCGACCCGGCGGCGATGATCACGGCGTCGCCGGTGACCTCGACATCACCCGACTCGCCTCCGGAGATCGAGACCCGTCGGCCCTCGTGGAGCCGGCCGTGGCCGTTGTAGATCGTGACTTTGCGACCCTTGAGCAGCGTCGTGACGCCGCCCACGAGCTCGTCGACGACCGCCTGCTTGCGCTGCATCGTCACCGACCAGTCGACCTGCGGCTCGCCGGCGTTGATGCCGAACGCGGCCGCTTCGCGCACGGTCCGGTAGACGTGCGCGGTCTCGAGGAGCTCCTTGGCGGGGATGCAGCCGACGTTGAGGCAGGTGCCGCCGATCCAGCGCTTCTCGACCAGGGCCACGTTGAGCCCGGCGCTGGCGCCGTAGAGCGCAGCCGCGTAGCCGCCGGGACCGCCGCCGATGACGACGACATCGAAGTGATCGGCCGTGGGAACCACCTCCAGGATCCAGTGGTGGGCCGTACGCCGTGACTCTACCGGCCGGATCCTGCCCGTTGACCGGGCGGCGGGGCCCCGCGCGCCGAGCCGTTCAGAGCACGAGGGCCAGCTGGACGGCGAACGCCACCAGGATGGCGAGGCCACAGATCAGGGCCGCGATGATCAGGCGCCGGGTGCTCATGCCTAGTGGATGCTCACGCTACGCCCACCACGAACCTGCGGCGGATCTCGAGGCCACGGCATCGCCACCCGTCCAGGTCCGCAGCCCCGGCGCCCACGCCCCGCGGGCTACGGTGCGCGCCGCATGCCCGCGCCCGCCCAACTCACGGACGCCTACGCACGCCGCCTCCAGGACCTGCTCGCCGAGCTAGGCCGCAGGCATGGGGTCCCGGGGGCCGTGTGCGGAGTGCTGTCGGGCGATCAGACGGCGGTCGCCACGTGGGGTGTGGCCAACGCGGCCACGGGCGTGGAGGTCACGCCCGACACGCTCTTCCAGCTCGGCTCGCTCAGCAAGCTGTACACGACCACGCTGCTGCTGCAGGCGCAGGCGGCGGGACTCGTGTCGCTCGACGAGCCCGTGCGCGCCCAGCTGCAGGAGTTCTCGGTGGCGGATCCCGGCGCCACCATCGAGATCACGCTGCGACACCTGGTCACCCACACGAGCGGCATCGAGGGCGACCACCTGATCGACACTGGCTGGAATGACGACGCGCTGCAGCGCTATGTGGCCACGCTGGCCGGCCTCGGGCAGATCCATCCCCCCGAGGAGACGTACAGCTTCTGCAACACCGGCTTCGGCGTCGCCGGCCGCCTGCTCGAGGTGGCCACGGGCGACCACTTCGATCGCGTCGTCCGGCGCCGGCTGGCGAGACCGCTCGGCTGCCACGCGACGCTCACGCTGCCCCAGCACGTGCTGATGCACCGGGTGGCCGTCGGGCACGTCCACGCGCCCGGCGGCGCCGCAACCCGCCAGCAGCGCTGGTCGCTCGCCCGTTCCAACGGCCCGATGGGCGGCATCATGGCGCCGGCCGGCGACGTGCTGGCGTTTGCCCGGCTGCACGTCGACGACGGGCGGGGACCCGACGGCAGCGACCTACTGGCGCCGGCGGCGATCGCCGAGATGCAGGAGCCCCAGGTCGAGACGCCGCTTCCCGGCGATGACCAGGCGCTGGGGTGGACGGTTCGCCGCTGGGGGCCGCTCGTCTGCCTGGGCCAGGATGCCGACACCATCGGCCAGAGGGCGTTCCTCAGGGTCGTGCCTGAGCGGCGCTTCGCCCTGTGCGTCCTGACCAACAGCCCCCCGGGTGCGGCACTGGCTCGGGACCTGATCCCCCGCGTGGCGGCCGACCTGCTCGACGTCGACGCGTCGCCCGTGGTCGCAGCCGCGCCGTCATCGCCGTCGCCGGACCCGGTACGCCTCCGCGGCACCTACGAGCGGCTGCATCAGCGGGTGGACGTCAGCGTGGATCCCGACAGCGGCGGCCTCGTCGCCGACGCCGAGCCATCAGGCGTGCTCGGCACCCTCGGCGTCCGACCCATGCGCCTCGAGCTCCGCCCCCTGGATCCCGAGGCGGGCGCCTTCCTGGCGCTCGACCCCCGGGCCGGCATCGACGAGGTGGTCGTGTTCGCCGGGCTACGTGAAACTGACACAGACGCCGAGGCCGACGCCTCCGGCATCTACATCGACGGCCGCCTCCACCGCCGCTCCGACTAGCGGGCCGTCGCCCCCACTGGGGAATGCCTCACGTGCCGGTGAGGATCGACTGCACCTCGTCGATGCTGTCGGCGGTGACCAGCACCAGCACCTCGTCGCCGGGCAGCAGGCGCGTGTCACCCCGGGGCACCACCACGCGGTCGTTGCGCAGGACCGCGACCACCGTCGAGTCCCGCGGGAAGTCGAGACCCACGACCTCGCGGTTGGCCGCCGGGCTCTCGCTGGCCAACGTCACCTCGATGAGGCTGGCCCGGCCGCCCTCGAACGAGAGCAGACGCACCAGCGACCCGACGCTCACGGCCTCCTCCACCAGCGCGGTCAGCAGGTGCGGGGTGGAGACCGCCACGTCGACCCCCCAGTTCTCGTTGAACAGCCACTCGTTCTTGGGGTTGTTGACCCTGGCCACGACCCGCGGCACGGCGAACTCCTGCTTGGCCAGCAGGCTGATGACGAGGTTGTCCTCGTCGTCCCCGGTGACCGCAGCCACGACATCGGCGTCGGACAGCCCGATGCTCCGGAGGCTGTCCACCTCGCAGGCGTCGGCCACGTGCCAGGTGGCCCCGGCCGGGTACCCCGTCGAAGTCATGCGGCTGACGTAGTCGTCGTCCTGCTCGATGATGTGCACCTCGTGGCCGGCCTGCCGCAGCTCGGCGGCGATGAAGCTGCCGACGGCGCCGCCACCGGCGATGACGACTTTCACTGGTGGACACCCTCGCTGGCCTGCGCGCCACCCAGGTGCCTGTCGATGTCGGACACGTGCCCGATGGCGACGACCACGTAGACGAGGTCGCCGTCCTGCGTGACGAGATCCGGCGTGGCGATCTGGGCCGTGCCCATGCGGGCCACCGCCACCGCCCTGGCTACGCCCGGGATCTCGATGTCACCCAACGGGCGACCGGCCCAGCTCGCAGACACCTCTCGCTCCACCAACACGACCCCGGCGCTCGGATCGATCCAGTCGCTCTCCTCGGCCTCGGGGATCAACCGCCGCACGACGCGGTCGATGGTCCACTGGACCGTGGCGATCGTCGGGATCCCCAGCCGCTCGTAGATGATCGCCCTCCGGGGGTCGTAGATGCGGGCGACGACCCGCTCGATGCCGAAGGTCTCGCGGGCCACGCGGGCAATGAGGATGTTGGAGTTGTCGCCGCTGGTCACCGCCGCCACAGCATCGGCGTCGTGGATGCCCGCCTCCTCCAGCCGCTCCCGATCGAAGCCGACACCGACGACCTGCTTGCCCCCGAAGCCGCTAGGCAGCCGCCTGAACGCCCGGGGGTCCTTGTCCACGATGGCGACCGAGTGGCCCCTCTCCTCGATGATGCGGGCGAGTCCCGAGCCGACCCGCCCACAGCCCACGATCACCACGTGCATTATTTCCCGCTCTCGCCGCTTCGCAGCGGGCCGTTCGGGCCCGGCTCGCTCCCTCGGGAACGCTCGCTCATGGCCGGCGAAACTAGCCCCACAACTCATTCTGGTCGTAGCCGTGCGGTCGTGTGCCGCATGACTACAACCGGTTCGCAATCTGCCGCTTGCCACACCCCATCGCTGTAAGGCATCCTTACCGGTCCATGCGTAGGGGCGTTTCTGACCTGGAGCAGGAGGGCACGACGACCCGATGATCGTCTGTCACTGCCAGGTCGTGTCCGACAAGACGATCCGGGCCGAGATCGAGTCCGGCGCCTGCACCGTGGGCGAGTTGGCCCGTCGCTGCGGGGCCGGCGCGTGCTGCGGCGGCTGCCGGCCCAGCATCGGCGCGCTCCTCGCCGTCCACGCGCCGTTCCCTACGACCGAGCCCGAACAGCCTGCGGCATAGCTCGGCGAGACCACTAGTGGTCGCGAGCGACCACTAGCCTCCCGGGCTGTCGTCGCCGTCCGGAGGCACAGACCCAGATGCATGCGCCCCCCGAGATCATCGAGCTGCTCAACGACGTGCTGACCGCCGAGCTCACGGCGGTCAACCAGTACTTCGGGCACGCCAAGATGCAGGCCAACTGGGGCTACCGCCGCCTTGCCGAGCGCACCCAGAACGAGTCGATGGACGAGATGCGCCACGCCGACGAGCTGATCGAGCGCATCCTCTACCTCGAGGGCATGCCCAACCTGCAGCGCCTCGGCTCGGTGCGGCTCGGGGAGGACCCTGTCGAGCAGCTGCGCCTCGACCTCGAGCTCGAACGTGAGGCCCTGGCGCGCTTCAACCGGGGGATCGCTCTGGCCGTCGAGCACGACGACAACGGCACCCGTCACCTCCTGGAGACGATGCTCACCTCCGAGGAGGACCACGTCGACTGGCTCGAGACGCAGCTCGGCCTGGTCGAGTCCCTGGGCGAGCAGCTCTACCTCAGCGAGCAGCTACACACCTGAGCGGTCGCGCAACAGGTCGCGGATCTCCGTGAGCAGCGCGGCCTCGTCGGACAGGTCCTCGGGCTCGGGCTCCTCGCCCCGGCGCCGGCGTTCGTTGAGCATGTTGATCGGCTTCACGATGAAGAAGAAGACCGCGGCCGCGATGAGCAGGAACTGGATGACCGCGTTGATCACCTGGCCGTACTCGAACGTGCTGCCGTTGATCGTGAAGTCGAGGTCGTTGAAGTCGTTGCCCCCGATCATCCCGATCAGCGGGGTGATCAGCCCCGACACGATGGCGTTGATGATCGCGGTGAAGGCGAGGCCGATGATCACCGCGACGGCCAGGTCGATCACGTTGCCCCGCGTGATGAACTCCCTGAACTCCTTGTAGACGTCGGTCACCGCTCGTCCTCCCGAGGGTTGGGTGGCTGCCGGGTCGGCGTCGTACCGTACCCAGCCACCAACGGGCAGGGAGGGTTCAGTGGAGGTCGCGATAACGGGTGCCGGCGGGCTGATCGGATCCTCGCTCGCCCGCTCGCTGTGGGCCGACGGCCACCTGGTGCGGCCCCTCGTCCGCCCGGCGTCGGGCGCTGCCCCGACCGCGGCGGCGATCCGCTGGAACCCGGCGGCGGGCACGATCGAGTCGGATGCCCTCGAGGGGATCGACGCCGTCGTGCACCTCGCCGGCGCCGGGATCGGAGACCGGCGCTGGTCGCCGGCGCGCAAGCGCGAGATCCGCGAAAGCCGGGTGCGGGGCACGGACCTGCTGGCCCGCACGCTGGCCGGATTGTCCCGCCCACCGGCAGTGTTCATATCCGGCTCGGCCGTCGGCTTCTACGGCGACCGGGGGGACGAGGTGCTCACCGAGCGGTCCACACCGGGGACGGACTTCCTGGCCGGGGTGGTGCAGGCGTGGGAGGCGGCGGCCCAGCCGGCGGCGGACGCCGGCATCCGCACCGTGTTCCTGCGCAACGGGGTCGTCCTCGCCGCCGACGGCGGCATGCTGCCCCGGCTCGTGATCCTGTTCCGCCTCTTCGTCGGCGGGCGGCTGGGCTCGGGCCGCCAGTGGCTGAGCTGGGTCTCGATCGAGGACGAGGTGGGTGTCATCCGGTTCCTGTTGGACGATGCCGACGTCTCGGGGCCCGTGAACGTGACCGGCCCGGCCCCGGCCACCAACGCCGAGTTCACCAAGGCCCTGGGTGCGGCCCTCCACCGTCCCACCGTGCTGCCCGTCCCGGCCTTCGGTCCCCGCCTGGTCCTCGGCCGGGAGATGGCCGACGAGCTCCTGTTCGTCAGCCAGCGGGTGGAGCCCGCGGCGCTCACCGCCGCCGGCTACCGGTTCAATCACCCCGACGTCGCGACGGCCCTGCGGGCCCTGGTCAGCGATCGGCGGTGAACGGACCCGGTCCCCGGACGGCAGGGGGCACACCCGGCGTGGCCGCGTTCGACTTCGACGGCACCCTGACCCGGCGCGACACCCTGGTGCCCTTCCTCGGTAGGGCCTGCGGCCACTGGCCGCTCGTGCGGGCGGCCATCGCAGCACGCGGCGCCGGGGGTCGCGACGCGTACAAGGTGGGGCTCGTCGGCCGGCTGTTCCGGGGCTGGCCCGCCGAGCGCCTCGACGCGCTGGGGCGCGCCTACGTGCCCACGCTGCTCGCCGCGCTGCGCTCCGAGTCCCGGGAGCGGCTGGCGTGGCATCGCCGGCGGGGGCACGCCGTCGTGATCGTCTCGGCCTCGCTCGGCGCCTATCTGCGGCCGCTCGCCGACCGCCTCGAAATCGACGACGCCCTGGCCGTGGAGCTGGTCGCGGACGCCGCCGGCACACTCACCGGCGAGGTGGTGGGGGGCCTCAACAACCGGGGTCCGGAAAAGGTGGCACGACTCGAAGCGTGGCTGGATGCCCGCTTCGGGCCCGGGGCCGACGTCGAGCTGTGGGCTTACGGCGACTCGTCGGGGGACGCCGAGCTCTTGGCGATCGCCGACCACCCCACCTGGGTCGGGCGCCGGGGCCCGCAGACCGGGTGGGCCTAGCCGGCCCTCCTCACTTCGGCTGCATGCGCACGCCGCCGTCGACCCTGACCACCTCGGCGTTCATGTAGCTGTTGGTGATCAGCTCGAGCGCCATGCCGGCGAACTCGCCGGCGGTGCCGAGGCGGTCGGGGAACAACACGTCGCGCTTGAGCCTCTCCTTGAACTGCTCGCTGGCCTCGCCCTGGCCGTAGATCGGTGTGTCGATGAGCCCGGGCGCGATGCAGTTGACCCGGATGCCGACGACCGACAGATCGCGGGCTACGGGCAGGGTCAGGCCCACGACGCCGCCCTTCGACGCGGAGTAGCTGGCCTGGCCGATCTGTCCGTCGAAGGCGGCCACCGAGGCGACGGTCACGATGGCGCCCCGCTCGCCGTCGGCCAGCGGCTCGGTCTGCGACATCGCGGTCGCAGCCAGGCGGATGCAGTCGAAGGTGCCGATGAGGTTGATGTCCACGACCTTGCGGAACAGGCCGAGGTCATGGGCTGACTCGTACCGCCCGTCCTTGCCGATCGTGCGGGTCGCCCAGCCGATTCCGGCGGCCGTGACCAGCGCCCGCAGTGGCCCGAGCTCCTTGGCCGCATCGACGGCGACGATGATCTGCTCGGTCTGGGTGACGTCGCAGGGGACGAAGAGGCCGTCGATCTCCTTGGCGAGGGATTCGCCCTTGTCCTGTTGGCGGTCGAGGTCGGCGATGACCACCTTGACGCCCCGGCCGGCGAGCGCCTGCGCGGTGGCGGCGCCCAGGCCCGAGGCGCCGCCGGTGACGATGGCAGAGGTCCCGTTCAGCTCCATTCGGAGGACTGTATTGACTGCCCGGTCAAGCAGGCGAACCGTGCCCGCTCAAGAGCCGGCCTCGCCGGCGTGGCGGCGCCTGGCCAGCGAGCGCCGCGCCGATCAGGCCACGATCGTTCACACCACACCGCGCGCCGCGCGGCGGCGCGTCGACAGGGCGTCGACGAGCACGGCCGCGAGCAGGACCAGGCCGGTGATCACGAACCTCGTGCCGGTGGCCAGGTTGAGCAGCCCCATGCCGTTCTCGATTCCGATGATCACCACCGCGCCGAGGAGGGCCGAGACGACGCGACCTCGCCCCCCGAACAGGCTGGTGCCACCGATGACGGCGGCAGCGATGACGTTCAGCAGCAGGTTGCCGCCGCCGGTGTTGGTGGCCACCGAGCGCAGGCGGGAGGCGAGGATGATGCCGCCGAGCCCGGCCATGAAGCCGGCGATCATGAACACGGCAATCCGCACCCGGTCCACGTTGATGCCGGCCCGGCGAGCGGCCTCGGCGCTGCCGCCCACCGCGTAGACGTGCCGCCCGAACCGCGTCCGGGACGCAATGAACGACCAGAACACCAACAGGAGCAGCATCAACACGGTCACCTGCGGCACGCCTCGGTCCTTGTTGGCGTACCAGACGGCGGTGAACGCGACGGCGGCGAGGCCGAGCACCTGGAGAGCGATCACGACGGCCGGCTTGGCGTCCAGGCCGCGGGCCCGGCGCGAGCGCGCCGTCAGGGCCTGCGAGAGCGCATAGGCCGCAACGCCGACGGCGCCCACCACCCAGCCGGCGGCGTCGCTGAGGAAGTCGTTGGCGATGCCGATGACGGTGTCGTCCTGGATCCGAATGGTGCCGGAGGTCGAGTACTCCGTCGTCATGATCAGGACGACCCCGGACCAGATCAACAGCCCCGCCAGTGTGACCACGAACGACGGCACCCCCGCCTTGGTGATCACCAACGCCTGCAACAGGCCGATCAAGGTGGTCACGATCAGCCCTACGGCAACGGCGGCCCACCAGGGCCAGTCGGACGCATCGGGCCGCAACAACAGCGTCATCGTGACGCCACCCACCGCGCTGACGAATGCCACCGACAGGTCGATCTCGCCGATCAGCAGCACGAACACCACCCCGATGGCGATCGTGGCGATGTGGGCCATCTGCAGGAGCAGGTTGGTGAAGTTGCGTTCGGTGAAGAACGTGTCGTCGAGCGTGCCGAACACGAGGCCGATCACGAGCAGCCCGACGATGATCGGGAGCGAGCCCAGCTCGCCGGCGCGCACCCCCTGCCACCAGCGGCGCACGTACCCGCCGAGCGTCTCGGCCGGCGCCTCGAGTGCGGGCTGGGTGGCGGCCGGCAGCGGCTCCTCGGGAGTCACGACGGGCTCGGCGTCCGGATCGGTGCCCACCTGCGACTTGGTGCGGGGATCGATCGTCATGGCTCAGCGACTCCGGCGTCGGCCATTCCCGGTACGTGCTCGATCGTGCCGGCCGTGATCGCCTGGACCACCTCCTGCTGGGTCGTCTCCGCCCGGTTCAACACGGCCACACGTTGCCCGAGGCGCAGGACCGTGATCCGGTCGGCGACCTCGAAGATGTCGTGGAGGTTGTGCGAGACGATGACCACCCCCAGGTCGCGGGCTGCCAGGCGCCGCACCAGGTCGAGCACCTGACGCGTCTGCGCGACGCCGAGCGCGGCCGTCGGCTCGTCGAGGATGAGCAGCTTCGAGTTCCACATGACCGACTTGGCGACGGCGACGGCCTGCCGCTGGCCACCCGACAGGCCGGCCACCGTCTGGCGCACCGACCCGAGCGTGGTCACCGACAGGCCCTCGAGCGTCTCCTCAGCGGCGTGCTCCATGCTCGACTCGTCGAGCACGAAGCCCCGGCGTGTGCGCTCGCGGCCCAGGAACATGTTGGCCGTGACATCGAGGTTGTCCGCCAGCGCCAGGTCCTGGTAGACGACCTCGATGCCCAGCCGGGCGGCGTCCCTCGGGCCATGGATGTCGACGGGCTCGCCCTGGAAGCGGACCTTCCCCTCGTCGAATGGGTAGATCCCGACGGCACACTTGACGAGCGTCGACTTGCCGGCCCCATTGTCGCCGACGAGCGCCATCACCTCCCCGGCGTTGACCTCGAAGTCGACGCGGTACAGGGCCTGTACCGCGCCGAATGCCTTCGAGACCCCCTCGCACTCCAGGAGAGGGCTGCCGGTCACGAGGGCGCCTCGTAACCGGCCGCCCGTGCGACGGGTGGCGATGGGGTCCGGGGGTGCAGCCCCCGAGAGATTGCGGTCACGAGTTCTGCTGGCAGAAGTCCGTACTGGCGACGTCGCCGGTACAGAGCTCCTCGACCGTCCGGAACTCGTCGGCTATCACAGTGTCGCCCACGTTGTCGACGGTCACCCCGATCGGTACGAGCGCCACGTAGGGCACGACCCCGTCGCCCTCGGCGGAGTCGGCCGGCTGGCCGTCTTCGGCAGTGATGCCGATGACCGACACGTCGGAACCTCCGGACGCCAGCTGCGACTCGTACGACTCGGCGGCGTCGATGATGTCGTCGCCGGAGCGGAGTGCCAGCGCGATCGCCGCGGCGACTCCGGCCTCGTCCTGGATCGGCTTGTAGACGCTCACCGTCTGCTTGCCGAGCAGCACGTTCTGGATGCCGGCCTGGGTGGCGTCCTGACCGCTCAAGGGAACGGGACCGATACCTGCGGCCTCGAGCGCGTTGATCACCGAGTTGGCAAGGCCGTCGTTGGCCGCGAACACGGCGTCGACGCCGTTGTTGTTGTCGACCAGGATCTGCTCCATCAGCGTCTGGGCCTCGGCGTTGTCCCAGCCCGGGACGAACTGGTCGGCGACCACCTCCCAGTCGCCGGCGTCGACCCGTTCCTGGACGGTCTCGTCGTAGCCCTGCTTGAACAGGAACGAGTTGTTGTCCTCCTCGCCGCCGTTGAGCTCGACGACCCGGGCGGGAGTCAGGTTGAGCGCGTCGATGGCAGGCTCGACGGCCTCGGCCATGGCCGCACCCACCGCCACGTTGTCGAAGCTCACGTAGGCGTCGCCACCGGAGCCGCCGGTGTTGAACCGGTCGTACTCGACCACCGCGACCCCTTCATCCTTCGCCTGGTCGATGATGGTGGCGCCCGAGCCGGTGTCGAGGCTGGTGAGGACGATCACGCTGGCGCCGTCGGCGATGGCCTGCTCGGCCTGCGACTGCTGCGTGGAGGCGTCGCCCTCGGCGTTGACGATCGTGAAGTCGTCGCCCTCCGAGAGCCCGGCGGCCTCGAACGCCTCGGTGAAGAACGGCGCGTCTTCCTGCTCCCAGCGGTCCGACGACGCCGTGTCCGGCAGGAGCACCCAGATGCTGCCCTCGTCGCCGCCGCCGTCCGATGCCGCTTGGCCGCCGTCATCGTCGTCGTCACCACAGGCGGCGGCGATCAGGCCGAGGACGGCCAGCACCGCGAATAGCCGCCAGGTGCGCTTCTTTACGGACATATGTTCCCCCTCATGTCGCCCTCCAACGCGGGACGGTACGACGGTGGCCGCGAACAGAACGCAAACGTTGTGCTGTCGACGTGAACGAACCGTGAAGGACCGCCCGTTTTGGTTAGTCTGCCACGAACCGGTAGCCCGACCGCGGCTCCGTGATGAACAGGGGCGGTCCGTTGGGATCCTCGAGCTTGGCGCGCAGTCGCGCCATGTAGACGCGGGTGTACTCGGTCTGCGTCTCGTAGCCATGCCCCCACACTCGACGCAGGAGCGTTGCGTGGGTCAACAGCACGCCGGGGTTGGTGGCGAACTCGCGGAGCAGGGCGAACTCCGTGGGCGTGAGGTGGACGAGGCTCCCTGCCTTCGTGACCTTGCTCGCCGCCACGTCGATCTCGACGTCACCGGCCCGCACCAACGTCGGCGCCGTGGGCGCCAGCGGCGCCGGCCGACTGCGGCGAAGTGTGGCGTTGATGCGGGCGAGCAGCTCCTCGATGCCGAAGGGCTTGGTCATGTAGTCGTCGGCGCCGAGGTTGAGCGCCCGCACCTTGTCGGTCTCCGCCCGTCGGGCCGACAGCACGATGATCCCCACCGACGAGCGCTCGCGCAGCTCGCGGCACAGCTCGAAGCCGTCGATGCCCGGCAACATGAGGTCGAGCAGCACGGCATCGGGCTCGTTGGCCTCGAGCATGGCCACGGCGTCCAGGCCGTCCTTCGACACGACGACGTCGTGTGCCCGGGCGATGAGGTTGGACCGGACGAGATCGACGATGTTCTGGTCATCCTCGACCAGCAGCACGGTCGTGCGATCAGACGACATCGGGCTCCTTGGCCGCCTCCACCAGGCTCCACGACGCATCCAGCCGGCCGTCAGATGAGCCGGTGGGCGGCTCGCACGGGAGTATGACCACGAAGCGGGCACCGCGGCCGACCGGCACCGCCTCCAGGCTCCCGCCGTGGGCCTCGACAATCCCCTTGGCGATCGGGAGGCCCAGGCCGGCGCCGCCACGATCGGCGCGGCCCCGCACACGGGGCTCGAAGATGCGGGCCACGAGGGCGGGCGGGATGCCGGGACCCTGATCGGCGACCTCGGCCTCGACGGTGCCCCGCCTCGCCCCCCGCCGCAGGGTGACGTCGATGCCATCGGGCGAGCCGCCATGCGCGACGGCGTTCTCGAGCAGGTTGACGAACACCTGCTCCAAGCGGTCGTGGTCGCCCCACATCGGCTCGAGGTCGGCGTCGGCGTGGACCCGGATGGTCGAGCCGTTGGCCACCAGGCGCACCGCGGCCTCCACCACCAGAGGCAGGTCGCACCAGTGCCGCTGCAGGCGCAGGACGCCGGACTCGATGGCCGTCGAGTCGAGCAGGTCCCCCACGAGCCGCCCGAGCCGCGCCCCCTCGCTGGCGATCGAGCGGAGGAAGCGGTCGGTCGACGCCGCGTCCCAGGTGAGGTCGGGCTGGAGCAGCGTCGAGGCGTAGCCCTGGATGGCGGTGAGCGGCGTCCGGAGCTCGTGGCTGAGCGACGACAGGAGCTCCCGCTGGATCGCCTGCGACCGGCGCAGGGCGGCCGCGTCGCGGCGCGTGTGCTCGAGCGCCTCGCCCTCGATGGCCAGGGTCAGGGACCGGGTTGCGTCGTTCAGCAGTTCGAGCGTGTCGCCGGTCGCGGCGTCGCCGGCGGGCAGGTGGGCGACCAGCGCCGCCCGGCCCTCGGGATGCTGGAGTGCGACCGCCGCCAGGTGGGGTTCGACGAACCGCGCGTGCCCGTCGGCCCCCCCGGCGAGGACGCACCGGGCCGCATCCTGGAACCTGCGCTCCATCGCCACCGGGTCGCCGTCACCGCTGTCGTGCATGACCTGCGGCTCCAGCGCACCGTCCTTCTCGATCAGGACTGCCACGCCGTCCGCCCCCAGGGCCCGGCTCAGCGCGAGAAGCGACGCGCCCAGCCCGCCGACCACCCGATCGGGGGTTGCCACAACCGTCTCGAGCATCGTCCGCAGCGACTCCAGGACCCGGTTGCGGCGCGAGACCTCGCTGAGCAGCCGTTCCCGCTCGATGGCGGACGCCACGTAGCCGAGGTAGAGCCGCGCCAGTTCGAGCTGCGCCGGCTCGGGTCGGCCGACCGACGCGGCGAAGCCTGTCACCGTGCCAAGCACGCCACGCGTGCCGACGATCGGCGCAGCCCACTCGCTGCGGATGCCCGATGCGGCTGCCGCTCGCCGGTAGCCCTCCGGTGCCGGGTGAGCGGCGAGGTCCTCGACCACCACGGCCTCGGCCTCGGCGGCGGCCAGCCCCGTACATCCCCCAGCCACGCCCAGCGGCAGGCGGTCGTTGACCGCGAGGAGGGGGCCGCGCAGCCCGACGGCGGCGCTGCGGCGCAGGACCGGATCGGCGCCGTCGGGCGACTCGAGAAGGTGTACGCAGAGCATCTCCTGGTCGAGCGCGGCGGACATCGCGGACACGATCAGCGGCAATGACGCTGCGGGCTCCACGTCGGAGAGCTGGTCGACCAGGCTCCGGAGCCGCTGGAGCTGGCGCCGAGCCATCGAATCCATCTCGATGCCCGACATCAACGCCACGATGTCGTCGCGGCGCACCTCGAGCGGCGAGACGTCGGCGACCACGCGCCCGTCGCGGAGGACGACGACCCGGTCGGCCAGAGCGAACACCTGGTCGAGGTCGTGGGTCACCAGCAGGATGCCGGCCCCGGCATTGCGGCACTCCCGGATCACCCCCTGCACCCGCAACGTTTCTGCGACGCCCAGCGAGGCGGTCGGCTCGTCCAGCAGCAGGAGCCGGGGCGCGGACATCAGGGCGCGCCCGAGCGCCACGAGCTGGCGCTGGCCCCGCGACAGTCCCCGCACCGGCCGGTCCAGCGGCAGTGTCTCGGCGCCGACACGACGGAGCACGGTCGCCGCGCCCTCGCGCATGTCGCTCTCGGCGATCACCCAGCGACCCGGCTCGCGGCCGAGGAACACGTTGGCGACGACGTCGAGCTCCTCGCACAGCCCGTGGTCCTGCCAGAGCACCTCGATCCCGGCCTGGCGCACCTGGTCCGGCGTCGAGGGCAGCGGGCCGCCGTCGACCCAGGCCTCGCCCTCCTCGGGCTCGAGGATGCGCGCCAGGCAGGCGACGAGCGACGACTTGCCCGCGCCGTTCTCCCCCACCAGGGCCACCACCTCTCCCGCGCCCACCCGCAGCGACACGTCGCGCAGCACCGTGAGTCGCCCGAACCGCTTGGTGATCCCACGCGCGTCGAGGCGCGGCACCGGACCGCGCGGAGGCGGCCGTCGCACCGCATTGACCTGCGTCACCCGCACCCTCCGTGGCCGTCGACCGGGCTGCCCCGCCATTTTGACCCGCCGGGCGACCGCCCGCGACCGCCGGCTACGAGGCCGAGCGGATAGGGCCGCAGGTGGGCACCGAACAGTACGAGATTTGCAGCGTGAGCCCAGTCCCCACAGCTCGGCCTCCCGGGGGCGCTGACCACGGTGGGCCAATGCGACGTGCCTGTCCGCGCATCCTCTACGGTTCGGCGCCCGATTCGTGCAGGGCGGTCCACTCGTCGAGGTCGGCATCGGGCTGGAGGACGACCATCACGAAGCGCACCGGGCGCCTGCGGTCGTTGCGATAGGCGTGCGGCCGGTCGGCGTGGAACAGCGCCGCGCCCCCGGCCGGGACCGTGTGCGCCACACCGTCGACCTCGAGCGTGAGGGTCCCATCGACGACGTGGAGGGCCTCCCGGGTGCCCTCGACGTGGGCCTCCGATGCATGCCGATCCCCGCCGGCCAGCGTCCAGCGCCACAGCTCGGTGTGGTCCCTCTCGTCGGAGCCCACCAACAGGTCGCCGAAGCTGCCCTCCAGCCCGGACCACAGCCGCGCGGTCTCCGCCGGCTGGACCACGCGGACGGCCGGCGCCTCGTGCAGCTCGACCAGCGCCGCCAGCGACACCCCGAGGGTCTCGGCGATCTTGCACATCGTCCCCAGGCTGGGATTGGTGCGGGCCCCCTCGACGTGCACCAGCATGCCCTTGCTCACCCCGCTGCGGGAGGCGAGCTGATCGAGGCTCCAGCCGCGCTCGGTGCGGAGGCGGCGCGTGTTGCGGGCGACGGCAGCGGCCACCGCGGCGGCATCGGGCATGCGGTGCATCGTACCGACCGGATGGTGCATCACAGTGACCGATGGCCTAGAGTCGCCCGGGCGTCGTTGTGGGCGCACCCAGTCTGCCGACCGCACCCGAAGGCCCCCGCCCCCATGGCCGCACTCCTCGCCCTCACCGCTGCCGCCGCCTATGGCGTCGGAGACTTCCTCGGCGGCATGGCCGCGCGCCGCGAGCCGTCGAGCGCGGTCGTCCTGTGGTCGCACGTGGTCGGGCTCGTGATGCTGCTGGCGGTGGCGCCGGCGCTCGGTGGCGAGCCCACCCCGCAGGCATTCGCAGTCGGCGCCGTCGCCGGCCTGTTCGGCGGGGCCGGCGTGGCCCTTTTCTACCGGGGCCTGTCACTGGGATCGATGAGCGTCGTCGCCCCCATCGCCGCCCTCCTGTCGGCGGCGGTACCGGTGATCGCCGGGCTGGGCTCCGGTGAGCGGCCGCCGGCCGCGGCGGTCGCCGGCATCGGCATAGCCCTCGTGGCGGTCACCATGGTGTCCAGGGAACGTCCCGAGAGCCACGGCGGGCGAGCCCTGCAACTCCAGCCGCTCCTGCTCGCCATCGGCGCCGGCGTCGCGTTCGGTCTGTTCTTCGTGACCATCGACCAGGCCGGGAGCGATGCCGGCATCTGGCCCCTCGTGGGGGCGCGAGTGGCATCGGTGTCGCTGTTCGCCGCCCTCGGCGTGGCGCGGGTGACCGCAGCGGGACCGCCGCGCGCCGCCCTCGGCGCGGCGCTGGGCTGCGGGCTGCTCGACGCCGCCGCCAACATGTTCTACGTGCTCGCGCTGTCGCACGGGCTGCTGTCGGTCGTCTCGGTGCTGACCGCCCTCTACCCGGCCGGCACCGTGCTGCTGGCCCGCTACGTGCTCGGCGAGCGGCTCACCGGCGTGCAGCGGACCGGTCTCGCCGTCGCCGGTCTGGCGGCCGTGCTGATCGCTGCCTAGGGGCCCGACTCACCCGGCCTTGGTCGGGGGCGCCGAAGGGGTGAACCGGTAGAGCCGCTCGGCGTTGCCGCGGAGGATCTTGTACTGCACGTCCTCGGGCAGGCCCTCGAGCCTCTCGTGGGCCAGCTTGATCGAATGCGGCCAGGTCGTGTCGGAATGCGGGTAGTCGGTCTCGATCATCACGTTGTCCTCGCCGACGACGTCGAGCATGCGCAGCCCGGTCACGTCGTCGATGAAGCACCCGTAGAAGTGCCTGCGGTAGTCCTCGTAGACGTCGATGGCATGGACGTCGACGCCGCGGTTGACCGCGTGGGGACCCTCGGCCGAGCCCCGGTACTGCTGCCCCTTCGCCACCCAGTGCTTCTGGGTGTTGAGCACCTGATTGGCGCGCTCGAGGAACCACGGGATCCACCCGATCGAGCCCTCGGACAGGGCGATCCTCGTGCCCGGGAACCGCTGCAGCAGGCCGCTGAAGATCCACGAGAGCATGCAGCCCGCAGGGCGGATCGCCCCCAGCGACATGTTGGCCATGAACGGCGAGTCGGACGAGACCTTGTACATGGTGGACGACGACCCGATGTGGATGGAGAGCACCTGCTCGTTGTCCTGCGCAGCGGCGACGACGGGATCCCAGTAGCCACCGGGGTCGTGGATGGTCGGCAGCCCGAGGGGCTCGAAGTTCTCGGAGAAGCAGAACGAGTGCGAGCCCTTGGCGGCGGTGCGCTCGATCTCCTCGACGGCGAGCTGGGGATCCCACAGCGGGACGATCGTGAGCGGGATGTACCGCCCGGGGGCGGTGGCGCACCACTCGTCGATCATCCAGTCGTTGTAGGCCCGGACACACAGGAGCGCGAGGTCCTTGTCCTTGGCCTCCGAGAACAGCTGCCCGCAGAAGCGGGGGATCGACGGGAAGTTCAACGACGCCAGGATCCCGGCCTCGTCCATGTCGGCGAGCCGGGCCCGGGGGTCGTAGCACCCCGGTCGCATCTCGCGGTAGGGGAAGCCCTCCGCCGTGATGTCCTCGGGGCGGCGGCCGGCGACGGCGCCCAGCCCGCCGGTGACCGTCTTGCGATCCTCGTAGACCCAGAACTCCTGGCCGTCCGGCTCGATGACGATCCGGGGGGCGACGTCGTGGTACTTCCGCGGGAGCCGGTCCAGCCAGACCCTCGGCGGCTCGATCACGTGGTCATCGACCGACACGATCCAGTCGAGGTCCAACGCGGCCCGACCCCTGTCGTCGGGCACCGGGACGGGCGTCGCAGCCACTACGAACCGGACGACGAGAGCCGGCTCCGGGGCATGCCCAGGAAGTGCTCGGCGATGATGTTGCGGTGCACGTCGGTGGTGCCGCCGTAGATGGCGGTGCCCTGGGCGAAGCGGTGGGCGTACTCGAACCAGCCGTCCGCCACCGCCCCGTCCACGCCGCGCGGCAGCAGGCCGGGCGGGCCCACCAGGTCGAGCATCTCGACGGCGTCGCGGATGAACAGCTCGACCCCGACGATCCGCCCCATGGGCCCCGGCGTCATCTTGGCCAGCTCGACGTCGGCGGCGATCCGGGCCAGGCGGCGCCGCATGATCGGGTCATCGGCCGGGCGTGCGCCACTGCCGTCGCCACGCCCGTCGCCATCGTCATCGGCGCCCGCACACGCCCAGTCCTCCAGCCGCTCCAGCGCCTCGAAGTACACGCCGAGGTACAGCCGGTTCTCGCCGGGAGTCTCCTCGAGCGGAGCGGGTCCCGACTCGTCCATCCCGTGCTCGGCGTTGAGCGCGCTGGTGACCACGCGCCAGCCGTCGTCCACGGCCCCCATGCGCCAGCGGTCGGCCACCCGCACGTCGTCGTAATAGACCATGTTGGTGCGCTCGCCGCCGAGGGTGTGCACGGGCCCGATCTCGACCCCGGGTGTGTCGAGGGGGACGAGGAACATGGTGATGCCCTTGTGCTTGGGCACGTTCGCGTTGGTCCGCGTGACGAGGAACGTGTACTGGCAGTTGTGCGCGCCCGTGGTGAACATCTTCTGGCCGTTGATCACCCACTCGTCGCCGTCGCGTGCCGCCCGGGTCTTGACGTTGGCCAGGTCGGATCCGGCGTCCGGCTCGGTGTAGCCGAGGCACATCCGCACCTCGCCCCGGGCGGCCGCCGGCAGCACCTCGGCCTTGACGTCCTGGCGCGCCCAGTCGCGCACGGCCGCACTCACCAGGCGGGTCGTGCCCCGAGTGACCGATGGCTCGTGCCGTCGGGTGAGCTCCTGCTCGAGGATGCTGGCGTGGAGCGCCGACAGCCCCGCGCCGCCCTCCTCCGCCGGCCAGGTCGGGAAGATCCAGCCCCGCCGGCCGAGGGCGAGGTGGAGCTCGAGGTTCATGCCGTCGCCCGTGCGCCACTCGGCCTCGCGCACCTCGTCGGTGATGTGCTCGTCGAGGTACGCACACACCTCGTCCCGGAACCGCCGGGTCTCGTCGTCGAGCTCGATCAGGCCGAAGTCCACGGCGCTCGTCCCCTCATGCGGTCGGTGCGGCCGGGCCGTAGCGAACAGCGGCGATCGTGTCGAGCTCGTCCGCCGGATCGCCGGCGACGAGGGTCCATCCCTTGGCCCGCCGGAAGAACAGGTGCATGTCGGACTCCACCGTGAAGCCCAGCCCCCCCTGCACGTGGACGCCCACGGTCGGCCCCTTCGTCCCCGTCTCGACCGCGTGCAGGTAGGCCATCGGGATCAGGTCACGCGCCTCGCCGGGCTCGTTGTCGGCGAACCATGCCGCCCTCCACACGAGCCGGCGGGTGCCGGTGACCGCCATCGCCACGTCGACCAGGGGGTGCGACACCGCCTGGAAGGTGGCGATCGGCACGCCGAACGCGACGCGGTTGGACGCAAACTCGACGGCCCGCCGGAGGGCGGCGTCGGCGAGCCCCACGAGTGCCGCCGCCGTCAGCAGCTTCCACTCCGCGACCGCCTGTGCGTACAGCCGGACCGCCTCCGGACCGGATGCCAACACGCGGCGGTCCGCGTCCGGCCCGCCGAGGAGCCAGGGCGCCAGCGGCGTCGACCCCTGGTTGGCGACCGCCGGCGGCGGCTCGTCCCGTGCGACCAGGACCAGTTCGTCGCCGGCCAGGGCGATCACGCCGTCGGCGATGGCGCCGGCGGGAACGAGCTGCGCTCGTCCCGCCTGGTACGGATGCAGGGCCACAGGCGCCAGGCGATTCCCGTCGATCGCGTCGCCGAGCGAGTCGTCCCCGCACGCCGCCAGCAGCCGCGCCGAGACCACGGCCTCGACCAGGGGAACCGGGGCCAGGAACGCGCCCTGTTGCTCGGCAACGAGGACCAGCTCGGTCAGGCCCGCCCCGTCGCCGCCCGCCGCCTCGGGAACGCCCATGGCCACGACCCGCATGTCGAGGAGCTGCCGCCAGACCTTCTCGTCGTAGCCGGGCGGGTCCGCGGTCGCTGCGGCCTCGACGCGTTCGATCGGGCAGCTGCGCTCGAGCGCGGTCCGGAAGGCGCTCCGGACGGCCTCCTGCTCCTGGTTCAGCGAGAAGTCGGCTCGTCGCATCGTCATGCCGTGCTCCGGGCCGTCGCCCGAGCCTTTCGGGCGGCGACCATGCGGGCGAAGCCCTCCCGCCACGGCACGGTGGCGTGGCCCACGAGCTCGTGCATCCGGGTCAGGTCCACCGTCACGCTCTCGATCGTCTGATCCGTGGGCTGGAACGTCGGCTCCGTTCCCGTGAGCTCCCCGAGATAGGCGCACCAATCCTCGATGCTCACGGCGTCCTCCCCGCCCCAGTTGACCACCGTGGCCGGCACCGCCGCCGCCGACAGCATGGCGGGGACCATGGCGACGATGTCGTCCTCGTGGATCGGGTTGTAGACGCTCGGCGCGTCGTGGTGGACCGGGATCGCTACACCACCCCTGATCATGTCGGCGTGGATGGCGGGCCAGCCCCCGTTGTCTCCGTACGGCACGCTCAGGCGGGCGATCGTCGTGGGGATGTCGAGCTGGCGGGCCAGGCTGCGGGCCATGGCCTCGGCGGCGATCTTGGAGATGCTGTAGGTCGCCATGAACGGCCACACGCGGTGGTTGTCGCCGAGGGGGTCGGTCTCGGTGAAGGCACGGTGGCCGTCGGGTTGGTAGACCGCGGTCGACGAGCAGTGGAGGAAGGCCCGCATCTCCCGGCAGTGGTGCACGAGTGCGGCGACGCCGCCGGCGTTGCCGTCGAGGTCCCGCTCCCAGTCGTTGGACTTGATGACCGAGAAGTTGAGGACATAGTCGAAGTCGCGGGGCAGTCCGTTCAGGTCGCCGCCGACGAGGTCGACCGCCACGCACGTCACACCGGCCGATTCGAGGGTCTCTCGGGCGGCGGGATCGCTGAACCGGGCCGCTGCCCAGACGTCGTTGTCACCGGCCAGCGCCAACGTCAGCGGCAGGGCGACCTGCCCGGTGGCGCCTGCGACCAGCACTTTCTCCCCCTGCAGCATGGTCAGCGGGCGGCCGAGGTCTCGGTTCCGGCCGTGTCGCGGCCCGAGCGCAGCACGGTGCCGGGCAGGGCGCCGGTGGGCTGGCCGTCGATGATCGTCTCCCGGCCGTTGACGAGCACCTGCACCACCCCGCGGGGGTCGGCGAGCAGGCGCTTGCTCTCGCCCGGCAGGTCGAACGCGATCCGGGCGGGCGTGGCGTCCACGGTGTCCGGGTCGAGCACCACGACGTCGGCGTGGTAGCCCGGCTCCAACCGCCCGCGGTCGCGCAGGCCGAACAGGCGGCGCCGGCGCGTCGGTCATCAAGTGCACCGCCTGCTCGAGGGACACCAGTCGGCGGCCCCGCAGGCAGTCGGCGATGAAGCGCGTCGGGTAGGGCGACCCCAGCATGCGGTCGAGGTGGGCTCCGGCGTCGGAGCCGCCGAGGAGCACGTCCTCGTGCTCCCACACAGTGCGCCGCAGCTCCCAGTCGGCGTCGCCGTCGCCGGCCGGGATGGGCCAGAGGACCGTCTTCAGCTCGTCGTTGATCGCGATGTCGACGATGGTGGCGAACGGATCCTCGCCCCGCTCCTTGGCGATGTCGCCCACCCTGCGGTCGCGGAACGGCTCGTTGGCCTCGGAATAGACGTCGCCGATCAGGTAGTCGGCGAAGTCGGCGAGCCGGCGCAGCGGCGAGGATGACGCCTTCTCCATCATGTCGGCCCGCACTGCCGGGTCCTGGAGGCGCCGGATCTTCTCGGGCACGTCGACCGCCAGCACGTCGCGCCAGCCCGGCAGGAGCCAGAGTGCGCAGAACGTCAGGAAGCTCATGTTGTTGTCGGCGAAGATCGGCATCGTCAGCGCCACGACCCGGCCGCCCAGCTCGTTGGCCCGAGCGGAGGCCCGCAGCTGGTGCTCGACCTTGCCGGGATCGTCAGCAGCCACCGTCAGGACGTTCCAGTTGAGCGGGCGACGGGCCGCGCCGCTCATGCGGGCGAGCAGCTCGATCTCCTCGTCGCTGAACCGGCTGAGGCAGCCCTGAACGATGGCCTCCAGCGACGTGCCCTCGAAGTCGGCGACGACCTCGCACAGGGCCACCACCTCGTCCTCCGATGCATGCCGGCTCGGCACCGGCTCGCCGTCGCCGTCGACGTGGGTGCTCGAGCGCGTGGTGGACAGGCCCAGCCCCCCGGCCGCCAGCGACTCCCGCAGGAGCCCGCTGATCTGCTCCAGCTCGGCAGGCGTCGACTCCCGCCCGAAGTCCTCGCCCAGCACGTAGCGGCGGAGCGCACAGTGGCCGACCATGAACCCGGCGTTCACGGCCAAAGAGCCGTCCAGGCCCGAGAGGTACTCGCCGAAGGCCTCCCACTTCCATGGCAGCCCCTGCTCGAGCGCCACGAGGGGCATCCCTTCGACCTGCGCCATCATCCGGCGGGTGTAGTCGGCGTCCCTCTCCCGCAGCGGTGCCAGGGTGAAGCCGCAGTTGCCGCCGATGATGCTGGTCACGCCGTGCCAGCTCGACGGTGTCGCCAGCGGATCCCAGTAGAGCTGGGCGTCGTAGTGGGTGTGGGGGTCGACGAACCCCGGCGTCACCACCAGGTCGGTGGCGTCGATCGTCTGTGCCGCCTGCTCATCGAGTTGGCCGGGCTCGGCGACGGCGACGATGCGCCCGTCCTTGATGCCGACGTCCGCACGACGCCGCCGAGAGGTGGGCGAGCCGTCGACGACCGTCCCTCCGGTGATGGCGTGATCGAGCATCTGACCCCTCCGTCGCGACCTGACGATGGTTTGGGAATGTACTTGTGGGGCGCCGTGGGAGTTGCATCCCACGGGTTGCATCCCGGCGCCGGTCGCCGCCGGCAACGATTGGCGGTCAGGCCCCGGCCGGGGGCCGGGGCCTTGGTGATTGTTGGGGCATCGCACCCTCTGCGCGCGCCGGCGTCAAGGGTTCGCTGCGCCGGCCTGCGGCCGCCCTTGACCCCGGCTTGGCCGGCGCTCATCTGGCCCCGAAAATGTGCTCTGAGCTGGGGTTTCGGGTTGAAATGGGTGGGCGAACAGGTGTACGATTCTGGGGTGTTCGAGGAGCTGGGGACCGCCATCGACGAACTCGACATCCCCACCGACAGCACCGCCCTGGCGGCGGTAGTGGGGTTGCGGGACCGGCTCGACGCCCGCATCAGCGACGCCGTCGCCGCCCACGACCACACCAGACTCTGGGAACTCGACGGCGCCACGTCCATGACCGCCTGGCTAGCGGACCGCGCCGCCATGCCCCGCCCGCGGGCCGCCGCCACCGTCGGCCGGGCCCGCAAACTCGCCCACCTGCCGGTCACCGCCACCGCCTGGCGTGACGGGCTGCTCTCCAGTGGTCAGGTCGCAGCGATCGCCGCCCACCTCGACCCCGACACCGTGGGGTTGTTCGCCGACCACGAAACCGCCGTGGTGCCGACGCTGGTGGGGTTGTCGGTGCACGACGTCGCCGCGGCCATGGGCGCCTGGCGCGAATGCGCCACCGCCGACCGCGACCCCCAACCCGAACCGTCTCAGGCCCTGTACCTGTCATCGACGTTGGCCGGCCGGTGGCGGCTCGACGGTGATCTCGGTGGCGAAACCGGGGAACTGTTGGCCACCGCCCTACGCCTCGCCCAGAGCCCCGACGTCGCCGGCGAACCCGCCCGCAGCGTCGCCACCCGCCGCGCCGACGCCCTCGCCGACATCTGCCGACACTTCCTCGACCACCAACACACCCGGCGGGCTGGCCGCCACCGACCCCACCTCAACCTGATCCTCGACCTCGACCGCTACCAGGCCCTGCGCACCGCCGGCGCCGCCAGTATCGACGGCACCCGCCTCGACCGCACCAGCACCGACCGGCTCCTGTGCGACACCGCCGTCCACCGCGTCCTCACGTCTGGACGGTCCGCCATCTTGGACTACGGCACCACCACCCGCACCATCCCCGCCCCCCTCTACAACGCCCTCGTGGTCCGTGACCGCCACTGCCGGTTCCCCGGCTGTGACCGGCCCGCCGCCTGGTGCGAAGGCCACCACATCCACCCCTGGCACACCGGCGGACCAACCCAACTCGCCAACCTCGTGCTGTTGTGCAGCCGCCACCACCACCTCCTCCACCGCCCCCGCTGGCACACCAAACTCCTCCCCGACACCACCCTCGAAATCACCGACCCCACCGGCCACGTCCGCACCAGCCACCCACCCCCCACCCACCGAGGCCCGTCACTTCCGCTCCGGGAATGACAGGGCAGCCGGCGGACGCTCGCCGCAAACTCGCTGGTGTCGTGTGACGCCCGATGCGATCTTCCGCGGGTGCCCGAGGACCACTTCGGCGAGGACGTCGCCGCCCGCTACGACGAGAGCTCCAGTTCCATGTTCGACCCCAGCGTGCTCGGCCCGACGGTCGACTTGCTGGCCGAGCTCGCCGGCGACGGTTCTGCGCTGGAGTTCGCCATCGGCACCGGTCGGGTCGCACTGCCGCTGGCGGATCGAGGGGTACCCGTGGCCGGGATCGAGTTCTCCACGGCGATGGCCGAGCGGCTGCGCGCCAAGGACCCTGCGCAACGGATCGACGTGACGATCGGCGACATGGCCACGACCCGGGTCGACGGCAGCTTCCGGCTCGTCTACCTCGTGTTCAACACGATCGGGAACCTGACGACCCAGGATCAGCAGGTGGCGTGCTTCGCCAACGCCGCCGCCCACCTCGAGCCGGGGGGCTGCTTCGTCATCGAGGTTGGGGTTCCCAGCCTGCGACGGCTGCCGCCCGGCGAGGACGCCCGCGTGTTCTCCCACGCCCCCGGTTATGTGGGCTACGACCGGTACACCGACCTCGTCGCCCAGCAGGCCACGTCGCACCACTTCGTCGCCGAAGGTCCGGACGTACGCGAGGCGAGGACGCCGTTCCGCTTCGTGTGGCCGTCCGAGCTCGACCTGATGGCCAGGCTCGCCGGCATGTCCCTGCGTGACCGGTGGGCCGGATGGGACCGGTCGCCCTTCACCGGGGAGAGCACGTCGCACGTCTCGGTCTGGGAGAAGACCGACCCCTAGACCCACGCCCGGTTCAGGCTCGCTCCTCACCGCCCGGGCCCGCCGGTCGAGCTGACTCCGGGTCGACACCGAGCTCCTGGAGCTCCGCCTTCGTGCACTCCATCACGACCGTGTTCGGATGTCGCACGACGACGTAGTCCCTCGTCGACCGCCACGGACCGACCAGCCAACGCACCTGCCGGACCGACAGCACCAGAGGCCCCGCATAGCCCAGAAGGTCACACTCGAAACGAGACAGGCGCCGTACCGGCTGAAGCCTCTGGAGCCCCTCGAGGATGGCCACGGCCACCAAGAAATCATCCCCATAGCCCCTACGCCACCGGCGGTGGCCGGCGAGTCAAGTCTCCAGCGCCGGGCGGACCTTTTCGGCGAACAGCTCGAGCTGGCGACGTTCGTCGTGCACGGGCCAGATGAACACTCGCTGCACGCCGGCGGCGCGGAAGGCCGACAGCTTCTCCGCGAATGCATCCGCCGGTCCGACCGGCAGCCGCTCTCGGAGGACCTCCTCGGGCCGGTGGATCGTCGGCGCCAGGCGGGTACGGACGATCTCGTCGGCCTCCGAGCGGCTCTCGGTGATGTAGCACCACATCGTGGCGAGCGCGTTGGGAAACGCGGCCGCGTCCCGGCCGAGCTCGGCCAGGAAGCCGCAGAGCTGCGACCACGCGGCGGCGAAGCGGTCGGGGGTCGTGTTGTACGCCGAGGCCAGCCAGCCGTCGCCGAGCCGCGCGGTGCGGTGGAGCCCACGGCGAGACCCCCAGCTCCCGATCCAGATCGGCGGTCCGGCCGGCCGGGCGGGGGCCGGTTGCAGGTCGATCCCCGCCGTGGAGTAGTAGCGGCCGACGAAGGGCTCGTCACCCCCTCGCCAGAGGGCACGGAGGGCCTGGATCGCTTCATCGAGGCGCTGCCAGCGTTCCGCGTCGTCGATCCCCACCGCCGCGTAGTCGCGCCCCGACGAACCGGGCCCCACGCCGACGACGAGGCGCCCGCCCGACAGCCGGTCGATCGCGCCCAGCGCCTTGGCGAGCGGGATGGGGCCGCGCACGACCGGCAGCGACACGGTCGTGGCGAGGTCCATGTCGCCCGAGTGGCCGAGAGCGACGGCGAGTGCCGTCGGCCCGTCCAGCCACGGCACGGCGAAGACCATGTGATCGTTGGCCGACACCGCCGCAAACCCGAGTCGCCGTGCCGCGTCGACGTATTCGGTGAGGTGACGGAGCGAGTACGGGTGCCCACCGAAGTCCATCAGCGGCAGGTGGGCCCCAAAGTCCACGGCCCAAGCCTCAGTAGGTGCCGTGCTGCTCGAACAACCGCCGCGGGTTGGCAACGAGCATCTGCTCGATCTGCGCGTCCTCGACGCCCCGGTCGCGGAGGGCCGGCAGCACGTCGTCGGAGAGGTGCTTGAACACCCAGTTCGGGAACTGCTCCTGCACGCTGCCATACCTGTCGGAGTGGCACATGGTGTCGTGCGACAGCACCATGCGGTCCACGTACCCGAGCTCGCAGAGCCGTGCCACAGTGTCGACCCGCTCGTCGAAGCTCGGGAAGCCGTTGCCATAGAGCCCGAAGCGGTCCATGCCGATGGTGGAGCCGCGGTCCATGAGCTCGCGGAGGTAGTCCAGGTCGGTGCTGTCACCCGAGTGCCCGATGACGACCCGGCTGAGGTCGACGCCCTCCTCGGCGAACACCCGCTGCTGGTCGCGGCCCGTCTGCTGCCCGGCGTCCGTGTGGGTGCTGATCGGCACGCCGGTCTGTCGATGCGCCCAGGCGACGGCCCGGAGCACGCGGTCGATGCCGCTGGTGACGCCCGGTCGGTCGGTGCAGCACTTGAGGATGCCCGCCTTCACGCCCGTGTCCGCGATGCCGCGGGTGATGTCGTCCACGAACATGTCGACCATCACGTCCTGGAGCTCGCCGGCATCGGGCGCCCGGCTCGGCCGCCGATTGTGGATGTAGTCGGGCAGCAGGCGGAACGTGTAGACGCCGGTCGCCACCACGATGTTGATGTCGACCTCCGCGTTCACGGCCTGGAGGTTGGGGATCGAGCGCCCGAGCCCGAGCACGGTCAGGTCGACGATCGTGTCGATGCCCCGGGCGACGATGCCGCGGAGCGTCTCCGCGGCATCATCGATCCGGGCTTGCCTGGGGCCCTCCCAGCTGCGCTCCGGGAAGTTGTGGTTGACCTCGCTGTCGAGGATGAACACGTGCTCGTGCATGAGCGTGGGGCCCAGCCGGCTCGTCTCCACCGGCCCTCGTACCGTGTCGACCAGCGCCATCGTGCCGCGTGGGTCGGACCCGGTCAGGGCTCGATGCAGGGGTTGCGCAGCTCGCCGATGCCCTCGATGTAGCTCGTCAGCACGTCGGCGGTGTGGAGGAACCGGGGCGGCGTTCGGGCATACCCGACACCCGACGGGGTGCCGGTGAAGATCAGGTCCCCCGGCCACAGCGTCACGATGTGGGACAGGCGGCTGACGAGCTCCGGCACCGGGAAGATGAGGTCGGATGTCCGTGCCTTCTGGACCTCCTCGCCGTTGACCGAGCAGCCCAACTCGAGGTCGTCCCGGTCGGGAACGTCGTCGGCGGTCACCAGGAAGGGGCCCGTGGGGCCGAAGCCGCTGAACGACTTGGCGAGCGACCATTGCGCCGGCGGCCGCATCTGGACGGCCCGGTCGGAGATGTCCTGACCCACCATGAGCCCGGCGACGTGGTCCCAGGCGCGGTCGACGCCGACCCGGCGGGCGGTCCGGCCCAGGACCACCACCAGCTCGACCTCCCAATCGACGGTCTCGCTGCCGACCGGGATCTCGCTGGTCGGCCCTGAGATGCAGCTGGGGAACTTGGTGAACACCGCCGGCTCCTCGGGCACGTCCCGGCCACCCTCGGCGACGTGCAGGCGGTAGTTCAGCCCCACACCGAACACCTGGCGCGGCCGCGGCACGGGGCCCTGCAGGGCGGCGCCCGCCAGCGGGACCGACGGCGCCGACACCCCGTCGTCGGACCCCGCCCACTCGACGACCGCATCCCACTGTTCGAGCGCCGCCACCGGGTCGGCGGGCAGGCGCCCGCCGGATGCCTCTTCCACGTCGACCAGCCCGTCACCGGCCACCAGCTGCATCCGCCCACCGACGTTGCCGAAGCGCATGGTGTCAACCTAGGGCACTGCGCCGCACCGGACGGTGCGGCGGGTCACGAGGGCCGGAACACCGCCGACGCGCTGGTGACCACCCGATCGCCGTTGCCCTCGTCGTGCAGCGACAGGCGACAGGCGACGCGCCCCTGCCGGCCGCCGATCGCCTCGCCGGCGACGCGGAAAGGGCCGACCTTGCCGCGCGCCACGAACATGACGTGCCAGTCCTCGATCTGGAGCGTGTCGGTGGCCGCCTCCCGGGACGCGAGCTCCATCGCCGCGGCCTCCAGGACGACGTGGATCGGCCCGAGGTGCTCGCGAATGTCCTCGGGCATCGGCAGCCTTCCCTGACCAACCGGTTGGTCGTCGGCGGATGCTACTGCGCCCTTCGTCCCGCTCACCCGGAGCGGGTCTGGTGGGCGATCGAGGGACGGGCCCAGGCGCCAGGGCCGAGGCCGCCCGGCGTCACCAGAGCTGGTCGGTGTACGTGTCGGTGCCGACCACCGTGGCCAAGAATGGGGCCGCGAACGTCACCCGCCCGGACCCGCCCGTGCCCACGCGATCCGCGTAGGCACGGATCCGATCCCAGGACGACGCCGGGTCGCCCTCGAGGAACAGCAGCTGCACCACGCGTTCGGGACTGCCTCCGTCGGTCCCGAGCGCCATGGGCGGAGGCGGTGCGCCCTCCGACTGGCCGCCCATCGGCATGACCCGCCAGGTCGAGCCCAACGCGACGCCGCTGGCCCGGTCGCCCTCGAACAGTGCCGGGACCGCCTCCGCCGACAGGTGGGCCACCAGCTCGTCGCGGGTCACCCCGTCGGACGGCTCGACCACTACCACGCCCAGCCCGTCGTAGCCGTGGTCGAGCGCCAGCTCGAGCGGCACGCCGTCGGCGTCGCGATCGTGGCGGGCGACCAGGGAGTACAGCGCCGTGTGGGCGTGCGTCCGCTCGTCGAAGCCCCGCCCGTTGCCGTAGAGCCACCGCACCTGCTTGGTCGCCCACGCGAAGTGCTCCCCCTCGTGCCCCTCGTGGACCCAGTAGATGGACAGATACGAGCCGGCGTCGACGGGGTCGGCGAACGGGCTGTCGGCCGGGAATCGCAGGTCCTTCAGCGTGCGCGTCGCGACCCAGCGGCCACCGGCGAACAGCCAGGGACCGATCAGGCAGCCCGCATAGAAGTGGTCCCGCTCGTACCAGCGGTTGTAGGCCACCTCGTGGCCACGATGGGGGTCGACCATCGTGAAGAGCATGCTGCCGACCTTGACCGGATAGTCGTCCACGGGCACTCCTCGTTGTCGGTTCGAGTGTTTGTATCGTTCGGCGGATGGACACGGGCGCTGCGGGTGGCCGCTTCCGGGGCAAGGTGGCCATCGTCACCGGGTCTTCGCACGACCCCAGCATCGGCCGATCCACCGCCAGCCGCCTGGCGCACGAGGGCGCGTCGGTGATCATCAACGGCCGCTCCGACGAGCAGCTCCGCACCGCCGAGCGCGAGCTGCGCGACGAGGGCCTCGAGGTCGCCGGCGTCGCCGGTTCGCTGCAGGACGACGCCACGGCCGGCCGGTTGGTGGACGCTGCCGTCGACCGCTATGGGCGCCTCGACGCCGTGGTCAACACGGTGGGCGGGACGCGGTATCAGGGGTCGCCCCGTGAGATCGACCGGGCGGCGTACCTGAAGACGGTCGAGCTGAACACGTGGGGCACCATCGCGCTGATCCAGGAGGCGCTGCGGGGCGGCCTGGCGGACGGGGGCGGTGCCGTCGTCAACGTGTCGAGCGGCACCGTCAACAAGACCACCCCGTCCATGATCGCCTACGCCGCCGCCAAGGCGGCGCTCAACGCCGTGACCCGCACCCTGGCGCGCGATCTCGGGCCGTTGGGTGTGAGGGTGAACGCCGTGGCGCCCGGTCTGACCAAGACCTCGGGGACCCGGTCGATGTGGGAGTCCGACGACGGCGCGGGCGCCGGGCGCAACCTCGTGCTGGGGCGGCTCGCGACGGCCGACGACATCGCCAACACCTGCGCCTTCCTGCTGTCCGACGAGGCGGCCTCGATCACCGGAGTGGTGATCGACGTCGACGGCGGCAACCACCTTCAGGGCGGTGGGTGGACGCCGATGGCCGCAGCCGACCCTCCGCATGGAGCACCGTGACCTCACCCCGGGAGCCGCGGCGCCGACCCTCAGTGAGGGTCGATGCCGCCGGTTGGCATGCGTCTGGTCGCCCCCATCGGTGCCTCCTCCATGATCCGCGGCATCGACCCTCAGTCCGATGCGGGTAGGGGCTTGGCTTCCTTGATCTGGAGGGGCTCGTCACCGACCGAGAGCGAGCCGTCCCCGGGCTTGGTGCACAGCACCTCCAGGGTCTGGTCGGCGTCGACGTAGCGCTTGCCCAGCAGGGTGCCACCCGCGTGATCGGGCGACGGAGTCGCCCCGGCCCCGCCGTCGGAGCCCAGCGGCACCATCGGATGGCCTCCGCAGCGCAGATCGACGGGCCCCGCCGGGGCCTTCACCACGACCACCTCGGTGGCATCGACGGCGCTGCGCAGCCGCGAGCCGGGACGCAGCTCCAAATGATCCATCACCCACTCTCCTCCGTGGAACGTTCGGTGGTCCGCCTCGGGGACGGCACCGTGTTGCGGCGCACCTCGCGGAACGCCACGTCGCGATCGGCGGCGTACTCGCGGGGCATGCCCAGGACGCGCTCGCTGATGATGTTGCGCGCCATCTCCGTGCTGCCTCCTCCGAGGGATGACGACTGGCGCCTGATGTAGGCGAGGCCGAAGCGGCCGTCCGCATCTGCGTCCCAGACGACCGCCTCGTCACCGGCGATCTCCAGAGCGATCTTGGCGCGCTCGACGGACGCGGTCCCGGCGAAGAGCCGCACCAGCGATCCGGCGGGGCCCGCGAAGTGGCCCGTCTCGAGCCCCGCACGCACGCGCTGGGCGAGCTGGCCCTGCACGATCGAGAGCGCCTCGACCTGCCCGATCAGGCGGCGGACCAGGGGATCGTCGCCCTTCCCGCGGGCCTTGGCCAGGTCCACGAGATCGTCCACGAGGGTCTCTGTGCGGCCCGCCGACCGGCCGCTGGTGTAGGGCGAGGCACCGCCCACCGCGGCCCGCTCGTGGAACAGCAGGCGTGTCGCCACCGTCCACCCGTCGTCGACCTGGCCGAGCACGTTCTCGGCGGGGATGGCGGCGTCGTCGAAGAACTCCTCGCAGAACTCCTCGGTGCCGTCCACCATCTTGATCTGGTTGACGGTGATGCCCGGATGGTGGATGGGGACGATGAACATCGTCAGGCCGCGGTGCTTGGGCACGTCCCAGTTGGTGCGGGCCAGGCACAGTGCGAAGTCCGACCGGTACGCGTACGTGCTCCAGATCTTCGAGCCGTTGAGCAGGAAGACGTCGCCGTCGCGCGTGGCCCGGGTGAGGGCGCCCGCCATGTCGGAGCCGCCCGAGGGCTCGGACATGAACTGGACCCATAGCTCGTCGCCGCGGATGAAGGCCGGGATGTAGCGCTGCTTCTGCGCCTCGGTCCCGAACTCGAGGACGGTGGGACCGCAGATCGACAGGGTGGGCACGCTGAACAGGGCGGGCAGCTCGTAGCCCTGCGACTCCTGGTCGAACACCCGCTGGTACTCGATGGGCAGGCCCTGACCGCCGTACTCCCGCGGGTAGCAGATGCCTGCGAACCCGCCGTCGTAGAGGCGACGCTGCAGCTCGCGGGCCCGGCTGGCGCGGTCGTCGTCGTCACGCAGCGGGTCCCAGTCGGCGCCCGGCGCCAGCTTGGGCATGTTCTCGGCGAGCCAGGCCCGGAGCCGCTGGCGGTAGGCGTCGAGGTCCTCGCGGCCTGCGGTGGCGGTGGCGGCAGTGGTGTCGACCATCGGGTTCCCTCGTCCTCGTCCTACAGCCCAGCAGCCACGGCCAGGCGCTCGCGGTGGTCGTCGGGCGTGCCGTAGAGGGCCCGCCCGAGCGTCACCCGCCGCAGGTACAGGTGGATGTCGTGCTCCCAGGTCAGCCCGATGCCCCCGTGGATCTGCACGCAGTCCTGGACGAGCTCGGGGACCCGATCGCCGACGTACACCTTGGCGGCGCTGACCAGCCGGCCGGCGCCACCGAGGCGTCCCTGGGCGCCCGTGCCGTTCCCCCCGGTGGCGGCGCCGTCGACCGCCTGGGCCGCGCCCGACACGGTGGCGTGCGTGGCTTCCAGCCACAGCTTCATGTCGGCGAAGCGATGCTTCAGGGCCTGGTACGACGCCAGCTGGCGGCCGAACGAGTAGCGGTCGAGTGCGTATGCGGCCGTGAACTCCAGGACCCGGTCGGCGGCGCCCGCCATCTGCGCGCATTCGAGGGTGGCGCCTATCTGCAGCTGGCGCTCGACGTCGGCCGTCGCATCGCCGGCACCGACCCGGGCGGTGCCGGGCACGGCGACGCCGTCGAACCGGACCTGCCCGAACCGCCGCACCAGGTCGAGGCCCCGCATCGGGCTCACGGTCAGGCCGCGAGCGTCGCGCGGCACGAGGAACTGGACCAGCCCGCCGTCGCCGCCGTCCGAGCGGGCACTGACCAGGAACCAGTCGGCCTCGCCCGCGGCCTCGACCATCGCCTTGGTGCCGGTGAGCACGAACCCGTCGCCGCTGCGGCGTGCCGCGAGCTCCACGTCGCTCGGCCACCAACCGCGGCCGGGTTCGGCGAAGCACCAGGTGGCGACCAGGTCGCCGCTCACGATGCCGGGCAGCACCTCGGCCCGCTGCTGCGGGGTTCCGGAGACGGTCAGGGCGCCGGCCACGATGTTGGTGGGGTGGAGCGGACCCGGCGACACCAGGCGCCCGAACTCCTCGGCGACGATCGCCAGGTCGGCCAGTCTCCCGCCCGACAGAGTGCCGCCGCCATGCTCCTCGGGCACCAGGAACGCAGTCCAGCCCAGCTCGGCGCCCCGTCGCCACCAACCACGGTCGAAGCCGGCCGCGTCGTCGGCCAGCTCCCGCACCCTGGTCAGCGGCGCCTCGCCCTCCAGGAACCGCCGGGTCGTCTCCTGGAAGAAGCTCTGGTCCGGGCTGAGCGTCAGGTCCAAGGTCTCGCCCCTCCGCGGGGAGCCAGGGTCTCGATCACGTCGGTGCCGAAGGCGGCCAGCGTCTCCAGGTCGGCGAAGTCCGAGAACCAGGTGTAGAAGCGTTCGACGCCACGATCATGCAGCGCCGTGAAGTGATCGACCAGTTGGGCGGCGTCACCGATGACCAGCCCGTTCCCGTACATGCCGAAGCGTTGCAGGGCCAGCTCCGTCACCCGGGCGCGCTCCGCCTCGCTGGGCACGAACGCCACCAGCTGCTGGATCGACACCCGGGCCCCGCCTGCCGCCGGCCGGAGCTCGTCCAGGCGCTCCAGGGCGTAGATCGGCAGGTTCCACCAGTCTGCGTACCGGGCCACCAGCGGCAGTGTCTTGCGGCCTGCGCCGCCGATGAGGAGCGGGATCCTCGCCAGCGGCGCCGGCAGCTGCCGGGCGCCCTTCACCCGGTGGAACTCGCCCTCGAAGTCGACGGTCTCACCGCTCCACAGCGCGGTGATGACCTCGAGGCTTTCCGCCAGCCGGCGCACCCGGGCGCTCGGGGCCGTGTCGCCGAGCCCGTACGCGTCGAGCTCGTCGGGCACCGAACCCCACCCGATCCCCAGCTCGAAGCGGCCCCGGGACGCGTGGTCGATCGTCACCGCCTGCTTGGCGAGCACTGCGGGGTGGCGTAGGGCGTCGCACAGGACCAGGTGCCCGACGGCCAGCCGGTCCGTGCGGGCGGCCAGCCACGCGGCGGTGATCATCGCCTCGTGCATCGGCTGGTCCTCGGCCATCGGCGGAGCCAGGTGATCCATCAGGGCGATGCCACCGAAGCCGGCCGCATCGGCCGCCCGGGCCTTGTCGACCAGCACGTCGAGGCCCATGCGCATCTGCGGGAGGAAGACGTGGAACTCCGGTCTGCGCTCGACCGGCGGCGTCTCGTGGGTCGTGCGGGCCGCCGACATCACCCCCCTCTCACCCTGGTCTCGCTGGCACTCGCATCGCCCGACGTAGTTGACAACCCTGTCTCCGCGTACGCCTGCGTCTGGATACCACAGATCTTGGACTGCGCCCAAGTTTCGGGCAATCCACGGCGGTGATGGTGCACCGGGGTGCCGCTCGAACAACGGGCTGGTCAGGCCGCTGCGGAAGGCGCAGACTGGAGTGGCCTGGCGAGCACTTGGGAGCGTGCCATGTTCCGTTACGGCCCTCGAGTCCCAGAGCTGATCCCCGAGCTGTCCCGCGGTAGGCACCGGAACGCGCGCAAGGGCGCGTGCTTCATGGAGATGGTGTCGTACCTGGCCGGGGAGAAGTGGAGCGACCACCCGATCTGTACCCACCCGCTTCTCGGCGCGGTGGCCCGCCTGGTCAACGACCACACCTCCAACGCCGGGCGACGGGACCTGGTGGAGCTGGCGCCATCGGTGATCGGGTTGACCAGCACCGATCCGCACGTAGACGTCCGGATCGCGCTCCGGGCGGCCCTCCTCGCGTTGCCGGTCGTCTCCGAGGAGCGCCAACGGGTGCTGGCGGTGGCCGTGCTCGCCGCCGAACAGGTGCGGTGCGAGCTCGACGGGCGACCGGCCGGCGAGCTCAGCGAGCAGAGCCGCAGGGCACTGGAGCAGGTCCCACACGCCGCGGACTGGGCCCGGTCCTTCAACCGCGACATGAGGACGACGGTCAAGGGCTTCCACCGGCACGGCGCGCCCAACACCGTCCGGCACGCCGTGGTAGGCATCGCCCACGCGTACGTGCCGGAGCCCGACGCGATGCTGCGCGACCTCCTCGTTGGCGCCATCGAGGACTGCGGACCCGCGGCGGCCGGCGAGGACCAGCGGCGCCCGCAGGTCCCGGCCCGAGAGGTTGGCTCCGCTCCGGCGGACAGCGGCCGACTGACCGTCAGCTGACGAGGCCCGGCCTCGCCGTCGACCGCCGGCGCGGCGGCCGGGTCATGCCCGCGGCCTCGCTCGTGTAGTGGCGTTCGACGAACCGCGGCCACGGCACCATCGACAGCACGGCCAGGCCGGCGGCGGCGACCGCCAGCGCCACGAGCCACCACCGCTCGGCGGCCAATTGGGTGGCAACGTGTGCGGGCTCGAGGGCGGCTACCCCCGCGGCCATCGCCGCGGCGATGCTGACGAACGCCGCCAGACCCGGCGCGCCGGTCAGGCCGGCGATGACCAGCAGCAACCCGACACCCGCCTCGATTGCGGCCAGCAACGGGGTGTGGTCGATGCCCGCCACCTCCTCGGTGGGGCCGAACCACGTCCGGTCGATGCCCGTGCGTGTCAGCGCCACGGCTCCGAGGACCACCAGCGCGGCGCCGGCCAGCAGCACCAGCACGCTGCCGAGGTTCCAGCGGCTCTCGACGCGGTCCCAGCGTTCCAGCCTCGGTGGCTCCTCGAACGCTGTGGGATCGGGCGTCCGGTCGCGGGTCTCCAAGGTGGCGAGCAGGTCGGGCTCCCCTGCCGGCTCGCCCCGGAGCCGGCGCGGACGAACGTCGTCGGCCCGCCGTGCGTGACGGCCGTGTGACCAACGCATGAGGCACCTCCCCAGATCGGCATCCCCTTCGTAGGGGGGCGCTACCCCAGCGTCGAGCCGGTGAAACGGCCAGGTCTGACCTACGTCCTGGAGCCGCCGTTGTTCCCACTGCGGACCAGCCGGCCCGGCAGCGCGCCGGTGGGCTCCCCGCTGCGGTACGTGACCTCGCCGGCGGCGACCGTGGCGACGTAGCCCTCCGCCCGCTGCACCAGTCGCCGGCCCCCCGCCGGCAGGTCGTGGACCACCTCGGGGGTGCGTAGCCGCAGCCGCTCGAAGTCGATCACGTTCAGGTCCGCGCGCAGGCCCACCTGCAGCCGGCCCCGGTCGTCGAGGCCGTAGGCGTCCGCGGTGTCGGCCGTCTGCGCCTTGACCAGCCACGGCAGCTCCAGGCGCGGGCCGCGGACGCGATCGCGGCCCCAGTGGGCGAGCAGGGTGGTGGGGAAGCTGCCGTCGCAGATCGTGCCGACGTGGGCGCCCCCGTCGGCCAGCCCAATGATCGTGTTCGGGTGGGTGAGCAGCTCGCGCTGCGCCTCCAGGTCGCCGGCGTCGTAGTTGAAGATCGGGAAGTAGACGAAGCCGGCCCCGTCGTCGTCGGCCATGAGGTCGCACAGCACCTCGACCGGGTGCCGGCTCTGGCGCTCGGCGATGGCGGCGACGCTCGCCTCGGGGGACGGCTCGTACTCCGGGGGATCACCGAGCGGGTAGAAGCGCTCGTAGCCGCCGAACCTGTGTCCCGGCTCGCCGGCCGCCTCGACCAGGCGGCGGCGCACGTCGGGATCCCCGAGCGCCGCCAGCCGCGCCGCCCGGTCCCCGCTCCGATAGGGCGTCCACACCGGGTTGAGGATGAACGGATCGACCGTCGTGTCGACGCCGAACAAGACGCCGATCGGGCGCACCGCGACCTGCGCCTGCACGGGAATCCCGTTGCCCGCCGCCTCGGCGATGCGATCGAGCACCTTGCGGTACCCGCCCCGCTTGTTCTGGTTGAGCGAGATGAAGGTCCGCGTGCCGGTCTCGGCCGCCACGCGGGCGAAGACGTCGAACTCGTCGTCGAGATCCTCGAAGTCGGAGACGACCTCGAACGCTCCCCGGCCGGTCTGGCGCATGGCCCGGGCGATCCCGATCAGCTCCGCACCGGCTGCGCCGAACGTCGGCGTCCGGTCGCCGGTGCTCGTGCGGTGGTTCAGCGTCCTCGACGTCGAGAACCCGAACGCCCCCGCCGCGACCCCGTCGCGGACGAGACGTCCCATCGCCCCGATCTCCTCGGCCGTGGCCGCCTCGCGGGCCGCTCCCCGTTCCCCCATGACGAAGAGCCGCACGGCGCCGTGGGGCACGAGGGCACAGACGTCGACATCGCGGGGCCGGTGGTCGAGCGTGTCGAGATACTCGTCGAAGCTCTCCCACTCCCAGGTGATGCCCTCGTGCAGGGCCGCGCCCGGGATGTCCTCGACCCCCTCCATCAGTTGGATCAGCCGGTCGTGGTCCGCCGCCCGGACCGGGGCGAAGCCGACACCGCAGTTGCCCATGACGACTGTCGTCACGCCGTGCCACGACGACGGTGCGAGCCGGCTGTCCCAGGTCGCCTGGCCGTCGTAGTGGGCGTGGACGTCGACGAACCCGGGCGTGACCAGCGCGCCGTCGGCGTCGACCTCCTGCGTCGCCGAGGCCCCGACCCGACCGATCTCGGTGATCACGCCCTCGTCGACCGCGACGTCAGCCGTGAACGGCTCGCCTCCTCGCCCGTCGACGACCGTTCCTCCCCTGACGACCAGGTCGTGCATGACACCATCGTCGCGCGACCCGATGCGCCCGGTGCAGGGACCTTCCGCCTGCCAACCGTTGGACAGTTACGCTTCTGACCGGCATGCCGGGCGACCGCAGCCCGTCTGATCGAGCCAAGGAGAAGCGGTGACCTCCCGCAGGGTGAACTTCCCCGTCTTCGACGCCGACAACCACCTCTACGAGACCCGGGATGCGCTCACGAAGCACCTCCCGGGGTCGCAGAGGGGCGCCATCGACTACGTCGACGTCCATGGCCGGACGAAGATCGTCGTGCGGGGCCAGATCAGCGACTACATCCCCAACCCCACTTTCGACCGCGTCGGCCGGCCCGGGGCCCAGGAGGAGTACTTCAAGGACGGCAACCCGGACGGGAAGTCACAGCGCGAGATCATCGGGCGGGGGATCGACTGCCCACCCGGGTTCCGTGAGGCCCCGGCGCGGCTCGAGATCATGGACGAGCAGGGTGTCGACTACGCGCTGATGCTTCCCACGCTCGCCAGCCTGGTCGAGGAGCGCATGAAGGACGACCCCGACCTGTGCGCCGACGCCATCCATGCGCTCAACCAGTGGATGACCGAAGCGTGGCCGTTCGGGTTCGAGGGCCGCATCTTCTCCACGCCGATCGTCACGCCCGGCCTGCTCGACCGGGCGCTCGACGAGCTCGAGTGGCTCATCGACCGGGGCACCCGCGTCGTCCTGATGCGCCCGGCCCCCGCATGGGGCTACCAGGGTCCCCGGTCCTTCGCCCTGCCCGAGTTCGACCCCTACTGGGAGCGGATCCAGGAGAGCGGCACGCTGGTCGTGCTCCACGCGTCCGACACGGGCTACGTGCGCTACGCCAACGAGTGGGAGGGGGTGCACACGGAGGCGCAGGCATTCGCCCAGCCGTCGCCGTTCGGGCACACCGTGCAGACCCGCCATCGAGACATCGAGGACGCAGTCACCTCGCTGATCTGCCACGGGACGCTGTGGCGGTTCCCCGACGTCCGGGTCGCGCTCATCGAGAACGGCGCTGGCTGGGTGCCGAACCTGCTGGAGCACCTCGACCACTGCTACCAGCAGATGCCGCAGGCCTACGAGGCGGTGCCGTCGGACACGTTCAAGCGGAACATCTGGATGCATCCGTTCCACGAGGAGGACCCACGGCGGCTGGTGGAGCTGCTGGGTGCCGACCACGTGATCTTCGGATCGGACTTCCCACACGTCGAGGGCCTCGCCGATCCCCTCTCCTATCTCGATGAGCTCGGGGGACTGCCCGAGGAGGACCTGCACAAGATCATGGGTGGCAACATGATGGGCCTGCTCGGCGTCGAGGAGAGGGTGGCCGCCTGACTATCCCCGGGGCGGCGAGGGGGACATGAACACGGAACCCATCCCCTATGGGTCACGCATCCGGCAGCTGGGCGAGGAGCGTCCGGACGAGACCGCGATCGTCTTCGTCTCCGAGGAGGGCAGCGACCGCCTGGTCCTGTGGTCGGAGCTCGACGCCCGCTCGACCCAGATAGCCCGGGCGCTGGCCGCCCGGGGGCTGGGCGAGGGCGACCGCCTGGGGATCAAGCTCCACAACAGCCCGGAGCACATCTTCACCACATTCGCCGGCTGGAAGCTGGGGGCTGTCGTGGTGCCGGTCCGCTGGGACCTGCCCGCCTGGGAGCTCGAGAGGGTTCGAGCCGTGCTGGACCCCAAGCTCGTGGTCGAGCCCGACGACACCGAGCTCCTCGAGGGCAGCCTCTCGGCGTCGACCGATCCGTTGCCGGCGGTCACCCCGCCGCACGCGTCGGGCATCCTCAGCTCGGGGTCGACGGGCACGCCCAAGGTCATCCTCCGCAAGAGCCCGGGCGTCTACAACCCTGAGGGCTCGCCCAACGCCCTGCTCGAGGCCTACGGGCCGCTGTCGGATCCTCAGCTGGTCCTCGTGCCCGCGCCGCTGTACCACAACAACGGCTTCATGCACGCGGCCAACCTCCTGGCCGGCGACCGGCTGCTGCTGCTCCAACGGTTCAACCCCGCACGGCTCCTCGATGCCATCGAGCGCCACCGGGTGACCGGCTTCGTCGCCACGACGATCATGCTGCAGCGCATCGCCCGCGAGCCCGGCGCGGGCGAGCGCGACCTGTCGAGCATCGAGTGGGTCATGCACGGGGCCGCACCGCTGCCCGAGTGGCTGGCCCGCTCGTGGATCGACCTCGTCGGGCCGACGCACTTCTTCGTCTGCTACGGCTCGAGCGAGGGAGCGGGCGCGACGTTCGCCAGGGGCGACGAGTACCTCGATCACCCGGGAACCGTCGGGAGGGGTGCGATCGGCACCGAGCTGCGCATCCTCGGCGACGACGGCGTTGACGTGCCCACCGGCGAGGTCGGCGGGATCTACATGCGCCAGCCCCAGGGCGTGATGTCCACCTACGTCGGCGACGCGGCACCGATCCCCATGACCGACGACGGCTTCGCCACCGTCGGGGATCTCGGCTTCCTCGACGCCGACGGCTACCTGTACCTCGCCGACCGGCGGGTCGACATGATCGTGACCGGGGGCGCCAACGTGTTCCCGGCCGAGGTCGAGAGCGCGCTCAGCGAGCACCCGGGCGTGACCGACGTGGTGGTGATCGGGCTTCCCGACGAGGAGTGGGGGCGGCGCGTCCACGCCATCGTGCAGCCCGCGGCTCCGTCCGCACCGGTGCCCACCGAGGAGCTGATCGCCTGGTGCCGGGCGCGCCTGTCGCCCTACAAGGTGCCGAAGTCGGTCGAGCTGGTCGACGCCCTCCCCCGCAGCGAGGCGGGCAAGCTCAACCGCGCCGTCTTCGTCGCCGAGCGCGACCCGGGCTGATGGCCTTGCCCGACGAGTTCCACGAGCTGGCCCGCAAGGTCAACAACTGGGGACGTTGGGGGGCCGACGATGAGCTGGGCACGCTGAACCTCATCACGCCCGAGGTGGTGCGGGGGGCGGCGGGGCTGGTCCGGCACGGCAAGGTCTTCTCCCTGGCGCTGCCGCTGGGCCCCGACGGCCCGCAGATCGGCGCCATCCCGGGCCGGCTGAACCCGCTCCGGACCATGCTTACGGTCAACCGTCCGGTCTTCGACCCCGAAGGGTTCTGCACGAGCGACGACATAGTGGTCATGGGCCTGCAGGCGGCGACGCACTGGGACGCCCTGGCGCATGCGTCCTACCTCGGGCGCATCTACAACGGCCATCCGATCGGGAGCCTCACCGAGGCCGGTGCCGCCAGGTGCGGCATCGCCAATGCCGGCCGGCTGGTCAGCCGCGGCATCCTCCTCGACGTGGCGCGGGCCAAGGGGGTCGAGCGACTCGACGTTCCCTACGCCATCACGGGCGAAGATCTGGACGCCGCCTGCGAGCTGGGCAAGCTGACTGCCCGGCCGGGCGACGTGGTCCTCGTGCGGACGGGGATGATGCGCTTGCTCAAGGCCGGAGACAAGCAGGGCTATCACGGCGGGACCGGCCCGTCGTTCTGGTCGGTCGAGTGGTTCCGCGACCACGACATCGCGGCGGTCGCCACCGACAACATCACCTTCGAGTACCTGGACATGGATCGGCACCCCGAGCTGCTGCTCGTGGTGCACCTGCTCCACCTCGTCGAGATGGGTCTGACCCAGGGCCAGAACTTCGACCTCGAGGCCCTGGCCGACGACTGTGCCGAGGACGGCGTCTACGAGTTCCTGTTCGAGGGCTCCGCCGAACCCTTCGTCAACGGCCTCGGGTCCCCGGTCAACCCGATCGTCGTCAAGTGACGCGTCGCCTCCGCGGACGGGTGCCGGCCGCCGAACGATCGACGCCACACTTCTCGCATGACCGTGTCGCTGCATCACATCGTCATCGACGCCCACGACTTGCCCGGGCTGGCTCGATTCTGGAGTCAGGTCCTGGGTTGGCGGATCCTCTCCGAACGGGAACGTGAGGTTGTCATCGGCACCGACGTGGACGCCGCGGTCGGGATCTGCCTGATGCCGGCGGGCGACGAAAAGTCAGTGAAGAACCGTGTCCATCTCGACCTCAACCCGGGCGGCGACGCAGGCCCCGAGGACCGGGAGGCCGAGATCCAGCGCATCCTCGCCCTGGGTGCCCGGCATGTGGACATCGGGCAGACCGGCGACGAGTCCTGGACCGTGCTGGCCGACCCCGAGGGCAACGAGTTCTGCATCCTCCGACCGAAGCGGACGCTGATCGGCTGAGTGCGCGCGCGGGGTGACCAGCCTGTCGACTACGTCCCCATGGTGACGAAGTCGACGATGCCGTCGAGCCCAGGCTCATAGCCGTCATCGGTGTTGACCCTCAGGGTTGGAAGGCCGAAGTCCACGCGCATCGCCTTGGCAACCGACCGCATCCGGGCGACGGCATCGCGCGTGTGCTCGTCGATGGTGGTGTAGCCGAGTGCATCGAGCACCGGCTGGCGATTGAGCAGTCGGTCTGCGCTGTTGCGGCTGGCTAATCGTCCAAGGTGCTCGCGGCACTCGACGAGCACCACGACGCAATCCGCGACCGACGAAAGACGCTGAATGTCAGACGGGCGATCCTGTTGGACGACGTACTCGACGACGCAACTCACGCCGAGCGACGCCGTCGCCTCCACCATTCGCAGAAAGGCTTCAGCCGATTCTTCGGGTGTTGGAACACGTCGAGGTCGCGCGCTCCATGAGCCAGCGGTGAAGAACAACCCCCCTCGCACGTCGTCCCGCGCCATGAACGGGATCCGCAGCGCACGCGACAGCTCTGTCCCGAGCGTCGTCTTGCCGCTCCCCGGCGCGCCCGTGACCACGACGACGCGTGCCCGATCTCGCGACGCTGCGCCCTGGGTCATGACGGCAAGCCTGCCCGAGCCGGCAAGCGGCGGTCTCGCCCCCACCAGCTAGTCGGCCACGGCGAAGAGTTTCCACTCGTCGGGTACGCCCTTGAGCGCGTGCACGCCGCGATCGGCGAAGGTGAGGCCCGAACCGGCGACGAGGTCCCTGACCGTGCTCGAAACCAGGACCTCGCCGGCCTCCGCAAGCGCTGCGACGCGTGCCGCGATGTGCACTGCGATGCCGCCGACATCGTCGTCGATGAGCTCGCACTCGCCCGTGTGCACGCCCGCCCGGGTTTCGAGACCGAGGCCCCGCGACTGGTCCACGACTGCCTGGGCGCATCGGATTGCCCGCGCCGGTCCGTCGAAGGTGGCAAGGAACCCGTCGCCCGTCGTCTTGATCTCACGCCCGCGGAATCGCTCGAGCTGACGACGCACTTGCGCCTGATGTGACTCGAGCAGGTACCGCCACCGCGTGTCACCGAGCTCGACGGCGTGCTCGGTCGAGCCCACCAGATCGGTGAAGAGCACCGTGGCCAACACGCGGTCGGGCTCGGGGCCACGGCGCACCCCGGTCAGGAACTCCTCGATCTCGTCGAGAATCGCGTCCGCATCCCCGACCCAGAACAGGTGGTCGGCGCCGTCGAGCTCGACCAGCATCGCCCGGGGGATGTGTTCGGCGAGATAGCGACCCATCGCGACATTGACCATGCGGTCGTCGCGGCGGTGCAGCACGAGTGTCGGGACACCAATGGTTCCCAGTACCGCCCGGATGTCTATCTGTGGATAGAGAGCGAGGACCTTGTGCGCCATGCCCGGGCTCGCGGCCGTTCGCTGGAAGCGCGCCCACCACGCGCGCATCCGTGCGTCGTCGGCACAACTCGGGGCCCATGCGCCCAAGCCCACGCCGTCGCCCCAACGCGCCTGAGCCAGTTCAAGGAGCTGGGTGTGAAGTTCGGCGCTCACGCCCCACGGGTAATCGGGAGCCCATAGCACCCGGGCGAACGTGCCATAGAGCACAAGGGAACGCGTGCGTTCGGGATCCACGGCCGCGAACAGGGCGGCCATGGCACCGCCCTCCGAGACGCCGACCACGTCGGCCCGTTCGGACCCAGCAGCGTCCATGACGGCCCGGAGGTCCTCGACGTTCTCCTCGAGACTGGGGGCGTCCGGTACCGGGTCGGAGAGGCCTGTTCCCCGCTTGTCGAACGTGATCACCCGCCGGAACGTCGCGAGCCGATCGTAGAAGTGAGCGAGGGCAGGTTCCTCCCTCCCGACCTCCAGGTGCGAGATGAACCCTGGGGCAACCACGAGATCAGGGCCGTCGCCGTAGGCGGCGTAGGCGATGCTCAGATCACCACTTTTCGCGTAGCGAGTCTCGGGTGCCGCGACCACAGTCCTACCCGGTCACGCCTGAATGAACGCCAGCAGGTCGGGGTTGATCGTGTCGGCGTGTGTGGTGCACATGCCGTGCGGAAAGCCCGGGTACACCTTCAGCGTGCCGTTTTTCAGGAGCTTGATCGACAGCTCGGCCGAGTCGGCGATCGGCACGACCTGATCGTCGTCGCCGTGCATCACCAAGGTGGGGACGTCGATTGCCTTGAGGTCCTCGGTGAAGTCGGTTTCCGAGAACGCCTTGACACTCTCATATTGGGCCTTGGCGCCGCCCATCATGCCTTGCCGCCACCAGTTCTGGATGATGGCCTCCACCGGCGTCGTCCCCGGGCGGTTGAACCCGTAGAACGGTCCGGCCGCGATGTCGTGAAACGTTTGGGCGCGATTGAAGCCGGTGCCCTCCCGGAAGCCGTCGAACACCTCGATCGGCAACCCACCGGGATTGGCCTCCGTCTTCAGCATCAGCGGCGGCACCGCGCCGACGAGCACCGCCTTGGCCACGCGTCCCTCTCCGTACCTGGCGACATACCGCGTAGCCTCGCCGCCCCCAGTCGAGTGGCCGACATGCACGGCGTCGCGCAGGTCCAGGTGACTCACGACGGCGGCAGCGTCGGCGGCGTAGGTGTCCATGTCATGCCCGCCGGAGGTCTGGGTCGAGCGGCCGTGGCCACGACGGTCGTGGGCGACCACCCGGTAGCCGCGCAGCACGAAGAACATCATCTGGGTGTCCCAGTCATCGGAACTGAGTGGCCATCCATGGTGGAACATGATCGGCTGGCCGCTGCCCCAGTCCTTGTAGAAGATCTCCGTACCGTCCTGGGTGGTGACGAAGGGCATCGCTTGGCCTCCTGTGAATGGCGTCGCCGGGCGCGCTTCAGCCAGGTCACCTGTCTCGCCGCGGTGGTGGCATCACGACCTGGGCGACCGATGGGTCGGGGGAACTCGATCCCATAGTGGCCCTCCCAAGCGAGCGTGTCACCACCCTGCTCGAGGTGGTGGCCGACTGGGGGGTTGGCTGTCGAGGGTTCGGCCGTTGGGGGCGGTCACGATGAGGGTGTTGTCGGGGAGGAGTTTGGCGTGCCAGCCGGGGGTGTGGAGGAGGTGGTGGTGGCGGGTGCATTGCAGGGTGAGGTTGTCGAGGCAGGTTGGTCCGCCGTCGAGGACCCAGCGGATGTGGTGGGCTTCGGTCCATTCGGGTGGCCGGTCGCAGCCGGGGAATCGGCAGTGGCGGTCGCGGATGACGAGGGCGTTGAACAGGGGGGCGGGGATGGTGCGGGTGGTGGTGCCGTAGTCGAGGATGCTGGAGCGGCCGTTGGTGATGACGCGGTGGATGCCGGCGTCGCAGCAGAGGCGTTGCAGGGTGGCGGCGTCGAGGACGCTGCCGTCGAGGAGCCGGCCCTGGGCGCGGTGTTCGAGGTCGTGGAGGGTGGTGATGATGTTGAGGTGGGGTCGGTGGCGGCCACCGTGGCGGTGTTGTTGGTGGTCGAGGAACCAGCGGCACACGTCGACGAGGGCGTCGCCGCGGCGTTGGGCGGGGCTGCGGGCGGGTTCGCCGTCGACGTCGCGGGTGGTGGCGAGGCGGAGGGCGGTGGCGATGACGTCGCCGCCTTCGGGGTCGAAGCTGCCGGATAGTTCGCGGCGCCCGTCGAGGATGCGGGACAGGTGCAGCGACCGTTTCGGCTGCGTGCTGTCGGGGTCGTCGCCCACCACGGCCTCGGCGCGCCGCGCCCAGTCCTGCATCGCGACGGCGGTGTCACCCACCGACAGCCGGGCGAGCTCGGGGACCAGCTGCGCCTCGTGGTCGGCGAACAGACCAACGGTGCGGTCCTTGACGTTGGCGACAATCGCCTGGACCTGCCCACCAGACAGCGCACCATCCCGGTAGGCGGCGGCGGTGACGGGGAGCTGCCGTAGCCGGCGGGCGGTCCTGGCGCAGCGGGCGGCGTCGCGACCGGACCGTCGGGTGTGGTGGCGGAGCCAGGCGGTCATGGAGGTGGCGCCGTCGTTGCGCCACAGCTCGGCGGCGTCGTGTTCGCCCACGGCGGCCAGTAGCTTGGCATTGAGCCGATCCACTAACGTGAATGCTTCGGTCAACACCGCGCTGTCGGCGGGCAGGTCGAGGTCGTCGATCGCTTGAGCGAGACCTTCGAGGGTGTTGCTGACCTGCCCGGACATGACCGTTAGCGTACTAGTGTTCGTATGACCAAGCAAGTCGAATTACGCCAATAACGGCAGCCACAAATCACCAAATAGCGACCAGCCAACGCGGGGGCAAAGCGCCTGCCCCGGGAAGCGACGCCCCAGCGTCGCTTCCTGACCGCGCCAACTCCACGGCCCGGAGGCGGGGTCAAGGCCGGCCGCAGGCCGCCCGAAGGGCCTGGCCTTGACGCCGCCTCCGGGCCGTGGCACCCCACCCCCCACCGCCGGACGCCTAGCGACCCAACACGTCCCCCACCGCCCCCGCCAGCTCCTCCAGCCCCCGCCACCGCTCCCCCGCCGCCCGCACCGTCCGCCCGCCATCAGGTGGCCGAACGACAACGAGCTCGTCCTTGCCCATCGTCAGCAGCCGACCGGACAGGCGCCGGCCCTCCGGCGTCGCCAGGAACACGGTGATGAGGGCGACGTCCTCCGGCTGCGGCATCGACGACCGCATCGCCTCGACCTGCTCGGCCGTCAGCCCCATGTCCGCGAGGCTGTCCACGAACGCCAGCGCCGGATCGGTGGCGGTCAGCGGGGGCGCCACCGCGTTCACGCTGATGCCGAACGGCGCCAGCTCGCCTGCCAGCGAGCGCATCAGGCCGTAGATCCCGCCCTTGGCCACCCCGTACGGGGCGAGCGTCGCGGTCCCGGCGTAGAACGCGGCCGAGCAGACGTTCACGATGACGCCCCCACCAGGCTGACCGCGCATGGCACGGCCGGCGGCGACGGAGCAGTGGATCGACCCGAACAGATGGGCCCGCAGCGTGAACTCCCAGTCCGCGGGATCCAGGTCCAGCGCCGGCCCCCGCCGGTCGGCGCCGGCGTTGGTGATCATCACGTCGATGCGCCCGAAGCGCTCGACGGCGGCGGCGACGATCGCCTCGGCGCCCGACGGCTCGGCGACCGTGTCGCCACTCGCCACCGCCTCGCCGCCGAGCGCAGCGATCTCGTCGACGACCGAAGCCGCCGACGCCGCGTCGACGTCGTTGACGACCAGACACGCACCCTCGTGCGCGTAGGCGAGGGCGTACGCCCGGCCCAGGCCGCGGCCGGCGCCGGTGATGACGGCCACCTGGCCGTCGAGGACGCCGCCCGTCACCGTCGCGCCGCGGCCTCGCGAAAGCGCGTGGTCCGATGTACCGGATCGGTGTCGATCTCGGGGATCACGTGCTCGCCCATGAGCCGGATCATCTCGAGCGTGTCCTCGTGGCGGGCCGAACCGGTCCCGAAGACCAACTGATCGCAGCCCGCCTCCTCCCACCGCCGGCACTGCTCCAGGGCATGGTCGGGGTCGCCGCAGATGCCGCCGCGCTCGCGGGCCACCGGGATGTCCTCGGCCGTGGCGTCGACCATCAGGTCGGGCCACACCGGGATCTCGGGCGGGTGCGGGAACGTGTCGTGGTAGCGGTACACGTTGCTGGCCAGGTAGCTGTTGTGCGGCCGGGTGGCCGCCTCGACCGCCATGTGGTCGTCCTCGGCGACGAAGGCGCCGGTCGTCACCATGATGTTGTCGTTGACGAACGCTCCGACGGGCTCGGGCTCCCTGATCGCCTTCTTGTACGCCTTCATCACCGGCTCGAGCTCCTGGATCGAGCCCACCGAGAAGCCGAGCACCCCCAGCCCGCGCCGCGCCGCCATCTCGTAGCTGCTCACGTTGCCTGCGGCGTACCACATGGCCGGGTGCGGCTTGCACCATGGCTTCGGTAGGACCTTGCGCGGCGGCAACGACCAGTACTTGCCCTCGTAGCCCTCGTACTCGTCCTGGAGCCACATCTTCGGGAACTCGGCGATGACGTCCTCCCAGATCTCCCGGGTCTTGCTCAGGTCGGTCATCCCCGGCAGAAACGCGAGGATCTCGTGGCTGCCGGCGCCGCGCCCGGTGCCGAACTCGAAGCGGCCGCCCGACAGGTGGTCGAGCATGGCCGCCTTCTCCGCCACCTTGGCGGGGTGGTTGACCTGGGGCAGGGGGTTGAAGATGCCCGACCCGAGGTGGATTCGCTCGGTCGCCCGGGCCAGGTAGGCGAGGGCGACGTCGTTGGCCGACATGTGGGAGTACTCGTCCAGGAAGTGGTGCTCGGTGGCCCACACGTACTTGAACCCCGCCTTGTCGGCGGCGATGACGCACTCGATGTCGTTCATGAGGGCGGTGTGCTCGGCATCTGGATCTGCCTCGCGCCGGTAGCTCGGGACGAATCCCTGGATGAAGATGCCGAACTCCATGGATCCCACTCTCCGTTGGGTCAGGTCAGGGTGAGAACGCCACGATTGAGCGTGCCCGCCTCGAGATCGGCCAGGGCCCTCTCGATGTCGGCGAGGTCGTAGGTCTGGCTGACCATCTCGTCGAGCATGAAGCGTCCGTCCAGGTAGAAGCGCGTGATGAGCGGCACGTCGTGGTGCGGCCGAGTCTGGCCGTAGCGGCACCCAAGGATCGACTTGTCGTTGTAGAGGTTGCCGACGACGAAGCTCGCCTCGGTGCCGAGCTTGGGCACGCCGAGCAGCACGCATGATCCGCCGGTCCCGAGCATGTCTATCGCCTGGCGGATCAGCGACGGGTGCCCCACGCACTCGAACGTGTAGTCGAACCCCGCCGGCACGAGCTGCTTGGCCACCGCGACCGTGTCGTCGACCGACGATGCGTCGATGAAGTCGGTGGCGCCGAACTGCCGAGCCACGGCCTCCTTGCGTGGGTTGGCGTCCACGGCGACGATCCGCCCGGCCGACGCCAGCCGGGCGCCCTGGATGACCGACTGACCGATCCCACCGGCGCCGATGACCGCGACCGTCTCGCCAGGCTGGACCTTGGCGCGGTTGAGCACCGCCCCCGCGCCGGTGACGACGGCGCAGCCGATCAGGCTGGCGGCGTCGAGCGGGACCGCCGGGTCGATCACCACGGCCTGGTGCTCGTGCACGACGGTGTATTCCGAGAACACGCCGAGGTTGGCGAACGCCGGTACCTCGCGGCCGCCGGTGGTGAACCGGGTGTCGGACCAGCCGAAGGGCCGGCGGCAGTGCGTCGGCAGACCCCGATCGCACGCGTCGCATTGCCCGCAGTTGCCTAACGTGACCAGCACGACGTGGTCACCGGGCTTCACGCCGGTGACCGCGGCGCCGACCTCCTCCACCACCCCGGCGCCCTCGTGGCCGAGTACGACCGGCGGCGGCATGGGGATGGTCCCGTTGATGACCGAGACGTCGCTGTGGCATAGCCCAGCACGGTGGATGCGCACCTTGACCTCGCGCAGTCCGGGCGCCCGCACCTCGACGTCGTCGCGCACCTCGAGCTCGCCGGTCCAGACGATGGCTCTCATATCTCTCCCTCAGCCGGGCCAGACGATGCTCTGCAGCTCGCTGTAGGCGTGCAAGGCGAATGACCCACCGTCGCGTCCAATGCCACTCTTGCGGAACCCGCCGAACGGGGTCTCCGGGTTGCGGGCCAAGGTGTTGAGGCCGACGTTGCCGGCACGCAGGCGCTGCGAGACCCGCAGGCCCCTAGCCGTGTCGCGGGTCCACACGTAGTCGTACAGGCCGTAGTCGCTGTCGTTGGCGATCGCGATGCCCTCCTCCTCGTCGTCGAAGGGGATGGCCACGACCACGGGCCCGAATATCTCCTCACGGGCCGCCGTCATGCCGTTGTGGCACCCGGCGATCAGGGTGGGCGACCAGTAGAACCCCCGGTCGGAGTCGGGCCTGGTGCCCCCGGCGACCAGCGTGCCGCCCTCCTCGACACCCGACCGCACGTAGCCCTCGATGCGGTCGCGCTGGGCGGCGCTGATGACGGGGCCGACCACGGTGTCGGGATCGAGCGGGTCGCCCACCTTGAGCACGGTGGCGATCCGCCCCAGTGTCTCCACGACCTGGTCGTAGACGCCGCGCTGGGCGATCAGCCTGGTGGGCGCCGTGCAGATCTGGCCCGCGTGGAAGGCGAACGTGCTGGCGGTGCCCTGCGCCGCGGCGTCGATGTCTGCGTCGTCGAACACGAGGCTGGCGCCCTTGCCGCCGAGCTCGAACAGGACGCGCTTCATGCCGCGGGCGGCCGCCTCGCCGATTCTCAGCCCGATCGCCGTGCTGCCGGTGAAGCTGATCATGTCGGTCTGCGGTGCGGCCACGAGCGTCTCGGCGGACTCCGGCGTGGAGCCGACCACCAGGTTGACGACCCCAGGCGGGAAGCCGGCCTCGTGGAAAGCCTCGCCCATCCTGATGACTCCCAGGGGATCCTGGGGCGCCGGCTTGATGACCACCGTGTTGCCCATGGCGAGCGCGGGACCGATCTTCCCCATGACGTTGGTCATCGGCACGTTGTAGGACGTGATGCAGACCACGACGCCGACGGGCTGCCGGACGGCCATGGCGTTGACGAGCCCGCCGCCGCCGGACGACGGCCCGCCGCCCGGGTTCGGTGCGGGAGGGAGCGGGATCTCCCGGGTCTCGAGCGCGCCGCGGGCATAGCGGCGCAGCCGGGCCACGGCGACGGCGACCTGCGCCGTCCGCGCCATCTGGACGGTGGAACCGGTCTCGGCCTGCACCAGCTGGACGAGCTCCGGCACCCGCTCCTCGAGCAGATCGGCGGCCCGGTCGAGGAGCCGAGCGCGCTCGTCGGGCGTGGTCTGCGACCAGTCGGGGAAGGCCTCGGCGGCGGCTGACGCGGCCTGGCGGGCGTCCGCGGCCGTGGCCTCGGGGGCCAGCCCCACGACCTCCTCGGTCGCCGGGTTGACCACCTCGTAGGTGCCGTTCGAGCCGTCGACGCGGTCGCCGCCGATCCAGAGGGAGTAGCGCTCCTGGGTGGTGGTCGCATTGACTGCTCGGGTCTGTGCCACCCGGTCCGCTCCCCTGTGTGCGTCGGTCGGCCGCCCGGGCAGCATGGCACACGACCTGACACCTGTGTTTCGAGCCGGGTGCCGCTGGCAGGGGCTGGGGGACGGCTACTCGCCGTCCTCCACCAAGGGGGCCACGTCGCGGCCGAAGGTCGCGATCTGGTCGATGTGCTCCTCGCAGCTGCGCGATGGGATCCGAACCGCGACGTGGTTGACGCCGAGCGCCACCAGGTCACGCACCGCCCCGGCGATCCTGTCGGGTTCGCCGGTGACGGTCCATCGCGGCACGTCGAACGAGGGGTCGCCGACGTAGAGGTTGACGCCGCCACCAATTGCGAACGACCCGCCTCGGCCGGCCTCGTCGCGCAGCCGCCGCAGGGTGGCGATGGCCGTGGCCATGCCGCCCTCGGGCGGTCCCTGCGGCAGCCAGCCGTCACCCAGCCGCGCGGCCCGGCGCAGTGCCGCCCCCGACGATCCACCCACCCAGATGGGCGGGCCACCGGCCTGGACGGGGCGCGGCTGCTGGCCGACGTCGCCCCCGCCCCATTCGTCGGACAGCGCGGCGCGGACAGCCGTAACGGCTTCGTCCGTGATCCGGCCGCGCTCGGAGAACGGCACGCCCAGCGCGTCGAACTCGCCCTCGACGTGCCCGGCCCCGATCCCGAGGATGGCCCGGCCGCCGGACAGGGCGTCGAGGGTGGCGAACGCCTTCGCCGTCTGCAGCGGGTGGCGATATGCCACGACGTACACGTGCGACAGCAGCCGCACCTTCCCCGTGAACCCGGCCAGCCACCCCAGCGTCGCGACCGTGTCGTACCAGGTGGTCGTCATCGTGGGCGCCCGCTCCCGGGGGATGGCGACGTGGTCGCACACCGACACCGAGTAGAAGCCGTTGACGTCGCAGGCCCGCGCCACCGCGGCCAGCTCCGCGGGCCCGGCCGTCCGCTCCCAGGGCTGGGCGATGAGGGTGGACTGGGCCTGCACCGGCAGCTGCATGGTGAAGCCGAGCAGGGACGACGAGTCGGTCACGGATCTCCCTTCCCCTTTTGAACGACGAGACAACATTGTCAGGTAACCGGCCGGATCGGGGCCAGCTCGGCCTGCCATGATCGCGGGTCATGGCAGTCCAACGTTTCCCGGTCGAGCTCGGGCACATCATGATGTTCGCCCGCAGCGTCGGCGACCCGAACCCGATCTATTTCGACGAGGAACTCGCCGCCGACAGCGAGGTCGGACATGTCATCGCACCACCGACGTTCGTCCAGGCGGGAGCCCAGTTCGATCCCGACTGGCCGCTGCGACCCAAGATCGGCGAGCCGTGGTTCGGCTCGGGACGCAATCCCACGGGCACGCCGCGACCGGCGGACGGAAGCGGCGGCGGGGGCGGCGGGGGCATGGCCCGGGGCCTCCACGCCGAGCAGCACTTCGAGTACCACCGGCACCTGCGGCCCGGCGACGTGCTGCGGGCCCAGACCCGACCGGGCAAGACGTGGGAGAAGGAGGGTCGGCGCGCGGGCAAGCTCGTGTTCAGCGAGATGATCACCGAGTACCGGGACCAGGACGACGAGCTCGTCATCACCGCCCGCAGCGTGGGGGTGCGCACCGAGAGGGCCCCGGAGGCCGCAGCCGACGCAGGACCCGAGGGGTCACGGTGACGCTCCAGGCGAGTGAGTTGAAGGTCGGCGACGTGCACACGGAGGTCGTGGTCGACGACCTGACCCGGACGCAGATCGTCCAGTACTCGGGGGCATCTGGTGACTACAACCCGCTGCACAGCGACGAGATCTTCGCCACCCAGGTCGCCGGCTTCCCCGGCATCTTCGCCCACGGCATGCTGACGATGGGGCTGACCGGCAAGATGGTCACCAACTATGTCGGCGATGGCCGGCTGCGCTCGTTCGGCGGACGCTTCCGGGCCCAGGTGTGGCCCGGCGACACGTTGACGGCGCAGTCCGAGGTCGTCGACATCCGCACCGCTGACGACGGCGCCGGTGTCGTCGAGCTCCGGATCACCACCACCAACCAGGACGGTGTCGACGTGTTCACCGGCGAGGCGACGGCCACCATCGACTAGGCGACGCCGCGCACACTCGGTAGGGAGCACGCCATGGAGCCGTGGGAGCTGCTGGCCCGCGAGTGCATCCGGGACCTCGTCACGCGGTACAACGCGAACGGCGACAGCGGCCGGGTGCCGCAAGTCCTCGAGTTGTTCGCGCCCGACGCGACGATGGAGATCACGAGCGAAGGCGGCGAAACCCGGACGTATCGGGGCATCGACGAGATCGAGACGATCTTCACCGGTGCGATCGAGACGTTTCGGGCGGAGGCCGACCGGCGCGCCCAACCCGGGTATGTGCGCCACTGCATCGCCACGCACCAGATCGACATCCGCGATCGGCAGCACGCGAACGGCCGTTGCTACTTCTTCGTGATCCGCGCCCACGGGCTCGACCACTGGGGCCGGTACGTCGACGAGTACGAGGAGCGCGACGGACGCTGGCGGTTCACCTACCGCAAGGTGACGACCGAGGGGCGCCTGGCCTCGCCGGGATGACGGTGCCGGGGGGCGGCGTGGGGCGTCAGGCGTCGTCCCAGATCCCGAGGCGCTGCCACAGGCGCTTCGCCGCGGGCGTGACCAGGCCGAGCTCGACGAGGAGGTTGCGCACCTTGCGGAGTGAATCCTTCGCATCCTGGCGGTTCTGGGATCCGGGCCCGTACGCCTGGCGCAGGACGGCGTCGGGCACGCCGTAGGTGCGGACCAGGTGGCGGGGCGGGCGCAGCATGACGCTCGCCTCGGTGGCCAGGATCAGCGGTGCCTGCATCGCCATGGCGCGCCGTCGCCAGGCCGGCAGCTTCGGCACGTTGGTCCGGAGGTAGCCGCGGGCGAACGACAGGTGCCGAGCCTCCTCGGTGACGTGGATGCGCATGATCCGCTCGAGCAAGGGATGGATGTCCTTGCCGCTGCGCAGGACGGTGCGCTGCACGTGATCGATCGGGTCCTCCCCGCCCAGGACGAACACGAAGAACAGGGCTGGGAACCGCCGGGCGAGGCCGACCACGTTGCGGCTCCCGACGCGCAGCTCCCAGGGAAGGCCAGGCGTCTCGAGGCCGGTCCGGTTGACGAACTCCTGGAACATCAGCGAGTGCTGCGCCTCCTCGATGACCTCGTGGTACACGTACCTGAACTCGGGCGAGCCGTCCGGCAGGCGGAACGCGTACTCCAGGAGTCCTCGCTTGAGCACGTTCTCGAACTGGAGCCCGGCCTTCATGTTGCTCGTGATGCCGTGCAGCCCGATGCGGGCCCGGGTCTCCGCCGGCAACGCGCCGGTACCAGTCGGTGCCCGCCAGGCCACTGCCCGAATCCAGTTCCCACCGGGGATCACGGGGATCAATGGCGTTCGCGGGATGATCCCAATCGACATCGGCGTAGGCGTCGAAATGCTTGACCACCGACTGGCGGCTGAGCCGCCCAAGGAGCGCGGTGAACCGGTCGTCCTCCTGTTCCTCGTCGAGGGCCAGTCCATCGAGGGCGGTAGCGGTCATTGGATCGCTCCTAGGTCGGTGGGAGAGACGAGGGTGGTCAGTACCTTGAACCCTTCGACGACTGCGTCCAGCTCTGGCCGCTCGATCCCGCCGAGGCGGGCGACCGCCAAGCCGTCGAGGACGCAGAAGGTGAACCGCAGCGCCAGACGGGCGAACTCCGGGTCGGCCGTCATCTCCGGCTGCGTCTCCCGGAACAGGATGAGCGCGGCGTCGAAGAACCGGTGCTCGAACTCAACGAAGCGGGCGCGCAGCGCCGGCTGGGTCCGGCACGCGAGGACGATCTCGAGCCATGCCTCCAGTGTCGGGCCCGACCAGACCGACCAGAGGAGGTCGACCGAGGCGGCCGGTGTCCGCTCGTGCGCGGGCAGCCTCTCGATCGCCGCCCGGTACTCCCCCATGCGGCGGGTGCACAGATGCTCCACGGCCGCGAGGACCAGGTCTTCCTTGGTGGGATAGTGGTGCACCTGGGCACCCCGCGACACCCCCGCCCGGCGCACCACCTCGGTGGTGCTGGTGCCGGACCACCCCAGCTCGATCAGGCAGTCGATGGTGGCGTCCAGCAGCCGCACACGGGTGGCGGCGCTGCGCTCGGCCTTGGTGCGGGGGCGCTGATGCTCCGACGCGACCGTGGGCATGCGGTCACTATCGAGCATCAGTTACATACAGTCAAGCCTGTATGTAACTAGCGAGCCAGAAGCGGAGGTTCAGGCGACTGCCTGGCGCTCCTGGGGTCGCATGATCACCCGACCCCGCTGGTCGACGACGACCACCACCTGCGACACCTCGTCCACGAGGGTCACGGCATGGTCGACAGTGCGTGCGGCGCGGGACGCGTCGGCCAGCGTCGCCACGGTGAGTCCAAAGACGTGTGTGCTCATCACGCGCCCCTTTCCTTTCTTCGCTCGTTCGTCTGGTTTTCGTGCCCCGGCGGGCCTTTGGATGTTCCAGACGACGTGGGGGCGCATTTCTCATCGCCGGCCCGTCACGGGGGCGCTGTCAACGCCATTGCACCTCGGTGGCGCGCTCGGCCAGGAGGTCTCGCACGGTCAGCCGATCGGGCTTGCCGTTGGGCAGGTAGGGCATCTCGCTCTCAACGAGCACGAGCACGCGGCGTGGGACCTTGTAGTTCGACAGCTCCTCGCCGGCCCGCCGGATCGTTTCGATCGGATCGATGGCGCTGCCGGCCGTCGGCACGAGCGCAGCCGCCACGACCTCTCCCCGCTCGGCATCCGGCAGCCCGACGACCACGGCCAGGCCCACCTCCGGCAACGACTCGAGCAGCAGCTCGACCTCCCGCGGGGCCACGTTGGAACCCGACGTCTTGATCAGCTCGCTCAGGCGACCCAGGAAGTACAGGTAGCCGTCCCGGATGAAGCCCTTGTCGCCGGTGTGGTACCAGCCGTCGTCGTCGAACGTCTCGTGGCGCTCCCGCTTGTACAGCCCGTTCATGAGGCTGTAGCCGCGGATGCAGATCTCTCCCACGTCGCCATCGTCCAGAGTGGCGTTGGTCTCGGGGTCGGCGACGCGGTGCTCGACGCAGGGCACGAGCAGTCCGAACGATCCCCGCATCTCCTCGGGGAGGATCCGCTCGCGCTCGGGGCCCGGCGCCGAGTGGGGTCCCATGGTCTCGGTCATGCCCAGCGAGTTGTGGAGCAGCCCGTAGTCGGTCGTCGGCCGAGGCGCGAACGCGCCGATGCCGCTGACGTCCCGGCGGGTCTCGGCGATGTAGCGCTGCATTCGCTGGCCGAGTTGGGGCCAGACCGCCAGCTCGGTCGCGCCCTCGGCCTCCATGAGGTCGAGTACGGCTTCCGGCTCGAACTTCTCGACGCAGAGGATCGCACTGCCGACCGCCAGGGCGAAGTTGAGCGTCATGCCCACCCCCCCGATCCAGAAGAACGGCATCGCGCAGAGCCGGCGGGACTCGGACGTGACCTCCGCGAAACGGGCCAGGTTGGCGCCGTGGCGGAGGAAGTTGCCGTGCGTGTGGACCACGCCCTTGGGCTCGCTCGTCGTGCCCGACGTGAAGATCGTCATCATGAGGTCGGAGGGCGTGACCTCGGCCTCGACCGCCTCGAAGAACTCGTCGCTGATGTCCTCGCCGTCCGGGGCGGTGTCCGGGTTGGCGCTTGCGGCGACGGGGTCGGCGGTGCCGCCGGCGCCGAGCTGGAAGTCGAGGGGCAGGGCTTTCGCCCAGAGCCGATCGGTGGGTCCGCTCACGCACACGTGCCGGAGGAACGGCAGTGCCGGGATCCGCAGCGGCTCGGGCCCCGCCTCGGCGAGCCCGGGCACTGCGGCTTCGATGTAGGCGAGGTGATCCTGACCGAACATGATCGACGGCACGAGCAGCGTGTCGACGTCGCCGAAGCGGAGCGCTTTGCGCAGCTCGGCCGGCTTGTACGAGGTGCTGAACGGCATCCCGACCGCGCCGATCCGCGCAATGGCCAGCCACGCCACGACCCAATCGGTGCCGTAGGGGAACATGAATCCAATGCGCGTGCCCTTGCCGACCCCAGCCGCCAGCAGCTGCTTGCCCACGCGGCGCGAGGCCACCTCGGCCTCGGCATAGGTCATCCGGCGATCGGGCATCACGATGAAGTCGTTGTCCCGGAACGTCGTCGCGGCACGACGGACCACGGCCGGGATGGTCGGTTCGTAGTCCAGGTCGGGCAGTGGCATGTGATCCCCTCTGCTGGGCGGGCGTCGCGCCGGGGACGACCGTAGCGGCTACCCGCGGAGGGACGGCCAGCTGAGGCGAGTGGCACCCGGAGGCGGAGGTGGGTGGCGCCACTCATTTACGCAGAACGGAGGCGTCCGATTTGTCGAATTCGGCTTGTGTGTGTATGCGAACACTAGTACGTTACTGGTCATGTCTCGGCAGGTCAGCAGCTGTTCTCGAAGGTCTCGCTCAAGCGATCGACGGCCTCGATCTGCCTGCCGACAATGCGGTGTTGATCGAAGCATTCACGTTACTGGATCGGCTCAATGCCAAGCTGCTGGCCGCCGTGGGTGAACACGATGCCGCCGAGCTGTGGCGCAACGACGGGTCCACCTCGATGACCGCCTGGCTGCGGCATCACACCCGACAGTCCGGGCGCGACGCCGCCCGCTGCGCCCGGACCGCCCGGCGGCTACACGAGCTCCCCGTCACCGCTGCCGCTTACCGCGACGGGACGGCTGTCTGGCGCCCAGGTCCAAGCCATCGTGGCCAACCTCAAGGACCGCACCGTCGACCTGTTCGCCCGCCACGAGGCGCAGCTCGTGCCCGAGCTCGCCCGGCTGTCGGTCGCAGACACCGCGGTCGCCATGCAGGACTGGGCCCGCCGCGCCGACGCCGTGGTGGGCGACGACCCCGAACCGGTCCTGCCCGAACGGTCGCTGCACCTATCACGCATCCTCGACGGGCGCCGCGAACTATCCGGCAGCTTCGACCCCGAAGGCGGCGCCGTCATCGCCACCGCCCTCCGCTTGGCTGCCACCCGCGACGTCGACGGCGAACCTCGCCGTAGCCCCACCCAACGCCGCGGCGACGCCCTCGTCGACGTGTGCCGCTGGTTCCTCGACCACCAACAACACCGCCACGGTGGCCGCCACCGACCCCACCTCAACATCATCACCACCCTCGACGACCTCGAGAACGGGGGTCACGGGCGGCTGCTCGACGGCACGATCCTCGACGCCGCCACCCTGCAGCGCCTGGTCTGTGACGCCGGCATCCACCGCGTCGTCACCGACGGCCGCTCCAGCATCTTGGACTACGGCACCACCACCCGCACCGTCCCCGCCAACCTGTTCAACGCCCTCGTCATCCGCGACCGCCACTGCCGCTACCCCGGCTGCGACCGGCCACCCGAATGGACCGAAGCCCACCACATCCGCAGGGTCCTCGACGGCGGGCCGACCGCCCTCGACAACCTCGTGCTGTTGTGTACGAGGCACCACCACCTACTCCACGCGCCGGGCTGGCACGCCAAACTCCTCCCCGACAACACCCTCGAAGTCACCGACCCACGAGGAAACGTCCACACCAGCGACCCACCCGCACACCGGCCACCCCTCCCACTCCGAGAATGACGCCACGCGCGTCAGGCCGGCCGGCAACTGCAAGGAGAAGCCATGGAAGTCCAGCCGAGGAAGCCGTCCACCAAAGGCCCGGCCGAATTGTTCACCGGCGACGTCTGGATCGACCCGATCGCCCAAAGCCAGGCGCCGTCGCGCGTGAACGTCAGCGCCGTGCACTTCACGCCCGGCGCACGCACCGCCTGGCACTCACACAGCCTCGGCCAGACCCTCTACGTCACCGAGGGTGAAGGGCTCGTCCAGTCCCGCGGCGAGCCCATCGTCACCATCCGCTCCGGCGACATCGTCCAGACACCCGCCGACGAGTGGCACTGGCACGGCGGCGCCCCCGACCACTTCATGACCCATCTCTCCGTCGCCGGGGGTGACGCCAGCTGGGGCGAGCACGTGACCGAGGCCGAGTACCACGGCGACGGATCCTCTTGACCGCCGGGCCGGCCCGCTCACGGCCGGGAGGGTTCAGCCCGCGTCGGCCGCTGCGAAGCTGACCTTCGCCGAGTCGACGGTCCCCGCGGTGCGCCCCGGAGCGCTCTCGTCCTGCCAGTAGAGGTTGGTGTGTGCGATCACCTGGTCCGGGGGCGGCGCGCCGTACTCGCTGAGGTCCTCCGTCGTGTGCGCGTCGCCGACGAGCGTGACGTCGTATCCGCGCACGAAGGCGCCGTGGAGGGTGGCGCGGATGCAGGCATCGGTCTGGGCACCCGTCACAATGAGCCGGCCCACCCTGCGCTCGGCGAGCACTTCCTCCAGCTCGGTGCCCTCGAACGAGTCGCCGTAGGTCTTGTGGACGAGGGGCTCCGAATCGCGGCGGTCGAGCTCGGGCACGTACTGCCAGCCGTCGCTGCCTCGTGGTAGATGGTCGCCCGAGTGCTGGACCCAGATCACTGGTGCGTCGTCCACGCGGGCCTTGTCGATCAGGGTGTTGATGTTCGCGATCACGTCGTCGCGGTTGTGCGTGTCGGCCACGACGCCGTTCTGGACGTCGATGATTAGCAGCGCGGTGTTCGGCCGGTCAGGCAGGGTCGTCATGGGTATCCACGGTAGGGCGTGACGGCCCGTCTACCGCCGATCGCGCAGCGTCAGCCGCCGACCTCGACCAGGCGGCGCTCCAGGAGTCGCTGTTCAGGCGTGCCGTCCTGGGTGAGCCGCAGCGCCTCGCGGTACGTGTGCCCGGCCTCCCCGTGACGGCCCAGCCGCCGCAGGAAGTCACCGCGCGCCGCGGGCAGCGAGGGGTAGGCGTCCAGGCCGTCGATCACCGCCAGCTCCCCGAGGCCGGCGTCATAGCCGTCGCGGAATCCCACGGCGATCGCCCGGTTGAGCGCGATCACCGGGGACGCCCGGACCAGGAGCAGCGCGTCGAACAAGCGCACGATCCTGCCCCACGGCGTCGAACCGGGATCGGAGGCAGTGGCGTGGCACGCTGCGATCTCCCCCTGCAACCGGTATGCCCCGAGCGGTCGCCCGGACGCGCCAGCTCGGCGCAGCAGTCGAAGGCCCTCATCGATCGCTGCGCGATCCCAGCGACCGCGGTCCTGCTCCTCCATCGGCACCAGCTCGCCGGCGGCGTCGAACCGGGTTGCGCGGCGCGCCTCCTGGAGGAGCATCAGGGCGAGCAGCCCGCGGGCTTCGTCCTCGTGGGGCATCAGGTCGACCAGGAGCCGGGCCAGCCGGATGGCCTCGGCGGACAGGCGGCCGTCCGAACGGCCGTAGCCCTCGTTGAAGATCAGGTACAGCACCGCCAGCACGCCACCCGTGCGCTCACCGAGGAGCTGGTCCGGTGGCACCCGGTAGGGAATGCCGGCGCGGGCGATCTTGCGCTTCGTGCGCAGGAGCCTCTGCGACAGCGTCGGCTCAGAGACGAGGAACGCCCGAGCGATCTCCGCAGTCGACAGACCGGCGACCGTCTTCAGCGTCAGCGCCACCCGGCCCTCGAGGGACAGTGCCGGATGACAGCAGGTGAAGATCAGCCGGAGCAGGTCGTCGGACAGGGGATCCGGCGGGACGCGGACGGGAGCGTCGGTGATCGCAGCCTCCTGGACCTTCGCCCGCTCCGTCCGTCGCCGGCGTAGCACGTCCAGCGCACGGCGCCGGGCCACGGTCGTCAGCCAGGCCCCCGGCGAGCGCGGGATGCCGTCGCGCGGCCAGCGGGCGAGCGCGCGCTCGACCGAGTCCTGCACGCAGTCCTCGGCCAGGTCCCAGTCCCCGGAGAGCCGGATCAGCGTCGCCACGAGGGTGGCCCGTTCTCGAGCGACGACCGAACGGATCGTCTCCTCTGTCGCCCGCTGGTCGCCGGTCACTCGTCGGGCGTCCAAAAGGGCCGGAGCTCGAGCTTGCCGCCGTTGGCCTGCGGGTGCCGCGCCGCGATCGCGATCGCCTCGTCGAGGTTCTCGCACTCGAGGATGTCGAAGCCGACGATCCACTCCTTCGACTCGGTGAACGGGCCGTCGCTGACCAGCACCTCACCCCCGCGCACCCGGACGGTGGTGGCGTCGTCGACGGGGCACAGCGCGTCTCCGGTGATCCGCTTGCCCTCGACCTCGGCGAGCCACTCATCGATGGTCAGGTCGTTCTCGGACGGCTCGGCCTCTGCGGCCGCAACGGGATCGGCGACGACGAACATCATGTACTTCACGGGTCCTCCCGGTTGTCGAGGTGTCGTCAGTACGACGATCGGCGGCTGTCCAGATCCGACAGGGGCACCCAGTGGAGCACGATCCGCCGCCGACCGGCGGTAACGCAGCCCTACGCCCCGGACTCCTGCACCCGAAATGGAGCGGCGGATCCCGACGATCCTCGACAGACTTGCGAGATGCCCGACGTCGCCGACGGCGATAAGCCGATGAGGTTCAACCACATCGGCATCCCGACGACGCGCCGCTTCGAGGGCGAGATCCCGCTGCCGCAATTGAAGATGACCGTCAGCGACCACCAGGACAACCCGTTCGGGATCCAGTGGCAGCGCTACTGGGATGATGCCCCCTACCCGGACCTGGTGCAGACGGTTCCCCACGTGGCGTTCGAGGTCGACGACCTGGAGGAGGCACTTGCCGGGCAGCAGGTGATCATCGAGCCCAACAGTCCAAGCGTCGGCGTGACGGTCGCCTTCATCAGCGTCAACGGCGCGCCGGTCGAGCTCATGCAGATCGACCACGACCTCCGCCCCGACCTCTAGCCGCCATCGTCGGTCAGCACCGACGGCTCCCATCCGACGAGCTCGACAACGTGAGGCGCAGCATCCTGCCCGTCGTCGCCGTCTACGCGCTGTCGATCCTCATCGGACTCGCTTTGCCCGCGGTTGCGGTGGCGCTGTACTGCGCCATCGCCGTGGTGCTCGTGGTTCCGTTCGGCGCCCTCGCACGTGTGTTCGCGCGCCGCACCTGACGCGCGGGCACTCAGGGCGCTTCGTTGCGCGCCCCCTGTAGTCGCAGGGGGTCGGCTGGTACGTTCACCAGGGCGTGAGTACCTCGGCCCCGGACGCACCCTGGTGGGAGGCTGCGGTCTCGTCGGATGAGCGGCGAGCGCTGGGCCGGGCCATGCGCGCCAAAGCCCCGCGGGCCTCGCACGCCGAGTGGTCGCCGCGCCCCGAACGGGACCCGCTCCAGTTGCTGGAGGAGCAGAGCCGGAGCCGCATCCCGAGGCTCGTCCCGCTCCGCTGGGCTCGCATGGCCGCCTCGCAGTTCGCCTTCTACCGAGGGGCGGCGGCGGTCATGGCCGCCGACCTGGCCCCTACGGCCGTGACGGGCATCGACGTCCAGACCAGCGGCGACGCCCACCTCCTCAACTTCGGCCTGTACGCGTCGCCCGAGCGGACGCTCATGTTCGACCTGAACGACTTCGACGAGACGATCGCCGGTCCCTGGGAGTGGGACCTGAAGCGGCTGGCGGCGAGCGTGGCGGTCGCGGCCCGGTCGGCCGGACACCCTCCAGCCGAGTGCGGGGCCGCGGCGGAGGAGGCCGTGCGCCGCTACCGGGAGACGATGGGCCGGCTTGCCACCATGAGCGTGCTCGATGGCTGGTACCTCTGCATCGAGGCCGCCGACGCGGCGCGCAACCGCACGCTCCGGCGTGCGACCAAGCAGGCCTCGACCCGGGCGAACAGCCGGGACCACATACACGCGTATTCCAAGCTGACCGAGATCGTGGACGGGCGGCCGAGGCTCAGGGACCGCCCGCCGCTCATCGTCCGCGTGGGGGAGTTCCTTCCCCCCGACCAGGTTGCGGTGATCGACGAGGCGATCGCCCACCAGCGCGAGAGCTACCTGGAGACCCTGCGCCCGGACTACAGGATCCTCATGGAGCACTACCGGGTCGTCGACGTCGCCCTCAAGGTCGTGGGCACCGGCAGCGTCGGCACGCGCTGCTTCGTCGCCCTGCTCGAGGGCGCCAATGGGCATCCCCTCCTCATGCAGGGGAAGGAGGCGGAGGCGTCGGTCTTCGAGCCGTTTGTCGCCCGGCCCCACAAGGGCCACCAGGGCGAACGGGTCGTCTGCGGGCAGCGGATCCTCCAGTCGGCGAGCGACACGCTGCTGGGTTGGGCGACCGGCCTCGAGGGGGGCCAGTACTACTGGCGCCAGCTGTGGGACAACAAGGGTGCCTATGAGGTCGAGTCCCTGAGCCCGCTCGAACTCGCCGAATATGCCGGGCTCTGCGGCATGTGCCTCGCCCGGGCGCACGCCCGCTCGTCCGACGCGGCCACCATCAGCGGCTACATGGGAACGAGTCCCAAGCTGGACCGGGCGATCACCCAGTTCGCCAACGTCTACGCCGACCAGAACGAGCGGGATCATGCCGAGCTGCTCGAGGCGGTGCGCTCCGGGCGGATAGAGGCGGCGACCGAAACCCGTTGACGGGCGCGGCCGAGGCTCGCCTACCGTCGCAGGGGGGCAGATGCATGGACCGCTACGGGCCCGAGACCTACGGCGAGCAGATCGCCGACGTCTACGACGAGTGGCACGCCCACATGGACCCGGCGGCGACGGTGGACGTGCTCGCTTCGCTGGCGGGCGACGGCCCGGTGCTCGAGCTCGGCATCGGCACCGGCCGGGTCGCCATCCCGTTGGCGGCGCGGGGACTCGAGGTCCACGGGGTCGATGCGTCCCCGGCGATGGTCGAGCACATGCGCACCAAGCCCGGCGGTGGCGGCCTCGGGGTGACGTTCGGCCACCTGGCCGACGTGCCCGTCGACCGCTCGTTCTCGCTGATCTTCATCGTCTTCAATACGTTCTTCGCGCTGCTCACCCAGGACGACCAGGTGCGATGCTTTGCCAACGTCGCCAGACGGCTGGAACCGGGTGGCTGCTTCGCGCTCGAGGGCTTCGTCCCCGACGTGGCTCGCTTCGACCGGGGCCAACGGGTGCACGTGATGAACCTGGACGTCGATCGCGTGCGGCTGGACGTGTCGCGGCACCGGCCGGTCGAGCAGCGGGTCGACGCCCAGCACGTCGTGATCAGTGGCGCCGGCGTGCGCCTCGTGCCTGTGGCCCTTCGCTACGCCTGGCCGTCGGAGCTCGACCTCATGGCCCGCCTGGCCGGCCTTCGCCTGCGGCACCGCTGGGGAGGCTGGAGCCGCGAGCCGTTCGACGACGACAGCGAGCGGCACGTCTCGGTGTACGAGCGGCCCGCAACCTCCTGAGCAGGAGGCCCGCGCAGGCCCGCAACTTCGCCCACGTGGACGATGTTGCGCACATGCGGACGCGCCGATGATTCCCCCATGGGACGTGGTGGGCCGAGTCCGGATCTCCCGCTCGGGACGGTCACGTTCCTGCTCACGGACGCGGACCTCTCCGCGGCGCCGGCGTTGCTTGCGGCCCATCGCGGTCTCCGGCTCCCGCACGGGACCAACGGAGGCACCGCCGCGGTGTTCGGGTCGGCCGCCGACGCCGTCGGCGCGGGACTGGACCTCCAACGGGCATTCACCGCGGGCGGCGACGGCGAACCGGGCCTGCGGGGGCGGATCGGGATCCACACGGGGGAAGCTCGCCCGGCCGAAGGCGGCAGCTATGCACGACCGCCGCTGCAGCGGGGCGCCCGGCTCCGCGACGTCGCCCATCCCGGCCAGACGCTGCTGACCGCGGTCACGGCCTCGATCGTCGGCGACGCGCTTCCGAGCGGGGGCTGGCTTCGGGACCTGGGCAGCCACCGGCTGCGCGACCTGTCGTCACCCGAGCGAGTGTTCGAGCTACGGCACCCTGATCTGCCCGACGACTTCCCGCCGCTCCCCTCCCTCGACGTGCTGGCCAACAACCTGCCGCCCCAGCTCACCAGCTTCGTCGGGCGCAGCCAGGAGCTGGCGGCCGTCGAACGGCTGCTCGGGACGGAGCGGATGGTGACCCTCACGGGCTCGGGCGGCTGCGGCAAGACCCGGCTCGCGGTGCAGGCGGCGGCGCGGCTGGCGGATCGATGGCCCGACGGCGTCTGGTGGGTCGACCTCGGCCCCGTCACCGATCCCGCGCTGGTGGCGGAGCTCGCGGCCGCCGCCACCCGGGTCATGGTCGAGCCGGTGGGGGGGCCTGTGCGCGCGCTGACGCTCCACCTGCGAAATAGCCGGCTGCTGGTCTGCCTCGACAACTGCGAGCACCTTCTCGATGCCAGCGCGGAGCTGGCAGACGCGCTGCTGCGCTCGTGCCCCGAGGTATCGGTCCTGGCCACCACCCGAGAGCCACTCGGCGTGGCCGGCGAGACCGTGTGGCGGGTGCCGTCCATGGTGGAGGACGAGGCCATCGCCCTGTTCGCCGACCGGGGCGGGCACGTGAGTCCCGCGTTCGCCATCGACGACGACAACGAGTCGGCCGTTCGCACCGTGTGCCGGCGACTCGACGGCATCCCCCTCGCCGTCGAGCTCGCTGCCGCCTGGCTCCGCTCGCTGTCACCCGCCGAGATCGCCGCCGGCCTCGACGACCGGTTCCGGCTCCTCGCCGGCGGTGCCCGAGGCGTCACCGCCCGGCAGCAGACACTCGCCGCCTCGGTCGAGTGGAGTCACGACCTGCTCGACGCGCCGGACCGGGCGGTGCTGCATCAACTGGCCGTGTTCACCGGCGGGTTCACGGTCGACGCGGCCCGGGCCGTCTGCCTCGGGCCGGGCGCCGACGGCGACATGCTCGTCGCACTGGGACGCCTCGTCGACAAGTCGCTCGTGCTGGTCGACCAGGGTGAAGCGCAGGCCCGCTACCGGCTACTCGACACGATCCGCCAGTACGCAGACGACCGGCTGCGGGATGGGGGCGAGGCCGCCGCCACGCGGGATCGGCACCTGGACCACTTCCTGGCCCTGGCCGAGGTCGCGGAGCCCGAGCTGGAGGGCACCGGCCAGGATGCCTGGTTGACCACGCTCGAGACCGAGCACGACAACTTCCGGTCGGCGCTCGAGTGGGGGCTCTCGGCACCCGACACCGAACGGGGCCGCAGGCTTGCGGCTGCGCTGGCCCGGCTCTGGCTCCTCCACGGCCACGCCCATGAAGGCATCCAGAACCTGAAGCGGACGATCGCGCTCGCCCCCGCGGATCGCTCGACGCTCCAGGCCAGGCTCCTGGTCGGCGCGGCCCTGCTCGGCGCCACCGGAGGCGAGTTCGGGCTCACGGTCGACGCCGCCGAGCGCGGCCTGGACATCGCCGTGGCCAACGGCGATGACCGCAACTCGGGCCGGTGCCTTGCCCTCCACGCGTACATCAACGTGTACCTCGACTTCGACAAGGCGAGGGAGCTGTGCCTCGAGGCGCGCCGGCACACCGAGGCCGCCGGCGACGCGTGGGGCACCGACCTCACGATGGTCCTCGAAGGGATCGCACTGACCAACTGCGACCGCCACCGGGACGCGAGGCCGATCCTCGAGGACGCGGTGCGACGGTGCCGCCGCCGGGGGGACCGGATCCTCGCCGCCTTCGCCCTCGCCGGTCAGCTCGAGGCCGCACAGCGCACCGGCGATGTGGGGTTGTCGGAACGGCTGGCGGCAGAGGCGGCGCGGCTGGCCGAACCACTGGGCGACTACTTCGCCGTCGGCACAACCCTCAGCAACCTGGCGTGGGTCAAGGGGCTCGCGGGCGACGTCCAGGGCGGACTGCGACTGATGGACCGAGTAGTCCGCTCAGTCGAGGACGCAACGCACGCCGTCCATCTCCCGACGATGGCGGTGTCGCTGGGGCAGCTCCACCTGTGGAACGGCGACCTCGACGTCGCCAGCGCGTGGCTGGAGCAGGCCACCCGCTACGCGGAACCGTTCGTGGACAACATGATCGTCGCCCGGGCGCTTCCCGGGCTGGCCGCCGCGGTTCGCCGCCTCGGCGACCTCGACGCCGCGCAGGCGCACCTCGAGCGGGCGCTCGAGCTGGGCCGCCGTCTCGGCCTCCCGCGCATCGTGGCCGACGCGCTGGACGAATCGGCCGTGCTGACGGCGGCGGACGATCCCGACCGGGCCGAGAGCCTTCATCACGAGGCGCTCGCCGTCCGCGTGGAGCATGGGCTCCGCACCTTCTACGTCGACAGCCTCGACGCGCTGTCCGGGCACGCCGCCCGCGCCGGCAGCGACGCCGAGGCGACCCGCCTCGACGCGGCCAGCGACGCGGCGCGGGAGGTCATGGGCCGGCCGCGGCCGCCCGTCGACCGCGCCGAACACGAGGCCGCCGTCGCCGCACTGCGGGCGTCACTCGGCGCCGAGCGCTTCGACGCCGCCCGGGCCGAGGGGGCGGCCCTGTCGCTGGACGACGCTGTCGCCTACGTCAGCCGCGCCCGGGGTGCCCGCCGTCGGCCATCCACCGGCTGGGCGAGCCTCACCCCGACCGAGGTCCAGGTCGTCGGCCTCGCCGTCGAGGGCCTCACCAACCCCCAGATCGCCGGCCGCCTGTTCATGAGCCGCGACACCGTCAAGACCCACCTGTCGCACATCTACGCCAAGCTCGGCGTCACCAACCGCACCGAGCTCGCAGCGCTCGCCGCCTCCCGGGGGATGATGCCCGCTCGTTAGACGCTGTTGTCACATACAGATAGGGTGGCCAAGAGTTCCGGCTTCCGGGGAATCCGAGCTGAAATAGCGGAGAAGCCGCGTGAGGGAGGGCACCGCATGACGCAGATCCCCCGGATCATCTCGGTCGACGATCACGTGGTCGAGCCACCGGATCTCTGGTCGAACCGGCTTCCCGCCAGGTACGAGGAACGGGGCCCCCGCATCGTGCGGGAGAGGGGTTCGTACGACGTCGCCAAGACCGGCCTCGTGTGGACCGCTCACGACAAGGGCGACTGGGCCGACGTGTGGCACTACGACGGGATGGTCTCGCCGCTGATGAAGCTGTCGGCGGCCGCGGGGTTCGACGAGTTGGGTTTCGGGGCCGTCACCTTCGATCAGATCCGGCCCGGCTGCTGGCAGCAGAAGGAACGGCTCGCGGACATGGACGCGAACCACATGGACGCGTCCATCTGTTTCCCCAACACGCTCCCCCGCTTCTGCGGGCAGACGTTCGCCGAGCGGGACGACAAGGAGCTCGCGCTGCTGTGCGTCCGGGCGTACAACGACTGGATGATCGACGAGTGGTGCGCCGGTGACGGCGGCGGCAGGCTCATCCCGCTCGCCATGGTGCCGCTGTGGGACCCGCAGCTGGCGGCCGACGAGGTGCGCCGCTGCGCCGACAAGGGATGCCACGCGATCACGTTCTCGGAGAACCCGCATCCCTTGGGCCTTCCCTCGATCCACTCTGGTGAGTGGGACCCCCTGTTCGCCGCGTGCGTGGAGACCGAGACCGTGCTGTGCATGCACATCGGGTCGTCCTCGAAGATGCCGGGCACGACCCCCGACGCGCCGTTCATCGTCAGCTCGACGCTCACGTTCCAGAACGCGATGGGCTCGCTGCTCGACTTCGTCTTCTCGGGCACGCTGGCGCGGTTCCCCGAGCTCATCGTCGCGTACTCCGAGGGCCAGGTCGGCTGGATGCCCTACCTCCTCGAACGGATGGACAAGCTGTGGGAGGAGCGGTCGGACAACTCGTTCGGCACCAATCTCCCGGAACCACCGACGAGCTACATCCGCGGCCGGGTCTACGGGTGCATCTTCGACGACGAGACGGGCCTGGCCAACCGCGACCGCATCGGCATGGACACGATCTGCTTCGAGACCGACTATCCGCATGCCGACAGCACGTTCCCCCACTCGGAGGCAGTCGCGGAGGAGATCTGCCGCAAGGCCGGGCTGGACGACGACGAGACCTACATGTTGCTGCGCGGCAACGCCATCCGCGCCTTCGGCCTCGAGCGGTTCGGCATCACCGGATAGCCGGCGTTCATGACCACTCCGGGGAAGGACTGGGGCGGGTACACGACGATGCTGGCGCGTCAGGACGGACGCCTGCTGACGGTGTCGTTCAATCGCCCCGATCGACTGAACGCCGTTGGCGGCGGGTTCCACGAGGAGCTCGTCGAGATCCTCGGTCGCGCCGGTCGGGACGACTCCGTGGGCGCCGTCCTCCTGCGCGGCGAGGGGAGGGCCTTCTGCGTGGGGGGCGACGTCAAGGGCTTCGACGAGCGCGCCTCGGGCGCCAAGCCCGCGCGTCCCGCCCACACGGTGCTGCACACGCTCAACGCCACCGCGCTGCTGGAGGCCATCCTGGGGGTGCCCCAACCCATCGTCGCCGCCGTGCACGGCTACGCCATGGGCCTCGGGGCCACGATCGCCCTGTTCTGCGACGTCGTGGTGGCCGCCGAGGACGCGCACTTCGCAGACACTCATGTCAGCGTGGCCCTCGTGGCTGGCGACGGCGGTGCGGTGATGTGGCCGCTGATCATGCCGTTCGGGGCCGCCAAGTGGTACCTGCTCACCGGCGATCCGATCAGCGGCGCCGAGGCCGCTCGCCTCGGCATGGTCCTGAAGGCCGTGCCCGCCGACCGGCTTCTGGACGAGGCGAACGCCCTCGCCCAGCGCCTGGCCGACGGACCACCGCTGGCGGTCCAGGGCACCAAGGCGACGCTGAACCGCATCGTGCGCGATCGCATGAGCCTGCTCATGGAGACCGGGTTGCTGCTCGAGGGCGCCACGTTCGTCAGCGACGACCACCGCGAGGCCGCGGCCGCATTCGTCGCCAAGCGCAAGCCCAACTTCCGCGGGTCATAGAAGGGCGCAGCCGCCCCGCGGCTAACTTGACACTTGTGTCGCACGGCGAGGGGGGTTCGACCGAGCGCTGGCACCACGTGCTCGACGCGCGCACGAGCCGGGCGCGTGGCCGCCGCACCGTGACCCGGCTGCTCGCCGCCGCCGTGGAGGAGTTCTCCGCGCACAGCTACCACGGCGCCCGGGTGGCGCGGGTCGCCACGCGGGCCCGCACGTCGCACGGCACCTTCTACGTGTACTTCGACGGCAAGGACGACCTGCTGCTCGCCATGCAGGAGGACATCGTCGCCGCCATGGACGACCTGCTCGCCAGGATCCCGGATTTCGAGCCCGGCCCGACCGGGTTCGCGGCGCTGCGTGCCTGGCTCGCGGAGGTGTGCGGCTTCTTCCTGGAGCACTCGGCGATCCACGCCGCGCTGCTCGACGCGATCATCGAGGATGCCGACCCCCGCATCACCACGCAGGGCCTGCGGGCCCAGCGACGGTGGACGACGGCGCTGGCGGATCGGATCAGCGCCGCGGGCGCCGTCGACATCGACCCCTACCTGGCAGCGCTGTGCATCTACAACCTGGTCGACCGCGCCACGAGGTCGAAGCACCGGGGGCAACTCGTCATCACGTTCGACGAGCTTGTCGACGGCCTCACCGAGCTCGTGCACCGCTCGGTGTTCGGGTTGAACGCGCGCGCTGCGGCTCCGCAGCCGACCTGATCGGCGCGGCCGGCCGCGGGGACGCCCGCCTCAGACGAGCCGAAGCCGGCTGGCGCGGCGCGGCGCATCGCCTCCCAGATAGGTCCGGTGCACCATGCGCGCGAGGGTGGGCGCCAACGTGTCGGGGTCGATGCGTGACCAGCGCGACGTCACCGCCGAATACGAGGCCTCGATGAGCAGATAGAGCAGGGCCGCCTGCACCTCGGGTGCGACGAGCGACTCCACGCGGGCGTCACTCACGGACCTGGTGAGGCCGTCGACCAGGCGGTTGAAGACGTGGCCCTCCCCGGCCGGTACCTCGGGATCCAGGCTGGCGACCCTCTCCCACCATGCCCGGAACACCCCGGCGTGGCGGACGTGCAGATCCCGGTAGTGGCCGAGGACCTCCTCGATCTCGTCCGTGTCGATCTCGTTCGCCCGGACGCGACCCAGCTCCTCGACGATCGCCTTCATGTCCCGGAAGCAGGCACGGCTGAGCTCGTCGAACAGCTCGTCCTTGTTACGGAAGTAGCGGTAGAACGTGGCCCGCGACGTCGCGGCGTGCTCTATCAGGTCGTCGACCGTCGCCCCCGTGTACCCGACCTCGCTGAACACCGCGTTGCCGGCCTCGAGCAGGCGGCTGCGCAGCTCGCGATTGTCGGTGAGCGACGCGTCCATCGGTCGGGATCAGGCGGGCTTCCGGTCGGCCCTGCGGGGTGGGCGCCTCGTCGCCGTCGTTCTTGCCTCGTTGACCACGGCTTCCTTCCTGCGCGGGGCCGGCGCAGCGCAAACACTACTGACAGCCAACGTCGGGAAGGTCAGTCGATCGCCGACGCCAGGAGGTCCGTCATGTCGGCGGCGTTGCGGACGCCGTAGTCCTCGTAGCAGTTGTTCATCAGCACGTGCACCTCGCTGGCTTCGCCGGCCAGTTCCTGCACCCGCTTGACCCACGGACGCAGCTCCCGCTTGTCGTAGAGGTAGCGGAAGCGCTCGGCGGCAGACGTCGCCCGTCCCGACCAGGTGTCGTCGGCCCGGCCGTGGAACCGCACGACCGCGAGGTCCGTCGTCGCAGCCGCCAGGCGCGGCAGCTTGCTGACTGCCGGCGCATCAACGTTCACCACCGTCAGCTCGTGGTCCGCCAGCCAACCCAGCGTCCGGTCGAGGTCGTCCTTGCCGAACCACAGCGGCGACCGCAGCTCTACGCACGCGGGCAGGCCACCCAGCCGCTCGCGCGCCCGCGCCAGCTCGTCGCGGTTGGCGCGCTTGGGTGTGAACCAGGGCGGATACTGCAGCAGGATCGAGCCCAGCCGCCCGCTGGCCCGAAGGGGCTCGAGTGCGTCGGCGAACCGCGTCCACACCTCGTCGATGGCGTCGGCGGGAAGGTGGTGGGGGTACACGTTGCGCTTGGCGGCGGCCTCCGGCTCGAGCGCCTCGGCAAGGTCACGCCACAGGGTCTCGGGCTTGGTCGGGTGGCCCGTCATCATCGAGTACGCCTTGACGTTCATGCGGAACCCGTCGGGCGTGCGCTCGGCCCAGCCCTCGGCCAGCTGGCGTGACGGCGGTCCGTAGTAGGTGCTATCGGCCTCGACGACCGAGAACCGAGCGGCGTAGAAGGCCAGCCGCTCGGCGGCGCTCATCGAGCGCTTCGGGTACCAGTCGGTGCCCTTGAGCAGGGTTCTGTCGGTCCACGAGCAGGTGCCCACCCGCACCTCCGCATCGCCGATGTGCAGCACCGGACCGAGCTCCAGCGGCTCGTTCATTCAGTCGTCACCGTCCTCGTGTTCACTCCCCCGCCCGTCGTCGGCCCCGCCGTCGTCGCCCCGACCGCCGCCGCCATCCCGCCGTTCCTCGTCCAGCACCTGAAGTCCGGCGACGAGGCGCTCCGCCTCGACATCGGTCAGCCGGGCGTCGCGGTGGATCACGGTGTATCGGTCAGGGGGCATCGATCCGTCCAGGATCTCCTCGATGGCCTTGTCGGCGTCGCCGTCGTCGCGGTCCCACTCCGAGAAGTTCAGCTCGTCTCGCCCCGATTCCACGTCGCTGCGCACCAGCCACGACATCGGCGCGACGTACGCGTAGACGGGCCAGTCAGTCTCGTTGCTGTGGCAGTCGTAGCACGACGCCCGCGCGATGCGCTCGCTGTCGGCGTCCGGCCACGGCGCGTTCTGCGTGACCGGCGGGTTGGGGTGACGCCAGCCGTACGGGACGAGCTGGATGCCCGCGAACAGCACCAGCGCACCCAGGCCGGCGCCGCGTACGGCGCGCCACGCAGCCGAGCGATTCACTCCCCCGGGATACCCATCGGGGTGGCGCCCATGCGCTCCAGTGCCGCTTCTCCGGCCTTCCGGTGCTCCCCACCCGCCATCACCAGGGTGCGGGCCCACTGGTAGGCGCAGCCCGTGGGCTCCAGAGCCGCCGCAGCCGCGGCCAGCCGGTCGGCGTCCCCGTCGGCGAGGGCGGCGGCGCGGTCGACCATCGCCGTCGCCGCCGGGTTGGCGACCACCGACAGCCTGGCCCGCTCGATGCGCTCGGCGGCGTCCGGGAGCCGGGCAAGCACCGCAGCCTCGGCCCACAGCGCCGCGTACCACGGGCGCCACTCGCCGCTGAACCAGGTACGCAGCCGATCGGGATCGACGGCCAGCCGGGCGACGGCGGCGTCGAGGTCGCCGACGTGTAGCTGGACGATGGCGTCGAACGTCGGGCCGTAGCCGCTCAGCGGGCTCTCCAGGCGTTCGGGGGTCACGCCGATCGCGATGGAGCGATCCCGCCACTCCGCGCTCTGCTCCTCGTCGCCGCGCAGGCCGTGGACCATCGACACCGCCAGCGCAGCGCTCGCCAGGTTGCTCGCCACCGGTCGCCCCGCCTGTTCCCATCCGCGGCGGAACCGCTCGGCGGCCGCCAGTACGGCGTCGAGGTCACCCGCCATGGCATCGACCTTGATGCGGCGGGCCGTCGCGATGTGGTCGAGCTCGGTGACGAACGGGAGCGACGCCAGCCGGTCCGCATACATCCGGGCGGCGGCGAAGTCGCCGGCGGTCAGGCTGATCTCGGACGCCATCGCGTAGCAGTCGGAGATTTCCATGCCGGTGCCCGGTCCGAGCGGGATGCGTCGCAGCACCTCGATCCGGGCCCGCACGGTGGCCACCGCGGCGGGGACGTCGCCCCCGGCCAGGTGAACGGCCGACAGCTCGTCGAGCGCCGCACTCTCGTCGTACGCGTCGCCGACTCGCCGGGCGAGCGCGACCGCCCTCTCCGTCAGCTCCTGCGTGACGGGGTCGAGCTCCTCGCCGTTGAACGCCTGCGCGGTGAGGATCGATGGCTCCGCGAGCGGCGAGTTACCCGCCAGCGTCACCGCTTCCCGGATCAGCTCGTCGACCACCTCCGGGGGCGGGACCTCGGCCATGATGCCGGGACCGCGGTTGATCAGCGTCGCCGCGATGGCGAGGTTGTGCGCTGCCGTGACCCCGTCGCCGGCCGCGGCGGCGATGTCGGCGGCCCGCCGCCAGAGGCGGAAGGTGTCGGTGCCGACGTGGCGACACATCGCCGCACCGGCGGCATCGTTGAGCGCCTTGACCTGCGCGGCGGGATCGTCGGTGAGGGTCGCCGCCTCCTCGAAGCGACGCTGGGCCTCCGCGGGCAGCCCCCGCAGGAACGTCAGCGACGCCAGCAGCAACGCCAGCCGGTGGGCCTCGGCGCGCAGCTCCGGGCGGCTCGCGGCCCAGGTGAAGCCGGCACGCAGGTCGTCGGCCACCAGATCGAACGCGCCGCGCCAGGCGCCGTCGCCACCCCCGCCCAAGACGAAGTCCTGGACGTCGTCGTCCGCCTGCCCCACCAGCTCCTCGGCCGTCGCCAGACACCAGAGCACCTGCCGGGCCCGCACGTCCTCGAGCTCGCCGACCTGCTCGAGCTGATCGACGCCGTACTGGCGAATCGTCTCGAGCACCCGATAGCGGGTCTCGGAGCCGGGTCGGGCAATGGCGAGGCTGTTGTCGGCCAGCCGGGCGAGCCCGTCCGCCAAGCCCACGTCGGCCGGCGGGAACCCGGCCACCTGGCCGGCGGCCTCGACCGTGAACGGGGCCGCGAAGACCGACACCCGCCGTAGCAGGGCCTGTTCGGGCGGCTCGAGCAGGGCGTAGCTCCAGTCGATCGTCGAGCGGAGGGAGCTGTGCCGTTCGTCGAGCCGTGAGCCACCCGCCAGCATCCGGAGCGCGTCGGCCAGCCCCGACTCGACGCCGTCGAGCCCCAGCGTGCCGAGGCGGGCCGCGGCCAGTTCGATGGCGAGCGCCATGCCGTCGAGCGAGCGGCACACGCTGGCGATGCGGGGCATGTCGCCTGGGCCCGGCTCGAACCCGGCGGCCGCGCGGGCTCGCTCGAGGAAGAGCGCCACCGCGTCGGCGGACCCGCCATCGTCGGGTTGCAGCGACAGGCCAGGAACCGGGAAGACGTGCTCGAACGGCAGCATGAGGCGCGTGCGGCTGGTGGCCAGCACTCGGGCCTGCGGGCACGTGGCCAGGAGCCGCTCCACGAACACGGCGACGCCGTCGACCAGGTGCTCGCAGTTGTCGAGCACGATCAGCGCCTCCGACCGGCCGAGGCGGGCGAGGACCGCGTCGTCGATGGTGCCGCCCGGACGCTCCGCCACGCCCAGGACCGCAGCCACGGCGGCCGCCACCATGGCGGGATCGGAGATCGGGACCAGGTCGACGAACCAGACCGCGTCGGCGGCGTCGACGGTCTCGGCGGCGACCGCGATTGCGAGCCGGGTCTTGCCCACGCCGCCCGGACCGACGGCGGTCACGAGCCGGTGCGCGGCGATGGCCGCGGCCAGCGCCTCCCGCTCGGCCGCCCGGCCCACGAAGGACGTGAGCGGCGTGGGGATCGCCGGCGCCAGCGGCCGGGGCGGGGCCACGGTGGCGGCGCCGCCGAGCCCGGGGGAGCCCGCCGGCTGGGCGGCGAGCTCAGCGGCGTAGCTGGCGAGCTCGCGGCGGTCGGCGACGCCGAGCTTGCGGAGCAGCGAGGACACGTGGCTCTCGACCGTCCGCACGGATATGTACAGGCGAGCGGCGATCTCGGCGTTGGTGAGGTGCTCGGCAACACCCGAGAGCACGTCGGCCTCGCGGGTCGACACGCCGGCGTCGGCCAGGACCTGAGCATCCATCACCCGAGGATTGTGCCTGGATCGGCCACCGGCCACGACCCGCTTATCGGCAGGCGCCCGCAGCGTCAGTCTCCGAGACGCTCAGCGGCAACCCGTTTGGGAACGACCATGCGCCAGGCATCGAGCACGATCTCCCGCATCTCCACGTCGTCGATCGCCTCGAGCCGGACGACCACCCAGTTGTACCGCTGATCGGAGCGCTTCGGCATGAGGTACTTGTGGGGCTCGGAATCGATCAGCGCCTGGCGCTCCTCCTTGGGGAACGCGAATCCCATGAGGGTCTCGTCCCGGGAGAACGCGATGTAGACGATCCGCCCGACGCGGAACTTGACCCGGTCCCTGACCAGGGCCTCCTCGGTCCGGGGAAGCGTGACGGCCAGCTCCCGGACCTGCTCGATCGTCACCATGGACCGGTGCCTAGTTCCTCGGCGTGGCCCGGTCCATCCAGAATGAGGTCACCGCACAGAACGGCTAGAGCGCAGGGAGGAGCCATGAAGGCGTGGGTCGTCGAATCGCCGGGCCCGATCGCCACGGGCCCCCTCGTGGCAGTGGACCGTCCCGTCCCCGAACCGGGTCCCGGCGAGATCCGCGTCCGGGTCATCGCCTGCGGCGTGTGCCGGACGGACCTCCACCTGGCCGAGGGCGACTTGCCGCCCCATCGGCCGGCGACCGTCCCGGGGCACGAGGTCGTCGGCACCGTCGACGCCCTCGGCCCCGGCGCGGACCGGTTCCAGCTGGGCCAGCGGGCCGGGATCGCCTGGCTGCGCCACACGGACGGGCGGTGCCGTTGGTGTCGGCGGGGCCAGGAGAACCTCTGCATCGATCCGCGCTTCACGGGGTGGGACGCGGATGGCGGCTACGCCCAATGGGCGGTGGTCGACGAGGCGTACGCCTACGAGCTCCCCGACAGCTTCGACGACGTGCACGCCGCGCCACTGCTGTGCGCCGGCATCATCGGTTACCGGGCGCTGCGACGGGCGGAGTTGCCTCCGGGAGGCCGCCTCGGCATCTACGGCTTCGGGGCGTCGGCGCACCTCGCCGCGCAGGTCGCCCTGGCCCAGGGCGCCACGGTGCACGTCATGACCCGGGCGGCGGCCGCCCGCCAGCTCGCACTCGACCTGGGCGCGCACTCCGCAGGGCCGGCCGACGCCCCGCCCCCCGAGCCGCTCGACGGCGCCATCCTGTTCGCACCCGTTGGCGACCTGGTGCCGACCGCCATGGCCGCCCTCGATCGCGGTGGCACGCTGGCGATCGCCGGCATCCACCTCACCGATGTGCCGCCGCTGAACTACGAGACCCACCTGTTCCAGGAACGGCAGGTGCGAAGTGTCACCGCCAACACGCGGGCCGACGGCGAGGAGTTCCTGGCGCTCGCGGCGCGCCTCGGCCTGCAGGTGACCGTCACGCCCTACCCGCTCGATGCGGCCGACCGGGCGCTCGCCGACCTGGCCAACGACCGGCTCACCGGGGCCGCGGTGCTCGTCGCCTAGCTCCAGACCTCAGGTCGCGACGTGCGGCGAACGACGGCGACGTTCCTGGACGTGTTCGACGACGACTAAGGATCAGGCCTCCCAGACCGGCAGGTCGAGCTGGCGCAGGCGCTCGGGGTCGCCGATCGAGTCGATCTCGACGATCCGGCCGCCCCTCACGGTGAAGGCCATGATCGACACGGGACGGCCACCAGGGGCCACGACGACCCCGGCGACACCGTTGATGACGGCTGGCCGCACGAACGGCGACAGCTGCGTGAACATGAGCGCGCGGCTGGCCACGGTCTCGGCGCCCCGGACCACTACCGAGACGCTCGGACGCGCCACGCCGCCGTCGGAGCGCAGGACGACGTCCGGGTCGAGCACGGCGACGAGCGCATCGAAGTCGCCGCCGCGGGCGGCGGCGAAGAAGGCGTCCACCACCTCCCGCTGGCGCGCCAGGTTCACGTCCGGTGTGGCCGCGCCCTGGACCCGGCGGCGCGCCCGGCTGGCGAGCTGCCGGGCCGCTGCCGGGGACCGCCCCACGATGCTGGCGATCTCCTCGAAGGGCACGGCGAACATGTCGTGCAGGACGAACGCCAGGCGCTCCGCGGGCGCCAGCGTCTCGAGGACCACCAGCAGAGCGAGGCCGACCGAGTCGACCAGCTCCGCCTCGTGCTCTGGGTCGAGGTCGTCCTCGCGCCGCACGATCGGGTCGGGCACGTACACATCATCCAGCGACTCCTCGCGCCGGGACGAGCGGGAACGCAGCCGGTTCAGGCACACGCGCGAGACCACCGTCGTGAGCCAGCCACCCAGGTTCTCGACGTCGCTGGTGTCGGCGCGGTTGAGCCTCAGCCATGCCTCCTGGACGGCGTCGTCGGCCTCGCTGAGCGAGCCGAGCATTCGGTAGGCCACGGCCCGAAGGTGCGCCCGGTGTTCCTGGAACCGGTCGGTCAGCCAGTCGCTCTCGTCCATCGGTCACATTCCCTCGTAACCCCGTGTCATAGCAGTGACCGCAGGAACATCACCGATGTGACAGAGGAGCAGATGCGATGGAGAGTTCACGATGAAGGCCGCCAGAGTCCACGAGCCGGTCGGCTTCGAAGGGATCGACGGGATCGTCTACGAGGATGCACCCGATCCGGTGCCGGCCGTCGGCGACGCGCTCGTGAAGGTCCACGCCGCCGGCTTCACCCCCACCGAGTTGCAGTGGCCGCTCTGGACCGACCGGGCGGGGCGGGATCGGGCGCCGATCATCCCGGCTCACGAGTTCTCCGGCGTGGTCGTCGCCCTCGGCTACGGGACCGCCGGCGTGGCGGTGGGCGACGAGGTCTACGGCCTCATCGACGGCTACCGCAACGGGGCCGCGGCCGAGCTCATCGCCATCGAAGCCCGCGATATGGCGCCGAAGCCGACGACGATCGATCACGTGCATGCCGCAGCGATCCCCCAGGCCGGGCTCACCTCCTGGCAAGCGCTGTTCGATCATGGCCAGCTGGCCGCCGGGCAGACCGCGGTGATCCACGGGGCCGGCGGTGCCGTCGGGTCGGTCGCCGTGCAGCTCGCCCGCTCCGCTAGCGCCCACGTGATCGGCACGGGTCGCAGCGGCGCCCGGTCGCGCGCGATGGAGGCCGGCGCCGACAGCTTCGTCGACCTCGAGCAGGACCGCTGGGAGGACGCCATCGGACAGGCGGACGTCGTCCTGGACACGGTCGGCGGCGATGTGCTCGCCCGATCGGCGGCGATCCTCAGGCCCGGCGGCACCCTGGTGTCGGTCTGCGCCCCCCCGCCCACCGACCGAGAGGACATCCGGGCGCTCCACTTCGTCCGCGAGCCCAGCGGTGCCCAGCTCGTCGAGCTGGCTGGCCTGGTCGATGCCGGCCAACTCCGCCCGCAGGTCGGCGCCGTCTACCCGCTCGCCGACGCCCGCGAGGCGTTCATGGCCAAGTCGACCGAGAGGATCCCCGGCAAGGTGATCCTCCAGCCCTGAGCATCACGGCCGGACTCAACACGCGGATGACGGCCGCAATGGCATCGTCATCGGCTACACAGTACGTATCCCGCTCTCCATCGCGGCTGGGAAGAGCCACTCGCCAAGGAACTGGTGCGTGTGCGTGGATGACGACGGCCGGCCCCTGCCCCATCGTCACGCCATGACTGCAAAGGGGGCGGTGCCGTGCCGGATCGTCTGACTGTGGAGCA
>CAVWNW010000003.1:0-353307 GCA_963756425.1 uncultured bacterium | reverse complement strand
ATCGCGGGTCCGGTGGTGCCGACCGGGAAGAAGAGGTCGGGATCGGTGTCACGGCAGGCGCTGTGCTCGCGCCAGTCGTCGTTCTCAATGGACAGGTTGATGCTGCGGCTCTGCGTCAGGGCCACGGGACCTCCACGGCGGATTGGGTCACCGAGTTTGTGATGCGTTTCACATGCCACCGCGATGCTTCACGAGATGCGTGTGGCTGCGACGGCGCAACGATACTGGGAGTTGACTTGCTCGGCAAGGACTTTTTTCCACCGCGAAAGATGGGTTCGTGACGTTGGTGATCGGGCACAAGGGGGCCGCCGGGTTGGCGCCCGAGAACTCCGTGGCGGCGTTCAGGGCGGCGCGGGAGGTCGGCGCCGACGGCGTCGAGCTCGACGTGCGCCGGCTTTCCGACGGTGCCTTGGCCGTCCATCACGATCCGACGCTGGACGACGGCCGGAGGCTGCTCGACCTGGCGGCCGGCGAGCTGCCCGACGGGATCGCCAGGCTGCCAGCGGTCCTCGACGCCTGCGACGGGCTGGCGCTGGTCAACGTCGAGATCAAGAACTGGCCGCTCGACAGCGACTTCGACGAGTCGCTGGGAATCGTCGACAGCGTCGTCGAGGCACTGGCGGCGCGTCCGGCGGCAGCGCGAGAGCGGTACGTCGTTTCCTGCTTCCACCTGCCCACGGTCGACCGCGCCCGGGAGCTGGCCCCCGACCTGGTCACCGCCTGGCTGGTCGCGGTCGTAGGGCCCGACGACGGTGCGCAGGTCATCGCCGAGGCGGTGGACCACGGTCACCGGGCCCTCCACCCCCATCACGCCCTGGTGACGCAGGGGCTGGTGGAACGGGCCCACGACGAGGAGCTGGCGGTCAACGCCTGGACATGCAACGAGCCCGACCGCATCCGCTGGCTGGCGAACGAGGCCGGCGTCGACGGCATCGTCACCGACGTCCCCGACGTGGCCCTGGCGGCGCTCGGCCGGCGGCCCGGGCACGGGTCGAACCCGAGGTCATAGGTTCCACGCCGGGCAGGGCGAGTCATAGGTTCCACGTACGGAACCCATGGCCTCGGGCTCGGTCGCGCGGAAACCATTGCCTCGCGATGTGGGCATCACGCTCACGGCAGGACCAGATCGAGCACCTCCGGCTCGTGGCGGAAGTCCAGCTGCTCGGTGTCGCCCAGGTGATCGCCGTCGACCTGATAGGGGACCGGCCCGTACGCCCGCACGCTCAGCGCCGCCAGGTCGGTCCGGTGGTCCACCCAGCGGCTGCGCCGCAGGACCGAGCCGCTGCCTAGCGCGGAGGCGATGATGCGCATGGTCCGGGCGAAGGCCATCGTGCGGAGCGTGACCGACGCCAGGCCCCGGTCGAGGGTGGCCTCGGGCGCCAGGTTCAGCGGCCGGTTGCCCAGGTACGTGTAGGGGTTGGTGTTGAGCACGATGGTCAGGTACGCATCGTCGATCACCGTGCCGTCCGCGTGGTGCACCGCGAACCGGGGCCGGCTGCGGTCGTAGTGGCGGATCCACGTGTCGAGGCCGGCGAAGACGAACAGCGGGTGCCCGGCGTAGCGCTTGATCCCCTCGCGACGCTCGACCTGTTCCACCACGGCGGCGTCGAAGCCCACGCCGGTGTGGAACAGGAAGTAGCGGCCGTTCACCGATCCCAGGCCCACCCGCCGGATGGAGCGCCGGGCCAACGCGTCGAGCAGCACGCCCGTCGCCTCGATCGGGTCGTTGGGCAGGCCGATCGTGCGGGCGAACACGTTGGTCGACCCACCCGGAAGGGGCGCCAGCGCGCAGGCGGTGCGGGCCAGCCCATTGGCGGCCTCGTTGAGTGTCCCGTCGCCGCCCAGGACCACGACGACGTCGATGCCGTTGGCGGCCGCGCCCTGCGCCAGGCGGGTCGCGTGGCCGCGGCGGCTCGTCTCCGCCAGGGTCACGTCGTGGTCGGCCGCGAGGGCCTTCTGGATCACCACGCGGCTGCGCGGCGTCACCGACGACGCCGATTCGTTGACCAGCAGGAGCAGCTTCATTGCGGCCGGGAACCTACCCGGATGGAGGCGGGGGGGATTTGGTCACCCCGCGAAACGGCGGGCAGCATGGCTGCCCATGAACGTGGTCGTGTGCGTGAAGCAGATCCCGGACCCCGCCGAGCCCGGGAAGCTCGAGGCCGACAACACGCTCGACCGCAGCGGCAAGCTGATCCTCGACGAGTCCGACAGCTACGGCGTCGAGATGGGTCTCCAGCTCGCCGATGCGTCGGGTGGCGGCGAGGTCACGCTGGTCTCGATGGCCCCCAACAACGAGACCTCGGGGCTGCGGACCGCGCTGGCCATGGGTGCCGCCAAGGCGATCCTGGTCTCCGACGACGCGCTGTCCGGCGCGGGTGCGCTCGACACCGCCAAGGTGCTGGCCAAGGCGATAGAGCGGGCCGAGGCCGACCTGGTCCTGACCGCCACCGAGTCGACCGACGGCTACACCGGGACGATCCCGGAGCAGGTGGCCGCCCTGCTGGGCCGGCCGTCGGTCACGTTCGCCAAGCACGTCGAGGTGGCCGACGGCACGGTGAAGGTCCAGCGCCAGACCGAGCTCGGCTACGACGAGGTGGAGGCCCCCCTGCCGGCGGTCGTGTCGGTGACGGCCGGCGTCGTGGAGCCCCGCTATCCGAGCTTCAAGGGGATCATGGCCGCCAAGTCCAAGCCGGTCGATCAGCTGACGCTCGCCGACCTGGGCATCGACCCGGCCACCGTGGGCTCGGCCGGCGCCGGTCAGGAGATCGTGACCGTGGACGAGGCGCCGGCCCGCGAGGCCGGGGAGATCGTGGAGGACGACGGCGAGGGCTACGCCAAGATCGTCGCCTTCCTCGAGAACCTCAAGGTCATCTGAGGGTCGATTTCGCCGCACGGACACGTAGGAGACGATTGACGCAATGGCTCTGAACCGCATCTGGGTCCTCGCGGAGGCCACGGACGGCAAGGTCGCCCCCATCACGCTCGAGATGCTGACGAAGGCCCGCGAGCTGGGCGACACGGTCGAGGCCGTGTATGGCGGCGGCGACGCCGATGCGATCGCCGAGACTCTCGGGGCCCACGGCGCCACCAAGGTGTACGCCACCGGCGACCTGGGGGGCAGCCTGCCCGGCGAGCCGCTCGCCTCGGCTATCGCCAAGCAGGCGGCCGACGGCAACGCCCCGGACCTCATCATGATCGGCACCACCTACGACGGCCGCGACGTGGCCGGCCGCCTGTCGGTGGCGTTCGACAAGCCGGTCCTCACGAACAACGTCGAGATCGCGGTCGACGGCGACGCGGTGGTCGTGACCACGCCGGTGTTCGGCGGGACCAAGCTGGTGCGCACCCGGTTCACGGCCGGCGCCCCCTATATCGCCCTGTTCCGGCCCAAGTCGTTCACGGCCGAGCCGTCGGGCGGCGGCGCGGCGGAGGTGGCCACCGTCGAGGTCACCGAGCCTGGCACGGCCAAGGTGCTGAACCGCCATGTCGAGGAGGCGACGGGCCCCAAGCTCGACGAGGCCGACATCGTCGTCTCGGGCGGGCGGGGCCTGGGCGAGGCCGGCAAGTACGAGATGATCGAGCAGCTGGCAAAGGCGCTCAAGGCGGCGCCGGGCGCGTCACGGGCCATCGTGGACGCCGGGTGGGTGCCTTACAGCTACCAGGTGGGCCAGACCGGGAAGGTCGTGAAGCCGACGGTCTACATCGCGGCCGGCATCTCGGGCGCTACCCAGCACCTGGTGGGCATGAAGGGCTCGAAGAACATCATCGCCATCAACAAGGACCCCGAGGCCCCGATCTTCTCGGTCGCGGACCTCGGCATCGTCGGCGACGTCCACAAGGTCCTCCCGAAGCTCCTCGAGGCCCTCCAGAACCGCTGACGCGTCGGTTCGCAACCGGCGGTGGGGGGTGCGGGGGGCAGAGGCTCCTGCCGGAGCCCCCCGCCGTCGCTCGATCCGGCTTGGCCGGTCGAGCGACAGGAGATCGACGCCGCCGGCAGGCGGCGGCCAAAGTCTCGGTTCGCACCCTCCGGTTGCGAACCGAACTCAACTGAACGTGTCGCATTGTGAGCTCTCGCCGGATTCGAAGCCGCGGTCGAACCAATGCTCGCGCTGGGCCGACGAGCCGTGTGTCCAGGTCTCGGGGTCGACCGTCATGCCGGATTGTTCCTGGATCCGGTCGTCGCCGACCGCCTCGGCCGCGGCCATGCCCTCCTCGATGTCGCCCGGCTCGAGGTCGCCGCGGGCGTAGACCGAGTGCGCCCAGACGCCGGCGAGGCAGTCGGCTTGGAGCTCCAGCCGGACGGACCACTGGTTCGCCTCGGCCTGCGAGCTGGCCGCCTGCTGGCGCTGCCGCACCTCGTCGCTGATGCCCAGCAGGTTCTGCACGTGGTGGCCGATCTCGTGCGCGATCACGTACGCCTGCGCGAAGTCGCCGGGGGCGCCGAACCGGCCGCTCAACTCACGGAAGAAGTCGAGGTCGATGTACACGTCCGCGTCGGCCGGACAGTAGAAGGGCCCCACCGCCGACGTCGCCGGACCACAGCCGGTGTTTACCTGGCCCGTGAACATGTTGAGCCGGGCGTACTGGTACTGCCGCCCGGTCTTCTGGAACTCGGCGGCCCAGACGGCCTGCGTGTCCTCGGCCAGGAACTCGACGAAGTCGGCCTCCTCGGACTGGGCCTCGTTGGCGACCTCGTTGGACGACGATGCGTCGGGGACCGCTCCGGGCATCTGCTCGATCATGCTGCCGAGCCCGCCGCCGCCCCCGCTGAGCACGGCGATCAGGAGGACGATGATCCCGATCAGCCCACCGCCGGCCGCCAGCGGCACGCCCATGCCACGCCCGATGCCGCCCGCACCGCGCATGTCGTCGACGTGCTCGCTCTTTGTCCGGCGCCACTTCATGGCAAAGGCGTACCGTGCGGCCGCGCTCGGCGCCAGCGGTGATTCAAGCGTCCTAGCCTGGCGGGCCATGTGCGCCGCCACCACGGATCGAGCCACGACCCGCCTCAGCGACCGATCGAGCTGGACCAACTGGGGGCGCAACCAGGTGTGCGCGCCTGTGGAGATCCGGCGGCCCACGACCGAGGCCGAGCTGGTGGACCTCGTGAAGCAGGCGGGGGCCAACGGGCAGCGGGTCAAGGCGGTCGGCGCCGGCCATTCCTTCACCTCGATCGCCTGCACCGACGGCGTCCTGGTCGACCTCGGTGGCTACGGGCGGGTCCTCGAGCACGACGTCGCCGCCGGCCGTGTGACGGTGGAGGCGGGGATCGCCCTCCACCGGCTGTCCGATGAGCTGGACGCCCGGGGCCTCGCCCTCGAGAACATGGGCGACATCGACCAGCAGTCCGTTGCCGGCGCCACCCAGACCGCGACACACGGGACCGGCCTGCGGTTCCGCAACCTCTCGGCGCAGATCGTCGGCCTGCGCCTGGTCGCCGCCGACGGCTCGGTTCTCGCGTGCACCGAGTCCGAGAACGCCGACGTGCTCGACGCCGCGCGCGTGGGTCTCGGGGCGCTGGGACTGGTGTCGACCGTGACGCTGCAGTGCGTCCCGGCGTTTCGCGTGCACGCCGTGGAGGAACCGGTGCCGGTCGAGGAGGTGCTGGCCGACCTCGACGGGCTCGTGTCCGCCAACGACCACTACGAGTTCTATTGGGTGCCGCACACACGGTGGGCGCTGACGAAGCGGAACCAGCGCACCGACGAGCCCGCCAGGCCCCGCCCGCGTGCGCGCGAGTGGATCGACGACATGGCGCTCAACAACTACGCCTTCGGCGCGCTGTGCCGGGTGGGTCGCTGGCGGCCGTCGCTCATCCCCCGCCTGGCCAAGACCATCCCCAACACCGGCCGCCTCGACTACGTGGACCGGTCCGATCGGGTGTTCACCAGTCCTCGCAGGGTGCGGTTCTGGGAGATGGAGTACGGGATCCCCCGCGAGGCGCTCCCCGAGGCGCTCAACCGCGTGCGCCGGCTGGTGGACGAGATGGGCATGCAGATCAGCTTCCCGGTCGAGGTCCGGGTGGTGGCGGCCGACGACATCCCGCTGTCGACGGCGCACGGCCGCGAGACCGGCTACATCGCCGTGCACGTCTACCGGGGCACGCCGTACGACGCGTACTTCACCGGTGTGGAACGGATCATGGACAGCTACGGCGGTAGGCCCCACTGGGGCAAGCTGCACTTCCAGCGGGCCGAAACCCTCTCCCCCCGTTACCCGCGGTGGGACGACTTCCAGCGCGTCCGCGCCCGGCTCGATCCCGAGGGCCGCTTCGCGAACCCCTATCTTGATCGGGTGCTCGGCCCGCCGGGCGGGCAGGGGAACGGCTGAGCAGGCCCTTCCTCACCTGGGAGCCGGCTGGGAGGTGGCTGGGACGCGACCCGAAATTCGCTCCGAACCCTTGACCTGCGTGACGCCGTAAGGCACCGTGCCCGGGCGGGCCTAGCGGCAGCGGGGAGGCGAGGGTGACGGTCGACGGGTCCCGTCGTGGCGAGAACGCCATGGTCGTGGTGGCCGTCGCGCTGTCCGCAATCGCCACCGTGGTGCTCATGGTGACGTCCGCCGGCGACGGCACGATCGCCCACTCGCCGCTCGATCTCGGGTGGTTGTGGCTGTTCATCGCCTTCGGGGCGTGCGAGGTGTTCGCACTGCGGGTCGAGCGCCGGCAGGGCGAGCAGTACGGCTTCACCGCCGCCCAGGTTCCACTGGCCGCGGGGCTCATCTACGCCGAGCCCACCACGCTCGTGCTCGCCCGGTTGCTGGCCGTGGTGATCGTGCTCCTGGTCCTGCGCCAGCGACGGCCGGCCGAGGCGGCCTACGAGCTCGGCGCGCAGTTGGCGCAGACCGTCGGGGCGATCGTCGTGGTCCGCGGCGTGCTCGGCGGCGCCGAGCTGGTGAGCACCCGGGGCGCCGTGGCGCTGGCGCTGGCACTGCTGACGTCGTACGTGGTGGCGCTGGTGGCCCTGGCGGCGCTGATCGCCACCGTGACGCGGAGCCTCCCGGGGTGGCGGGGGATGCTCGTGCTGGCGAAGAGCGACCTGCCGGCCGGCGTCCTCAACGCCGCCATCGGCATCGGCCTGGCGCTCGCCCTCTGGGACCACACGTCGGTCGAGCTGCTGCTGATCGCCATCGTGCTGGCGTGCATCACGTCCAACCGCGTCTACTCCCGGCTCTACGAGCGACGACGCGGGCTCGAGGCGCTGCACGAGTTCACCAAGACCGTGGTGCGGTCGATCGACATGGCCCAGATCGCGTCCTCGGTGCTCGGCGGTGCCCGCTCACTCCTCAACGCCGACGACGCCGTGTTGCTGATCGAGACGGTGGCTCCGGGCGATCCGGGTCGGCGGTTCACGCTGGGTGCCGGCGGCCGCGGCGAGGAATGCATCTCGGTGGTCGAGCTCCACGGCGACCTGCGCGCCGTCATCCCCGACGGGACACCTCGGCGGTTCGAGGTCGAGCCGTTGTCCCCGGCCTGGCTCCGGGCGCGCACGTCGGTGGCGGCGCTGGCGGCCCCGATCACTCGGGCCAACGGGTCCGTGTTCGGTGCGCTCGTGGTCACGCAGGCCCGGCGCAAGGCGGCGTCCCACTTCGGGGACAACCACACGCGGCTGCTCGGGGACCTGGCCGCTCAAGCGTCGATGGCCATCGAGAACGGGCTGCTGTTCATGGTCCTCGAGCGCGAGGCGGCGGACCGGGCCCACCAGGCGCTCCACGACCCGCTGACCGGCCTGCCCAACCACGCCCAACTCAGCGACGCGCTGGATGTTGCGCTCCAGGCGGCGTACGCCGAGCGGGGGCGGGTCGGATTCATCGTCATCGACCTCGACTCGTTCACCCAGGTGGTAGACGCGTTCGGCCACCAGAGCGCCGACGGCCTGCTCGTCCAGGCCAGTGGCCGGATGCACAGCCTGCTGCCGGAGTCGGCGACGTTGGGGCGCGTGGGCAGCGAGCAGTTCGCCGTGGTCCTGCCCGACGTGGCCGACACGGAGGAGGTCGTGGCGGCCGCCCGCCTGCTCATCGCCGGCTTCGATCCCCCCTTCCAGTCCGAGGGTGTGCTCCTGGCGCTGGGCGTCAACGTCGGCGTCGCCGTCTACCCCGAGCAGGCGATCGACGGCCACTCGCTCATGCAGCGGGCCCACATCGCGGCCGACACCGCCCGCCGCCACCGCAGCGGTTGGGAGATGTACGACCCGGTGCACGACCCCGCCACCCCGCGCCGCCTGGCGCTGGGCGCCGACCTGCGGGAGGCGCTCGAGAGCGACGACCTCGACGTGTGCTTCCAGCCCAAGGTGGAGCTGGCGACCAGCATCGTGCGGGGCGCGGAGGCGCTGGTGCGGTGGAACCACCCCCGCCTTGGACGGGTGAAGCCCGACGAGTTCATCACCATCGCCGAACACACGGGCGACATCCGATCGCTGACGATGACGGTGATGCGCAAGGCGTTGCGCCAGTGCCGCGCCTGGCGGGATCTGGGCCTCGAACTGTCGGTGGCGGTCAACCTGTCGGCCCGCAACCTGCTCGACCTGCACCTGGTCGACGACGTCAGTGGCGCCGTCGAGGAGAGCGGCGTGCCCCCCGAGGCGCTCACCCTCGAGCTGACCGAGAGCATGGTGATGAGCGAGTCGCAGCGTTCGTTGCACGTCCTGGGCGGCCTCGCGGAGCTGGGCGTGTGCCTGTCCTGCGATGACTTCGGCACCGGCTACTCGTCGCTCGCCCACCTCCGGCGCCTGCCCATTGGCGAGATCAAGATCGACAAATCGTTCATCGCCAGCATGACCGTCGACGACAGCGACCGGGCCATCGCCCGCTCGGTCCTAGCCCTGGGCCGTGACCTGGGCCTGGTGACCGTCGCTGAGGGGGTGGAGTCGCGCGAGGGTTGGGACCTGCTCGTGAAGCTCGGGTGCGACCTCGCGCAGGGCTTCATCGTCTGCCCACCGCTGACGTCGCGGCAGTTCCGCGAGTGGCTCGACCGGCGCCCACCCGAGGAGCTCGCCCGGCTCCCGGCCGCCGCCGGCAACGGTGATGCCGAGGGTTCGGGCGATGCCGACATGGGGGCTGACGCCGAGAGCTGAGACCTGACCGTTCCTGCCGCGAGATTGGTAGCTGGCGCAACCAGATCCGCGGCAGGATTCGTCAGACGAGTGGCCAGGGATAGCGCCGGCCCGAATGGTCGACCGGGAAGGCGGCACGGCCGGCCACTGCGGCGGCGCGGCGCACGACCGCCCTGCGCTCCGCCGGGCTCAGCAGAGCCTCGAGCGCAGGGGGCGGGCCCTCCTCGGCCAGGCGCCGGAGGTCCGCGACCAGGTGGTCGGGTATCGGTTGGCCCCCGAACTCCCAGATGACCGTGCGGAGCTTGGTGTCGCAATGGAAGGTGAGGCCGTTGTCGACGGCCCACAGGCGGCCGTCCTCGCCGGCGAGGCAGTGCCCGCCCTTGCGGTCGGCCGAGTTGGCGACGAGGTCGAAGCAGCAGATGGTGCGGAGGGCGTCGTGGTGCGCCTCGTCATCGACCAGCGTGAAGTAGTGCTGCTCGGGGTCGAAGGCCACGAACCGCTGCAGCGAGCCGACCCCGAACGGGAGACCCCCGTCGGCGCGCAGGACGGTCTCCGGCACGATGCCCCATCCCAGCCACGCCGACAGCTCGTAGGCCGCGACCTCGCGGTGGTCGAGGCCATCGGGGAAGTCCCAGAGCGGGCGTTCCCCCCGGCGGGGCTTGTAGACGGCCCGCAGGCAGTCGGCACCGCTGTGGACCTCGACCAGCAGGGTGGTGTTCGAGCTCCACGGCATGCGGCCGAGCACCTCGACCTGCCCGCAGCGCAGCAGGTCCATGGCGTCCCCGGCCGGTGAGGACGGATTCCGCCGGTCGCTCATGCGCCGGCCGGTCGCCCGGTCCGCGTCACGTCCGTCATCCGCCGAATCTGCCCTCATCAGTTCATCCGGGGGCATGCGTGGCCGTCGGCGTCGATGGGCTGGCCGCAGAAGCCGCAGTTCGGCCTGCCCTGGGCCACCAGCTCGAGGGCGAAGCGGGCGAACCCGGCCGCCTGCGCCAGCGTGAAGCAGAAGCGTGCGGTAGCCGGAGTCTCGTCCTCGCCGGTCAGCTCCTCGAGGACCACGACGATCCGCTCCTCGGGCTCGTCGTACTTCACGCCGATCGAGCCGACGTCCCAGTCGAAGGGCAGCGGCGTGACCTTCCCGTGGCCCTCGACGGGCTCGACCTCCGGCGACAAGTCCTCCAAGAGGGCCAGCAGGTACTCACCGAGCGCGGCGACCTGCTGCTTCTCGCACCGCAGGTACACCAGCTCCCCGTCGGCTCCGCCGGCGAGGAAGAAGATCCGCTGGCCGGGTGGGCCCTCGGCGCCGGGCCAGAAGATCTCGGCCTTCGGGAAGTCATACGACTCGGACATGTCAGGACGGCGCCAGCGCCGCGCCGCTGTCGGCGCCGGAGTTCACCGTGAGCACCATGGGCCCGCCGGCGCCATAGGCGATGGCCGTCAGTGAGCACGGCGAGATCACGACGCGCTGGAACAGGTCGAGGTGCGTGCCCATCGCATGGGCGACGGCGGCACGGATGGGGTCGGCGTGGGAGACCGCCACGATCGTCTCGCCGGGATGGGCGGATCGCAGCCGTTCGACGCAGGCGACGATGCGGGCCTGCATGTCGACGAAGGACTCGCCGCCCGGGAACGTGAAGCCGCTGGGGTAGCGCTGGATGGTGGACCACTCCGGGCGCTTGCGGGCCGCCTTGAGGTCGAGCCCGGTCCAATCGCCGATGTCGAGCTCCAGAAGGCCGTCGTCGACGTCCACCTGGCAGCCGGTGGCGTCGGCGATCGGCGTCGCGGTCTCACGAGTGCGCTCCAGGGGTGAGCTGTACACCGCCGCGACACCGCGACGCTTGCGCCCATTGGTCGACGCCAGGGCGGCGATGCGGGTGGCCACCGCTTCGGCTTGGGCCCGCCCCGCGTCCGACAGGTGCAGGCCATTGGCCCGGCCAGGGAGCTGCGTACCCGTGGTCGCCGTGGAGCCATGGCGCACGAGCAGCACCACGGTCGGAGCCGGCGGCTTGCGCCGGCCACCGGTCCGCCGGTCGGTCCGCGGGCCGCTGGCGCGTGGTGCTCGCTCCGCTCGGTCGGCTCGGGCCCTGGTCATGTCGTTGCAACCTATCGTCGGCACCTGTGGATGATGTCGGTCCCGGCAGCCCGCCAACCCTGGACGCCCTGGAGCGGGAGATCACGAGCTGCCGGGCCTGCCCGCGCCTGGTGGCGTGGCGCGAGCAGGTGGCCCGCGATCGGCGGGCGGCCTTTCGTGACCAGGAGTACTGGGCGCGGCCCGTCCCCGGGTTCGGCGACCCCGGCGCCCGTGTCGCCCTCGTCGGACTGGCGCCCGCCGCCCACGGCGCCAACCGGACGGGACGGATGTTCACGGGCGACCGGTCCGGTGACTTCCTTTACGCCGCCCTGTGGCGGACCGGGTTCGCGAACCAGCCGACTGCCGTGCAGCGGCACGACGGCCTCACGCTCCACGGCGCCTGGATCACCGCCGCGGTTCGTTGCGCGCCCCCGCCAACAAGCCGGCGCCGGACGAGCGGGACCGCTGTCGCCCGTTCCTCGAGCGCGAGTTGGCGCTCCTGCCGAACCTGCGGGTGTACCTGCCGCTGGGACAGTTCGGCTATCAGGCGCTCTGCCGTGTCCTCGGGCTCCGACGCCCACCCCGGTTCGGGCACGGCGTCGAGCTGGCGCTGGACGACGGGCGCGCGATCGTCTGCAGCTATCACGTGAGCCAGCAGAACACCTTCACCGGCAAGCTCACGGAGGACATGTTCGACGGTGTGCTCGGACGGGCCCGCAAGCTCGCGGACCTCTAGTGGACCGACTGATCAGGAGCCGAGCGCGACGATCTCACCGGCGGCGTACACGACCGCGGTCACCCCCAGGAACGCCCCCACCACCACCTGAAGGCGGCGATCGTCCGCCCGGACTGTGAGCGCCGCCCCGAGGCGGGCACCGGGGATCATCCCCACCGTGAGCAGCAGCGCGAACCGCCAATCGATGTTGCCGAGGAGCGCGTGGGTGATCGTGCCCGGCACGGCGAAGATCCCCACGCACGCCAGCGAGGTGGCGATGGCCCGCTTCAGCGGCAGCCCGGCGATCTGGGTGAAGCCGGGGACCATCACCGTTCCGCCCCCGATGCCCAGCAGGCCGGACAGGAGGCCCGCCAGCGTGCCGACGGCTGCGAGCCGCAGCCTCGTCGGCCGGCCGTGGGGCCGATCGCCGACGGCCACCACGAGGTCGCCGCTGACCCGGCCGGTCTCGGCGCCCGGAGCGTTGGCCTCGGCGGCCGGCTCCGAAGCGATGGCGGGCGGCCGTCGGGCGGCCCGGTCGCCGTAGCGGATCATCCGGCCGCCGCTCACGGCCAGCAGGGCTGCAGTGGCCAGCATGAGCCCGTGGCCCCTGCCGGGGACGACCTCCGTGAGCAGCGCGCCGGCCACGGCGGCGACGATGCCGACCGGCGTCGTGGCCAGCACGGCCGATCCGTCGACCAGCCCCTCGCGGGCGTAGCGCAGCGTGCCGCTCGCCGCCCCCGGGATGATGGCCGGCAGCGTCGTGCCGATGGCGGTCTCCGCGGAGGCACCGAGCGCCCGGATCCCCGGGGTCGAGATCACGGCGCCCCCGATGCCGAACAGGCCCGACATCGCCCCGGTGGCGACGCCGACCGCCACGGTCAGCGCGTCACGCAGCGGTCCGGGGTCCACGCGCGGGGCCGCTCACGCCTGCACAGGCTGGGCCTTCGCGCCGCGCTTGCCGTTGTTGCCCGGTCCTCGGGGGTCGTCGACGGCGAACCCGGGCCAGCGCTCGCGGCTCTTGGCCGACAGCTTGTGCATGAGCGCGATGGCGCCGGGATCGTCGTCCCCGGGGCGGGCGATGATCGACCCGTCGGCGATCATGCGGCTGATGATCTCCCGGCCCAGGTCGGTGCGGACGATCGTGAGCGTCCAGTCGTTGTCCTTGCCGATGCCGCCGGTGGAGATGTCGGCGTGCTCGGCGGCGAAGTCGGGGCAGTAGGTGCAGCCCTCGCGGGTCCAGGCGTGGCACTCCTTGAGCGGGATCTCGTAGTAGCGGCCGTCACGCGTCCACAGCTGGAACACGCCCTTGATGTTCATCTTCACGATGTCGCGCTTGTCGAGCCCGTACTTGGTCCAGAACAGCTCCTCGAAGATCGAGTCGTCGAACGTCTTGGAGCAGAGCAGCCCGATGTTGAACAGGAACGGCTTCGAGACCTTGCCGACCTTGCGGCTCCACATGATGGGTGGCACCGACGACTGGCACGACATGCCGACGAGCGCCAGGCGGCTGTGGCCCCGCTCGAGCGCCTCGCCCAGCGCCAGCGTGTTCGCCGAGTACGTGTACCGGCTGCCGGCGCTGTCGAGGATCTCCTCCTTGCTGGCGGCGACCCCTGGCCGCGCCTTCCACTCGTGGCCGTCGCCCTCGAGGTAGGAGACGAGGGCGGCATCGATGTAGTCGTTCTCGAGCGACCAGATGAGCAGCGCCGACACGAGCCCGCCGTCCTGGCCCAGTCGGTGCACCATCTCGTCCGATGCCCGCGTCAGCAGGATGTCCTGGTAGATGCCGGACAGCTCGTCGGGCCGGCGGACCCGGGCGAACAGGTGCTCGTCCGCCTGTGGCTCCCAGGCCTGGAAGCGCGGACAGGCGCGGGTGCACGACGTGCAGCCCTTCTCCCCGTGGATGCAGTTGTCGGGGCCCAGCTCCTCCTCGAGATGGAAGGGCTTGTAAGCACCGGGTTCGTGGTCGTAGCCGATGACGTCGTGCGGGCACGAGATGACGCAGCCGGCGCAGCCGGTGCACAGGCCGGTCTGGATGACCTCGGCGTACAGCTCCTTCCACTGCGCCGTCCAGCGCTCGCGGGGGCCGGCGGGAGCCGGTGCATCGCTCACAAACCGCAAGCTAGTGGCGCGCCTTCTATGCAGCCCCATTCGGTAGGAGGCCGAGCGGTTCGGCCCGCACGTGGGCACCAAACCGTACGGAATTTGCAGCGTGAGCGCAGTCCGCACAGGTCGGCCACCAGGCAGCCGTCGGGTCGGTGGTGTGCCGACTTTCGAGACGGCCCGGCGGGTAGCCTCGTCCGGTCATGTCCCGCGATCCCCGGCACCTGCGCGCCTCCGGTCCGCCGCCGGGCCAGCGCCCTCCTCCTGCGGCGTGGGACCGCGCGCGCCAGGGCCCGTGTGCCCCCGGTGAGCAGGGTCGCCCCGGCGATGGGGGCCGCGAACCCCGAGCCGCACGTGGAGACGGGCAGCGGGACACCACCGGCGGCGTCCGGGGGCGGCGCTCGTGGCGCCAGCGGGTCATCCTCGCCGCGCTCGTCTCGATCGTGGTGGTGTGCCTGGCGGGCGCGTCCGTGGGCGGCTACGTGCTCGTCAAGTACAACAGCATCAACCGGGTCGACAACCTGAGCCTCGACCAGGCCCGCTCCGGTGAGCCCGAGAACTACCTCATCGTCGCCGTCGACACCCGCGAGGGGCAGGCGAGCCGGAACACCGACACGATCATGGTGGCCCGGGTCGATCCCAAGTCAGATCGGCTGGCGCTGACGTCGTTCCCCCGCGACCTGATGGTGACGATCGCCGACACCGGCGAGATCGGCATGATCAACTCGGCCTACAGCCGGCCCGGTGAGGGGGAGGGCGAGCAGAACCTCAAGGACACGCTCAAGCAGAACTTCGGCGTGCCGATCCACCACTTCGTGGAGGTCAACTTCGACAGCTTCCAGCGCGTCGTGGACGACGTCGGTGGCGTGTCGATCTGGTTCCCGACGCCGGTGCGCGACCGGGCTGCCGGCCTCCACGTCGACCAGCCCGGCTGCCTGAAGCTCGACGGTGCGACGGCGCTGGCCTTCGCGCGATCCCGCAAGCTCCAGATCATGACGCCGGCTGGCTGGGAGGGAGATCCGCGCTCCGACCTGAGTCGCGTGCAGCGCCAGCAGATCTTCGTCCACCGGGCGCTGGCCAAGGCCCTTTCCCAGGTCCGGTCCAATCCGCTCCGGGTCACCGACCTCGTGAACATCGCGGTGGACACGGTGCGCTTCGACAAGGACCTCGGGGTCCGCGACATGATCGACCTGGGCAATCACTTCAGCGAGTTCGACTCCGAGAAGCTCGAGACCTACAACCTGCCGACCGTTCCGTATCCGCCGGACGAGGACCGGGTGCTCTTGGACGAGAGGAACGCGCAGCAGTCGCTGAACGTGTTCCGGGGGCTGCCGCCCGGCCAGCTCAGCCCCGTGCAGGCGACCGTCACGGTGCTCAACGCCACCACCAAGGAGGGCTTCGCCCGGGACATCTCCGGGGCCCTGCAGCGCGTCGGGTTCGAGATGACCGAGCCGGACACGACCGAGCCGGCCGCCACCACGGCGGTCCAGTACGCCCCCGGCCAGGCCGACTACGGGCGGCTGGTGGCCAGCTACCTCAGCAGCCCGGCCGCGCTCGTCGAGAACCCCGACCTGGGTGACGGCGAGGTGGTGGTCGTGGCGGGCGCCGACTTCACCACCGTGCACGACCAACCGGCGCCCACCGAAGAGGCGACGACGACCACCACGCAAGCCGCACAGCCCGCGGCCAGCAGCAGCACGACCGCCGGGGACAGCACCACCACGACCGCGGCCGAATCACCCACAACCACGGTCACGACCGAAGCCAACCCGTTCATCATGGGCGAACCGCCGCCCGGCGAGACCTGCGAGTGATCGCGGTCGATCGGGCGTGTCCGGGCTGCGACGACCCGCGGTAGCCTCGCCGGCATGGACGACGCCGAGGTGATCAGCCGCATCGGCGCGCTGGTCGACGAGGAGCATGCACTCGAGCGGCAGGTCGGCCAGCAGGGGCCCGATTCCGACGCCTCCGGCCGCCTCCGCGACGTCGAGGTGGCGCTCGATCAATGCTGGGACCTGCTCCGCCAACGCCGTGCCCGGCGGGAGATGGGACAGGACCCCGACGACGCGAGCGTGCGACCGCCAGACGTCGTCGAGCGCTACCAGCAGTAGCGCCCTCTCCGCTCTGCGGTCACGGCGCGGTCACGGCGCACAAGCGCGGCACAAGACGCCGCGTTTCGGCCGCCAAAGCGTTGAGCGAGGTGGCGCGACTCGTTAGCTTTGCGGCGCTTCTACCCGCCGATGTCAGGGGGACCGGTGGAGCTGTTCAATCGTTTCTTTGATCCCGCGGGCTCGTGGGAGGTGTTGTCCCGCTACGCCCACGTCCTGTCGGGGATCACGTGGATCGGGCTCCTGTACTTCTTCAACTTCGTGCAGACGCCCGCCTTCGCGGAGATGTCCGCCGAGGGGCGATCCGAGGCGCAGCGCAAGATCACGTGGCGTGCGCTGTGGTGGTTCCGCTGGGCGGCGCTGCTGACGTTCCTGTGGGGTCTGTCGATCATCGCCGTGCAGGACGACATGGGCGACTACTTCTCGGGCCAGCGGGGCACCGCAATCCTCACCGGCATGCTGCTCGGCGTCACCATGTTCCTCAACGTGTGGGGCGTGATCTGGCGGGCGCAGAAGGTGATCATCGGCTCGGCCGAACGGGTGGCCCAGGGCGGCGAGGCCGACCCCCGGGCTGCGACCCTGGCCAAGCCGGCGGCCCGCGCGTCCCGTGCCAACACCCTCTTCAGCATCCCGATGCTGTTCTTCATGGTGTTCGCCGCCCACGGCCTCGGGTTCTGGGAGGAGGCGATCAACAGCACCGTCGTCTACTGGATCGTCGTCCTGTTGATCTGGGCGTTCATCGAGGCGTCGGCGCTGGGCTACATCGGCGGCTACGACAGCGCCTTCAACAAGCTGGCGTTCGACGACCACCGCTACACGATCATCGGTGGCTTCGTGCTGCTCGCAGTGCTCTACCTGATCGGCTGGGAGGTCATCCTCCAGGTGGCATAACCGCTGTCGGGCCGCAAGGCCCCGCAGCGTTTGGTCCGATGGGGGCGGCGCATCCGGTCATTCGACCGTGAGCGTCGCCTCCATGCTCTCGTGTCCGGGTATGTCGCAGAAGATGCGGTAGTCGCCGGGCTCGAGCTCCGCGGTCCCCTCGTCGATGTCGCCGTTCGCCGACACCGTCAGCTTGAAGTCGTCGACCCCGTCGATCAGCAGGGTGTGGGTGAGGTTCCCACTGTTCTCGTAGTCGATGGTCACCTCGCCGGCGCTGGCGGTGTAGTCCTCGTGGTCGAAGCGGAGCGAGTCCTGGGCGACGACCGTCACCGGAGCGCCACCGCCACCGTCGCCCGATCCGGTGGACAGGCCGTCACTGCCACCGCCGTCGTCATCGTCGCCCCCGCAGGCGGCCAGCACGGCCGCGGTGATCACCAGCGCGCCGATCAGCGTCAGTCGCTTGTTGGTCACGGGCGGACGTTACACATCGGGTTGGAGGCGCCCGTCATCCGACCCAGTCCGTGACCAGGCCGGCGATGTCGCCGCAGCTGGACGCGTCGTCCCCTCGCTCCCAGACCGGGTTGATCGAGATGGGCAGCAGCGGCACCCGCCACGCGGCGGCGCCGGCCCGGATCACCGTGTCCGTGGCCTCCCACCAGCCGTAGTCGGGAGAGGTGCCACCCTGGAGCACCGCGCGGATCGTGCGTTGCACGGCGGGATTGTCCGCCAGCCCACCATGGAAGGCGGGCACGACCGCGCTGGGGACTCCGCGCAGATGGGGCTCCGCGCCGGCCACCGCGTCGGCCAGCGGGAAGACCGCGAGCTGGCTCACGCCGTCGACCGGGCAGGCCAGCATCTCCCGGAACGCCGGGGCGTCGTCGGCCAGCGATCGGAACAGGCCGTCGTCCGTGGTCACGTCCAGGGGCGACAGCGAGCGGACGACGGCGGTGATCCACCGGAGCCCCAGGCCGCCCGCCACCCCCCAGCCGTCGTCGCCCGCCGGCGGGTAGTACGCGCCGCCGGGCTCGACGAGGGGGCTCAGCAGCACCAGCGTGTCGACGGGCGCGTCCGGGTGCGACATCAGGTAGGCCTTGGCGACGAGCGCACCCTCGCTCTCGGCCACGATGGTGACCGGCTGCTCGACGTCGGCCCGGAACGCCTCGACCTGCCGGGCCATCAGGGCCACCGAGTGGGCGACGTCCTGGTACGTGTCGGCGTCCTGGTACGGCAGTGGCCCTCCGTCGGCGTCGATGCCCCGATACGAGAAGCGCCGCTCGTCGGCCCAGGCGCCGATCCCATCGTCCTGCCCGCTGTAGCGGCTCCCGAACCCCGACACGAGCAGCACTGGCCGGCCCGCGGTCGGGTCCACAGCGCTGCCGGTCCCCGCCGCGGCGTGGGACGTGCCCGGGGTCACCTGCGCGGCCCGTGCCAGCTGGGTGTCCCGCGACGAAACCGAGAAACCGACGCTCACGCCGAGGATGATGACCCCGACCAGGGCGGCCACCCCGAGCGGTGCCACGGGCATGAACCGCCGGGCCGGGCGGGCGCAGCTGAGCGTGTGGACGATGCTGTGCCACGCCCAGGCGTTGAACAGCCCGGCCGCGCCCACCGCCGGCAGGCGGAGTGGCCCCGGCGTCAGCACGACCACGGCACTGGCCAGCGTGAGCACGAGGAACGACAGGAGGACCCACGCGACCGTGCGGCCCGGCGGGCGCTCCCGCCACCAGGTCGGCACCACGGCACCGTGGTGGAGGAGAGCCGCCACGCCGAGCACCGACGGCACGGCGATGAAGAACAGCCACGACAGCGACACGATGGCCATGCCGAGGAGCAGGGCGGCGAAGGGGAGCAGCACGAGCGCGGAGACCATGGTGAACGCTACGGAGCCGGCGGCGAGGCGCAATGGGCCGGGCGTGTCCTTGCCGATGGGCCACGCGGCTCGGAGAAGGAGCGCGGTGATCGTGGACCGGACCGCGATCAGGGCGACCAGCTCGAGTGCGAAGGCGTGCCACGAGGGGTGGAAGACCAGGAGCCAGCGCAGGTCGTGGAAGACGCCGAACGGTGCCGGTGCCGAGGCCTGCGGCGCCAGGGCCTGGGCGCCGGCGGCACCCATCACGCCCAGGATGAGCGCCTCGAGCACGGGCAACCCCACGGCCAGGCCGATGAGTCCGGGATGGGCACCGAGCGACGGGCACCCGCATCCCATGGTGCGTCCTCGCCGGCCGGCGACACCCATGATCGACCGGTGACCTCGGAGCGCGCCGCGACCGCTCGGTCGTTCCCGGCGGCGCGTCTGCGGTTGGGTCGGGCGACTCGACCCCGCTGGGGGGAGTGAGCATCGAGAAGCCTTCCGTCCGATAGCGCGAACAGTCTCGCGCTCTCGATCGGCCGCTACCCGGATTTACGCGCGGGCAGACGCGGCCTGATCACCCTCCGTCGGACACTTGGGACACGGTCGGTGAGCGGCGACAACGGACGGTTGCGTGCCGCCGGTGCCGGTACGGTCGACGCGTGGCGAAGACTCCGGCGACCGAGGTCCAGGTGGGGGAGCGGACGGTGCGGGTCTCGAACCCCGACCGGGTGTACTTCCCGGAGACCGGGGCGACCAAGCTCGACCTCGTCCGGTACTACATGGCGGTCGGCCCCGGGATCGTCAACGCCCTGCGAGAGCGACCGTGCATGATGCACCGCTTCCCGACCGGGGTGAGCGGCGAGAAGGTCCATCAGAAGCGCGTGCCGGGCGGGGCACCGCCGTGGCTGCGGACCGTGCGGGTCCACTTCCCCCGCTACGGGCTCCATGCCGACGAGCTGTGCGTGACCGAGCTCGCCCACGTGATCTGGGCGGTCCAGATGTCGACGGTCGAGTTCCACCCGTGGAACTCCCGGCGGGCGGACGTGGAGAAGCCGGACGAGTGGCGGATCGACCTCGATCCCATGCCCGACTGCCCGTTCCCCCGGGTGCGTCGCGTGGCCGGCATCGTGCACGAGGTGCTCGCTGAGCTCGGCGCCGTCGGCTGGCCGAAGACGTCGGGCGGCCGGGGGATCCACGTCTACGTGCGCATCGAACCGTCGTTCGGGTTCACCGACGTGCGGCGCGCCGCACTGGCATTCGCCCGGGAGATCGAGCGCCGGGCACCCGACGACGTGACGACGACGTGGTGGCGCAAGGACCGTGATCCCGCGGCGTTGTTCGTCGACTACAACCAGAACGCCCGGGACCACACGATGGCGGCGGCGTACTCGGTGCGTGGCTTTCCGGATGCCACCGTGTCCACGCCGATCACCTGGGACGAGGTCGACGACATCGAGCCGCGGGACTGCACGATGGCGACGGTCCCCCGACGGTTCGCCGAGCGCGGCGACCTCCACGCGGGCATCGACCAGGCGGTCTTCGCGATCGACCAGTTGCTCGAGTGGGCCGACCGCGACGAGCTCGCCGGCGCCGTCGACGCCGGCGTCCCCGACGAACAGGACTGATTCGCCTGCGCCGTTCCGCCGGGTTGGCTGGATGTGTCGCGGCTATGACCTGGTGGCCTGGCGGCGCAGGGTCTTCCGCGCGTGTTCTCGCCACGCGTCGGGGACGAGCGTGTGGTCGGCGAGCCGGCGCAGCAGGTCGAGGTCTGCGTCCTCGTTCGCGGCGATGAACTCCGCGATCGTCAGAGCATCGTCCGGGCGCACGAGGCGCCGGGCCTCGTCCCCCGCGCCGATGCTGCCCGAACCCTCGATCGCGAAGTAGGCGCCGAACCGGCGGGCGGCGCCGAACCGTTCGACGAAGCCGGCATCGCCCATGCGGATGCCGAGCTTGAAGCAAGGAAAGCGCGGCTGCGTGACGCGCAGGCGTGTGGTGCCGACCGCCCAGGCCTCGCCAACCGCGCAGTCGTGGAGCTCGACGCCCTCGAGCGTCAGGTTCTCGCCGAACGTCCCGGGCGCCAGGGCCACGCCCAGCGTTTCGGACCACCACGCATAGTCCTCGACCGCATACGCATACACGGCCATCGCCGGACCCCCGTGCACCCGGCGGTCCGCCTGGTCGTCGCCCTGGACGTTGACGCCGGTGACCGGCACCCGAGTGCCAACGGGCTCCTTCCAGATCGCCGTGGTGACGCGGCGTCCGAACCAGTCGACGACGCGCGGGGTGCCGACGTTCACGGAGACGACGCGACCGGAGTCCCCGCCACTTAGCGTCCGGCACACCACCTTCGGGTGCGGTCATCGCCACGCTCTCCTCGATCGCTAACCGCTGATCGTATCCGAGCAGGTTAGTTGACCCCTAGCGGTCCGGTGCTACCGGTATTCCCTGGTTGTACGGTTAGATCCATGCCGGAGTCGCCGCCGTTCCTGTGGACCGGGAACCATCCGGCGGCGGATCTGTGCAACACCGAGCCCGTGATCGACGGCGGGCGCGTCGAGCTCCTGCCGGACTACCACAGCGTCGTGTCGTGGGCGGACGCCGCCGGCGTCGCGATCCCGGCCGACCCGGTCGACGCCACCCCCCGTGAGGCGGCGCGGACGCTGCGGTTCGTGCGTCGCCTACGCGCCGGCCTGCGAGCGGCGTTGGATCCGACCGCCGCCGGGCCCGCTGCACTTCAGGCCTTGGACGCGGTCCTGCGCGACGCGCCCGGAGCCCTGCACGCCGAACGGTCGTCCGGGCGTGTCGTCGTGTCGTTGGCGGCGAGCACCCCCGGCGCCCAGCTGCGACTCGACATCGCGGCGGCCACGATGGACATCTTCCGTCACGATCCCGGTCGGGTCAGGCGGTGCGCCGGTCCCACGTGCGTACTCCTGTTCCTCGACGTCAGCAAGAGCGGGCGTCGCCGGTGGTGCGACATGGCCGTCTGTGGCAACCGCGCCAAGGTCGCCGCTCACCACGCGTGCGCCCGGCGGTCGTGACCCCGCCACCGCTGACTCCCGCAGTAGCCGGCGCAGCAGGTGACGGCGCTGGCACCGGCGGATGTCGACAACGCAGGATCGGGTGATGGACACCGCATCTCCAGCAAGCTCGGGCGTGGGCGTCGATGCCGAGGTGTTGCAGGCGGCCGCCCGAGCAGCCATCGAATATGCGACGTCCGTCGACGAGCGGCGGGTCGCTCCCGGGGCGGAGGCGCTGGCGGCGCTGGCGACCTTCGACGAGGCGTTCCCAGAGGTCGGCGCCGACCCGCTGTCCACCCTGCGACTCCTCCACGAGGTCGGGAGCCCGGCGACCGTGGCCACGACGGGCGGGCGCTACTTCGGCTTCGTCATCGGCGCCGCCTACCCCGTGGCCCTCGGGAGCTCCTGGCTGTCGAGTGCGTGGGACCAGAACGGTGCGCTCCCCGTGATGTCGCCCGTGGCCGCCAAGCTGCACGACGTGACGCAGGACTGGCTCGTCGACCTCCTGCGCCTCCCGGCGGGTACGGCCGTTGCCTTCGTCACAGGCGCGACGGTTGCCAACGCCTCGTGCCTCGCCGCGGGCCGAGATGCCCTGCTTGCCCGGATCGGCTGGGACGCGCAGGCGGAGGGCCTGTTCGGAGCCCCGGCGTTCGATGTCGTGATCGGTGAGCATGCCCATTCGACCGTGTCGAAGGCGCTCGGCCTGGTGGGGCTCGGGCGTCAACGGGTCACGGTCGTGCCCGCAGACGACCAGGGCCGGATGCGGGCCGACCACTTGCCCGACCTCGAGGGGCCGGTACTGGTGTGTGCGCAGGCCGGCGACGTGAACACCGGAGCGTTCGACCCCTTCGACCAGATCGCCGACTGGCTGTCGCAACGCTCGGGCTGGTTGCACGTCGATGGCGCGTTCGGCCTGTGGGCGCTCGCCGATCCCACCAGGACCGGCCTGGTCGCCGGGCTCGATCGAGCCGATTCCTGGGCGACCGATGCGCACAAGTTGTTGAACGTCACCTACGACAGTGGCATCGCGTTCGTCCGCCGGGCCGCGGACCTCCGCCGCACGTTCGCCAGCGTGGCCGGCTACCTGCCGCCGGACGCCGGCTTCGAAGCCATGCACAACACGCCCCAATCGTCGCAGCGCTCCCGCCAGATCGAGGTCTGGTCCGTGCTGCGCACGCTGGGGCGACGGGGCGTCGTCGACCTCGTCACCGGCGCGTGCGACGCCGCCATCACGATCGCAGCCCGGCTGCGCGGCGGGGGCCTGACGATCCTGAACGACGTCGTGCTCAACCAGGTGCTCGCCCGGCTGGTGGACGGGCCGACGACCGAGGCCCTCATCGCCGAGATCCAGTCCGACGGCCGCATCTGGTGCGGTCCGACCCAGTGGGACGGGGCGACGGCGATGCGGATCAGCGTGTCGTCCTGGAAGACCCGCGGCGCCGACGCCGCCTTCGCCGCCGACGTGATCCTCGACTGTGCCGCCCGCATCGGCTAGCCGGCGCCCGCTCGCGGTGTCGGTCCAGGCTCGTCGCCCGGGAACAGATCCAATCGGGAACTGGTACCCGGCCGATTCTGGACTGTACCCACCATTGGGTTAGGCTCCGCGCATGGCCAGGGAGATGTCGGTGGACAACGAGGCGCTGCTCCGCCGGCATGGTCTCCAGGTCACGGCCCAGCGCCTGGCGGTCCTGCGGGCGGTGTCCGTCCAACCGCACAGTACGGCGGACAACCTCTACACGATCGTGAGGTCCGAGATCGGTGCCATCTCGCGTCAAGCCGTGTACGACGCCCTCGCGGCCCTCACCGACAAGCGCCTCCTCCGGCGGATCCAGCCGGCGGGGTCGCCGGCCCGCTACGAAGACAGGGTCGGCGACAACCACCACCACCTCATCTGCCGGTCCTGTCGCCGGATGGTCGACGTCGACTGCGCGGTCGGCGATGTCCCCTGCCTGACGGCCGCCGACGACTCGGGCTACGAGGTCGACGAAGCCGAGGTCATCTACTGGGGCCGGTGCCCCGACTGTGTCGCGGCGACGGCTGTCTCGTCCGACGCCTGAAAGCGGCAGTATGCGATACCAGCTGAGCAACACAGCGTTTGGCCACGAATGGTCAAGATCGAGAGCAACCAGCCAGAAGGAAACACCGAGATAGGAGCAGGACCGACGTGTCTCAGAGCGGTAGTGAAAGCGAAAACCCAGTAATCCCTTCGCCGACTCCCAAGGCGACTCGGCCCATGACCAACGAGGACTGGTGGCCGAACCAGGTGAACCTGCAGGTCCTGCACCTGCACTCGCCCGAGTCAGATCCGATGGGCGAAGACTTCGACTACGCGGAAGAGTTCAAGTCCCTCGACGTCGAGGCGCTGAAGCGCGATCTCATCGAAGTGATGACGACGTCGCAGGACTGGTGGCCGGCCGACTACGGGCACTACGGCCCGCTCCTCATCCGGATGACCTGGCACGCCGCGGGCACGTACCGCATCGCCGATGGCCGCGGGGGTGGCGGCAGCGGCGACCAGCGCTTCGCCCCCCTAAACAGCTGGCCCGACAACGCCAGCCTCGACAAGGCGCGCCGGTTGCTTTGGCCGATCAAGCAGAAGTACGGCCGCAAGATCTCCTGGGCCGATCTCCTGATCTTCGCCGGCAACGTCGCCTACGAATCGATGGGGTTCAAGACGTTCGGCTTCGGCTTCGGACGTGAGGACATCTGGGAGCCCGAGGAGATCTTCTGGGGCTCCGAGGACACCTGGCTCGGAGACGAGCGCTACAGCGGAGACCGCGAGCTCGCTGGTCCGTTCGGCGCAGTGCAGATGGGCCTCATCTATGTGAACCCGGAAGGGCCGAATGGCAACCCGGATCCACTGGCTGCCGCTCGGGACATCCGGGAGACCTTCCGCCGGATGGCAATGAATGACGAGGAAACTGTTGCGCTCATCGTCGGTGGCCACACGGTCGGCAAGACCCATGGCGCAGCTCCCGCCGAGTATGTCGGTCCGGAACCCGAGGGTGCTCCCCTCGAGGAGCAAGGACTTGGCTGGAGGAACACCTTCGGCACCGGCGCGGGCTCCGATGCAGTCACGAGCGGTCTCGAAGGGGCGTGGACCAACGAGCCCACGAAGTGGGACAACGGGTTCCTCGACAACCTCTACAAGTACGACTATGAGCTAACGACGAGCCCGGCCGGCGCGCAGCAGTGGACACCCAGGAATCCCGAAGCGCAGGGCACCGTGCCGGACGCGCACGATCCATCGAAGCGACATGCCCCCATGATGCTGACGACGGACCTCGCGCTGAGGTTGGACCCGATCTACGCGCCGATCACGAAGCGCTTCCGCGAGAACCCGGACCAGCTCGCCGAGGCGTTCGCGAAGGCGTGGTACAAGCTGCTCCACCGCGACATGGGTCCCGTCGCGCGCTTCCTCGGCCCGTGGGTTCCCGAGCCGCAGTTGTGGCAGGACCCGGTCCCCGAGGTCGATCACGAGCTGATCGGCGAACCAGACGTCGCTGCCCTCAAGGGCAAGATCCTCGACTCGGGATTGTCCATCTCCCAGCTGGTTGCCACCGCGTGGGCTTCAGCGGCGAGCTTCCGCCACACCGACAAGCGGGGCGGGGCGAACGGGGGACGGATCCGCCTCGCGCCCCAGAAGGACTGGGAGGTCAACGACCCGGCCGCACTGGCCAAGGTGTTGCAGACCCTCGAAGGGATCCAGCAGGACTTCAACGGGTCGCAGTCCGGCAACAAGAGGGTCTCGCTCGCAGACGTGATTGTGCTGGGCGGATGCACAGCCGTTGAGCAGGCGGCGAAGAACGCCGGTTACGCCGTCACAGTCCCGTTCGCGCCGGGGCGCACGGACGCCGCGCAGGAGCAGACCGACGTGGAGTCGTTCGCCGTGCTCGAACCGGCCTTCGACGGGTTCCGCAACTACGTCCGACCCGGGGAGAAGTTGTCGCCCGAGACCCTCCTGGTGGAGCGGGCGCATATGTTGTCGCTCTCCGCTCCCGAGATGACGGTCCTCGTCGGCGGCATGCGGGCCCTGAACGCCAACTCCGGGCAGTCCGCGCACGGCGTCTTCACCGACCGGCCGGAGATGTTGACCAACGACTTCTTCGTGAACCTGCTCGACATGGGCACGGAATGGAAGGCATCCGCCTCGTCGGAGAACGTGTACGAGGGTCACGATCGGGCCACCGGCGACGTCAAGTGGACCGGCACCGCGGTCGACCTCGTCTTTGGTTCGCACTCCCAGCTCCGGGCTATCGCGGAGGTCTACGCACAGGACGACTCCAAGGAGAAGTTCGTGCGCGACTTCGTGGTGGCGTGGGACAAGGTCATGAACCTCGACCGCTTCGACCTCGCCTGATCGACGTCCACCCGTGGCCACGCGGGTCGGTCACGATCAACCGAACTTGCCGCAGTTGGCGACGCCATGGCAGCGCTAGCTGCGGCAAGTTCCTAGTTGGGTCCGGGGAGGCGAACAAGGTTCACACCGGCAAGCGGGCCGCCGACTTGTTGCACGCGGCTCCCGGTTCTCAGGTCGCCGAGATCGATGACGAAGAAGCCCGCGTCCTGGAACACGGCGCTCACCTCGGACTTCGCGTCGACGTCGTCGCCCGAGAGAAACAGCACACGCTGACCGCCAGCCTCATGGGGATCTGAGCCGAGCACCCCCGCGCCCAGTGTGTTGGCCGCCTTGACCACGGGCGCACCGCCAACGAGGTCGACGACGACCTCGCTCGACGTTCTCCCGTCGAGATCGCTGGGGTCGAAGTCGTTCGTGGCGTCGATCACGATCTGGCTGCTCCATGCCAGTCCCTGGACGGCGTCCGGTACGCGGTCCCATGGCACAGCGATGACGACGATGCCGGCTGCCGACGCCTGGTCCACTGTCCCTGCCGATGCCCCGTCGCCGAGCGCCGAGACCACCGACGTCAAAGACTCAGGGCCGCGGCTGTTCGCGATCACGACCGAGCGGCCGGCGCGCAACGCGGTCCGCGCCATCGCCTGCCCGAGCCGGCCGGCGCCGATGATGCCAACACGGTTACCGTCCACTGGGTCCATCAGGCTCCTCCGTCGTATTCGGATGCGAACAGGTAGCTCACCGCGAGGCTCCGGTACGGCCGCCAGCGCTCGGCGAGCTGGACCATCTCCTCTTCGGTCGGAAGATGGTCGAATCCGTAGAGCCGTTCAATCGTCCGCCGCAGTGCGAGGTCGCCGGACAGGAAGACGTCGGGCCGATCGAGCGCCACGAGCAAGAACCCGTGCGCCGTCCAGGGCCCGATGCCCGGGACTTCGGTCAGGGCCGCCTCGACCTCGTCGTCGGCCATGCGCGACAGGGCCTTGTCGCTGAGGCGACCGTCGACGAACCGTTCCGCCAAAGCCCGTAGCGTCTCGCCCTTGCGGGCGGAGAGGCCGCTGGCGCGAATCACTTGCGGGTCGGCTGCGAGCAGCTCGGCCGCCGTCGGCAGCCGTCCTCCGAAGCGGTCCTCGAGACGGGACACGATCGACCGCGTTGCCGGGACCGAGAGCTGTTGGCCAGCGACCTGGAAGATCAGCGTCCCGAAGGCATCGAGGGGCGGAAGCTCGTCGAGCCAGGCCCGGGGACGGAAGTCGGGCCGCGCATCGATCACCCGCCCGAGCACGGGGTCCGCGTTCCGCAGAAACGCCCGCGCCTTCGGATCGGCGACCGCCGCTCCGGTGGCGGTCATTCCTGGAGCAGGCGTTCCGTGAGCACGATCTCGACGATTCCCGGCACCGTCTCCGCGCGCCCAGTCGCGCTGCAGCTCGCACCCGAGCGAGACCCAGCTAATGGGCTTGCCTCCAGACCGAACCGCGCGCTCCAGTCCGGCGCGGTGAGCCTCGACGGAGGTCCCGCCGATCGCGTCGACCACGGGGTAGACCTCGTAGCCCTCGAGGAGGGCGTCGAGCGCAGGAAATGCCATGCAGATCTCCGTCCACAGGGCGCAGAGTATGAGTTTACGCCGGCCGGTCGCGCGAACGACGTCGAGGAAGTCACCGTCCTCCCACGCGTTGAGCGTCGTTCGGTCGATGGGCGGATCATCCTCGAGCAGCGCTGCGAGTGGTGGAACGGTCGGCGCGCCGCGACCCGAGGCGACGTTCACCGTCGCTACCGCTTCGTGCTCGCCGACGGCCTCATCGCGGCGCTCGAGATCGCACCCTGACGCATCGACTGTCCATCGTCAGGATGGGCGGGCTTCGCGCCAGCTGATGTGTTGGATCAGCCGTTCGATGCGCCAGCCCTCGGCGGTGCGGATCAGGTGGTTGGTGTACGACCCGCGCAGCAACAGGAACTCCCCTCCGGCGTCCTCCTCGACGTGATGCTGTGCGTACATGTACGAGGTACAGACGGCCCGGTCAGGTTCGTCGTCGTCGAACTCGATGACGTGATTGGGGCTGAGGTGCTGAGTCGCCGTGTAGCCGCCAACGGCGTCACGGACAATGGCAACGAGGTCGTCGCGCACGAAGTCTGCGGCCGGGAGTCCGTTCTCGGAGTAGTCGGCGTGCACGGGATCGGTGAAGCAGTCAGCGAACATCGCCCAGTCGCGCCGGTCGACCGCGATCGCATACTTGGTGGCTGCCTCGCTGATGAGGGCGCGGTCCTCGAGTCGACGCACCCGTGCTTCGAGATCGCCAGTCAGCGGCGTCTTCGCCTTGGCCATACGAGTCACCTCCGGTCGCGCTGCACGCGGCAGCATCCTGGCGGACGCTTCAACGCGCCGCGCCTCAGTAACTCAGATGGTCCCTGACCCGGCGGCGTCCGGTGCCGACGCACCACGGGACAGGACCGTGTTGGTCGACGAAGGTGCCAGCACCTCGGAGCCGCACACCTCGCGCGGCACAGAGCCGGTAGACGTCGCCGGGGACGCGCTCTCGTCAACGACGAAGGCCCAGGTCCCTGACCTGGCCCTTCACATGGTGGCGGCGGCAGGATTCGAACCTGCGACCTTCGGTCATGAGTGAAGGCGCATGCCGTCGAGCGCCTTGTCGACAACGGGCGGGGGTCCCCCCACGGCGAATCCGACGACGTCGAGGTCCGCGGTCGGGATCGTCGCCACCGCGGCACGGTTGTCGGCGTCGTTGCCCGTCGCGAAGAGCTCCCGCGTGTAGACGGTCGTGCGCAACCCTCGCTGGGCCGAGCGGTTAAAGGCGCGCTTGACCTTCGCCGGCGATCCAGTGAGAACGATGAGCGGGTAGGCGAACATCGGGAGGTACGTCGCGTCCGAGCCGTCCACGTACGGCTCACCGATCAGCCCTGGGCTCGTCGCCGCGAGGCCGCTCACGACGAAGGCCGTGACGTTCAGCTTCTGCCACACCGCAAGGTCGGATTCGACGACCACGGCGAGCTTCGGCGCTTCTCCCATCGGATGATCACACCCTCCCGCCAAGCGCAGGTCTTGTACGTTTCGCGCGTGGGGGAACGCTCCGTCGACCGTGCGATCGGCTGGCGACCGCGGCTACCGGGCGTGCACGAGGTCTTCCACGCCCACTTCGTCGAGCACCGCTATCCGCCGCACGTCCACGACACCTGGACGATCCTGCTTGTCGACGTCGGAGCGGTTCGCTACGACCTCGAGCATCGCCACCGCGGCTCTGACACCACGGCTGTCACCATCCTTCCTCCCCATATCGTGCACGACGGGCGCAGCGCGACACCGTCCGGCTTCAACAAGCGCGTCCTGTACGTCGACACCAGCGTCCTCCCCGAGGCGTTCATCGGCGCCGCCGTCGACCGCCCCGCGATCAACGACGACCGACTGATCGCCGACCTGTCCCACTTACACCGACACCTGGTGGACGCTGACGACCTCCTGGCTGGTGAGGAGGTGTTCGACCGTGTCACCGAACGGATACAGCGATGGCTCATGCTCGTCGCGCCGGCACCCGCACGCTCGGACCCCGGCGCGGCCGCACGTCTCCGCGAAGTGCTCGACGAGCACCTCTTCGAACCGGTGACCCTCGCCGACGTCACCAAGGCCATCGGCCTTAGCGTCGGCCACGCCAGTCGTGCGTTCGCTCGCACGTTCGGCGTGACCCCTCACGCCTATGTCGTGGCGCGACGCGTCGACCGCGCCCGCCGGCTCCTGCTCGACGGCGCCGCCGTGGCCGATGTGGCAGTTGCCGCAGGCTTCCACGACCAAGCACACCTCACCCGACACTTCCGACGCCACACCGGAACGACCCCAGGATGCTTCGCACAAGGGACAAGGGCACGTCGACGTCAGACAAGTGCCACCTACGAAGCCGCGGCGACGCTCGCAGCCTGGGACCGCGCTTCCCTTGAGGAAGGCTCGTGACCGAGGAGTCGCGACCGCCGCGCAGGCGTGGACATGCACGGCGGCCGATCCGGAAGACGATCCCCGACCTCGACGACTTCAAGGCGCTCGACCCGTTCTTTCCCATCATCGAGCAGGGCCTCGATGGCATCGCCGCGGTGATGTGGTCTGGTGATCGTGTCGCTCAACGTGCTGTGGTCGCTGACTCAGGATGTTCAACCCGCGTCTGCTCCCACAGTGCTCCCAATTTCACGGCAAATCGGGGGTCGTGAGGGGTAACAGCGTGTAGTTGGCGCAACCTCCTGACCAGCATGATTGCGCTGGTCAGGAGGCGAATCCAAACGGTGCCCTCGGCGGGATTCGAACCCACGCACACGGCTCCGGAGGCCGATGCTCTATCCCCTGAGCTACGAGGGCAGGAGGGGACAGGGTAGCGCCCGCCCGCGGACCCGCCGAACCCGGTCAGTGTCGTGATCCGGCCAGGGCGAGCGCCCCGAATGCGCGGTGACCACCACCGACATTGGAGGCACGCCATGAACCGTCCCATGCACATCATCGCCGGCGTCGTCGCTGCGGCGGCGACCATCGCGCTCGTGTGGATGCCCTCGGTGATCCTCGCCGGGCTCACCGCCACGGGCGTCGACTGAGGGACGACCGATGACCCGATCACTTCGACTCATGATCGGCGCCGTCGTTGCGGCTACAGCCGTCGGGCTGGCCTGGCTGACCCCCGTGATCCTCGCTGGGATCACCTTCAACGGCCTCGACTGACCCGCCCCAACACACCGGAATCTGCGAGCACGACTCGCTGGGCAACGCGTGCGGGCGCGGCGGGTCGTGTCGCTACGATCGATCCACCCCGTCCCTCCAAGACGATCCGGTGGACCATGATCCGCGACGTCCTCGAAGCGTCCCTGCGCAGCGCCATAGAAAAGGTGGGCCTCGAGCCGCCCAGCAGCGTCACGCTCGAGCGCCCGGCGCGACGGGAGCATGGGGACTGGTCCTCCAACGTGGCGCTCGCCACCGCCAAGGCGGCGGGCCGCAATCCCCGGGACCTGGCGGCGCAGATCGCGGAGGTGCTCGACGCCGAGCCGCCGCCCCACGTCGAGCGCGTCGAGATCGCCGGGCCCGGCTTCGTCAACTTCCACCTCGCCCCGACCTGGCTGCACGACGTGCTCCGCGATGTGGTCGAGGCCGGCGAAGCGAACTACGCCCGCCCGACCTTCGGTGCCGGCGAGCGGGTGCAAGTCGAGTTCGTGTCCGCCAATCCCACGGGGCCCATTCACGTCGGCAACGGTTGGTTCGCGTCCTACGGCGACTCGATGGCGCGCCTGCTCGCGCGCTGCGGCTACGACGTCAGCCGTGAGTACTACGTCAACGACACCGGCGGGCAGATCCGCCGCTTGGGCGAGAGCGTGCTGGCCCGCCGGGCCGGCGTGCCGGTGCCCGAGGGCGGCTACCCCAGCGGGTTCGTGAAGGGGCTGGCCAGCGCCTACGACGGTCCCGACGACATCGACCAGGCCGGGCGTTGGGCGGCCGAGCACATCCTGAAGTTCATCCAGACCCAGATGGCGTCGGTGAACATCGGCTTCGACGAGTGGTTCAGCCAGGCCTCGATCGAGGAGAGCGACGCCATCGTCGAGACGCTCGCCGAGCTGCAGGAGCGCGGCCTCGTATGGGAGGAGGACGGTGCCCTCTGGCTGAACACCGCCGCCCACGGCGACCCGCGCGAGAAGCGCGTGCTCCGGAAGTCACCCGAACAGGGCGGCGACTACACCTACCTGGCCGGCGACCTCGCGTACCACCGCAACAAGTTCCTCGTGCGGGGGTTCGACCGGGTCATCGACGTGTGGGGCGCCGACCACCAGGGCCAGGTGTCCAGCCTGACCGCCGGGGTGGAGGCCCTCGGCGTCGAGAAGGGCCGGCTCGAGGTGCGGATCGGGCAGCTGATCCGGCTTGCCGGTGGTCGCATCGGCAAGCGGCTCGGCAACGCCGTCGACCTCGACGACCTGGTCGACGAGATCGGCGCCGACGTGATGCGGCTGCTGTCGCTGGTCAGTTCCATCGACCAGTCCCCGACCATCGACCTCGACAGGGTGCGGGCCGAGTCGAAGGAGTCGCCCGTCTACTACGTCCAGTACGCGAACGCCCGGATCCACTCGATCGGCAAGAAGGCCGACGAGCTCGGTGTCGCCCGGGCGCCGCTGGGCGACGTCGACCTGGCGCCGCTGACGCACGAGCGCGAGCTCGACCTCCTGCGGACGCTCTCCATGCTGCCCGAGGTGGTCGAACTGGCCTGCGTCGAGCGGGCGCCCCACAAGGTGACGGCCTGGGTGCGCGAGCTCGCCGACCGCTTCCACGGCTTCTACCACGACTGCCGGGTCTTGGGGGATGGCGTGCCTCCCGGGACCACGCAGGCGCGGATGTGGCTCGTGGAGTCCACGCGCATCGGGCTCGCCATCGGCCTCGACCTCCTGGGAGTCACCGCCCCGGAGTCGATGTGAGCCGCCGGCCCGGGATTCCTGCCGCGGATCCGGTGCCCCTGGCCACCGAAACCGCGGCAGGTTTCGAGCGGGCCAACGATCCTGTGCCCCGGCGCCTGCTGCCCGACTCGGCCGAGGTCCTGCCCGACGGGTCGCTGGCCATCGGCGGATGCGCGGTCGCCGACCTCGCCGCCGAGTTCGGCACGCCGCTGTTCGTCTATGACGAGGACCACCTCCGCGCCCGGTGCCGGGAGGCCGTGGCAGCCTTCGGCGACGGGGTGTCCTACGCCACCAAGGCGTTCCTGTGCCTGGCCATGGCGCGGCTGGTCGACGAGGAGGGGATGCACCTCGACGTGGCCACGGGCGGCGAGCTGCACGTCGCGCTGGCGGCCGGCGTCCCACCCGACCGGCTCGTCCTGCACGGCAACAACAAGAGCGAGGCCGAGCTACGCCGGGCCCGCGAGGTCGGCGTGGGCCGGACCGTGGTCGACAGCTTCGACGAGCTCGATCGCCTCGATCGGCTCCACGCCGCGGATGGTCGTGTCCCGCGCGTGCTGGTCCGGGCAACGCCCGGGGTCGAGGCGCATACCCATGAGTTCGTGCGCACCGGGCAGGTCGATTCCAAATTCGGCTTCGGGGTGGCGTCGGGCGACCTGGCCAAGGCGGTCGAGCGCGCCTCGGGATCGCCCGCCGTCGAGCTGGTCGGCATCCACGCCCACATCGGCAGCCAGGTGTTCGTCGCCGACTTCTTCCACCAGGCGATCGACGTCATCGCGCCGTGGGTGCGCGACCTGGACCTGCCGGAGCTGTCGCTCGGCGGCGGGCTCGGGATCCCCTACGTGGTGGGAGAGGAAGCGCCCTCGATCACCGAGTGGGGGCGCACGGTGATCGACGCCTGCCGCAACGCCGGGATCCGCAGCCGGGTGACGGCCGAGCCCGGCCGCGCCATCGCTGCCCGGGCGGCAATCACCCTGTACACGGTCGGCACCATCAAGGACGTCCCGGGCGTGCGCACCTACGTGGCGGTGGACGGCGGCATGAGCGACAACCCCCGCCCGGTCCTCTACGGCAGCGGCTACGAGGCGTTCCTGCCCCGGGCCGTTGACGCCCCCCGCCCCTGGACCGCCACCATCGTGGGCAAGCACTGCGAGTCGGGGGACACGTTGGTGCGCGACGCCCGGCTGCCGGACGGCGTGCGGGTGGGTGACCTGCTGGCGACGCCGGTCACCGGGGCCTACGGCCACTCCATGGGGTCGAACTACAACAAGGTGGGACGGCCCGCCGTCGTGTTCGCGTCCTCCGGCGTCGCCCGCCTGGTCGTCCGCCGGGAGACGGACGACGACCTGCTGCGCCACGACGCCTGAAGTCGAGCGGCCGCCACCCTCACTCCTACGATGGCCCTTCCGATGACAGTGCTTCCTCGGGGGCTGCGCCCCCGTGCCCCATCGGCGTCCGGCTCCCTGGCGGTCGCTCGGCCGAAGGGTCATGAGCTGCGCCCATGACCCTTCAACCCGTCCGCGTGGGTCTCCTTGGCTGCGGCAACGTGGGGGCGGCGCTCGTCGAGCTGGTCCGCACCAGGTCCGACGACATCGCCGCCCGCACGGGGCTCGCGCTCGAGGTGGCGCGCGTCGCCGTGCGCAGCGTCACCAAGGAGCGCTCGGTGGCCCTGCCGGACGGGGTGCTCACCCACGACGCGGCCGGCGTGGTGACGGACCCCGGCATCGACGTGGTCGTGGAGGTCATCGGCGGGATCGAGCCCGCTCGGGAGCTGACGCTCGACGCGATCAAATCCGGCAAGCCGGTCATCACCGCCAACAAGGAGCTGCTCGCCAATGTGGGCGCCGAGCTGTTCGCGGCGGCCGACCACGCCGGCGTCGACCTGCTGTTCGAGGCCGCGGTCTGCGGCGGAATCCCCGTGATCCGGCCGCTGCGGGAGTCGCTCGCCGGCGAGCGCATCCACCGGGTCATGGGGATCGTCAACGGGACGACCAACTACATCCTCACGCGCATGACCGAGGGCGGCGCCTCCTACGCCGACGCCCTGAGCGAAGCGCAGAGCCTGGGCTACGCCGAGCGCGATCCCACCGCCGACGTCGAGGGCTACGACGCCGCCGCCAAGGCCGCGATCATCGCCTCGATCGCCTTCGGCGTGCGAGTGGTGGCCGGCGATGTGACCAACGAGGGCATCGCCCACATCACCCGGGCCGACATCGACTACGCCGCCAAGATGGGCTACGTCATCAAGCTGCTGGCCATCGCCGAGCAGCGGGACGGGTCGGAAGGCAATGAGGTGGGCGTGCGTGTGCACCCCGCGATGGTGCCGGCTGAGCATCCGCTGGCCTCCGTGCGCGACAGCTTCAACGCGGTGTTCGTCGAGGGCGCGGCCGTGGGCGACCTCATGTTCTACGGCCGCGGCGCGGGCGGTTTCCCTACGGCCAGCGCCGTGCTGGGCGACCTGATCGACGCGGCCGTGAACCGCGCCCGCGGCAGCCACGCCAGCATCGGCGTGCTGGGGAAGGCCCGGATCCGTCCCATCGACGAGGTCGAGACCGCCTACTACCTCAACATCGACGTCTTCGACCGACCCGGCGTCCTGGCCGCGGTCGCCGGCGTGTTCGGGGCGCACGGGGTGTCGATCCGGTCGATGGAGCAGGAGGGCTTGGGCGACGAGGCCCGCCTGGTGTTCATCACCCACATCGCCCGGGAGGCCGCCATGCAGGCCACCGTGCGGGACCTCCACCACCTGGACGCGGTCGACCGCATCACGTCGGTCCTCCGCGTCGTCGGCGAGTAGGGGGCCGGCCCCGGTGAAGTACGTCTCGACCCGTGGGCGGGCACCGGTCCTCGACTTCGCCGACGTGCTGCTGGCCGGGCTGGCCGCCGACGGTGGGCTGTACGTGCCGGAGACCTGGCCGGCGCTCCCCGGCGGCTGGCGGGACCCCCGGCCCTACGTCGACATGGCGGGTGACGTGCTGTGGCCCTACGTCGAGGGGTCGACCCTTCCCCGGCCGTCGCTCGACGAGCTGGTGGCCGAGGCGTACGCGACGTTCGACCACCCCGACGTATGCCCGCTCGTCGAGCTCGAGCCGGGCCTGTGGGTCGTCGAGCTGTTCCACGGACCGACGCTGGCGTTCAAGGATGTCGCCCTCCAGCTGGTCGGTCGCCTGTTCGACCGTGAGCTCCAGCGGCGGGGCGAGCGACGCACGATCGTGGTGGCCACATCCGGCGACACCGGCTCGGCCGCGATCGCCGCCTGCGTCGGACGCCCCACGCTCGACATCGTCGTGCTGCATCCGGCGGGCCGGGTTTCCGACGTCCAGCGGCGACAGATGACGACCGTCGATGCGCCCAACGTGCACAACGTGGCCGTCGAGGGGACGTTCGACGACTGCCAGGACGTCGTGAAGGCGCTGTTCGCCGATGCCGAGCTGCGGGAACAGGTCGGGCTCTCGGCAATGAACTCGATCAACTGGGCGCGGGTCGCCGCACAGATCGTCTACTACGTCACCGCGGCTGCGGCATGCGGGCCGTGCGAGATGGCGGTGCCGACAGGCAACTTCGGCAACATCCTGGCCGGGTGGATCGCCCGTCGCTCGGGTGCCCCCATCGAGGGCCTCGTCATCGGGTCCAACAGCAACGACATCCTCACGCGTTGGGCGCAGACCGGGTCGCTCGTCGCCGAGGAGGTCGTTGCCACGCTGAGCCCCAGCATGGACATCCAGGTGTCCTCCAACCACGAGCGGCTGCTGTTCGAGCTGCTCGGCCGCGATGGGACTGCTACCGCCGAGCTGATGGGCCGGTTCCGCGCCCTCGGCTCGGTCGAGGGGCCCCGCGACCCGGTGTTCGCCGCGGCCAGCCTCGACGACGACGCCACGCTGGCCGTCATCGCCGGGCTCCAGCGCCGCACCGGCTACCTCGCCGATCCCCACACCGCCGTGGGCATCGGGGCCGCCGAGGCGTGCCGGCGCCGGCCCGACCTGCCGATGGTGTGCCTGGCGACCGCGCACCCGGCCAAGTTCCCCGATGCTGTCGAGCGAGCCACCGGCACCCGCCCGGCTTTGCCCGACAGCCTCGCCGACCTGTTCGAGCGGCCGGAGCGGTACGACGTCCTCCCCGCCGACGTGGCCGAGGTGCGGCGCTACGTCGAGCGGGCGGTAGGGGCGCACTAAGGTCCCGCCGGTTGCTGGGGAACCCCTTCGCGGCTGGGGAGGACGTGCGATGCGCCGGACGATGCTGGCGGTGGCGGTACTGATGATGGCCGCCGGCGGGGCCGCCTGTGGTGACGACGACGACGGCGGTGGCAGCGAGTCGTCCTCCGCGGAGGGCCAGGAATACGTCGACGCCATCGTCGCCAGCAATGAGGACTCGGAGCTGACCGAGGAGGAGAACGAATGCTTCGCCCGCGCGTTCGTCGATGCCGTCGGTGTCGAGCAGCTCCAGGGCGCCGTGACCCCTGACGAGATTCGCGAGGACCCGGAGAGCTCCCCCGACGAGTTCGGGATCACCCTCGACGAGGACCAGGCCGACGCGTTCTGGGAGGACGTCAACGAGTGCATGGACGTGCGGGCCGCCTTCGTCGAAGGGCTCACCGAGGGCGAGGACATGTCCCAGGAGACGGTCGACTGCCTCGAGGGCGCCATCGACGACGACCTGCTCAAGCGGGTGCTGGTGACGAGCCTGATGGAGGGTGAGGACGCGCTCGAGGAGGACCAGGAGCTGATGAGCGATCTCATCGCTGCGGTCGGCGACTGCCCGGGAGCGGTGACCGAGGGCTGACTGCATGCAGCTCTGACCAGGTATCAGGCGAGGTCATAGGTTCCGCACCGCGCAGGCCGAGGTCATAGGTTCCGCGCCCGGAACCCATGACCTCGAACTCGTGGCGGCGGAACCTATGACCTCGAGACGTGTGACCAAGGCGTGGGCCGAGCAACCCTCGACCTCGACTCAAGGTCGACGTCGAGGGTCGCGTGAGTGCGGGCGGCGAAACGATCTCCCGAGGTCATAGGTTCCGCATCGGGCAGCCCGAGGTCATCGGTTCCGAAGCCGGAACCCATGACCTCGAGTTGGTACCGACGGAACCCATGACCTCGAGTTGGTGCCGACGGAACCCATGACCTCGAGTTGGTGCCGCCGGAACCCATGACCTCGGGGCCGCCCGGGTGGTCAGGACAACGTCCCGTCCCGTGGCGCGGGCGCCACTCGATGTCGTTCGGTGCTCCGGCGACCAGCTGCGAGACTGGGCGGGTGAAGTACGTGATCTGCGTGCCCGACGGCTGCGCCGACGAGCCGTTGGCCCGGCTGGGGGGGCGCACACCGCTCGAGGTGGCCTCGATGCCGACGTTGACGCGGCTCGCGGCCCAGGGCGAGGTCGGCCGGGCGGCGGTGATCCCACCGAAGATGGCCCCCGGGAGCGACGTCGGCAACATGTCGATCCTGGGCTACGACCCGGCGCGCTACCACACCGGTCGCGCGCCCATCGAGGCGGCGGCCCTCGGCCTGCGCCTCGCGCCCGACCGGGTCGCCTACCGCTGCAACCTCGTGACCATCGGGCCCGATGGGACGATGGTCGACTTCGCCGGGGGGCATCCCTCGTCGGAGGACGCGGCCCAGGTCGTCCGGCAGCTCGACGCCGAGCTGGGATCGGGTGCCGGCACGGGGGTCGAGTTCCACGCCGGCGTCCAGTACCGGCACATCGTGGTCGCACCCGCCTCGTGGGCCGAGGCGCATTGCGTCCCCCCGCACGACCTCAGCGGCCATCCGGCGCTCCTGCCCCACGGGCCGGCCGCGCCGCAGCTCATCGAGCTGATGGACGCCAGCCGCGCCATCGTCGGCCGGTCCCCGCTCGCCGCTACCCAGATCTGGCTGTGGGGTCAGGGCTTCCAGCCGCAGCTCCCCTCGTTCGCCGAGGCCACCGGCAGGCACGGGGCGTTGGTCACCGCCGTCGATCTGGTGCGGGGGCTCGGCGTCCTCACCGGCATGGACATCGTGGAGATCCCCGGCGCCACCGGCTGGTTCGACACCGACTACGAGGGCAAGCGCGACGCCGCCCTGCACACCCTGGCCGACGGTGCCGACGTGTTCCTGGTGCATGTCGAGGCCACCGACGAGGCCGGCCACGCCGGCGACCTCGACGAGAAGATCAAGGCTCTCGAGGCGTGGGACGGCCGCATTCTCGACGGCCTGGTCGAGGGCCTCGATTCCCTCGGTCCCTGGCGCCTGCTGCTCTTACCGGACCACGCCACCCCCATCGAGCTGCGGACGCACACCACCGACCCCGTGCCCTACCTGCTGGTCGACAGCGAGATCGAGGGCCCCGGCGGGGTGTACACGGAGCGCGCAACGGCGGGCAGTGCGCCGGTTCCCGGCCACGAGATGCTGGGCCGGCTACTGGCCCGTGGCGAGACGACCTAGGCGGCGTCCCGCCCCCGGTGGTCCTCGGGCTTGACCAGCAGCTCCACCGGTAGGTCATGGCGTTCGGCGTACCGGGTGGTGAGGTACCGGCCGAAGCGAGCGCTCCCCTTCAGCTCCTTGGTGAGGAACGACACCACGTAGAGGTCGGTGACCCGGTGCGCCTCGTCGATCGGGAGCAACTCGGGCGCGCAGCCGTCCTCGGCCTGTGCCTCGACGAAGCCGAGTATCGGCTGGCCCACCCCCGCGGCCACGTAGGCGTCCCGGATGTCGCAGACGTTGGTGAACGAGTTGTGCCCGGCCGCCAGCAGGTCGACCCGGTATTCGGGCCGGCCGGATATCAGGTCCCACGCCCGGACGATTCCGGGCTCGATCGGGACGACCGTGTCGGATGTCCCACCCATCAGCAGCGTGGGAATGTCGATCGCGGCCAGCTGTTCGTCGGTGAACCCCACTGCCGCCGGCGCGATGGGCACGATGGCGTCGACGCGTGGGTCGGGCTGGTAGTCGAGGAACCCACCGGCCGTCGCCAGCGCCGTGAAGCCGCCGAACGAATGGCCGGCGACGGCGATGTGCCCCTCGTCGATGCGTCGGTGGAGCGCATCCGCGGGGTCCCGGTCGCGGGCGACCATCTGGTCGATGACGAACGAGACGTCGCGCGGGCGGTTGGCCGCCGCCACGGCTACCGGGTCGGACGTGCCGCCGATGGCGTCGAGCGCGGTGTTCCCGGCGTGATCGGGCGCCGCGACCACGAACCCATGGCTGGCGAGGGCCTGCATCAGGAACCAGGACTGGAACCGGACTCCCCCGTTGCCGTGGGAGAAGACGACCAGGGGGAACGAGCCCCTGGCCGCCTCCGGACTGGCCAGCACGCCCCGGAGCGGGAGCTGGGTGAACACGAGGTTCAGCGCGGCGGTGGGGGCATCGGAGCGCTTGTCGGCCGGGTACCAGATGTCGACCGTCAGCGTGCGGTCGTCGCGGGCCCGATCGACCATCTCGACCGTGGTCAGGCCGGCGGCATAGCGCCCCAGGGAGTCAGGTGGTGCCGCGTGTGAGCCGTGCGCCGGACCGTGGAGGCCCGACGATCGGATGGCGGCCGCGCCCGATGGCACGGCCGGGCCCACCAGCAAAGCAGTGGCGGTGACGAGGGCCCCCAACGTGACGACGAACCGGCGCATGCGCGTCCCCTCCCGGGTCGTGGCTTGCCGTCAACCTAGTGGACCCTCGCGGCGCCCCCGCGGCCGCGTGCGCAGGTTTCGATCGGCCTGGGTGCTGCGCTAGAGTGCTCTCGTTCTGCCGGGGGGCACCGCTGAATCAAGAGCGGATGACCTAGCGGCCCCGATTCAGCGGACGGTTCCTTCCTCCGGGCCAGATCGACTTCTGCACGCCCGGCGCCGACCCGCCGGCCCCCACGGTCGCCACCCCGGTCTTCCCTGAAGTGAGGTGCAAGCCCCCGATGAGCGTGGACTCGACCACCCTCGAACGGTCCGCCCTGGAGCGCAAGGATCGCGACGAGCTCACGACCATCGCCCAGGCACTTGGAGCCAAGCCACCGTCGCGCGCCCGCAAGGCCGAGATCGTGCAGCTCATCCTCGAGCTGACGGGCGTGGCGTCCTCCGAGTCGCCAGGTGTCGACGAGGGGGAACCCAAGCGTAAGCGCACCCGTGCCGGCAACGGCGGGTCGCAACAGGAGGCCACCGTGGACGAATCGGACAGCGCCACCGACACCACCACCGACGCACCCGCCGCCGCCGAGCCCGTCGGCGCCGCCGAACCGCCCGCCGAGTGGGAGGCCGCCGTCACCGACGAGGGACGGGCCGACCCCGGTTCCCGGGACGGCACCGACGACGACCGGTCCGGCGGGTCGAACGGGCAGGATGCCACCGCCGGGGCCGAGCGCTCCGAGGGTGGCGGGTCCACCGGGGCAGCCACCGAAGGCGAGGTGCGGGGAGGGGGACGCCAGAGGCGGGCGGCCGACGGTCGCAAGCGCGAGCCCGAGCGACCGGGGGAGCAGTCACGGGACGAAGGCCACCAGGTCGACGTCAACGAGCCGGGCAACCGCCGGCGCCGGCGGCGCGGGCGGCGCGGTGGCACCGAGACCCACATCGAGGAGTACACCGGCGAGCCCGTGGATGTCGAGGGCCTGCTCGACCTGCGCGACGAGGGCTACGGCTTCCTGCGGGTCAAGGGTTCGCTGCCCTCCAAGGACGACGTGTACGTGTCGGTCAAGCAGGCCCGCCAATTCGGTCTGCGCAAGGGCGATCACATCAAGGGTGGGAGCCGCCCGGCGCTGCGCAACGAGAAGAACCCGGCGCTGCTGCGCATCGACCTGGTCAACGGCAAGGACCCCGAGGAGGCGCGCGGGCGCCGGCGCTTCGAGGACCTTACGCCGCTGTTCCCCGACGACAAGCTCGCTCTCGAGACCACCGAGGACGGGTCGAACATGACGGCCCGCATCGTCGACCTGCTCTCGCCCATCGGCAAGGGCCAGCGGGGCCTCATCGTCTCGCCTCCCAAGGCGGGCAAGACCACGATCATGAAGCAGATCGCCCGGTCGATCGAGGCCAACAACCCCGAGGTCAAGCTCATCGTGCTGCTCGTCGACGAGCGGCCCGAAGAGGTGACCGACATGCGCCGCTGGCTGAGGAGCCCCGGCAGCGAGGTCGTCGCCTCCACCTTCGACCGCCCGGCCGAGGAGCATGCCCAGGTGGCCGAGCTCACCATCGAGCGGGCCAAGCGCCTCGTCGAGGATGGCCAGGACGTCTGCATCATCCTCGACGGCATCACCCGTCTCGCGCGGGCGTACAACCTGGCGGCTCCCGCTACGGGCCGAATCATGTCCGGCGGCGTCGACTCCGGCGCCCTCTACCCGCCCAAGAAGTTCTTCGGCGCCGCCCGCAACATCGAGGAGGGCGGCTCGCTGACCATCCTCGCCACCGCGCTCATCGAGACCGGTTCGAAGATGGACGAGGTGATCTTCGAGGAGTTCAAGGGCACCGGCAACATGGAGCTCCGGCTCGACCGGCGACTCTCCGAGCGCCGGATCTACCCCGCCATCGACGTCGACGCCAGCTCCACCCGCCACGAGGAGCTGCTGTTCCCGCGCGGCCAGCTCAACCTCGTGTGGGCGCTGCGCCGGGTCCTGTCGGGCCTGTCGTCCACCGATGGCGGCAACGCCGCAGCGCTCGAGCTGCTGATCGACCGCATGAAGACGTTCCGCACCAACGAGGAGTTCCTGGCCGAGGTAGCCAAGAACCGGTTGGCGGCCGGGTAGACTGTCTTACTTTCGCCAAGTTCTGATCCTGGAGACCGCAATGAAGGCTGGCATCCACCCCGACTACGTCGTCGCCAAGGTGCGCTGCTCCTGCGGCAACGAGTTCACCACCCGCGCCACGAAGGCCGACCTGCACGTCGAGCTGTGCAGCGAGTGCCACCCGTTCTACACGGGCAAGCAGAAGCTGGTGGACACCGGCGGCCGCATCGACCGGTTCGAGCGCCGCTACGGCAAGCGCTCCAAGTAGCGCCGGAGCGAACTACGTCGACCCGGTCGAGCACCGACCGGTGACATCCGCACTCGGCGCAGAACGCCGTGCCGCGCTGCGCGGCGCCAAGCTCACCGCCCTCGTGGCCGGCCGCTGGGGACCGGCCGACCGGGTCAGCCACACGCTGGGAACGGCGGTGGCGCTCGCCGGCCCCGGGCCGACCGCCTGGGTGCTGGCGGACCATGCCCCCGAGCGCACGCTGGGACCGGCCCTGGTATGGGCCGATCGCGAGCATGTCGACGACCTCCACATCCTGGTGGACGGACCGGACGACGCCGCCGCCACCGTCGCCGCGCCAGTCCGCGCTCTTCGCGCCGCCGGCGCCGCAGGTGTGGGCCGTCGCCGGGACCGCGTTGGTGCCAGCGGCCCCGGCCCCGCCGGCCCGCCAGCCCGACGCCACGGCGCCGCCGAACCTGGTGGACCTCCTGATCGACGCCGGCCTCGAGGTCGTCGCCGAGGGTGGCGTCGTGCGCGGGGAGGTCAACGGCCTGGAGGTTGCCCGGATCGTCCACGGCACGACCACCGCCGGCGTCCCCATCGCCGAGCCACAGCTCGAGGTGGGCGTGGGGAAGGCCGACCGGGAGCTGACGGCCATGGTCCACGGCGAGCTAGCCCCGGTCGACCAGCTCGCCCGGGTCGTTGGCATCGTCCGCGAGCACCGGCGGCCGGGTGCGCCCCGGCATCCGCTCAACCAGCTGGTCCCGGACCGCTGGCTGCGGGCGGTGCTGTGCCGAACTCCTGGCATCGTCGGTCTGGCAACCCTCCGCCCCGAGCCGGGCGTCCGGCCGCGTGCCAACCTCACCGAACGCGACATCGCCATCGCCACCGGGACCACCGCCGATGGGGTGCCGGCGGTCGTCGCCTGCTCGGTCGGCATCGCCCTGGACCTGGTGCCCATTGCGGCCGACGCTCGCGAGGCGCTCGACCCGTCCGCGCGCCTGCTGCTGGTGCTGCCGGAGCCTGACGATCATCCCGGCACTCGACGGCTGGCGGCTCGCCTCCGCACGCCGGCGGAGGTCGTTCCCGTTCCTGGTGACTGGCGGGCCGCCGGATAGGTACAACCAGAACGCCGGGTAGCCTCGCTGGTCGTGCTCGATCGCCTCGCCGAGCTGGACCGGGAGTTCCGTGACGCCGAGGCGCGCCTGGGCGACCCCGACCTCATCGCCGACCAGCCCCGATTCCAGCAGGTGGCCAAGCGCTACCGCGAGCTGGGCCCGATCGTCGAGCGGTCGCGCGAGCTAGGTGCCCGCCGAGCCGACCTCGAGGTGGCCAAGGGGATGTTGCCGGACGCCGTCGGAGACGAGCGCGACATCCTCCGGGCCGAGATCGACGCCGCCGAGGCGGCGATCACCCGGCTCACCGACGAGCTCCGCGTCCTGCTGCTGCCCCGCGATCCCAATGACGACCGCAACGTCATCGTCGAGATCCGCGGCGCCGAGGGCGGCGAGGAGGCCAACCTGTTCGCCCGCGACCTGTACGAGATGTATCGCGCTTTCGCCGCGCGCCAGGGATGGTCGGTCGACGTGCTGGGTACCGATCCGTCGGACCTGGGAGGCTTCAACGAGGTGACGTTCGCGATGAAGGGCGACGGGGTTTGGGCGCGCATGCACCTCGAGGCCGGGCCCCACCGGGTGCAGCGGGTGCCGGTCACCGAGAGCCAGGGGCGCGTGCACACGTCGTCGGCGACCGTGACCGTGCTGCCCGAAGCCGAGGAGGTCGACGTCGCCATAGACCCCAACGACCTGCGAACCGACGTCTACCGCTCCTCGGGACCTGGCGGGCAGAGCGTCAACACCACCGACTCCGCCGTGCGGCTGACGCACCTGCCGACCGGCATCGTCGTCTCCATGCAGGACGAGAAGAGCCAGATCCAGAATCGCGCCAAGGCGCTGCAGGTGCTGCGCTCGCGGCTGCTCAAGGCGGAGCAGGACCGCCAGGCCGCCGAGGCGTCGGCCGCCCGCCGGGGCCAGGTGGGAGGCGGGGGCCGCTCCGAGAAGGTTCGCACCTACAACTTCAAGGAGAACCGCGTGACGGACCACCGCATCGGCCTCACCGTCTACAAGCTCGACAAGGTGCTCGCGGGCGAGCTGGCCCAGATCAGCGACGCGCTGGTGGCCGACGAGCAGGCCCGCCGCCTCGGCGAGGCCACCTGAGCTCGCGGTGCCGGGCTGGGACCCACCGTGACCGAGACCGCGACCGGAGGCGTCGCCTGGCAGACGCTCCTCGACGAGGGCGCCGACCGGCTGGCACAGGCGGGCATCGACAACGCCGAGCAGGAGGCCCGCTGGCTCGTGCAGCGGGCCAGCGGCCTGGAGGGGGCCGATCTCATCATCGGGCTCGAGGCGCCGGCGGGCCTGGGCGACGCCACGTTCTTCTTCGACATGCTCGAGCGGCGCCTGCGCGGTGAGCCCCTGCAGTACGTGCTCGGGCGCTGGGGCTTCCGTGTCCTCGACCTCGAGGTCGACAACCGCGTCCTCATCCCCCGCCCCGAGACCGAGGCGCTGACGCAGATGGCGCTCGAGGAATGCCGGCGGCTCGACGCTCGGCTGGCGGTCGACCTCGGCACCGGCTCCGGCGCGATCGCGCTGGCGCTGGCGGTGGAGTGGACCGGCATCGAGGTGTGGGCGACCGACATCTCCCCCGACGCGCTGGCGGTGGCCGAGACGAACGTGGCCGCCCTCGGGCGGATCGGCGAGGCGGTGCGCCTGGCCCAGGGATCGTGGTACGAGGCGCTGCCCGCCGAGTTGGGCGGCGCGGTCGACGTGATCGTGAGCAACCCGCCATACGTGGCCGAGTTCGAGGTGGAGGACCTGCCCGACGAGGTGCGAGCGTGGGAGCCGCTGGAGGCACTGGTGTCCGGCCCCACGGGGCTCGAGGACATCGAGCGGATCGTGGCCGAGGCGCGCCTCTGGCTGGCCCAGCCGGGGTCCCTGGTGGTGGAGATCGCACCGCACCAGGCGGCCGAGGCCGGGGCGATGGCCCGCGCCGCCGGGTTCGGGTCCATCGCCGTCTGGCCCGACCTCACCGGCCGGGATCGCATCCTGCTGGCCCGTGCCTGACGCCCCCCGGTTCCTGCCGCGGTTCAGGTGGTCCTGGCCACCATTTTCGCGGCAGGTTCCGGAGGGGTTGCCCGGACGCCCCGGATGATCGTCCCGGTCGGACCGGATGCGGTCACGCTGGCGATCGACGCGCTGCGGGAGGGCGAGGTGGTGGCCCTGCCCACCGACACCGTCTACGGCCTGGCGGCGCTGCCGACGATCGCCCCCGCCACCGACCGGCTGTTCGCGCTCAAGGGGCGGGGGGCCGACACGCCGATCGCCGTCCTCTGCGCCGACGCCGCCCAGGCGTTCGGGCTGGCGGCGCCCGATGCCCCGACCCCGGAGGTCCGCCAAATCGCGGAGCACCTGTGGCCCGGCCCGCTGACGCTGGTGCTGCCCCGGCGGCCGGGCCTCGGGTACGAGCTCGGCGAACCCGCCGGCACGGTGGGCGTACGCTGCCCGGACCATGCGCTGGTCCGGGCCATCGCCGCCGCCGTGGGCCCGATCGCTACGACCAGCGCCAACCGCCACGGGGAGCCGACGGCGCCGACCGCCGAGGGCGTGGCGGCCACCTTCGGCGCCGGGCTGGCGCTCGTGCTCGACGGCGGACGCTGCGAGGCGCCGCCGTCCACCGTCGTTGCCGTGACCGGCGCGGAGTGGAAGGTGCTCCGCGAGGGCCCGATCCCCCTGGCAGAGCTCAGCGCCGCGGCCCGCGGATGACGCTCTGGCTCAAGCATCGTCCGGCTGCTGATGGCGCTGGTCCTCGACCGACCGTATCTTTCGGCCGATGATGAGGGGAGACCTGCTGGCGCTGGTGGGGGTGGCACCGGGACCGCTGCGCACCATCGAGGCAGCGCTGACCCGCTGGGTCGACCTGGGGCTGGTCGCGGCCGTGCACGAGCAGCTGGCCCGGTTCTCGGGGCCGGGAGGCGACGGCTCCGGCCACCAGCCGGCCGCCGAGAAGGGCGATGACGCCGGTGATCCCACCGTGGATGACCCGGCGGCGCTGAACGAATCCCTGGCGTACGTCCTCGTCGCCCTGCCCGACCGTTGGCGGGTGGTGGGGCGCGGCCACATCGCGGTGAGTGACGGCCACCAGAGCTGGGTCGGCACCGGCTCGCTGGTGACGGAGCGCGACTCGACCCGGGCGGCGCTGCACGACGCCGGTCCGATCGGTGCATGCCTCTATCCCGGGCCGCTGCTGAGGTGGCTCGACTTCGGCGAACCCGAGCCCGACGAGCGCGCGGGGCGGTTCTGCTGGACGGTGGACGCCTATCCCCGGCCCCTCGGGGGCGGCGCGGGCACGGCGGAACCGGCCACGCCGGTCGCGGCCGCGTCGCGGCTGCCGGACGAGTTCCTCGGGGTCGAGCACCGCTTCTGGTTCGAGGCGCGGACGGGCATCGTGCTCTGCCACGAAGGGTTGCTCGAGGGCCAACCCTGCTCGCGGACCGAGCTGACAGACGTGGTGATCGATGATCCCATCCCGCCGGACGAGTTCTCGCCCCCACCCGAGGCGATCGTGCGGTCGAGCCACGAGCTGCTGCGGGACCACCTGACCGAGCTGGGCGTCGACCCCAACACGGTGGACCTGGACGACCCGGGCCAGGTGCGCCGCGCCCTGCGGCAGGGCGCGGCCTTCCGGCCCGTCGACCGTTAGCCTGATCGCGGCACTGTGAAGCACCCATCAGACCCTCCATCGGGCGCGGCGCCCGGCCCGTTCGCGAGCTCATCGTGACTGGGCTCTGGCTGGAGCTCGGCCTGGTCTTCGTGCTGGTCCTGGTCAACGCAGCCTTCTCCGGCACCGAGATGGCGCTGGTGTCGCTGCGGGAGGGCCAGCTCCAGCGGCTCGAGCAGCGATCGTCCACCGGGGCGTTGGTGGCGCGGCTGGCGCGCGACCCGAACCGCTTCCTGGCCACCATCCAGGTCGGCATCACGCTGGCCGGCTTCCTGGCGTCGGCAGCCGCCGCCGTCTCGCTGTCCGAGCCTCTCGAGCGCCGCCTGGACTTCCTCGGTGGCGCGGCCCGCGCGGTGTCCATCGTCGTGGTCACCATCTTGCTGTCGTACGCGACGCTGGTGATCGGCGAGCTGGCGCCCAAGCGGGTGGCCATGCAGCGGGCCGAGCGCTGGGCGCTGCTGTCCGCGCGCCTGCTGTCGGCGATGGCGATGCTGACCCGGCCCGTGGTCTGGCTGCTGTCCCGGTCGACCGATGTCGTGGTGCGCATCATGGGTGGCGACCCCTCCGTCACACGCGAGGAGGTCACCGAGGCCGAGATTCGCGAGCTGGTGGAGACTCAGGCATCGTTCACGGCCAAGCAGCGGCTGATCATGGAGGGGGCGTTCGACATCTCCGAGCGCACGCTCGACGAGGTGTTGCGCCCGCGACCCGACGTGTTCGTGCTCGACGCCGACGAGCCCGTCGCCAACGCGCTCCAGGAGCTCGCGGCCAGCGGCCATTCGCGGGCGCCGGTGGCCCACGACGGCAAGCTCGACGAGGTCGTCGGCATGGTCCACCTCCGCGACCTGCTCGGCCCGGGCGACCGCCCGGTGCGCGAGGTGGCGGGGGAGCTGGCCGCGTTCCCCGAGACCGCCGCGGCCCTCGACGTGCTCCACGAGATGCAGGTGCGCCGGTTCCAGCTGGCGCTGGTGGTGGACGAGCACGGCGCGGCCGCCGGCATCGTCACCATCGAGGACCTGGTCGAGGAGCTGGTGGGCGAGATCTACGACGAGACGGATCGCGACGTGGTCCGGGTCCGTCGCGAGCCCGACGGATCGCTGGTGCTGCCGGGGCGATTCCCGGTCCACGACCTGGAGGACGTGGGCGTGCACGGCATGCCCGAGGGGCCGTATGCGACCGTGGCCGGCCTGGTGCTCGACGTGCTCGGTCGCGTGCCCGAGGCGCCCGGCGACCGGGTGACTGTGGCCGGGCGCACCATCGAGGTCCTGGCCGTGGACGGGCGGGCGATCACCGAGGTGCGGATCGGCCCACCGCCGCCGTCGGCCAGCACCAACGGCGATCCAGTGTTGTCGACTCGGCCGCAGGCCGAGGCCGCTTCGCGCCATCCGGCGAAGGGCGGGTAGCGAGCGGGTGGCGCTGAGGATGCGGGGGCGCTCGAGGCGCGAATGCGCCGAGGGCGGTAGGCCCCGCACCGCAGGCGACAGGACCCGTGAGCGGAGGGGCGCGGACGGGCGAAGCCGGCTCACAGGGACAAGGCGCCGTCGGGGCCGACCTTGACGACGCGGCCGACCTGCTCGGCACCGGCGCGCATCTCGGCCACGGTGTCGCTGTCGTCCGATGACGCCCAGGTGCGCCGCCCGTCGTCGAGCAGGCAGGCCACCTGCACCGCCTCGGCATCGCCGTCGCGCCCGTGCTGGACCACCCACGACTCGACGGTGGCCGTGCCGTCGACGTCCTCGGCCAGCTCACGGGTCGGCGTCACCTCCGCCTGTTCCTGGGCATCGGCCCAGCGGAAGCCGTCGGGCGGCGGCTCCGTCGAGTAGAGCCCCAGGGTGTGCTTGGTCAGGTAGCCGCCGACGCCGGTCACGAGCCCGAGGCTCCCGGGATCTGCTCGGAGCACGCCCGCCATGGTCGCGATCGCATGGGTGCCGTAGTTGTTCCAGGGACCGCCCGCGAACGACAGCCCTCCCGTGACGGTCAGCTGGCGGTCGAGCCCCAGCCCGATCTCGGTGGCGGCCACCTCCACGGCGGAGGGGAAGCACGAGTAGAGATCGAGGTGTGCGAGCTCGTCGGTGGACACGCCGCCGGCCAGCGCCAGGAGTGCGTGCGCCGCGGCCCCCAGGGCCGGCGCCGAGTGGAGGTCACGGCGGTGCGACACGATGTACGTGTCGTGCGCCTGCGTGGCCGCCAGCGGGAACACCCAGCGGTCGCGGGGCACCCCTAGTGCGGTGGCGCTCGCCGCCGAGCACACGATCAGCGCTGCCGACTGCTCCACCGCATTGTTGGCGTTCATGACCTTGGTGTACGGCCACCAGATCCAGCGGTTGTCGGGCGTCGGGGTGCGGATCTGCTCGGCGGTCAGCGGCTCACGGATCCAGGCGTGGGGATTGTCCACGGCCACCGCGTTGAACCTGGCCCACAACTCGCTGATGCGCACCAGGTGCTCGTCGATCGGTCGCTCGGCGGCGGCGCGCAGGGCGTGCTCGAACAGGGCGTACGCCTGGGACGGCGCGAACACCTGGCGGGCGATCTCGGCCGGGTGGTTGAGCTGGAAGTCCGGGGCCGTCTGGCGCGCTGGCGGCACTGTGTCGTCCTGCGTCGTCCAGCCGAGGTCTCCGCGCCGATCGCGCGGGGTGGCCGACCGGGTCCGCCACGCCTCGGCGCCACAGATCAGCACGATGTCCGCGCTGCCGGCGGCGATGTCGCGACTGGCCTGGGCCACCAGTCCCTGCGGCTCGTTGCCACCGACCGGGGTGACGGCCTCGTCGCGCGGTGCGGCCGCGACGCGCTCGGCCACGAGCCGGGCCGGGTTGCGGTAGTTCCGCGACAACGACCGGGACACCCGGACGGCATCGGCACGCTCCAGCGCCCGGGGACCGGCCCCGCTGTCCATGGCAGCGCGGCGCAACCCCTCGGCCATCATGTCCGCGGGCTCGACGACCGGCTCCCCACGGTCCACGCGGTTGCTCCACTGTCCGACCCCCACCAGGACCGGCGTGCGGGGATCGGGTGCCATCGGCCCTGTCTACACTCCCCCCATCGACATTCTCCTCATCTGCACTGCCAACCAGTGCCGTTCGGCCATGGCCGAGGGCATGTTGCGCAGGCTGCTCACCGACCACGGTGCCCACGCCGAGATCGGCTCCGCCGGGCTGCTGCCGGGCGGAGCGCCCGCGACGCGCCCCGCCATCGCGGTCATGGCCGACCGTGGCATCGACATCAGCCGCCACGTCAGCCGGACGCTCGATCCGGAGGTCGTCCGCTCGACACCGCTGATCATCGGCATGGCGCGGGAGCACGTGCGCGAGGCGGTGGTCGGCTACGGGGCCGACGTCGAGCACACCTTCACGCTCAAGGAGTTGGTGCGGCGGGGCGGTTGGACGGGTCCCCGTCGGCCGGACGAGACCGTCGTCGCGTGGCTGGACCGCGTCGCCGCCGGCCGGCACAGCGCCGATCTGATGGGCGAGGACGACGATGACATCCCCGATCCCGTGGGTCGGTCCCGTGCCCACTACGAGGCGACGGCCCGTGAGCTCGATGGCCTGTTCCGGCGGTTGGTGGCCCTGATGATCGGCGGCACCGCCCGGTCCGCGTCCTACGCCGGCTCTTCGCCCTCACGCCCCGTGGCCGGCGAGACCCGATACGCAACGGGCGGGCACTAATGCGAGTCGCGATCGGTTCCGACCACGCCGGGTTCGCCCTCAAGGCGCACCTGAGCGAGACGCTGATCTCCCTCGGGCACGAGGTCGACGACCTCGGCATAGACAGCGAGGAGCCGGTCGACTACCCGCCCATCTGCGCCGCAGTTGGTCGCGCCGTCACGAAGGGCGAGGCCGACCGGGGGATCGTGCTGGGTGGATCGGGCCAGGGCGAGCAGATGACCGCCAACAAGATCCGCGGCGTCCGCGCAGCCCTGTGCAACGATCTCTACACGGCACGGATGTCACGCGAGCACAACGACGCCAACGTCCTGTCGATCGGGGCTCGGATCGTCGCCCCTCAGCTCGCCGACGAGATCATGACGCTCTGGCTGACGACGCCGTTCGAGGGCGGCCGCCACGAGCGCCGCATTGCACAGATCGCCGAGATCGAAGAGGCATGAACATGGGTTGGCCACCAGTCCCCGACGACGAGTTGTTCGGTCTCATCGAGCGCGAGGTCGAACGCCAGAACACCACGCTCCAGCTCATTGCCAGCGAGAACTTCGCGTCTCCCGCGGTGCTGCGCGCCACGGGCTCGGTGCTCACCAACAAGTACAGCGAGGGCTACCCCAGCAAGCGCTACTACGGCGGCAACGAGGTCATCGACCAGGTCGAGGATCTCGCGCGCGAGCGCGCCAAGGCGCTGTTCGGGGCCGAGCACGCCAACGTGCAGCCCCATTCGGGGGCCAACGCCAACATGGCCGTGTACATGGGGCTGCTCGAGCCGGGTGACACGGTCCTCGGCCTCCGGCTCGATCAGGGAGGCCACCTCACCCACGGCTCTCCGGTGAACGCCAGCGGCCGGCTGTACCACTTCGTGTCGTACGGCGTGACGCCGAGCGACGAGCGCATCGATCTCGACCAGGTGCGCGACCTCGCGCTCGAGCACCACCCCAAGCTGATCGTCACGGGGGCGACCGCCTACCCCCGGATCATCGACCCCGAACCGTTCCGCGCGATCGCGGACGAGGCCGGCGCGCTGTTCATGTTCGACGCCGCCCACGTCGCCGGGCTCATCGCCGGCGGCGTCCACCCCAACCCGACCCAGCACGCCGACGTGGTCACCTTCACCACGCACAAGACGCTGCGCGGGCCACGGGCGGGCGCGATCCTGACCCGTGCCGAGCTGGCCGAGAAGATCGACAAGGCGGTCTTCCCCGGTCTCCAGGGCGGACCGCTCGATCACGTGATCGCCGCCAAGGCGGTGGCGTTCCACGAGGCCGCCCAGCCGGCGTTCACCGAGTACGCCCACGACGTCGTCAGCAACTCCGCGGCCCTGGCCGAGGGCCTGGCAGGCGCCGGGCTCCGCCTGGTGTCGGGCGGCACCGACAACCACCTCATGCTCGTCGACCTGCGGAGCTTCGATCCGGACCTGTCGGGCAAGAAGGCCCGCTTGGCCCTCGACCGCGCTGGGGTCAGCCTCAACGAGAACACCGTGCCCGACGATCCCCGGCCGCCCTACATCGCCAGCGGCCTGCGCATCGGCACCCCGGCGGTCACCACCCAGGGCATGCGGGCGCCCGAGATGGCCCAGGTTGCGTCGCTCATCCACCAGGTGCTCACGCACCGCGAGGACGAGGGCGCCGTCGCCGCGATCCGCGACGAGGTCCTCGCGCTCTGCTCCAAGTTCGCCCCCTACCCCGGTTGACCTCGCGGCGAGGGCTGCGGTGATCGGCTACCTCCTCGTGATCGGGGCGGCCTTCGTCGTCAGCTGCGCGTCGATGCCGCTGCTGCGGAACCTGTCGTTCCGCATCGGTGCGGTCGCCTATCCCGACGCCCGCCGCATGCACACCCGCCCCACCGCGATCCTGGGGGGCGCCGGGATCGTGGCGGGTGCGCTGGTGGGCTTCGCCGTCGCCTGGATGAGCGGCCAGTTCGCGGCCACGTTCCGCACTATTGCCCCGCCCCTCGGCGTCGTGCTGGCGGTAGTGACGATCTACGTCGTCGGCCAGCTCGATGACCTGCGCGAGGTGTCGGCACCGGCCAAGACGGCGGGGACGGTGCTGGCGGGAAGCGTCCTCGCCATCGCCGGCCTCACGATCGTGTTCTTCCGCATCCCCTTCGTCGGGCTCGTGGCGCTGCCCCCCGACCTGGCCACGCTCATCACGGTGCTGTGGGTGGTGGGCCTGGCCATGGCCGTCAACCTCATCGACGGGCTCGACGGGCTGGCGGCGGGGTGGTCGCGATCGGGGCCGGGGCGATCCTGATGTTCGCCGAGTACCTCGACAACAACGACGCCATCATCCGCGACGACAACCTGGGCGCCCTGATCGCCGCCTGCGTGCTGGGCGCCTGCCTGGGCTACCTCCCGTGGAACTTCCACCCGGCCAAGCTGTTCATGGGCGACGCCGGCGCGCTCAGCCTGGGGGTGCTCATGGCCGCCGCCACCATCGCCATCGGCGGCAACACCGACGCCGAGGTGCGGGGGCAGACCTTCTTCTTCTTCGCCCCGCTGTTCCTGCCGTTGGTCATCCTGGGCGTGCCGATACTCGACACGGCCTGGGCGTTGCTGCGCCGGGCCAAGGGCCGGGCGGGGCTGACCATCGCCGACAAGGGGCACCTCCATCACCGGCTGCTGCGCCTCGGACACGGGCACCGGCGGACGGTGCTGGTGCTGTGGGCCTGGACCGGGCTCCTGTCGGCGCTCGTGCTCATCCCCGTCTACACGGGCAAGGGGGAGTCGTTCGTGCCGCTCGGCGTGGTGGCCCTGGCGCTGTTCCTCTACACCATCTTCGGTCCCGGGATCGTGGCCAAGCGCAACGGCGAGGCCGAGGACGCGGCCGTTGAGGCCGGCACTCACCCCGATCACGCGTCCAGCGAGGCGGTGGGTTCCGAGGTCATAGGTTCCGGCGGCCACGGGATGAGGTCATAGGTTCCGGATCCGGGACCCGGGACCTCGGGCCCGGTTCCCCGGAACCCGCGGCCTCGGGTTCACACTTGGGTGGCGCGGCCCCGCCAGTGCTCGTCGCGCAGCACTCGCTTGAGGAGCTTGCCCGATTCGGTGCGCGGCAGCTCGTCGCGGATCTCCCAGGACCGGGGCCGCTTGTAGCCGGCGAGGTGCTCGACGGCGTGGGCCTCGAGGGTGTCGGGGTCGATGGTGTGGCCGTCCTTGGGCTGGACGACGGCGTGGACCGACTCGCCCCACTCGTCGGACGGCACCCCGAAGACGGCGGCGTCCATGACGTCGGGATGGGCGTGCAGCACCGCCTCGATCTCCGCCGGGTAGATGTTCATCCCGCCGCTGATGATCATGTCGTTCTTGCGGTCGCAGATGTAGACGTAGCCCTCGTCGTCGACGTAGGCGATGTCGCCCACCGACTTCCAGCCGTCCCGGTCGCTGATTGGCTCGGTCGTGCGGTGGTAGCCGTCGAGGGCCAGGGTGCTGCGGATGAACAGCTCGCCCGGCTCCCCGGCGGGCAGCTCCTCGCCGCCGGGGCCCACGATCCTGACCTCAACGGTGCCGTAGGTCCGGCCGCACGAGCCCGGCTTCCGCAGCTGGTCCTCGGGCGGCAGGATCGTGTCGACGCCGAGCTCGGTCGAGCCGTACACCTCGAACAGGAAGCCGTCGCCCAGCTTGGCGATGACCTCCTGCTTCAACGCGTAGGGGACCGGCGCGGCGTTGGCGACCAGCGACCGCATGGAGGTGAGGTCGGCGCGCGCCAGGACCTCGTCCGGCAGCGAGACGATGCGCTTGAGCTGCGTGGGAGCCGAGAACGTGTTGGTCACGCGGTGCTCGCGCACGAGGTCGACCCAACGCTCGGCGTCGAAGTGCCGCAGCACCACGATGGTGCCGCCCAGGGTGTGGGTGAGGACTGCCCACGCCAGCGGCCCCGAGTGGTAGAGGGGCCCCGAGGTGATGTGGACCTCCTCGCCGGGCCGCAGCCGCAGCTCCTGCAGCAGCGCCATGACCAGGGCGGGATCGGTCGACGTCCGCAGCGCCCCCTTGGGCTTGCCGGTGGTGCCCGAGGTGTAGATCATCGTCGCCCCGGCGGTGGCGTCGCCCCCCGCCGGGGGCTCGGCGTCGCCGCCCAGCCCGTCACCGTCGGCACCCGCCACCACGTCGTCCCAGGCCTGGGCCCCCTCGAACGCGGGCCCGCCGAACACGACCACGTGGCGGACCTTGGGGATCCGGTCGTGCACCGCCGCCACCCGGTCGGCCTGCTCGGCGTCCACCACCACCAGCACGGCATCGCTGTTGTCGATGACGTACTGCATCTCCTCGGCGGTGAACCGGTAGGCGAGGGGCACCGCCACCAGTCCGATCTTGCGGGCCGCGTGGAGGAACGTGATGACGGGGACGCTGTTGGCACCGCACCACACGGCCCGGTCGCCCTGCCGCAGGCCGAGCGCCAGCAGACCGTTGGCCAGGCGGTTGACGGTGCCATTGAGATCGCCGTAGGTGATGGACGCGTCGCCGTCGATGATGGCGACACGGTCGGGCGTGTTCTGGGCGTGGCCGGCAAGCAGGTCGGTGGGCACGGCCGCAGGTTAGTGACGCGCCGCCACCCGGCTAGAGGCGCATCGCGAACGTCACCGACACACCGTCGTCGGCCAGTTCCGTGAAGCCGAGGGCGCGATAGAAGGCCTGGGCGTTGGTGTTGGCGGCGGCGACCCCGAGGTGGAGGCCGTGCGACCCGGCGGCGCGGAGCCGCTCGACCAACGTGTCCATCAGCCGCCGGCCCCAGCCCTGCCCCTGCAGGCGCGGCAGCAGGTCGATGTGGAGGTGGGAGGGGTAGGTCGCCACCACGTTGGCCGGCGCCCGTGCCGGAGAGTGCATCAGGGCGATCAACAGGTCATCGAAGGCGGCGTCGCCGTCGGTTTGGTACGTCGGATAGCGCCGCCGTAGCTCGGGCCACCAGTCCCGCTCGAGGCGATCCTCGAACTCGGCCGTGTCGGCGGCACCGAGTATGTAGCCGGCCACGCCGTCGTCGTCCTCTACCACGAAGGCCAGGTCGGGGGTGAGCTCCAGGTAGGGACCGGCGTAGACGTGCCCCAGAAGCGCAGGATCGCCCAGCAGTGGGGTGGCGTCCTGGCCAGCGGCGCCGGTGCGGACGCAGATGTCGTAGACGGCGTCGTGGTCGGCGGGCTGGTAGGGGCGCAGTCGGGGCACGGCCGCCAAGTTTGCCGGGTAGCAAGCCTGACTCGCGAGGTTGCTAACCTGCCGCGCCGTCCCCTGCGGATCCGTGATTTGCCTGGGGATAGGCCGTGTCCGGTAGATTGGGAATCAATTCACAAGGTCCCGGGGTGACGTGCGGCGGGGCCAGCGAAGCGAGGGAGCGAGGGGTGGCCGATCTGTCCGCCAGGCGTGAGATCAACCGAGGCGCCGGGGACGCGTTGTCGACGGCGTGTGAGCTGGCAGTGACCCCGGTGCTGCTCGCCCTGATCGGCTGGCGCCTCGACGTCTGGCTGGGGACGTCGCCACTGTTCCTCCTGGTCCTCTTCCTGTTCACGGTCTGCTACGAGGTCTGGAAGCACTTCACCCTCTACGACGCTGCGCATGCGCGAACAGCAAGCGAAGGTCGCGGGGTTGCGCCCGGGCACCGGGCCGGAGGAGGCGGGGGAGTGAGGGTCACGGCGGCCGACCTGCGGGCGCCGGTGCCGGAGGCACCCGCCGTCGAGCGGGAGCTGGCGTTCGACATGCTCAAGCGAGGCGTCTGGTTCGTACCCCTCGTCGTGATCGCGGCCACCGCCATCTGGGGAACCGCCGGGGCGTCGTCGGCTGGTGTGGCGATCGCGCTCGTGCTGGTCAACCTCGTGCTGGCCGCCGTGGCCCTCTCCTGGGCCGCGCGGCGGTCGCTGAACCTGCTCATGGTTGTCGCCCTCGGCGGCTTCGCCGTGCGGATGGGCCTGGTCACCGCGGTGCTGCTGTTGGTCAAGGACCAGCCCTGGATCGACCTGGTCGCCCTCGGCGTCACCGTGCTTGTCACCCACCTCGGACTGCTGTTCTGGGAGCTGCGCTACGTGTCCGCGTCCCTCGCCTTTCCTGCCCTCAAGCCCAAGGAGGCAGTGCACCAGTGATCCTCGGGTTGGAGTTCCCGCCGATCAGCCACCTCGTCGAGTGGCCCACGCTCTTCGGTGGCGACGTCTTCGGCGTCAACAAGGTCGTGCTGCTGATGTGGCTCTCCGTGGCGATCGTGTTCGGGCTGTTCTACGCCGGCACGCGTCAACCCAAGCTGGTGCCCACCGGAGTCCAGAACGTGGCCGAGAGCGCGGTCGAGTTCGTTGACGAGCAGATCGTCCTGCAAACGACCGGGCCCGACGGCCGTGGGTACATGCCCTTCCTGCTCACACTGTTCACGTTCATCTTCGTCTGCAACATCTGGGAGCTCATCCCGCTGGTGCAGATGCCGGTGACCGCCCGCATGGCCCTGCCGATGTTCATGGCGATCGTCGTGTGGTTCGTCTACATCATCACCGGCATCAGGCATCAGGGGTTCTTCGGCTACTTCAAGAATGCCGCCATCCCACCGGGCGTCCCCAAGTTGATTCTGCCGCTGGTGGCCTTCATCGAGCTGCTGGGGATCCTCATCACGAGGCCCTTCGCGCTGGCGGTCCGGCTCTTCGCCAACCTCCTCGCCGGCCACCTGCTGCTGGTGACCTTCGCCGTCATCACCCAGGCGCTGTTCACCACGACCATCATCGGCGCGGCGCTGCCGCTGGCTCTGCTGATCTTCCTGATGGGGTTCGAGCTGCTGGTGGCGTTCCTGCAGGCGTACATCTTCACCATCCTCGCTGCCGTGTACATCGACAGCTCCCTGCACCCCGAGCACTGAGCACAACCAAGGAGACGAACCCGTGCTTCACGTCCTAGCCCAACAGGATCCGGGCGAACTCGAGGCGGGCCTCACCGCCGTCGGCCGAGGCATCGTCTATGGCGGCGCCGCCATCGGCCCCGGCATCGGCATCGGCCTGGTGGTGGGCAACGCCATCACCGCAATGGCCCGCCAGCCCGAGGCGGCCGGCATGGTGCGGACCACGATGTTCCTCGGCATCGCCTTCACCGAAGCCCTGGCGCTTTTCGGCTTCGTGCTGGCCTTCATCATCTCCGGCTGAGGAGGCCGTCGTGCGAACTCGAACCCTGGTCGCGACCCTGCTGCTCGTTTCCGGCGCGCTGCTCGTCGGGGCGTCCCCGGCGTTCGCGCAGGAGGGCGATGAGGAGCCGCAGCTCTCCGAGGACACGGAGGAGTGCATCCACCTGGCGGAGGAGGCCGACGACCCCGACGCCTGCCAGGAAGCCCCCAACCCGATCCTGCCGGCGACCAGCGAGCTGGTGTGGGGCTCGATCAGCTTCGCAGCCCTGCTGTTCCTGCTCTACAAGTTCGGCTACCCGCAGGTCAGGCAGATGATGGACAACCGGACCGAGCACATTCGCTCCGACCTGCAGGCGGCCGAGACCGCCAAGGCCGACGCCCAGGGCGTGCTCGACGAGTACAAGGCCCAGCTGAGTGACGCCCGGGCCGAGTCCGGGCGCATCATCGAGGAGGCCCGCCAGGCCGCCGACCGCATCAAGCGCGACCAGGAGGCCCGGCTCCAGACCGAGCTGGCAGAGCTGCGGGCCCGGGCGGTGGCCGACATCGACTCGGCCAAGGCGCAGGCCGTGTCCGACCTGCGGGGCGAGGTGGCGCAGCTCGCCATCGGCGCTGCCGAGACCGTGGTCCAGCGCAGCCTGGACGAGGCCACGCAGACCCAGCTGATCGAGGACTACATCAACCAGGTGGCGGCGCAGCGCTCGTGAGGGCGGGCGCCACCACTACGTCCTAGGAGCAACGCGAAGATGGCAGAAGACCGCACGCTCGCCTACGCCGAGGCCCTCTTCGAGGTTGCCCGCGCCGAGGGATCCCTCGGCGAGGTGGAGGACGAGCTGTTCCGCTTCTCCCAGACCCTGCAGGGCAACGACGAGCTGCGGAACGCGCTCACTGACGCCGGCATCCCGGCGGCCCGGCGCCAGCAGATCGTCGAGGACCTGCTGGGCGGCAAGGCGTCGCCGACCAGCGTGGCGCTGGTGTCGATGGTCGTCGGCACCGGCCGGGCCCGCGAGCTGCCCAGCATCATCCAGTTGCTGGTGGAGATGAGCGCGGCCGAGGCCAACAAGGAGGTCGCCGAGGTGCGCTCGGCGGTACCGCTCACGGACGACCAGAGCGCGCGGCTGGCCAAGGCCCTCGAGGACGCCACCGGCAAGCAGGTCGAGATCAAGGTGGTGGTGGATCCGTCGGTGCTGGGCGGAATTGTGGCCCAGGTTGGCGACACTGTCATCGACGGCTCAGTGCGTCACCGGCTCGACCAGCTGAAGAACGCATTCTGAAGTGAGAGCGAAGCGAACACTGCAGGCCGACGGCGCGAGCGCCAGCTCGCCCGGTGGCGATGGGTGTGGGGCGCAGCCCCACCGGAGACACTGAGGAACGAGGACGACACCGATGGCAGAGCTGACCATCAACACCGCCGACATCGCCGAAGCGCTCCGCAAGAACCTCGAGGACTTCAAGCCCGGCGTCGAGACCGCCCAGGTGGGGCAGATCACCGTGGTGGGCGACGGCATCGCCACAGTGGCGGGGCTGCCCGGCGCGGCCGTCAACGAGCTGCTCGAGTTCGAGAGCGGTGTCCTGGGGCTGGCCCTCAACCTCGACGAGGAGTCAATCGGCTGCGTGGTGCTGGGCGATGCCGCCGAGGTGAGCGAGGGCGAGTTGGTCAAGGCGACCGGCCGCATCCTGTCGGTGCCCGTCGGCGACGGTCTGCTCGGGCGGGTGGTCGACGCGCTCGGCAGCCCCATCGACGGCAAGGGCGCGCTGGTGGGGGTCGAAGACCGCCGCATGGAGATCCAGGCGCCCGGCATCATGGGCCGCCAGCCGGTGCACGAGCCGCTGCAGACCGGCATCAAGGCGATCGACGCCATGACCCCCATCGGGCGGGGTCAGCGCGAGCTGATCATCGGCGACCGCAAGACCGGCAAGACCACCGTGGCGGTCGACACGATCATCAACCAGCGTGGCCTGGGCATGAAGTGCATCTACGTGGCGATCGGCCAGAAGGAGTCGACGGTGGCCAACACCGTGTCGACCCTCGAGCAGTACGGGGCCCTGGACTACACGGTCGTGGTCGTGGCCGGCGCCGCCGACCCCGCGCCATTCAAGTACCTGGCGCCGTATGCCGGGTGCGCTATGGGCCAGCACTGGATGGAGAACCGCGAGCACGCCCTGGTGGTCTACGACGATCTGTCCAAGCAGGCCGAGGCCTATCGGCAGATCTCGCTGCTGCTGCGGCGGCCGCCGGGCCGCGAGGCCTACCCGGGCGACGTGTTCTACCTGCACAGCCGGTTGCTCGAGCGTGCGGCCAAGCTGTCCGAGGAGAAGGGCGCCGGCTCGCTGACTGCACTGCCGGTCATCGAGACCAAGGCCGGTGACATCTCGGCCTACATCCCAACCAATGTGATCTCCATCACCGACGGCCAGATCTACCTGCAGGACGACCTGTTCAAGTCGGGTGTACGGCCCGCGTTCGACACCGGACTGTCGGTGTCCCGGGTGGGCGGCAATGCCCAGGTCAAGGCCATGAAGACGGCGGTGGGCACGCTCAAGGGCGACCTGTCGCAGTTCCGAGAGCTCGAGTCGTTCGCGGCCTATGGTTCCGAGCTCGACAAGGTGTCACAGGCCCAGCTCGACCGCGGCTACCGGCTCGTCGAGCTGCTCAAACAGCCGCTCAACAGCCCCATGCCGGTCGAGGAGCAGGTCGTGTCTCTCTATGCCGCCACCAACGGCTACCTCGACCCCGTGCCGGTCGAGGAGGTGCGGCGGTTCGAGTCCGAGCTGATCGACTGGTTCGAGACCCGGCACCGCGACGTCCTCGATGCCATCCGCACCGACGGCGACATCCCCGACGTCGAGACCTTCAAGGCGGCGATCGCCGCGTTCCGCGACCAGTTCGAGGTCGGCGGCGTCGCCCTGGGTGAGCCGACCGCCGAGGCGCAGGGGGCCGAGGAGCGCGAGATGGCTGGTGGACGCCCCGAGGGAATCCTGCCGGAAGAGGAGATCTCCCGAGACGAGGCCGAGGTCTAGTGTCCGCGAGGGTCCACTAGTGGCCGGCGGACAGGAGCGGGCGCTGCGGCGACGTATCCGGAGTGTCCAGTCGACCATGAAGATCACGAGAGCGATGGAGCTGATCGCTGCCACGCGCGTGACGGCGGCCAACCAACGGGTCGCCGCGGCGCGGCCCTACAGCGAGTACATCACCAACGTGATCCAGAACCTTGCCGACCTCGGCGGGGTGGTCGACCACCCGCTCCTGCGGCCCGTGGAGAACCTCCGCAAGGTTGCCTTCGTGGTCATCACCAGCGATCGGGGCCTGGCCGGTCCCTACAACACCAGCGTCATCCGCGCCGCCGAGCGCGAGATCCAGGGGCGCCGGGCCGAGGGCGCCGACTACTCCCTGGTGCTCGTGGGCAAGAAGGCCGAGAGCTACTTCCGGTTCCGCGGCTACCAGATCGACGCCGCCTTCAGCGGGATGAGCGACAGGCCGACCTACGAGAACGCCCGCGAGGTGGCCACGGAGGTGCGACGGGCCTTCGAGGAGGGGGACGTCGACGAGGTCCTGCTCATCTACACCCGCTTCTTGTCCGTGGCGTCCCAGCGGGTGGTCGTCCGCCAGTTCATGCCGCTGACTGGTGTCGGGGTCGAGGAGCCGTCCGCGGGACCCCACGCCGACTACGAGTTCGAACCGGCCCCGGATGAGATCCTCTCGCGCCTACTCCCGCGCTACGTCGAGGCCCGCCTGTACGCCGCCATGCTCGATGCCGCCGCCTCCGAGCACGCTGCCCGCCAGCGGGCCATGAAGGCGGCCACCGACAACGCCGAGGAGCTGATCACCAAGTACAGCCGGGCCATGAACCGGGCCCGCCAGGACGCCATCACCACCGAGATCATGGACATCGTGGGCGGCGCCGAAGCCATGCGCGCGGCCAAGGTAACCGGCGGCGACCTGCTGGTGGACCACGCCCTCATGTCCGCCGACGTCCTGTCCGACCGCCTCGAATCCTCCCGTTCGTAGGAGCACCCAATGACCGTCACCGACACCAGCACCGACACTGGGACCACGCTCAAGGATGGCCGCGTCGTCGCCATCGCCGGCCCGGTGGTCGACGTCGAGTTCCCGCCCGACGCCGTGCCCGCCATCAACATCGCCCTCGAGATGACCATAACCGTCGACGGAGAGGGCATCGCGGTGCGTGCCGAGGTGGCCCAGCAGATCGGCGAGTCGCGGGTCCGGGCCATCTGCCTGAAGCCCACCGACGGCCTCACCCGGGGCACGCCCGTGCGCAACCTGGGCACCGGTCTCGCCATGCCGGTGGGCGATGGTGTGCTCGGGCACGTGACCAACGTGATCGGCGAGCCGCTCGACGTGCCCAAGCTCGACGCCTCCAAGATCGACGCCTGGTGGGATATACACCGCCCGGCCCCCGATTTCGATGCGCTTGAGCCCAAGAAGGAGGTGTTCGAGACCGGCATCAAGGTCATCGACCTGCTCACCCCCTACCTGCGGGGCGGCAAGATCGGCCTTTTCGGCGGCGCTGGTGTGGGCAAGACGGTGCTCATCCAGGAGATGATCCGCCGGGTGGCCGAGCAGTTCGGCGGCGTGTCGGTGTTCGCCGGCGTCGGCGAGCGCACCCGCGAGGGCACCGACCTCTACCTGGAGATGAAGGAGACCGGCGTCCTCGAGAAGGCGGCGCTGGTGTTCGGTCAGATGGACGAGCCACCGGGCGTCCGGCTGCGGGTGGGCCTGTCGGCGCTGACCATCGCCGAGTACTTCCGCGACGTCAAGGGCCAGGACGTCCTGCTGTTCATCGACAACATTTTCCGCTTCGTGCAGGCGGGCTCCGAGGTGTCGACGCTGCTGGGCCGCATGCCCTCGGCCGTGGGCTACCAGCCCACGCTGGCCGACGAGATGGGCGAGCTGCAGGAGCGCATCACGTCCACCCGGGGCCGCTCGATCACCTCGCTGCAGGCGGTCTACGTGCCCGCCGACGACTACACCGACCCGGCGCCGTTCACCACCTTCACCCACCTCGACGCCACCACCGAGTTGTCCCGCGACATCGCCGCGCTGGGCATCTACCCGGCGGTCGACCCGCTGTCCTCGACGTCGACGATCCTGCAGCCCGACGTGGTGGGGGAGCAGCACTACGACGTTGCCCGCCGGGTCCAGGAGATCCTGCAGCGCTACAAGGAGCTGCAGGACATCATCGCCATCCTCGGCCTCGACGAGCTGTCCGAGGAGGACAAGGTGACGGTGGCCCGGGCCCGCAAGATCCAGCGGTTCCTGTCGCAGCCCATGTTCGTGGCGCAGAACTTCACCGGGTTGGAGGGCATCTTCACCCCCGTGGACGAGACGGTGGCGTCGTTCGAGGCGCTGACCAACGGCGACCTCGACGAGCTGCCCGAGCAGGCGTTCCTCAACGTCGGCGGCGCCGACGACGCCCGCCGCAAGGCCGACCAGCTGCGCCAGCGGACGGGCGGCGAGTGACTGGCGTGAGGCCCCCGACGTGACGCTCCAGGTCGAGCTGGTGTCGCCCGAGCGCATCCTCTACTCGGGCGAGGCCGACATGGTGATCGCGCGCACGGTGGGAGGGGGTGAGCTGGCCTTCCTGACCGGCCACGCCCCGTTCCTCGGCGCACTCGACATCGCCACGGTGACCATCCGGTCGTCAGCGGGCGACGAGGTGGCGGCGGTGCACCGCGGATTCGTCGAGGTGTCCAACGACCGGGTGACGATCCTGTCGGACGTTGCCGAGCTGGGCAGCCAGATCGACGTCGAGCGGGCCCGGCGCGCCGCCGAGGAGGCCGAGCAGCAGATCCGGCAGACCGACGACGCCGGGGCCGAGGCCGCCGCACGCCGCGCCCACGTGCGCCTGGCTGCCGCCGGCGGCGTCCGCGGCGTCTGATCCCGGCCCCATTGCCCGGCCCGCGCAGCCGGGTCCCCGATGTGACGGGGCGTAATGCCTCGTGAAAACTGGCGGCCGTGGCCGCCCTGAGGACGCGCAGATCGGTTGGGCTGCTCGTGCTCGCCGGGCTGCTCGGGGCCTGCTCCGGGGGCTCGGGCGGCTCCGGTCGGTCGGACGAGTCGGGCGCAGCCGGCGACGAGTCGGCGGCGGCCGGCGAGCGGCAGGCCCAGGAGTTCGACGGTGGCGACTTCTACGCCGCGCCCGACCCGGTGCCCGACGACGAGCACGGCACGCTGGTGCGGTACCAGCCGGTCGATGGCCTCGACGTGGGCGGAGCCACCGCCTGGCGGATCATGTACGTGTCCGAGTCGCTCGAGGGCCAGCCGATCGTGGTGACCGGAACGGCGCTGGTGCCGGCCGGCGAGGCGCCGACCGGCGGCCGTCCGGTGCTGACGATCGCGCACGGGACCAGCGGCATCGCCGACGACTGCGCCCCGTCGAAGCACCCGGCGGCCACGGAGCTGTCCCTCATGGGCCTGTTCGTGGATGCCGGCTACCTGGTCGTGCTCAGCGACTACGAGGGCCTGGGCACCCCCGGCCGACATCCCTACCTGGTGGGCGAGAGCGAGGGACGGGGCGTTCTCGACGCCGCGCTCGCCGCCCGCCAGCTGCCCGACGCCGACGCCGGAGACCAGCTCTCGATCTTCGGCTACTCACAGGGCGGTCACGGTGCCCTGTTCGCCGGCCAGCTGGCGGCCGACTGGGCACCGGACTACGAGCTCGTCGGCACCGTGGCGGGTGCGCCGGCCACCGAGCTGCCCATCATCTTCGGTGCGGCCGGGTCTTTGCCGATTGCCGGGTTCCTCTACATGATCATCGCCGGGTTCGCCGAGGCCTATCCCGACGCCGATCCCGCGCTGGTCCTCACCCCGGCGGGTGAGGCGGAGCTGCCGCAGGTGGACCGGGGTTGCGTCGGCGACGTGATCCGGCACTTCGCCGGCACACCCAACGCCGAGCTCCTGAAGCCCGGGTTCGCCGACGTGCAGCCGTGGGCCGACCTGGAGGTCGCTAACGACCCCGGCCGCGTGGCGACCGACAGCCCGATCCTGATCGTGCACAGCGCCGCCGACGACGTCGTGCCGGCCCCACTCAGCCAGGTGCTGGTGCAGCGCATGTGCGCAGAGGGCCAGGTCGTCGAGCGCCGCGTCTACGACAAGGGTCAGAGTCACGTCCAGGCGGTGCCGGACGCCGTCAGCGATGCCTTCGCATGGCTGCAGCAGCGGGCCGCCGGTGACGAGCCCCTGTCGACCTGCACTGCGGGCTAACCCGTGCCCAGACGCCGGTTGGGGGTCGTGTTGCTGCTGCCGGACCCGGCGGCGACGGAGGTGGACGGCCTCCGGCGGGCCCTAGGCGACGGATCGCTCGGCCGCATCCCGGCGCACCTCACCCTCGTCCCACCGGTCAACGTCCGCGAGGACGACATGCCGGCGGCCCTCGATCTCCTCCGGCGGGCTGCGATGCAGACCCGCCCGTTGGACCTGCGCCTTGGCCCGGCCACGACCTTCCACCCGGTGACGCCGGTCGTCCATCTGGGCATCCACGGCGACGTCGCGGCACTGCACGCGCTCCGGGGTCGCATCTTCCACCCGCCGCTGGAGCGCCCACTGACGCAGGCCTTCGTCCCCCACGTCACGCTGGCCGACGAGCTCGATCCGGACCGCATCCGGGCCGCCGTGGCCGCGTTGGCGGACTATCTCGTCGACGTGCGCTTCGAGTCCGTGGACCTGCTGGAGGAGGGACGCGGCCGGGTGTGGCGGCCGATCGCCGCTGCGAGGTTCAGCGGCCGCTGGCTGCCCGGCTGAGGTCTACGCTGCCCGGCCATGTCGGATGCCTCGCGGAACTCCGTCGGCTGGCGCAGCGCAGTGGTCACGGGGGCATCATCGGGGATCGGCGCCGCACTGGCCCGTCAGCTCGCCGCCGAGGGCACCGACCTCGTCGTGGTGGCCCGGGACAAGGCCCGCCTCGACGCCCTCGCCGCCGAGCTCGGCGGTGTCGCGGTCGAGGTGCTGCCGGCGGACCTGGCCGACGCGGCGTCGCTCGCGGCGGTCGAGGCGCGCATGGCGGACGACGAGAGGCCGATCGACCTGCTGGTCAACAACGCCGCGTTCGGCACCTACGGCCCGTTCGTCGACGCCGACATCGACACCGAGACGCAGGAGATCGCCGTCAACGTGACCGCGCTGGTGCGGCTCACCCACGCGGCATTGCGGGCGATGGTGCCGCGGGCGCGCGGGTCGATCATGAACATCTCGTCCACGGCGGCGCTGCAGGCCACGCCCGGAAATGCCACCTATGGGGCCACCAAGGGATTCGTGGCGATGTTCGGCGAGGCCGTGTCGAGCGAGCTCGCCGGCACCGGAGTGACGGTCACGACCGTGCTTCCGGGCTTCACCCGCACCGAGTTCCACGAGCGGGCCGGCGTCGAGCCCCGGCGGCCGCTGGGGATGCCATGGCAGTCGGCCGACGCCTGCGCCGCCGAGGCGCTGGCCGCGGCCCACGCCGGCAAGTCCTGGGTCGTGACCGGTCGGGTCAACAAGGTGGCGGCGGCCGCGGCCGGACCCGTGCCGCGCGGCGTCCGCCGCTGGGCGGCAGCGCGCATCGCCAGCCACATGTGACGGGCGACGCCGCGGCGCCGCCGGCGGAATCAGGCGAAGTCGATCGCGGCGAAGTTGGCCAGCTTCGAGAGCTTGTGCTGGGCGCTGATCAGGCGGACCGTTCCCGACTTGGAACGCATGACCAGCGACTGGGTCGACGCGCCCTGGCTGTCGTAGTGGACGCCCCGGAGCACCTCGCCGTCGGTGATGCCGGTCACGGCGAAGAAGCAATTGTCGCCGCCCACGAGGTCGGCAGTTGTCAGGACCTGTTCGAGGTCGTAGCCCTGCGCGATGGCGGCCTGGCGTTCCTCGTCGTTGCGGGGCCAGAGCCGCCCCTGGATCTCGCCGCCCATGCACTTCATCGCCGTTGCGGCGATGACTCCCTCGGGTGTGCCGCCGATGCCGAACAGGACGTCGGCACCTGATTCCGGCCAGGCGGTCGACACGGCGCCGATCACGTCCCCGTCCTGGATGAGCCGGATCCGGGCCCCGGCGGCCCGCACCTCGGCGATGAGATCGACGTGGCGGTCGCGATCGAGGATGACGGCCGTGATGTCCCGCACCGACTCGCCTTTCGCCCGGGCCACCGCGTGCAGGTTCTCGGTGGGTGACTTGGTGATGTCGATGGCACCGGCCGACTCCCGGCCGACGGCGATCTTCTCCATGTAGACGCACGGGCCGGGATTGAACATCGTCCCCCGCTCCGCTACGGCGATCACCGAGATGGCGTTTCCCCGGCCCAGCGCCGTCAGCGTCGTGCCCTCGACCGGGTCGACGGCGATGTCGGTGAGCGGACCGGTGCCGTCGCCGATCGTCTCGCCGTTGTAGAGCATCGGGGCCTCGTCCTTTTCGCCCTCGCCGATGACGACGATTCCGTCCATGGGGACGCCGTCGAGCACGATGCGCATGGCGTCGACCGCCGCGCCGTCGGCGCCGTTCTTGTCACCCCGGCCCATCCAGCGCGACGCCGCGAGCGCCGCCGCCTCGGTGACCCGCACCAGCTCGAGGGCGAGGTTGCGGTCCGGTGGCTGCCTCGTCGCCATGCGGCGAAGATAGTCGGCTGATTGAATAGGTTCGTGGGGCAGCTTTCCGACCCGTACGAGCAGGGCGAGGACGAGGGCCTCGGCATCACCATCTCCGGGCTGCCGGGCGAGCTCGACGAACCGGAGCCCGACGCAGCCGCGGAGCCCGGCGGCCGACGCCGACGCAGCCGGCGACGTCGAGGTCGTCTACGACCTCGACGACTGGAGCGAGATCGAACGCGGCGCAGTTAGCGACCGCCTGCGCGAGGCCGGAATCCCCCACGGGTGGCAGGCCAGCGCGTTGCACGTCGCCGAGGCCGACGAGGCGGCCGTCGAGAACATCCTCGACATCGTCGAGGGCGAGAACGAGGACGCCCTGACGCTCGACGCCGCGCAGGACCAGGTCGCGTACGACCTGGCCGACTGGGACGACGACCGCCTCACCGCATTGGTCGACGAGCTCGACGCCGCCGGGATCGCCCACGGCTGGGACGAGGACGAGCTGTTCGTGTACGCGGCCGACGAGCAGGCCGCTGACGAGCTGCTCGATCGGGTCGCCCATCCCCACGAGCTGCCGCCCGAGGCCGACGACGGGCCGGCCGGCGCCGAGCTGTTGGGCGAGGTGTTCGTCGTCGCCGACCGCCTGCAGCACGACCCCGACGACCACGAGCGCACCGTGTCGATGCTCGGCCTCGGCCACGCCGTCGAGGGGGCCGATCCGCCCTACGGCATCGGCCCCAAGGAGTGGGACCACCTCCAGGGCCGCGTCGACGCCCTGTGTTCGCAGCTGCGGGCCGCCAAGGTCGACCAGGACGCCGTGATCGACGCCGCCCGCGACCTCCGCAACGCACTCCGCTCCTACGTGTGACCCCAACCGAACTTGCCGCAGTTGGGGCTGCCATGGCGTCCGTAAACACGACAAGTTCCTCCACACTCCCGCCACTGGCGGGCGGACGACCTCGCGCCGTTAGCATCGGTCCGTGATCCTCGCCGAGCTGGAGGTGTTCCACTCGCGGCCCATCGCTCCGACGCGGCGCGTGGCGATCGGGGACCGCGACCTGCCCTGCAGCCCGGCGCCGGGGTTCGGCGGCATCCTGCTCGGCGGCATCGTCGCCGCCTACATCCCCGCCCTCGACCCCGAGCTGTTCGACGACCTCCATCGCCTGACCCTGCACCTGGAGGCCGGGCGCCGCATCCCCCAGCCCCGGCTGCGCCATCGCCTCCAGACCGACAGGGTCGGCTTGCAGCGCAGCGTCCATCGGTTGCGAGGCGAGGGCGAGGACCTGGCATTCGAGCTCGACGACAAGGGCGCGCCTGCGCACCACATCCTGGCCGCCGTGTACGCGGCGGGCGAGCTGCCTCTCGGTCCCCGGACCCGGGTCATGGACGCGATCCGGCGGGCGATGCGCTGGACCGGTGCCATCGACGGCTCGCTGGTGGCCTACCTGTCGGGTCTGAGCCGCCGCCGCGACTGGTCGGCCGACGCCTTCCGCGACCCCGTGGGCTGGGCGATCGACGTGCTCGACCTCCGCAACGGCAACGGCGGCAGGCCGGACCGCAAGGCCATCCAGGGCCGGTTCCGCGACCTGGTCCGCCGGGCGCACCCCGACCATGGCGGCGACACCGCCGCGGCCGCCGCCCGCCTGGCGGAGCTGGCCGAGGCCCGGCGGATCCTCCTCGCCGGTGGCTAATGAGCCGCCCCACCAGGGCCGGAACAGCCGAAGGGCCGTTGCCGTGAGCCGCGGCGCGGGCGCAGGGGCGGTCCTCCTGTTCCCGGGGGCCGGCAGCGGGCGGGACCATCCAGCTCTGGTGGCGATCGAACGGGCACTGGCACCGCTCCCGGTGGCGCGGGCCGACTTTCCCTACCGGCGCGAGGGGCGCAAGGCGCCCGATCGGCCTGCCAAGCTGATCGCCTGCGTGCGCGACGAGGCGGAGGCGCTGGCGGACAGGGCCGGGATCGATCCGGCGGCCGTCGTGCTAGGCGGGCGGTCCATGGGCGGCCGCATGTGCTCGATGGCGGTGGCCGAGGGCCTGCCTGCCGCCGGACTCGTGCTCATCTCCTATCCCCTCCACCCGCCGGGTCGGGCGGACAAGCTGCGCGTCGACCACTTCCCCGACGTCAGGGTGCCCTGCCTGTTCGTGTCCGGCACGCGCGATCCCTTCGGCACCCCCGACGAGCTCGAAGTCCGAACCGCCGCCATCGGGGGCAAGGTCACGTACGTCTGGATCGACGGCGGGCGCCACGAGCTCAAGGGTGCCGACGCCGCTGTGGCCGAGGCGGTGTCAGCGTGGGTCGGCGGCCTCTGAGCCGAGTTACTGGACGACGTCGACTGGTGTGCCCAGGGGGAGCCCGTACGCCTCGACCATCCGGGTCATGACGTCGGGAGCCACTGCGATCGATCCGGTCGGTACGTCGTCGGCCGAGGGTCGACGGGTCCGCCACCCCGTGGATCGCGACCACGCCACGACCAGCCTGGAACGCCGCCAGATCGTTGGCGGTCCCGGACAGGCCATAGGCGTAACGGGAGTACGGGCCGGTGGGGTTGGGGGGCTTGACCAGGTCCTTGATGAACAGCGTCGTGCCGGGCTCGGGCGTGTCGGCGGTACCGATGGCGACGCGTGCGGTCAGCGCCTCGGCCTCGCCGGTTTGCAGGGTCAGGGTGTGGTCGGAGACCGAGACCTCGATCCGGAAGCGATGGCGGCTGAGCGTGACGTCGGCGCGCTTGATCCATCCCGTGTGACCTGCGGGCGCAGTCGGCAGCTCGACCTCCAGCCAGTCCCGTCCCCGCTCACCCACCACCAGGGACACGAGCTCGCCGCTGACCTGTCGGCCGACCCGGAGCGTCTCGAGCGCCGGCAGGTCGTCGTCCGGCGACTCCCACACCGGCAGGTCCTCGGTGCTCGTGGCGACGACGACGGCGTCGTCCACGCCGTCGTTCGCCTCATTCGACGGCAGGTCGTCGTCGCTCGGTGGCAGCGCGGTCTCGGGCTCGTCCGCTGAGCACCCCAGCGCGGCCACCAGCAACGCCACCAGTGCGGCCGCCAGCGCCGTCCGCCTGTGGGACATGGCCGGGCATCGTAGTTGCCGCCGTCCGATCCTCCGGGTTGAGGTCCTCGAGCTCGCGCCAGGCGGTCTCGGGGAAGAGCGTCAGCACCACGACCGCCATGATGAGCGGGCCGATCGCGAGAAGGCCGAGCGCCAGGCCGAACGAGTCCAGCTCGTCGATCAGGAAGCCCGCCAGGACGAGGCCGATGACGCTGCCGATGGTGGCCACCGTGTTGATGAGCCCGTTGGCCCGTCCCCGCAGCGACGTGGGGAACAGCTCGGGCCCGTACACGCTGAGGGCCGGCACCAGGGCGGCGGCGAAGATGGAGCCGACCGTGGCGGTGAGCCACATGGCCGGGCCGTCGAACGTGAACGACAGGGCCAGGAGGGTGACGCCGACGACCGTGCCGACGGCGCCCACCACGCGCCGGCCGCGGGTGTCGGCCAGCCGCCCACCGACCACGATGCCGATGCTCGCCGGCGTGGACGTGACGATGATGAACAGCGATACCGCCGCCGCCGACATTCCCCGTTCGTCCCGCAGGAACTCGGTGCGGAACTGCGACTGCGGGGTGGTGAACAGGAGCAGCAGGAAGGACGCGCCCGCCAGCAGCGCCAACCGGTGGTAGTGACCGGCCAACCCGACGGTGCGGTGCGGGCGTACGTAGCGCCGGCTCTCGGGGAGGAGCCGGCCGAACCGCAGCACCACAGGGATGAACAGCAGCGGGATCACGTACAGGACCCGCCATGCCCCCAGGCCGAGGTCGGCCACCGGCAGGACCCACAGTGCCATCCCTGCACCCAGCGCCCCCGTCATCGACAGGAGGCTGAGCGCATAGGCCCGGGAACCGGCCGGCATCTCCTCGGCGGCGATGACCACCAGGAGCACGCTGGCGGCCGACACCGAGCCCCGATTCACCACTTGCGTGGCCGCCAGGGTCGCGAGGTTGGGTGCCAGGGCGCCGGCGACCGTGGCTCCGATGGCGCTCAGCAGCGACACCACCAGCAGCCGCCGCCGGCCCCGGCGATCGGCCAGGGCGGCGAGCAGGATCGCCAGCAGCGCGCCGGCCCGCACTGCGGCGAAGGCACCACCCTGGGCGGTCGTTCCGGCGCCGAACTCGTCGGCCGCGAAGCTCATCGTCTGCGTCAGGAGCGTGCCGTTGTAGCCGACGACGAGCGACAGCGTCGCCAGTATGCCCAGGACGGACGCGGCGCGGGCGTCCGGCCGCTGCGGCGGGTACCACCAGGGGAGTCGCCCGTCCGGGCGGGGCGGCTTGCGCAGGGCGAGGCGCACCGGGTGGTTCATGAGGAACCGCCAGGTGCCAACCGGCAGGCGGTAGTCGAACTGCTGGGTAACGGAGTAGCGGCCGTGGTCGGGCGTCACTTGGACGCTGCGCGAGTACCCCTCGAACGGGCCGTGGTCGAGCACGTACCGGTCGTCGCCCGCGGCGCGCTCGCCGACGACGTCGTCGCGGGGGGAGCGGATCCGATCCAGCGTGGCCTGGTCGACCGACTCGCTGACGGTGAGCCGCGGCACGGCCGCTACTCGGGCTCGTCGCCTGGCGAACCCTCGCCGTTCGGGGGCTGCTGCTTTTCGATCCGTGAGGCCCGCCGGTTGGCGATCGCGAGGAGGCTGCCGAAGATCACGATGGGCACGGCGACGAACAGCATCTCGTCCCAACCACCCTGGTGTGCGAGCAGCAGCGCCATCCGCTTCAGGTTCCCAGACCAGGGCCGCATCCGCTAACCAGGGCCCCCGCCGGCCGGCCAGGGAACACGACGAGCGGACGGGGCGTTATTGCCGTAGGTGGTGCCGTTCCGCGACCATGCGTCGCGCATTCGCAGCACGAGGAGTTTCGTGGTCGATACCGACAAGGTCTCCGAGGTCATCGAGGTGATTCGCCCCGCCATCCAGGCCGACGGCGGCGACATCTTCCTGCGCGGCGTCGATGTGGACGCCGGTGTGGTGACCGTCGAGCTGGTTGGTGCATGCGTCTCCTGCCCGGCGTCGACCGTCACCCTCAAGGCCGGCATCGAGCGCATCCTCAAGGATCGTGTGCCGGGTGTGACCGAGGTCGTCGACGTGGGAGCGCCAACCGAGACGTCGGTCGGGCTCGGCCTCTAGCGGGCGCTACGAGCCACCCCACTAGCTTTTCTGTCCGTGGCTGCTGCCGCTCCCGATGATCTCCTCGTTGCGGCGCGTGCTGGCGACCGCGGCGCCCTGGCCCGCCTGATCTCGATCATCGAGCGCGGCGGCGACGAGGCGCGCCGGGTCGGCCGAGCCGCCCGCGGGCCGGGCATCGACGCCACCACCGTCGGCATCACTGGCGCGCCCGGCGCCGGCAAGTCCACCCTGACCAACGCGCTGCTCGAGACGGTGCGGAAGGGAGGCGACCGGGTCGCGGTGCTGGCAATCGACCCGTCCTCCCCGTTTTCCGGCGGCGCCCTGCTCGGCGACCGGGTGCGCATGGGTGAGCACACCCTCGACGACGGCGTGTTCATCCGGTCCATGGCCACGCGCGGTCACCTCGGGGGCCTGGCGGTCGCCGCCCCCGAGGCGGTGCGCGTCCTCGCCGCCGCCGGCTTTCCGTGGGTGATCCTCGAGACCGTCGGGGTGGGGCAGGTAGAGATCGACGTCATGGCCCAGGCCGACACCACCGTCGTGGTGGTCACCCCGGGGTGGGGCGATGCCGTGCAGGCCAACAAGGCCGGCCTCATGGAGATCGCCGACCTCTTCGTTGTGAACAAGGCCGACCGGCCCGGCGCCGACGACGCGGCCCGCGACCTCGAGCGCATGCTGAAGATGTCCCCGTCCGTGGGCTGGCGGCCGCCGGTGCTGCGCACCACGGCTACGACCGGCGCCGGTGTGTCCGAGGTGTGGGAGGCCGTGGTCGACCACCGGGCGCACCTGGCGGACGGCGGCGAGCTGCGGGAGCGGCGTCGGCGCCGGGCCGCGGAGGAGGTCACCCGCCTCGTGGCGGCGCGACTCCTGGACAAGGCCCGTGCCGTGACCGCCGGGCCCCGTGCTGCCGAGCTTGCGGACGAGGTCGCCAGCGGAGAGATCGACCCGTGGACGGCAGCCGAGGAGCTGATGGGCGAGTAGCCGGCCGTACTCGTCGGCGGCGTCTGCCAGATCCTCGTGCCGGACGCCGGCATTAGGGTCACGGCCCATGTCCACCGACACCCCGCTCGTCCACGTCGATCGTCGCGACGACGGCGTCGCGCTCGTGACCCTCGACAACCCCAAGGTGAACGCGCTGTCCCGGGAGCTGCTGAGCCAGCTGGAGGCGGCGGTCGGGGGCCTGGCCGCGGACCCGCCGGGGGCCGTCGTCGTCACCGGGGGCGACCGCATCTTCGCCGCCGGGGCCGACATCGCCGAGTTCGGTGGCCCGGAGGAGGCCCGGGCCGTGGGTGGCGGATTCCGGCGGGCGCTCGATGCCGTCGCAGCCATCCCCCGCTGCGTGATCGCCGCGATCTCCGGGTTCGCCCTGGGCGGCGGGTGCGAGCTGGCACTGGCCTGCGACCTCCGGATCGCCTCCGAGCGGGCCAAGTTCGGCCAGCCCGAGATCCTGCTGGGGATCATTCCGGGCGGCGGCGGTACCCAGCGGCTGGCGCGCCTCGTCGGACCCGCCAAGGCCAAGGACCTCGTGCTCACGGGCCGCCAGGTCGCCGCGGACGAGGCGCTGCGGATCGGCTTGGTCGACGAGGTGGTGCCGCCCGACGAGCTGCACCCGCGGGCGCTCGCGCTCGCCGCCGAGCTGGCCCGCGGTGCCGTGGTCGCGCAGGAGTTCGCCAAGCGGGCGATCGATCGGGGGCTGGAGGGCCCACTCGGTTCCGGGCTCGCCCTGGAGCAGGACCTGTTCGCCGAGGTGTTCGGCACCGAGGACGCCCGGATCGGTGTGGCGTCATTCCTCGAGCACGGCCCCGGCAAGGCCGCGTTCGTTGGCCGGTAGGAACGGGAGGTACAGATGGCTGCGGTCCCTCCGCCGCCGCCCGGAGGCTACGCCGGGCCGGCCCAACCCGGACCGCCCTACGCCGGGCTCGCCTATCCCGGGCCGCCCGGGCACGGCGCCTACGGCCCTTACGCACCCACGCCGAGGTTCGAGCCGTTCGTGGGGCTGGCCACCGCGGCGACCGTGCTCCTCGGCGTCATGGCGGTCCTCTCCTTGGTCGGCCTGGGTGCCCACCTCAATCGCGTCGGGCTGATCGAGAGGGAGTTCCGCGACGGCGGCGTCGCCCTCGAGGAGCTGGAGGATGCCGACGACGCGGTTGCCGCCGCCGCGGTCGTCTACGGGCTGGGGCTGCTCGGCACCGCTGCCGTGTTCATCACCTGGCAGCATCGGCACGCCGTGAACGCCGATTCCCTCGCCGGAACCGGCGCCGCGCTCGGCCCGGCGTGGGCGATCGGCGGGTGGTTCGTGCCCTGCGCCAACTGGCTGCTGCCGGGCATGCAGCTGTTCGGGGCCAGCCGCGCGTCCGATCCCGGCCTACCGGTCCAGCCGGCAGCCGGCCGGGGCCGGGGCAGCCCGCTCGTGGTCCTGTGGGCGGTCATGTTCGCTCTCGGCAATGCCCTGGGGTTGGCGGGCTGGGCCACGTTTCCCGACGAGGACGACGTCTCGGTCCTGGCCGACCTCGAGGACTTCGTCTCGGATGCCACGCTCGCCGACCGGATGGTGGCGGCCGGCTTCGTGATCATCGCCGCGGCGGCCGTGCTCGCGGCGGTCATGGTCCAGTCACTCTCCCGCCGCCAGACCGCTCGTGCGACGACGCTCGCCGCCGCAATGGCGTGGCGTTCGGACTGAGGGCCGGTGGGTGCCGGGCGGGGGGTGCGGGGGGCAGAGGCTCCGCCAGAGCCCCCTGCCGTCGCTCGATCCGGCTTTGCCGGTCGAGCGACAGGAGATCGACGCCGCCGTCAGGCGGCGACCAAAGTCTCGTTTCGCAACCTCCGGTTGCGAAACGAAGCTAAGCCCATGCAGCCAGACCCAGCTCGGAGCTGCCGACCAGGTCGGGGTGGCGGGGGACGATGCGTACGGTGAACCCGTAGCGGCCGGCGCGCTCGCAGTAGAACGAGCCGACGTAGCGGGCGTGGTCCTCGTCGGCGGCGCCGGCGGGGTGCATCGATGCCGAGGTGCGCTCGGTCAGCTCGTCCCCCTGGCCCACAGGGCCGTGGACGAGCTGCACGTCGACGTCGTCCGCCGACAGCGTCCCCAGCGACACCACCGCCTCCACGGTCCGGGACCCGCCCAGCTCGGCGGCGACGCCGTCGCCCTCGACCCGGTCGACGTGCACGCCGTGCCACGCCTCGGCGACCCGCTGCTTCCAGGCCGCCAGCGATCGGGCCCGCGCCAACCCGTTGGCGGACAGGGTGTTGGTGCGGGCGGCGGTCGGTTCGTAAAGGAGCTCCACGTAGTCCGCCACCATGCGCGAGGCCGTAACCCTGGGCGCCAGCGACGTCAGTGACTTGCGGACCTTCTTCAGCCAACGCCGGGGCACCGGCCCCCCGTAGGTCTCGTAGAACAGCGGCACCACCTGGCGCTCGAGCAGGTCGAAGAGCGCGCCAGCCTCGAGCTGGTCCCGCCGCTCGATGTCGTCGACGTCCTCGGCCGACGAGATGGCCCAACCGTTCTCGCCGTCGAACATCTCCTGCCACCAACCGTCGAGGATCGACAGGTTCAGCGCGCCGTTGAGCGCCGCCTTCATGCCGGACGTGCCGGACGCCTCCTGCGGGCGCCGGGGGTTGTTGAGCCACACGTCCGCCCCCTGGCACAGGGCGCGGGCGACGGCGATGTCGTAATCATCCACGAACACGAACCGGTGGCGGATCTCCGGGTCCGACGAGAACGCCACGATCTGGCGGATCATCTCCTTGCCAGCCTCGTCGGCCGGATGGGCCTTGCCGGCGAACACGAGCTGGATGGGCCGGTCAGGCGACAGCAGCAGCGCCTTGAGGCGGTCGGGCTGCGATAGCGGGAGCGTGGCCCGCTTGTACGTGGCGAAGCGCCGGGCGAACCCGACCGTCAGCACCCGGGGGTCGAGCACCTCGTCGGCCCAGGCCACGTCCGACCCCGCCAGGCCCCGCGCGCGGGCGCCCTCCCGCAGGCGCCGCCGCACGAAGGCCACCAGCCGTTCCCGGCCCTGCTCCCGGGCACGCCACAGCTCGTCGTCGGGCATCTCGAAGAGCTGGTCCCACGCCGCCGGGCCCGCCTCGTCCCAGTCGGGAAGCACGTGGCGGGTGAAGACGTCGGCCATCTCCGCCGACACCCACGTGTGTGCGTGCACGCCGTTGGTGATGGAGATGATCGGCGCCTCCTCGGGCGGGATGTCGGGCCACAGGTCGCCGAACATCTTCCGGCTGACCTCGCCGTGTAGCTGCGCCACGCCGTTGGACCGGCCGGCCAGCCGCAGGCCCATCACCGCCATGTTGAAGCGCTCGTCGGGGGCATCGCCGGGCCGGTGCCCGAGCGCCATCAGGTCGTCGACCCCGACGCCGACCTCGGCGCACCACGCGCTGAAGTACTTGTCCATCAGCTCCCGGGGGAACCGGTCGATGCCGGCGGGAACGGGCGTGTGGGTGGTGAATATGCAGCCGGCCCGCACCGCCTCGATGGCCTCCGGATAGCTCAGGCCCTGGTCGGTCACCAGCTGACGGATCCGCTCCAGCCCGAGGAAGCCGGCGTGGCCCTCGTTGGTGTGGAACACCTGCGCCTCGATGCCGACTGCCTGCAGGGCCCGCACCCCACCGACGCCCAGCAGGATCTCCTGGCGGAGGCGATGCTCGACGTCGCCGCCATACAGCCGGTCGGTGACGGCCCGGACGTCGTCCGGGTTGTCGTCGACGTCGGCGTCGAGGAAGTAGAGCGGGACCCGGCCCACGTTTGCCTGCCACACCTGTGCCACCAGCGGCACCCCGGCGATGTCGACGCTGATGCGGACGTCGGTGCACGGGCGCAGCGCCATCACGTGGGGGTCGAGCAGCGGGTAGCGCTCCTGCTGCCAGCCGTCCGCGTCGAGGCTCTGGCGGAAGTAGCCGTGGCGGTACAGCAGCCCGACGCCCACGAGCGGCACGCCCAGGTCGCTCGACGACTTGAGGTGATCCCCGGCCAGGACGCCCAGGCCCCCCGAATACTGGGGAACGGCCTCGGCGATGCCGAACTCGGGGGAGAAGTACGCGACCAGCTGGAGCGGGCTGTCGCCGCGCGATTGGAACCAGCGCTCGCCGTCGAGGTACCGCTGCAGCTCGTCGCGCACCTCTCCCAGGTAGCGCTTGAACGCGGCGTCGTGGGCCAGCGCCTCCAGCCGCTCGCGGTCCACCAGGCCCAGCATGCGTACAGGGTCGTGGACGCTCGCGTCCCACAGGTGGGGGTCGACCCAGCGGAACAGGTCACGGGTCTGGTCGTCCCACGACCAGCGGAGGTTGAACGCCAGCTCCTCGAGGGCGGCCAGCTCGGGGGGAAGGGACGGGCGGACCGTGAAGCTGCGCAGGGCCTTCATCGACGCGACCGTAGCGGGCGACCTGGACTATTCCGTCACCCCGGAACCACCGAGGGCCAGCTTGCCGGCGTACGCGAGCGTGGCCTCGGGGGTGAGGGGATGGAACGTGCCGGCACGCACGTCGCGGTACGCACGCTCGAGCGGTGCGCTGCGGAAATAGGCCCGCCCACCGAGCACATCCATGGCGAGGTCGACGACCGCGATGGCGTCGATCACGGCCTGTCGCTTCGCGATCATGACCGTCGCCAGGGCTTGCGGGTCAACGGCGTAGTCGTCGCCGAGCTCGTCGACGGCGCCCAGCAGCGCCCACCAGGCGACGCGCAGCTTGGCGTCCATCAGCCCGACCTGGCGGTGCACCCGGGGCAGCCCGGCCAGCGGGTTGGGCCCTCTCGACGTCGCCGTGGACCTGGCGACCGCCGCGTCCCGGGCACCGATCGCGATCCCCAGGTATGTGGCGCCCCCCACGGGGGCGAAGTGGACGGCGGCCGCTGCCAGCGGCACGCCGAACTCGCCCCACGGGCGCCGGCCCATCACCCTGTCGGCGGGGACGAACACGTGCTCCAGCACCACGTCGTGGCTGGCGGTGCCCCGCATGCCCAGCGTGTCCCAGGTCTCCTCCAGGCGGACGCCCTCCGCAGCGAGCGGCACGGCGAAGTGGATCACCTCGGCGCCCTCCCCGGGCTCGCCCACCACGGCGGTGGTGGCCACGACGGTTGCCTCCGGTGACTGGCTGCAGAAGGCCTTGCGGCCGCTGACGACGAAGCCGTCGGGGGTCTCGCCGTCGCCGTCGACGGGGACCGCCACCGTGGTCGGCCACAGCCAGTCGGATCCGCCGCTGGTAGCGATGACCAGCCCCTCCTCGGCGACCCGGCGGAGGACGGCCTCGGCGTCTGCCGCGCCCTGGCGACGGCGGAACCCCTGCATGAGCGTGAGGTACAGGTGCATCGCCACGGCCAGCGCCGCCGCCCCGTCGTGGCGGGCGAGCTCGGCCTGCGCGTAGCAGACCTGCCGCATCGAGGCGCCGAGGCCTCCGAGGTCCTCGGGCACCGCCAGCCGGAGGTAGCCGTTGGCCCGCATGGCGTCGTAGGCCTCGCTGACGAACGTGGCGTCCCGGTCGTGCGCGTCGGCGTGCGCCGCCGCGACCGCACCGACCTCGGCTGCCAGCGCCACGAACCGATCGTCACCCGGTCGCGCGGGCGTGGGGTTCGTGGCCGCAGGCGCGGCCGTCCGCTTCTCGGTGATCGTCATTGCTTCCGCCTTTCCGCCGTTTGCACAGAACCGTAGGCGCGTCGGCGGCCGACCGGTAGCGCTCGTCTCGTCAGGCGTGGGCGCGGTGCCAGCGGACGAGGTGGCGATGGGTCACCGCCTCGGTCCGACCGATGTACGCCAGCGCCACGAGGACGCCGACCGCGGCCAACGCTGCGTCGACGCGGAACGCGAGCCGGATCCCCTCGGGAAGCTCGGATTGCGACAGGACGATGGCGGTGTTGATGCCCAGCCCGAGGGCACCCCCGGCCACCTGGCACATGTAGACGATCCCGCCGGCAAGGCTCGAGCGCGAGGCATCGAGCGACGTCACGGCCGCGGTGGTGACCGAGGAGTAGAAGAGGCCGATGCCCAGCCCCAGCACGACCATGCCGGGCACCAGGGCGACGTAGTCCCACCCTGCCTCCAGGAACGACAGCATGAAGATGCCGAGGCCCAGGAGTGCGGCGCCCGCGCTCACGACGGTGCGTGCACCGAGCTTGTCGTAGAGGGTTCCCGACGAGAAGGACATCAGGGCGAACACCAGCATCATGGGCAGCAGCCCGGCGCCGGCCTCGACGGCGGAGAAGCCGAGCTCCTTCTCCATGAACTGCGGGAGGTACAGCAACGCGGCGAAGAAGATCGCCGACATCAGCAGCACGACCGCGCAGGCCACGACGAACTGCTGCTGGCGCATCACGTCGTCGGGGACGAGTGCCCTCGCCCCCTGACCGCGCTCCACCAGCACGAACGCACCCAGCAGCAGCACACCCACGACGAGGGACGCCACGATGGCGGGGCTGCCGTAGCCATCGACGCTGCCCTGGTCGAGGGCGACGAGAATCGCGACCACGCCGGCGGACAAGGTCGCGACGCCCGGGTAGTCGATGCCCGCCTGCGCTCCCGTGCCCGGGTCCGCCGGGACGTTGCGCCTCGTGATGAACATCGCGAAGGCGGCGATCGGGATGTTCAGGAAGAACACCCACCGCCAGCTGAGGCCGTCGGTGAGCGCGCCGCCGAGCAGGGGGCCCACGGCGTTGCCCAGCCCGGCGACCCCGAGGATGAGGCCACCGGCCAGGCTGGCCCGGTCGTCGGGCAGGATGGCATAGGTCATGCCGAGCACGGCCGGCCACACCATCGCGCCGCCGACGGCCATCAGCGCCCGGCATGCGATCAGCAGTTCGATCGTGGGGGCCAGCCCGCCCAGCAGGGAGAAGACAGCGAAGATCGACGCGCCGATCATGAAGATCCGCCGTCGACCGAACTGGTCGGCCAAACGCCCACCCGTGATGATGAGCACACCGAACACGACCGAGTAGCCGTTGATCACCCACTGTGCCTGGCTGAGACCGGCATCGAGGTCGGACTCGATCTCGGGGATCGCCACGCTCAGGGCGGTGAAGTCGTTGGCGATGACGAAGACGCCGAGGCCCATCGCCACCAACGCAAGAAGCGTGGCCCTGTCGAGTCGGTTGACGGCGGGGCTGGCTTCCATCGGGTCCCCCTCGGATCCGCTCCCAGTCTGTCATCCGGGCCGTCGCGGACGAGGCCGCCGGGCGGAACGGCATCCCCCCGGGTCTGCCTACGCTGGGTAGGTGCTAGGACGCATCACGATCGACTCGCTCAGCCCGGCCACGCCGTCGCGGACGTTTCCGACCAAGGCGATCGTGGGCGAGCGGGTGACCGTCTCGGCGGACATCTTCCGCGATGGCCACGACCTGCTCGGGGCCCGGGTCCGCTGGCGGCAGGTCGGCCGGGACGACAAGGCCCGCTGGAGCATGGCGCCCATGGAGGATCGCGGCAACGACCGCTGGGAGGCCGTGATCTCGCCCTCGCAGATCGGTCGCCACGAGATCGTGGTCGAGGCCTGGCGCGACCGCTTCGCCACCTGGCGGCACGACGTCGAGATCAAGGCCGGTGCCGGCGACGACGTGGAGCTCGAGCTCGAGGAGGGGGCCCGCATCCTCGAGGCGCTCGCGGCCGGCGTCACTGCCCGCGACCAACGCCGCGTGCTCGACGCGGCGGCGGGGCTGCGGCGTGCCTCCTGCAGTGTGCACGTGCGCCTGAATGCGGGCCTCGACGACCGGGTGGCCCGCCTGGTGGCGACCGTCCCGGACGCCGACCTGACCGAGGCGCCACCGCTTCCGCTGTGGGTCGATCGCCCGCGGGCCCTGTTCGGGGCCTGGTACGAGCTGTTCCCCCGCAGCGAGGGGGGCCTCGACGGCGCGGTGAAGCGCCTGCGCGCCGTGGCCGACATGGGATTCGACATCGTCTACCTGCCGCCGATCCATCCCATCGGCGTCACCGAGCGCAAGGGCCCCAACAACACGCTCGGCGCCGGACCCGACGATCCCGGCAGCCCGTGGGCCATCGGCTCGTCCCAGGGCGGGCACACTGCCGTCGCACCTGAGCTGGGCACGATCGGGGACTTCCGCCGGTTCTGCGGGGAGGCAAGGGACCTCGGGCTGGAGGTGGCGCTCGACTATGCGCTCCAGTGCTCGCCAGACCATCCCTGGGTCCACGAGCACCCGGAATGGTTCTGGCGCCGGCCCGACGGGTCGATCCGCTACGCGGAGAACCCTCCCAAGAAGTACCAGGACATCTACCCGATCAACTTCTGGCCGGAGCGCGACACGGACCGGGAGGCGCTGTGGGCGGCCTGCCGGGACGTCCTCGACTACTGGATCGAACAGGGCATCCGCATCTTCCGGGTCGACAATCCGCACACCAAGCCCATGGCGTTCTGGGCGTGGCTGATCGAGCGCGTCCAGCGCGATCATCCCGACGTCATCCTGCTGTCGGAGGCATTCACGCGCCCGAAGTTGATGGCCAAGCTGGCCGAGGTCGGGTTCACCCAGAGCTACACGTACTTCACCTGGCGCAATGAGCCCTGGGAACTGCGCGACTACGTCAACGAGCTCGCCTACGGCCCCACGGCCGACTACATGCGCCCCAACTTCTGGCCCAACACGCCCGACATCCTCTCGGGGCCGCTGCGGCACGGGCCGCCCGCCGCATTCCGCATGCGCTTCGTGCTCGCCGCCACGCTGGTACCGAGCTACGGGATCTACAGCGGCTACGAGTTGTACGAGAACGAGCCCGCCAGCGACACCAACGAGGAGTACCTTCACTCCGAGAAGTACGAGATCCGCCGGCGGGACTGGGCACGACCTGACTCATTGGCGCCGTTCATCGCCACGGTCAACGACGTCCGGCGACGGCACCCGGCGCTGCAGTGGCTCAAGAACGTTCGCTTCCACGGATCCAGCAACGACCGGTTCCTGGTGTGGAGCAGGGGCCACCGCGACGAGGGTGACCTGGTCCTCGTCGTGGTCAACCTCGACCCGCACAATGCCCAAGAGACCAGCCTGGGGCTCGACCTGGGGGCCATCGGGTTGCCCTGGCGGGATCCCTACACCGCGCTGGACGAGCTCACCGGCGACGTGTACGTGTGGGAGGGGCCCAACCCCTACGTGCGGCTCGACCCATGGCTGGGCCAGGTGGCCCACGTGCTCGCCCTGAGCTGACCACCCTGGGCGAGAATGGTTCGCCTATCCGCGTCGACGCTCCTACGAACCGCGCACGCGGCGCGCGAGCCGGCGGACCTCGTCCGACGGCTCGACTCCGAGCTCTGCCAGGGCCGTCTCGCAGCGCTCGAGCGCCCGGCGGGCGGCGGCCCGGTCGGAGCGGGCCACCGCCGCGGCGACGAGCACGGCGTGGGCATCCTCCGCCCAGGGGTCGGCACTGATGGCAGCGCGTCCCACCGCCTCGGCCCGGTCGAGGTCGCCCGAGCCGACGAGCAGCTGGCCGGCCCTGGTTGCGGCGGCGACGAACTGGCGGCGGTAGTGGTCGCGGTCGAACGCCAGCCACTCGGCCTCGGGCACGTCGGCGAAGAGGTCGCCGCGGTAGAGGTGCGCAGCGGCCAGGAGGTGGTCGAGTGCGACGGACGGGGCGCCCTCCCCCTCCGCGTTCCGGGCCGCCATGACATGCTCGTCGAACGCGTCGGTGTCGATGCGCAGGGCGGTGCCGGCCACCAGCCGGACGTCCTGACCGTCGATGCGGACCGTGTAGGGGGGTTCGCCCGCGGCCCGGTCGGGCTCGAGCAGGCGGAGCAGGTACGTGAGCGTCACCCGCAGGTTGTTGGCGCCCGATCGCTCGTCGAGGTCGGGCCAGAGCGCGGCGACGATCGCCTTACGGGTCGCCTTGCGGTGGAGGACCAGGAACGCCAGCAGCTCACGAACCCGTTCCCGACGGAGGTCGCCGCCCGTGACGTCCTCACCCCCACGCCGTAGCGCCAGCGGACCCAGGACCGCCAGCTCCACCTCCCGCTGCGGCGGGGCGGGCACGGCCGCCAGCAACGCCCGGGCCGCGGCCGCCAGAGGCGTGCGCTCCCGGGCCAGGTGCCGGGCGGCGCGCCGCCCCGGCGGGCCGAGGGCATCGAGCAGGACCACGGCCTCGGGCCGCCCCGCCCGGTGGAGGGCGACGGCAAGCTCGGCCGCCAGGCGGTGGTGCAGCAACGCGCGGACCACGTCCGGCGCCGGGGGTTCGAAGCTGCGGAGGTGCTGCGTTCCGCGTCCCTCACGGACGGCGACGACCGCCGCCGCCAGCGAGCGGGCCGTGGCCAGGTGACCCTGCAGCAGCATGCAGTCCCAATGGGATCGGGTGTCGGGGGCGAGGACGTAGGTGAGCGACAGCGCGTGCCGCCACGGCCGGCGGTCGGAGCCCCACTCCAGGCCGCTCGTCCTGGCCCGCTCGGCCAGGATGTCGCTGGCGGCGCGCTCGTCGCCCTCCGCCAACGCCAACGCCGCGGTGGCGATCGCCAGGATCACCGCCGGGGAACCGACGCGCGGTGCCTGCGCCTCCGCCTCCTCCAGGTACGACCGGGCCGCCTCGACGTCGCCGGCGTACGCCAGCGCCAGGCTCGCGTTCGCGAGGCTGAGCATGATGTTCTGAGCCTGGCCGGCCGCCTCCACCCCCCTGAGCAGCTCGGGCAGGGCGGAAAGTGTGTCGTCGACTTGGCCGAGCGACCACCACGCCGCGAGGCGCAGTGCGTCGGTCGTCCGCTGGAAGGCCACGTCGCGCACCCTGCCCACGGCGTCGAGCACGTCGAGCGCTCCGGGGGCGTCGCCGGTGCCCACAAGTACCGCTGCCTCCAGCCACTGCGCCACCGCCCGCCAGGTGTCGTCGAGCACGGCGGGGTCGATCACCGCGAGCTCTCGGAGCACGGTGGCGTCGTTGCCCGCGACGTCGGCGGCGACCGCCCGGCCCAGCGCGGCCAAGGCCCGGGCGAGGGGATGCCCAGCGTCCGCGAGCTCGGTGATCCGGGGGGCGACCTCGGCCAGCAAGGTCATGTCCTGGTGCCACCACGCCACCCGGCCGAGCAGCGCCAGGGCATTGATCTCGCAGTCGACGTCGCCCGCCTCGTGGGCGGATCGGGCGGCGTCCCGCAGCAGTTCGGCGGCTGTGGCCGGCGCCGCGACGGTCGCTCGCAGCCCCACCGCCAGCTGCGCAGCCGTGTTGGTGCGCGCCGCCGGCGGGAGCTCGGCCAGCCAGCGGTCGAGCTGGCGGGCTGTCGGGCGCTCACCGCTCAGGCATGCGGCGCGGAGAACGGCGGTGGCGGCGTCCCACTCGCCGGCCTCCTTACCGGCCTCCGCCGCCAGCCGGTACGCGTCGTCGAAGTGCCCGCGTGCGGCCAGGTAGGTGGCGGCCCGCCGGCGAATCGCGACCCGGTCGACCGCCGGAAGCGCCAGGCGCCCCGTGGATCGCCACAGCGCGTGGGGCGCCCGCCAGCCGTCGCTGCCGCGCGCCACCAGGGGGACGCCGTCGAGGGCATCGGCGACCGCCACCGGGCGTCCGAGCACGTCGGTCGCCAGCGCGTCGTCGGCGCCGCCGAGGTCGGCGACGACGGCCAGGACCTGCCGACGCTCCGAGCCCAGGGGCTCGAGCACCTCCTCCCAGACGTAGTCGCCGGTTCGCTGGCCGTCGACGCTCGCCGCCAGCTCGGCCATGGCGGCCCAGCCGCCGGTACCGGCCAGCCTGTCCAGGTCGACACCCCGGGCGGCGGCGAAGGCCTCGAGCTCCTCATCGGTGAACCGCAGCTCGTCCTCCGCCAACTCGAGCAGGGCGCCATGCGTGGTCAAGCGGGCGAGCGGGATGGGCGGGGCGGTCCGGCCGGCGAACACCAGGTGCCCATTGGCCGGGAGCGCGTCCGCCAGGGCCGCCAGCCACGCGGCCCCCGGCGACGTGGGAGGCACCGCGTGGACGTCGTCGAAGACGATGCACACAGGCGTCGGTGCCCGTCGCCACATCGCATCGGCGACCGCCCCGGGATCGGGGTCGGGGACGGTGTCCTCGGCGGCAGGAGTGCTGCCGAGGTCGGACGCTTCGTCACCCGCTAGGCGCCCGGTCGACGACCGGCGCGCGAGCGCGGTGGCGACGTCACGGGCCAGCGTGTCGCCGTCGCCGTCGGCGGGCTCGACGCCCAGCCAGACGTCGTCGCCACGCGGGGCCAGGCGGTTCTCGGCGATCGCCTGGGCCATGAGCGTGGTCTTGCCGAGCCCCGGTCCCCCGACCACCGCCGTGACCCGGTGGTCCCAGCGTCGGAGCAGAGCCCGCAGCAGACGAGGCCGGGTCAGCGTGCCGGGCCGAGGCTCGGGGGGCTCGAACCGGAACGAGCGAGGCATGTCGCCTCTACCGTACGCGACCAGCGTGAGCTGGACGTTGCCGGCCGGGCTGCGCCCGCTTCGGCGCCGTTAATGCGGCCGGATGACACTGCCGTAGCTCTCGCCACCCCGGTGCGGGAGCTGTGGGCTGGGTCGGCGGCGGGCGGCGACCTTCCCACTCGGCGGTGGGCCGTCCGCCCGGCAGTTTGCCGGTCACGATGTCGAGTTCGCCCGGCGGCGGCGGTCTCCCCCTGTCGCCGCCGGGCATCGACCTCGACCCGGTTCTGCCGGACCTCGGAGCGGATGTCACGCCCCGAGGCCCGACAGAACGGCGGATGTTCAGGCGGCAGGCGCCGCGCTGTTCACCGAGCTGGTGTCCATCGCGTACGTCAGCGTGGCGAACGCGATGGCATCGGAGTTGAGGTCGAGCACCTCATTGTTGTTGTTCTCGAAGGTGTCGCAAGCCTCGTGGTAGCAGGGGTCGTATTGCTCGCCGACGGTCCCGCCGTAGATGGCCTGCTGCTCAGCCGTCTTGCGACCCTCGGCGCCCGTGAACAGGCCACCGGCCGGAATGTCCACCCCCTCAGCGATGAACGGTCCGTAGTCGGACCGGCCGTCGAAGGCCGTGGGCTCGAAGGCCAAACCCCGGGCCGCGTAGAAGTCTTCGAACAGGGCCTCGATCGCCGTCCGACCCGGGGGGGCCGGCGAGGTCGAAGGCCGAGCCGTCGCCGTCGTAGATGAACCGCACGTAATTGGACGAGCCCACCATGTCGAAGTTCAGGTACAGGGCGATGTTGGCCCGCTCCTCCTCCGTCAGGCTGTCGACGTAGAAGGTGGAGCCGACGAGGCCCGACTCCTCGGCGCCCCACCAGGCGAAGCGCACAGTGTTCCGGGGCTTCACCTTCTGCATCTGCTCGGCGACCTCGAGGATGGCGGCACTGCCGGAGCCGTTGTCGTTGATGCCGGGCCCGGCGCTCACCGAGTCGAGGTGGGCGCCCACCATGACGACGTTGTTGTCGTCACCGTGGGACGTCTCGGCCAGCACGTTGAAGGTCGGCAGGATCTCGCGGGCCGAATTGGCGAAGACCCGCATCTCCAGGCCTTCGATGGCTGCCAGCGCCTCGCCCAGGGCGTAGGTGGTACCGAGCACCGGGATGCCGCTGGTGTTGTTGGCGCTGAGCGTCACGGCCGGGATGTTGTTGCGGTCCTCGGCGTCGGTGTTGCCCTGGTTGAAGATCACGATCCCCACGGCACCGGCGGCGGCGGCGTTCTCGGCCTTGAGCTCGAAGGTGCAGGTGCCACGCTGGAGCAGGGCGATGTTGCCCGCCGGGAAGGCGGCGAAGTCGGCCGCCTCGCAGCCGCTGGTCGACGTGTTGCCGAGGCCGAGTTGCAGGTCGACGGCGGTTACCAATTCGGTCACGTCACCCGGGTCGGACTGATCGATTATCCCGAATTGGACGTTCTCCTCGTATGTCACCGCGTTGGGCGCCGTCTGCTGGAGCGCGGAAGGCCCGAGCACCTGGAAAGCGGTGTAGTCGAACTCCTGCACCTCGGGGTCGTAGCCGGCCGCCTCGAGCCGCTCAACCACGTAGTCGACCGAGGCGTTGTAGCCCGGCAGGCCCGAGAACCGGTTGCCGCCGTTGGCGTCGGCGATGGCCTGCAACGCGGCCTGGTGCTCGCGCACCCCCTCCAGCGTCACGCACTCCAGCAGCTTCGCCGTCGTGTTGTTGTTGCGCTTCTCGCAGGCTTTTGGCCCGGCATCCGCCAGTCCCGCGTGCAGCGGGATCACCAGGGCCACCAGTAGCAGCGCGGCCATGCCTCGTAAGAACTTGGACATTCTGACCCCCGTTGTCGGCGCCAGCACCCGTCAGCGGCGCGCCGCGGACCGTAGCAGTTCGCCCGCCCGCGGCGCAGAGGGTCGGACATATTGCAGCGTCATCTCGACGTTCGCTGTGCGAAGTAGAGCCCTCCCGCGGCACCGGTGGCGGGAACCACCGCCGGCGCGGCAGCTTGGTGCGATGAGCACGATCGCGGAGTCGACGCCGGTGTTCCCGTCCCGCCCCCAGCCCCCAGAGGGCGCGCCGCACGTGCTGGTGATCGTGCTCGACGACCTGGGGTTCGGCCAGCTCGGCTGCTTTGGCAGCGACATCGACACGCCAGCCATCGACGCGCTCGCCGCCGGCGGGCTGCGTTACAACCGCTTCCACGTCACCTCCCTGTGCTCGCCCACGCGGGCGTGCTTGCTCACGGGTCGCAACCACCACGCCGTCGGGATGGGGTTCCTCACCGACCTGCCCACCGGCTTCCCCGGCTACAGCGGGCGGATCCCGCCGTCGGCGGCCACGATGGCCCGCATCCTGCGCGACACCGGCTACGGCACGTTCGCGGTCGGCAAATGGCACCTCACGCCTCGCTGGGAGGAGAGCGCCTCGGGGCCGTTCGACCGCTGGCCGCTGGGGCTCGGCTTCGAGCGGTTCTACGGGTTCCTGGGGGGCGATACCAACCAGTGGACGCCCGACCTCGTGTCCGACAACGGTTTCGTCGACCCCCCGCGAACGCCATCCGAGGGCTACCACCTGACCGAGGACCTGGCCGACCGGGCGATCCGCTTCATCCAGGACCAGCAGCAGGCCACGCCCGGCCGTCGCTTCTTCTGCTACTTCGCCCCCGGTGCCGTGCACGCCCCCCACCAGGCCCCCCGGCGGTTCATCGACGCCTACCGCGGCCGGTTCGACGCCGGCTGGGAGGCGTGGCGCACGGCGACGTTCGCACGCCAGTTGGACGCCGGGGTCGTGCCCGAGGGGACCCGGCTCGGCGAGCGCCCATCCTGGGTGCCGGACTGGGACGGACTGCCCGCGGACGAGCGCCGGCTGTACGCGCGGATGATGGAGGTGTTCGCCGGCTTCCTCACGCACACCGACGCCCAGGTGGGGCGGCTGCTCGACTTCCTCCAGACGACCGGACTGCTCGACGACACGCTCGTCCTGCTGATCAGCGACAACGGCGCCAGCGCGGAGGGCGGGCCCACCGGGTCCCTGAACGAGCACCGCTTCACCCACGACCGCGTCGACGACGTGGCCGACACATTGACGCACATCGACGACCTCGGCGGCTTCCGGGCGTACAACCACTATCCCTGGGGCTGGACGTGGGCGGGCAACACGCCGCTGCGGCTCTGGAAGCGCTACGCGTGGCTCGGCGGCGTGAGGACGCCCCTCATCGCCCACTGGCCCGCCGGCATCCCGGCGTCCGCGGGCGGCACGGTGCGCGACCAGTTCTGCCACGCCGTGGACCTCCTGCCGACCGTTCTCGACGCGGTGGGCGTCGAGCCCCCGTCCGTGGTCGACGGTGTGGACCAGCAGCCGATCGACGGCGCGAGCCTGCGGCCGACGTTCGACGATCCCAGCGCCCCGAGCCCGCGCCAGTCCCAGTACTTCGAGATGGCGGGCTCGCGGTCGATCGTCCGCGACCGCTGGAAGGCTACGACCGACCACGTCGGCCACCAGCTCTCGGTCGAGCGCGACCGGGTCCCCGGCAGCCATGACTTCGCATCCGACCGGTGGTCGCTGTTCGACCTGTCGTCCGACTTCGCCGAAGCCGTCGACGTGGCCGACCAGCATCCCGAGGTCGTGCGCGAGCTCGAGGCGCTGTGGTGGCACGAGGCCGGCCGGAACCAGGTCCTGCCGCTCGACGACAGCTTCATCGGTCGAGCCGTGGCGATGGAACCGTCGCCCAACCCGCCCCGCCACCGCAGCGTCTTCCGGCCTGGGGGTGGCGGGGTGGCCGAGGACCTGATGCCGCCGATGGCCGGCGGCTTCGAGCTCACCGCGCATCTCGACCTCCCCACCGCGGACGGGTCCAGCGCGTGCGCGGGCGTCGTGTGTGCGCTCGGCGACTGGAACAACGGCTGGGCGCTGTACGTGGTCGACGGCCATCCGGTGGTCGCGTTCAGCCTCTTCGGCGCGCTCCACCGGGCCGCTTCGCCCGTGGCCCTCGCCCCCGGCCGCCGGCTCGTCCGCCTCGGCTACCAACGAGCCCGTGATCGCCGCCACGGGGGTGGCACAGTCCACCTCGGCGTCGACGATGGGCGCGTGGCCGCGCTCGAGCTACCACACGACCTGCCCTTCCGTTGGCAGATCGGCGGCGCCGGGCTGCACATCGGCGTCGACCTGGGCTTCCCGGTGTGCGATGACTACGAGCCGCCGTTCCCGTTCACGGGTGCCCTCGATCGAGTCGAGATCGAGATACCCCACTTCGCCCCGCGCCCTGACGACGCCGCTCGCTCCGCCGCGGACGTCGCCCAGGCGCTGCGCCACGAGTAGTGGGGCTCGCGGGCGACGAGATACGAGCGACGGCCGACGGGGTGGGCCACCGGGCGTAGCATTCGGCCATGAACGAGCGGCCCGAGGACGATCCCGGCGCGGACACCGAGATGTTCCGTGCCTACGTCGAGCATGATCAAGATGCCGACGACCCGAGCTCGTCGTGGGTCAGCACAGGGTTCCTGGCCGGCACCGCGCTCGTGCTGATGATCGTCGTGGTGGTGCTGATCCTCCTCCTCATCTAGTCGCGACCGCCCACCAGTCGGCTGGTCGCACCCGTCGCATCGGCCGCACGGCGGCGCACACCGGCCGGCCGGCCATGTGCCACCCTGGGCGGGATGCCGCCGCCGATCGACACGGGGGACACCCGTTGGTACCAGCGCGCCGTGTTCTACGAGGTCGCCGTGCGGGGATTCTTCGACTCCGACGGCGACGGGTTCGGCGACTTCCGGGGGATGCAGCAGAAGCTCGACTACCTCGAGTGGCTGGGCATCGACTGCCTGTGGCTCCTGCCCTTCTATCAGTCACCCCTGCGGGATGGGGGCTACGACATCAGCGACTTCTACACCGTGCTCCCGGAATCGGGCATGGTCGACGACGTCGACATGTTCCTCGACGAGGCGCACCGCCGGGGCATACGGGTCGTCGCCGACATGGTGATGAACCACACATCCGACCTGCACCCCTGGTTCCAGGAGTCGCGTGACGATCGCACCAACCCGAAGGCCGACTGGTACGTCTGGAGCGACGACAGCGAGCGCTGGTCCGATGCCCGGGTCATCTTCGTCGACTCCGAGCCCTCCAACTGGACCTGGGACCCCCAGCGCGAGCAGTTCTACTGGCACCGGTTCTTCCACCATCAGCCCGACCTGAACTACGACAACCCCGAGGTGGCCGAGGCCATGCTCGACGTGGTGCGGTTCTGGCTGAGCCTGGGACTGGACGGGTTCCGGCTCGACGCCGTCCCCTACCTGTTCGAGCGGGACGGCACCAACGGGGAGAACCTGCCGGAGACCCACGAGTACCTCCGGCGCATCCGCAAGACGGTCGACGCCGAGTACCCGGGCCGGGTGTTGCTGGCCGAGGCCAACCAGTGGCCAACCGACGTCGTTGACTACTTCGGCAACGACGACGAGTGCCACATGTGCTTCCACTTCCCGCTGATGCCGCGCATGTTCATGGCGGTCCGCAAGGAGCAGCGCCACCCCATCACCGAGATCCTGGCGCAGACCCCGGAGATCCCCGAGGGCTGCCAGTGGGGGATCTTCCTGCGCAACCACGACGAGCTGACCCTGGAGATGGTCACCGACGAGGACCGCGACTACATGTACTCGGAGTACGCCACCGATCCCCGCATGAAGCTCAACCTGGGCATCCGGCGGCGCCTGTTCCCCCTGCTCGACAACGACGAGAGCCTCGCGGAGCTGTTCCACGCCATGTTGTTCTCGATGCCGGGCAGCCCGGTCATGTACTACGGCGACGAGATCGGCATGGGCGACAACATCTACCTGGGCGACCGCGACGGGGTGCGCACACCGATGCAGTGGACGCCCGACCGCAACGCGGGCTTCTCGACGGCCGACTTCGCCCAGCTGTTCCTGCCGCCGCTCATGGACCCGGTGTACGGGTTCCAGGCCGTCAACGTCGAGCAACAACGGCGGGACGGGTCGAGCTTCCTGCACTGGCTGCAGCGGATGATCTCGGTGCGCCGCCAGCACCCGGTGCTTGCCATCGGTCAGTTCGAGATGCTGCATGCGCAGAACCCGTCGGTGCTGGCCTACCTACGCCGGGGCCTCGGCGACGACGGCGAGGAAGACATCGTGCTGTGCGTCAACAACCTGTCCCGCTTCCCGCAGCCCGTCGAGCTCATGCTCGAACAGCTCGCGGGCAAGGTCCCGATCGAGCTGACCGGCCGCGTGCCGTTCCCACCGATCGGTGAGCTGCCCTACTTCGTGACTCTCGCCGGCCACGGCTTCTACTGGTTCGAGCTGGTGGACCAGCAGCACGACGAGGGCCCGGCCTGATCGTCGTGCGTTCTGCCGGCTGCCGGGCGGCGAACCTGGCGTAAACGGCAGCAAAACGGAAAATCCGCGCGCGACTTGCCTGTGGTAGAGAAGGCATCGGAGGGGAATAGTGTGCGCTGCCCGCGCTGGCCGGCGCTGGGCAGTGCATGGGGGAGGGGCTGTTCATGCGTTCGGTCACGTGGAAGCGTTCGGTCTCGCTGGCGGCGGTCATCGCCGTGTTCGTGGCGTCGGCCGCGGCACAGGCGGTGCCCTCGGGGGCATCGCCCGACAGGGCCCGCCAGGCGCCCGACGAGGAGGCGCCCGACGACGTCCGGAGCAACTCCGACGAGGCCATGGCCAAGCTCGCGCCCGAGCTGCAGGAGCAGGTCGAGAGCGGCAGCACCGACCGGATCCCCGTGTTCGCGACAACGGCCGGCGACCCGTCGGCCGCCACCGCGCACCTCGACGACGCACACGTTGCCGAGTCGGGCGGCGCCGGCCTCGTCGTCGGCACCATCGCCGTCCCGGCCCTGCCCAAGCTCGCCGGCGCCGCCGGCATCGTGGCCGTCGGTCCCATCAGCTTCGAGCAGGATGGGCGGCCGCTCGGCATCCCCGATCCCGAGGTGGGCAAGAAGCCGGACGCCGCCGCCCAACAGGCGGCCCTCCAGTCGCTCCGGCGCAGTGACGTGCCGTTCTCGAAGGCGCCCCGCCTGGCCGGCTCCCACTTCGACGAGCTGAGGGAGCTCGGCGTCCTCGACGCCAAGACGCACAACTTCGTCGGGGCTTGGAACGCCGGGTTCACGGGCGAGGGCTCGACCGTGGGCGTGCTCGACGGTGGCACCGACTTCGGCCACCCCGACCTGATCGGCACGTGGCAGGTCTGGTCGGGCCTCACCGGGGCCAGGGCTGGCTGGAACGGCTGGCCCAAGGCGTTCGACCCCTTCGGCACGCTCCAGTGGCTGGCGGCACCCAACCAGATCGACCAGGGGCTGTCGTGGTACGTCACCACCGAGCCCGCGAGCTGTTCTCGCCGCACGGGCAACTGCTCGGTGGAGTTCGCCACGCGGACCGGGCCGTCACGCAACTTCGACGCCCCGGCGGGCACCAACACGCACTCCTACCGGTTCCCGGCCCAGTGGTCGAAGTCGGGCAACGTGCACCTGGGGAGCCACCCCGACGACCACCTCCTGCAACTGTACGGGGAGCGCGCGGCGTTCCTCGTCACCGACCCCAACACGGCCGGCGTGTACGACACCGTGTACGTCGACCTCGACAACGACTTCCGCTTCGACGACGAGAAGCCCGTCACCAAGGCGTCGCCGGCGTCGTATCGCGACCTCAACGGCGACCGCTTCACCGACCTGTCGGGCGGCCTGCTCTACTACGTCTCCGACGGGGCGACGCCGATCCCCGGCGGCCTCGACGCGTTCGGCGTGCTCGACACGTCGTTCAAGCCCGGCGAGCTGGTGGCCTGGACGGGTGACTTCGACCCGGCCATCGAGGGCCACGGCACCCTGACTGCGTCCAACGTCGTGGGTCAGGGCGTCATCAACGGCCTGGCACCGAAGTTCAGCGACCTGCCCACGCGTGGCCACACCGTTCCCGGCGCCGTGATCGGCGGCTCGCCCAACGCCAGGCTGGCGCCCTTCGGCGACATCTACTTCTCGTTCGCCTTCTCCACCCAGCTCGGCTACTTCCTGACGACCCGCAACGGCGTCGACGTGACGTCCAACTCGTACGGGTCGTCCGACGTCGACAACGACGGATGGGACGCCGCCAGCCAGGAGGCCGACGTCATCCACAACAACCAGCGCACCACCGCGCTGTTCTCCACCGGCAACGGCGCCCCCGGCTTCGGCACCGTCACGCCGCCCAGCCCGTCGTCTGCGATATCGGTCGGCGCCTCCACCCAGTTCGGGGGCACGGGCTGGGACTCGATCGACCGCATCAACCAGGTCACCGAGGACGACGTGATGGTGTGGTCCAACCGCGGGCCTGGGGCCAACGCCACGCCCGGGGTCGACGTCGTCGCCGACGGCGCCTTCTCGTCCGGCGACACAACCCTGAACACGGTGCTCGACGGCCGGACCGCCTGGGTCACGTGGGGCGGCACGAGCCGCTCGGCCCCGGTCGCGGCCAGCGCCACGGCGCTGGTGTACGAAGCGCGGCGCAAGGCCGGAGGCGCCATCACCCCGGGCTTCTACAACACCGCCAAGGACATCCTGAAGTCGTCGGCCAAGGACTTCGGCTACGACTCGACGATCCAGGGCGCCGGGTCGGTCGACGCCGGGAAGGCCACAGCCGCGGCCGCCGGCGGGCGTGCCACCGTCTCGCCCAACGAGTGGCGGGTCGGCGACTACCGCGGCCAGGAGTTCCCGGTGTTCGCGCACACCATCGCCCCGGGCGGCTCCGACAGCCAGGCGTTCACGCTCAACGGGCCGGGCACGTGGCAGGTGTCCGACCGGCAGATGGTCCGCTCCGACAGCGAGACCCTCTCGTTCTCGAGCTCGCCGGAGGCCAACGAGTCCAACTTCAACTTCAACGCGCCCGACTACCTGATGGACCTGAGCGACCGCGTCGGGGCGCATCCCGACGCCGACCTGATGGTGGTGCGGGTGAACTATCCGCGGGAGCAGTTCGACGGCAACGCCGACCTCGACGAGGACCAGGATTGGCGCCTGCTCACGTACAACTGGACGGACATCAACCGCGACGGGAACCTGTGGACCGACCGCGACGGCGACGGCGCCGTCGACCACCGGGACCGGAGCACCGTCTCCAACGTCGACGGCACCTTCGACATCGACTTCCGGCGGTCGGAGATGGACCGGGGCGAGTACGTGCGCTTCATGTACCACCGGGCCGGCGCCAACACGCTGATGTCGTTCGTGCGCGACCCGAACGAGCGGATGGCCGACGGCCTGTTCCTCGGCCTGCAGCACACCACGCACAACGATGCGATCCCGGTGACCGACTTCGACGTGCAGATCGACTGGTACTCGAACGCCGATTGGGACTGGCTGTCGACGCCCGCCTCGGCGTCCGGGTCGTTCGACGCGTCGATCAACGTGCCGGCCGACACCCCCTTCGGGATGTACTCGGGGGCGATCGTGCTGACCAACGGCGACGACTCGATGGTGGTGCCCATCGAGGTGGCCGTAGCGGCGACCGTGGCGCAGGACCCCGACGGCTCGATCACCGGGGCGCTCACCTTCGGCGGCAGCGACGTCGCCGATGCCCAGGCCGACCTGCTGTACAACAACGGCTCGGTGTTCGGCGCCAACGACTGGACCTGGCGCCCGGAGTCCGGCGACTGGCGGTTCTTCTACATGGATGTGCCCCAGGAGCCACCGCCCGGCTCGCTGTTCCTCACGCAGACGTCCTGGGAGGGGACGGCCCCGTTCACCGACCTCGACACGTTGCTGATGGGGAGGTCCGAGAACGTCTTCCAGATCGTCGGCGACCAGGTCTTCGGTGCGCCGTACATCATCGACACGGTCGGGAAGAGCCCCAACACGAACACCGGCGCCGGCGTCTGGCGGTTCGACACCGCCACCGGCGGGGCCAGCGACGTGGTGGCCGCGCCCGCACAGGAGGGCTTGAACGCGCTGGCGCTGCACCAGGTCAGCTGGCAGGGTGACGACTTCCACACTCCGTTCACGGCGACGGTCGGCAGCGCGTCGGTGACGCCATCGTCCGTGGAGGTCTCGACCGCCGCCGACACCGGGAGCTTCGACGTCACGTTCGAGTCGGGCGTCGACCTCGACGGGCTGACGGCCGAGGCGTTCGGCCTCAGCCAGCCGACCGTGACGACCGAGACCGCGCAGCAGGACGATCCGAACGACTTCACAACGGCGTCGATCAAGCGGGACGTGACCCTGGAGCATGCGTCGCGGCTGACCGTGACGACGGCGCTCGACGACAACGACCTCGACCTGTTCGTGCTGTTCGACGAGAACGGCGACGGCGCCTTCACGCCCGACGAGGTCGTGGGCTCGTCGACAACGCCCTCCGGGGACGAATCGGTCGAGCTGATCGCTCCCGCCGACGGGAACTACCAGGTGTGGGTGCACGGCTTCGGCGTGGCCGGGTCGCCGACCTTCCCGCTGACGATCGACGCCATCCAGGGCAACGACCTCACCGTCGGCGGCGTGCCGGACGGCCCGGTGGCGGCCGGTACGCCGGTCACGCTCACGGTGGACTTCGCCCATCAGATGACCGCCGGCCAGGACTACTTCGGCGAGCTGTTGCTCGGTCCGCCGTCAGCCCCCACGGCGCTGACGGTCCCGATCAGGATCAGCCGGACGTAGAGCTCGACAGCAACTTGCGGCGGTTGGGGTGGCCATGGCTGCTCCGACCGCCGCAGGTACGCAGGGCGAGGTGGGCGTGCTAGGCAGGTGGTGTGCCCAGTCTCGACTCCCCAGGCGAGGCGCTGGCACCGCTGCTGGGAGGCTTCCTGCCCCGGCAACGGTGGTACGCCGGCAACGAGCCGCCTGTCGACGTGGCGGTCACCGTCCTCGACGCACGGGAGGGCGACCCGTTGCTGCTCTGGCTCCTGGTCGACGCCATCGCGGCCGACGGCGGCCGCGCCACCTACCAGGTCGTGCTGGGCGGGCGGCCGGTGCCCTGCGACTGCGAGTTCCTCCAGGGCAAGGCGCGGGTGACCCTCGGCGAGGTCGATGGTCGGATCTACTACGACGCGCTCGTCGACCCCGTCCTCGCGCTGCTGGTGCTCGAGCGGGTGGCACCCGACGAGTCGGCGGAGGTCGCGCGGCCCCTCGTCGTCGAACAGTCGAACACGTCGGTGGTCTACGACGAGCGGCTCATCCTCAAGCTGTTCCGCCGGGTCTACCCGGAGCCCAATCCCGACGTCGAGATCACCAAGCTGCTCGGGGAGCGGGGCTTCCCCCACGTCGTCCCCCAGCTGGCCGAGCTGCGGTACGAGCGGTCCGACTTGGCCGTCGTGCGCCAGTACCTGCTGGGATCCACGGATGCATGGGAACTGGCCCGCACCTCGCTGCGCGACCTGTTCAACACCCGGCTGCCACCCGACGAGGCCGGCGGCGACTTCGGCCCCGAGGCCCTGACGCTCGGCGAGGTGACCGCCCGCCTGCACCTGGCGCTGGCCGACGTGTTCGGGACGGAGCCGGGCTCGCCCAAGGACTGGCTCGAGGGCTTCCGAGCACAGCTCGAACGGCTGCCGGAGGTTGCGGCTGCAGCGGCGACGCCGCTGGCGGAGGTCGTCGATGCCGCAGCCGTCGATGCCGCGCTGGCGGCGCTCGTCGACGTCGCCGACCCCGGGCGGGCGACCCGCATCCACGGCGACCTCCACCTGGCACAGATGCTCCTGTCGGACGCCGGCTGGTTCGTCCTCGACTTCGAGGGCGAACCGGTCAGGCCCGTAGGCGAGCGGGTGCGACCATCGTCGCCCTTGCGGGACGTGGCCGGCATGGTCCGGTCCTTCCACTACGCGGCCCGCAGGGGGCTCGCCGAGCGGGGCCGCGACGTCGACCCCGAGTCGGTCGACCTCGCGGACCGATGGGAGTCCCGGGCCGCGGGCGAGTATCTGGCGGGGCTACCAGTCGGTCCCGGGCATCGACCAACTGCTGCCCGCCTCGCCCGCCGACCGGGAATCGCTGCTGCGGGCCTTCGAGCTCGACAAGGCCCTGTACGAGATCATCTACGAGCTTTCGCACCGGCCCGACTGGGTCGACATCCCGGCGTCTGCCGTGCGGCGCACGCTCGCGTTGGTCGCCTAGCAGGACGCCCCGTGGCCTCGGTCCCCCGCATCGCCGAGATCGAGTCGCTCGTTGCGGGAACGTGCCGGGACCCCCACCGGTTCCTGGGCATTCACGACGATGACGGGCGGGTGGTGGTCCGTGCGTGGCGGCCAGACGCGTCGTCGGCCACGCTCGAGGGCCGGCCGATGCGCCGCGTCCACGACGCCGGGGTGTTCGAGGCAGTGGTGGACGCCGCGCCCGCCCCCGGCTACGAGGTCACCTACCGCTGGGGTGAGGACGGCGACGGAGGCGAGCTCACCGTCGTCGAGCCGTGGAGCCTGTGGCCGACCCTGGGCGAGCTCGACATCTACCTGGTCGGCGAGGGCCGCCACGAGCGCCTCTGGACGGTGCTCGGAGCCCATCCCCGGGTGCATCAGGGCGTCGAGGGCACCGGGTTCGCCGTGTGGGCGCCCTCGGCCCGCGCCGTGCGGGTGGTTGGCGACTGGAACGGCTGGGACGGCCGAGTCCACCCCATGCGCAGCCTCGGGGTCTCGGGGGTGTGGGAGATCTTCGTGCCCGAGGCCCGCGCCGGGCACAGGTACAAGTACGAGGTGCTGGGCGCGGACGGATCGCTGCGGCTGAAGGCCGACCCCCTCGCCACCGCCACCGAGGCGCCGCCCGACACCGCGAGCGTGATCTTCCGGTCGAGCTTCGAGTGGGGCGACGGCGAGTGGATGGCTCGCCGCGGCGCGGCGCGTCCGTGGGACGAGCGCATGGCCGTCTACGAGGTGCACCTGGGCTCGTGGCGCCGGCACCCGGACGGCCGCTACCACGGCTACGGCGAGCTCGCCGAGGCCCTTGCCGACCATGTGGCCGATCTTGGCTTCACCCACGTTGAGCTGCTGCCCCCCACCGAGCATCCCTACGACCCGTCGTGGGGCTACCAGGTGTCGAGCTACTTCGCACCCAGCGCCCGCTTCGGCGACCCCGACGGCTTCCGGTTCCTGGTCGACGAGCTGCACCGGCGCGGGATCGGCGTGCTCATCGACTGGGTGCCGGCCCACTTCCCCCGCGACGACTGGGCGTTGGCGCGCTTCGACGGCACCGCGCTCTACGAGCACGCGGACCCCAGGCAGGGCGAGCACCCGGACTGGGGCACCCTGGTGTTCAACTTCGGGCGCAACGAGGTGCGCAACTTCCTCGTCGCCAGCGCGCGTTACTGGCTGGAGGAGATGCATGTCGACGGCCTGCGGGTCGATGCCGTCGCGTCGATGCTCTACCTCGACTACTCCCGCGGCGAGGGCGAGTGGGTGCCCAACCGCCATGGGGGGCGAGAGAACCTCGAGGCCATCTCCTTCCTGCAGGAGATGAACGTGCTGGTCCACCGAGACCACCCCGGCGTGCTCACCGTGGCGGAGGAGTCGACGGCGTGGGGCGGGGTGACCCGACCGGTCGACGCAGGCGGCCTGGGATTCAGCCAGAAGTGGAACATGGGCTGGATGCACGACACCCTCGAGTACTTCGGCCACGAGGCCGTGCACCGCCGCTGGCACCACGACCTGCTCACGTTCGGCCTCACCTACGCCTGGACCGAGAACTACGTGCTGCCGCTCAGCCACGACGAGGTCGTGCACCTCAAGGGGTCCCTGCTGAACAAGATGCCGGGTGACCCGTGGCAGCGCTTCGCCAACCTGCGGGCGCTGTACGCGTGGATGTGGTCCCATCCCGGCAAGCAGCTGCTGTTCATGGGCGCCGAGGTAGCGCAGGAACGGGAGTGGAGCCAGGACCGCGAGATCGATTGGTACCTGCTGGCCGATCCGCTGCACCGAGGCGTGCGCGACCTGCTCCGCGAGCTCAACGCGGTGGAGTCGACCCGTCCGGCGTTGTGGTCGGGCGACACCACGCCGACGGGGTTCGCCTGGCTCGACGCCAACGACCGCGACTCGTCGGTTTACGCGTACCTGCGGCTGGGATCGGGGGACGACGCCGGCGTCGTGGCGTGTGTCGCCAACCTCACGCCCGTGCCCCGGCACGGCTACCGGATCGGCCTGCCGTCGCCGGGCCGCTGGGTCGACGCGCTGAACACCGACGAGGAGCGCTGGGGCGGCAGCGGCGTGGTCCAGCCGGAGGTGCACACGGACGGCACGCCATGGCAGGGGCAGCCGGACTCGGCGGTCCTGACGCTGCCGCCGCTGGCCGTCCGGTGGCTGGTGCCGGGCGGGTAGCGGGTGGTGAGCGCCGGGGCCCGGGTGGGAAGCTGGACCCTCCTGTGCCTGCCGACATCCCCCCGGCTCCACTAGACGACGACCAAAAGAGCCTGCTCACCGCGCAGTTCGCGGTGGTCATGCTGGCGGCGTTCGCGTACTTCATCGCCCTCGGTGCGCTCATCCCCACCGTGCCCCGGTTCGTCGAGGGCGAGCTGGGCGGCGGGGGCGTCCAGGTGGGCGTGGGCGTCGGCTCGCTGGCGGTGACGGCGGCCCTGTTACGCCCCTGGACCGGGCGCATCGGGGACACGCGTGGCCGGCGGGTCCTGGCGGTGTCCGGAGCCACGATCGTCGGTGTCTCGATCCTGCTGTATGGCGCCGCCACCGAGCTGTGGATGCTCGTGCTCGCCCGGCTGCTCACCGGCGCCGGCGAGGCGGCCATGTTCGTCGGGGTGGCCACCGCCGCCCAGGACCTGGCGCCGGACCACCGCCGGGGCGAGGCGGCGTCCTACTTCTCGGTCGCGCTCTACGGCGGCCTGGCCGTCGGACCGCCGATCGGCGAGTCGCTGGTCACGCACGGCTTCGCCACGCTGTGGATCGCGCTGGCGGCCTGCTGCTTCTGTGCCGCGATCATCAGCCTGTGGATCCCCAGGGGGCCTACGGTGGCGGTGGCTCCCCACCGCAGCTTCCTGCAGCGGGACGCCTTGTTGCCGGGGGTGATCCTGTTCCTCGGGCTCGTCCCGTTCATCGCGTTCTCGTCGTTCGTCCCGCTGTTCGCCGAGGATCTGGGCCAGGAGAACGTGGGCGGCGTGTTCGGGCTCTACGCCGGGCTCGTCCTCGTCGTCCGGATCGTCGGGGCCCGCCTGCCCGATCGGCTGGGCTGGCGGCGCGGCTCGACCATGGCCCTCTGCGGCGTGGGCTTCGGCGTGGGGCTGGTCGCGGTGTGGGGGTCGGTGCCCGCCATCTGGCTTGCCGCCGTCCCGCTGGGGATCGGCATGTCGCTCCTGTACCCGTCACTGTTCACCGCCGTCATGGGCGCGGCGCCCGAGAGCGAGCGGAGCCACGCAGTAGGGACGTTCTCGGTTTTCTTCGACCTGTCGAGCGGGTTCGGCGCGACCCTCGTCGGCGTCGCGGTGTCGTTGACCAACTACCGCGGCGGGTTCGCGGTCGCCGCCGTCATCGCCGGCGCCGGGCTCGGCGCGCAGTGGCTGCTGCGTGACCGGATCGGCGTGCGCCACCTCGCCCGGGTTCCGGACGTCGCGGTGAGCGGCGCCGGTTCGGTCGACCCGTCGGCGGCCTGACCGGCCGGATCGGGCACCGCGCCTGTAGCCTCGATCAGTGGCCACGAGCGTGCAGACCTGCTACCGACACGGTGATCGCCGGGCCGGCGTGCGCTGCCAGCGCTGCGATCGGCCCATCTGCCCGTCGTGCATGAACCAGGCGTCGGTGGGCTTCCACTGCCCCGAGTGTGCGCGCTCGGGCCGGCAGCGCACGATCCCCCTGCGGTCGCTGGCCACCCGACCCGTTGTCACCATGGCGCTGGTCGCGGCCAACGTGGCGGTCTTCATCGTCGACATGCTCTCGGGGACGAACCAGTTCGGCGACCACCGCTTGACGGCCGAGGGTGCGCTCTACGGCCCGGCAGTGGCGGCGGGGGACTGGTGGCGGCCGATCACGGCCGGGTTCCTGCACGCCAACCTGTTTCACATCGGGTTCAACATGTTCCTGCTGTGGCAGCTCGGGAAGCTGCTGGAGCCGGCGGTCAAGCGCTGGGCGTTCGCGACCCTCTACCTCATGTCGCTGCTCGGGGGGTCGTTCCTGGTGCTCATCCTCGACCCCAACGCCCCTACCCTCGGCGCCTCCGGGGCGGTGTTCGGGCTCATGGGCGCCACGTTCATCGCCCTTCGGTCCCGCGGCGTCGACCCCTTCAGCACCGGCATCGGGCCGCTGATCGTGATCAACCTGATCTTCACGTTTGCTGTCCCGGGGATCTCCATCGGTGGCCACATCGGCGGGCTTATCGCCGGGGCGGTGGGCGGCTGGATCCTCTGGGAGTGGGGGCCGCGCCTGGGCCGCAACACGCCGCCGGCCCTGCCGGTCTTAGCGTGCGGCGCGATCGCGGTGGCCCTCTTCGCCGGCTGCCTGATCGTCGCCTGAGCGCCCCACTAGGCGAATTCCCAGCGGGTGGGCGAGCCTTCGAAGTCGCTTTCCATCAGTCCGAACGCCCAGGTCGGCACCACGCGATAGGTGCCGTTGACGTCCGGGTCGAAGAAGTCGATGCCGTAGTCGGTCTCGTACTTCGCCCCCAGCCGCTGGGCGAATCCCCGGATGGTGTCCGCGTCCCGGACCTGGGCGGCCGTGCCCTCCAGCACGACGGGCTCCTGCGCGTCGTCGGTCGTGATGCCGCAGCGGGGATCCGCGGCCAGGTTGCGGGCCTTGCTCGAGCGCAGCCCGCTGCTGAACCAGACGGCGTCGTCCCACCACAGGCCCCACACCGGCATGATGTGGGGCCGGCCGTCGGGGCGCGTGGTCGCAAGCCAGTAGTCGTGTGACCGGGTGAGCCGCTCCGTTGCCCACGACCAGGGGAGCAGGCCGGTGCCCTCGGCCGGCTGCCGGATGCCGTAGCCGGGCATGTGGGGCCTGCTGGCGCGCGGTTCCTCAGCCATGCGCCCGATTCTCCACCAGCGAGGCCAGCCGCCGCAGGTTGCCCCGCCACACCAGGCGGAGCACCGGAGCGGCCACGAGGCCGCCGACTGGGCCGCCGAGCCACCAGGGGAAGCGCAGCCGCTCGTCCCAGGTGACGCTGGTCGACGCGGGCCCGCCGTCGTCCAGCACGAAGCGCCCGGCGCCGGAGACGACGCCCGCATGGCGGACACCGAGCGACCGGCCCTCGCGCCACTCGGTCACCTCCATCGCGTCGGTGGTGCGGAGCGGACCGATCCGGGTCTCGCACTCGAACGTGGTCCCGACCCCGGAGCGGCGCTCGCCCGTGAACCGGATGGCGCTGGCGTCGGCCATCCACTGGACGTGGTCGGCGATGTCCGCCAAGCGCGTCCACACGGCATCGCGGGGAGCGTCGATCGTGGCCCGGACGCGGATGCGGGTCATGGACGAGGGGCGTTCAGGACCGTGCGAGCGCCGCAGCCTCCAGCACGGCGCCGGTCGCCAGGAGCAGGGGTTCCGACCCGCGCGGCCCCACGAGCTGGACGCTGGCGGGCAGGGGCCCGCCGGTCGGCGCGGGGAGGGCCAGGGCGGGGAGGCCGGCCAGGTTGACGGGCACGTTGGGTGTGCGGCTGTCGGCCGGCGGCTCGTCGAGGCGCGTGGCCAGCACCGGCAGGGTCGGCAGGGCCAGCAGCTCGACGCCGGCGAACACCGTGGCGAGCTCCTGGCGCCAGGCGCGGGCGTGGGCACGGGCGGCGGCAAGATCGGCGGCGGGGATGGCCCGCCCCTGCTCGAGCCGGTCCCGTGTCTCGTCACCCAGGCCCGCGGCGTCGGCCTCGTAGAGGGTGTGGTCCGTCAGCCACGCCTCGCCGAAGAGCACGGTGCCGCCGGCCCGCGCCGCGGCCGCCCACCCCGGCAGGACGAGGTCGACCACGTCGAGGCCGCTCGCGGCCAGCAGGTCGTCGACGGCCCGGTCGACGACGGGGTCGACCCGGATCGGCAGCCGTACCCGGCCCACGGTGGTAGCGCTCGATGCCTGCGCCGTGAACCCGGGCTCCAGGAGCTGCATGCCGAGGGTCACGCCGGCCACATCTCGGGCCATCGGGCCGACCGTGTCGAGCGACGGGGCGAGCGGCCACACCCCGGTGGTCGGGATGCGTCCCCAGGTGGTCTTGAGGCCGACGGTGCCGCAGCAGGCCGACGGGGTGCGGACCGATCCGGCGGTGTCCGTGCCGATGGCGACGTCGGCCTCGCCGGTGGCCACGGCCACGGCGGAACCGCTCGACGAACCGCCCGGGATGCGGGTCGGGTCGAGCGGGTTCACCGGGGTGCCGAAGTGGGGGTTGATGCCGGTACCTCCGAACGCCAGCTCGTGGAGGTTGACCTTGCCGACGATCCGGACTCCGGCGGCCCGGGCCGCGGCGACGCAGGGGGCGTCGGTGGCGGCCGGCTCGGCCGCGGCGGCGACCACGGCGGAACCGGCGGTCGTCGGCGTGCCGGCCACGTCGAGCAGGTCCTTGACCGCGAGGCGCGGGGCGTCGGGGGCGGCGTCAACGGGGTCGTCGAGACGGAGGATGAAGGTGGCCATGGGGCGGGCCCAGCATGGCACCCGGTCGCGCGACCGACCGTGATCAACCGGGGGCAACAGCCAAGGGACCCCGTGAGGCACCGGGTTCCGCCCGATCGAGGATGAGGCCATAGGTTCCAGATCGGGAACCAATGACCTCGGGCTCGGTACGCCGGAACCTATTGCCTCGGGATGCTGCCGCTAGCCCGCGGTAGTGCTGGTGGTGGCGTCGCCGTCCTCGTCGGTGGGCGGCGGTTCGGTGCCGGTGGCCTCCAGGACCTTGGGCACGAGCCAGCGGGCGGCGGCGTCCGCGCCGGCCTCGGTGAGGTCGCGGCCTTCGAGCCGGTACTTGGCGCCGAAGGCACCGCCGGCGGGCAGGTCCTGGGTCCAGGCGTCGAGGTCGATCACCGAGAAGTCGTCGCGCCCCGACACCGTGTCGTGGATGATCTCGTTGAGCCTCTCGACCCGCAGCGGATCGTTCTCCGCCACCGTCGTCCAGTCGCCCACGCCATCATTGCCCGGGGCCAGCCGCACGTGCGGATACGTCGCCCACAGCACCGGCACATCCTGCCCCGCCAGCCTGTCGGCCAGGTCGTCGTAGCGGTCGCCGAGCCAGTCGTCGAACACCGGGTCCCCGAGGTGGCGCCACTTCCGGTCGATCTCCCGCTCCCCGAGGTCGGCCAACCCGCCGACCACGACGATGGCGTCAGCGCCGGAGGCGTCGAGCAGCTTGGGCAGCCGGGGCCCGAACCCCACGCAGGCGATGTCGTCGCCGACGGTCTCGCCCGCGAGCCGCACGGGGCCGTGGGCGCTGGTGGGGCAGCCGGGTGCGACGTGGGTGTCGACGCGCACCTGCTGCTCGGACTGATCGGCGTTCCAGGCCTCCAGACCGGATGTCATCGAGCCGGCCAGCCCGTCGCCGACGAGGGCGATGCGCACGATCTCGTCGCCGCCGGCGGACGGGGTCACGACGTCGAGGTCTCCGGGCTCGTCGCCGTTGTCGACGGTCAGGCTCACGTCGCGCGGCGGCTGTTCGGGGAGGACCAGGGCGACGGCAGCCACGAGCGCCAGGCTCGAGCCGAGTGCCACGCCGAGCTGGCGCCTCGGGACCGCCAAGCGGTAGCGGATGGGGCGCTCGACGGCCCACGTCAGCACCGCCGCAACCGCCAGGGTGACCGCCACGCGGGCCAGGAACAACAGGTTCGAATCGAGCCCGGTGCGGTCCTCGTCCAACAGCAGGTAGACGGGCCAGTGGACCAGGTAGGCGGCGTAGCTGATCACGCCGACGGCGCGCAGCGGCCGCCAGCCGAGCGCGGTGGTGGCCGGCCCCGGGCTGGTGACCGCCAGCACGACGAACGCCGTCAGCAGCGCGTTGATCGCCGTGACGCCACCGAAGAGGTTCGACGAGTAGAGGCTCGTCGTGCTCCAGAGCCACGCCAGGCCGGCCAGCGCCACGAGCGGTCCGTAGCGCAGGACGGCTGCGCCGCGCGACGTCTCCATCAGGCGGCGGAACGACGGGCTCAGCACTGCGTAGGCGAGCACGACGCCCACCAGCAACTCGCCGATCCGGGTGTGGGTGCCGTAATAGGCGACGCCGTCGTTCCCCGCCCGGTCGGCGGTCATGGATGCTGCAACGAACGAGGCCACGGCCGCCAGGGCGAAGGCCGCCCCCGCCGCACGCCAGCGCGAACCGACCAGGCGCATGATCCCGATGAATGCCAGCGGCAGGATCACGAAGACCTGGACCAACAGCGACACCGACCAGAGGTGCTGGACCGGCGACGGATCCGTGAGCACGCTGGCGAACCCGTCACCCCCGAACGCGAACCGCCAGTTGAGCACCTGGGCTGCGGCGGCCACCACGTCGCCCCGGAACCCGGGGCCGGCGCCCACCCGCAGCGCCACCTGCAGCACGACGACCGCAGCCAGCACCAGCGCCAGCAGCGGGAGCACGCGCCGCGCCCGGCGCTCCCAGAACCGGCCCAGCGACACCCCGCCGTCCTGCGACCACTCGGCCAGGAGCAGCGTCGTGACCAGGAAGCCCGACAGCGTGAAGAAGCTGGAGATGCCGAGAAAACCGCCCCTGACCAGGTCGTATCCCTGGTGGAAGGCGAGGATCGCCAGCAGCGCCACCGCGCGGAGCCCGTCGAACCCAGCGACGTGCGGAAGTCGGGGGCCCAGATCCACGCCGCTGGGCGCCGGGCGTTCGCGTCGCCGGGGCGCGCTCCGACGACGCCGCCTGTCGTGGCCGTCGGCATCCGGTGCGCGCGGTGGGGCCGCCTCGACCGGCGCGGTGCGGAGCCCGAGGCCGTCGTCGGCCCAGTCCTCGACCAGGCCGGCCGGCGGCTCGTCCCACATGGAGGGTGCGGTTGGCGAGGCGATCGTGGGGTCGCCGGCCGGCGCTTGGGGGGCGCGGAGCTGCGTCGCCTCGCCCCAGCCGTCCGGCGGCCGCGTTATCGCCGGGTCCGCCCAGTCGGCGGGCTGCGGGGCGTCGCCGGGGGTGGCGTCGCCCCAGTCCTGGGGAATGGGGCGGGGATCGTCCCACGAGCGCCGCGGGGCCGGCGCGGCCGGATTGCGTCGCCCCGCCGGCGGCGCCGCGTTACGCCGGGATGGTGCGGCGCCGCGGGTCCGCCCTGCAGTTCGGCGGGCGACCTCCTCCCGCCAGGCGCGCGGCGAGATCGGCGTCACGGTGTCGCCGGACGGGCGGTGCTGGACCGGACCGCCGCGGGTGGCGGCCGCAGCGGCGGCGGCCTCCTCCCACGGTCGAGGCGAGGCGTCCGCCGCGGGGTGAACGGCCGTGATCCGCGGGATGTCGGCATCGTCCGGCTCGCGCGGTGCGTGCTGGTTGCCGTCCGGGGGCCACTCCGACCAGCGCTGCGCGTCCCAGCCGGCGGACTGGGGGGCGCGACCCCGGGACGGCGGCTGGTCCGGGCCGAGCTCGTCGGCGGGGCGGACCTTGCGGCCGCCTCTGTCACGCTTGGCTCGGTCGGGCCTCCGTCGGGGCGACGGCGGTCGAGCAGGGCTCAGTGTCTGTCCTCCAACAACATCCCAGCGGGCGCCTCTGGGTCGAAGCTGGCCGCAACGACCTACTTCGGCGGCTGAGCCACCCTAACCGGCTCGCCGCTGCAAGGACATATCACGGCCGGGTCGGCCACTACGGCCAGTAGCCTCGGCAGGTGGTGCGCTACTACGTCACGACCCCCATCTACTACGTCAACGACGCTCCACACATCGGACACGCCTACACCACCGTCATCGCCGACGCCCTGGCCCGCTGGCACCGCATGCTGGGCGACGACACCTTCTTCCTTACCGGCACCGACGAGCACGGCCTCAAGATCCAGCGGGCCGCCGAGGCGAACGGCATCAGCCCCAAGGAGATGGCGGACCGCACGTCCCAGCGCTTCCGCGAGGCCTGGAAGCTGCTGGACATCTCCAACGACGACTTCATCCGCACCACCGAGCCGCGCCATCACGTTGCCGTGCAGGCGTTCCTGCAGCGCGTCTACGACAACGGCCACATCGAGCTGGGCATCTACGAGGGCCTGTACTGCGTGTCGTGCGAGGCGTACTACACGCCCGACGAACTGATAGACGGGCTGTGCCCGATCCACCACCGCCCGGTCGAGCAGGTGAAGGAGGAGAACTACTTCTTCAAGCTGTCGCGCTTCCAGCAGCCGCTGCTCGACTGGTACGCCGCCCATCCCGGCTTCGTGCACCCCGAGAGCAGGCGCAACGAGGCGCTCGGGTTCATCAGGGGCGGCCTGGACGACTTCTCGATCAGCCGCACGTCCATCTCCTGGGGGGTCCCACTCCCGTGGGACCCCGCCCACGTCACCTACGTCTGGTACGACGCGCTGATCAACTACGTGACCGCCATCGGCTACGGACAGGACGAGGAGCGGTTCGCAACGTGGTGGCCTGCGGTCCACCACCTGATCGGCAAGGACATCCTGCGCTTCCACTGCGTGTACTGGCCGGCCATGCTCATGGCGGCGGGGATCGATCCGCCGACCGACATCGCGGTCCACGGCTTCCTGCTGGTCGGCGGCGAGAAGATGAGCAAGACCAGCCTCAACCAGATCGCGCCGGCCGACCTGGTCGACGACTTCGGGGTCGACGGCTTCCGCTACCACTTCCTGCGCGACAACGCCTTCGGGCCCGACGGCGACTTCAGCTACGAGCGCATGGTCGAGCGGTACAACAGCGACCTCGCCAACAACTTCGGCAACCTGCTGTCGCGGGTGGCGACGGTGGTCGACCGCAAGAGCGACGGTGTCGGGCCCAAGCCCCGGGCCGACAGCCCGCTGGCGGCCATTGCGGCCGACGTCTACTCGGCGGCGGCCGAGGCGTGGGCCGCCGTCCAGCCCGCGGCCGCGCTCGAGGCCACGTGGCGGCTGATCCGCGAAACCAACAGCTACCTCGAGGCCAACGAGCCCTGGAAGATGGAGGCGGGTCCCGAGGTCGACGCTGTGCTGGGCGACGCCCTCGAGGCGCTGCGCATCGTGGCGGTACTGGCGAGCCCGGCGATTCCGAACACGGTTGAGGAGGCGTGGCGGCGCATCGGCCTCCCCGGATCCGTCCTCGACCAGCGCCTGCCCGAGGCCGCCGCATGGGGTGGCTACCCGGGCGGCCTCCCCGTCTCCAAGGGCCCTCCGTTGTTCCCCCGCCTGCCGGCCGAGTAGCTGTCACCGGCGGCCCCCGTGAGCATCCGCTGGACCGACGACCACTGCCATCTGGGCTGGGACGCCAACGAGCGGGTCGACGCCGACGAGGTCGACGCCATGGTGGCGGAGGCCCGGGCGGCCGGCGTCGAGCGCCTGGTGACCGTCGGTACCGACGCCCTGCGCTCGGCGGAGGCCGTGCGCGCCGCCGCGCGTCATCCGGGCGTGGTGTGGGCGACGGTGGGCCTGCACCCCCACGAGGCCCGCAACGGGCTCGACGGGATCGTCGACCTGCTCGACGAAGCCGGCCCGAGCGGTCGTGGGAGCGGAGACCATGTTGTGGTGGCCGTCGGCGAGTGCGGGCTCGACTACCACTACGACCACTCGCCCCGGCCGGTGCAGCGCGACATGTTCGCCGCCCAGATCGCCCTGGCCCACGAGCGCGACCTGGCCCTGGTGATCCACACGCGTGAGGCCTGGGACGACACGTTCGCCGTCCTCGACGCCGAGGGCGTGCCCCCGCTCACGGTGTTCCACTGCTTCACCGGCGGCGTCGACGAGGCGCGATCTTGCCTCGACCGGGGCGGGTACCTGTCGTTCTCGGGCATCGTCACGTTCGGGTCGGCCGACGACGTGCGGGCGGCGGCGGCCATGTGTCCGCTCGAGCGACTGCTCGTCGAGACGGACAGCCCCTACCTGGCACCCGTGCCGTACCGCGGCCGCCCCAACCGCCCGTCGCTGGTGCCGCTGGTCGGCGCCGCGGTCGCTGACGCCATGGGTGTGGCGGTGGACGCCGTGGCGACAGCGACGTGGGCCAACGCCGAGCGGGTCTACCGCCTCGGGTGAGCCACCGAACTTGCGGCGGTTGGCGACGCCATGGCAACCGTAAGTGCGGCAAGTTCGTAGTCTCGGCTGGGTGACCCTGACCCGGCGGCAGGTGCGCGACCTGCTCGACGAAAACGGGCTGTCGCCCAGCCGGGCGCTGGGGCAGAACTTCGTGGCCGACCCCAACACGGTCCGGCGCATCGTCCGGCTGGCCGGGGTCGGTCCGGGCGACAGGGTGGTCGAGGTGGGTGCGGGCTTGGGGTCGCTCACGGTGGCGCTGGCCGAGATCGGCGCCGCGGTGACGGCTGTCGAGGTCGACCGCCACCTGCTGCCGGTGCTGCGGTCGGTGGTCGAGCCGCTCGGGGTGCGCGTGGTGGAGGGCGACGCCATGACCCTCGACTGGGACCGGGTGCTCGGCGGAGACGTCGCCGGCGGGGATCGGTGGGCGCTGGTGGCCAACCTGCCGTACAACATCGCCACGCCCACTGGTGCTCGACCTTCTCGCCCGGGTGCCGGCGATCGACCGCATGCTGGTGATGGTTCAGCGTGAGGTGGGGGAGCGGCTCGCCGCCGAGCCCGGATCCAAGGCCTACGGCATTCCGTCGGTCAAGGTCGCGTACTGGGCCGAGGCGGAGGTGGTGGGCCGGGTCCCGCCGACGGTGTTCGTTCCCCAGCCGCGGGTGGAATCGACCCTGGTTCGCCTGCGGCGGCTGCCGGAGCCGCCGGTCGACAGCGACCCGGAGCGCCTGTTCCGACTGGTCGAGGTCGCCTTTCGCCAGCGCCGCAAGATGCTTCGCCGTTCGCTGGCGTCGCTCGTCGACCCCGCCGCGTTCGAGCGCGCGGGCGTGCGGCCCGACGCCCGCCCGGAGCAGCTGAGCCTCGACGATTGGGATCGCTTGGCGAACACCGTGTGACAAGGTGACGGCCATGAGCGATCAGACCCCGCCGGACCCCTACGGACAGCCGCCGCCGCGTCCGCAGCAACCCGGCGGCCCGCCGCCGCCCGGGGCGCCCCCGGGCTACCAGTACCAACCCTCCGGCTACGGCCAGCACTACTCCGGCTACTCGCCACCGACCCGCACGCCCCTCGACCTGCCCAAGCTCGTGTTCATCGCCGCGTGGGTCGTGCTCGGCCTGTACGGCCTCTGGTTCATCTACACGCTGACGCAGGATGAGTTCGGCGCCGACTTCGGTGACCGCCTGTTCGGCAGCCTGCAGGACCTCGCGACCGGGATCTTCTACACGGCGGTGCTCCTGGCCGTCAGCGTGTGGCTGGGCAAGCAGAAGACCGCGGACTGAGCGTCGTCCTCGCGCCGGCCAAGCTCACGCTCTCGCTGCGGGTGACCGGCGTCCGCGCCGACGGCTACCACCTGCTCGATGCCGAGATGGTGAGCCTCGACCTGGCCGACGAGCTGACCTTCAGCGACGGCAGGGGCCTCGAGATCGCCGATGCCAGACCCGGTGCCGACGTGTCGGCGGTGCCCGCAGCAGCGGCCGCCGCTGGCACCGGGCTGAGCCCCGGCGTACCCGCGGCGCCCGGGGTGCCGCCGGGCGTCCCCGCCGACGACGACAACCTGGTGCTGCGCGCGCTACTGGCGGTGGGCCGCGACGCGCACGTGCGGCTGCTCAAGCGGATCCCGGCGGGTGGCGGGCTGGGTGGTGGATCGGCGGACGCCGCCGCAGTCCTGCGCTGGGCCGGCAACGACGACGTGGCGCTCGCGGCGACGCTCGGTGCCGACGTGCCGTTCTGCCTGCGGGGCGGTCGGGCCCGGGTGTCGGGCATCGGCGACGAGCTCGACCCGCTGCCCCACGTCGAACGGACGTTCACGCTCGCGACACCGCCGTTCGGTTGCTCAACGGCGGCCGTGTACCGGGCGTGGGACGCGCTGGGCGGTCCGACGGCGGCCGGTCCCAACGACCTGGAACCGGCGGCGCTGAGGGTCGAGCCCGGCCTGGCCCGCTGGCGCGGGCGCCTGGGCGAGGCCACCGGACAGGTTCCGGTGCTCGCCGGCTCGGGATCGACCTGGTACGTGGAGGGCTCCTACCCCGGCGCCGGCAGGGTGGTCGCGCGTACCGTCCCGGCCTACGGCTGATCGGCGGCGGCTACTTGCCGGCGGCCCGGCGCTGCCAGCGGGTGCGCTTCAGCATCTTCTTGTGCTTCTTCTTGCGCATGCGCTTGCGGCGCTTCTTGATCAACGAACCCATGAGGGGCGCAACCCTATCGGTGCCCGAACCCGATCGGGCAAACCGAGTGCTGCGGAGACCGGGTACCGTGATGACCCGGTCGGGGGTAGTTCAACTGGTAGAACGCCGGCCTTTGGAGCCGGTTGTTGCAGGTTCGAGCCCTGCCCCCCGAGCGCAAATCTGCAGGAAAAGCGCGTGGTCAGCGGGCGGCTCGGATCACCTGGGTTGTTCGTCCTCCTCGAGGACCACTCGCGCCAGCCTCTTGGGTGCGACCAGCGTGTAGGAGGTGCGGATCCACTCCTCGATCTCTCGCCACCGCGTGGTGCTCGTGGTGGTCGGGATGCTCACGGATACCCAGCCGTGTCGGCCCAACCCATAGCCGGTCGGCGCAGCGTGGGGATCGGTCGCCACGACCGCGGCCGCTTCCTCCTTGGGCAGCTTGACGCTGATGCCAGTCGCGTCGGGCGAGCTGAAGATGAACGTCTTGCCGCTCACCCGGAAGGTGGGCTCTCCGTCCCACGCCTCCACATCGACGCGTTGGGCCTGCGGGAGCCGGGCGACGACCGCCTCGAGCTGGTCCATGTTGTTCACTGCCGCCCCTGGGCGGGTGCCTGGAGACTCCAGACGCGACCATCCGGATCCCGAACATGCATCTCCTGGCTACCCCAGTGGGTGGCCTCGAACGGCTTCACCACCTCGACCGGCGGCCCGGGACGGCATGTCTCGGCGTCGCTGACCCGTACCACGACGTTCAACTCCAGGGCGTGGTCGGCCGGCAGTTCCTCGACGAAGACGTAGGGCCCGTTGCCGCAGCGCAGCATGCCCGAACCATGATCGGTCTCGAACTCGATCTCGAAGCCGAGCTCTTGGAAGAACTTGGCGGTCTTCCCCCAGTTGTGCGTCTCGACATAGATGCCTTCAATGCCCTCCGTAGCCATCAGCTCCTCCTCTGCTTGGTCAACTTGCCCTGGGCGTCGAGATAGGCGCGCAACGCATCGGCGACCAGCGCCGACAGCGACGTCTCGGTATCGATGGCGTGATGCTTCACCGCCCGGACCAAGTCCACCGGGAGGTACACGTTGAACTGCTTCACCTCGTCCCGAGCCATGCAAGGATGCTAGTGAGCTAGCGTTGGCAGGCGTTGCGCATCGAATGGCGCATCTGCGTTCGTCAGCCGCGACTCTCGGAGGGGTTCCGGTGGACACCCCGTGTGACGGAACCGCCCCGGGCCGGCCTCGACAGGGCGCTCACTACGGCGAGGGGGCCGGCGTCGAGACCTGGTTTCTCAAACGGTGACGCCCTGGCGAACCTCGACGATGGTGATCGCGTTGCCGTCAGGATCGGTGACCGTGGCGAAGAAGACCCTGTCGGAGGTGACCTCGTCGAGCTCGACGGAAGGTCCGCCCCGCTCGGCGAGATCCTTGAGGGCCTGCCGGGCGTCGGGAACCCACAACGTGACGAGGGATCCACCCGCTCGCTGGCCATCGAGCACGAGCTGGACGACCCCACCAGGTGTGTGCCACTCGGTCAGCCCGGGCATCGGCTCGGTGTCGGGAGGGCGGCCAAAGAGCGTCTGGTACCAGCGCTTTGCCTGCTCCAGATCTGACACTGCGAGCGCCGACAACACCTTGTCGATCTGCATTGGATCCCTCCGATGCTTGGAAAGGACGAGATGACCCCTCGACAAGGCCACCGCTACGTGGATACCGCCCAACGTCCGCATGGGGATTTCGAGACGACATCATCGCCCGGCCCGTCGCGCCACGCTCGACGCATTCCCGCCACGACCGTCTCATCCCTCGAAGCCGCCGGGCTCGAAGAACGGCAGGCCGGTTCAGCCACCAGCGGCTGAAACCTCAACAAGCTTGCTGTGTCCCCGGTGTGACGGTCGGGTCAACGCGATTTCGGCCGCGTCGTGGGCCACGACTGAACGGGCCTGCAGGTTCAGTCCACCAGCTGGCCGAGCAGCCAAGTCGGTCCGACGACCTCGGCGTTGGCAGCTCGGACGCGGTCGGCCAGTTCCCGGTCGGCAGTGACCACGATCACCTCGCGGTGGGCCCCGGCGATGGCAGCGATCGTGTCGTCGCCCTCGCCCGGCGCATGCACAACCTCGACGCCGTCGATGTCGATCTGGTCGGCTCCCGCTCGGGCTCGGCCCTCGACCACGACGGTCACGGGCGGATCCAGCCGTCCCGCCGTGACCGTTGCCCGCACTCGTTCAACAAAGTCTCGCGTCGCGCCCGGCCGATCGCGCCACCAGCCTGTCGGTCGAGATCCGATGACGTTGGCGGCGTCGATCACTAGCACCCGAACAGCTTCGCGTCGTCCACCTCGCCGGACACCCGAGTGGGAGCGATCGGTGAGGTGCCGAAAGGGACCGCGTCCGGCTGGACGCGGTCCCGGTCCTTCCAGCACACGACTAGCGGGGTGAGCAGACGTGGACGACGACCCCGGAGCCGAAGGCGACCGTGCCGGCGGCCTCGAGGGGGGTGAGGTTGGCCATGCCGTCGAGCAGCCGGGTGCCATCGCCAGCGATGACAGGGAACACCCAGAAGTGGAATTCGTCGATCAGGGCGTGCTCGACGCGATAGCGATCGTTCCCCGCCATGGTGGGACCGTCCACCTCGACCGAAGCTCCCGTGCCCCAGCCCGCGACCGCTCGCTCGATCCAGGAGTCGGCATGATCGATCGCCATGCCGTACGGGTAGCCGTGATCTCGGAGTACCCGAGGCGTCGCACCGAACACGATCAGTGCATCCGTACGGTGCGGGTACTCGGCGGCAAACTGCAGCGCCGTCGCGCCACCCAACGAGAACCCGAGCACGACAGCTCGATCGACCTGGCATGCGTCGAGGACAGACGCCACATCGGCCGCAAGTCGGGGCAGGGCCAGCTCGTCGGCGAGGCCGCTCGCCCGGTCCGACAACCCGCTACCACGGCGGTCGAAGAGCATGACTCGCGTTCCCACCGTCAGCCTGCTCATGAACTGCTCGAACGCCGGTTCCTCCCAGGCGATCTCGAGCTGGGCGATCAGCGGCGCCGCCACGACGAGAGGAATCGGCCCGCCGCCCACCTTGGTGTAGGCGAGCGCCACACGATCGCCTGTGCGGGTGTAGCGGATGATCGGCCGCAGCATTGCGGTCGGTATCGCCGCACTGGTCCATCGGGACCTTCGTGAGCCCATCACGCGGTCGGCAGGGCGCGGCTTGAGCCACGGGCTCCACGACGGCCGGGCGAATGCCCCCTACAGGGGCCTCGCTTCGCTCGGGTGGAGGAGCTCTGGCTACCTGCGAGCAGGCTGTCAGGAAGGGGGGCGTGACTCTGTCGCCGCGGTGACTGCGGGCACGGTCACGGGCCGGGGTTCGTGGTGTCCTTCGGCCTCGTCGTGTCCTTCGACGTGGACGGTCGGCAGGATCCGGTCGAGCGTCGCCGGGAGCCACCAGTTGGCCTTGCCCAGCAGCTCCATCGTCGCCGGCACCAGCACCATCCGGACGATGGTTGCGTCGACCAGGACCGCCACCGCCAACCCGAGGCCGAACACCTTGAGCACCCGAACGTCGCCGATCACGAACGAAGCGAAGACGCAGAACATGATTGCGGCCGCCGCGGTGATCACCCGGGCGGTGAGGGCCAGCCCGTCGGCAACGGCGGTGGAGTTGTCGCCGCTCCGGAGCCACTGCTCCCGGATGCGCGAGAGCAGAAACACCTCGTAGTCCATCGACAGGCCGAACAGGATCGTGAACAGGAACAAGGGGATCCAGGGATCGATGGGTCCCTTCTGGACGCCGATCACCGATCCCATCCAGCCCCACTGGAACACCGCCACGATCACGCCGTAGGCGGCACCGATCGAAAGCATGTTCATGACGGCGGCCTTCACCGGTATGGCGATCGACCGGAACACCACCATCAGCAGCAGGAACGACAGCAGGATGACGCCACCGATGACCCAGATGAGCCGCTGGGAGAAGTACTGGGCGGCGTCGACGCCGGCCGCGGTCACGCCGCCGACCAGCGCTCGCGAACCGCTGCTGCCGGTCGCCGATGGGATTACCTGGTCGCGAAGTCGCTCGACGAGAGTCCTGGTCGCCTCCGCCTGGGGCGACGACCGTGGAATGGCCACGATCACCGCGGTATCGCCGCCGTCGTTGAGCTGCGGGGGGACGACGGAGGCCACGTCCGGCGTCGACCCGATGGCCTTGGCCAGTTGGTTGACGACTCCCTGGCCACCGCCACCGGTCAGGTCGACGGCCACGACGAGCGGGCCGTTGGTGCCGGGCCCGAAGCCCTCGGCCAGCAGGTCGTACGCCTGACGGGTGGTGAGGTTCGAAGGATCGTTGCCGGCGTCCGTGAACAGCAGTTGCATCGAGAACACGGGCAGGGCCAACAGCAAGAGCACGGCGAGTGCGCCCAGCGCCGACACGACGGGGCGGCGCTGGACCTCGCGGCTCCAGCGGTACCAGATGCTGTGGGCACTCGGTGTCGACGTGGCGCGGATCCCTGGCACACGGAAGCGATCGATGGCGCGGCCGGCGAAGCCCAACATGGCCGGCAGCAGGGTGAGGGACCCGGCCAGTACCAGCACCACGGCCGCGATCGTCCCGAACGCAAGTCCGTACACGAACGACACCCCGAGGAGCATCATCCCCAGGAGCGAGATCACCACGGTGCAGCCGGCGAACAGGACCGCCCGCCCCGAGGTGTCGATGGCGTGGATCACCGCGCCGCGGGGCGCCGCGCCGTCGTCGAGCGCTTGGCGATAGCGAGTCACGATGAACAGCGCGTAATCGATACCCACACCGAGGCCGATCATGGCGGCGAGCTGGGGACCAAAGCTCGGCACGACGAGACCGTGGCTCAGGAACGCCACCACGGCGTAGCTGATGCCGATCCCGAACAGTGCGGTGACGATGGGGAGCCCCATGGCGATGGCCGACCCGAACGCGATGAGCAGGATGAGGACGGCCGCAGCCACTCCGATGAGCTCCGTCGAACCGGGACTGGGCGCCAACACGAACTCGATGGGTTGGCCCCCGAGTTGGACCTCGAACCCCGGTGCACGAGCCGCCTCGGCCGTGTCGATAACACGCCGGATGGCGGCCTTTGGCAGATCGACGGTCTGCTGGTCGAACTGGACCTCGACGTACGCGATGTGGCCGTCGGACGAGATCTGGCTCTGGCCACCCTGGGCCAAGGGACTGCGGACAGCGGCTACGTGGGGGAGGCCCTCGAGGCTGTCGACGAGGGTGGTGAGCGTCGCCTTGTCCGCCGGTGACGTGACCGCGCCGTCCGTGCGCACCACCACGTCGGCGTTGTCGCCGGCGAAGGCCGGGAACTTGGCCTGCAGGAGATCCTGGGCCTGTTGTGACTCGGCGTTGCCGCCAGTGAAGCGGTCCTGATAGGCGGCGCCGACCATGCCCGAGACGGCACTGGCCACCACGAGCAGCCCGATCCACAGCACGAGCACCCTCCGGCGGTGGTCATAGCTCCAGGCCGCCAAGCGGGCGAGCCAACCGGTGGGCCAAGCTCCGCCAGTCGGGTCGTGGGGCGAGTTGTTCGGCGGGTGGGTGGTCACGGTCATGGGGACTCCGTGGGGCGACGTGCCGGTGGAACAAGCTCGGTTTCGACGGTAAGCAAGGCTCTGTCAGCGATCGTCGGGTGTTCGGTAACGCTTGAGTCAAGCTTCTGCTCCGTGGGATCGACGTCGGCACCATCGGCGATCGCAGCGGCTCAGCGGCGTCAGTTCGCGACCGGTGAGTTACCGTGCCGGCCATGCTGACCGCCGCGGGGATTCGTTCCTCGGCGGTTCGACGTCTCATGGCGGTCGCCGGCGCAGCGCTGCTGGCGGCTGCCGGGTGCTCGGCGTCGTCGGTGCGTGCAGGCAACGGCGGCTCGTCGCCGGTCCGTGGCGAGACCAGGGCCAGCGGCTACGAGGTCTTCAGAGGCGGTGTGGACGACTTCTATGTCGTGCCCGACCCGCTGCCGCGGGGCAAGCCCGGTGAGCTGATCAGGGTGCAGGAGCTGGGTGAGTCCGCTGGGCTCGTGAGTCTGCGGATCATGTACCACTCCCACGACGCGCAGGACCGAGACCGGGCGGTCACAGGTGTGCTCACCTATCCCGCCGGCGAGCCCCCGAAGCGGGGATGGCCGGTGATCTCGACCGCGCACGGCACAACCGGGTTGGCCAGCCGTTGTGCTCCCAGTCGGACCGCCACCCAGGCACCCGGATGGGGCGTCCGCGGTGTGTGGGTCATGACCGACTACATCGGGTTGGGTCCCGTGGGCGAGATCCACCCCTACCTCTCCAAGCCCTCCGAGGGCAACGCGGTCATCGACGCGGTGCGCGCCGCCCGCGAGGTTCCCGAGGCCCACGCAGGCCGGCGGTGGGTGGCGATCGGCCACTCGCAGGGTGGCCACGGCGCGGTCGCCGCGGCCGAGCTAGCCAAGCGGCACGCCCCCGAGCTCGACCTGGTGGGAACCGTTGCGCTGGCGCCGGGAGCGATGCTCGACCGCGTCTACGGTGGCATCGACCCGATCGTCACCACGATCCTGACGATGATGGGTCTCTACGGAGGCGCCTCCGAGTACCCCGGGATCGACGTGAGCGACTACCTGGAGCCGTCGGCCCTCGAGGTTGCGGCCGCGGTGTTCGAGACGGGCTGCCTCGCCGAGATCACCGACGCGCTGATCCCTGTCGCGCTCGCCGGTCCGTTCACCGCCGACCCCCGCCGAACCGAGCCCGCACGCTCGATCATCCTCGACAACGACGTCGGCTTGGTCGAGGTGAAGAAGGCGCCTCTCTTCCTCGCGTCGGGCACGCGTGACGACCGGGTGGTGATCGAGCGGGTCCGCGACCTGTTCGACCGGCTCTGCGACACCGGCCAGACCACCGAGTTCCTCGTGGTCGAGGGTGCCGACCATGGCAGCGTGGTTCCGCTGACATCGGCGCAGGTGACGAAGTTCATCACGGACCGGCTGGCAGGTCGTACGCCGGTCGACTCCTGCGCTGCGCTGAAACGTTGAGGCTTGAAGGGAGGCGCCGATGGCGACCTTTTACCGCTACTCGTTCGACAAGCGGCTGGTTGCGTTCTGGGGCGTCTTCGGCGTCCGTCCAGCGAAGGACGGAGTCACCCTGACCGACGATGGCCGGCTGCGGGCCACGTTCGGCCTCTTGAAGCTCGAGACCCCGCTCGAGAACATCGACGACGCCCACATCACGCGGAACTACCGCTGGTGGACCGCCGGCGGTGCCCGGGGGTCGATGAAGGACGACGGGCTCACGTTCGGAACCAACGCGCACGCCGGTGTGTGCATCCACTTCCGCGAGAAGGTGCCGTCGCCGCTTCGCCGGAAGGGGCACTCCGCGCTGACGGTCACCGTCGAGGATCTCGACGGGTTGACGGAGGCGCTCACCCGCGCGTGACCAAGCCGCTCGCTCGGCGCCGCCCCTGACGCGACAGAATCGAGGCCCATTCGAGTGCCAAGCGAGCAGCACTCCTCCGTCGACCCGAATGCAGCCTCGTTGTGGAGCCGTCAGATCATGACCATGGCCGCTCACGAACCTGCCGAACCGTTGCCAGCCATCGCCGGGAACGGCCGTCGGGTGTCGTTCGTTCGCCCGGTCCGACGTCTGGCAGCGGCGGTGCCGACCGGCGGAAGGTTCAGGCCCGGTGCGTGAGCCGGGGAACGGACGACGACGACGCCTGGCCGAAGAGCTGGAAGAGGCTGGCATCCGCCTCGCCGAGAACGCGCTCCATCGTGACACGCTGCTGGACGAGATCGATCATGTGCTGCGGCCGGTGGTCCACGAGCGGCGAACCGCCAGCGGCGGAACGATCGTGGAACCCATGTCCGATCCGGCGACCTGGGGGCCGGGGACGCAACTCGAGATCACCCGCACACCCGTGGGTCCGCAGCCTCTGTCCGCCGTCCGCCGCTTCGCCGACGGACTGTCGAGCTGGGTTCTTCGCCGCGCCGACGGCACCAACGAGTGGCTGTTGTTCGACCGACCCGCCGGCTCTGAGCGTGACCTTGTGGTGATGGCAGGCGCGTTCGACGCCACGCTGGTGCAGCGGCATCCCGCCGAGTCCGTCCGGGTGGCGGGCAGCTTCGGCGTTCTCCGTTGGCAGGGCTTGTGGTGGCACCACGAGCCCCCGGTCGGCAGGTGGATCGACATGGTTGCCGCAGGTCCAGTCCACGGTGATCCACAGGTTCTCGAGGCGCTGCTCGAGTTCGCGGTCCACGACCTCGGTGCGATGGGCATCGGATCGCTGCTCATCTACCGGCCCGGCGCCGAGCCCGGGCCTGAAGTCGAGGAACTGCTGCCGACGCCCCCGCCATTGCAGATCCGCCGACCCTTCCACCTGGCTCCGCTCCGCCACGCTCTGTCACAGGTCGACGGGGCGGCCGTGTTCGACGCCACGGGGATCCTGCGCCAGCTCGGCGTGCGGCTGGTGCCGAGCCAGGATGCCGAGCGGTCCGTCGTGGCATACCGGGGTACCAGACACACGTCGGGCCGCCGCTACAGCCACGACGACCCCCTCGCCACCGTGATCGCCGTGAGCGAGGATGGACCGGTCACCGTGTTCCGCGACGGCGGAGTGCTCGGTCGCTCGGACAACGAGGTTGGACACGAGTAGCGCGTCGTCGAGGCTGGTCTCAGACCTCCTTGCCCTCGGCCTCCAGCTTCTCCACCACCGCGCCATATCCCGCACTGGTCAATATCCGGCGCAGGTCGACGACCTGTTGGACGTCGATGTCCTTGTGCTTTGGGCGGGTCAAGACCACGGTCTCGTTGCCAACCCGTACCACGTACTTACCGTCGTGGCGTTGCTCGACCGATCCGACGGCTTCCAGCAACGACGACACGGCCCGCCACTCGACGTTGTGACTCGCCGGATGTTCAAAGATCTGCAGGAGAGTGTCACGGTGATGGTTGCTGAGGTGCCCGGGTTCTGAAGTCGACATTTGAACCGCCCTTCGTCAGACGTGGGTGACCTTGATGATGCCCTCGATCGTGGCGTCAGGCACTTGGCCGCATCTCGCGAAGTGTTCGAGGTCGAGATGACCGATAACAGGGGGGACCACGCGGCACGCGCGATGTAAGGGGACCATCATGATCGCCGGCCCCAGCCTGTCCGCGTCGCATCGTCGCGGCCCGCCGGCCCAGCCCGCGAGGGAGGAGCATCCGATGACTGAGGACCTGATCACCGCTGGCACTGTGGCGGCCGCCGTCGGCTCCGCACTTGTGGCCGGGCTGTTGTTCGCCTTCTCGACGAGCGTGATGCCCGCCCTGGCGCGCCGGCCGGACGCCGAGGGCATCCCAGTGATGCAGGCGATCAACTCGACCATCCTCAACCCACTGTTCGGGTTCGTGTTCGGGGGCACGACGGTGTTGTGCCTCGTACTGGCCGTCTCCGCGCCGTTCACGACCGACGAGTCGCACGCGACCCTGCGGGGCATCGGGAGCGCGCTCTACGTAGTCGGCGTGTTCGTCGAGACCATGGTGGTCAACGTGCCGATGAACAACACCCTCGACGCGGTCGACCCGGCCAGCGACGCGGGCGCGTCGTACTGGCGCACCTACCTTCGGCAATGGACGGCGTGGAACCATGTGCGGGCCCTGCTCGGAGCCGTGGCGTCGGTGGTGTTGGTCCTGTCGCTCCTGTGACCCCACAGGTCGACCCCGGCAGGAAGGCAGAGCGCGCCACAGTGCCGACCCGCGCCAGCGAGGAGCATCCCGGCCAGGGCGGGTGTGTGGCCCTTGGGCGCGTCGGCGGTCGTCGATGTGTAGGGTCCCGCCGTGTCCACTTCGCTGGCACTTCACGTCGTTTTGGGAGCGGCGGGTGGGACGGGCTCGGCGGTTGTTGGCGAGTTGGTTGCCCGTGGACTGCCGGTGCGGGCCGTGACCCGGTCGGGTGCGGCGAACGTGCCGGCGGGGGTCGAGCAGGTCGCAGCCGACGTGGCCACGCCGGAGGGTGCGCGCCAAGCATGCGCCGGTACGGCCGTCGTCTACCACTGCGCCCAGCCCTCCTACACGAAGTGGGCCGAGTTGTTCCCGCCGCTGACCCGTGCCGTCCTCGACGGCACGGCGGACGCAGGCGCCAAGCTGGTGTTCGCGGACAACCTCTACGTGTACGGGCCACCCGAGGGTCCGATGACCGAGGAGACACCCCAGCGGGCGCAGGGCAAGAAGGGCCGCATCCGCATCGAGATGGCGGCGGCCATCCTGCGGGCTCACGCCGAGGGCAGGCTGCGCTGCACCATCGGCCGCTCCTCCGACTATTACGGCCCCCGGGGCACGACGAGCACGGTGGGGGACAACCTCATGAAGCCGCTGCTTCGAGGCAAGAGGGCCCGCTGGGTCGGCTCGCTCGACCAGCCCCACACGCTCAACTACCTGGAGGACATGGCGCGTGCCCTCGTGACGTTGGGTGAGCGCGAGGAGGCCGACGGCCAGGTGTGGCACCTGCCGGCCGCGGAGCCGCTCACCGGGCGGCAGTTCCTGACGCTGACGTACGACGCGGCGGGGCTGCCCTCGAAGGCGGGGGTTGCGTCCCGCCCGATGATCAGACTGGTCGGCGTGTTCAACCCGCTCGTGCGGGAAGTGAACGAGACGCTCTACCAGTTCGAGCGGCCGTTCGTTTCGGACGCATCGAAGTTCCAGGGCGCGTTCGGACCGTTCGAGCCGACCCCGCACCAGGAGGCGGTGCGGCGCACCGTGGAGTGGTTCCGACACCGCGACACGGCCTAACCCCTCGGCCGACCGGTGGATCCTCGGGTAGGTGGTCTGGCCCTGTGCCGCACCGGTGATGGCCCCGGCGTCTCGGTCGGGCGTTCTACCGCTGTGAGGTACCGGGGGCGGTGGTTGCGGTCCGGGTCGCGAAGCCGGTAGGCGGCGATCCGCGGCCGCCGCATACTAGGCCTCGTGTCGGCACGGCCGGACTTGGCGTGGTGGGTGCTCCACGTGGACTTGGATGAGTTCCTTGCTGCGGTCGAGGTCGCGCGCCGCCCGGAACCGTTCTTCACCCGGACCCGCAGCGTCACCTTGCCCGCACCCACGAAGGACGCAGAAGAGATCACGGCAGCCGCACTAGGCCTGCTTGACATGTTCGAGCCTGGCCGGCCCGTGCGGCTCCTGGGGGTTCGAGCCGAACTCGAGCCTCCTCAGTGACACCAACGCCCTCGGCCGGTCGATCAGTCGGCCGTCGACGTCGATCGCTAGTGCTACCTGACAGGCACCGATGAGTCTGCGAACGGCGGTACGTCACAACTGGCACCACGTGGTGCGGCGAGAGCCGACGACTACCTGAACGAGGAGGACGACGGAGTGAACGCACCGGCCATCGTTTCGCCCGAGGAGTGGCAGACCGCATGGGAGGACATGCTGGTCAAGGAGAAGGACCTGACCCGCGCCCGCGATGCCCTGGCCGCCGAGCGCCGGCGCATGCCGTGGATGGCAGTCGAGAAGGACTACCGCTTCGAGGGCCCGGACGGCCCGGCGAGCCTGCTCGACCTGTTCGAGGGCCGGCGCCAGCTGGTCGTTTACCGGGCCTTCTATGCGCCGGACGTCACCACGTACCCACGGACGGGTGGCGCGTACCCGGAGCGGGCCTGCGTGGGCTGCTCCTTCCTCGCGGACCAAGTTGCGCACCCCGCCCACCTGAACGCTCGCGACACGACCCTCGCCTTCGTCTCGCGCGCCCCCCAGGCCGAGATCCAAGGCCTGAAGGAGCGAATGCGCTGGCAGGAGATCCCCTGGTACACGATGACCGACGACTTTGACGCCGACTTCGGCGTGGACGAGTGGCACGGCACGAATGCCTTCATCCGTGACGGCGAACAGGTCTTCCGTACCTACCTCATCAACAGTCGCGGCGATGAGGCGATGGGCGGCACCTGGGCGTACCTCGACATCACCGCCCTCGGGCGCCAGGAGGAGTGGGAGGAATCGCCGGAGGGCCACCCGCAGACGCCGCCGTACGGATGGTGGAACTACCACGACGCCTACGGCAAGGACGCGTGATCGCGCAAGTCATCACGTTCGCATCTGGAGAGGGTGGACCACGCCCGACGCGGCCGACGCTTGCCAGGAATCGTCAGCCCACAAGTCCTCCCCGTCGCGTCCCAGGTCTGGCTCGCAGGTTGTTCGGGTACGGGAGCGATGCGACGGTCCTCCCGGCGGTTTCCTCCCCTCGGGAGGGCCGTCCTCGCGTCGGAACCGGATAGTGGACCCGCCGGTATCACCCAGGTGATTGCCGGGCCGTTCGCTTCCGGCGTGGAGCCGCACATGAGAACCTTTGGACGGTCGAGCTGAACGTGCGTCCGGCTCGGCCACCCGTCCGGCCCCCAGACCTTCCCCCGTTTGGGGGCCGGTTCGCACCGGGCTGGCCCCACCACCGGTAAGGAACAGGCGTGCGCGACCAACAGTGGTCACTGGTCGAGCGAGAGCAAGTCCTCGGTGCCTGAGACCTCCACGAGCCGTCGCAGCCTGGGCGAGGGGTCGTGGATTCGGAATGCGACGTGGTCGACGAAGGCCAGGCCGTGAGCGTGGAGCAGGGCCGCCAGGCCGGAGGAGTCGGTGAACGTGACCCCGTGGGCGTCGATGGTGACGGCGCGTGGCTTGGTGTCCAGCGCCTCCAGAACGCAGGCGATGAACCGTTCGGCCGTGGAGTCGGCGAGTTCGCCCTCAACCGTGATGATGGCCTCGGCACCCTCGTGGCTCGCCTCGACTCGGAGCTGCGGCGCCTGCGAGGACTCCCAGTCGTACCGCATACGGCCCATCCCCATACCCAGCCGGGTGACGGCGCACACCGTCCTCACGCTGGGTGGTGGAGGCTGACCCTGTGGGGCGCGCCGTAGCCCCCCCGGGCTGCCGGCTGATCGACCATACGCGCTACTCGTCATCGGTTCGCCTCGTCGACCGCGATCGGCACGGGCACGAGGGCAGTGTCTCCAGCGGTCTCCGGCATGGGCACGTTCTCTGCCGCCGTCCGGGTCCGTCGCGGGAAGGCGACGCCAGCGGTGATGGCTCCCAGTGGTGCCGCGATGCAGATCACGACGAACGCCGCCCGGAAGCCGTCCAGCCCGGCTCTGAACCAGCACGGTCGACACTGCGGCGACCCCGGCGGCTCCGCCGATCTCGCCATCGTCTCTACCAGACCCGCATGCAAGCCCCGATGTGGATTCGGCGACGCCTGAGAGCGCCCCGATCTGGGCCGAGGGCGCGCATAGTCCGATCGCCACGCCGGCGAGCAGGAACGCCGGGAGTAGGTCGGTGACGTAATTGGCGTCGGCGGGCACCCGTGTGAGCCACAGCATGCCGATCGCCAGGAGAGACAGCCCGGTGACGAGTCGCTTCCGGACGCCGACGACGGTAACGAGCCGGGCGCCGGCGACCGCTGACCCGGCGAAGGCGGTGAGCGACGTCGCCAGCCATGCGACCCCGGTCTTCGTTGGTGAGTACCCCAGGACCTGTTGCATCAGCAGCGTGGCCAGGAAGATGAACGAGAAGAACCGCTGAACGTCTAAGAACGCCGAGAGGTTGGCGGCGACCAGCGTGCGGTGCCGCAGCGCAGCGACGGGGACGAGTGGGTCATCGCGCCGCGCCTCGATGCGCACGAACGACGCCAGCAGCAGGGCGGCCGCCACGAACAGTAGGAGCGTCGGATCGCGGTCCAGCCATCCTCTGCGCCCCGGTTCAGGCCGTAGACGAGCAGCAGCAGTCCACCGGTCACGGTGGTCGCACCGGCGATGTCGAAGTTCTTTCTTCCCTCGCTCCACCCGGTCGGCGACGAGGAAGGCTGCGCAAGGCTGATGAGGACGATGCCGACCGGGATGTTGATGAAGAAGACCCAGCGCCAGCCGGCCCGTCGTGAGCAGGCCGCTGGCGATCACGCCGACGAGGCCGACGTGCCAGCGACGCGCCGAAGATCCCGAGGCTCGTTCCGCTCCTCCCCCTCGGCGAAGTTGACGCAAGAATCGACAGAGCCGCCGCGCCACCACGCGGCGCCGAACCCCTGGAGCCCTCGAGCTGCGATGAGCACGCCCGATGATGGCGATGCCGGCGACCAGCGAAGCGGCCGAGAAGACAGTCAGTCCGGTGAGGAACATCCGTCGTCTGCCCAGCAGGTCGGCCATCCTGCCACCAAGCAGAGGAAACCTCCGAGCAACAGGCCGTAGGCGATCACCACCCACTGCAGGTGCTCTGGCCGACATCGAGGTCCCGCTGGATCGAGGCAGAGCCACGTTCACGATCCATGTCGAGCACGACCATGAACTCGCGCGCAACCAACGCCAGGACCACGCCTTGTTGTGGGAGGGTCGTCGCGGAGTCCATGTGACTTAGACCGGACCGCCCGAAAACCGTCCGACCGGCATCGGTGCGACAACAATCACAACCCGACGTGACCGTCGTCCGTCATCACCGGCTCCCGAGCAAGGCTCGAGCGCTCGCCCGCGACCGCCGCCCACAGCTGGGGCGGCGAGGTCGGCGTTCAGATCCCGAGCCGCCTGTTGGGGCCGCTTTGGGCAGCACCCATAGGGTGCCGGCCATGGAGTTCGACCTCGAAACCGTGGATCGGCTGCTGTCCACGACTCGCGCCGTGCGCAGGCGCCTGGACCTCACCCGGCCGGTCCCTCGGGAGCTGATTCGGAGCTGTGTCGAGCTGGCCACCCGGGCGCCGAGCGCCGCCGACGCCCAGAACTGGCGGTGGGTGGTGGTCACCGACCCCGAGCGGCGCAGGGCCATCGCGGACGCCCGCCGGAAGGGCGACCTCGACTTCCTGGGGGCCGAGGTGGCACGGCTGGGGCCGGGGGCCGAGCGGCGCCGCCTCGAGTCGTCGCTGTACCTGCTCGAGCACCTCCATGAGGTGCCAGCGCTGGTCCTGGTGTACGTCCTGGACCCCGGACTGCCCGGGCTCGGCGGCCAGCCGATGCCTCCGGGGCTCCTGTACGGCTCGGTGTTTCCCGCCATCTGGAGCTTCCAGCTGGCCCTGCGCTCGCGCCGCGTGGGAAGCACGCTCATGGCCGTCGTCGACGACGAGCCGTTGTCGGCGATTGTCGGCGCACCCGACGACGCCCGCATCGCCAGCCTCCTGCCGGTCGCCTACTACACGGGCGATACGTTCAGGCCGGCGCCCCGTCGCCCGGTGGACAGCGTCCTGTCCTGGGAGCGCTGGCCCGACTGAAATGCCAAGCCAGCGCCGACCCCTGTGAGCGGGGTCGCTGGGCCGATGTGGCGAGGGGATCATGGTTCACTTCGAGGACGGCGACCGCGATCGTGACGGTGTGGGAGAAAGCGGTGTGACCTGGCGGGCTGCCTCACCGAGGATGTGACCGGCGCGCCGCACCCAGCCCACGATCGACGCCACGGCGACGATCACGCCGACGACGGTTGCCAGCCAGAGCGGTACGTCGGGGATGGCACCGAGCGCCAGGGCCGCCACGGCACCGACCACCACGCCGTTGACCACGGCGATCGCGGTCGAGAACGCGAAGGCCGGGCTCCGACGGTTGGGCGCGATTCCCATGTTCAGGAACACGCCGGCGGCGTCGTCGTGCCCGGAGAGGAGGAAGAGGTCGGCTCGCTCGCCAGCCAGCTCCTTGTAGTACCCCCGGATGCGGTTGATCGCTATGCCGTAGCGCAGGTCTTCAGCGCCGCACTCCACCAACCGCACGTACGTCGCGCACCCGAGGAAATAGATGGTGGGCAGCACGGTGAGGGCGAACACGTTGAAAACCGTGCCGACGCCGTCGGCGACCTGGCTGACGAAGCCCAACGCCACGAGCACGCTGGACACCGAGTACATGTAGACCGACGCCCGAGCCGACGTCTCGCTCATCGTCTGTGACCTGGCGCCCTGGAGCGTGAAGTGCTCGGTCGAGAGGGCCGTGAGCAACTGCACCGGGTCGGGGGCTCCCATGGCCGCGGATCATAGGGATCACGGTTCCGGCGGGCCCTAGGCGCCGCGGCCCATTGGCCGAAGTTGTCACGTCTATGTCCTTGCGTGACCGGTTGTTCATCACCCGCGCTGCGGACCGGCCCTACGCGACCGATCGTGACGTCGACCTTCGCTCCCGCACGGGCCCGGTGGCGTCGTTGCCGGCGGTGCGGCCGTCGCGCAGGTGGATGGTCCGGTCGGCGGCTGCGGCGACCACAGGGTCGTGCGTGACGACGAGGATCGTCACCTGCTCGCGGTCCCGGAGTTGGCCCAGAAGGTCGAGGACCAGTTGAACCGAGGCGCTGTCGAGGCTGCCGGTGGGTTCGTCGGCAAGCAGGAGGCGGGGGTGGTTGGCGAGGGCGCGGGCGAGGGCGACCCGCTGGCGCTCCCCACCGGAGAGCTCGGGGGGACGCCGTTGGGCGAGCCGATCGAGGCCGACCGCCGTGAGCAGCTCGAGGGCGCGGTCACGTTGCTGGTGGCGACTCCGGCCGGTGCCCAGCATCGCGATCTCGACGTTGTCGAGGGCGCTGAGGTGGGGCAGCAGGTTGTGGAGCTGGAACACGAGCCCGATCTGCTTGCGCCGGTAGCGGTTGGCGTCGTCCAGCGCGGTGAGGTCTTGGCCATGGACGCGCAGCGTCCCCGAGTCCGGCCGGTCCAGGGCAGCGAGAAGGTGCAGAAAGGTCGACTTGCCGCATCCCGACGGCCCGTTGAGGGCCACGTACTCGCCGGCGGCGACCGTCAGGCTGAGCCCGTCGAGTGCTCGGACCTGGCCGCGATCGAACGCCTTGTGGACGTCGATGGCTTCGACGGCGGGACCGGGTCCGTCACTCACGACGCAACGCCTCGAGGGGTGCGAGCCGGGCGGCCCGGGTGGCGGGGTAGAGGGCGCCGAGGAACGCGACCGCGGCCGCGGTGATCAAGGCGCGTCCGAAGACACCGGCGGTGTACGTCGGTTCGAGGATTCCGGCGAGGTCGGGGAGCCGGGCCAGGATGCGGATCAGCACGTAGGCGAGCCCGACGCCGACGGCGGCGCCCCCGAGGCTGATGGTCAACGCCTCGCCGAGCACGAGGGCGACGACGCGGCGCCGAGACCACCCGACGGCTCGCAGGATGCCGAACTCGCGGTAGCGCTCAACCAGCGAGAGCAGCATGGTGTTGGCCACGATGATGGCACCGATTGCGATCGCAACGATGGTGGCGGCCCGGTCCACCGCGGTGATCAGCTGGTAGTTGCGGTCGGCTCGGCCGAACTCTGTGAGGTTGCGGATGGCGGCGAGTACCGGGCTGGAGTGCTCGACGCGGCGTTCCACCGTGGCGATGGGTGTGCCGTGGTCGGTCTTGACGAAGAAAAGGGACAACCCGCCGGGCTGGCGTTCGAACGCCTGGAACGGGACGAGCGGGAACATCACGGCCGAGTCGCCGAACACGTTGCCGGTGGCGAAGATGCCGACGACCGTTTTGGGACCGCCAGTGAGGTTGATGCGCTGGCCGAGCTGGACGTCGAGGTCCTGGGCGAGGTGCGAACCCACCAACACCTCGCCAGCGGCGGTGGCGCCGAAGGGGCGTCCAGCGACCATGCGGACCCCGAAGGGCGTCAGGTCCTCCGGGGCGATGCCGATCTCGACCACCAACGGGTGCTGAGCGTCTAGACGCTCGGTGTCCAACAGCACGCCCACCGCGCTGGCGACTCCCGGCACGGCCCGGATCCGGGCCAGCTGCTGTTCGGTCAGGGCACTCTCCAGGATGTCGGACACGTTGCGCTGGGCGACGGTGAAATCTGCCTTGCCGACCTGGAGCACTCCGGCGGCGGTGGCCCGCACGCTGTGGGTCACGATTCCCAGCGCGACCACAGCCATGACCCCGATCGCGATGGCGATGGCCGTCAGCACCGAGCGGGCCTTCTTGGACCACACGTTGTGTCTGATCAGCCACAGGAACGACACGTGTCACTCCTGGGCGGGCTGTGAGTTCGACCCCCGCCCCTGGGGCTAGGCGAGCGTACGCACCAAGTCTCCGGCCGCAAGCCATCAGCTACCTCCCGCGACCGCGTAGACCGGTGGACCGTCGCCCGTCGACTGTGATGAGCGTTGCGGGTCGCTCGATCCCCCACGTGGTCTCAGCGACGAGCACCCCATGCCAGACATCGCCAGGTCACGCGCCGATGGGGGCCGGCTGTGGAGCGTGCAGCAACTCGTCGGCCAGGCTGTGCACCACCCCCGCGGCCGCCGCCGAGCCCGAGGCGATCGCGTTGGCAACCGACGGCATTCGGCCGGTGAGGTCGCCAGCGGCGAACAGCCCGGGCACGCTCGTCTGCCCTAGGGGATCGACCTCGACGGCGTCGGCGGCGACCGGTCCCTGCGGGGCGGCGAGTGCGCCCAACTGGTCGGCGAGCCGCGACCGCTGGCGCATCGTGAGGGAGACGAGCAGGCCACCACACGGGCGCTCGTCGCCGTCGGCGAACACGACGGCGGTCAGCGTGTCGCCCGGGCCCCGCAGCCCGACGACGGGCCGCTCGTCCACCGTCACCCCCGCGGCGCGCAGCCGCTCGCGCTCGTCGGTACCGAGCTCGGCGGGGCCGTCCGCGAGCAGCGTCACGTCGTCGCTCCACATCCGCAGCAGGAGCGCCCGCCGCACGCCGGACGGGCCCCGGTCGAGTACCCCGAGCGCCCGGTCACGCACCTCCCAGCCATGGCAGAACGGGCAGTGGAAGACCGAGCGGCCCCACCGCTCGGCCATGCCCGGCAGGTCCCGGCGCCGGTAGTCGTAGTCCATGCCGGCAGCCAGAACCACGCGAAGGGACGCCTGCTGGCTGCCGTCGTCCAGCTCGAGGACGAAGAGACCGTCATCGCGTCGCTCGCCGCGCCGAACCTGGCCGGTGCGGACCTCGACGCTCCGGTAGGCAGCCAGCTCCTGCCGCCCCGTGGCGTACAGAGCGGCGGGCGGGACACCGTCGTGGCCCAGCAGCCCTCCCATTCCCTCGGCCACGCGGTTGCTCTGGCTTCCGGCGTCGACCACGAGCGTTCGTCGGCGGGCCCGCCCGAGCACCAGCGCGGCGCTCAGGCCAGCGGCGCCGCCGCCCACGACGATGCAGTCCCACATTGAATCGGTGCCGGTCTCCATGCCGTAATCGTGTGGATCGCCGCCGAAAATGCCAATATCGCTTGCCATACAGGCAAATGACGCAGACGATGCGATCGACTCCCGGGTCCGCCGACGGCTGCGCGAGCTGCGCGCCGAGCGCGAGCTGACCCTCCAGCAGGTCGCCGAGCGGGCGCACATCGACGTCTCCACCCTCAGCCGCCTCGAGGCCGGCAAGCGTCGCCTGGCGCTCGACCACATCCCGCGGCTCGCCGCTGCCCTCGACGTCACCACCGACGACCTGCTCGGCTCGGCGCCGCGGCCCGATCCCCGAGTCCGCAGCGAACCGATCAGGGCCCACGGCATCACCTATTGGCCGCTCACGAACCGGAGCGCCGGCGGCGGGCTGCTCGCCTACAAGGCCCGCATCGCCCGGCAGCGACGCACGCCGCCCACCGAGCTGCCGGTGCACGAGGGCCACGAGTGGATGTACGTGCTCGACGGGCGCCTACGGCTCCTGCTCGGCGACGACGACCTCGCGATCGAACCGGGTGAGGCTGTCGAGTTCAGCACCTGGACGCCCCACTGGTTCGGCGTAGTCGACAAGCCGGTCGAGCTCATCATGATCCTCGGGCCTCAGGGCCAGCGCATCCACACCCGGGCGTGATACGGGTCGTGAAGCGGATCGGCACATCGACCGGAGGAGTCGTCCGCTTCCCGAATTGGCGCACCGCAGAGCCGACTTTCGCGCCCAATCGACCCTCGCGAATGCCGGCGCCATCTGCCATCGGTCAACGAGCTGGTCGAGCAAGGCATGGCGACGGCGCGTTACAACACAACCACGGCGAGCGTGAAGGAGGACCGGACGTGACCGTTCAAGAGATCGTCCAAACGCACCCACAGCCGACGAGCCTCGATCGAGCGCTGCTCATTCGGTGCATCACTGCGTGCTCGGACTGCGCTGATAGTTGCACGGGCTGTGCAGACGCCGACCTGGCCGAACCCGACGTGGAGGACTTGGTCCGCTGCATGCGCCTCTGCCTCGACTGCAGCGACATCTGCACGACGACCGGGCGCATCGTGACGCGCCAAACAGCCGCTGATGTCGGTGTGCTTCGCGCATCTGTCGAAGCATGCGCGACGGCTTGCCGTGTGTGCGGCGACGAATGCGAGCGTCATGCGTCGCACCATGAGCACTGCCGGCTCTGTGCGGAAAGCTGCCGCCGGTGCGAGGAGGCTTGCCGCGTTCTTCTCGCGGCACTGGGCTGACGCCGGGCCTGTCATCCGGTCTAACGCGGCCATCGACGAGGGTTCGGACGACCGCAGCAACCGACGGAGCCAGTCCATTGGGGCCGCCAGCCCTCGGTGAGTTTGAATCGTTTGCTAGGGCCGCTTGCCGTACCCGAGTGCCTCGACGATCTTCCCGTCCCGCACGCGCATGAGGTTCACGCCCCGGTAGTCCTGGGCGCCCGTGACCCGCCAGCGGATGACGGCTCGCTCGCCGTCGACGTCGACGTGTTCGACGGCGAACTGAATCGCCGGGTCGGAGGCCAACCCCTGCCAGCCGGCGAGGCATTCGTCGTAGCCGGTCCAGACGTTGCCCTCGGGTGCCGGGCCGGTGCCCTCCATCACGCAGTCGGCGCCGATGAGGTCGACGAGCTTGTCGGGCGCCCGCTCGAGGAAGGCGGCGTTGAACTGGTCGATCACGGCAGCGGTGTCGGTCATGGCCGCATCGTCCGCCCCGGCGGGCCTCGCAGCAATTCCCTGCAGGGAATGGCATCGAGGAGGATTGACGGATGGGCCCATGCAGAACCTGCGCCCGATGGACGGTCACATTGGCGGGGTTCGCGGGGTCGATGTAGACGGCATCGTCGAACGCGCCTTCATGTGGTGCCGGGGGCCGAGCGCCGATTAGAGACAGCGGGTGGCTCGTTGATCGCTCGTCTCACGCAGGGCGCATTTCAGCGTTGCGTGCTTCATCGGTGGCTGGCGCTGTCGGCGGGCCGATCCGGTAGGTGAGGTTGACGCGGCCGGATGTCGTGGGCACGGCCGACGCGAGCTCGAGTGCCCGGGGCTCGGCGATGCCTCCGAAGACGGTGGTTCCGCGTCCCGTGACGACCGGGTGGACGATCAGGCGAACTTCGTCGAGTAAGCCGGCGTTGATGAGGCTGCTGAGCAATCCCGGGCCGCCAACGACGTAGACGGCCTTGCCCGGCTGCTGCCTCAACGTACGGATCTCGTTGATGTCGTGAACGATCCGCGCCGTTGGCCAGTTCGCGTCGGTGAGGGTCTTCGAGAGCACGAGATGCGGCGTCTTTGCAGCGAGGCGGGCGTAGTCGACCTCGCGGGGGTACGGGTCTCTGCCCAGCATGTCGGAGGCGGCGCCGGGGTCGTCGAGGATGGTCGCCCAGAACTGCTCGTAGTCGGGGAACATTCCGCCACCCAGGACGAACGCGTCCACCGGCGGTAGCAGCGCGATGCCGTCGGCCCAGGAGTCGACCCACTTGGCGTCGCCTTCGGAGCTGTAGCCGTCCAGCGTCACCTGCATCGCCGAGATAAGGGGTCTCGATGTCGTCATACCTTCCTCCAGGTCATGGTCCGTGTTCTGGCGTCGTGACACCTCGGCTCGGGGTTCGGAGCGCGTGTGCCTCGCCTTCCACCGGTTACAACTCCGATGCGCAGAAAAAGTCGTCGCGTGTCCGGGGGGCTGACCAGAGCACGAGGGTGGGCTCAGGCGATGTGTGCGGCGTCGACCAGGGTCGCGTACTCACGCTCGAGCACCTTGGCCGCCCCGCTCCGCCAGCTCTCGGCGAGCGTCTCGGACAAGGGGTCCGGGAAGATCTCCTCGTCGCCGTTCTCCACTCCGTCGAGGATGGCTCGGGCGATGGACTCAGGGGAGGGGCCCTTCGACCTGGTAGCTGCCGGCGATCCCCGGCGACACCGCCGGCAATCTCGGGGCGCCGACGACCGTGATCGCCGACGCCAACGATGCCGACCTCGTCGTGCACGGATGGACGTTCCGACGCGAGAACCGCTCCCTTCCCACCCAGTTCCGCAGCAGTGCCGACCTCGAGGCGCCTGGGGACCTGGTCGGCGAGATCCGCGCCTTCCTCGCGGCGGGCATGGATGGGTTCTTCACCGACAACCCGGACCTTGGGGTGATCGCCGCCACCTGACCCCACCGGCGTCGGCAACCCGCTACCGCAGCCTCGATCGCGGCGTGGGCCCGAGCCGAAGCTGCACCGGCGCCGCGGCAAGGTTCGGCAGGAGGTCGCGGGCGACCGCGCCCGCTGCCCGGAGCTGCTCGTCACGCGCGTGGTCGGCTGCCGGTTCGCCGGCGCCCATCCTCTGGATCCACACGAGCACGTGCTCGCCCGTCCTCACGGGCAGCGCCGGGAACGTGTTCTCGCTCGGTTCCTCGACGAAGGTTGCCAGCGCCGGGCAGCCGGTGGTGGCGAGCGCGGGCAGTATCTCGCGGTCGACCACGGCGACATCGGCGGGACCGTCGAGCGAGCAGATCGTGGCGACCACCATCGACGCCGGCGCCCGGGCCCCGGGGGCGGGTCGCGGGGGTTGCGGACCGAACCCGGACGCGGCGGTGGGCGGGCGCAGCAGCAGCACGTCGTCCACATCGACCATGGTGGCGTTGGCGGCGGCGCTGTGTACCTTCCACACCGGCCCGCCGTAGAAGGCCTCGAGCGCCCTCCGGCGACGCTCCATGTCCGGAAAGCCCCGCAGCCACACGAAGCGGTCGGGCCGGTCGAGATCGCGGAACTGGCCGATCAGCTCCATGCCGACGGCCTCCTGCGACTCCACGAACTCCCGGTCGAAGAGCTCGACCAGCACGTCGCGCTGGCCGGTGTGGAGCGTGTACTGCCGGAGCTCGACGACCGGACAGCACCCGACCATGGCCAGCCTCCCCGGATCGTTCCAATCCGAAACCTATCCGCCCGTGCCCACATCGCCGCCAGCACGACCGGCGCGAGCCGGCGGGGCGTGTGGGGGTCGTCGCTACCATCGCCGGGTGGATCGCGAACGCTTCCCCGGGCTCCGTGACGACTGGGTTCGGCTCGACGGACCGGCCGGGACCCAGGCCCTGGACGACGCCATCGACGCGCCCGCCTCCTGGTGGCGGTCCGGTGACCCGGCCAACGCACACGGTCCGTTCCCCCAGGCGGCCGCCACCGACGCGCTGGTGTGGTCGACCCGCCAGGCGTGCGCAGAGCTCCTGGGCGGCCCGCCGGAGGGCATCGCCTTCGGTGAGTCGATGACCTCGATGACGATGCGGTTCGCGGCCGCCGCGGGCCGGAGCCTCGGGCCCGGTGACGAGGTCGTCGTGACGCGGCTCGACCACGACGGCAACGTGAGGCCCTGGGTGGTTGCGGCCGAGCGGGCGGGGGCCACGGTGCGCTTCGCGGAGCCCGACCGGCGCACGCTCGCCCTCGAGCCCGAGCATGTCGCCGCCGCCCTGTCCGAACGCACCCGGTGGATCGCGTTCACCGCCACGTCCAATGTCACGGGCACGGCCCCCGACGTGGCCGCCATCTGCCGCGTCGCCCGAGACGCCGGCGCGCGCACGTACGTCGACGCCGTCGCCGCCGCCCCCCACCGGCGTGTCGACCGCCAGGCCTGGGGCGCCGACGCCGTCGTCTGCTCCGCCTACAAGTGGTACGGACCGCACGTCGGGGTACTGAGCGCGGACCCGGCCCTCCTGGCCGAACTGCATCCCGACAAGCTCGTCCCGTCCCCCGACACCGTGCCCGAGCGGTGGGAGCTCGGCACCCTCCCGTTCGAGCAGCTCGCCGGGGTGCGGGCTGCCGCCCGGTTCATGCTCGATCGGGTCATCCCGCACGGCTGGGCCGAGGAGCAGGCGCTGGGCGACAAGCTCGACGCCGGCCTGCGGGCGATCGACGGCGTGACCGTGATCGGCGAGCGTCGCCCAGGCGACGCCCCGACCAGGTGGTTCACCGTGGCCGGGGTCGCGCCCGAGGACACCGCCCGGCGGCTGGCCGAACACCGGATCGCGGTGTGGAGCGGCACCAACTACGCCTGGGAGGTCGCCCACTGGCTCGGGCTGGGCGATGCCGGCGCCGTGCGGGCCGGGCTCGTCCACTACAACGACGCCAACGACGTCGACCGCTTCCTCGATGCCCTTGCCGGGTCGCCCGGTGGGCCCTGACCCGGCCGCGGGACGGCGCCTGCGAATCGGCGTGCAGCTCCCCGAGGTCGAACGGCACGTGCCCTGGGCCGAGTACCTGGCCATGGCGCGCGCCGCCGAGGAGGTGGGGTTCGACTCGGTGTGGGTCGGCGATCACCTGCTGTACCGGGCCGACGGCCGCGAGGCGCGCGGGCCCTGGGACGCCTGGAGCGTCCTGGCGGCGATCGCCGGGACCACCGAGCGCGTCCGGCTCGGCCCGCTGGTGGCGTGCACCGCGTTCGCCGCGCCGGGGCTGCTCGCGAGGAAGGCGGCGGCGGTCCAGGAGATCAGCGGCGGACGGCTCGTGTTCGGCCTGGGGGCCGGTTGGAACGAGACCGAGTTCCGCGCCTTCGGCGTTCCCTTCGACCACCGCGCTTCGCGCTTCGCCGAGTCGTTCGAGATCATCCGGCGCCTGCTCGCCGGCGAGCGGGTGACCTACGAGGGGCGCTTCGAGCGTGTGCGCGACGCGGTGCTGCTCCCGATGCCGGTCGTCAGCCCTCCCCTGATGATCGGCTCGACGGGCGAACGTGTCCTGCGCACCGCCTTGCCGTACGCCGACGCCTGGAACATCTGGTACGACCTGTACGGGAACACGCCCGAGGGATTCGCCGCAGAAAACGCCCGAATCAGCGGGCTCGTTCGGGAAGTCGGTCGGCGACCATCCGACGTCGTGCGCAGCGCGACCGTGTTCTTGGCGCTGGATGGCGGCGGGCGCGATCGACCTCACACCGGGGACGTGTACCCGCTGACCGGCCCGCCCCGGGCGCTCGTCAACGGGCTCGCGGATCTGGCCGACGCCGGCGCCGACGAGGCGATCCTGGTGGTGAGCCCGATCTCGGAACGCTCGATACGAGCGCTGGGCGACGTCGTCGCCGGGATCCACGGCTGACCGCACCCTGCTCGTACGCAGGGCGCACCGGGCGCACCGGCCGCCGTCAGGGCGAGCGGGATTCCGTCAGGCGACCCGTTCGAGCAGCGTGCCCGTGCCGAGCCCACCACCGCAGCACATGGTGACGAGCGCGTGCTCCCCGTCACTCCGCTCCAGCTCGTGGAGCGCCTTGGTGACGAGGATGCAGCCGGTCCCGCCCAGCGGGTGCCCGAGTGCGATGGCGCCGCCGTTCGGGTTCACCTTGTCCATGTCGGCGCCGCAGGCCTGGGCCCACGCCAGCACGACGGAGGCGAACGCCTCGTTGATCTCGACCACGTCGACGTCCTGGAGGCTCAGGCCGCTCCGGTCGAGCAGGCGCTCGGTGGCCGGGATCGGCCCCTCGAGCATCAGCACCGGGTCGCAGCCCACCAGGCACGTGTGCGCCACGCGGGCACGGGCCCGCAGCCCGAGCTCGTCGGCCTTGTCCCGGGCCATGACCAGCACGGCCGCGGCACCGTCGGCGATCTGCGAGCTGGTTCCCGCCGTGTGGATGCCGTCCTCGCGCGCCACCGGCTTGAGACCGGCGAGCGCCTCGAGGCTGGTCTCGCGCGGCACTTCGTCGAGCGCGAACGTGACGGTCTCGTCCAGCCGGCGGCCGTCGTCGTCGACCTGCACGGCCCCGATGGGCACCACCTGGGTCTCGAATCGACCCTCATCGAGCGCCCGGCGGGCCCGGAGCTGCGACTCCAGCCCGAGCTCGTCTGCGTCGAGGCGGCGGATGCCGTACTTGGTGGCGATGCGCTCGGCGCCCTCGAATTGCGATGTGAACTCGTAGTGGGCGGCGTAGCTGCGGTTCACGGGCTTGCCGTGGCCGGCGGCGGCGCCGTCCATGGCGTTGGAGCCGAGTGGGACGGTGCTCATGTTCTCGACGCCGCACGCCAGCGCGATGTCCTCGGCGCCCGAGCCGACGAGGCCCACCGCCAGGTTGAACGCCTGCTGGGACGAGCCGCACGCGCTGTCGACGGTCGTGCAGGCGACCGCCTGGGGCAGCCCGGCGGCGAGCCAGGCGTTGCGGGTGATGTTGCCGGACTGGGCGCCGACCTGGTCGATGCACCCGCCGACGACCTGACCGACGCTGCCCGGATCGACGCCGGCGCGATCGAGCACTGCTGACTGGACCGGCCCCAGCATGTCGAGGGGGTGGGTGCGGGCCAGCGTGCCGTTCTTGCGGCCGACCGCAGTACGGGCGGCCTCGACGATCACGACCTCGCGGATCGTGTGCTCCTCCTGAGGGGTTCTGGCGATTCCTTATACTCTATTTCAGCGGATCAGAGGGTCCCGGGGCAGGCCGAGGATGCGCTCGCCGATCTGGTTGCGCTTGATCTCCGACGTGCCGCCAGCGATCGACAACGCCCGGTGCATGAGGACGAGCCGGCCCGACAACGCGCCCGGCCCGTCGAGGAAGGCACCCTCGGGGCCGGTCAGCTCGGCCAGGATCGCGGCCGCCTCGTGCCCGTTCTCCGACAGCACCAGCTTGGTGATGTTGCCCTCGGGCCCGGGCTCACCGCCGGCCACCGCCCGGTGGGCGCTCCGCAGGTTGAGCCCGTCCATCGCCTGGCTGCGGGCGATGTAGCGGCCCACGCGGCTCGCACCGCCAGCCAGCCGCTCGGGATGGGCGTCCAGCGATCCGATCAGCGCCGAGCCCGGAAGGGCGGCGCCGCCCTGGCCGCCGCCGATGCTGACGCTCTCGTTGCCGAGCGTGGCGCGGGCCACCGTCCAGCCGTCGTCGACCGGCCCCACGACGTCGTCGTCGGGCACGAACACGTCGTTGAAGAACACCTCGTTGAACTCTGACGCGCCGGTCGGCATCTTGAGTGGCCGCACCTCGACGCCATCCGCCTGCATGTCGATGACCATGGTGGTGATGCCGTTGTGCTTGGGCGCGTCCGGGTCGGTGCGCACCGTGGCCAGGCCATGGCGGCTGAGGTGCGCACCGCTGGTCCATACCTTCTGGCCGTTCACGAGCCAGCCGCCCTCGACCCGGGTGCCACGCGTCTTGATCCCGGCCGCGTCCGATCCGGCGTCCGGCTCGCTGAACAGCTGGCACCAGACGACCTCCTGGGCCAGGGCGGGGCGGACCCATCGGGTGACCTGGTCCGGGGAGGCGTGCTCGATCAGGGTCAGGATGATCCACGCGGTGATGCCGTAGCTCGGCCGGCTGATGCCGGCGGCGCCGAACTCCTGCTCGATCACGAGCTGCTCGACTGCGCCGGCCGCCCGTCCCCACGGCCGCGGCCAGTGCGGCATGACGTACCCCGAGTCGATGAGCTCCCGGCGGCGTCCCTCCTCGTCGAGGCCCTCGAGGCCGGCGACGAACGAGCGCACCTCGCCGCGGTAGGCATCGGCCTCCGGCGGCAGGTCGACCGTGCGTTCGCGCCGCACACCCCGGCGGGTCAGGTCCGTGACCGCCGACGCTGCGGCGTCGGTGTCGACGATCGCACCGATGGCCGCGGCACGCCGGAGGTAGACGTGGGCGTCGTGCTCCCACGTGTAGCCGATGCCGCCGTGCACCTGCATGCTGACTTGTGCGCACAGGTCGGCGGCCGGCACGGCCAGCGTGGCGGCGACGGCCGCGGCGTAGCTGAACTGGTCGCCGCCACCGGCGGCGGCGCGCGCGGCGTCCCACACGGCTGCGGTCGCCAGCTCGGTCGCCACCAGCATGTTGGCGCAGTGATGCTTGACCGCCTGGAACGTGGCGATCGGGCGCCCGAACTGCTCGCGGACCTTGGCGTACTCGCTGGCCGCCTCCGTGCAGGCGCGGGCGACTCCGGTCGCCTCGGCGGCCAGGATCGTCCGGGCCAGGTCGAGCAGGATCGCGTGCCCGCCGGCGACCACGTCGGCCCGGGCGCCGTCGAGCGTGACGCGGGCCGCCCGTCGCGTGGGGTCGAGGTTCGGATGGGCCTCGACGGTCACACCCGGGTCGTGGACGTCGACGACGGCCACGTCGGCTCCGATTGGCACGAGCAGGACGTCGGCGAGCCCGGCGCCCAGCACGACCCCGGCTGCCCCGTGGGCGGCCCCGCCGCGGACCTCGACGTCTCCTCCGAGCGCCACCGCACCGAGCGTCGTGCCGCTGGCGAGCCCCGGCAGGAGGCGTGCCTGCAGCTCGGCGGGGGCGGCCGCGGCGAGGACGGCACTGGCGATGACGGTGGGGACGAATGGGCCCGGGGCCAGGGCGCGTCCCAGCTGCTCCACCACGACGACCAGCTCGGGGAGCCCGTAGCCCGACCCGCCCTGGGCCTCGGGGATGTGGAGCCCCGGCCAGCCGAGTGCGCACAGCTCGTCCCACAGCTCGGGTCGATCCTCGGTCGGCGACTCGAGGAGCTGACGGGCGGCGGCGGTTGCACGGTGCTTGAGCAGGAAGTCGGCGGCCGTGTCGGCGAGCGCCCGATGGTCTTCGGTGATGGCGATCGACATGGGTAAACAGTAGCCTCTATTCGCGAGCCAGCCGATGCGGCGGGGCCGGGACCAGAGGTGGCACGGCGAACCGGCGTTCGAAGGCGCCGGTTTCCGGCATATCCGAACGCCGGAACGGGTGGGTGGGGCCGACCTCCGCGAACCGGCGTTCCACAGCGCCGGATTCCGGCACATCCGAACGCCGGTACGGCTTCCGAGGCTGATTCACTCCGTCAGGGGGATGTGCCGCCGCGTCCGCGGGGTTCTGATGACCGCCATGACGTGGTGGCTGCTCGCGTCCGAGCCGGCACAGCTCGTGCCGGCGCGCTCGCAGATGGCGTTCACGCTCGGGTTTCACATCATCCTCGTGCCCATCGGTGTGGCGCTGCCGACGATCATGCTGATCGCCAACTACAAGGGCCTGCGCCACAACGACCCGGTCGCCCTCACGCTGGCTCGACGCTGGTCGCACGCCGCGGCCGTGACGTTCGCGGTCGGAGCGGTCACCGGCACCGTGCTGTCGTTCGAGATTGGGGCTGCTGTGGCCGGGCCTCACCGGCACCTACGGCGACGTGTTCGGCCTGCCGTTCCAGATCGAGGCCATCTCGTTCATGCTGGAGGCGATCCTCATCGCCATCTACATCTACGGGTGGAAGCGCCTGCGGCCGTGGACGCACTTCTGGCTCGGGTTCCCGATCCCGTTCGTCGCCATCGCCGGGGCGTTCGCCGTCATCTCGGCCAACTCGTGGATGAACCAGCCGGCTGGCTTCACCCTCGGGTCCGACGGGCGCCCAACCAACATCGACCCCTGGGGTGCGATCTTCAACGCCGCCCTTCCCTACGAGCTGCCGCACTTCCTCCTCGCGGCCTACATGGCAGCAGGGTTCACGGTGGCGTCGATCTACGTCGTGGGATGGCTGCGGGGCCGGCGCGACCGTTACCACCGCCTCGGCATCCTCATCCCGTTCACCGTGGCGGCGATCGCGACCCCCGTGCAGATGACGGTCGGCGACACCACGGCCCGGCAGGTGTTCCACGACCAGCCGGTCAAGTTCGCGGCCATGGAGGTGGTCACCGAAACCGGCAGCGACCAGCCGGAGGTCCTCTTCGGCCGCTACGACAGCGACGACAACACCGTGTCCGGGGGCATCAGCATCCCGGGCCTCAACTCGATCCTCGCCGGCTTCAGTCGCGACACGGAGGTCCACGGCCTCGACAGCGTCGACCCCGGCGACCGGCCGTCGAACGTGACCCTGGTGCACTGGGCGTTCGACATCATGGTGGGCATCGGCACCCTGCTGCTCGGGCTGGTCGCCTGGTTCGCCATCGCCTACTGGCGGCGCCGCGAGGTCCCCAAGGCCCGCCTGTTCCTGTGGGTGGCCGCGGCCGCGGGCGTGCTCTCCTACATCGCGATCGAGTGCGGCTGGATCGTCACCGAGGTCGGCCGCCAGCCCTGGATCGTCTACAACACCGAGCGCACAGCCGACGCCGTCACCACGTCCGGGAACATCTGGCTGACCTTCGCCGTGATCGCCGTCATCTACGTCGCCATCGGCATCGGGACGATCCGGGTGTTGCGGGCGATGTCGCGCCGTTGGCAGCGTCAGGACGCCGACGATGCGTCGGTGCCCTACGGGCCGCCGGACGCTCCCGGCCCAGAGCTCACCGCCGTCGGTGAGGACCATCCGTGAGTGCAGCAGACGGCGTCGCCGTCGTGCTGATGGTCGGCGTGACGCTCTACGCCTGGACGGGCATGGCGGACTTCGGCGCCGGCTTCTGGGACTTCATCGGCGGCGGCCGCCGCCGGGGGGAGCGCCCCAGGGCACTCATCGACTCGGCGATCGGCACCGTGTGGGAGGCCAACCACGTCTGGCTCGTCTTCTGCATCGTGGTGTGCTGGACCGCCTTCGGCCTCGCGTTCGCGTCGATCATGACGACGCTGTACATCCCCCTCACGCTCGCCGCACTCGGGATCGTCCTGCGGGGATCGAGCTTCGCCTTCCGCAAGAACGCCGCACGCGCACGCCAACGCCACATCGCCGGCTGGACGTTCGGCATCGGCTCGCTCGTCACCCCGTTCTTCCTCGGCGCCACGGTGGGTGCGCTGCTGGCCGGCCGCGTGCCGGAGGGCGTCGCCGCCGGCAACCGCGTGACCAGCTGGTGGAATCCAACGTCGGTCCTCGTGGGCCTGCTCGCCGTGGCGCTCGGCGCGTTCCTGGCCGCGGTCTACCTGGTCGTCGAGGCCAACCACCGCGGCGAGCGCGGCCTGCACGACTACTTCCGGATACGGGCGATCGCCGCCGGCACCGTCGCGGTGCTGGTCGGCATCGGCGCGGTCGGCGCCCTGCGCGCGGACGACCGGCGGATGTACGAACGCCTGACCGGCCGGGGGCTGGCGCTGCTGATCGTCGCCAGCGTGGCCCTGGTCGTCACGCTCGTGCTGCTAGGGCGCCGCTCCACCAAGGGCGTGCGCGCCGGCGCAGCGCTGGCGGTCGGCGCCCTGGTCTGGACATGGGGCGTCTCCCAGTTTCCGTATCTCCTGCCCTTCGACCTGACCGTCGACGACGGTGCCGGTGCCGCCGTCACCATGCGCTGGATCCTCGTCTGGTTCCTGGTGGCACTGGTCACCGCGGTCCCCGCGCTCATCCTGCTGTACGTGCTCGGCCAACGCGGCGAGATCGCGGAGGAGCCCGGCCCGACAGAGGCCTACTCGGGCCCGACTGGGCTCGTTCAGTGACGGAAGCCCTCGCGGCCCCCGGTGTCGGGTAGAGGCGCCGGGAGCTGCTCGAGGTACTCGACGTGCCGGCGAAGATCGGCGATGAGCATGTCGGCGAGGTCGCGGGAGACGCCGTTGCGGATGACGATGCGCAGCGCCGCGAGGTCCTGCCGGTTCTCGGGGAACGTGTACGCGGGCACCAGCCAGCCCCGGTCACGCAGGCGCTCGGAGATGTCGAACACCGTGTAGGGCCGTTCGCTCCCGTCGAGGGTGAACGCGAAGACGGGGAGCTCGCTGCCGTCGGTGATCAGCCGGAACGGGCCGATCTTGGCAACTGCGTCCGCCGTGTAGCGGGCCACGTCGCGAGCGGCCTGTTGCACGCGCCGGTAGCCGTCGAAGCCCAGGCGCAGGAAGTTGTAGTACTGGGCTCCGACCTGGTTGCCGGGCCGCGAGAAGTTCAACGCGAAGGTCGGCATGTCCCCGCCGAGGTAGTTGACCTTGAACACGAGGTCGTCCGGGAGTGCGTCCGGGTCGCGCCAGATCACCCATCCGACGCCGGGGTACACGAGCCCGTACTTGTGGCCCGAGGCGTTGATCGACTGCACCCGCGGCAGCCGGAAGTCCCAGACGAGGTCGGGGTCGAGGAACGGTGCGATGAAGGCACCCGACGCCCCGTCGACGTGCACCGGCACGTCGAGCCCGCGTGTCGGCCTCGAGCCGGTCGAGCGCGGCGCAGATGTCGGCGACCGGCTCGTACGACCCGTCGAACGTCGAGCCGAGCACCGCGACGACACCGATCGTGTTCTCGTCGCAGTGCTGAACCGCAGGTTCGGCAGTCAGGTGAAAGCGGTCGCCGTCCATGGGGACCAGCCGGGCCTCGACGTCCCAGTAGCGGCAGAACTTCTCCCAGCAGACCTGCACGTTCGCGCCCATGACCATGTTGGGCCGGTCCGTGGCCTTGCCGGCCGCACGCCGGCGCTCGCGCCAGCGCCACTTCAGCGCCATGCCGGCGAGCATCGCGGCCTCGCTGGAGCCGGTCGTTGACGTTCCCGTGGCCTCGTCCTCGTCGGGCGAGTTCCACAGCCGGCTCAGCATGTTCACGCAGCGCTGCTCGAGCTCCGCGGTGCGGGGGTACTCGTCCTTGTCGATCATGTTCTTGTCGAACGTCTCGGCCATCAACACGCGTGCCTGGGGCTCCATCCACGTCGTCACGAACGTGGCCAGGTTCAGGCGCGCGTTGCCGTCGAGGATCAGCTCGTCGTGCACGATCTGGTAGGCGGTCTCCGGAAGCATCTCCGTGTCCGGCATGGTGTGGCGCGGCGCGTGCGTCGCCTCCCCGCCTCGCGTGTAGACGGGGTTCACGGACAAAGGAGTCGAGTCCTCGGCGATCTTGCGGTGAAGTGCCATGGGGTTTGCCTTCCGCTGGGCCTGCCCCGACGGTACGGAACGGTGGCGCCCGCCACGTCCCCCCATCGGGGTGAATTCCCGAGTCCCGCCCTACCAGGACGGGTTGCGTAGCATCGCCGGGGTGATCGGCGACCTCCCCCACTAGCCATGCGCGCCTGGCTCTCGCGCGTGCTCCATGCGATCGCCCGCCTCACGCGGCTCTTCGCCCTCACCTTGCTCGTTACACCCATCTTGCTGGTCCGCAACGTGTTCGGGCCCACGGTCGGTCCGCGGGTACTGCGCTGGTACTTCGAGACCTGCGGTGGCGGCTACGTCAAGGTTGGTCAGCTGCTGGCCACGCGCTACGACCTCCTGCCGCCTGCGTACACCGAGGAGCTCGGCAAGCTCCTCGACTCGCTACGTCCGGTGCCGACCCCCAAGATCATCGAGGAGATCGAGCGTGGTTTGGGTCGCCCGATATCCGAGGCGTTTGCCTCGTTCGAGACCGATCCGCTGGCGACGGCATCGTTGGCGCAGGTCCACGGCGCGGTGCTCCCCGACGGCGACGAGGTGGTCGTCAAGGTCCTGAAGCCGGGGATCGGCGACCGGGTTCGTGTCGATCTCCGGTTCCTGGGGTTGAGCGCCCACGTACTCGACCTGCTTCCCGTCCTGCACGGCCTGGATGTGAGCGGTCTGATCGACGACCTCTCCCGGACCGCCATCGAAGAGCTCGACCTGGGGCGTGAGGCGATGTACACGGCCTTCCTGCACGAGCGGATGGCCGCCGACGCGATCGCCCACTACGCACCCCGGGTGCACCGCGAACTGTCGAGCCGCAATGTGCTCACCATGGAGCGCGTGCGGGGCGTGACCGTGCGGGAGATGCTCACCGCCACCACCAACGGCAACAGCGGCATTCTCGACGTGTGGGCGGCGCGGGGGATCACGCCCCACCGCACCGCGGTGATCCTGCTGCGGTCCGTCCTCGAGCAGACCATGCGCTATCGGACGTTCAACGCCGACCCTCATCCCTCGAACCTGATCGTCAGCGATGGCGGCACGCTCAACTGGGTCGACTTCGGTGCCTGCGGCTGGCTCGACGAGCGCCAGTGGGAGCTGCAACTACGGCTGAGGGAGGCGATTGCCAACGAGAGGGTCCACGTCGCCTACCTCGCGCTGCTCGAGGGCATGGAGCCGCTGCCCTACCGGAACCTCAGCCGGTTCGAGCAGGAGATCAAGCGCATCATGAGCGATTACCTGGTGGCGTCCCGCGACCCGAGTGCGCCGCTCGCTCAGAAGAGCACCGGTGCGCTCCTGGTCAAGACCTTGGCGACCCTGCGCCGCAACCGGCTACCGACGACGTCGAGCGCCGTGCAGCTGTACCGCACGATCGTCGTCGCCGACATCGTGATGCTCAGCCTCTATCCCTCGATCGACACCCGGGGCCACCTCCGCCGGTTCATCTACGACCTCTCCATCGACATGGCGCAGACGACGGTGAGGGAGTCGCTGACATCTCCGTACACGGCGTTCCGGGTGGCTCGTGCGCCGGGCGCTGCGGCGGACACCATGGAATGGCTGGTGCGAAGGTTGCCCGACATCGGCCGCCAGACGTTGCGCACGCTGTCGGCCGGCGAGCGCCTCATCCCCTATACCCTCCGGCTCCTGCGCCGGGTGTCGGTGCTGGCGGTCATCGGCGCCCTGGGGCTGGCCGTGATCAAGCCCGACGTCTCCTCGGAAGGTGCGTTCGGGCGGTTCATCTTGCGCACCGCCGACAACCCCTGGCCGGCGGTCACCATCGGTGTCCTCACCGCCCTGATCCTCAGCTCGTTCATCCGGAGGATCGAGGATTGACGCGGGCCCCCTGGGGCGTCGCCGGGCTACGCCTTGCGGCTACGGGCCGTCGATTCCGCCGCGTCGGCCGCGTTCGCCTTGACGTCCATCGAGCTGAGCCGCTGCGCGACCAGGTTGGCGAGGCGTTCGTAGTCGAGCTCGTCGTTGGCGCCTGCCTGTGACCGCACGCTCATCCCGTCGGACATCTGGCGGACAACGGTCGCGAGCTCGTCGAGCAGGCGCGCATTGGCGCGGATCACGCCGGCGACCGAACGGCCCATCAGGTCGGGGAATCGGTTCGTGCCCTCGAGTTCGTGCGAGAACGCCTCCGATGCCTCGGTGAAGCCGTCGACGACACCGCGCGTGAACCGCGTCGGCATGTCCTCGTCGAGGTGGGCTGCGTAGCCTTCGCCCATCGGATCACTCTCGGGCGCGGTGCTGGTGGACATGCTCGAACCCCCGTCGCGGATTGAGGCCAGATTTGAGTCAAGAAGCGACCCGGCGCCTGCACATCGCCCACACCGGGTGATTCCAGACCGATGACCGGCACCACGATACGGCTCGGAACATGCCGTGCGCCGTTCATCCAGATCGGGTGATGTCAGCACCCGACCCGTGCGGCACCATCGACGCGATCACTGGCCCAAGGAGGCTGAAGTGGAATCTGTGCGAATTCGCAGCGGTTGGGTGACGTTTGCGGCGGTCATCGCCGCCATCGTTGGCGTTTTCAACATCTTGAGCGGCATCGCGGCCATAGCGGAGGACGACCAGACCGAGGCGCTGCACGAGGTGCTCTTCGGGGTCAACATAACGGCGTGGGGATGGTTCTGGCTGATCATCGGCGTGCTGCAGCTCATCACGTCGTGGCTGATCTATCAGCGATCCGTAGTCGGTCAGACGCTCGGGCTCATCTGGGCCTTCATCGTCGCGGCGCTCTCGGTGTTCATGATCTTCGTCGCGCCGATCTGGGCGCTCGTTGTCATGGCGCTCAGCGTCACCATCATCTGGACGCTGACGGCGTTCCCCGAGGACTTCGACGAAGCCTGAGGTAGCGGTCGGTCCCTCGGGGACGTGAATCGTCCACTGTGGGCGATGCGAACGGCGCGGGTGTCCTGCTGACTGGCAGTCAAGGCGGCGCGGCACGAGAGGAGTGCAGGATGACCCTGGGTATGGCTTCACGGGCGGCCCTCGTGAGTCTTCTGGTGGTGGTGGTGGCGGCTTGTGGCGACGACGACGATGGCGGGTCCTCGTCCGCAGGCGGCGCCGCCCAGAGCCTCTGCAGCAGCCTGCAGAGCCTCGACTCGACGGTGACGCAGATCACCAACGCCGACGTGGACCCGGAAACGACCACCGTCGGCGATGTCCAGGACGCGCTTGGCCAGGTGCAGTCCGACCTGCAGGACGTGCAGACGTCTGGGGCCGACCTGTCGTCGTCGCTCAAGACGGCGCTCCAGAGCGCGTTCAACAGCCTCGAGGACTCGGTCAAGGATCTACCGAGCGACGAGACTGTGGCCGAAGCGGGCTCCAGCGTGGAGGGGGAGGTGAAGCAGGTCGGGACTGCATGGACCAACGCGCTCAATGCGCTCAACTGCTCGTCGAGCTCGTGATCGTGCACCAAGCGCCCCGAGCCGGGGGAGGCACGCCGTGAAGGCGGAGCACGAGGATCTCCTGCGCAAGCTGGCCCTCAACGAGGAGGGCGTCCTGGCGTCCCTGCTCGGCACCGAGCTCATCGACAGCGAACCGGCCAGGCTGGATGCGAAGACCGCGGCGCTGGTCCGGCTCGCCGGGCTGGTCGCGGTCGGGTCCGCACCCGCCAGCTATCAATGGTGCGTCACGAATGCCCTGGCGGCCGGGGCCAGCGACGCCGAGGTGGTGGCGGTGCTGGAGGCGCTGGCGCCCATCGTGGGCAGCGCCCGGGTGAGTTCCGCGGCACCGGAGGTCGCGCTGGCCATCGGCTCCGATCTCGACCTGTACGACGGGTGAACCGCGGGTGACCTGGCGCTGAACGCCGTGCGTGCCGCGGCCGGCGCCCATTGAATCCATCTCGGGTCCGACTTAGCCTGCATGAAGTGGGCGTTGTCGAATCCCCCGGCGCGCCGGCCTTGCAATCCGACGCGGCCAGTTGGTTCGGACCGTCGTACCTCCTGGAGGAGTCGAAGCTCCGGCCTCCGACGTCGCGCCCGGGCTCGGTACGCCGCAGCGGCCTGCTCGATCGCCTGCGCGCCTCGCCGGATGCGTCGGTGGTCTCGGTCGTCGGTCCGCCCGGATACGGCAAGTCGGCACTGCTGAGCCAATGGGCCGAAGAAACGCCGCGGTGCGTGGCCTGGGTCTCGATCGAGGACGAGGACAACGACCCCGCCGTGCTCCTGGCATACATCGCCGCGGCCCTCGACCGTGTCCAGCCGATCGACGTCGACGTCTTGCGGACCCGGGCGCCGCCGGGCACGTCGGTGGCGGCGACGGTCGCCCGGCGCATCGCCATCACCATGGCGGCGATGGTCGATCCGGTCGCGTTGGCGCTCGACCACACGGACCTGCTCCACAACCACCAGTGCCGCGACGCCATCGCCGAGCTCGCGATCCACGTCCCCCGCGGCGGCCAGCTCGTGCTCGCCTCCCGGGGCGGGCCGCCGGTGCCGTTGGCGAGCCTCCGCGCCCGCGGTTCGGTCGTGGAGATCGGTGTCGACGATCTGGCGATGGACGAGCCCGAGGCGCGCGTCCTGATCGAGGGTGCCGGTGTCGAGCTGGCGGACAGCGAGCTGGCCGAGCTCGTCCTGCACACCGAGGGATGGCCGGTCGGCCTGTACCTGGCCGCGCTGGCGCTCAGATCCGGCGGCCGGCGCCCCACCGCGGGACTCGCGTTCAGCGGCGATGACCGCCTGATGGCCGACTACCTACGGACGGAGCTGCTGGCTCGCGTGCCGCGTGGCCGCATGTCGTTCATGACGCGAACGTCGGTGCTCGAGCGCATGTGCGGCCCCCTCTGCGACGCGGTCGTGGACGGAACGCGCTCGGGCAGGCTCCTGGAGGCGCTGGAGGGCTCCAACCTGCCCCTCGTGCCGCTCGATCGCCGGCGCGAGTGGTACCGCTACCACCGGTTGTTCCAGCAGTTGCTTCGTGCCGAGTTGAACCAGCGCGAGGCCGACGTGGTGGCCCAGCTCCATGCCCGCGCCGCTGCCTGGTACGAGGCGAACGGGCTCCCGGAGATGGCCATCACCCACGCCCAGGCGGGGGGCGACGCCGACCGGGTCGCTCGCCTGGTCACCGCCTGTGCGCTGGCCGCCTATGCCGGGGGCCGCCTCGAGACGGTCGATCGTTGGTTCCGGTGGTTCGACGACCACGGGTTGATCGAACGGTATCCATCGGTCGCGGTTCTGGGCGCCGTGCTGCGAGCGGTCATGGGCCAGCCGGCCGCGGCCGAGCGCTGGGCGGCCGTGGGCGAACGGGCGTCGGTCACGGGAACGCTCCCGGACGGCAGCCCGCTCGAGGCCTGGCAGGCACAGCTGCGCGCTTTTCTGTGTCGCCACGGTGTGCCTCAGATGCGACGGGACGCCGAGCTGGCACGCGACGGTCTGGCACCCGGGAGCCAGTGGCGGGCGTCGGCGCTGGCGCTCGAAGGGGTCTCGTGGCTGCTCGACGGTGAGCCCGAGCGTGCCGATCCGATCCTGGCGCGGTCGGTGGAGGCCGGGCTGGACGTGGGTGCGTTGCCTGCGGCCGCAGCCGCGCTCGCCGAACGCGGGATCGTGGCGATCGGGCGCGGCGACTGGGCCGATGCCGAGGCCCTGGCGGAGCAGGGCTTCGCCATCCTGCGGGACGGGCACCTCGACGACTACGGGCCGGGCACCATCGTCCATGCCCTCATCGCCCGGACCGCAGCTCACCGCGGTGACCTGCCTCGCGCTCGGGAGCACCTCGGGCACGCGGCTCGCCTCCGGACGCAGCTCACGTACGCGATGCCCTCGTTCGCAGTCCAGACGCTGCTCGAGCTGGCGCGGGGCTACCTGGCGCTCGCCGACGCCACCGGCGCGAGGGTCGTCCTGCGGGAGGCCGGCGCCATCCTGCGGCTCCGCCCCGACCTCGGCAACCTCCCCCGAGAGGCGGCCGAGCTGCGGTCCACGCTCGACAGCCTCCACGTCGGCTCCGTCGGGGCGTCGTCGCTGACGACTGCGGAGCTGCGGCTGGTCCCGCTCCTGTCCACACACCTGTCGTTCCGCGAGATCGGGGACCGTCTGCACGTCTCGCGGCACACGGTGAAGACGCAGGCGATCTCCGTCTACCGGAAGCTCGGTGTCTCGTCACGCAGCGAGGCCATCGAACGCGTGCGGGCGATCGGCCTGCTGGCGTAGGCGGCGGCGGGTCCGGCAGGCCCCACGCCGCCAGGTCGCTTCATCCCGTCGGGGCGATGCGACGGGCGCGCTCGTCGGCGTCCAATGATGACGTGGCCCACGACGCGGGTTGGTCCGACCCCCACGGGTTGGACGAGCGGACGGCCGCCCTGGCCTGCCTCGCCGCCCTGGTGGCGATGCACGCTGGACCCACGTCGTACCAGCGCTGCGTGGATCGCGCGCTCGCCGCCGGTGCGAGCATCGACGACGTGATCGACACGGTGAAGGTCGTCGCGCCCACCGTCGGGCTCGCCCACGTGGTCTCGGCGGCGCCGGCCCTGGCGCTCGCACTCGGCTACGACATCGACACCGCGCTCGAGGCCGTGGACCCGCCTCGACCCGACAAACTGCGTGGAACCTGACCGCTCTACAGTCTCAATCGTCCGGGGCAGTCTCGGCGCCCGGCGTCGGTCCTTGCCAGCCCCTAGGCCTCCAAACGGTCACGATCTTCCCCACGGCGGTGATCAGGAAGAGCTGGCCGACGAGGGCCTCGAGGACGGCGAAGCTCTGGCCGGGATTGCCGGCCGGGACCAGGTCGCCGTAGCCGGTCGTGGTGAGGGTGACGAAGCTGAAGAACAGGTCCTGGCTCATCGTCCCCTCGCCGTGATCCCCGAAGAAGGGCGTGTCCTCCACCGAGCCCAGGAACCGGTACGTGAAGGCGAAGGCCATCCCGATCAGGAGGTAGGCGGCGAGCGCTCCCAGCATGGTCTCCTGGTCGACCTGCCGCCGGTAGGCGATGTGACGGACGATCGAGATCGGCGCCACGATGTACAGGGCGCTCGATGTGATGAACACGAACGAGCGGAGGCCCGACTCGTGCTCCAAGAACAGGTTCGCCACCGCGCCCACCGCCGCGACGACCAGGATGACGTTCGACACGGCCAGCAGGCCGCGTCGTGCCTGGGAGGTGTGCAGGGACAGCCGGACGGTGGCGATCTGGACGAACAGCACGATCGACCCACTCCACCGCGCCGACAGCGTCACGGCCAGGATGTACGTCGTGATGATCATCAGCAGGACCAGCCCGTAGCTGTCGGTCGACCGGAACGAGCGCAGGAGGCGCCGGAGGGCGCGGGCCTGGCGTTCCTCGTCCGCGGCGTCGTTCGTCGGCCTCGGCATCCGACCTCGCTTCATCGTCAGGGCCGTCGCGTGCCGGACACTAGGCGTGCGCCAGGAGGCCGAGCTCGTGCATGCGCGTGATCGCTTCGCTCCGGGACGAGACCCCGAGCTTGCGGTAGACGGAGATCGCCTGCGTCTTCACCGTGTGACGCGAAACGTACAGGCGGTCTCCAATCTCCCGGAACGTGAGGTGGGTCTGGAGCAGCGGCAGGAGCCGGAGCTCGGCGGTCGTGAGCGACGAGGCTCCCGGAGCCCCTCCCCGGATCGTGTCGAGCGTCTGCCGTAGGTGGGCGGCCTGGCGCGGCAGGTCGCCGAGGCTGGGTCGCTGCCGGAGGATGTCGTCGATCTGCCGGAGAACCGCCCGCCCGCCGGCCGGATCTGCGAGTGCGACGTACGCGCGCCCTATCTCGAGCAGGGCCTGAACGGACACCACCGGTAGGGCGTAGGAGAGCAGCCGCCTGAGGCGGGCGGCCCGGGTGGCGAGCTCCTGTCCTCGTGCCACGTCGCCGCTGTGCACGGCGACGCGGGCCATCCAGGCGTAGACCAGCGCGCTCGTCCAGTAGTCGTCGAAGTGGCCCTCCTGCATGACCGCCTCTGCCTCGTCGGCGAACGCCTTGGCCCCGACCCAGTCATCGCGCTCGACGGCGACGATGCCACGTGTCGCTAGCACCACGGGCACGAAGGGAAGGGCACCCGCCGCGGTGGCGACGTCGAGGGCGTGGGCAAGGATCGCGGCCGCGCCGTCGAGATCCCCGTCCAGCAGATGGGACACACCCTCGGTGTGGAGCATGGTCGCCCGGTACGGACTGGACGGGCTGAGACCGCGCAACGCGACCTGTGCGTCCCGTCGCATGGCGTCAATGCCGTCACGCGCCAGGAGCGCCCGGAGGTACGCAACGGTGCCCTCTACCGTGTTCCCGTCGTCGAGTGTCCCTCCGGATGGCGCGCGTTCGGCCGCCGCCGCCCAGCGTTCGGTCTCCGCCGGCCGGCCCATCAACGCGAACATCAGCGCACCGTGCACTGCTATCCCTGGGTAGCGCTCCACCAGGCCCTGGTCGTCGAACCACTTCATCCAACCCAACACGGTGTCGGCCCTGCCACTCGCCCAGACAGGGTTGGCGACCTTGAGGGTCACACGGGCGACCCGATCCGTGTCGCCAGCGGCCTGTGCGTGATCGATGGCGGTCTCCGGCATGCCGTTCGCCTCGAACCACGCCGCCGCCCGGAGGTGGAGCTCGGGGACGATCTCCGGTTCCCGCCGCCGCAGCTCCGTCGACAACAGCTCGCGGAACAGGTGGTGATAGCGGTACCACTCACGGCGATGGTCCACCGGCAGCACCAGGAGGTTTCGGTTCTCCAGCTCCTCGAGGGCACGGCTCGATCCGGTTGCTCCCAGGGTGGCGTCGCACAGCGGACCGGACATGCCCTCGAGGATCGACGTGCGCGTCAGGAACGACGCCTCCGCGGGCGAGACCCGATCGAGGATCTCGGATCGCAGGTAGTCACCCATGAACCGGTCATCCCCGGTGAACGTCAGCCCCGTGCCGGTGTGCGGGCTGCCCGACGTCATCGCCAGCGCCGCCAGGTACAGGCCGACCGGCCAGCCCTCGGTGTGCCGCACCAGCTCGCGCACGTCCTCGTCGCCGAGCTCGACGCCGGCGCCCAGGAGCAGCGCCGGCGCCTCCGCGGCGCCCATGGCGAGATCATCGGCGCCGATCTCCAGGATGCCGCCCTGGGCGCGCAGGCGCGCCGTGGGCAGGGGTAGCCCGTCGCGCGAGCCGATGGCGAGCTGCGATCCGGGTGGGAGGCCCAGCGCGAGCTGGGCGATCGCGTCCAGGCACTCGCGGTTGGTGATGACCTCGATGTGGTCGAGGACCAGCGACACGGGCTGGCCGAAGGCGGCGATGGCGGATGCCAGCAGCAGGGGCACGGAGACCGCAGCGGCGGGGGAGGTGAGCGCCCGGAACACCGCCGGGTTGATCCGCTCGATCCGGTCGATCGCCACCGCGATGTAGGTCAGGAGGACCGCGGGATCGTTGTCGCGGACGTCGGCGGACACCCACCCGACTCGCGGCTGCCTGCATTCGGCCCACTGCGACAGGACGGTCGTCTTGCCGTAGCCCGGCGGGGCGACCACCGAGATGACCGGCGGTTCGTGGGCGCGCGACCAGCCGGTCGACCAGGGCCGCCCGGGCGACGATCCCGGCACGAGCCACCGGGGCGCGGAGCTTCGACTCCGACAGCTCGAACGCTGGCTTCGGCTGACGGTGGCGGCCCCGCTTCGAGGTCCCGGGTGGTCGGTCCGGCGCCCGCGTCGACACGCCGAGAGCGTACCGGCCGTGCCGCTCACCCAGCGTAAGGGCCGCGTGCACCCCGGGCGGCCCTTGGGCTCGATCCGTGCGGGCCAATCCGCCCGGTTCACCCCGTCGGGGCGATGTGGGCAGGGCGCGGCCATGGCTTCATGGACCTGTTCCCCAGCGGACGGTCGAGGCCGATGACCGACGACACGATGACCGGCGAGGACGAGGCGACGGGCGCAGGCGAAACGCCGGGCGCGGGGCTTTCGACCGGCCCGGCCCGGCCGGGACTGGTGCTGGCCGCCCTCATCCTGGTGGCGGCAGTCGCCAACCTGAACCTGGCCGTGGCCAACGTCGCCCTCCCGGACATCGGCGAGGAGTTCGCGGCGTCGCAGACGGCGCTCAACCTCGTGGCCGTCGGCTACTCGCTCGGCCTGGCGGCTTCGGTGCTGTACCTAGGTGCGCTGGGCGACCGCTACGGCCGCAAGCTCATGCTGGTCCTCGGCATGGTGCTGTCGATCCCGGCGTGCCTACTGGCAGCGTGGGCGCCGTCGGTCGAGGTGCTCGTCCTGGCGCGCATCCTGGGCGGGCTGTCGGCGGGCATGGCCTACCCCACCACACTGGCCCTGATCACGGCGTTGTGGTCGGGGCGGGCCCGCACGCGCTCGATCGCGCTGTGGTCCGGGATCGGCGGCGCCATCGCGGCGCTGGGTCCGCTCGCGGCCGGGACGGTGATCGACCACTTCTGGTGGGGATCGGCGTTCCTGCTCACCCTGCCACTAGCGGTCGTGGCGCTGGTGATGGCGGTCGTCTGCGTGCCCAGTCATGTCAACGAGACGACCGACCCGGTCGACAACCTCGGCGGCATCGTCTCGGCGGTGTTGGTGGCGTCTCTGATCCTGGCCATCAACTTCGCCTCGGTCCCCGACGAGGACGCGATCGTGGTCGCTTCCGCGGCGGTGGCGTTGGCCTCCGGCATCGCCTTCTTCGTCAGGCAGCGCCGCGCCCGGCCGCCGCTCTACGACCTGCACGTGGCCGGGCGCCGCATCTTCTGGGTGGCGGCCTGCGCGGGGATCATCGTCTTCGGCTCGCTCATGGGCGCGATGTTCATCGGCCAGCAGCTCCTGCAGAACGTGCTCGGCTACTCGGCGGTCGAGGCCGGTGCCGCGATCCTGCCGGCGGCGGTCCTCATGGTGCTCGTCGCGCCCCGCTCCGCGAAGCTGGTCGACGCCCGGGGCGCGCGCGTCACCCTGCTCGTCGGCTACGCGTTCTGCCTGCTGGGCTTCCTCACCATGTGGCTGCTCTGGGGCGAGAGCAGCAGCTACTGGCAGATCGGCCTCGGCTACGCCCTGATCGGCGTCGGCGTCGGCTTCGCCGGCACGCCGGCCTCCCATTCGCTCACGGGGTCCGTGCCGGTCAGACGGGCCGGCATGGCCTCCGGGACTGCCGACCTCCAGCGCGACTTCGGTGGGGCGATCATGCAGTCCATCTTCGGCGCGCTCCTGACCGCTGGCTACGCGTCGGCAGTCGGCGCCGCGATCGCCGCCGCCCCCAACGGGTCGCAGGTCACCGACAGTGTCCAGAACCAGCTCCAGAAGTCGTTTGGCAGCGCCGCCGACGTCGCCCAGCAGTATCCGCAGTACGCCGACCAGATAATCGCCGGGGCGCGGTCGTCATTCCTCGACGGCGCCGACTGGGCGTACCTCGCGGGCGTCATCGCGGTCCTCGTCGGTGCCGCACTGGTCTTCTTCGTCTTCCCCCGCAAGCGAGAGGAGGAAGCCCTGCTCGCCCGCTACCACGAGGAGGACACCGCAGGCGGCGTGGGCGCGGCCGACGCGTCGCTGGCCGACGCCGCCGGGACGGGTTCGGTGGGTTGAGCGATCCCGACGACGTCGCCCGCGACATGTCCGGCGCCGGCGATCGCGACACCGGGCCATCGATCGTCCCTCACGAGTCTCGGGCGCCCATCCTCGCCGCCCTGCTGGTGGCGATGGCCCTGCCATTCCTGATGCCGGCGAACTACACGCCGGGGGCGAGATGGCTCCTGCCGCTCCTCGAGGGTGCGCTCCTCGTGGCCGCGGTCTCGGTCGACCCCGGTGGAGTCGACCGGCGGTCGGTGTACGTCCGACGCCTGCGCATCGCCGTCGTAGGAATCATCGTCTTCGGGGCGGCGTGGGCGACGAGTTGGCTGGCGGTCGATCTCGTGCAAGGCGAGAACGTGACCGACAGCGCCGGCGAGCTCCTCGCCGCCGGGTCGCTGGTCTGGATCGACCTCATCATCGCGTTCAGCTTCCTCTACTGGGAGCTGGACGGCGGCGGGCCGGGCCGGCGCGCGCGCCGGGCGCCGCGCTACCCCGACCTGGCGTTTCCCCAGCACATGAACCCCGACGTCGCCCCGCCTGGCTGGCGCCCGGTCTTCGTCGATTACCTGTACCTGGGCCTCACCAACGCCTTCGCGTTCAGTCCGACCGACGTGATGCCGCTCGCCCACTGGGCCAAGGTCACGATGGGGCTGGAGTCGGGTGCCTCCCTCGTCATCCTCGGCTTGGTGATCGCCCGGGCGGTCAACATCCTCGCCTAGTAACCCGGAGGCCCTCGCCGACTTTCACCCTGTCCGGGCGATGCGCGTGCGGGCGTGGCGCGACACGGTTCCCTGCGTGGACGCGAGCTCGGACTCCGTAGGCGACGCCACACCGACCGACGACGAGGTGGCGCGCCTCGTCGAGGAGCAGAACCGTCTTCAGGCCGAGGTCGACGGCCTGCGCGCCGAGCTCTCGACGACGCCCCGGAGGCGGGCGGTCCGGACGCGGGGCGTCGTGGCCGTTGCATTCGTGGTGGTCACCTCGATCCTGGTCACGGTCTCGGTCACCGCCGTCTGGGCACGCCGGAACGCCCTGAACACCGATCGCTACGTGCAGACGATCGGCCCCGTGGCCCAGGACGTCCGGGTGCAGCGGGCGCTCGGCGCGGTACATCACTGACCAGGCCATGAGCGCGATCGACCCGGAAGAGCTCTTCAAGGAGGCGCTGCCGGAGCGCGGGCAGATCCTCGCCGCGCCCCTGACCAGTGCCCTGCGGGGGTTCGTCAACGACCGGGTCGACGCGTTCCTGGCAACCGACGAGTTCAGCCGCCTGTGGGTGCGGATCAACGAGGTGGCCCACGAGCGGGTGGTCGACGTCCTCAACGGAGACCTCCCGCCCAGCCTCCAGATCCAGGGCAACGACGTCGTGGTCAACGTGATTCCGGTCGTCAACCAGGTGCTCGCCCGGATCGGCGAGGCGTCGCCGGAGATCTTCGGCCGAACGGTCAACCTGCCCACGGTCACGGTCGACGAGATCCCCGAGGACGCGATCAAGAAGGTCGAGAGCGCTCTGGGGCGGGACCTGCCGGAGAACTTCGGTCAGTTCACGGTGTTCGATGCCAGCAAGCTGCAACAGGTGCAGGACACGGTGACCCTGGTCAACAAGCTCGTGGTCGTGGCGGTGATCCTGGCGGTCGTGCTGTTCGCCCTCACCCTGTGGGTGTCGCCGCGCCGCCGGCGCACGCTGCTCCAGCTGATGGTGGGGATCGCCTTGGGGATCGTCATCGTCCGCCGGCTGGGCCTGCGGTTGGAGGACGACGTCGTCGAGCTCGTCAAGCCGGAGAACCGCGATGCGGTCCAGGTCGTCGTGGGGGCGTTCGTCTCGAGCCTGTTGGACGCCACCGCCTGGATCCTGGGCATCGCCGCGGTCATCGCCGCCGTCGCGCTCCTGACCGGGCCCTACGGCTGGGCCAAGGCGCTCCGCCGGGGGACCGTGTCCGGTGCCCAGGCGGCGGTGGGCGCCGCCCGTTCCGCCATCAACCGGCAGCCCGACGATCCCGTCGTCGCCTGGGTGGGCGCACACCGGGAGCTCCTGCAGGCGGGCGGCATCGTCGTCGGCATCCTGGCACTGCTCCTCCTCGACCTGTCGTGGATCGGCCTGTTCGTGCTCGTGGCGCTCGTGATCGCGTACGAGCTCGTTGTGCAGCGCCTGGCCGACATCGGGGCCGGTGGCGTGCCCCCGGAGGAGGGCCCGGCGGTGCCTTCGGGAGGGGGCCCCGCCGTCGAGCCTCAGTGAGCCCGCGCCGCGTCACTCGTGTCACGACGCGGGCGTGGAGGCGCCGGTGGCTCGCTGGGAGTCCACGCTCTCCTCGGGAAGCAGGCTCCGCTGGTCGAGGACGTAGAGCAGGACGAGCGACGGCACGATGACGACCGCCGCGACGCCGAACACCACCAGCACCGTTGCCAGCGTGGCGGAGGGAGCCGCCGCCGCCGACACCTTCAGGCTCGTGGGCAGGATGTACGGCCACTGCGCCGCTCCCCAGGCCCAGACGATGCTCGCCACCGCTCCGGCGGCGAGCACGCGCGCACCGCGCTGGGACCGCCGCAGCAGCAGCACCAGCGACCCGATCCCGCAGAGCGCAGAGAGCACGACGAGCGGGAGTGCGCGCGCCGTGAACCCGTCGAAGACGTAGCGGGCGTCGGACCGCAGCACGAAGATCCCGGCGAAGGCCACGACTCCGGCGACGACCGCCGCCACCACCGCCCGCCGCCTGAAGTACTCGACCATCGAGTCGTCTGCCAATCGTCGGGCGTCCCAGATGAGGTACACGGAGGCCAGGTAGGCCCCGGCCGTCACCGCGAGGATCCCGCCCACGATCGACGTGGGGTTGACCCAGCTGGACCAAGGATCTCCCGCCTCGCCCCCGGCGGGCACTTCGCCGGATGCGATCGCACCCGCAATCGCCCCCATGCAATACGGCACGAGAACCGAGGAGAACGCGAAGATCGCGCCCAGTGCCCGCCGTTCGGACGTGCGGAAGAGGCTCTTGCGGAAGGCAAAGCTCGCCCCGCGCAACACGATCCCAAGGGCGACGAGGGTGAGGGGAACGAAGAGTGTCAGTGTGATCGACGCGAATGCCTCGGGGAACGCGGTCCAGAGCACGACCAGAGCGAAGATCAACCACACGTGGTTGGCCTCCCACACGGGGCCGACGGAGTGGTCGATGAGCGCGCGTGGTCGCTCGCCCCTGTCCGCTCCGCCGGCGATGAGGTCCCAGAACCCGGCCCCGAAGTCCGCGCCGGCGAGGACGGCGTAGGCACTCACCGCAGCGAACAGCACGACGGCGACGGCGTCATCCACCGACGGGCTCCTCTTCCTGCGTCCTCTCCGGGGGGAGCTCACGCGGACCGTAGGGGACGTCGCTGTCGACGAGCTCGGCTTGCCGCCGGAACCGTCGGCTCATGCTCCGCAGCACCAGGACCACGGTCGTCGCCAGCGTGAGGTAGATGGCTGCGACGACGATGAAGGTGATCCAGACGCCCTCGTTGGTCGTGGCTGCGTCCTCGACCTTCATGTAGTTGTGGACGATCCAGGGTTGGCGGCCCACCTCGGTGACAACCCACCCGGCCTCCATGGCCAGGACCGCGGCGACACCGGCCCCCGAGGCGATCCAGAGGAACAGCTTCGACCGCGGCATGTCGCGCCGGAAGATCCAGGAGAGCCAGTACCACGCCGACAGCAGGAACAGGAGCGTGGCGAGGCCGACCATCACGTCCCACGCCAGGTGGACCGTGTTGACCTCCCGCGTCGTCGGTCGCTCGTCAGCCGGGACGGAGTCGAGCCCTTGCACGACGGTGGCCGTGCCGGTGCTCGGGTCGGACAGCCAGGAGGCGAGCCCGGGGATCGCGATCCCGCCGGTCACGTTGCCGTCGGAGTCGATCCGCCCGAGCAGCGTCTCGGGAACATCGCTCTCGCTCTCGGGCACGAGCTCGATCGCCGCGAACTTGGTCGGCTCGTTGTTGTAGACCCAGCGCGCCAGCGTGTCGCCGACGAACATTTGGACCGGCGTCGCGAGCGCGGCGACGGTGAAGGGAATCAGGAAGCCGAGCCGGTGGTACCGATCCCGGCGGCCCTTCAACATGCCGACGGCGTAGACCGAGGCGACCAGGAAGCCACCGACTAGGTAGGCGGCGACCAGCATGTGCGACGCCTCGTAGGGCCAGGCGTCGTTGAAGATCACCTTGAGGGGATCGACGTCCGTCACCTCGCCGGAACTGTTCAACGTGAACCCTGCCGGCTCGTTCATCCACGCGTTGGCGGCGACAATCGAGAGCGTGCCGCCGATGCCGGCGAGGACTATCGGCACCCCAGTCCAGAAGTGCGGCCACGGCCGCAGCCGCTTCCACCCGAAGATGTAGATCGCGATGAAGATCGCCTCGATGAAGAAGAACAGCCCTTCGACCGCGAACGGGATCCCGAACGCGGCACCCCAGGTGCCCATGAACTTCGGCCACAGGAGCCCGAACTCGAACGTCAGCACGGTGCCCGTGACCGCGCCGACGGCGAAGGTGACGGCCATGTACTTCGACCAGCGTTGCGCCAGCAACAACGCGTCCTGGTCGTCCCGCTTGATCGCCCGCCAGTTGGCCACCAAGATCATGCAGGCCCACGACACACCCAGAGGGACGAGGATGATGTGGCTGGCGAGCGTGAACGCCATCTGCGCCCGCGCCCACGGCACGGGGTCGACCGCCAGCATGTTCCCTCCCCAGAAGGACAGCATGCTCACGCCGTGGCGCCCAGCCGTTCGAGCAGGTGATCGCCGACGCGGAGGGCGTTCGCCATCGCCGTGAGCGCCGGGTTCACGGCGCCGATGCTCGGGAAGAAGCTCGTGTCGACGACGTACAGGTTGTCGACCTCGTGGGCACGGCAGTTGACGTCGAGCACCGACGTGGCGGGATCGGTCCCGAAGCGGCAGGTGCCGGCCTGGTGGGCGCAGCCGGCGATGGGGATGTCGGTCTTGAGGTAGGCGTGACGGGGGATGAGGTGGTCCGGGTGCATGCCGAGGTGGCCGAGCATCGACTTGAGCTGGTGATAGAGGCGGTCGCTGGCGGCCTGGTTTCCCACCTCGTAGCTGAGCCTGATGCTGCCGTCGCGTTCGAGGGTGACGCGGCTGTCGGGGCGGGGCAGGTCCTCGGTCGACAGCCAGAAGTCGACGGCGTGGGTGGCGATGTCGCTGAGGACCCGGGTGGGCGCGAGCTTGGTCTCGAGGGGCTTCTCGCCCCGGTACATCTCCTCGGTCGACTTGCCGACCATCTGGATGTTGCCCATCGGAAACTCGAAGTCGTCGGTGCCGAAGTAGAAGTCGTTGACGCCGAGGGTCTTCTGGAAGACCGTCGGGTTCGGTTCGTGGGAGAGGGCCAGCACGGCCTGGCTGTTGTGGAACACGAAGTTGCGCCCAACCTGGTCGGAGCCGTTGGCGAGGCCGTGGGGGTGCTGGTCGTTGGCCGACGCCAGCAGGAGCTTGGCGGTGTTCGCTGCCCCGCAGGACACGATGACGATGTCGGCGCCGAAGGTCTGGCGCTCACCGCCGTGGTCGACCTCCACGCCGGTGACGGCGGTGCCCGACGGGTTGGTGTCGAGCCGCACGGCGGTGGCCTGCGTCAGCATCGTGACGTTGGGGTGCTCCAGCGCGGGGCGGACGCCGTGGACCTCCGCATCCGACTTGGCGTGGAGCGGGCAGGGGAAGCCGTCGCAGAAGCCGCACCGCACGCACGTGCTGTACGGCATGTTCGCCTCGTCGAGCATCACGCCACACGGCGCGTGGAACGGGTGAACGCCGGCAGCCGCGAGGTCGTCGGAGAGCTGCTGGATCCGTGGTTCGTGCGATAGCGCCGGGTAGGGGTATGGGGCGCTGGCGGGGGGTTCGGTGGGGTCCTCGCCGCGGGCGCCGTGCACCTGGTAGGCCTGCTCGGCCAGCGTGTAGTACGGCTCCATGTCCTCGTAGGAGATCGGCCAGGCGGGCGAGATGCCGTCGTGATGGTGCAGCTCGCCGAAGTCCTCGCGGCGCAGGCGGTAGAGCGCGGCGCCGTAGAGCTTGGTGGCGCCGCCCACGAAGTAGTGGATCTGGGGTTGGAACGCCTTGCCCTTGGCGTCGTACCACGTGTCGGGCGATATGTAGCGGCCGTCGACGAACACGTCCTGCGCCGACCAGTTGTGGGGCTCGCGCGGCAGCCAGTCGCCGCGTTCGAGCAACAGGATGCGCTTGCCCGACGGGGCGAGGTGCCGCGCCAGCGTCCCACCGCCTGCACCCGTCCCGATGATGATGACGTCGTAGTGGTCGGTGTCGCTCATGTCATCTCCCTGAGCCGCTCCGCGAAGATGATCCGGGCTGCCGCCTCGATGAGCGCCAAGTGCGAGAACGCCTGAGGGAAGTTGCCGAGGTGGTGGGCCGTGTCAGTGTCGAATTCCTCGGCGAACAGGCCCAACGGCGAGGCGACGCGCAGGAGGCGTTCCATGAGATCGCGGGAGCGCTGGTCCTCGCCGATGATCGCCAGCGCCGATACCAGCCAGAACGAGCAGATCAGAAACGTCCCCTCCTTGCCGGACATGCCGTCGTCGGTCTCGTCGGTGCGGTAGCGCAGGACGAACCCGTCATCGGTCAGCTCGTCGGCGATCGCCAGGACGCTGGCGCGCAGGCGCTCGTCGTCGCTGGGCAGGAAGCCGAAGATCGCCGCCAGCAGCGTCGAGGCGTCGAGCGCATCGGTGTCGTAGTGCTGGCGCAGCACGCCTCTGCTGTCGACGCCGTGGTCCAGGACGTCGGCCTTGATCTCGTCGGCGGTGGTGCCCCAGGTGGCCTCCATGTCGGCGTCGCCGCGGATCGCCGCCAGCTTGGACGCCCGATCGAGCGCCACCCAGCACATGAGCTTCGACGACACGTATTGCTGAGGCTTGCCGCGGGCCTCCCAAATTCCCTGGTCGGGGTCACGCCACACCGCAGTCGCACACTTGGCCTGCGACTGGACGAGCGGCCACAGTCCTCGGGGCAACCGTTCGCTGCGGCGGGTATGCAGCAGGATCGAGTCCAACACCGCGCCGTAGACGTCGTTCTGGCGCTGGTCCCAAGCGCCGTTGCCGACGCGCACCGGGCGGGCCCCCGCGTAGCCGGACAGGTCGTCCCGCGTCGACTCGGTGAGATCGCGGCGGCCGTCGATCCCGTACATGATCTGCAAGCCACCGTCGTCGATGCACTCGAGCTCGGTGACGAACTGGATGAACTCGTCGGCCTCCCAATCCAGCTCGAGGAAGTGCAATGCCTGGAGGGTGAACGTGGAGTCACGCATCCACGTGTACCGATAGTCCCAGTTGCGGGCGCCGCCGGGCGTCTCCGGCAGCGACGTGGTGAGCGCGGCCACGGTCGCCCCGGTCGGCATGTAGGTGAGGCCCTTGATCGTCAATGCGGACCGCTCGATCGCCGGCCGGTAGGCATGATCCACCGCCCGCGCCCGCCCCAGCCAGGCCCGCCAGAACCGCGTAGTGGCGGCCAACTGCTCGTCGGCCGCGTCGACGTCGCCGGGCGCCGCCAGGCTCTCGGCCCACGACAGCGCGCAGTACACCCGTTCGCCCTTGCGCAGGACATGACGGGCGCGGACCCGGCCGCCTTCGATGCCCAGCGCCAGGTCGGTCTGCAGCCTGATGGTCTGGCCGGCGCCGGAGGCGTCGGCGATGTGTCTGTTCCCGTCGGCCAGCGTCCAGGACGCCGCGGTGCGGCCGTAGTCGAACACCGGCTCGCAGATCAGCTCGATCTCGACCTCACCGTCGATGCACTCCGCCGTCCGCACCAGCGTGTGGTCGGCGTCATCGTCGGCCGGTGGCCGGGTGTGCGGTGTGACCACGTCCTCGCCTCGGCGTGGCCCCATCGTCAACGCGTCGCGGACGACCACCCAGGCGTCCCCCGTGTTCCACGTCGTAGCCAAGATGTTGGTCCCCGGCTCGTACGCCCGCGCCGTTGGGACGTTGATGCCGAACGGCCCCAGCCGGAAGTATCCAGCCTCACGGTCGAGCAGCGTCCCGAACACGCTGGGTGCGTCGAAGCGCGGCACGCACAGCCAGCCCACACCACCGTCGGGACCGACCAGTGCCCCGGTGTGGCAGTCGGACAGGAAGGCGTAGTCCTCGATCGGCGGGAACGGCGAGGGCATCGCCGCGCTCTGACGGCGGTCCGAGGGGGCCGTGTCGGTGCTCATGACGCCACCCACGGGTGATGCCACACGCCGTGGCCCGCGACGACCTCGTCGGCGGCGGACGGCCCCCACGATCCCTGCGGATAAGGGTGGACCGGAGGCGGCGCATCCAGCAGCCGCTGCATGATCCGCCAGGTCTCCTCGACGCCGTCCTGGCGTGTGAACCGCGTCCTCTGGCCGACCATCGCCGCGTGGAGCAGCACCTCATAAGGCGTCGCGCCCTCGCCGCCCTCCTCGGAGAACTCCATGTCGAGGCTGATCGCCTCGGGGCCTTGCGTGTCGGCGCGGCGGGCGTCGACGAGCAGCCTGATCCCGGTGGACGGGTCGAGCTTGATCACCAACTGGTCGGGCTCCGGTGCCCGGTCACCGGTGAAGCCGAAGCCGAGCTTGGGTGGGCGCTTGAAGAGCAGCCGGACCTCGGTCTGTGTGGCCGGCAGGTGCTTGCCAGTGCGGATGAAGAACGGGACACCCGACCAGCGCCAGCTGTCGATGTCCAGTCGCAATGCGGCGTACGTCTCCGTGGTCGAGCCCGGGGCTACCCCGGGGGTGTCGAGGTAGCCGTCGTACTGACCGCGCACGTAGTGCGCGGGGTCGGCGGTCTCCACGGCGCGGAAGACGGCGACCTTGCCGTCCTGGATCGTCTGGGGGTCCCCCCCCGCGGGGGCCTCCATCGCCGTCGCCGCGACCACCTGCATGAGGTGGTTGACCACGACGTCGCGCAGCGCGCCGACAGGGTCGTAGAAGTGGCCGCGATCCTCGACCCCGAAGCTCTCTGCCATCGTGATCTGGACGCACTCGAGGCTGTTCCGGCCCCACACCGGCTCCAGCATCGTGTTGGCGAACCGGAGGTAGAGGATCTCCTCGACGCCCATCTTCCCCAGGAAGTGGTCGATCCGGTAGATCTGCGATTCGTCGAGGTACTGGTGGAGCTCCGCCGCGAGCGCCCGGGCTGACTCCAGGTCGTGCCCGAAAGGCTTCTCGACGACCACCCGCGCGTGGTCGGTGATCCCGGCGTCCGCCAGCCCCTTCACGACGGTGCCGAACAGGAACGGGGGTATCTCCAGGTAGTAGACGGGCTGCTCAGCGCCCTTGATCGCGGCGCTCACGCGCTCATACGTGGAGGCGTCCCCGAAGTTGCCTTGGACGTACGTCAGCCGCGCGGCGAACCGGTCGAACACCTGCTCGTCCAGCTTCTCGCCGGTTCCCACGATCGACTCGCGGGCGTGGTCGCGCAACTGATCGTCCGTCCAGTCGTCGACCGCAACGCCCACGATCGGGCACGTCAGCAGCCCGCGCCGCTCGAGCCGGTAGAGCGACCGGAACGTCATCACCTTGGCCAGGTCGCCCGTGATCCCGAAGACCACGAAGACATCCGCCGGCTGCTGCCCCGTTGCCATGGTCGGCTCCTCTCGCTCAGTCCTTGTCCGTCCTCACAGAGATCCGTCCGGGCCGCTCATGCGTGAACCCGGCCCATGTCCAATCCACGACCGCCTTGGTCCTGTCCTCGCCGGTGGACAGGAGGGCCAGGTGCACCCCGCCCCACGCCAGGAATGCGGCCCGTCCCTTGAGCGTGTGGCCGCCACGGGTCTGGACCACGGCGGCCCCCCGACCGATCGTGGCCATCGTGCCCTTGTCGTGATACTCGAACGGCTCGGTGTCCTTGCCGGCGACCAGCCGGGCGATGTTCTCGCCTGCGCGCTCGCCCGCCTGGAGCGCGACCGAGCCGAGCTGGGGCAGCACCTCGTTCGCCTTCGTGTCGGTGATCCAGGCGATGTCGCCGACGGCGAACACCCCGGGACGTCCGGCGATGCTCAGGTCGGGTTCCACCGGCACGCGGTTGCCGTGCTGCAGCTCCACGCCGAGCATCCCCGCAACCGAGCTCGCCTGGAGGCCCGCCCCCCACACCAGCGTGTGGGCCGGGATCACGGTCCCCGACTTCAGCGTGATCCGGGTTGGCTCGATCCCGGCGACCACCTCGCCGAGCAGCACCTCGACGCCGCGGTCCTCCAGCGCCTTCTTCGTATAGGACCGGATGCTCGAGCGGAACATCGGCAGCAGCGCCGAGCCCGCCTCCACGAGGACGATGCGAGCCTTGTCTTGGGGGATCCCGGGGTAGTCCTCGGAGAAGTTGCTGCGGTAGAGCTCGGCCAGTGCCCCCGCGCTCTCGATGCCCGTGGGGCCACCGCCGACGATCACGACGTTGACGGCGCCGTCCTCGACCAGCGCGGGGTCGCGGTCCGCGTCCTCCCACTTGCGCAGCACGTGCTCCTTGAGGCGCAGCGCGTCGGCGAGCGTGTACATCGGAAACGCGTGCTCGTCTGCGCCCTCGACACCGAAGAAGTTGACCCACGCGCCCAGGGCCAAGACGAGATAGTCGTACGTGAGCGCAGGCATCTCCGCGAACTGAACCTCGCGTCGTGCGAGATCGATACCGGTGACCGTGGCCTCGTGGACGGTGACGTTTGGCTGCTCGTGGAACAGGTCGCGCAGTGGATGGCCGCACGCCGCGGTGTCCAGCAGGTCGGTGGCCACCTGGTAAAGCAGCGGCTGGAAGGTGTGGTAGTCGTTCTTGTCGACCACCGTGATGTCGACCTCGGCCTTCCTGAGCTTGCGGGCGGCGCCCACGCCGCCGAAGCCTCCGCCGAGGACGACCACGTGGGGACGCCGGGTCTGCCCGCTAGGCGGGTCCGCCGTCGCGCCGCTGGGAGGTGACGCCATGAGCTCACTCCTGTTCTCGCACCCGAGATGACGCTATGGCGCGGTCTTCGACCTAGCCTCCCCCCATCGGGATGAAATGGAGGGTGGCACCGGGGGACACCTCGGCGCCGCCTCATCCCCTCGAGGCGATGACCGGTCGCCGCGAGTGATGGTCCAATGGCATGGCGATGCCACCAACCACCGAACCCGGCGCCGGGGTGTCCATCTCGTCCGGTCCCCTCGACGCGACCTTCCTGCCGCAGCTCGGGATGCTCGGCAGTTCGCTCCGCCACGCGGGGGAGGAGCTGCTGGCGTTGCCGGGCGGGCTGGACGGCTACCGCAGGGGCAACGTCACGGGGCTGCCGCTCCTGGCCCCGTGGGCGAACCGCCTGGGCGCGCGCCACTACGAGGTCGACGGGATCGTGGTGGACCTCGTTGGCCTAGATCTCAACACAGACGAGCACGGGCTCCCGATCCACGGGACGATGACGGCCCGTCCCGGCTGGGACGTCACCGTGGCGAAGCCGAATTCTTTGACGGCCAGGTTCGACTTCGGTGCCCATCCCGACCTCCTGGCCTCGTTCCCGTTCCCCCACGAGCTCCGGATCGAGGCGACGGTCGCAGGCGGCGACGCTCCGCGTTGATACGTCCCTGGTGCCGACCGGCGACCGCCCGGTGCCGGTCTCGTTCGGATACCACCCCTATCTGCGCCTGCCGGGTGAACGGCGGGAGAACGTCCGCTTGCGCCTGCCTGAACGCCGGCACCTCGAGCTCGATGACCGCCAGCTCCCCACCGGGCGGGCCCAGGTCGAGGCAGCGGAGGACGGGCCCGTCGGGACCCGCACCTTCGACGACCTCTACGAGCTCGGCGACGATCGGCAGCTCGCCCTGACGGGCGCTGGGCGGCGCCTCGTCCTCGAGCTCGGGGACGGCTACGGCCACGCCCAGGTCTTCACGCCGCCGGCGGCCGAGTCCGTCTGCCTCGAACCGATGACCGCGCCGGTCAACGCCCTGGTCGACGGGGGCTGTGCGCTCGTCAAGCCCGGGACCTCGTTCACCGCCCGGTTCTCGCTCCGCGTCGACGACGAGCGCTGACCCAACCGGCAATCACCCGATCGGTGTGATGTTGGCTCGTGCCGCAAACGCGACGCTCCTCCGTGGTGGCGGCGGCAGCAGGACCGCCCGAGGGTGCTAGGAGCCACGATGACCAAGCCGTTCCGGGGCACGATCAACGTCGACGACCGTGATTCGGTGCCCGACTGGGAGCCTTACGTGCAGCCGGTGGCACCGGAAGGGGCGCCCAACGTCCTCTACATCGTGCTCGACGACGTCGGCTACTCGGCCATGGAGCCCTGGGGTGGCCTGATCGAGACGCCCAACATCAACCGGCTGGCGGCAACGGGGCTCACCTACACCAACTGGCACACCACCGCGCTCTGCTCACCAACACGGTCGTCGCTCCTCACCGGACGCAACCACACCACCAACGGCATGGCCTGCATCGCCGAGGCCACCAGCGGGTTTCCGAACGCCAACGGCCACATCCCGTTCGAGTGCGCCACGATCGCCGAGGTCCTCGGTGAGCGCGGCTGGAACACCTACATGCTCGGCAAGTGGCACCTGGTGGCGGCCGACGAGATGAACATGGCGTCGACGAAGCGCAACTGGCCGGTCGGCCGTGGCTTCGAGCGCTACTACGGATTCCTGGGCGGCGAGACCAACCAGTGGTATCCGGACCTGGTCTACGACAACCACCCGGTGGACCAGCCGGCAACCCCCGAGGAGGGCTACCACCTCACGACCGACCTCACCGACAAGGCGATCGAGTTCATCAAGGACGCGAAGGTGATCGCGCCCGACAAGCCGTTCTTCATGTACTTCTGCCCCGGCGCCACCCACGCCCCCCACCACGCCCCCAAGGAGTGGATCGAGAAGTACACGGGCCGCTTCGACATGGGCTACGAGAGATATCGCGAGCTCGTGTTCGACCGGCAGAGGCAGCTGGGCATCTTCCCCGCGGACGCCGAGCTGTCACCGCTGAACCCCTACGCCGAGGAGACCAGCGTCGACGGCACGCCGTGGAACCCGCTCGACGTCGTGCGGCCGTGGGACTCCCTCTCCGACGACGAGCAGCGCCTGTTCGCCCGCATGGCGGAGGTGTACGCGGGGTTCCTCAGCCACACCGACCACGAGATCGGCCGCCTGCTGGGCTTCCTCGAGCAGTCCGGTGAGCGTGAGAACACCATCGTCGTGCTCGTGTCCGACAACGGCGCCAGCGGCGAGGGCGGGCCCAACGGCTCCGTGAACGAGAACAAGTTCTTCAACGGCATCCCCGACGACGTCGAGGAGAACCTGCGCTACCTCGACGACCTGGGCTCACCCGCGACGTACAACCACTACCCGGTGGGGTGGGCGTGGGCGTTCGACACGCCGTTCAAGATGTGGAAGCGCTACAACTTCGAGGGCGGCGTGGCAGACCCGCTCGTGATCTCGTGGCCGCGGGGGATCGACGCCCAGGGCGAGCTCCGGCACCAGTTCCTCCACGCCACCGACGTCGTGCCGACCATGTACGACCTCCTCGGCGTCGAGATGCCCGAGGTGGTCAAGGGCTTCCCCCAGGTCCCGCTCGAGGGCGTCAGCTTCCGCTCCACGTTCGAGAGCGACGACGTGCCCACGCCGAAGGAGACGGGCTTCTTCTCCATGCTCGGATCCCGGGCCATATGGCACAAGGGATGGAAGGCCGTGAGCGTGCACCCGACGATCGCCGGTTGGGGGCACTTCGACCGCGACCGCTGGGAGCTGTACGACACCCAGGCCGACCCGACCGAGAGCCACGACCTGGCGGCCGAGCACCCCGAGAGGGTGCAGGAGCTCGTCAACCTGTGGTTCCACGAGGCCGGGAAGTACAACGGGCTGCCCCTCCTGGACCGTACGGCGGTGGAGGTGCTGGCCGACCCGACCCGGCCCCAGGTGGCGCCGCCGCGGGACCGGTACGTCTACTACCCGGGCACAGCCGAGGTCCCGGAGACCGCAGCGGTCAACATCCGGAACCGCAGCTACACGATCGCGGTCGGGGTGGACGTCGAGTCCGAGGACGCTGCCGGCGTGCTCTTCTCCCACGGCGCGCGGTTCGGCGGGCACGCGCTCTACGTCAAGGGCCGCCAGCTGAAGTACGTCTACAACTTCGTCGGCAGCAACGAGCAGACCGTCGAGTCCACCAAGGAGGTCCCGACGGGAGAGGTCGTGCTGTCGGCCGCGTTCGTGAAGGAGAACGAAGTGCTGCCCACCACCGGCACGCTGTCGCTGTTCATCAACGACGAGAAGGTGGGGGAGGGGCAGATCATGACCCAGCCCGGCAACTTCTCGCTCGTGGGCGAGGGCCTGAACGTGGGCAAGGACCCGGCCGAGCCTGTCACCGACGACTATTCGGGCACGAGCCCCTATGCGTTCACGGGCGGAACCATCAAGCAGGCGATCGTCGACGTGTCCGGCGAGCCCTTCGTCGACCTGGAGAAGGAAGCCATCGCACTCATGGCGCGCGAGTAGGTCGTGCGTTCATCTGGAAACCTGCCGGGGGTGGAGGCGATATGCCGAGCCGGGGCTCGTCGAAGTGCCAGGTAGCTGACCGAGACGGTCCGCTCGGTTGCTGGCGGCCGTGGCGGCGTGGGAGTTCAGCTCCGCTGAGGTCCGCGTCGTGAGCATCTCATCCGGGCCAGCCGCGGAACCGCCGGTCACCCAGAAGCGGGAGTTCTGGGTCCTGATGGGTTACGCGGTGGCCCTCGGGGTGTTCGGCGGGTTCGCCGGCCTGGTTTTCATCGGAGTGATCGACGTCGGGGGCGAGTGGTACAGCGATTCCGATTCGGGCTGGTTCGGCGGGCATTGGTGGTGGGTGGCGATCGCCGCGGCGGCTGGTGCCGTGGTCGGGCTGCTGCGCCGTCTGACCCGCCTGCCCCAGGAGGTTCCTGGCCTGTTCGACGACCTGCAAACCGAGCACGTCGACCCGGGACTGGTGCCGGGGATCGTGGCCGTCTCGACGGTGTCGCTGATCGGTGGCGCGAGCCTCGGCCCGGAAAAGGCGCTGGGCGCCATGGGCGGCGGGGCGGGAAGCTGGCTCGCGGCAGCGAAGGGCGCTCGGCAAAGAGGACTCCCAGGTGAACACCCTGGCCGGCTTCGCCGGCGCCTACGGTGGGCTGTTCTCCAGCACGGTGATCGTGGTGCTGCTGATCCTGGAGGTCGCCCGCCCGGGCGGGCAGCGATTCGCCAAGGCGCTCGCCGCGGAGATCGTGGCATCGAGCGTCTCGTTCGGCATCTACTTCGCCATCGCTGGCGCCGTGTTCGTGGACAAGTACCAGGTGCCGACCTACAAGTACGAGGACTGGCAGCTACTCGCCGGGGTCGCCCTGGGTCTGTTCGCAGCCCTGGTGGTGACGCTGCTGGCTGGGTTCATGACGGCGGCGGCGCGGCTGTTTGGCCGGCTCAAGGCCCCGGCCATCGCGAAATCAACGCTGGGCGGCCTGGTATTCGGGATCGTCGGCGTGGCACTGCCGCTGACGATGTTCTCCGGCGGCGATCAGCTCACGACCGTACTCGATGACGCCGGGACCCTGGGCCTGGGTCTCCTCGCCGCCATCTTGATCGCCAAGATGCTCACCTTCGCCGTCAGCCAGGGCAGCGGTTTCGTCGGCGGGCCCATCTTCCCCTCGCTGTTCATCGGCGGAACCGCCGGAGTCCTCGTCCACGAGGTCATCCCCGACGTGCCATTGGGGCTGGCGTTCACCTGCCTGCTCGCCGCTGTCCCCGGGGCGCTCGCGCCCGCACCGTTCTCCATGGTGCTGATGGCCGCCTTCCTGACCCAGGTCGGGGCGCTGCAGACCGCACCCATCCTGATCGCCGTCGTCACCGCCTTCCTCACCATGGAGGCCGTCAAGTACCTCATGGCCAGCCGCAAGCAGGCCCGCGCAGCCGCGGCGAAACCAGCAGCCCCGGCCTGACGGTGATCTGGCTGACCGTCAAGAAAGGTGAGATCAAGCGCGGCGACTGGCTGGACCCCTCGGCCGGAGCCGTGCCGTTCGTGAAGTACGCGGCTTACCACCAGCTGGGCCTTGACCCTCAGCCGGTGGTCACCGGTTGGGTGGCCATGAGGATGGCTCCCCCGACGAGCCCGATCGCCGCGAAGGCGAGCAGGCTGGCGCGGGCACGCCGGTAGCTGAAACGTTCGGAGATCGCGGCGAAGAAGAGCGCCGCCGCGAAGAACAAGGTCGCGGCGGTGTAGGTGTCGGAGAAGTTGTTGGCGTCTTCGCCCTCCTTGAACTTTGCCTCCGCACGGGCGTCGAGATCCTTCGCCTCCTGGTCGTCGGCGAGCCGGTACTCCGGCATCGCCAACGGGCTCGCGGGGGCATCCGGGTTGGTGAACGGGTCGAGGGCGATCCATGCCGCGAATGCCGGCTCGAACTCGTCACGGAACCGCTGGCGGTAGAAGTCGGCCAGCGGCGCATCGCCGCCGACGGTGGCGTCGATGTAGTTCTCGAACTCGCTGAGGTCACCCAGCCGGAACTGGTTGGCCTCGGTGTGGTTCTGCGAGGCCTCGGTGCGGGCCGCGGACGCCTGGGTGTAGTTGCTCGACTGGATCCCGTCCCACAGCGACGCCTGGTAGCCGCTCCAGGCTGTGGCCAGCGCCGTCAGCGCGAGGAGGACGGTGGCGACGATCTCGAACCGCCGTTCGCCCCCGCTCACCTCGTGCGTCTCGGAGTCCCCGGGCGCGGTGCCTCCATCCGGTGCATCGCTCACCGGGGAAGACTCGGTCGGCGGATCGCTCACGGGGGAACCCCTCGCATGGTTGGCGATGACATTACGGGCGGCCGCCTCCTATCCAAGGGATGAATCAGCGCCGGCGCCTGAACGCCCGCTGACACCCGGCGCCCACATCCCCTGCGGGATTCAGCGGACGCTCAGCCGGCTCCCAGCATCATCCGAGGCATGAGCTCGAGCTCGATCAACTCCCCGACGAAAGGGACGACGGCATGTACCTCCATCACCTCCGCCATCGACGAGATGCGCACACATCCCCCCGCACGCTCGGGCCGTCGCGGACACTGCTCGGCGGTTGCCTGGCCGCGGCGCTGGCAGCGGCCGCGTGCAGCGACTCCGGCGGCTCCAACTCGGTCGACCAGGGCTCGACGGACGCCGCGCCGGCGTCCGACACCCCGACGCAGCCAACGGCGCCCGACAGCCAGCGGGCCGACCTCGTTGAACCGACGTTCTCGGTACCTACGACGGTAGACAACGCGCTGTTCCCGATCAGTGACCTCCATTCGGCCGTCCTGCTGGGCAACGACGAGGGCAACCCGCTCCGGATCGAGACCGTGCTGCTGCCCGCGCCCAAGGTCGTCGACGTGGACGGCCAGAAGGTCGAGACGCTGGCCTCCCAGTTCGTCTCGTACCTCGACGGGCGCATCCATGAGGTGGCGCTCGACTGGTATGCGCAGGATGACGCCGGCAACGTCTGGTACTTCGGCGAGGACGTCTTCAACTACGAGGACGGGGTCGTCGCCGACACCGACGGCACATGGATCGCCGGCAAGGACGGCCCGCCGGGCATGATCATGCCCGCCGACCCCCAGATCGGGCAGGCCTACCGGCCCGAGAACATCCCCGACCGGGTGTTCGAGGAGGTGACCGTCAAGACCCTCGATGTCACCGTCGACGGACCGCGCGGCCCGGTCGCGGGTGCGATGGTCGGCACCGAGAATCACCTGCTCGAAGGGAACTACGAGGACAAGACGTTCGCGCCCGGCTACGGGGAGTTCGCCTCAGGTGTCGGCGGCAATCTCGAGGCGCTCGCCCTCGCCGTGCCCACCGACGCCCGGCCCGGCGGCGTGCCCCCCGAGCTCGAGGCAGTCTCGCGAGGCGCGCGCGAGGTCTTCGCCGCCGCCGACAGCGGTGACTGGGAGACGGCGACGCGCTCATTCGACGCGGTGACCGCCGCGTGGGAGGACCACCGGGCGACCGGCACCGTGCCTCCGCTGCTCGCCGTGCAGATGGGCCAGGCCCTCGACGCACTCCGGGGCAACGCGTTGATGCCGGCGGTCGACGACCGCAACCCGGAGGGTGCCCGCAACGCCACGCTCGACGTCGAGATGGCCGCCCTCGACCTGAAGCTGCAGTACCGGTCGCCGGACGAGGTCGACCTCGGCCGGTTCAACGTCTGGGCCAACCAGCTCGCCCTCGACAGCGCCAGCGACGAGGCCGACGCCGGGCAGATAGCCGGCGACGTCAGCTCGCTCGAGTGGGTCTGGGACCGGATCGCCGACCGCTTCGAGCAGGCCGATGTGGACGCGATCGGAGGTCAGTTGGAGGACCTCAGAGCGGCCGCCGACGACGAGGACACTGGCGCCGTCGCTGACGCGGTGCCCCGGCTCGTCGAGTCTGTCGCCGGCCTGCAGCTCGCCGGCTGAACGAAAACGCGCCAGTGCCCCGGCACCGGTACCGGGGCACTAGTGGGCGCTCGCGGGCAGCGTCTTCTGGCTACCGCCGCGGGTCGTTCTCTAGCCGGTCGGTGTGTCGGTTGACGCCCCGGCCGTCGATGCGGTCGTCGTCCCGGTCATCGTGCCGGTGCCGGACCCGCCCACGACCCTGGCCTTCATCGTCTGGAACTCGGCCTCCGTGATCGTGCCCTTGTCGCGCAGGTCCGCCAGTCGCGCCAGCTCGTCCGCGGCACTCGTGCCGGACGCGGCCGTCGACCGGACGTAGTCGTCGAACTCGGCTCGGGCGTGCCGCTCCTGGGCCGCCGACCGCTCGGCCATGCCCTGACCACGGGCGATGAGGTACACGAGCGACCCGATCAACGGGAAGATGATCAGGGCGACCACCCAGATCGCCTTCGCCCATCCCGACAGCTTGTGGTCGCGGAACAGGTCGCTGATGATCATGATGAAGACCCAGATGAACAGGATCAGGAAGAAGATCCAGATCGTCGTCCAGATCAGGTCCCCAAGGTCGACGTCGGCAAGGACCATGGCCACCTCCAGTTGCACGGCACCTACGGTGCCTCCTACGGCAACGGAGCAACATCATCGACGCCCTGTCCTCACCCTCGACGGGTGGTCCTCGACAACGATGCGTCCGCGGTCCCGAGCCCGGCCGAGAGGGGCCGTCATCCTGTCTGATGTAGACTTCTATTCTTATACACCTAAGGCGAAACTCCCCGGGATCGCCGAGCCACCGCACCGAGAACCGCCAGGAGGGGCCCTCGCATGGGTGACGTAACGCTCGACACGTCCGACGTCGACCGCTGGGTGGGCGTCCCGCTCGGCGGCGGGTACCTCAAGGACCCGGTGCACGTCAACGACGTCCGGCGCTGGGTGCAGGGCATGCAGAACCCCAACCGCCTCTACTACGACGACCGCTTCGCCGCCGAGGGGCGCTTCGGGCGCATCGTGGCGCCGCAGTCGTTCGCCGTGGCCACCGACGTCGGGCACGGTGCCACGCCGGCCATCCAGGGGACGATCCCGGGTTCGCACATGATCTTCGGTGGCGACGAATGGTGGTTCTTCGGCCCCCGCATCGAGCCGGGCGACAACATCAAGGGCGAGCGGATGCTGTTCGACTACCGGGTCACCGAGACGAAGTTCGCCGGCCCCACCATGTTCTCCCGGGGCGACACGACGTACATCAATCAGCGCGGCGAGATGATCGCCAAGCAGCGGTCGACATCGATCCGTTACCTCGCCGACGAGGCGCGCCGGCGCGCCCAGTTCAGCGAGAAGGACGACCCCGAGTGGAGCGACGACGCCCTGGCGGACATCGAGGAGCAGAAGTTCGCCTACTACGGCACGTTCCGCGGCCACGACAAGCTGCTGTGGAAGGACGTGAACGAGGGCGATCGCCTGCCGACGCGCCCCATCGGGCCGCACACGCTGATGAGCTTCACCACCGAGTGGCGCGCCTTCAACATGAACATCTGGGGCGCCGCCGACTACTGGGGCGTGTCGACCACCGACGCGGCCGGCTGGTTGCCCGAGATGAGTCGAGACCCGCACAAGGCTGCCATCGATCCGACCAGGGCCGACGGCCTGTACCAGGGCCCGTCCCGCGGCCACGTCCAGCCCCGCTACGCGCGGCTCATCGGCATGCCCCGTGGCTATGGCTACGGCGCCACGATGGGCGCCTGGATCCTCGACTACCTCACCAACTGGTCCGGTGAGTGGGGTGAGATCGTCCACTCGAACGCCCAGTACCGCAACCCCGCGTTCACCGGCGACGCGACGTTCCTCAACGGCACCGTCACAGGCAAGGACATCGACCCGGGCACCGGGCAGCACCTCGCCTTCGTCGAGTACACGATGACGAACCAGCGCGACGCCGTCATGGCCAAGGGCACCGCGGAGATCTCGCTGCCCAACGAGTGACCGCAATGCCAGGGACCGAATCACTGTCGATCGGTGAGCTGCCGCCCGTCGGCGAGGTGCCGAAGCGGATGTGGGCCCAGGTCATCCGCCAGGACCGCTTCGGCGACCCGCAGACCGCGTTCCGGGTCGAGGCGGTCGACGTCCCGCGGCTGGCCCCCGACCAAGTCCTGGTGGCGGTGATGGCTGCGGGCATCAACTTCAACAACGTGTGGGCGGCGCGGGGCCTGCCGATCGACGTCATCCGCGTCCGCCAGAAGGCGGGCGAGCCCTGGGACTTCCACATCGGGGGCTCGGACGCATCCGGCATCGTCTACGCCGTCGGCGAGGCGGTACGTGACATCGGCGTCGGCGACGAGGTGGTCATCCACCACGGCTGGTGGGATGCCGACGACCCCTGGGTCGCCGCCGGGAAAGACCCCATGCTGGCGCCGTCGGCGCGGATCTGGGGCTACGAGACCAACTTCGGGTCGTTCGGACAGTTCACGGTCGCCCAGGCACACCAGTGCCTGCCCAAGGCGCCCCAGCTCTCGTGGGAGGAGGCCGCGGCGGCGACGCTCGTCGGCACCACCGCGTACCGGATGCTCCACGGCTGGCCGCCGAACACCCTCCGGGACGGCGACCCGGTGCTGGTGTGGGGTGGGTCAGGGGGCCTCGGCACCCAGGCCATCCAGTTGGCGGCGGCCGCAGGCGCGCGACCGGTGGCCGTCGTGTCCGGCGACGAGCGGGGCGAGTACTGCAAGAAGCTCGGCGCCGTTGGCTACGTCAACCGCCGGGAGTTCTCGCACTGGGGCATGGCACCGCACTGGGAGGACGCCGACGGCCAGAAGGAGTGGACCGGCGGTGCCCGGGCGTTCGGGGCCAAGGTCTGGGAGGCGCTGGGCGAGCGCAGGAACCCCACCATCGTCTTCGAGCATCCCGGGGAGGCGACGATCCCGACGAGCATCTTCGTCTGCGAGGCCGGTGGCATGGTCGTGGTCTGCGCCGGGACGACCGGCTACAGCGCAGTCGTCGACCTCCGCTACCACTGGGTCCGGCAGAAGCGGCTGCAGGGATCGCACGGGACCAACGACGAGCAGGCCCGCGCCTACAACGACCTGGTGGTGGGCGGGATCGTCGACCCCTGCCTCGGCAAGCTGTACCGCTTCGAGGAGATACCCGACGCGCACGACGAGATGGAGCGGGGCGTCGACGTGTTCGGCAACCGGGTGGCGCTGGTCGGCGCCCCCGAGCCGGGCCTGGGGAGGAAATGATGGGCGGGGGGTATCTCGGCCTGCCGGTGGCCGCCGACGACCTCACGCACGGCCGGTTCATCGCCCAGGTGGCCGAGCGCTATCCAGGCAACGAGGCTCTGGTCTTCGGCGACCGACGGCTCACCTACGAGCAGCTGCATGCGGAGGTGCGGGCCTTCGGGAAGGGCCTGCTCGCCCTGGGTGTCACGAAGGGTTCGAAGGTCGCCGTGATGCTCGCCAACCGCCCCGAGTTCGTGGTGGCCGCCTATGGCGCCACCCTCGTGGGCGCGGTCGCCGTGCCCGTGAGCACCCTCGCCGCCGCCGAGGAGCGCGACTACATCCTCGGGCACTGCGACGCCTCGGTGCTCGTCACCCAGGCGTCGCTCGTCGACCGGCGATTCGTCGACGAGCTGGTCGCCGACCATCCGGGCATCGGCGACGCCGAGCCCGGGCGCATCGCGGTCGCCCGCTTCCCCCACCTGCGTCGCATCGTGTGCGTCGGCCCCGTTACCGAGCACCGCAGCGTCGAGGGCTGGGGGGACGTGGTCGGTGCGGGCGCGTCGGTGGACGACGCAGTGCTCGACGCCGCGGCCGCCAGCGTCGTGCCGAGCGACGACGCGCTGATCATCTACACGTCCGGCACCACCGCCCACCCCAAGGCGGTGCTGCACCGCCAGAGGGGCCCGGTCGTGCAGAGCTGGCGCTGGCGGGAGCAGCTCGGGCTCGATCCATCCGATCGGGTCTGGAGCCCGTTCCCGTTCTTCTGGACCGCCGGGCTGGCGTTCGTGCTGGGCGGGACGCTGGCGTCCGGTGCGTGCTTCGTGTGCCAGGAAGCGTTCGACGCCGGCGAGGCGCTCGAGCTGCTCGAGCGGGAGCGGATCACCACGGTCCACACGTTCCCCCACTCGGCCGCCGCCCTGGTGGAGCACGAGGACGCCCACAAGCGGGACCTGTCGTCGCTGCGGCGGGTGGCGCAGGACAGCGCGCTGCGGCGTCTGGCCCGGATCGAGGGCGATCCGGGAGACCCGCGGGCCGCGTACGGCCTGACCGAGACGTTCACCATCTGCACCTCCATTCCCTCGAACTCGCCGCTCGAGCTGCGAGAGACCACGCACGGCGTGACGTTGCCGGGCATGGCGATCCGCATCGTCGACCCCGACAGTGGCGAGCCGCTGGGGGTGGGGGAGACGGGGGAGATCGCCGTGAGGGGCGTGACCCTGATGCGCGGCTACTACAAGGTCGCCCCCGAGGACTGCTTCGACGACGACGGCTGGTTCCGGACCAAGGACTCCGGTCACCTCGACGAGGCGGGCTACCTCCACTGGCACGGGCGTCTCTCCGGACTGATCAAGACATCCGGCGCCAACGTGTCCCCGGCCGAGGTCGAGGCCGCAGTGGCGAACTGGGGCCGGCTGAAGCTGGGGAGCGTCGTGGGAGTGCCGCACCCGCGGTTCGGGGAGGCGGTCGTGCTGTGCGCCGTCCGCAGCCTCGACCCGGTGTCGGCCGACGACATCACCGGCCACCTGCGCGGGGTTCTGGCGTCGTACAAGGTTCCCCGGCGGGTCCTGTTCTTCGAGGACGAGGAGCTGACCTATACGGGGAGCCAGAAGGTCCGGCTCGAGGACCTTCGGTCGCTGGCGGCGCGGCACCTCGCGAGGGACGACGACGAATGGGCGCAGTTCCTGCGCGAGGAGCACGCGGAGCTGATCGCGGCCCCGGTCGCGTGACGGACGTCCCGGACGGCTCGCCGACCGCCGTCGTCACGGGCGGCGGATCGGGCATCGGGGCCGCGTGTGCCGCGCGCCTGGCCGCGGCCGGGAACATCGTCGTGCTCGTAGGCCGGCGGCCGGAGCCGCTCGCCGACGTCGCCGGACGGATCGGTGAGGCCGGCGGCGTGGCGCACGCGTTCCCCGCCGACATCCGCGACTGGGACCGGCTCGGCGAGCTGCGGGAGGCGATCGACGGCTGGTCGCGCCGGGTCGACGTGCTGGTGAACGCGGCCGGGGGCCAGTTTCATGCGCCGGCGGAGCGGCTGACACCCAACGCGTGGCGGGCGGTCGTCGACACGAACCTCACCGGCACCTTCTTCGTGTGCCGCCAGCTGTACCCCCTCCTGGCCCGCGTCGGTGGTGCCATCGTGAACGTCGTCGCCAGCGTGTGGCAAAGGCCCTTTCCCGGCATGGCGCATTCGGGGGCGGCGCGGGCCGGGGTCGTCGCCCTCACGCGGACGCTCGCCCTGGAGTGGGCGGACAGGGGCGTCCGGGTCAACGCCTTGTCGCCCGGCTTCACCGACACGCCCGCGTTCCGGTCGCAGGTGGGGGACCTCTCGGGCCCGGCCGCCCGTGTCCCGCTGCGGCGGGTTGCGAGCGCCGACGAGGTGGCGGACTCCGCCCTGTTCCTGGCCCGGTCCACCTACATGACCGGCGAGGTCCTCACTGTCGACGGCGGGTTCCAGTTGATGTGAGCGGTGCCCGGCACGCCGCCGATGAGTTGTGCCGCACGGCTGCGTCCTTAGCCCCGTGAGCGCACTTTCCGGCCACGGCACGGCGGTGTGGTCGAGCCCGGAGTGGCGTGCCCACGCCGTGTCGTGGCTCGACGAGCGGCTCGCCGGCGCGGGGATCGAGCGGCGCGGGGACGTGGAGCAGCCGCACGTGGAGCCGTGGGCAACGGTCCTGAAGGTGCGGACGAACGCCGGGCTGGTGTGGATGAAGGCGGCGGGGCCGGGGACGGCGTTCGAGGCCGGCCTGTACGACCTGCTGGCGGCGACGGTGCCCGATCGGGTCCTGACCCCCATCGCCACCGACACGGCGCGCGGCTGGATGGTGCTGCCCGACGGTGGCCAGCCCCTCGGTGAGCGCCTGACCGGCATCGACCTGGTGGAGTCGCTGGCGGCGGCCCTGGCGGAGTACGGCCGGATGCAGCTGGACCTCGCCCCGCACGTGGACGGCCTGCTGTCCCTGGGGGTGGCGGACATGCGGCCGCACATGATGGGCGAGCGATTCGAGCAGGCGCTCGACGCCACCCGCGACGACCTCGACGGCCGGGCGGCCGATCGTGCGACCCACCTGCGGGTGGCGGCCATGGGCGAGACGATCGCCTCGTGGTGCGAGCGGCTGGCGGCGTCCTCCCTGCCAGCCAGCCTCGACCACAACGACCTCCATCCGTGGAACATCCTCGGCGACGGTGCCGGCGACGTGAGGTTCTACGACTGGGGCGACAGCGTCGTGGCCCACCCCTTCGCCGCCATGCTCGTTCCCCTGGGTTTCGTCCAACGCATCCTGGGCGCGGACCTTGACGATCCCCGGTTCGCCGACGCCCGGGACGCCTACCTCGACGTCTTCAGCGCCGTCGCCCCGCGCGAGGACCTGCTGGCGACGCTCGACGTCGCGTGCCGCGTCGCCAAGATCGCGCGCGTCCTCACGTGGGACCGGGCCGTGCGGGCCGCGTGGGACGAAGGCCAGGAGGTCGACGAGAACTGGACCCGCGCGCCCATGGAGACACTGGCGACGCTGCTCGACGACTCCTATCTCGGGGGCGCGTGAGCCGGCGTGGGCGGCACGAGGGTCCTACGCGTCACGGGCCGTGAGCTCCCAGACGTTGCCGTCGGTGCCCCGGAAGTGCACCCACGCGTACCCGCCCCCGCGCTGGACCGGCCCCAGGACGTCGATGCCCGCGGCTACCAACTCGGCACGGGCCGACTCGATGTCGTCCACCGCGAAGCCGACGACGGGCCCGGTGCTGAAGTGGAGGTGGTCGGGCTCGTCGGTCGTGAAGACCTCGACGGTGTCGCCGTTGTCGCACGTGAACACGGCGATGCCCGGGAGCTCGTGGCTGCGGCGCAGCCCCAGCTGCCGTTCGAACATCTCGATCGTCTCGGTCCACCGGTCGGTGCGGGTACCGGCCCACGCGATTCCTTGCACACGCATGCTTTGCTCCTCCTGCCGCGTCGTGGCAACGCTGAGGCGATGGGACAGGTAACCATCCGGGCATTCACCGACGCCGATCGGCGGTGGGCCGAGCGTCTCCTCGGCGAGAACTTCGGGGGGCGACTCCAGGTCCGGCTCGGCTCGCTCGTCGACCCGCTCGCCTGCCCGGGGCTCGTGGCCGAACGGGACGGCGAGCTGGTCGGCATCGTCGCCTACGAACCCGTCGGCGACGACGTCGAGGTTGTGTACATCGAGGTCACGGACAAGCACGAGGGCGTCGGGACCAGGCTGATGGATGCGGTGGAGGCCCGCTCGGAGGCACGACGCCTGTGGCTGGTGACGACCAACGACAACCTCGACGCCCTGCGCTTCTACCAGCGCCGTGGGTTCCGCATCGCCCAGGTCCGGCCGGGGGCGGTGGACGAAGCCCGCAAGACCCTGAAGCCCTCCATAGCCGAGGTGGGCTACTTCGGCATACCCATCCGCGACGAGATCGTGCTGGAACGCCTGCGTCACTAGGCGCTCGCCGCGTCACTCCCGGCTGGACGCCTCCCAGAGGTTGATGTCGGCGTCGGTGGCGTACTTGTCGATGGCGTCGAGCTCCGCATCGGTGAAGGCGAGGTTGTCCAGCGCCGCCAGATCGGCCTCCAGCTGGGCGACGCTGCTCGCGCCGATGACCAGCGACGTCATCCGCGGGTCACGCAGCGCCCAGGCCAGCGCCGTCTGGGCGAGGCTCTGTCCGCGCTCCCCGGCCAGCTCGGCCAGCGCCCGCACGTGGGCGAGGTTGTCCTCGGTGAGCATGTCGCGGCTCATCGCGCCACCGGTCGCGACCCGGGAGTCGGCAGGGATGCCGTTCAGGTAGCGATCCGTGAGCAGGCCCTGGGCGAGCGGCGAGAATGCGATGCATCCGGCGCCCACGGCCTCGAGCGTGTCCAGCAGGCCGTCGTCCTCGATCCAGCGGTTGAACATCGAGTACGACGGCTGGTGGATCAGCAGCGGCACGCCGTGGTCGGCCAGCAGCTGTGCAGCCTCGACCGTGCGCGCCGAGGAGTACGACGAGATGCCGGCGTACAGCGCCTTGCCCTGGGTGATCGCCGTCGCCAGCGCCGACATCGTCTCCTCCAGCGGCGTGTCGGGATCGAAGCGGTGGGAGTAGAAGATGTCGACGTAGTCGAGGCCCATCCGCCCGAGAGACTGGTCGAGCGACGCCAGCAGGTACTTGCGGGAGCCGCCCTCGCCGTACGGCCCCGGCCACATGTCGTAGCCCGCCTTGGTGGAGATCACGAGCTCGTCGCGGTGGCCGGCGAAGTCGGTGGCCAGGATCCGGCCGAAGTTCTCCTCCGCCGAGCCGTACGGCGGCCCGTAGTTGTTGGCCAGGTCGAAGTGGGTGACGCCCAGGTCGAAGGCCCGGCGGCAAATCTCCAGCTGGGGCTCGAACGGGCGGTCGTGCCCGAAGTTGTGCCACAAGCCGAGCGAGATCGGGGGCAGCATCAGCCCGCTGCGCCCGCAGCGGCGATAGGGCATGGTCTGGTAGCGGTCGGCCGAGGGGATGTGCTCCATGGGCGACGAGCCTAGGGAGGCGCTCTGAGGTTCCTGGCGCCAAAGTGGTTGTTGAGCAACCAGAATTGCGCCAGGAACGACGGCGACGAACGACCGCGACGAACGGAGGTGGCCCGGTGATCGACGTCCTCAGCGGCTTCGTCGAGGAGCTGCGGGCCGCCGGCGTGGAGGTCGGTATCACCGAGCACGTCGACGCCATGAGGGCCGTCGATGCCGTGTCCCTCGACGAGCGGGCGATCGTCCGGCGTGCGTTGGGCTCCACACTGGCCAAGAGCCGGGCCGAGTGGGTCACCTTCGAGACCGTTTTCGACGCCTACTTCGCCGTCGAGTCGCACGATCCGCAGGCCGACGACGCGTTCGGGCGCCGGGTCGAGCGCGCGGTGGCGCAGGGGGACGGTGCCGTGCTGCGGGCAGTCGCCCGGGAGGCGGTCCGCCGGCATGCGGCCCTGGGAACCCCTCCAGGCGGCGTGCACTACCACCTGTTCCGCACCCTCCGCCGCATCGACTTCTCCACCCTTCCCGAACGGGCGCTCGCCGTGGTGACGCCCACCGACGCCGCCGTCCCCGAAGGTGCCGGCGCCCTGACGCCGCTCGAGGCGCAGCTCGTGCGGCGCACGGTGGCGCTCCGAGTCGAGCAGCTGCGCGACGAGATCGAGTCCGAGATCCGGCGTCTCGTGTCGTTCACGGAACGGGACCACGCACCAGCGGGGCTGCTGGCGAACCAGCTCGAGATCCGCCGGGCGTCGGCCCGGGAGCTGGACCAGATCCGGGCTGCGATCCAGCCGCTCGCCCGGCGCCTAGCCGCCCGGCTGGCGAAAACCAGGCGCGCGGCCTCGGGCCGGCTGGACTTCCGCCACACGATCCGGCGCTCGCTGGCCTACGGGGGCGTGCCACTGGAGCCGGTGATGCGGGGCCGCCGACGGTCGTTGCCCGAGATCATGGTGCTCGCCGACGTGAGCCAGTCGGTGGCCGACTTCAGCCGCTTCACGCTCCAGCTCGTCTACGCGCTGAGCAGTCAGTTCGGCAGGGTCCGCTCGTTCGTCTTCGTCGACGCCATCGAGGAGGTGACCGAGCAGCTGCGCGACCGGGCGGGCGTGGCCGAGGCGATTCGATCCCTGGGCACCACCGCCGGCATCACCCGCTTCGACGGGCATTCCGACTACGGCCACGCGTTGACCGACTTCTGGCGCCGCTGGGGCGCGGACGTGACGCCGCGAACGACGCTGATCGTCCTCGGCGACGCCCGCAACAACCAGCACGCCTCGCAGTCGTGGGTGCTAGCCGAGCTGCGCCGTCGCGCCCGCAAGGTCTACTGGCTGAACCCGGAGCCGGTCTCGTCGTGGGACACCGGCGACTCGTTGATGAGCGAGTACGCGGCCTACACGCACCACACGTTCGAGTGCCGCAACCTGGACCAGCTCGAGCACTTCGTCGAGCGCTGCTGCTGAGGCAACCGAGCGGCCGTCAGTAGCGCGGTGACCACGTGCTGGTGCGGAGCAGCCGGCTCTCCCACTGGTCGCGGTAGCGCAGGCCGCCGTGCATGTACCGGCCCGGCCACACGTCGGGGTCGTAGTCCTCGGGCTCGGAGATCAGGTTCAGGAGCAGCCCGTAGTTGAGCACCTTCTGCATGAGCATGGCCTCCGGCCGGTAGTGGGTGCCGTGGGCCACCTGGAAGCAGGCCTCGATCTCCAGGATGCTGTGCTCGGGCGGCATGGCGCGCATGTGGCGGAAGTACTCCTCGTCCCAGAACCGGATGTAGTCGTCGAGCGGCGCCGACGGCCAGCCCGTGTCCTCCATGTACAGCGACAGCTCGTGCTCGGAGCCGTCGGCCGGCACCGTCGCCAGGTCGATCTCCTGGATCGGCGACCAATAGACCGGCAGCAGCATCTTGCCCTGGACCTCGTGGCGCAGGGCGCCGACAGCGCGCGACCAGTCGAGGAGGTCGCCCCGCCGCAGCCGCTCGGCCAGGCGCTCGTAGGCGGCGCCGTTGCGGATCGCGGTGATCGTCACCACCCGGTACGACGCGCCGCTCCCGTGGGCCTGGTTGAGGTACCACAGCAGCCGGGCGTCATCGTCCTGCGCCAGCAGCTTCATCCAGCCGTCGCGGTAGGCGTCCTCGAACTCGTGCTCGTGCTCGCCGGCAACCGAGTGCACCTCGTGCATGAAGAGCATGGCCAACCCGTCCCTCCCGGCGATCAGTTGAGCGGCGACCACGACGCCGTGCGCAGCAGCTTGCTCCGCCACTGGTCGCGGAACTCCAGGGCGTCGTGCATCCAGTTGCCCGGGCGCGCCATCGCCTCGGGCATGTCCGTGGTCAGAAGCCGGACGAGCCCGGACATGTCGTGCACCTTCTGCATCAGCGTGACCTCGGGGTAGCGGCCGGCGCCCGGCATGGTCTGGTAGGCGGCCTCGATGCTGATGAGTCGGTGGGCAGGGTCCGATCCGAGCATCTTCGTGTACACGGCGCCGGCGGCGGCGACGTACTCCTCGGCCTTCCCCCGCTTGGGCCACATCGTGTCCTCCATGTACAGGGCGGGGTCGTGGCGGCGCCCGTCGGTGGGCACCGCGGCGAGGTCGACGTCGAGGGGCGAGAAGTCGAGGGCCATCAGCAAGCGGGCTTGGATGTCGTGCCGGCAGGAGTCGACCTGGCGGGCCCACTCACGCAGGTCGCCGTGCTGGACCCGTGCCGCCAGGCGCTCCCACGCGGCTCCGTCGGCCAGGGCGGTGACCGTCACCACCTGGTAGGAGGGGCCGGTGCCGTGGGCGTGGTGCAGGAACCACAGCAGCCTGGCGTCCCCGTCGGCGGCCAGGGCCTCCATCCACCCTGCCCGGAAGGCGGCCTCGAACTCCCTCTCCTTGGCGCCCGCGACCCGGTGCACCTCGTGGAGGAACAGCATCCGCGCAGTCTCCTTCCCCGGGCCCGAGCGCGCTAGGGTGCCTAACAGTCAAAAGATACATCAGATAGACCATCCCGATCCGAGCGTCTCGATCCGAAATCGCGAGGGGGACAGATCGTGTACCCGCGGGTTCATGCCGCCACGAGCCCGGACAAGGCCGCGCTGATCATGGCCACCAGTGGCGAGGTGGTGACGTACCGCGAGCTCGACGAGCGATCGTGCCAGTTGGCGCGGCTGTTCTGGGACGCGGGGCTGCGGGCCGGCGACCACGCCGCCATCTTCATGGAGAACCACCCCCGCTACTTCGAGGTCGCCTGGGCGGCGCTCCGGTCGGGCCTGTACCTGACGCCGGTGAGCTCGTACCTGACGGCCGACGAGGCGGCGTATGTCGTGAACGACTGCCGGGCGCGCGTCCTCGTCACGTCCGCGGCCCGTCGCGATGTGGCCGAGCGCATCGTGCCCGACACGCCCGGGATCGAGCTTCGCCTGATGGTCGACACGACGTCGGGGGCGCCCGGCGGTCACGAGCCGTACGACGACGCCATCGGCCGTTACCCGGCCGCACCGCTGGACGACGAACCGCTCGGCGACCTCATGTTCTACAGCTCGGGCACGACGGGCCGGCCGAAGGGGATCAAGCGCCCGCTGACCGGCCGGCACGCGCGTGAGGGCAGCGCCCTTCTCATCCCGCTGCTCCAGTCGCTGTACGGCGTGGGCGAGGACACCGTGTACCTGTCGCCCGCGCCGCTGTACCACGCGGCCCCGCTCACCTTCTCCGCCGGTGTCCAGGCGCTCGGCGGGACCGTGGTCGCCATGGAGCGGTTCGACGCCGCGCAGGCGCTGGCGCTGATCGAGCGCTACCGCGTGACCCACGGCCAGTTCGTGCCGACGATGTTCGTGCGGATGCTCAAGCTGCCCGAGGAGGAGCGGCGCCACGACCTCTCCAGCCTGCGCGTGGCGGTCCACGCTGCGGCACCCTGTCCGGTACCCGTGAAGGAGCAGATGATCGCGTGGTGGGGCCCGGTGCTCGTGGAGTACTACGCCGGCACCGAGGGCAACGGCGTCACGTTCATCGGGTCGGAGGAATGGCTCGATCACCGGGGCTCGGTGGGGCGCTCCCTCGGCGCGCCCCTCCACATCTGTGACGAGGCCGGTGAGGAGCTGCCGGTCGGGGAGACGGGGCTCGTCTACTTCGACAGCCCCACCGGGCTGCCCTTCGAGTACCACAACGACCCGGACAAGACCCGGGGCACGCTCCATCCCCGGATCCCGAACTGGTCGACGTTGGGCGACGTCGGGCACCTGGACGAGGACGGTTACCTGTACCTCACCGACCGGCGGGCGTACATGATCATCGCCGGGGGCGTGAACATCTACCCGCAGGAGGTCGAGAACGCCCTGGTGATGCACCCGGCGGTCATGGACGTCGCCGTGTTCGGAGTGCCGGACGACGACATGGGCGAGCAGGTCAAGGCGGTCGTGCAGCCGGCCCCGGGGGTCGAGGCCGGCACCGAGCTGGAGCTCCAGCTCATCGCCTATTGCCGCGAGCACCTGGCGGCCGTCAAGTGCCCCAGGTCGATCGACTTCGCCCCGGAGCTGCCCCGGCTGCCCACGGGCAAGCTGTACAAGCGGCTGCTCCGGGACCGGTACTGGGAGGGGCGGGAGGTGCGCATCTAGTGAGCCAAGCACTCGCGGAGGGCACAGCGTGGGCATGAGCTATCAGGAACAGACCACCCTCATGACCGTGGCGGGCCGCTTGGCGATCGGTGACCTCACCGCGCGCTACAACCGGGCGTTGGAGACCGGCGACCTGGAGACCTGGGTCGGCACCTTCGTGCAGGAGGGTGTGTTGCAGGCGTCGGGCGAGTCGTTCACCGGCCACCGGGAGCTCGTCGGGTTCTTCCGCTCCGCCGCGCCCGACCGCATCCGGGTCACCACCGACGCCCAGGTGGAGGTCGACGGTGTCCACGCGCGCCAGGAGTGCCGCTTCCTGACGCTCCGCCCTGGGCAGAACGGGGGTGCTCCCGAGGTGGAGGCGGTGGGGCGGTACCGCGACGTGCTGATCTACGAGCGCGGGCGCTGGTACTTCTCGACCCGCGAGGTGGTCGCCGACCTGAGCCTGGCGCCCTGATGCGCCTGTCGATCGTCACGCCGGTGGTGACCCGCGTGCCGGGCGCCCATGCCCGCTGGGAGGAGGGCGCGGGCATGGCCGAACTGGTGGAGGTCGCCCGTGCGGCCGATCGGCTCGGCTACCACCACCTCACGTGCAGTGAGCACGTCGGCATCCCCACCGACGTGGCGGAGGTCCGAGGGGCCACGTACTGGGACCCGCTGGCGACGCTCGGGTACCTGGCGGCCGTGACCGAGCGGGTTCGGTTGGCCACCTACGTGCTGGTGCTCGGCTACCACCATCCCCTCGAGATCGCCAAGCGCTACGGGACGCTCGACGTGGTGTCGGGCGGCCGCCTCATCCTGGGCGTCGGCGTGGGCTCCCTGCGCGAGGAGTTCGACCTGCTGGACGCGCCGTTCGCCGATCGCGGGGCACGCGCCGACGACGCCCTGATCGCGCTGCCGCGCCTCGCTGTCGCAGGAACAGCCGGCGTATCACGGCGCGCACTACGACTACGAGGGCTTCGTGGTCAGACCGTGCGCCCTCCAGGCCCGAGTCCCCCTGTGGGTGGGCGGTCGCACCCGGCGTTCGCTGCGGCGGGCCGTGGCGCTGGCCGACGGCTGGGCACCGTTCGGCGTCTCGGCGGCGGAGGTGGCGGCCTGGCTGACCGGAGTCGAGCCGCCCGACGGGTTCGAGGTCGTGATCAGCCCCGAGCGGGCCCTGGACCCGAGCGATGGCGCCTCCGCCTGCACCGACGCGCTCGGGGCGCTGGCCGCCGCAGGGACGACCATCGTCGCCGCCCGGGTCGTGCACCACTCACTGGCGCACTATCTCGAGCAGCTCGAGGCGCTCACGCGGTGTGCGGGCGCCCGGCGGGAGGCGGTGTGAACCGCGCCAAGGTCGGGTTCTTCTCGCTGTCCGGCGCTGGCGAGTCCGGGGACGACGCCGGCGACCGCGCGTACCTGGGCTGGCACCAGCTCGACCACATGCCCGAGCAGTACCAGCTACCGGGGATCATCCATGGACAGCGCTGGATGGCGGACGATGCCTGCCTCACGGCGCGGTCCAACGCGTCCGGCCCGTTCGAGGACGTCCACCACGTCGTGCTGTACCTGATGGGTGACCCGGTCGACCAGACGCTCGACGACTTCTTCGACCTCGGGAGCCGCCTGGCGCACCTCGGGCGGTTCCCGCGCGACCTCCCCCGGCGGTTCCTGGGGGCGCTGCGGCTTCTGGACGCCCGGGTGGCGCCGCGCGTGCTCGTCTCCGCCGAGGTCGTTCCCTTCAGGCCCAACCGGGGCGTCTACCTGATCGTCGAGCAGCCGGCCGACCGCGACCGGATCGATCCGTACCTGCGCTGGCGGCACGACGAGCACCTGGCCCGGCTGGTCACCACGCCCGGGGTCGCCGGGGCGTGGGTGTTCGCCACCGCCGCCCGCTATCGGCGGGGCCGCTACACCGAGGGCGACTACCGGATCACGGTCTGCTACCTCGACGGCGACCCGGGCGAGGCGGCCACCGCCCTCGGGCCACTGATGGACGATGCATGGCGTGACGCCCCGGTCACGCCATTGCTGGCGGCCCCCTTCGCCTCCCTGGTTCCCTGGGTCTGGCCGGACGGCGCCTATCAGTCATATGAGTAGCTGAGACACCGGTCGCTACCTGCGAGCTCTCCGAGCCGGGTGTCTGCATCGAGAGTCCTAGCGGTGCCAGAGGCGATCGTGGGTGTGCGTCGGCACTTGGCTGTCGGTGGCCTCGTCATCGCGGTCCCCAGAACATGTCCTGGGGACGTTCGGCGGTCGGCTGACGAGTTGGCCAGTCGAAGCGATCGGGCTGTTCGTCACGACCCGACAGGGTGACGACCCAGGCGGCCAGGGCTGTCGTGAGCGGTACTGAGGCCACCAGGCCGATGGATCCGACCAGCGTCTGGACGATCTCGACGGCCAGGGTTTCGGTGGTGAGGACCTCGCCGATGGCCAGGCCGGACTGAGTGAACAGCAGCAGCGTCGGCAGTGCGGCCGCGGTGTAGGCGAGCACCAGAGTGTTGACGGTCGATGCGATGTGGTCCCGACCGATGCGGATGCCGGCCGAGTACAGCCCGCGGGCGCCGATCCGCGGATCGCTGGCGTGAAGCTCCCAGACGGCTGATACCTGGGTGATGGTCACGTCGTCGAGGACGCCGAGCGCGCCGATGATGGTGGCGGCGAGCAGCAGGCCACGGAAGTCGAGCTCCGGCGCGAACGCCAACAGGTTGACGGACTCGTCGCTGGCCAGGCCGCTGAGGTGGGCGGCGGCCCCGAAACCAGCACCCAGGGCGGCGGTCAACAGCAGGCTGGCGATCGTGCCCACGAGGGCCACTGTGGTGCGGTCGCTGACGCCGTGGGCGAGATAGATGGCGCTGACGGCGATGACGATGCCGCCGGTGAGCGCCACCCCGAGCGGCGAGGAGCCCCGCAACAGCGCCGGGAACACGAACACGAGGAGTACGGCCACGGTGATGCCGATGCCCGCCAGCGCCAGCAGGCCTCGCAACCGCCCCAACGCCACCACCGCCACCGCGAACACGACAGCGAGGATGACGAGTGGCAGCCGGCGTTGAACATCGGCGAACGAGTAGCGGGCTGCGGGGTCGACGTCGGGGCCGGCGTCGTTGAGCACGATGTCGTCTCCCACCGTCAGCTCCGCCACCGCGGTCCGAGTGGCGATGTCGGCCTCCAATGTGGCGGACGTGCCGGGGTCCGGCCCGCTGGATATGCGGGCGCTGACGCTGTTGCACTCGGTCTCGGGGTCGTAGCTACATGGGCCAATCTCGGCTGCTGTCACGGTGGCATCGACTCGGTCGCCGTAGCCGAGGGCCTCCCGGTCGACCGCCGGGTCGCCATGCGGCCACCAGACCGCGATTCCCACCAGCGCCGCGACGACCAGGACGGCGACGACGCCGCCCAGGAAGCGACGCACCGTCGGTGCGTCCAGCTCCCGGCGCGGCAAGTCGTCGGAGTCGTAGTGATGGTGGTGATGATGGTGATGCCCCAGTGCCACCTCGGGAGTCTCCGCGCTCGGGGCCCGTCGCGCCAGGCCATGCGGGCGGCGTGTGGTGCAGCGGACTGCGGTCGCCCGCGACGAACAGTAGGTGTAGAAGCCGCAGTTGTTGCCTCGTCGATCGCACGACACCACCGAGAAATCGTCGACGGGGTTGCCGTTCTCGTCAGCGAGCGGTGGGTCATCGGTCTGGGCCACGTGCAGCGGGTAGGGCGCCAAAACCAGGTTGGTCGGCGTCGAGAACCGCGGGGTGCCGACGAAGTCACGGAACCAGCCTCCGGGCGCCGAGACCTCAGGGATGCCGAGCCCGTAGTTGGAGTAGTCGGCCTTGGTGGTCGACGGTCCGACCGCGGACACGCTGATCACGTGCGGGCCCTCGGTGGGTAGGTCGAGGCAGTCGTTGGTCACGGTGCGCTCTACCTCGGTGCCGAGCGGGAAGTCGGGGCTGATGTTGTCGAAGCGGGTCGGCGTCGAGTAGTCGGCGTGGCTGTTACCCAGCGCCGCCACCAACGTCACCCCGTGATCATGGGCGTACTCGAGCCCAGCCGTGACCGTCTGCCTGACGAAGGCCTGCTCGGCCACCTGCTCCGGCGTGACCGGCCCGGAGACGTAGTCGTCGAGCGAGTCACAGTTGTAGAGCCACGGGTCGGTGAAGAAGCTCATGTTGACCACATCGAGGCCCGCGTCACCGGCGTAAGTGAGTGCCGCCACCGTCTCGAAGAGGAAGAAAAAGCCCGAGTCCTGGCCGGCCCGGACATTGACGAGGGTGGCATCGGGGGCAACACCCTCCGTGCCGATCCCGTTGCGGGCCGCACCGACGATGCCGGCAACATGCGAGCCGTGACCACCCTCATCGACATTGGCCGGGTCGATGCACGTCGGCACCTCGCAAGCCCCGTCGATCGAGGGAATGTCCATCGTGAAGTTGCGTGACAGCCGGGCATCGAAGTGCGGTGCGAGGTCGGGATGGGCGGCATCGATGCCCGTGTCGATGATCCCCACGGTGACACCCTTGCCGGTCGCCCGGCGGTGGGCCGCGTCGGTGTCCATCATCCGCATGTCCCACTGGCGGTCGGCCAGCGGCTCTGCCCCCTTGGCCGCGTTGCCCGACTTCGGCCGGGCCGCGCCCGGTGCGGGCCGCAGCAGACCGGTCGGCGACGGTCGGCCGCTCCTCGGCGAAACGATGCGGTTGCCCTGGTCGTGACACCCCAGGTCACCTTCTCGGGACTCCTCGACCTCGGCCAGCCGCGCAGCATCGTCGATCTGGGCTAACACTGACCCACACGCCGCATCAGTCATATGATTAGAAGGACAGCCCGACTACCGGCCAGGGGACCACATGGACGCACGGATGCTGGTCATCGACGCCGACGCCCACATCAACGAGCCGGTCGTCCGCCTCGACGCGCCGGACGACGAGCTGGCGCCCTGGCGGGCGCTGGCCGAGCGGCATCCGGGCTGGCAGCAGGCCGGACAGTCCGGGGGCAGGACCGTCAGCCTGATCGAGGGCAAGCTGTTCCCGACCCAGGAGGGACCGGGCCGCGGCGTTCCGATCGAGTCGGCGATGCATCCACTGGCGGCCGACGGGGCCCTCCATCTCGATGCCCGCATCCGCGACCTCGACAAGGAGGGCATCGACGTCCAGGTCCTGTACGGCGGCCTGAGCATCGGGGCCACGACGTTCGAGGACCAGACGTTCGCCCTCGACTTCTGCCGCGCCTACAACGACTGGTTGGCGGGGGTCTGTGCCCGCCATCCCGACCGGCTGCGGGCGGTCGCGATCGTTCCCCTCCAGCACCCGGACAACGCGGTCGCCGAGCTGGGCAGGGCTGCCGACCTCGGCATGGTGGCCGTGATGATCCCACCCGTGGTGGGCACGCGGAACCTCGACGACCCTGCGCTCCAGCCCTTCTTCGAGGCGGCCGCTGGCCTGGGCGTCGCCGTGGGAGTCCACAGCGCGCCGGGGATGAACCTGCCGCTGCCCGGGGCCGAGCGGTTCGACAACTACGCGCAGGTGCACACCCTGTCGTTCCCCGTCGACCAGATGGTGGCGTTCACGGCGCTGGCGATGGGCGGCGTGCTCGACCGCTTCCCGGCGCTGCGGGTGGCGTTCCTGGAGTCCGGCGTCGGCTGGGTTCCCTACTTCGTGCACCGGATGCACGAGCACCGCGAGAAGCGGGGCGACCTGGTCCCGGCGATGACCAGCGACCCCCGCGACTACATCGAGCGGGGTCAGTGCTTCTTCGCCTTCGAGTGCGAGGACCGGCTGCTCGAGCCCTACGTCGAGCACCTCGGCGCCGACAGCCTGGTGTTCTCGTCGGACTATCCCCACTGGGACTGCGACTACCCGGGCACGGTCGAGACCGCGCGGGCCAACGCCGCGGCGCTGGGCGACGACGTGCTCGTCCGCATCCTCGGGACCAACGCGGCACGCCTGTACGGGCTCGACGGCGATGTCGTCTGAGGCGCGCCGCACGCAGCGGGCATCCATCGCCATGGGGCCTGACGAGGTCGACCGGTTCCTGCGGGGCCGCCACACCATGGCCCTGGCGACGGCGGGGCCGAGCGGCCGGCCGCACGTGGTCGCCATGTGGTACGGGTTCGTCGCCGGCGCGCCGGGCTTCCTCACCTACCGCGGCTCCCAGAAGTACAAGAACCTGGTCCGCGATCCCGAGGTGACCTGCCTGGTCGAGGACGGTGACGTCTACGAGGAGCTGCGCGGCGTCCAGCTGCTCGGCCGGGCGGAGACGGTCGACGACGAGGACCGCAAGCTCGAGCTGGCGTACAGCGTGACCGAGCGCTACCAGGGCCCGCTCGACGATGCCGGCCGCGCCCTGGTGCGGGACCGGATGGCGAAGCGCCTGGGGGTGCGGATCGAGATCGAGAAGGTCGTGTCGTGGGACCACCGCAAGCTGGTCCGCGGCGACGGCGTGCGCGACCGCTGAGGGCGCATGGGCACCGAGGACACGGGCTACGACGTCCCCGTCGGGACCTACGAGGATGCGAAGGCGATGGTGGGCACGACCACGCCCGTGCGCTTCGGCGAGATCGCCGTCACCGTGCCGATGGTCCGGCACTACGCCGCCATGGTCCGGGACGCGAACGCCGCCTACTGGGACGACGACTTCGCCGAGCGGCAGTGGGGCGGCGTGGTGGCCCCGCCGGGCATGCTGATGACCTGGCTCATCCCGCTCGAGTGGAAGCCGGGTGGTGGACGGCCGGTTCCGTTGCTCACCGCCCGGGTGCCGCTCCCCGGCGACACCTTCATCAACGTCTCCAACGACGCCGAGCACTTCATCCCGATCCGGGTCGGCGACCACCTGAACGTGGTGGAGGAGCTGGTCGACGTCTCGGAGGCCAAGCGCACGAGCCTGGGCACCGGCCACTTCGTCACCACGGTGTCGACGTACCGGCGCCAGGACGGTGAGCTCGTCGCCCGGACGACCAACGTGCTGTTCCGCTTCTCTTCTTCGGAGGACGACGCATGATCCCGGGAGTCTCGTACGAGCAGCGCTACTGGGACGACGTGGAGGAGGGCTCCGCCCTGCCGCGTGTGGACGACGAGATCACCTACCGCCGCGTCATCATGAACCCGGCCACCACCTGGGACTACTTCCCCGGCCACCACGATCCCGAGTACGCCCGGTCGCAGGGCCAGCCGACCATCTACGTCAACACGATGCACTTCCTCGGCTTCGTGGATCGGTTGGCGACCGAGTGGGGCGGCCCGCAGAGCTTCATCGCCCGGCGGAAGATCTCGATGCAGCGGTCGATCTACGCCGGCGACACGATGGTGGGCGAAGGGCGGGTCGTGCGCAGGTACACCGACGAGGCCGGCGCGCGGGTCCGCCACCTGGTCGACCTCGAGCTGACGGTCAAGAACCAGGACGGCGAGCTGTGTTGCCCCGCGACCGTCACCCTGGAGCTGCCCGTCCGGGAGCTGCGCTCATGACCGCGACGCGCGCGGGCGCGGGCGGGCGGTCGAGGGCGAATCGGGGTTCGACCTGCCCATCGGGACCTACGAGGAAGCCCGGGCGATGATCGGCACCCGCACCGAGGTCGAGTTCGCCACCCACGACGTGGCGTGGCCGCTGATCAAGTACTTCTGTGCCATGGTCCACGACGGCAACGCCAGCTACTGGGACGAGGAGTTCGCCCGCGACCAGTGGGGCGCCGTCGTCTCGCCCCCGGCGCTGCTGATGACCTGGGCGATGGCGCCCGACTGGCGGCCCGGCAACCCGCGGCCACGCCCGCTCCTCGCCGGCCAGGTGCCGTTGCCCGGCACGACAGTCGTGAGCGTCGGCTGCGACGCGGAGTTCTTCCGGCCGATCCGGGTCGGTGACCGGCTCAACGTCGAGGAGGAGCTGGTCGACGTCTCGGAGCTGAAGCGCACCCGCCTGGGCGAGGGGCACTTCCTCACAACCGCGGCCACGTACCGCCTGGGCGACGGCACGCCGGTCGCCCGCTACAGCCACCTGCTGTTCCGGTTCACCCCGGCCGGCGACCGCGACCACGGCTGAGCCGACCATGGACTTCGGCCTCACAGACCGGCAGCGGGCGTGGGTCGCGGAGGTGCGGGCCTTCCTCGACGAGGACTTCGGCCCGGCCGAGCGCGAGGCGGTGCGTCGCGGGGGAGGCGAGTGGAGCGGCGACGTCATCAGGGAGTTCCGCCGCCGCCTGCTCGACCGGGGCTGGCTGTGCCTCATGTGGCCCGAGGAGCACGGCGGCCCCGGCCGGTCCCTTGTCGACAACCTGCTGCTGATGGACGAGCTGGCGTACGCCGGGGCGCCCGCCATCGACATGACGGCGGCCTCGGTGGCGCCGACGATCATCCGCTCGGGCACGCCCGAGCAGCACGCCCGGTGGCTGCCGGCCATCCGCAGGGGTGAGGTCGAGTTCGCCATCGGCTACTCGGAGCCCGACGCCGGCAGCGACCTGGCATCCCTCCGGACGACGGCGGCGCTGGACGGCGATGTGTGGGTGATCAACGGCACCAAGATCTGGAACACCGGCGCCGAGTACTGCACCCACGAGTGGCTGGCGTGCCGCACCGACCCCGACGCGCCCCGGCATCGGGGGATCTCCGTCCTCATCGTGCCGCTCGACGCGCCGGGGATCGAGGTCCGGGGCATCACCACCTGGCGGGGGATGCGCACCAACCAGGTCTGGTTCGACGACGTGCGCGTGCCCTGCGAGAACCTGGTCGGCGAGCGCGACCGCGGCTGGGCCTACGTGACCCAGGCGCTCGACTTCGAACGGGTAGCGATCGGGATCACGGGCGGCCTGCGGCGGCTGCTCGACGACCTCACCGCGTGGTGCCGTGACGCCACGGTCGACGGCGGGGCGCCCGCGTCCCGCCCGGAGGTGCAGCGCCGCTTGGCGGAGCTGGCCGTCGACGTCGAGCTGGCGAGGCTGCTGAACCACCGTGCTGCGTGGCTGATCGACGCCGACCGGCCCGCCAGCGCGGAGGCATCGATGACGAAGGTCTTCACCACCGAGTTGCACGCGCGGGCCTCGTCCGTGGCACTGGACCTGCTCGGGCCGGCAGGACAGCTCGACCCCCACGACGCCCGGGCGCCGATCGCCGGCCTCGCCCAGCTCATGTACCGGGCGGCGCCCTACCTGCGCTTCGGTGGCGGGACGAACGAGATCCAACGCGACATCGTCGCCCAGCGGGGCCACGGTCTGCCGCGATGACGGACCTGGCGCTGTCCGCCGAGCAGGAGGCGCTGCGGGCGTCGGCGCGCGCCTTCCTGCAGCGTGCCTGCCCGCCCGAACTGGTCCGGCGTGTCGGCGCGCCCGGTGGCGACGGTCACGATGCCGACCTGTGGCGGGGGATGACCGAGCTGGGATGGGTCGGCCTGGCGTTCCCTGAGGCAGTGGGCGGCGGCGGCGGAAACCTGCTCGACCTGGCGGTGGTGTACGAGGAGGCGGGCCGCGCCCTGGTGCCGACCACCCTCTACTCGACCGTCGAGGCGGCGCTGCTGGTCGATCGCGCCGGGGGCGACGCGCCGCGCGCCGCTCTGCTCCCCGCGGTCCTCGCCGGCGACCGCATCGTCTCGCTGGCGTACCACGAGGAGGGGATGGCGTCGTCGCCCGATGCCCTGGCCACGACCGCGACTGTCGAGGGCGAGGTCGTGGTGGTCGACGGAACGAAGCTGTTCGTCCCCAACGCCGGCGTCGCCGACGACCTGGTGGTCGTGGCCAGGGATCCCGACGGGGCGGGCGCCGGCGCCGTCCGGCTGGTCGTCGTGCCCAGCGGGGCACCGGGCGTGCGCCGGTCCCGGCTCACGACGTTCGCCCACGACGCCCAACACGAGGTCTCGTTCACCGCGGTGCGGGTGCCGGTGGACGGTGTGCTGGCGGGTGCGCCCACGGATGGCTGGCCGATCACGGAGGAGGTGCGCCGCGTCGCCACCGCCCTGCAATGCGTGGAGATGGTCGGTGGTGCCCGGGCGGTGCTGGACCGGACGGTTCGGTACGTCACCGATCGGGTTCAGTTCGGCCGCCCGATCGGCAGCTTCCAGGCCGTGCAGCACCACATCGCCGACCTGTCGACCCGCATCGATGCGGCGGGCCTGGCGGCCTGGAAGGCGGTGTGGCGGTGCTCCTTGGGGAGCGACGCGCCCGTGGACACCGGGAGTCCGGAGGCCGCAGTGGCGATCGCCAAGGTGGCCGCCGGCGACGCCTACGTCGAGACGACGCTGACGGCCCACCAGCTCCACGGTGGCATCGGGTTCACCCTCGACGACGATCTCCACCTGTGGTCGGACCGGGCGCGGGCGGCGGCGCTCGCGTTCGGCACGCGTGAGGACCACCTCGGCGCCCTGGGAGCGCTGGTCGCCGGGGCGCGATGAGTTTGACGACACCGCGGCGTCTATTTCGGTCGCACGCCAATCGGAAGGAAGTGTGGTCATGGGCAAGGTGGTCGTCTCGCAGTTCATCTCGGTCGACGGCATCGTCGAGGATCCTGGCGGTTCCGAGAGCTGGGAGCGCGGTGGCTGGGCATTCCAGTTCGACCGCGGCGATGAGGGGAACAAGTTCAAGCTCGACGAGGTCATGGCCGCCGACGCGTTGCTGCTCGGGCGGGTGACGTTCGAGGGCTTCGCCGAGGCTTGGCCCTCGCGGACGGGCGAGTTCGCGGACAAGTTCAACGGCATGCCCAAGTACGTCGTGTCCACGACGCTGCAGGACCCCGAGTGGAGCAACTCCACCGTCATCGTGGACGACATCCCGGGCGCCGTCGCCAAGCTGAAGCGGGAGATCGACGGTGACATCCTGGTCAACGGCAGCGTGCAGCTGGTCCGGGCGCTGGCGGAGAACGGCCTCGTCGACGAGTACCGGTTCATGGTGTTCCCCACCGTCCTCGGGGGCGGAAAGCACCTGTTCGGGGAGACGCCGGCCGCCACCGCCCTGAAGCTGGTGGACGCGAAGCCGGCCGGCGAGACGTACATCCTCGTCTACCAGCCCACGCCCCAAGAAAAGGACGCCTGACCGCACCCGTCCCGCTCCCTATGGTCGGAGCGTGACGGCCAACGACCTCGGCAGCGTCGTCGCCCACTACGAGGCGAACCGGGAGCAGGACCGGCTCGTCGGCGGGATGGCGGAACTGGAGCTCGTCCGCACCCGCGAGGTCCTGAGGCGCCATCTCCCGCCGCCGCCCCGACGCATCCTCGACGTCGGTGGCGGAACCGGCGTGCATGCGGCCTGGCTGCTGCGGGACGGGTACGACGTGCACCTCGTCGACATCACCCCGCAGCACGTGGAACGGGCGATTGCCGCCCTGTCCGGGCTCGGACTCACGGCCGAGGTCGGCGACGCGCGACACCTGGCCGGGCCCGACGCCAGCTTCGATGCCGTGCTCCTGCTCGGCCCGCTCTACCACCTGGTCGAGCGCGCCGATCGCCTGGCTGCGCTTCGGGAGGCCCGCCGGGTCGTCAAGCCGGGCGGGCCCGTGGCGGTCGCCGCCATCAGCCGGTTCGCGTCGCTGATCGATGGGCTCGTGCGGGAGTTCCTGTTCGAGCCCGAGTTCCGCCGAATCGTCCGGCGCGACCTCGCCGACGGCCGCCACGCCAACCCCGACAACCACCCCCACTGGTTCACGACCGCGTTCTTCCACCACCCCGACGAGCTCCGCCAGGAGATCACCGGCACCGGCCTGGAGGTCGTCGAACTCGTGGGCGTCGAGGGGATAGCCGGCTGGCTGCCACACCTTGAGGCTCGTTGGCGGCGGGACGCCGACCGCGAGACCATCCTCGAGGCGACCCGGCTGATCGAAGCCGAACCCACCCTGCTCGGGCTGAGCGCTCATCTCCTCGCCGTGGCCAGGCGGGGCGACGACTGAGTTCCGGGCGGTCGTTCCGGTTCGCCGCCGGGGTGGCGCCTACGCGCCACTGCACTAGTCGACGAGGACGCCCGGGTTCAGCAGCCCATGCGGGTCGACGGCCAGCTTGGCCGCCCGGAGCGCGGCGGCGAAGAGGCGCGGCCGTTGGCGATCGTAGGCAGGGCGGTGCATCCGCCCGACCGCATGGTGGTGGGTGATCGTGCCCCCGGCGGCGACGACCGCCTCGGAGGCCGCCTCCTTGAGCTCCGCCCACTGCTGCTCCTCGCCGCCCTGCCGGCCCATTCCCCCGAACGTGTAGTAGGGCGCCGGCCCGTCGGTGTAGACGTGGGTGAACCGGCAGCTGAGCAGGCCGCCGCCGCACACCTCGTCGAGCGCCCGTCCCACCTTCGACCGCACGTCGGCATCGAAGTCGGGCCAGCGATCCCACGTGATCGCGGTCTCGAACGTGTCGGTCACCAGGCCGAGCCCCGTCATGGTGTTGAGGTCGAAGCCGACGAAGCTGTCACGCCAGGCCCCGACCGCGCCGCCGCGACCGGTGGGCGTCCTGGCGTCGGCCGTCCTGATCTCGTCGTCGGCGATCTCGCCACCGTGGTCGCGGGCGAGGGCGACGGCGGCCTCGATGTTGGCGCGTTGGGACACGTCGGCCGACTCGAAGCCCACGATCACCAACGCCGTGTTCCCGTCGAGGCCGGCGCCCCGCTGGGCCTCGAGCGGATCGAGGATCCGGAGGTTGGCCGGCCACAGCTTCGCCTGGACGATCGCCCGTACCGCCTGCCAGCCCGCTTCCCAGCCCGGGAAGCGCACGCCGCCCGAGGCGCGGAACGTCGGCCGGGCCTGGAGCCTCAGCCAAGCCTCGGACACGATCCCCAACGTGCCCTCGCTGCCCAGCACCAGGCGATCGGGGCTCGGACCGGCGCCGCTCCCCGGGAGCCGTCGCGACTCCCACCAGCCCGACGGGGTGAGCATGCGGACGGACTCGACGAAGTCATCGATGTGCGTGTGGTTCGTGGCGTAGTGGCCGCCCGAGCGGGTCGCGATCCAGCCCCCCACGGTCGACCACTCGAACGACTGCGGGAAGTGCCGCAGCGTCAGGCCGTGTGGGCGCAGCTGATCCTCGACGGCGGGGCCCAGGGCCCCGGCCTGGATCCGGGCGGCCCGGGACGTGGGGTCGACCTCGAGCACCCGGTCCATGGACGTCAGGTCGATCGTCACGACGCTCGCGGCGTCGGCGGGCGGGTTCACGCCCCACACCACCGACGACCCGCCGCCGAACGGCACCACCACGTGGCCCGACGCGTCGCACCAGTCGAGGACCGCCTCGAGCTCTGCCTCGTCCGCCGGAAACGCCACGACGTCGGGTGGAGTGTCGAACCGGCCCCGGAAGGCCCGCAGCCGATCGGTGTAGGCCATGCCGTAGGTGTGGCGGGCCCGCTCCCACCGGTCGGTGGAGCACACACTGCTGAGTGCGGCCGGAACCGCGACGCGCGGTGCGCGCAGCTCGGCGTCGTCGATCGAGACCGCCGCCTCGACGCGTGCCTCGACGCCGTAGCGCCGGGCCAGCGTCCCGGCCAGCCGGCGCCGCTGGTCGTCCGTCGGCTCGTCGGCGGCCAGCCCCCAGCCCCAAAGGCTGCGGCGGCCCGATGCGTTCCACCGTTGGGTCGGTCGTTCCCCCTGCACGCCACCAGGATCGAGGATCCCACGCCCCGGCGAAAGTCCGCCGCCCCGCCGAAACCTGCAGCGGAAATGGTGGTCATGGCCACTGATCCCGCGGCAGGATTCCGTATGGCTCATCCCCTCGACATGCTCACGGCCGACGAGATCACGCGCGCGGTCGAGGTGCTGCGGGCGACGGGACGGGTGGGCGACGAGGCGCTGTTCGCCCACGTCGTGCTGCGCGAGCCCACCAAGGACGAGTTGGCACGCTGGAAGGCCGGTGACCCGATCGAGCGCGAGGTGGGTGCGCAGATCGTGCCCGGTCCCGGGCTGACGCTGGTCGAGGCGGTCGTGTCGGTCACCCGCGGCGAGGTGCGCGAGTGGCACGAGGTCGAGGGCAGGCGGCCGGCGCTGTTGATGACGGAAGCGCTGTACGCGATCGCCACCACGAAGGAGCATCCCGAGTACCGGGCGGCGCTCGCGCGGCGGGGCATCACCGACCTCGAGGCGGTGCAGATCGACCCGTGGCCGGCCGGGACGTTCGGCTACGACTGCGAGGAAGGACGCCGGATCGCGCGCTGCATCTCGTTCCTGCGTGCGGACGCGACCGACAACGGCTACGCCCGCCCGATCGAGGGCGTGATCGTCCACTTCGACCTCGGGAACAACGAGGTGATCGAGGTCATCGACCACGGTGTCGTGCCCCTGCCACCCAACCGTGCGAACTTCTGGGTCGAGGATCATCCGGCGCTGCGTACCGACCTCAAGCCGATCTCGATCTCGCAGCCCGACGGCCCGAGCTTCACGGTCGACGGCAACCTCGTGCGGTGGCAGAAGTGGCAGCTGCGGGTGTCGTTCGATCCCCACGAGGGCCTCGTCCTGCACGAGGTCGCCTACGAGGATGACGGACGACTTCGCCCGGTGCTCCATCGGGCGTCGATTGCCGAAATGGTCGTCCCGTACGGCGACGCCGGCCCGCTGCACGGCTGGAAGAACGCGTTCGATGCCGGCGAGTGGGGGCTCGGCCGCCTGACGCAGCCGCTCGCGCTCGGTTGCGACTGTGTCGGCGAGGTCCGCTACGTCGACGCGATGCTCGCGAACGAGCAGGGCGAGCCCTGGGCGATCGAGAACGCCATCTGCATCCACGAGGAGGACTACGGGATCCTGTGGAAGCACGTCGACCTGCAGAGCGGACGCGGCGAGGTGCGGAGGAGCCGCCGGTTGGTGCTGAGCTTCATCAGCACCGTCGGCAACTACGACTACGGCTTCTACTGGTACCTCTACCTCGACGGCAACATCCAGCTGGAGGTCAAGCTGACGGGCATCGTCTCACCGATGGCCATCGAACCGGGGACGCAGCCGGAGTTCGCGAACGTCGTCGCCGAGGGCGTCGCCGCCCCGCACCACCAGCATCTCTTCTGTGCCCGGCTCGACTTCGACGTCGACGGCTGCGTCAACGAGGTCCACGAGGTCGACGCCGACCCGCTGCCTCCCGGCCCCGACAACCCGTGGATGAACGCATTCCGCGCCAAGGCGACGCGGCTCGACACCGAACAACGCGCGCAACGCCAGATCGACCCGGCGCGGTCGCGTAGCTGGCGGATCGTGAACCCGCAGTCGCGCAACGGCCTCGGCCAGCCCGTCGCCTACAGGCTCGTCCCGGCGACGACCACACCGACGCTGTTCGCACACGCCGACTCGCCGATCGGTAAGCGCGCCGGGTTCGCGCGCCACAACCTGTGGGTGACGCCCTACGCCGATCGGGAGCGGCGGGCGGCCGGCGACTACGTGAACCAGCACGAGGGCCGCGACGGCCTGCCCAGCTGGACGGCGCAGGACCGGTCCCTCGTCGATGCCGACGTGGTGGTGTGGTACACGTTCGGCGTCACCCACTTCGTGCGGCCCGAGGACTGGCCGGTGATGCCGGTCGAGTACTGCGGCTTCCTCCTCACGCCCTTCGGGTTCTTCGATCGCAACCCGGCGCTCGACGTGCCGCCCGCCGAGGAGCATTGCGGGCACGCCGACTAGCCCGGGACCGCTCAGCCACCCGCCAGGTCGATGAGGTCGGCCTCCGGCCTACCGATGCGATGCTTGGCGACGCGCTCGGATGGCGTGTGCGGGAGCTCCGAGCGAAACTCCCAGTAACGGGGAACCTTGAAGCGGGCCAGCCTTTCGGCGACGTGCTCCCGCAGCTCCCGGGGTGACGGCGCTTCGCCCGTGACCGGCACGACGACGGCGCGCAGCTCCTCCCCGAGGTCGTCGTCGGGCATGGCGACGACGGCGCACTCGAGCACGGCGGGGTGGCTGACCAGCACCCCCTCGACCTCGGCGGCGGCCACGTTCTCCCCGCCGCGACGGATCATGTCCTTGATGCGTCCCCGCAGCGTGAACCGGCCCTGGGAGTCGCGGACCGCGATGTCGCCGGTGTGGGCCCAGCCGCCCGCGAAGAACGCCGCGGTCGCCTCGGAGTTCTCGTAGTAGCCGTCCATCAGCCCGACGCCGCGCACCACGAGCTCGCCCTGCGCTCCGGGCAGCGCCTCGATCCCGGCGTCGTCCACCACCTTGGCCTCGCAGTGGCTCATCACGCTGCCCAGGCTGCCGGTTCCGACCAGCTCGTCGTGGTCGTCCTCCAGCACGGCCAGGTTCAGCCCCGTCTCCGTCATCCCGAACAGCTCGTACCACGGCACGCCCCAACGCTGTTCGATGGCGGCGTGGAGCCGGGGAGGGATGGCGGAGCACGCCACGTGGCTGAGGCGGTGGGTGCGGTCGTGCTCCGCGGGCGGCTGCTTCATCAGCAGCACCGGCATCGCGCCCAGGCAGTAAAAGGTGGTCACGCCCCACTCGGCGACGGAGCGCATGAACGTCGACGGGTGGAAGCCGTCCAGGATCACCAACTCCGCGCCGGCCCGCAGGGCCGCCACGACGTTCCAGAGCGGGTCGATGTACGAGAAGGGCTGGGCGCTCAGGAGCACGCTCGACTCGTCGAGCCGCAACACATCGGCGGAGGACTGGCCGATCTGCTGCCAGAAGCGGTGACTGAGCATGCAGCCCTTGGGGAGTCCGGTCGTCCCCGACGTGTACTGGACGCCGGCGAGTGCGCCCGCCGGCATGTCGGCGGGTGGCGCGCCGCGGCCCAGTCCGGGCTGCGACCAGTCCGGCAGCGACGCGTCCTCGACGGCGACCCCCCGGTCGATCCCGGCGATCGCCGCGTGCACCGTCGCAGCGGTGGTGTCGTCGGCGATCACCAGCCGGGCGCCGCTGTGGTCGATGAGGTGGCGGCTGTCCAACGGACCCGACCGGCTGTTCACCGGCACCGCCGCCATCCCCGCGGAGGTGACGGCCAGCCATGCCACCGGGTAGCGCAGCGAGTTGCGCATCATCAGCGCCACCCGATCCCCCGGCCCGACGCCCCGCGCCGCCAGCAGGTAGCGCACGGTGGCCACCCGCGCCGCCAGCCCTGCGAACGACAGGGTCTGGCCGTCGCCGAATCGCAGCAGCACCCGGTCGCCGTGCTCTGCGGCGCGCCGCTCCACCAGCTCCCCGAGGGTCCAGTCCAGGTCGGCAGCTCGACGCAGGTGGGCGGTCATGAGCGCAGCTCATGCCCGGTCGGCCGTGCGACCGCCAGGGAGCCGGGCGGCGATGGGGTGCGGGGGCGCAGCCCCCGAAGCGGGACGGTCATGAGCGCAGCTCATGCCCGGTCGGCCGTGCGACCGCCAGGGAGCCGGGCGACGATGGGGTGCGGGGGCGCAGCCCCCGAAGCGGGACGGTCATGGCCGCCGGTCACGGAAGGCGGCGGCGCCGGCGGTGGCGATGCCGGCGTCGAACACCTCCATGGCGGCGACCGTCTCGCGAGCCATCGCCGCCTCCACGACCGTCGGGTCTGGCCGCATCAACCGCAGGTGCCATCGGGTCGCGTGCCCCTCGGCGGCCCACGCCCCCACCATGTCGACCGCCCGCTGCGTCGGATCGTCGGCGATCTCGGTCAACAGCCCTACCCGGAGCCCCTCGGCGGCGTCGATCCGCCCCCCGGCGAGGACGAGGGGTAGGGCCCGGGTACCCAGGATGCGGGGCAGCAGGTAAGTGGAGCCGTTGGAGATCGTGAGGCCGATGCCGTTCTCCGGGAAGAAGAAGGCCGCCTCGGGCCCGCCGACCCGGGCGTCGCAGGCCAGCGTCAGCTCGGCCGCCCCGCCGACCGCCAAGCCGTTGAGCGCCGCCACCACCGGCACCTCGGTGTCGAGCACGGCCCGCGTCATGTCCTGGAAGCCTGCGATCACCGCCTCGAAGCCCCCGCGGTCCAGGTCGGCCGTGGCGTCGAGGTCATCGCCGGCCGAGAAGGCCCTCCCGGTGCCGGTGAGCACCAACCCGGCCGACTCCGCAGCGAGGCCGCGGATCCGTTCGGCGATGGCGGGGAGCATCGCCGGCGTGAGGGCGTTGAGCTTCGCCGGGCGGTCGAGGCGGAGCAGCGCCACGTCGCCCGCTCGGGCGGACACGAGATGCTCGCCGGCGGCGTGCCAGTCCAGGTCGATCACCGGGCGATGCTATGCGGCCCGTGACACAATGCCGGGCGTTCGGGTCTGGGAGGCGCCGCCATGCTGATCCTCTCTCGCACCGAGGTGGAATCCCTTCTCGATCTGGACCGGCTGGTGGATGCGCTGGCGGTGGCCATGGTCGACCTGAGCCGGGGTCGCGCGTCAGCACCCCCTCGGGTGGCTGCCGCGGTTACCGAGCGCCACGCCATGTTGGCGGCGATGCCGGCGTACCTCCCGTCATCCCGGTCGCTGGCCACGAAGCTGGTCAGCGTGTTCCCCGAGAACACCGATCGCCCGACGCACCAGGCGATCATCTGCTGCTTCGACCCGGCGAACGGTGCCCCGCTCGCCGTCATGGACGGCACCCACGTGACCGCCGCCCGCACCGCGGCCGGCTCGATGCTGGCCACACGGCTGTTGGCCCGCGAGGGCGCGGGCGTCGTGTCCGTGATCGGCACCGGCGTGCAGGCGCAAAGTCATGCCCGGGCCGCCGCCCGGCTGCCCGGCATTCGGGCCGTCCAGGTCGCCGGGCGCGATCACGCCACGGCCAAGGCGGTGGTCGATGACCTGCTCGAGGCGGGGACCGCGGCGACGGCGCTCCCGTCGATCGAGGATGCGGTCCGCTCGGCCGACGTGGTGTGCGCCGCCACCCACGCGGCCGAGCCGGTCGTCCGCCGGGAGTGGCTCGGTCCCGGCACGCACGTGAACTCGGTCGGCTACAACACCGCCGGGGACGGTGAGGTCGACATCCGGACGATCCGGGACGCGCTGGTCGTGGTCGAGTCCCGCACGGCCGCCCTGGCCGCCCCGCCGGCCGGCGCGGTGGAACTGGCGCGGGCGATCGAGGCTGGCGCCATCGACGCCGATCGGGTGCGCGAGATCGGCGAGATCGCCGCGGGTGACCCTGGTGGCCGCACCGACGCCGGCCAGCTCACGCTGTACAAGTCGGTCGGTGTCGCCGTGCAGGATGCGGCGGCGGCGGGGTTGATCCTGGAGGCGGCGCACGCTCGGGGCGTCGGCACCGAGGTCGACGTCTGACACCTTGCGGCTCGCCGATCGTCAGGTGGGGACCGGTGGGCGTGCGCCGCGGACGGCGGCGCGGGAGATCGACGATCCCACGGCCCGGGGATCGTCGCCGAACGCGGTCATGAGGTTGCGTGCCCCGGCGGCGAGGCAGGGGAGTGCCCGGTCGGCTGGCAACAGGCGTGCGAGCTGCAGCGTCACCAGCCCGTGAACGAGCGCCCACAGCTGTGTCGCCAGGCCGACGGGGTCTGCGGGATCGAACCGCCCGGCGTCGATGCAGCGCTCCACCGCGGTCACGAGCTGCCCGAACGTCTCGAGCCCGGCATCGGCGTCCGCCTCGTCGACGGGACCGTCCATGAACATCGCCTGGTACAGGTTGGGGTTCTCGACGGCATTGCCGTAGTACGCCATGCCGAGAGCCCAGACGTCGGCGACCGGGTCGCCGGTGGTCGCCACGGCCGCCTCGCGGGCACCGAGCCTGGCGAAGCCTTCGCGCCTGATCTCCCGCCGCAACTCGGTCATCCCGCCGAAGTGCGTGTAGATCGCCATGGTCGAGGTGCCCACCTCGTTGGCCAGGCGGCGCAGGGTGAGCTTCCCCAGGCCTTCGGTGGCGATGATGCGGGCGGCGGTCTCCAGCAACGCCATGCGGACGCCAGGGTCGGCGGCTCTCGGGCTCATGGTTGACAGCATGCCATAGCAGTGCTATCGATTCTTACCATAGCATCGCTATGGGAGGAGTGTGGGATGGCGGGAACCCGCAATCGCTACCTCGAAGGCAACTTCGCGCCGGTTCACGAGGAGATCACGGCGACCGACCTGGAGGTCACCGGGACGATCCCGGATCACCTGGACGGTCGTTATCTGCGCAACGGCCCCAATCCGGTCGTCGCCCCCGACCCGGACACGTATCACTGGTTCCTCGGCTCCGGGATGGTGCACGGCGTGCGCCTCCGCGACGGCAAGGCCGAGTGGTACCGCAACCGCTGGGTGCGCTCCCGCGACGTGGCGAAGGCTCTCGGCGAGCCCGCGAGGCCGGGGCCGGACCCCGCCGGCCCCGACTTCGCGGCCAATACCAACGTCATCGGTCACGCCGGCAGCATCCTCGCCATCGTCGAGGCCGGCTTCGTCCCCTACGAGCTCACCGGCGAGCTCGACACCGTCGGGCCGTGCGACTTCGACGGCACGTTGCCCGGCGGGTACACGGCGCATCCGCACCGCGACCCCGAGACCGGCGAGCTGCACGCGGTCTCGTACTTCTTCGGGTGGGGCAACCAGGTGCACTACACGGTGACCGGCACCGATGGCCGGGTCCGCCGAACCGTCGACGTCGAGGTCGCCGGCAGCCCGATGATGCACGACTTCTCGCTGACGGCCGGTCACGTCGTGATCTACGACCTCCCCGTGACCTTCGACCTCGACTTCGTGGCGCAGTCGGCGCCCGGCCCGTTCGGCCGCCCCAGCCGGTGGCTCGCCTCGCAGTTCATCGGCAAGCGACGCCTGCCCGCCCGGATGGCAGCCGCCGCCATGGGATCCGGGGGCGACGGCTTCCCGTACGCATGGAACCCGAAGTACCCGGCCCGCGTCGGCGTGATGCCCCGCGAGAGCGACGGGAGCGACGTGCGCTGGTTCGACGTCGAGCCCTGCTACGTGTTCCACCCGCTCAATGCGTACGACGACGGCGGCGACCGCATCATCCTCGACGTTGTCCGCCACCCCCAGATGTTCGCCTCCGACCGGCAGGGCCCCAACGAGGGCCCGCCGACGCTCGATCGCTGGACCGTCGATCTGTCCGCCGGCAAGGTGATCGAGGAGCGGCTCGACGATCGTGGCCAGGAGTTCCCGCGCATCGACGAGCGCCTGACCGGCCACCGCCACCGCTTCGGCTACGCCCCGGCCGTCGGCACCGACGCCGGGGACATCGACCTCACCGGCGCACTCCTCAGGCACGACCTCGTGGCGGGCCGCAGCGAGGCACGGTCGTTCGGCCCGACCCACCGGGCCGGCGAGTTCGTGTTCGTGCCCTCGGGGCCTGATGCCGCCGAGGACGATGGCGTGCTGATGGGCTTCGTGCACGACGACCTCTCCGACCGCACCGACCTCGTGCTGCTGGACGCCGGCACGCTCGAGGACGTCGCCCGTGTCCACGTGCCGGCGAGGGTTCCGTACGGGTTCCACGGCAACTGGATCGCGGTGTGATGCACGCAGGCCCTGGGCTGGGGTGCTCGCGTTTGTAGGGCTTACAGGCCCCGGCTGGCCGCCGGGGCCTGGTCGATTTTTGGGTCTTGGACGGGTTCGGGTGCGCCGGCGTCAAGGGTTCGCTGGCGCCGGCCTTCGGCCGCCCTTGACCCCGGCTTGGTGCGGGTCGCCGCTACCCCAAAACATGCTCTGACCAGGGTTTTCGGCTTGCCTGGGTATGCGAACTGGTGTACGATTGTGGCGTGTTCGAGCAGCTGGGGAGCGCAATCGAAGGGCTCGACATTCCTCTTGACGGTGATGCCTTGGAGGCCCTGCTTGCGCTGCGCGATCGGCTGGAGGCCCGCATCAGCTCGGCCGTGGCCGCGCACGACCGAGCCGGTCTTTGGGAGCTCGACGGCGCCACCTCGATGACCGCCTGGCTCGTCGACCGGGCGGCCATGCCCCGTCCGCGTGCTGCGGCGACGACGTCGCGGGCCCGCAAGCTCGCGCACCTGCCCATCACCGCCGGGGCCTGGCGGGACGGCGTGCTGTCGACCGGCCAGGTCGAGGCCATCGCCAGCAACCTCGACGCCGAGACGCTCGATCTGTTCGCCGAGCACGAGGCTGCGCTGGTGCCCACGCTGGTCGACCTCCCCGTGCGGGATGTCGCCACCGCCATGCGGGCATGGTCCGACTGCGCCACCGCCCACCGCGACCCCAAGCCCGAGTCGCCCCACCATCTCCACCTGTCGCGGACGCTCGCCGGCCGGTGGCGTCTCGACGCCAACCTGGGCGCCGAAACCGGCGAACTGCTCGCCACCGCCCTGCGCATCGCCCAAACCCCCGATGCCGACGACGAGCCGGCCCGCAGTGCCGCCGCCCGCCGGGCCGACGCGCTCTCCGACGTCTGCCGGTTCTTCCTCGACCACCAACGGACGCGGCGCGCCGGCCGCCACCGTCCCCACATCAACCTCGTCCTCGACATCGAGCGCTTCCGGGCATTGAGCGGCGCCGGGGCCACGACCGTCGATGGCACAGGCCTCGATCGCACGACGGTCGAGCGGCTGCTGTGCGACGCCGCCCTGCACCGGGTGCTCACCAGAGGCCGCTCAGCCATCCTCGACTACGGCACCGCCACCCGCACCATCCCGGCCCCGCTGTTCAACGCCCTCGTCGTCCGCGACCAGCGTTGCCGGTTCCCGGGCTGTGATCGGCCGGCGGCCTGGTGCGAGGGTCATCACGTCCGCCCCTGGCTGTTCGGCGGACCGACGCAGCTCTCGAACCTCGTGCTGCTGTGCTCCCGGCACCACCACCTGCTCCACAAGGCCGGGTGGCACGCCAAGCTCCTGCCCGATGCCACCCTCGAGGTCACCGACCCGCTTGGCCGCGTCCGCAACACCACGCCCCACGACCCCAGCCGGGCTTCCCCACCAGGGTGGCGTTCAGCCGACGAACGCTGTGCCGCGTAGCCGCTCGGTGGCCTCGGTCACGATCCGCTCGACGACGACCTGGGCGGGTTCGATGGTGTCGATGAGCCCAGCGGTTTGGCCGGTGTAGAGGAACGCGTCGTCAGTGTCGCCGGCTTCGAGTGCTCGCCATGCCGATGCCAGTGCCTCGGCGTGGCGGAAGCGCAACTCGCCCTCTCGCCCGGCCCACGTCTCGTAGAACCGGTTGCGTTCTATGCGGGCGTAGGCGCCGGGCCACACGGTCGAGCTGGCGACGTCCGGTAGCTCCGTCAGCACCGTGTTGTGGCCGTCGCTGTCGACGATCACCTGCTTGTACGTTTCGGGGATCGGCGCTTCGGTCGTCGCGAGAAAGCGGGTCCCGAACAGCGCGCCTTGCGCACCGAGCATCAGTGCGGCGGCGAGGCCGGCACCGTCGGCGAGACCGCCGGCGGCGATCACGGGGACGGGCGCGATGGCACGGGCCACCATCGGCACCAGCACCATCGTCCCCATCAGCCCGACGTGGCCGCCGCCCTCCGTGCCTTGCGCAACGATCGCGTCGGCTCCTGCCGCCGCCGCACGCTCCGCCTCGGGCACGGTGGACACCATGTGCAGCACCTTGGCTCCCGCCTCGTGCGCCAGGTCGAAGAGCTCGGCGAGCGGCTGATCGGCTCTGGGCCAAGCCGTCGACACGACCGGTGGACGCGTGGCCACGGCCGCGGCCCATTCGGCCTCACCTGCCATGAACAGCAGCAGATTGAGGCCGAACGGCCGGTCGGTCCGGTCCCGAATGGCGGCCGCCAGCCGCGCGATGTCGTCGGGTGGGCGGCCCGCGCAACCCTGGATGCCGAGCCCCCCGGCGTTGGAGACCGCGCCGACGAGATCGGGGTTGGTCCCCAAGCCCATCCCGCCCAGCACCACCGGATGGGTCACGCCGAACAACTCACAGACGGGAGTCGTCAACATTTCGACACCGTAACCGCCGCTGACTAGCCGACTCGGGTGTCGTACTTCTCGCGGTTGGCGTGGACCTCGTCGATGTGCTCTTCCGCCCACGCCTTGATGCCGCCCATGACGTCTTGGAGCGAGGACCCCAGGTCGGTCAGCTCGTAGGTGACGGTGACGGGCACGGTCGGCGTCACCGTGCGGGTGAGCAAGCCGTCGCGTTCCAGGTAGCGCAGTGTCTGCGTGAGCATCTTCTGGCTGACCCCGGCCAGCCGCCGGGACAGCTCGGAGTAGCGCATCGGCCGCGGCTCACCGGCGCAGTCTCGCCCGGGCTGCGGGCCCTCGCTGCCGAGCGCGGCCAAGACCAGCGTCACCCACTTGTCGGAGATCCGGTCGAGGACCTGGCGGCTGGGACAGTTCGCCAGGAACGCGTCGTACTCCATCTTGGCCTGAGCCCGCTTCTCGGCCGCCGACATCGTGGGCATCGGCTGCTCCTTCCTACCTCACGGTGAGATACGCACCTTGAAGTACCTACTTCCCAATAGAGAGTAACTCGTGGATCGTGGTGGTGGAACACCGCTCATGCGACCCCAGGAGGCGAACATGTCCACCACCTTCCGCACCGCGGTCGTCCGCACCCCGGGTGGTCCCGACTCCATCGAGATCATCGACGTGCCCGTCGTCGAGCCCGGGCCGGGCCAGGTCCGGGTCGAGATCGCCGGGGCCACGGTCAATCCCGTCGACCTGGCGCTCGCCGCCGGGGTGTTCCACGAGCGCGGGCTGATCGACCAGCCCGACCACACCGGCCTGGGCTGGGACTTCGCCGGCACCGTCACGGCGGTCGGTCCGGATGTCGACCTCCCGGTCGGCAGTCCGGTCGCCGGGCTCGTCACCGGGTTCGACCGCGACTTCGGCACGTACGCCGAGCAACTGGTCGTTCCGGTGCGCGACACCGCTCTCGTGCCCGACGGCCTGGACCTGGCATCTGCAGCCACGGTCCCGCTCAACGGCCTGGCCGCAGCCCAGATCGTCGACCTGCTGGGCGACGGCCGAGGCCGCAGCCTGCTGGTGACCGGGGCCGCGGGCGCGGTCGGCGGGTACGTCGCCTCGCTCGCCCAGGACCGCGGCTGGCGGGTCACCGGACTGGCCCGGGCGCAGGATGAGGGGTTCGTGCGCGGCCTTGGTGCCGACTTCACCGTCGAGGCCGCGCCCGGCTGGGACGCGGTAGCCGATGGCGCCGTGCTCCAGGAGCAGGGCATCGCCCTGGTCCGCGACGGAGGCATCTTCGTCGGCGTGCAGCCGGGCGCGGCGCCGGCGGAGGAGCGCGGCGTCACCGTCCAGGTGGTGGTGACGCAGCCCGACGGTGCTCGGCTCGCCGAGCTCCTCGACGCCACCGCCAGCGGCCGGCTACCGGCGCGGGTACACGCCGTGCTCCCGCTCGACCAGGTGGCCACCGCCCACCGCGCGGTCGCGAAGGGCGGCGTGCGCGGGAGGTACGTCCTTCGGCCCTGACCCGGTCGACCATCGACCGCCCCTCCGTTATCGAGCGATCCGAAACGGCCGCTGCGTTACGCTCCGCACCATGCGCCGATGTTGACGCGGCCTGACCAATCACCATGCGGTCGCCGTAGCCCGTGCGCGTGGGCCTCCCGGGCGAAGCGTGTCCCCACCAGGAACGCGTTCGTCCACTCCGGGAGGTCCATCACACATGTCATCGACAACCGAGGTCGTGCCCCTCGCGCCTAGCCCGGCTCGACCGGGCCTGGAGGACCGCAGGCGAGAGCGAGCCGAGGTCATAGGTTCCGCCAGGGCGAGGCCGAGGTCATGGGTTCCGAAGCCGGAACCCATGACCTCGAGCTCCCCGATCCGGAACCCATTGCCTCGGGAATGCCGGGTCCCGCCCCGCTATCCCGGCTCCTCCTCCCCGATGTCCTCGTGCCACAGGGCCGGCTCGGCGGCGATGAACTCCCGCATGAGCTGTCGGCACTCGGCCGAGTCGAGGTTGACGAGCTCCACGCCCTGCTGGCGCAGCAGACCCTCGGCGCCGAGGAAGGTGGCGTTCTCGCCGATGACCACCCGGGCGACGCCGTAGTGCAGGAGCGTGCCGGCGCACATGAAGCACGGCGAAAGCGTGGTGTACATCGTGGCCCGCCGGTAGGTGGTGGCCGGCAGCCTGCCGGCGTTCTCGATCGCGTCGGTCTCCCCGTGGCGGATGGCGCTGCCCAGCTGGACCCGGCGGTTGCGCCCGGTGCCCAGCACCCGCCCGTCGGCCACCAGCACGGCGCCGATGGGTACGCCGCCCTCGGTCCGCCCGAGCCGGGCCTGCTCCAGCGCCAACTCGAGCCAGCGCTCGTCGTCGTTCACCGATCACCCCCGTTGCCGGCCCGCGGGTCTCTGGCCACCCTACGGCTCCGCGACCCGAGCGCGGCCGAACCGGCGTTCCGGATCGACGGTTCCCGGCGCATTGGAGCGCCGGAACCACGGCCGCAGCCCAGCGTACATATCTTTTATATGAAGGCCGAGATGGCCTATGATGCCGCCGTCGATCCACGCTCGAGGGGGCCATGATGCCGCTGGTCATCGATGCCGATGGGCACGTCGAGGAGAACCTGGCCGAGCTCGTCGACGCCATCCCGGCGGCCATGCAGCCGCACGCCATGCGCTTCGTGTCGGTCGCCGGCGGCCACGTCACCTACGAGATCGAGGGGCGGCTCTGGCGGTCGAAGTACCCGTACCCGGGCGGCCTGCAGAACCACGTCTCGGCCGGTGGGGAGCGCCGCGAGGGTGGCCGCGACCCCCGGGTCCGGCTCCAGGTGCTCGAGGACGAGGGGATCGACGCAGCCGTGCTCTACCCGAGCGTGGGAATGATGTTCGGGCTGCTCGAGAACCCCGACATCGCCGCCGCACTGTGCGCCGCCTACAACGACTGGCTCGCCGGCTACTGCTCCACCGATCCCGATCGCCTCGTCGGCGTGGCGCTGCTGCCGCAACAGGATCCCGGCCTGGCCGCCGCCGAGCTGGAACGCGCCGTCGACGCGCACGGCTTCGTCGGCGGCGTCATCCGCCCCAACAAGGTCGGTGGCCGCACGGTCGACCATCCGGACTTCGACCGGCTCTGGGAGGCGGCGCAGCGGCTCGATGTCCCCGTCGGGCTCCACGAGGCGTACATCTCGGGCCTCGACACCGTCGGGGTCGACCGCATGCCGAGCTACGCCGGGTGCCACGTCGTCAGCCACGTCTTCGAGCAGATGACCGGCATGCTCGTCACCACGCTGGCGGGCCTCTTCGAGCGGTTCCCCAGCCTCAGGCTCGGCTTCCTGGAGGCCGGCTGCGGCTGGGCGCCGACGTGGGTGGACCGCATCGAGGAGCACTTCGAGCTCGCACCCGAGGACTTCCACGGGGGCGACCCCAAGGGGACCATCAACCGCCGGTCGTGGCTCACCTTCGAGATCGAGGAGCCCGGCCTGGAGGCGACCCTCGGGCTGGGCTGGGCCGACAACGTGATGTTCGCCTCCGACTACCCGCACCACGACGCCGTGTACCCGGGCGCGGTGAAGCACGTCCGTGAGCGGGGGCTGGCCGAGGACGTCGAGCGCAAGATCCTCGGTGAGAACGCGCTGCGCTTCTACGGCCCCCGGCTCCAGAACATCCTCGAGCGGAGGTGAACGACATGACCACCGTCGACAGCGGCAAGCCCACACAGATGAAGGCGATGAAGGTCACCAAGGCCTACGCGCCGGCCCTGCCGGAGCTGACGCCGGCCCAGGAGCTCGCGCTGCTGGCCCGGTGCCTGTTCTCTGAGGGCTACAACGACCACCTCGCCGGGCACATCACCTACAAGCAGGCCGACGGCACCTTCCTCGTCAATCCGTTCGGGCTGACGTGGGACGAGCTCCGGGCGAGTGACGTGATGCGCATGGACGCCGACGGCAAGGAGCTCGATGGTCCGTGGACCATCACGCCGGCGATCACCCTGCACGTCGAACTGCACAAGGCTCGCCACGACGTCGGCGTGGCCATCCACAACCACTCCCGCTGGGGGACGATCTGGGCCGACATCGGGCGGGCCCCCGAGGTCTACGACCAGACCAGCGCGCTGTACCACGGCGAGGTGGCGGTCTACGACGAGTACTGGGGCGCCGTCGACGATGCCCGCAACGCCCAGGCGGCGGTGAAGGCGATGGGCGACGCCAACGTCGGGCTCCTGGCAAACCACGGCGTCTTGGTGCTGGCCAAGGACATCGAACAGGCCTACCTGCGGGCCATGTCGTTCGAGTGGCGCTGCCACCAGGCCTGGCACATCGCCGCGGCCGGGGGCGGCACGCCAATGAACCGAGACGCGGCCCGCAACTACGGCGACTTCTTCAACACGCACCAGTTCACCGGCCTGTTCGAGTCGATGGCCCGGCGCGAGCTGCGCCGCGATCCCACGATCCTGGACTGAGCGACCGAGCACGAGGGGGACCGCGCATGGACGGGAACGGTCGGGTCGCGCTGGTGACAGGCGGCGGGCGGGGGATCGGGCGGGCCATCTCCGTCGGCCTCGCCGAGGACGGCTTCGACGTGGCGGTGAACTATCGCCGCGACAAGGACGCCGCCGACGAGACGGTGGCCGAGATCTCCCGGCGGGGACGGCGGGGCGAGTCGTTCCAGGCGTCGGTCGACTCGCTCGAGGAGACGCAGGCGATGGTGGACGCGGTCGTCGCCGGCTTCGGCCAGCTCGACGCCGTCGTCCACAACGCAGGGGTGACCAACCGCGGCCGGACCGTCGCCGACACCGAGATCGCCGACCTCGAGCGGGTCATGGGCATCCACGCCTTCGGCGCCCACCATGTCTGCCAGTTGGCGGTACCCCACCTGCGGGCGCGGCCGCGAGGCGATGTCGTCCTGATCTCCAGCCAGTCCACGCAGAGCTTCGACCCCAACTCCGCCCCCTACACGATGGCGAAGGCGGGACTCGAGGCGCTCGCGTTCACGCTCGCCCGCGAGGAGGCCCGCAACGGCATCCGCGTCAACGTGGTGGCCGGGGGTCTCGTCAACACAGATATGGGCCGCCGCGTAGCCAAGGGCGCCCTGGGCGTCGACGACATCCACGACCTCGACCGCAACGTGCCACTCGGGCGGGTCTGCGAGCCCGAGGACATCGCCTCGGTCGTGCGCTTCCTCGTCTCCGACCGGTGCACGCTGGTGACCGGCCAACGCATCGCTGTCGACGGCGGCGGCTTCGGCCGCTGACCCCCCGTGGAGCGCGACAGCGCCCCCAACCGCCTGGTCACGACGGCAACGCCGCCCACACACGCCGCGGCGTCGTGGTTCGGGGCGGTGTCCGAGCGGGTCCCGCCCGAGCGCCCGGCGATCGTGTTCCGGGATCGGCGGGTGTCGTGGGGTGAGCTGCGTGACCGGGTCTCGTCGGTAGCGGGTGTCCTCTCCGGGAGCGGGCTGGGGCGCCCCCGGGAGGCGGACGAGGTCCCGCCGCTCGGCAGCCCCCACGACCACATCGGGCTCATGCTCGAGAACGGGCCCGAGTACATCGAGGCGTTCCTCGGGGCCTCGGCGGCCCGGGCCCTGGCGTTCAACGTCAACACCCGCTACACCGCCACGGAGACGGCGGACCTCCTGCGCCGGATGGACGCGCGGGCCCTGGTGTTCTCGGGGCGGCTGGCCCCCGTCGTGGCGGCGGCGCTGCCCCTGCTCCCCGCCCCGCCGGCGCTGGTCCTGCAGGTGGGCGATGCGGCCGATGGCGACACGGTGCCCGGGGCGCGGCACTACGAGGCGGCGCTTGCGGCCGCAGCGCCGCTGGCCGCGGGCGCGACCCGCCCGTCGTCCGACGACCTGGTGATGATCTGCACGGGTGGCACCACCGGCACGCCCAAGGGGGTGCTCTGGGCGAGCCGCGAGTTCTTCGTGACGTCGCTGCGCGGGCACGAGCTGCTCGACGCCGCGGCGGAGCCCACGGCGGGCGCAGCCATCGACGTCGCGCTCGCGGAGGAGCCACCGCGCTCCATCTGCACCACTGCACTCGTGCACTTCGCCGCCCAGGCGGTCGCCCTCCAGGCCCTCGTGCGGGGCGGCACGGCGCTGGTGCTGCCCACCGACACGGGGTTCTCGGCCGCCGAGTTCGTGCGGTTGGTGGAGGAGGAGCGGGCCACCGACGGGATGCTCATCGGCGACACGCTCGGCGTCCCGATCGCCGACGCGCTGGCCGTGAGGTCGCACGACACGTCCAGCCTGCGGTTCCTCACCGCCGGCAGTGCCCTGCTCTCGGTCGCCACCAAGCGCCGGCTGCTGAACGAGGTGCCGCACCTCGAGATCCGCGACTCGCTGGGCGCGTCAGAGACCGGGCTCCAGGCCATCGCCCGGGCCACCGCCGACTGCATCGAGGAGTCGTTCACGCTCCTGCCGGGCAACGACGTCCTCGACGATGACGGCAAGGCGGTGGCGCCGGGGGCCCCGGAGCCGGGTTCCCTCGCACGCGTCGAACACGTTGCCCGCGGCTACTACCGCGACGAGGCGGCGACCGCCCGGGTCTTCCGGCACGGCCCGCTCGGGCGCTTCGCCGTCACGGGCGACGCCGTGCGCAAGGGCCCGGACGGCACGATCACACTGCTGGGGCGCGAGGCAGTGTGCATCAACACCGGGGGCGAGAAGGTGTTCGCCGAGGAGGTCGAACGGGTGCTGCTGGCGCACGATGCCGTGGCCGACTGCCTGGTGGTGGGCGTGCCGTCCGCCCGGTGGGGGCACGAGGTGCGGGCGTTGGTCGTGGGGCGCGGCGCCGCGATCGACGGTGCCGCCCTGGACGCCCATGCCCGTGGGGCGCTGGCCGGGTACAAAGTGCCGAAGCGCTACATCGCCGTGGGCGGCATCGAGCGCCTCGTCAGCGGCAAGCCCGACTATCGATGGGCACGGGAGCGTGCGACCTGCTAATCATTTATAAGTTAGCGAGGAGGGGAGTGTGATGTCGCTCGTGAACGAGAGCCAGCCGGCCTCGCCGTTGGCCGTGTCGTCGTATCGCTACCCCGCCGGATGGTTCGTGGTGGCCTGGTCGTCGGACGTGGCGGCCGGGGACGTCAAACGGTTGCACTACTTCGGGCGGGAGCTCGTCTGCTTCCGCACCGAGGGGGGCGAGGTCTCGGTGCTGGACGCCTACTGCCAGCACCTCGGCGGGCATCTGGGTGTCGGCGGCCACGTCGAGGGCGACGACATCGTCTGCCCCTGGCACGGGTGGCACTGGCGGGGCGACGGCTCCAACGCCCTCATCCCGTACTCGAAGGAGCGCTGCAAGCAGAACGTCAGCATCCAGTCGTTCCCGGTCATGGAGTGGTGCGGGATGGTCCTGATGTGGTTCGACCGCGACGGCGGCGAGCCGACGTGGGACCCGCCCCACGTGCCCGAGCTGGAGACCGGCGACTACTACCCCCTGCACCCCCACTCGCGGATGTTGAACCGGGTCAAGGTCCACCCGCAGATGATCGTCGAGAATGCCGCCGACCCCTACCACATCCAGCCGGTTCACCACGGCGACCGCCCCGCCCAGACGACGTCGTTCGAGCTGCACGAGCATCACCTCCACGCCACGGTCGACGTCAACTACGGGGGCGCCCACGAGACGACCTGGCTCACGCCTGACGGCCCCGTCGACGGGACCGTCGTCTACGACACCTTCGGGCTGAGCATCGGGTTCGTGCGCTTCCCCGCAGCGGTGTTGGCCTCGGTCCAGATCACGGGCCACACGCCCGTCGACGACGACTACACCGACTACTACTTCACGATGGCGTGCATCCGGGAGCCCGGCGACACGGGCGACAAGCCCACGGGCCGGGCCGCGAAGTGGATCCAGCTCCAGCAGGAGATCATCAAGCAGGACTTCTTCACCTGGGAGAACATGAAGTACCTGCCCAAGCCCAACTTCGCCGTCGAGGAGGCCAAGGACTACGCCGCGCTCCGGCGCTGGGCGCAGCGCTTCTACCCGCCGGACACGCTTCCGTCGGATGGCGCAACCGCCGGCGTCGGCGACGGGCAGGGTTCGTGATGGGCGGCGAGTGGGCGGTGGGCGAGCGCCTGACGATCCCCTCGGTCCTCGACGAGCAGGCGCAGAAGCGCCCCGACCAGCCGCTCCTGTACATCCTCGACGAGCCGGTGACGTACGCCGAGATGCGCGCCCGGGCGGTGTCGAGCGCCAACGTGCTGGCGGCCTCGGGCATCGAACCCGGCGACCGCGTGGCCATATACATGGGGACGTCGGCGGAGTGGATCGACGCCTGGTTCGGCGCCGCCTATCTCGGGGCCGTCGCAGTGCCTGTCAACGCCGCCTATCGCGGCGACTTCCTGGCCAACCAGCTCAGCGACAGCCAGACCAAGGCCGTCGCCGTCGACGCCTCGCTGGCCGACCGGTTGCTGGCGGTGGCGGCCGACATCCCCAGCCTGCGGACGATCTTCGTGCGCGCCGATGGGGATGCGGCGAGCGGCGACCTGCCCGGCGCACCCGGCGGCATCAGCGTGCACCCCATCGACCGGCTGCGGCAGGGCGACACCGGCGACGTGGCCGGCGCCGCAGGCCCGGCGTGGAACCGGCCGGGCGCCATCTTCTACACGTCCGGGACCACCGGTCGGTCGAAGGGCGCTCTGGTCACGCAGCACTACCTGCTGTCCGCGGCGCAGACCATGGTCGACTGCTGGCGGCTCCAGCCCGGGGAGACCGTCTATGGCCCCCTGCCGCTGTTCCACCTGAGCGCGATCGGCACCGTCCTCGGCCCGATGCTGGCGGGCGGGACCGGCGTGCTGGAGAAGGTGTTCAGCGTCACCAACACCTGGGACCAGGTGCGGCGCTACGACGCCGCCGGCATCGCACTCGCCGGCGCACTGGTGGTGATGCTGTGGAACCTGCCCCCGGACGAGCGCGACAAGGACCTGCCCATCCGCTTCCTGTCCGCGGCGCCGGTGCCCAAGGAGATCTACCACGACATCGAGGAGCGCTACGGCTGCCGGATCGTCACCGTCTACGGCACCACCGAGGCGTTCCCGCTGGCGTACGCGGGCGTCGCCGTCGACAACCCGCCGGGCGCCTCGGGCCGGGCCAACCCCGACTTCGAGGTGAAGATCGTCGACGACGAGGACAACGAGGTCCCCGCCGGCACGGTGGGCGAGATCGTGTGCCGGCCGCGGCGGCCCCACACGATGTTCGAGGGCTACGACGGCCGGCCCGCGGCCACCCTCGAGCAGATGCGCAACCTGTGGTTCCACACCGGCGACCTGGGCCGGTTCGACGACGCGGGCAACTTCACCTACGTCGACCGCAAGAAGGACGCGATGCGGCGGCGCGGCGAGAACATCTCGTCGTTCGAGGTGGAGCAGGCGCTGCTGCGGCACCCGGCGGTCGCCGAGATCGCCGCCATCGGCGTGCCCAGCGAGCTGGGTGAGGACGACGTGATGGTGTGCGTCGTGGCGAAGCCCGGCGAGGCGCTGGAGGTCGTCCCGTTCATGGACTTCTGCCGGGAGCGGCTGCCGTACTTCGCCGTCCCTCGGTACGTCGAGGTCTGCGCCGAGCTGCCCAAGAACGCCGTTGGCCGCGTGCTCAAGCACGAGCTCCGGGCGCGGGGCGTCACGGATGCTGCCTGGGATCGTGAGCGGGCCGGCTACGTATCGTTCCGCCGCCGCTCAGCGGGCCGCTAGTGCGTCGTCCTGGTGCATCATCCGCGACACCCTCATCCGACGGGCCCCTCGCGGGGCTGCGTGTCGTCGAGCTCAGCGAGCGCGTCGCCGGCGCATACTGCGGGAAGCTCCTGGCGGACGCCGGCGCCGACGTGGTCAAGGTCGAGCCGCCCGGGGGCGATCCGCTGCGGCGCTGGAGTGCGAGCGGGGCGGCGCTGAACGGCGACGCGCCGCTGTTCCACTACCTGGCGGCGGGCAAGGTGCGACACGCGGCCGACCGGCGCGAGGCGCTGGGCGGCGCCGACGTCGTCGTGCTGACCGCAACCCCGGCGGGCGCCGCGCGCCTGGGCGTCGACGTCGATGCCGTGCGGGTGGCCAACCCGGCCGCGGTGCTGGTCACGATCTCCGACTTCGGCTGGACGGGTCCGTGGGCCGAGCGGGCGGCCACCGAGTTCACCCTCCAGGCCTGGTGCGGTGCCACCGGGTTCCGCGGCGTCCCTGAGCGGCCGCCGGTGTCGGTCGGGGGCGGCGTGGGGGAGTACGTCGGGGGCGTCTGCGCCGCCGCCGGGGCTCTCGCGGCGCAGCGGCGGGCGGCGGCCACCGGCGCCGGCGACCACGTGGACGTGTCGCTGCTGGAGTGCATGACACTGGCGATGCAGGCGTTCGAGTGGCTGCACGTCCGGCTCATGGACCTCCCGTCCTTCGCCCGCTCGATCGAGGTGCCGTCCATCGAGCCGGCCAAGGACGGCTGGGTGGGCACCTCGATGGTGACGGGCCAGCAGTGGCAGGACTTCGCCACGATGGTCGGGCAGCCGGTGTTGGCCGAGGACAAGGAGCTGGGGTACCAGCTGGGGCGGTGGCCACGCCGCCGCGAGGTCTACGACCTGATCCGCCCGTGGTTCGCCGAGCGGACGGTGGAGGAGATCGTCGAGACCGCCAGCCTGTTCCGCATCCCGATGGCCCCGCTAGGCAACGGCGCGTCGATCCCGGACATGGACCACTTCGTGGAGCGCGGGGTGTTCCGACGCAACCCGGCCGGCTTCCGACAGCCCCGGCCGCCCTGGCGGCTCTCGCCGCGCCCAGTTGCTCGTGGGGTGCCGGAGCGCACCCCCGCGCCCGGGCGCTCGGGGTTGCCGCTGGGCGGGATCCGGATCGTCGACCTCACCGCCTTCTGGGCCGGCCCCTCCGCCACCCACTTCCTCGCCGCCCTGGGCGCCGACGTCGTGAAGGTCGAGTCGATCCAGCGGCCCGACGGCATCCGCTTCGCCGCCAGTCCCCCCGCAGGCACCCAGCGCTGGTGGGAGCACAGCTGGCTGTTCCACGGCGTGAACGTGGGCAAGCGCTCGGTCACGCTCGACCTGGGTCGGCCCGAGGGCGTCGACCTGGCCAAGCGGCTGGTCGCCGGCGCCGACGCGGTCATCGAGAACTTCTCGCCCCGGGTCATGGAGGCGTTCGGCCTCGGCGACGACGTGCTCCTCGATGTGAACCCGCGGGCCGTGGTCGTGCGCATGCCGGCGTTCGGGCTCGACGGCCCGTGGCGGGACCGGGTCGGGTTCGCGCCCACGATGGAGCAGCTGTCGGGCATGGCCTGGCTGACCGGCTACCCCGACGGTGCCCCCATGGCACCCCGCGGCGCCTGCGACCCCCTGGCGGGCATCCACGCGGCGTTCGCCCTGATGGCGGCGCTCGCCCGGCGCGACCGGACGGGCGAGGGCGGCCTGCTCGAGCTGCCCATGATCGAGGTGGCCCTCAACGTCACCGCCGAGCAGGTCATAGAGCACGACGTGCACGGCGTCGTGCTGGAGCGCGAGGGGAACCGGGGGCCTGCGGCCGCACCGCAGAACGTGTACGCCTGCCGCGGCGAGGAGCAGTGGGTGGCGCTGGCCGTGGCCGGCGACGACCAGTGGGCGGGCCTCCGGCGGGTGCTCGGCGATCCCGCGTGGGCGGCTGATCCCCAGCTGGCGACGCACGGCGGCCGGCGCGCCGCGCACGACCTGCTCGACCGGGAGTTGTCGGCGTGGTTCGCGGGTCGCGACCGCGACGCCGTGGTGGACGAGCTCGCCGCCGCCGGCATCGCGGCGGGGTCCGTGGTGCTGCCCCCCGACGTCGTCGACAACGTGCAGCTCCGGACGCGGGGCTTCTTCGAGACGGTCGACCACCCCGACACGGGGTCGACGGAGTACGCGGGCCTGCCCTTCGCCCGGCTGCGCGGCATCGACCGCTGGTGCCGCCGGCCGGCCCCCGGCCTGGGACAGCACAACGACGAGGTCCTCGGCGGCGAGCTGGGGCTGAGCGCCGAGGAGCTCGACCGCCTGCACGAGTCCCAGGTGATCGGCGACCGGCCGGCAGGCCTCTAGGAGGGAGCGGAGATGGCGGATCTCGGGTTCGACGGCCGGGTGGCGATCGTGACCGGTGCCGGCAACGGCCTCGGCCGCGCCCACGCGCTGCTGCTGGCCGCCCGGGGCGCGCAGGTGTTGGTGAACGACCTGGGCGGCTCGGTCGACGGCGCCGGGGCATCGGCCGGCCCGGCCGCCACCGTGGCACAGGAGATCGAGGACAGCGGCGGCGTCGCACTGGCGAACACCGACACCGTCGCGACGCCCGAGGGGGGCCGCGCGCTGGTCGCCGCTGCGCTCGAGGCGTTCGGCCGGATCGACATCGTCGTCAACAACGCCGGCATCCTGCGGGACCGGGCATTCCACAACCTGACGCCCGACGAGCTGGATCCCGTGCTCGACGTCCACCTGCGGGGTTCGTTCTTCGTCACCCTCCCGGCCTGGCGGGTCATGCGGGAGCGGGGCTACGGGCGCGTCGTGTTCACGTCGTCGGCCAGCGGCATCCTCGGCAACTTCGGCCAGGCCAACTACGGCGCCGCCAAGATGGGCGTGGTGGGCATGACCAGGGTCCTCGCCATCGAGGGCGGGCCCCACGGCATCAGGGTGAACGCCATCGCGCCGATGGCCCGGACCCGGATGACCGACGGCCTGCTGGGCGACATGCACGACTGGCTCGACCCCGAGCTCGTGGCCCCGGTCGCCGCCTGGTTGGCGCACGAGCGCTGCTCGGTCACCGGCGAGGTCTTCACGGTCGGGGGAGGGCGTGTCGGCCGGGTCTTCGTTGCGGTGACGCCCGGGTACTTCAAGCCCGACCTCACCATCGAGGACGTGGACGCCCACCTCTACGAGATCCGCGACGAGGCCGGCTACCTGGTCCCGCCCGACAGCATGGGCGAGCTACCGCTGCTGGCGAAGCACTTCGCGTAGCGCCCAACGAGGGCCGAGACCCGAGGCAATCGGTTCCGCCGCGGCAAGCCGGAGGCAATGAGTTCCGACGGTGGAACCTATTGCCTCATCCGTGTCTCAGTGGAACCTATTGCCTCGGGAGTCGCTGCCTGCCCAGCGTGACGAGGGCCGGCGAAGCGCCGGCGCTAGCCCAGATACGCGTCGGGGCCGCGGCCCGGCGCCGGCGCCAGGTGCGAGCGCAGGCCGGTGATGTTCACCCGGTGGTCGCCGTTGGTCGCGAGCACGTACCGCTGCGACTCGTCGAGGTGCTTGCGGGCGGTGCGGTGGGCCAGCTCGCGATTGCCGGCGTCGATGGCGTCGGTCAGGCGGGCGTGGGCCCTCAGCACCAGCTTCCGCAACCTGACCTCGGGGTAGTGGCCCTCGGCGGCGATGGTCTCGGCCCATTGCGACTCCAGCGATGACCACAGGGTCTCGAGGGTGCCGACCAGCAGGATCATCGTTGTGTTGCCGCACGACTCGACCATCTCGTCGTGGAACTGGCGGGCGAGCCGCGTGAACTCGGGGCCGTCGTCGAGGTGGGCCTCGGCCTGGTCGTTCAGCTCACGCAGCCGGGGCACCACGGCCTTGCCGCGGTCGTCGCGCGCCGCGCACAGCGCCGCGCAATCGGGTTCGAGGATGCGCAGGGCCTCGGCCAGGTCGGCCAGGTCGACGTGGTGGGACTGCATCACCAGGCCCAGCATGTAGGCGGCGTTGCTCGCCTTCGGAGCGTGGACCTCGGCGCCACCGATGTTGCCCCTGCGGACGCTGATCAGGCCCTCGGTCTCGAGGATGCGCATCGCCTCTCGGATCGACGGCCGGGACACACGGAACTCGTCGAGCAGGTCGTCCTGCTTGGGAAGCAGGTCGCCGTCCGCCAGCTCACCGTCGACGATCCGTGCTCGGAGGATGTCGGCCACCATCTCGGCCACGCGCTGGCTGGCTCAGCTGCCGCGTGCGCCCCTGGAATCGACCGGTCATCACCATCTGGCCCTCGTCATCATCTGAAAGGTTTTCACATCAGGTCACGAGCCCGGCGAATCCGACGCCGCCGGGCCCGGCGGCGGTTGACCCGTTGCCCTTACTATTTGTATCTTATGAATGTTACATAGATAGATGCGGCCGAAGGACAGGTCGACCAACCATGGCAGGAGGGGTGCCGTGAAGGCTGTGATGGAGGGCCGCGTCGGCCGTCTGGGGATCTTGTTGCTGGTCATCGTCGCGCTCGTCGCCGCCGCCTGTGGCGACGACGATGACAGCGGCACCACGTCGGGCGGCGGCTCGGAGTCGGACGCCGCCGGGGGTGGCGGCGGGGACTGTGATTCGCCCGGTGTCAGCGCCGACGAGATCAAGATTGGCCAGCTGTCGTCGCTCACCACGCCGGCTGCCGCGTTCGATGGCCTCCACCAGGCCGGCTTCAAGGCGCGCATCGACAAGCTGAACGCTGACGGTGGCATCGGTGGGCGCGAGATCGTCATCGAGACCGCCGATGACGCCGCCGACATCAACCGGGCCACGGCCGCGGCCCGTGAGCTGGTCGAGCAGCAGGACGTCTTCGCCGTGATGGCCGCCTCCTCGGTCATCGCCGGGCCTGCGCCCTACCTGAACGACGAGGGCGTCCCGGTCGTCGGCTACAACGTGAACCCCGAGTGGGGCATGTTCGACAACATGTTCGGCTACAGCGGAAGCAACTCCCCCGAGCCCACGGCGACCACGACCGGCGGCGAGTTCCTGCGGGACCAGGGCGTCGAGAAGCTGGCCATCCTCGGCTACGCGCAGACCTCCGCCCAGGCCGCGGCCGAGGGGATGCAGACGTCGTTCGAGGCCGCCGGCGGCGAGGTCGTCTTCAACAGCACCGACGCCCCGTACGCCAACACGGAGTGGACCGCGGAGGCCGAGGAGGTCGCGGCCAGCGGCGCCGACGGGCTCTACCTCCCGATCATCACCCAGAACGCGCTCGGCGGCCGCCTCCGCGGTGCGGCAGGCCGGAGGGGACATGAAGGTCATCCTGTTCCCGGCGGGATACAGCCCGACGACGCTCGAGCAGGCGGGCGACGCCGCCGAGGGCGTGTACTTCTCCACCGACCTGGTCCCGTTCGAGGAGCAGCTGCCGGCCCACCAGGAGCTGCTCGACGCGCTCGAGCAGTACAGCCCCGACACCCCGCCCGCCCAGGAGGTCGAGCAGGGCTGGGCCATCGGTGACCTGCTGATCCGCGGCATCCAGGAGGCCGGGGAGGAGTGCCCCACCCGTGAGGCGTTCATCGAGAACCTGCGGCAGGTGACGGACTTCGACGCCGACGGCCTCCTCAACCCGGCGGTCGACTTCGAGGCGAGCTTCGGGCAGCCGTATGGGCTCTGCTTCCACTACGTCAAGGTGGAGGGTGGCGAGTTCGTGCCCGTCACCGAGGGCGAGGCCTTCTGCGGCGAAGTCATCGAGTAAGAGGCCGAGCGGATAGGCCCGCATGTGGGCACAGAGCAGTACGGGATTTGCAGCGTGAGCCCAGGCGAGACAGCTCGGCCTCCGGTAGCGCTGACCACCGTGAGCCCAGACGACGTGGCTATTCGCTCAGGTCCTAACAGCGTGGCGTCGGCAGGGGCTCGCCCGTGAAGGTCCTGATCGTCTCGGGGCTCGTCTTCGGCGGGATCTACGCCATCGCCTCGCTTGGCCTCGTCCTGACCTACGTCTCGTCCCGCATCTTCAACTTCGCCCAGGGGGCGCTGGCGTTCTTCATCGCCCTGCTCTTCTACGAGCTCAACACCGAGCGGGGATGGTCGACGTGGAGCGCGGCGCTGATCTCGATCGGGGTCGTGGCCCCGCTCCTTGGCCTGCTGCTGTGGGCGGTGCTGTTCCGGCGCCTGACCGACGCCCCGACGACCGTGCAGCTGGTGGCCACGATCGGGCTCTCGGTCGCCATCCCTCCGATCGCCAAGACGCTGTTCATCGCCGAGGAACCGGCGCTCCCCCCGGGGTTCTTCACGGCCCCGGTGCCGGAGGTCGACGTCTTCGGCGTCACCCTCAACGCCAACCAGATCGCCGTGTTCGTGAGCGCGGTGGTGGTCGGCCTGGCGCTGGCGGTGGTGCTGCGGTTCACGATGTTCGGGCTGACGGTGCGCGGGGTCGTCGACCACCGGCCGCTGGCGTCGGTCCTGGGCATCAACCCCGGGGTGGTCACGGCCGCGGCCTGGATGATCGGCACGACGATGGCGGGGCTGGCCGGGGTGCTGCTCACGCCGGTGCTCGGCCTCAACGAGGTCTCGTTCAGCATCCTGTTGATCTCGTCGTTCGCCGCGGTCGTCATCGGCCGCCTGACGAGCCTCCCGTGGACGTTCGTCGGGGCGCTCGGCCTGGGCCTGGCGCAGACGCTCGTCACCAAGGTGCTGCCCGACTCGGGCTGGCTGGCGCGCGCCGCGCGGCCGAGCATCCCGTTCGTCGTGATGATCGTGTTCCTCGTGGCGTACGGCCTGCGGCAGCACCGGCGTGGCGGCGAGGAGGCGCCCACCACGGCGCTGCTGACCCGGACGGCGGCCACCGGCGCCGGCCAGCGGTACGCGCGTGTGGCCGTGGGGGTCGTGCTGGTCGCGACCGTGTTCGCGATCCCCTACGTGCTGACGTCGTTCTGGCTGGGCGTGGTGGCCTCGGGCGTCGCCGTCTCCGTCGCCATGCTGTCGCTGGTCCTGGTGACCGGCGAAGGCGGCATGATCTCGCTGTGCCAGATCTCGTTCGCCGGCATCGGGGCCATGGGGGCGGCGCAGCTCACCGAGTTCTACGGCTGGTCGGCCACGCCGGCCATCCTCGTGGCGGCGCTGGGCGCGGTGCCGTTCGGCGTGCTCGTGGCCGTCCTCGGGCTGCGGCTCGGCGAGCTGTACCTGGCACTGGCGACGCTCAGCTTCGCGGTGCTGGCTGACAGCGCCCTGTTCTCCATCGACCGCATCGACAACCTCCACGCCGGCCAGTTCCTGCCGCGCCCGTCGCTGTTCGGCTTCGAGTTCGACACCGACTTCCGCTTCTACTTCCTCGCGCTCGGCGTGTTCCTGGTGGCGGCGGTGCTCGTCCTCAACGTGCGGCGCTCCACCACCGGGCTGACGTTGGCGGCCATCCGGTCGTCCGAGCTCGCAGCCCGGACGATCGGCGTCGCGACCGAGCGGTCCAAGGTGGCGACGTTCGCCATCGGGGCGTTCATCGCCGGCGTCGGCGGCGGGCTGATGGCCAGCTTCTCGGGTCGGGCCACGCCGGCCTCGTTCAACGCGCTCATCGGCATCGTGTGGCTGGCCGTGGTCGTGACCTGGGGCCTGCGCAGCGTGGTCGGCGCCCTGCTGGCCGGGGTGGCGTTCTCGCTGTTCCCGGCGCTGTTCAGCGCCTACGTGCCCGACACCTATGCCGAGGTGCCGGTCATGCTGTTCGGCCTCGGCGCCATCCTGGTCGCCCGCGAGCCGCGCGGCATCGTGGCCCAGACCGTCGATCACTGGCGGCACATCCTGCGCCTGGACCGGGGGACGCGTGCCGCGGACGAGCCCGTGGCGGCCGAGCCCACGGCACAGGCGGCCTGAGGGTGCCGGCAGTGGCAGCGACGCGGACCAACGGGGCGACGGGCGAGCCCGAGCCAGCGCTGCTCGAGGCCCGCGGCGTGACCGTGCGCTTCGGCGGCCTGGCGGCGCTCGACGACGTGAGCATGCGGGTCGAACCGGGTCGCATCCTCGGGGTCGTGGGCCCCAACGGCGCCGGCAAGACCACGCTCTTCGGCGTGCTGTCGGGGCTGCTCCAGCCGTCGCCCGGCGAGGTGTTCATCGAGGGCCAGCGGGTCACGCATCTCCCGCCCCAGGAACGGGCTCGTCGCGGCCTGGCCCGCACGTTCCAGCGCGCCCACCTGTTCGCCGAGCTCACGGTCCGGGAGCACCTGGAGGTCAGCTATCGCTGGCTGCACGGCCGGCAGAGCTACCTGCGCGACCTGATCGGGCTCGGCGCACGGGCGCGCGGGGCCGGCGAGCGGGAGCGGGTCGACCGGCTGTTGCAGAACCTGGGGCTGACGCACGTCCAGCACCAGCCCGCCAACTCGCTGCCCCTCAGCACCGCACGCCTGGTGGAGGTCGGTCGCGCGCTGGCGGGTGCGCCCAAGGTCGTGCTGTTCGACGAGCCGTCGTCGGGCCTCGACAGCCGCGAGACCGAGCAGTTGGCGTCGGTCCTGTTGCGCGTGTGCCAGGACGAGGGGGTGGCGCTGGTGCTGGTCGAGCACGACTTCGAGCTCGTCCTCGGGCTGTCCGACCGGGTGGACGTGCTCGACTTCGGCCGGCGCATCGCCTCGGGGACGCCGGCCGAGATCCGCTCCGATCCCGTCGTGCAGGCCGCGTACATCGGCACGGAGCGGGTCGGTTGACCGGCGCTGCGCCGTTCCTGTCGGTCGAGGGGCTCGACGTCGACTACGGCGCCTCGCGGGTGCTCTTCGACGTGTCGCTGGAGGTCCCGCGGGGCTCGGTCGTCGCCGTCCTGGGGGCGAACGGCGCCGGGAAGTCCACCCTGGCGGGTGCCATCTCCGGACTGGTCACGCCCACGGCGGGGCGGGTCTGGCTCGACGGCCGGGACGTGACCTCCTGGCCCGCCCACCGGGTCGCCCGCGCCGGTGTCACCCACGTGCTCGAGGGGCGCGGCATCTTCCCGGGGCTGTCGGTGGCCGAGAACCTCCGCCTGGCCGTGAGCCGGACCGTTCCCAAGCCCGAACGGTCTGCGGCGATCGACCGTGCGCTCGAGCTGTTCCCGGTACTGGCCGAGCGCCGGCGCCAGGCGGGGGCGACGCTCTCCGGTGGCGAGCGGCAGATGCTGGCGCTGGCCCGCGTGCTCGCCGCCCCGCCTCGCCTGCTCGTGGCCGACGAGCTGTCGCTGGGCCTGGCGCCGAAGCTGGTGGCGTCGACGTTCGAGGTGGTCGCCAGCGCCAAGGCGGCGGGCGTCACCATCGTGCTCATCGAGCAGTTCATCGAGCGGGCCCTGGAGCTCGCCGACGTGGCCCTGATCCTCCGCCGCGGCCGCGTCGTGTGGTCCGGTCCCGCCGACGGGGTGGGCGCCGACCTGCTCGACCACTACCTGGGTGTCGACGAGACTGCGGTGGCCGCCGCGGTCGGCGAGGAGGTCCCGTGAGCGCAACCACCGGCACCGACACCACGACCGCCGTCGAGCGCTACCTGGCGTGCATGGCGGCCCACGACTGGGATGGGCTGGCGGCGACGATCGCCGACGAGGGGCTGGTGCGCGACGGGCCCTTCTGCGACGTGGTCGAGGGCAAGCAGGCCTACGTCGACTTCCTCCGGGGGATCATCACGTCGCTGCGGGGCTACGAGCTGCGGGTCAGCCGGCGTGACGCATGCCTCGGACGGGTTGTCGTACGTGGAGCTCAGCGAGACGTTCGAGGTTGACGGGCAGCCGACCACCTACCCGGAATGCATCGTGTTCGAGCGGGACGATGCCGGCTTGATCGGCCACGTCAGCGTGTTCATCAAGCAGCCGGGGGGCGACGCGCCGGTCGAGGGCGGACGCGCGGGCTAGAGGTGCGTTCTGACGCCGGCACGCCCACAGTCCTGAACCATCTGGGCGGCAACGCTGCGAAGCGGATCGTCGACGCCGTCCCCGCTACGCGGGTGGTGGATGTGCCGGCGGACGAGGCCCTGCTCGACGACGTCCGGGGCGAGGTCCTGCTCACGCTCCCGTGGGGCACGCCCAACCTCGGTGAGGTCGTGGCGCGCGGTGTGTGCTGGGTCCATTCGCTGTCGACCGGCGTCGACAGGTTCCCGATCGATGCGCTGCCCGACGAGGTGACGCTCACCTGCAGCCGCGGCGCCAGCGCCGTGCCCATCGCCGAGTTCGTGCTGGCGGCCATGCTCGCGTTCGAGAAGCAGCTGCCCGACGTGTGGGTCCACGACCCGCCGGAGCACTGGGCCATGGCGGAGCTGGGCGGGTTGGAGGGGCGAACGCTGGGCCTCATCGGCGCCGGCGGGATCGCCACCGAGGTGGCGCGACGGGCGCTGGCGTTCGGCATGCGTGTGTGCTTCGTCCGGCGGACGGACGCGCCGGCGCCGCTGTCCGGGATGCGACTGTGCGACCTCGCCGAGGTTCTGGCGGCCGCGGACCACCTGGTCGTGGCCGCGCCGTCCACGCCGGCGACGTGGCATCTCCTGGGCGCCGAGGCGCTGGCCGGCGTCAAACCCGGCGTCCACGTGGTCAACGTGAGCCGAGGCCACCTGATCGACCAGGCGGCGTTGCTCGAGGCCCTCGACGACGGGCGGGTCGCCCGTGCCACGCTCGACGTCGCCGACCCCGAACCGCTGCCGAGCGGCCACCCGCTGTATGCGCACCCGAGGGTGCGACTCAGCCCCCACGTCTCGTGGTCGGCGCCCGGAGCCCTCGGCCGGCTCCTGGACAGGTTCGTCGACAACCTGCGGTCGTACGTCGCCGGCGAGCCCCTGGCCGGGGTCGTCGACCGCGTGGCGGGCTACTGAACGGGGAGGACGGCCATGGACGAGCACGATCCCCGCGAGGTGGAGGAGGCGTTCCGGCACCTGTGGCGGGTCGGCCCGGTGGGGGAGGACTGGGCGGCACAGGCGGCCCTGTACACCGAGGAGGCCGTGTACATCGACCACTACTACGGCCGCAAGACCCCGGCCGAGTTCCGGACCTGGTGCACGCAGCTCATGAACGACGAGTTCCCGGAGCTCTACACCGTCTACGAGTGGCACGTCGTCGACGGGGACCGGGTCGTGGTCCACATGCAGAACCGGCGCGACAACCCCGAGCCGGGCGGCCGGCCGCTCGACTTCCCCGGCATCACCGTCTACGAGTACGCCGGCGGCGGTCGCTGGTCGTACGAGATGGACTACTGGGGGATGGCCGCCGCGACCACCGCCGGCCGCGCCTACCGCGAGGCCGCAGCCCGCTTCGACCCGGATCACCGGCGCAAGCGATCCCGGCGGCACTGGCCGACGTCGCCCGGCTGGGCACACCCGTAGCCCCGCGCGCGGCCCGACGAGCCGGTACCGGCGTTCGCGTGTGCCGGTTTTCGGCGCTTCCGAACGCCGGAACGGGGTGGGGGCGCTGCGTCAGCGGCCCTGCCAGACCGGGGAGCGCTTCTCTGCGAACGCCCGCGGCCCCTCCTTGGCGTCCTCGGTCGCGAAGACCCGGTCCGTGTGCCGCGCCTCGTTGTCGAACGCCTCCTCGAGGCCGAGCGACAGGCCCTCGATCGCCGACTGCTTGGTGGCGAACACCGCCAGCGGGGCGTTCTCGGCGATGCGTCGCGCGTAGTCGTAGGCCGTGGGCATGAGCTCGTCCGGGGGGACGACCCGGTTGAGCAGGCCCATCGTCAGCGCCCGCTCGGCGTCGATCATGTCGGCGGTCAGCAGCAGTTCCATGGCGTGCGGGTACGCGATCTGGCGCAGCAGGCGGACGGTCGTGCCGCCGCCCGCGAACAGGCCCCGCTTGGGCTCCATGACCGCGAAGCGAGCGTCCGGCGTGGCGACGCGGATGTCCGTCGAGCCGAGCATCTCCATCCCGCCGGCGACGCACACCCCGTTCACCGCGGCGATGATCGGCTTGTAGATGGGAAACCGGTGCAGGACGGCGTGGAGGGCGTCCATCCGGTCCCAGCCGTCGGGGCGCTCCAGCGTGCCCGTCAGCTCGGGGATGAAGCTCTTGAGGTCGGCGCCGGTGCAGAAGGCCTTGCCCGTCCCGGTGACCACGGCCACCCATGCCGACTCGTCGTCCCGGAACCGGGTCCACGCCCCGAGCAGGCTGCGGAAGTGCTCCATGTCGAGGGAGTTGTGCGCCTCGGGGCGGTTGATCGTGATGGTGACGACGTGGGCGTCCTGCTCGTAGTCGATCGACATGCCCGGGCCTCAGGACCCTTCGGCCGGGCGATCGGCCGACCGCGCGGCCTTGAGGACCGCCGCCTCGGGCATGATCGGGTCGGAGGCGAGGGGACCCTCGGCGGCGGCCCGCAGCACGATCTCCGGCAGCACGACGCTCGGGTCGAGGCGATCGAGGAAGGCGACGACGTCCGCGATGTCGCGGGACTTCAGCACGTGCATGGGGAACGTCACCCGGTCGAGCATGGGGGTGTCGACCGGTGCCGGCGCCACCACGTGGACGTTGATGCCGTCGCGGGCCACCTCGGCGGCGAGCGACTGGGCGAAGGCGTTTATACCGGCCTTGGAGGCCGAATAGGCCGATCGGCCCTTCATGCCCTGGAACCCGGCCGTCGAGGAGACGAAGACGATCCGCCCACCCGGAGACATCTTGGGCAACACGGCTGCGGTGGCCACGAAGGCCGAGCGCAGGTTCGCCCGGATGACAAGGTCGAACGTTTCCGGCGCCTCCTTGCGCACGAACGTGCCGTCGAGGATGCCGGCGGCGTGAACCAGGAAGTCGACGTGGTCGACGGCCGCGACCACGGCGGCGAATTGCCCCTCGTCGGCGCTGTCGGCCGCGACCCAGCGGGCGCCGAGCTTGTCGGCCGCCGCCCGCAGCGGCTCGGGCCGGCGCGCGGTCAGGACGACGTCGTACCCGGCGGCCGCCAGCGCCTCGCCGCAGGCGAAGCCGATGCCGCCGCTCCCCCCGGTGACGACCGCCACCTTGCTCATATACCCCTCCTGTCACCCCTTGTGGGCGGCACGTGCGGTAGCGCCGGCGTCGAACAGGCTGTCGAACCCAGTGTGGTCGACGGCGGCCATGAGCTGCTCGGTGGTGGCCTCGAACCCGGCCGACAGGCGGAGGAGGGGTTGCGCGTGGCGGCTGAGGATCGACAGGTCGTGCTCGTCGCAGAAGCCGATCGCCCCGTGGAGCTGGTGGCTGGTGCGCAGCACGGCGTGGGCGCTCTCGAGGGCCTGGGCCCGCAGGGCCAGGGCGTCCACCAGACGGTCGAGCGGCGCCACCCACAGGCGCCACAGCGTGAAGTGGGCCAGCACACGCAGCGACTGGACGGCCACGGCGGCGTCGGCGATCTGGAACTGCACCGCCTGGAACCGGGCCAGCGGGCCGCCGAACTGGTGGCGCGTGTTGACGTGCTCGACGGCGAGCTCCAATGCACGCTCGAGGGTGCCGAGGGTCTGCCAGGCGGTCAGCGTGAGCAGCATCGGCACGTCGACCGGCTCGGCGTCGGTCGCGGAGGCGACCATGTCCACGACGAAGGGGCCCAGCTCGGTGCCGAGCGGCGGGCCCTCGGGCCGCCCCTTCCACACGGCCCCATCGATTGCGGCCAGCCGCCAGTGGGGGAACAGGTCGCCGTGATCAGCCCGGGGCACGACGGGGTCGACGAGCGCGGCCGGCAGCTGATCCTGGATCCCGGATGCCAGGACGGCGATCACGGGGTAGGGCAGTGCGCAGCGCCCGGCGACCCGGCACAGCTCGCCGCCCGCCAGTGCGGTGTCGAGGTCGTCGGTCACCCGCAGGTCGAGCGCCCCGAGCAGATCGAGCAGCGGGCCGACCAGCTCGGCGCGCAGGCCGGGCTCCGCCTCGGCGCGGCGTGCGAGGTCCACGCCGCCGGCGTCGGTGAACGCCCGCTCGGCCGCGGCACCGAAGTCGATCGCCGTCTCCGGCAACTCGAGGTTCATCGGATGTCGCCCGCCAGCGCCCCACGGGCCACGAGCATCCGTTGGATCTCGATCGTTCCCGATGCCACCGTCGCCGCCTGCGCGTACCGCCAGTGGTCCTCGACCGCGCCGTGAAGGACCGGATGCCGGGTGTGGCCGTCGTCGACCGCCTGGGCCGCCAGTGCCTCTAGCAGCACCTCGGCCACCTCCTGATCGCACAACGTCGCCGCGACCCGCGCGACGCTGGCGTCGGCGTCGTCCACGATGCCCCGGGCCTGCGCGTCGACGACCCGATAGGCGAGGACCATCGCCGCCCGGGTGTGGACGCGCGCCCGAGTCCAGCGGGCCCGCAGCGCCGCGGGGAGCTCGGCCCAGCGATCGCCGAGCGTTTCGCGGAGCAGGGTGAGCAGCCGGTCACAGCGCGCATAGCGGGCGATGCCGATCCGCTCGAACTTGAGCGCCTCGCGGATCACGCTCCAGCCTGCGTCCACTGGGCCGAGGACGTTGTCGGGACCGACGCTGACCTCGTCGAGGAACAGCTCGTTGAGGTGGTGAGGCCCCAGCAGGTTGGGGATCGGCCGCACCGTGATGCCCTGGCTCTCCATCGGCACCAGGTACATGGTGATGCCCTTGTGCTTGGCCGCCTTGACCGACGTGCGGGCGGCGAGGATGCACCATTGCGCCATGAGCGCATAGGACGTCCAGACCTTCTGGCCGGTGATCCGCCACCCGCCGGAGCCGTCCGGCACCGCCCGGGTGGTGAGCGAGGCGAGGTCCGAACCGGCGTCGGGCTCGCTGAAGCCCTGGCACCAGATGACATCGCCGGCGGCGATGGCGGGCAGGTGCAGGGCCTGCTGCTCCGGCGTGCCGAACCGCATGATCGCGGGGCCCACCCAGTTGATGCCCATGTATTGCGGGCCCCGGGGCTCATGATGGGCCCACATCTCCTCCCGCACCACCGTCTGCTCCCACACGCTGCTGCCGCCGCCCCCGTACTCCGTGGGCCAGGCCTTGGCGAGCAGCCCCTCGGCCGCCAGGAGCTTGCAGAATCGCTGGGTGATGGCAAGATCCTCGGGATCGTCGGTGAAGGCACCAAGGAATCCCTCGGGCAGATGCTCCTCGACCATCTGGCGCAGCCGCAGCCGCAGGCGGTCAGCCTGCTCACCAAGCTCGTAGTCCATGCGGCTCCGCCCCCTAGCGGTGCGATCCGGAGACAGCTCTTGGATACGCCCCCTCGTCGACCGCCAGTCTACCTAACTTCAGTATCATACATAAGATAGTCTCGCCCAAAAGTAGGGCTGGCAAGCACGGGCAGGCAACGACGAGGAGACATGACATGGGGGGTTCGGCCGGCGCGACGGTAGGTGGGACGCCGGCACTCGACGCGGCGCGGCGGATGTCGCACGGCGAGCAGCTCGCCCGCATCGCCCGCAAGTACCCGGAGCGGGTGGCGTTGGTGTGCGGGGAGGATTCCCGGACGTTCCGTCAGGTCGACCGCCGCGTGACCCGGCTCGCACGCGGGCTGGGCGCCCGCGGCGTCGGCCCGGGCGACCGGCTTGCGGTCCTCATGGGCAACAGCATCGAGATGGTCGAGGCGATCTTCGCCGGCTGGCGATCAGGGGCGATCGTCGTGCCGGTCAACTTCCGGCTCGTGCCGCACGAGGTCGAGCACGTGCTCGGCGATTCGGGCGCCCGCACCGTCATCGTTGACGAGGCGTTGCTGCCTCTGGTGGATGCGGTGCGCCCCTCGTTGGCGACCCTCGACACGGTGATCGTGCTGGGCCAAACCGAGGCGGCCGCGCCATCCGACGGCGTCGCCCGGGTCGAGAGCTACGAAGACGTGCTCGCCGCCGAGTCCGAAGACCCGCTCGACATCGACGTGCCCGAGGACGCGCCGGCGCTGATCATGTACACCTCGGGTACCACCGGCCGCCCCAAGGGTGCCGTGCTGTCCCACTTCAACGTCGTGATGCAGACGCTCAACTCGATGATCGAGCAGGGCATCGGTGGCGAGGACGACGTCTGGTACGCCAACCTGCCGCTGTTCCACATCGGCGGGCTCGTGGGGATCCTGCCGTACGTGATGGCGGGCGGGAGCTCGGTGATCGTGCGGTCCGGGCAGTTCGACGCCAAGGGCGCGGTGGACGACCTCGAGCGCTACGGGGTCACCGGATGCGTCTTCGTGGGGATGCAGTGGGACGAGGTGTGCGACGTCGCCGCTGCGGGCGATCGCGATCTGCGCCTGCGCCGGGTGTCCTGGGGGGCGGCGAACACCCCCGTCCACGTGCTCGAGAAGATGAGCAGGACGCTGCCGGGCGTGCCGATCTTCAGCTTCTTCGGCCAGACGGAGATGAGCCCGGTGACGTGCCTGCTGCATGCCGTGGACGCCGAGCGCAAGCGCGGTTCGGTCGGCAAGCCCGTCGTCAACGTCGAGGCGCGCATCGTGGACGAGCAGATGAACGACGTGGCGCGTGGCGAGGTCGGGGAGATCGTCTACCGCGGGCCGACGGTCATGCAGGGCTACTGGAACATGGCCGAGGCCAACGCCGAGGCCATGTCCGGCGGCTGGTTCCACTCCGGCGACCTGTGCCGCATGGACGAGGAGGGCTACATCTACGTCGTCGACCGGCGCCACGACATGATCATCTCGGGCGGCGAGAACATCTACTGCCCGGAGGTCGAGGCGGCGATCTCGGCGCACCCGGATGTCGCAGAGGCGGCGGTCATCGGCGTTCCCCACCCGCGGTGGGGCGAGACGCCGCGCGCGGTGGTGGTGGCAGCGGATCCGGTCTCGCCGCCCACGGAGGACGAGATCATCGCGTGGTGCAGGGAGCGGCTGGCCTCGTACAAGAAGCCCACGTCGGTGATCGTCGTCGACGGGCTGCCCCGCAACGCCACGGGCAAGGTGGTGAAGCCTGCCCTGCGCGAGCAGTACGGCACCTGAGCCTCCGGGACCTCGGGCCGCCGCCGTGCATTTCGACGCATGCGCAGGCCCGGCGCTCGACCGATGAGATCGGCCGCCGCCGGACGTCATATCGACGATGGCTACGTATGTCCTGATCCACGGGGCGGCGTCTGACTCCTGGTACTGGCACCTCGTCGTCCCCCGTCTGCGGGCGCGGGGTCACGACGTGGTGGCGCCCGATCTGCCGTCCGACGACGACTCCGCCGGCCTGTCCGAGTACACGGATGCAGTCGTCGACGCCATCGGCGGCCGCGCCGACCGCAACGAACTCGTGGTGGTCGCGCAGTCCTTCGGCGGGTTCACCGCTCCGCTGGTCTGCGATCGGGTGCCAGTCCGGCTGCTCGTCTTGCTCGCGGCGATGGTGCCGCGGCCCGGCGAGCGGCCCGCCGACTGGTGGGCCAACACGGGATTCGAACAGGCGAGGCGGGAGCAGGCGGAGCGTGAAAGCTGGGCGGGCGGCGGCGAGCACGATCCCATGGTCGAGTACTTCCACGACGTGCCGTCGGACGTGGTTGCCGAGGCGTACGCGCGAGGCGAACGGCACCAGTCCGGCACGCCGTTGGAAAAGCCGTGGCCGCTGGCGGCGTGGCCGGACGTGCCGACGAGGTTTCTTCTGTGTCGCGACGACCGCTTCTTCCCGGCCGAGTTCCTGCGTGGCGTCGTGCGGGACCGCCTCGGCATCACGCCCGACGAGATGGCGGGCGGCCACCTGCCGGCGCTGGCGCACCCCGACGACCTCGTCGAGCGCCTCGAGACCTACCGGACCGCGACGTGACGGCGACCCGGGCTTGACCCCTGCCGGCTTTCCTCCTAAACATACATACGATGGGCGTCGTCGAGAAGTTCCTCGACAGCTACGCCGCCCGCGACTGGGACGGCTTGGCCGAGTGCTTCTCGGAGCAGGGGTTCGAGCGCATCGGCCCCTACGTCGACGTGATCTCCAGCGCTGACGAGTACCTGGAGTTCCTCCGGCGGGTCGTGCCCATCCTGCAGGCCGGCTACGAGCTCGTTCCCAACCGCATCGTCTACGTCGACGACAACCTCGCCTTCACCGAGCTGACCGAGCGCCTCGCCATCGACGGCAAGCTGACCGACATCCCGGAGGCGATCGTCTTCGGCCTCGACGGCCACGGCAAGATCAACCACATGCGCCTGTACCTGCAGCAGCCGGGCGGCACGCCGCCCGTCGGTGGCAAGGACGCCGTGGGCCGCCAGGAAGGATGAGGTTCGGTGCTCCCTCGGGGGCTGCGCCACCGCACCCCATCGCCGCCCGGCTCCCTGGCCTGTCGACCCAACTACCCGCCCGTCTCGCGGCGACGAGGCGAGCGGGCTCCAGTTGGGTCGATCGCACGGTCGGCCGGTCACGAGGTTCCCTCGTGACCTCGACCCGCACACCGGTGATCGTGGGGATCGGCCTGAGCGACGGCCCGGTGGCGCCGCACCTCGACGCCGTCCAGCACCACGTCGTCGCGATGAGGCGAGCCCTCGACGACTCCGGCGTGCGGAAGGCCGACATCGACGGCTACTGCTGCGCCGGCGCCAGCAAGTCCAGCTCCGATCCCGACGACGTGGCGCCAATGGCGGAATACCTTGGCATCGACCACCGCTGGCTCGACGGCACCATGGTCGGCGGGTCGAGCTTCGAGTTCTTCGCGCAGCACGCCGCCGGAGCGATCCGCGACGGCATGTGCGACACCGTGCTCATGACGTACGGCTCGGATCTGCTGTCCCGCCAGGGCCGCACTCTCGGGAGCAAGGGCCACTATGGCGGGTCCGCCCAGGTTCCCGGGCCTGCGCAGTACGAGGCGCCCTACGGCAACGTGCTGATCGGTGCCTATGCCATGGCCGCCCAGCGCCACATGCACGAGTACGGGACCACGCCCGAACAGCTGGCCGAGATCGCCGTGGGCGTCCGGGAGCACGCGGCGCTCAACCCCAACGCCCTGTACCGCGACCCGATCACGGTGGACGACGTGGTCTCGTCGCGGATGATCGCCGACCCGCTCCACAAGCTCGACTGCTGCGTGATATCGGACGGCGGCGGCGCGGTGGTCATGACCACCGCCGAGCGCGCCCGCGACCTGCGCCAGCCGCCCGTCTACGTCCTCGGCAACGGGGGCGCCCAGACCCACTGGCAGATCAGCGAGATGCCCGACTTCACCACCACCGCAGCCGTCCCGGCGGCCGCGGCGGCGTTCCGTCAGGCCGGGGTCACGCCGGGCGACATCGACACGGTTCAGCTGTACGACAGCTTCACGATCACGGTGCTGATGCTGCTCGAGGACCTCGGCTTCTGCCCCAAGGGCGAGGGTGGCCGCTTCGTCGAGAGCGGCGTGCTGCGGCTCGGGGGCAAGCTGCCGCTGAACACCGACGGCGGCGGGCTGAGCTGCACCCATCCCGGGATGCGGGGCATCTTCCTGCTCATCGAGGCCGTGCGGCAGCTGCGCGGGCAGGCGGGCCCAGCCCAGGTGCCCGACGCCGCGCTGGCCCTGGCCTGCGGCTCAGGCGGCTGGCTGTCCTGCATCGGCGCCACGATCCTGGGGCGGGACGCGCCGTGAGCCTCGCCAGGCACCCGTTGGCCCGCGGGCCTGCGACCCGAGGTCATGGGTTCCGCGGCGCCCGGCACGAGGTCATGGGTACCGATGGCGGAACCCATGACCTCGCCCTGCGGTCGTCGGAACCCATTGCCTCAGCACCTGCCCCGGCGGCGCTGCCGGAGCGTGCGTTGTGAGCGGCCCGGACGACATCGCCGCGTCCCTCGGCCGGCGGCCGCTACCCCTGCCGGACAACGTCTCGGCCCCCTACTGGGAGGCGGCGGCTCGCGGCGAGGTGCTGTACCAACAGTGCACGGCGTGCGGGCAGCGGCAGTTCTATCCCCGCGCGCTGTGCACGGCGTGCGCTGCGGAGCCGGAGTGGCGCACGGCGAGCGGCCGGGGCACGGTCCACACGTTCACGGTCGTCCGCCAGAACTGGGCCGAGCCGTTCCGCCAGCTGGCGCCGTACGTCGTCGCGATCGTGGAGCTGGAGGAGGGGCCGCGCATGATGAGCAACGTCACCGGCTGCGCCCCGGAGGACGTCCACATCGGCATGCCGGTCGAGGCGTACACGATCGCGGTGGACGACGGCCTGGGCGTGCCGTTCTGGCGGCCCCCGGGCACGGGCTAGCCGTGGACTTCGACGACTCCCCGGCCGAGGCCGAGTTCCGGGCCCAGGCCCGGGCGTGGCTCGAGGCCAGCGCCCCCCGGCGGGCTGGCCCCGGCGACTTCGCGTCCGACACGGCCCACGACGACGACTTCGTCAAGGCCTGCAAGGCCTGGCAGGGTCGGCTGCACGACGCCGGCTGGGCCGGCATCACCTGGCCGACCGAGTACGGCGGCCGGGGCCTCGGGCCCGCGTTCGAGCAGATCTTCCACGACGAACAGGCCACGTACGGTGTGTCCTCGGCGATGTTCGCCGTCGGCATCGGCATGGCGGGGCCGACGATCGTCGAGCACGGCACCGACCAGCAGAAGACCCGCTTCCTGCCGGCGTTGCTCCGCGGCGAGGAGGTGTGGTGCCAGCTGTTCAGCGAGCCCGGTGCCGGGTCCGACCTCGCCGGCATCAGCACGCGGGCGGAGCGCGACCCCGACGGCGGCGGCTGGGTGATCAACGGTCAGAAGGTTTGGACGTCCTACGCCCGCCACAGCGACTTCGGCATCCTGCTCGCCCGCACCCACCCCGACCGCCCGAAGCACCGGGGCATCACCTACTTCCTCCTGGACATGTCCACGCCCGGCATCGACGTGCGCCCGATCCCGCAGATGAACGGGTCGGCGGAGTTCAACGAGGTTTTCCTCACCGACGTGCGCGTGCCGGACGATCGCGTCCTCGGTACGGCGGGGGAGGGCTGGCGGGTGGCGATGTCGACGCTCGCGAGCGAGCGCGGGCTGGTCGGGACCGACTGGCCCGGCTTTGCCGAGCTCCTCGACGCCGTCCGCGCCCGCGGGCTGGCCGGCGACCCCGGCTCACGGCAGCGCCTAGCCGAGGTGTACACGGGCGAGCAGCTCCTCCGCTTCCTCGGCTACCGGGCCAAGACCGCGCTGGGGCGCGGCGAGCCGCTCGGGCCGTTGGCGTCGTCCATCAACCTGTTCTTCGCCAGCCATCTCAAGCGGACCGGCGACATCGTGCTCTCGGTGCTGGGGGCCGACGGCCTCGTCCGTGGCAGGGCAGCCGGCACCGGCGATGCCGACTGGACCTTCCTGTTCCTCACCTGGCCCTGCGTCCGCATCGCCAGCGGCACCGACGAGATCCAACGCAACATCCTGGGCGAGCGGGCCCTCGGGCTGCCGCCGGAGCCCCGCGTCGACAAGGACGTGCCCTTCCGCGACCTCGACAGCCAGGCTGCGGCACCGTAGGCTGAATCTTACATAAGATAGGTACATTGGGCGGGTCGGTCTGCACGGGGAGGGGCAGCCATGCTCGACGTGGTCATCCGCGGCGGGACGATCGTGGATGGGACCGGCAAGCCCGGCGGGCCAGGTGACCTGGGCATCCAGGGTCGCCGGGTCGTGGCCCTCGGCCAGGTCGATGGGCCCGCACGTCGCACCATCGACGCCGAGGGGCAGGTGGTCGCGCCGGGCTTCGTCGATCTTCACACCCACTACGACGCCCAGCTGTTCTGGGATCCCCACCTCACCCCGTCGCCGCTCCACGGGGTGACGACGGTCGTCGCCGGGAACTGCGGCCTCACGTTGGCACCCGTCGGCCCGGCGGTCGACGACGAGGACTTCCTGACCCGGTTGCTGGCGCGGGTCGAGTCGATCCCGGTCGACGCCCTGCAGGCCGGCCTCGCGTACCGCTGGCGGTCGTATCCCGAGTTCCTCGATGTCGTCGAGCGGCTACCCCACGCCATCAACGTGGGCTTCATGGTCGGCCACTCGGCCATCCGCCGCGCCGTCATGGGCCCGGCGGCATCGACCGACCCCGCCAGCCCCGACCAGCTCCAGGCGATGCGCCGCCTGCTCTCGGACGCGATCGCCGCCGGCGGCCTGGGGTTCTCGACGTCCAACGTGGCCACCCAGCTGGACGGCGACGGGCGCCCGACACCGCCCAACGCCGCCACGCGCGAGGAGATGATCGCCCTGGCCGCCGTCTGCGGTGACCACCCGGGCACGTCGATCGAGTTCATCCCCGACTCGTTCCTGCGCGGCTTCAGCGACGAGGAGGTCGAGCTGATGGCGGACATGTCCGCCGCCGCCGACCGGCACCTCAACTGGAACACCCCGCTCGTCAACCCCGCCGCGCCGGACCTGCACCGGCGCCAGCTGGCGGCGTCCGACGCCGCCAGCCAGCGCGGGGGGCGGGTGGTGCCGATGTTCATCCCCCAGAACGGCCAGTTCCAGCACGACCTCCTACGGGGCTACGTGTTCCGCCCGCTTCCCGGCTGGGGCTGGCTCTTCGACCTCGACGTGCCCGAGCGCATGGAGGCGCTGTCGGACCCCGTGAAGCGCAAGCAGCTCGAGGAGAGCGCGGCGTCGCAGACCAGCGGCCTCGCCCTCGTCGTCCGCAACTGGGGCAGCTACCGGGTCAACGAGGTGGGCGACGAGTCGCTGCACCCGCTGGTCGGCCGCCGGATCGACGACATCGCCCGCGAGCGGGGCGTCAGCCCCTTCGATGCCCTGGTCGACATCGCCGTCGCCGGCGGGCTCGACGTCGGTTTCGTCCGGTCTCAGTACGCCGAGGACGACGAACGGGCCTGGGAGGCCCGACTGGAGGTGCTGCGGGATCCCCGCGTCGTGCTCCAGGCCTCCGACGCCGGCGCCCATCTGGACATGATGTCCAACGCCGACTTCCCCACCCGCTGCCTGGCGGAGCTCGCCCGCGATCGGGGCGTCTTCACGGTCGAGGAGCTGGTCCACCGCTTCGCCGACGTGCCGGCCCGGCTGTACGGGCTCAAGGACCGGGGCCGGCTGGCGGAGGGCGCCTGGGCCGACGTGGTCGTGTTCGACCCGGAGACCGTGGACGCGCAACCGCTCCGCACCACCCACGATCTGCCCGCAGGCGCTGCCCGCCTCACCAACGGCTCGACGGGTGTGGCGCACGTGCTGGTGGCGGGGGCCGAGATCGTGACCGGCGGCGAGCTGACCGACGAGCTCCCCGGCGGCCTTGTCCGCTCGGGCCGCGACACGGTCACCGTCCACGCCCGGGGCTCCGATGACTAGCGCCGGCGGCCTGACGACGGCGAGCAACGGCAAAGTCTGTTTCGGCGTCGACGTCGGCGGGACGTTCACGGACGCCGTGCTGAGCGACGGAAGCCGCACGTGGCGGGCCAAGGCCCCGACGACGCCGGGCCGCGTCGGCGACGGGGTGATGGCGGCCGCCGAGCTGGCCGCCGGCCGGGCCGGGCACACGCTCGTCGAGCTCATGCCCACCGTCCGCCGCTTCGGGCTCGGGACCACCGCGGTGACCAACACGCTCGCGTCCCGGGCCGGACGGCGCGTCGGCCTGGTGACCACTGAGGGGTTCGAGGAGCTGATCCCGCTGTCCCGCGGCACCCGGGTCAACGACGAGGATGGCTGGCTGACGCCGTCACCCGAGGTCGTCGCCCGCGAGGCCATCGTCGGCGTCGCCGAGCGGATCGACCGCAGCGGCGCGGTCCTCACTCCCCTCGATCCGGCCGACGCGGTGGCGGCGGCCCGGCGGCTGGTCGACGACCACGGCGTGGAGGCGATCGCGGTCTCGTTCCTGTGGTCGTTCGTCAATCCCTCGCACGAGAACCAGGCGGTGCAGGCGATCGGGGAGGCGTTTCCCGACCTGCCGCTCGTGTCGGGCGCTGCGCTTCATCCCGTGATCCGCGAGTTCGAGCGGACGACGTTCGCGCTCCTGAACGCCTATGTGTCGGGCGCGTTCGAGGGGATCGAGCGGCTGGAGCGAGACCTGTTCGCGCTGGGGCTCGAGGTGCCCCTGCTCCTCGTCCATTCCGCCGGAGGTTCGATCACCGTCAACGAGGCTCGCCGGATGCCGCTCGGCCTGGCGGCCTCGGGCCCGGCCGCCGGCGTCGCCGCCTCCGTCGCCGTCGCCCGGGCGGTGGGCGCGGCCGACGTGATCACCTGCGACATGGGCGGGACGTCGTTCGACGTGTCGGTCATCGAGCGGGGAACCCCGGCCCGACGCACCCGCGGCGAGCTCATGGGTGTGTGGACCGCGCTGTCGCTGGTCGACGTCGAGTCGATCGGGGCCGGCGGCGGCTCGGTGGGCTGGGTCGATGCCCGGGGGATGCTCCGCGTCGGCCCGGGATCAGCGGGGGCGGTACCGGGCCCGGCCGCCTACGGGCGTGGAGGCACCGCCGCCACGGTCACCGACGCGCTCGTGGTGCTCGGCTACATCGACCCCGAGCGATTCCTGGGCGGAACCATGGCGCTCGACGCCGACGCGGCGCGAGCCGCGTGCGCCCGCCTGGGAGAGCCGTTGGGGCTCGACGCCGACGAGACCGCGTGGGGCATGCGGGAGCTCGCCCTGGCGGGGATGGTCAAGGCCGTCCGCTCGCGGTTGGTCGATCGTGGCCTCGATCCGCGCGAGCACAGCCTCATCAGCTACGGCGGCAGCGGCTCGCTGTTCACGCCGGACATCGCCGCCGCCATCGGGGCCCGCCGCGTGTTGGTTCCCGAGCTGGCGTCGGTGCTGTCGGCGTTCGGCGCCGCCACCACCGATATCCGCCGCGAGCGCCTGCGCTCGGTGCTCGCCCCGATGCCGGTCGACACCCGGCTGGTCGACAAGCTCATGGACGAGTTGCGCACCGAGATCAACGACGACCTCGCCGAGGAGGGCGTGGCGCCCCCAGATCGGCGTATCGAGTTCGAGGCCCACCTCCGGTTCAGCCGGCAGGTGTGGGAGATCCAGGTGCCGCTGCCGGACGGCAAGGTCGACGCCGCGGTCCTCGAGGGCCTGCTGGAGGCGTTCCGCGGCGAGTACGCCAAGCGCTACGGCAAGGGCTCGATCGTCCTCGGCGCCCCGATCGAGCTGGTCAGCCTCTGCGCCATCGGCCACGGGCGGACCGTCCGGGCCAGCCTCGCCGCCGGGCACCACGAGCCGGTCGCCGCAGGCACGGCGGTCGATGCCGTAGGCGCCAGGGCCCTGAGGCTGGCCCGGGGACCCGGCGGGGTCCGGGAGGTGTCCGTGCACGACGGGTCTTCGCTGCGTCCCGGCCACCTGCTGGCCGGGCCAGCGCTGGTGGACGGGAGCGACACCACGATGTGGATCCCCGCAGGGGTCTCGGCCCAGGTCGACGCCCACGGGACGCTGGTCATGGAGCTGGTCTCGTGACCGCCGTGGCTCGGACCGTCATCGACCCCATCGACCTCGAGGTGCTCCGCAGCCGCCTCGAGGCCATCGGCGAGCAGTCGGCGTCCGCAGTGGAGCACACCGCCATCAGCCCGGTCGTCACCGAGTCGAAGGACTACTCCTTCACGCTCCTCGATGCCGGCGGCGGCCTGATCATCGGCGCCGGCCAGATCGAGTTCCACTTCGGCGCCGCCTCCTACGCGGTGCGCTCCACCATCGCCCGCCACGGCGACTCCATCGGTCCTGGCGACCTGTTCATCGGCAACGACCCCCACATCGGGGGCGGGCTGCACCCCCAGGACGTCATGGTGCAGCGCCCCATCTACCGCGGCGACCGACGGGTGGCGTGGGTCGTCATCTCCGCCCACCTGATGGACCTCGGCGGGATGGTCGTCGGCTCCTTCGCCCCCGAGGCCACCGAGTGCTTCCAGGAGGCGCTGCGTCTCCCGCCCGTCCGGCTGTTCCGCCGGGGCGAGGAGGTGACCGACGTCTGGGACATCTTCCGCAACAACGTCCGGCTCGACCAGCTCGTCGAGATGGACCTGCGGGGGCTGGTCGCTGGCTGCCACGTGGCGCAGGAGCGTGTCGAGTCGGTCGTGTCGGCGGTGGGGGAGGAACGGTTCGTCGAGAGCCTGCGCGCCCTGCGGGACCTGTCCGAGGCCGAGATGCGGGCCCGGATCGGCCAGCTCGAGGACGGCACCTACCGGGTCACGTCGTGGACGGAGTTCGACGAGACCTTCTTCAGGGTCCCCTGCCGGCTCACCGTCGACGGCGACCGGATGGTGTTCGACTTCGAGGGCGCCTCGCCCCAGACCACGCACTTCTTCAACTCGAAGCCTTACATCATCGAGAGCGAGCTCGTCGCGATGCTCGCGGGCCGGATGGCGCGGGACCTCCCCTACAACGAGGGCGTGTTCGCACCGATCGAGCTGCGCTGCCCCGACGGCACGATCGTCAACGCCCGCCCGCCGGCCCCGATCGCCGCCGCCCACATGCACGTGGCGCTCAACGCCGCCAACGTCGCGCTCGACTGCGTGAAGCTCGCCATGGGGGCGTCGGCCGATGCGCCCGGTGGGCGATTCCTGACAGGGACGGGCTTCGAGTCCGGGCTCGGCAACCAGGTGTGGGCGTGGACGGGCCCCGACGGGAACGCCGACGCGTACATGGTCCTCGACGGCAACTGGGTCGGCGGCTCGGGCGGCACCGAGCGCGACGGGCTCGACCTGGGTCGCAACCTGGTGGGCGCGGGCATGGAGGGCATGTTCACCGACATCGAGATCCTCGAGTCGTGGTACCCGCTGCTGTTCAGGGAGAAGCGGGCGCGGCGGGGCGTCGACGGTGCCGGTGCCCACCGGGCCGGCGGCGGCAACCAGATGACGTTCGAGCCCCACGGCATCGACCAGATGTTCGGCACGATGTTCGGGATGCGGCGCTGGCTGCCCCTCGAGGGGGCCGCCGGGGGCCTGCCCGGGGCATGCAACGAGTTCCTGGTCCACCACGACGACGGCTCGGTGGAGCAGGTCGACGTGAACACCTCCGGGATCGTCGTGCGCGACGGCGAGCGCTTCCAGATGCGGCTGGCCAACGGCGGGGGCTTCGGCGACCCGCTGGAGCGCGACCCCGAGGCGGTGCGACGCGATGTCGCCGTGGGGCGGTTCGATGCGTCGGACGCCGAGCGCGTCTACGGCGTCGTCGGGCGCGACGGCGTCGTCGACACCCCCGGCACCGACGATCGGCGCGCCGCGATCCGCCGCGCCCGGCTGAGCGCGGCGACGCCGCCGGCGCGTGCCGTGACCGGCGACGAGGCCGCGGTGGCAGACTCCGGCGACGGCACGGACATGCCGCTGTACCCGGGCGTCGTCCAGCGCGGGGCGGTCGCCTACGCCGCCGAGAGCGGCACCCCGCTGGCGCTGGCGCCCGCGCACTGGACCGACGGCTGCCCGGTCGTCGAGGAACGCCGCTCACCCGAGGGGCCACCGGTCATCTCCCGGATGTACCTCGACCCGCGCACCGGCCGCAGCCTCTACGTCGAGGCCACGCTCGGGGGCGAGCCCCGGGCGTTCGAGGTCAGCCCGCTCCGCTGGACCGGGGCCGGGCCTGAGGGCTGAGGGAGCACGCCATGGAACGCCACTACCAGGTCGTCTCGGCCGACGGGCACCTCGAGGTCCCGCCCGACGGCTGGCTCGCGCACGTGCCCGACGAGCACCGGGAGCGGGCGCCCCGGCTCGTCCGGCTGCCCACCGGCGGGGAGGGGTGGGTCGTCGAGGGCATGCCGATGATCCACAACGGCCAGAACGTCGCCGCCGGCCGCCCGCTGAAGGTGCTCGGCGGGTCGTACTGGGATCCCGACGGCACGCCCGTGCCCGGAACCGGTGACGGCGGCCAGCGCCTTCGCGAGCAGGACCGCGACGGCATCGACGCCGAGATCCTGTTCCCGCCGGTGTTCATCACCCGCTTCATCGAGAACATCGAGGACAAGGACGCGTACCTGGCCATGGTGCGCGCCTACAACGACTTCCTGGCCGAGGACTACTGCTCGGTCGCGCCCGATCGGCTGGTCGGCAACGCCGTCATCCCCGCCACCGGGATCGACGACGCCATCGGCGAGCTGAAGCGCGCCAAGGACCTGGGCCTCCGGTCCGTCTGCCTGGGCCCGTTCCCCAACGGGACGGGCTCGCCCGCGCCCGAGGACGATCGCTTCTGGGAGGCGGCCCTCGAGCTCGCCATGCCGCTCACCGCTCACGCCACCATGGGCGACCGCACCCACCCGCTGCTGGTGCAGTCGGCGACCGGCAAGTTCGACCTCACGCTCTCGATGATGTCCCGCACCATCCCGCCGCCGGTGATGGCCATGGTGCAGATGATCGTGTCGGGCGTGTTCGACCGGCTCCCCGAGCTGCGCATCTACCTGGCCGAGACCAACGCCAGCTGGATGCCGGGCGTCTTCTACATGATCGACGACTCCTACGGCCTGTTCCGCCACTGGTACGGCGTCGACCTCGCCATGGCGCCGAGCGAGTACGCGGTCCGGCACCTCTACTTCGGCATCGTGCGCGACCCCCTGGCCCTGCGCATGGGCGACTTGGTCCCGACCGATCGGCTGATGTGGGGCTCGGACTTCCCCCACTCCGTCACATCGTTCCCGGAGTCGCCGCGTTGGCTCGACGAGATCTTCGCCGGCGCGCCCGACGACGTCCGCCGCCGTATCCTCCGCGACAACCCGTGCGCGTATTGGGGGCTCGACAGGGAGGCCGAGCTCACCGCCACGCCAACCTGAACCTGAGCCTGAGGTCGAGGGTGATCACCGTGGGCCGAGACGACGTGCCTATCCGCCCACCCCTTGCGCCGGTGGCACCGTGAGCCTGCGAGCCACCGCGCCGCCGAACCCGCCGGAGCTGGTCCGGGCCTGGCGCGACCGCGGGCGCCTCACGGGCGAACGGATCGGTTGGTGCCTCGATCGGGCCGCCGACCAGTGGCCCGCACGCCCGGCCGTGGTCGCCGACGGCACCACCCACTCCTTCGCCGACCTGCGGGCACGCGCCAACGCCGTGGCTCACGCCCTGGTGGCTGGCGGGGTCGGCGGCGGCGACGTCGTGACCTGGATGCTCCCCAACAGCGTCGACGCCATCGCCGTCGCCGCCGCCGTTTGGCGCATCGGAGCCGTCAACAACCCGGTGGTGCCGATCTACCGGGAGCACGAGCTCTCCTTCGTGCTGGACCAGCTCCGCCCCGCCGCCGTCGTCACCGCGGAGCACCACCGCGGGCGGCGCCATGCCGACGAGTTCGAGGACGTGCTCGCCACCCTCGGACACCGCCCCGGCGCCCGGCTGGTATCGGGTGTCGGCCCGGGCTGGCGGTCGATCCACGAGCTGGCTCCCGCGCCGCAGCTACCCCCGTCCGTCGAGCCCGTGCCGGCGGACGACCCCTGCCTCGTCCTCTACACCTCGGGCACGACGGCGGCGCCCAAGGGCGCGGTCCACAGCAGCGCCACCCTCCTGCAAGAGGTCCGGTCCATGCAGCGGGAGTGGGCGCTGACGTGGCGGGACGTGATGTTCATGGCCTCGCCGGTCACCCACATCACCGGCCTGCTCCAGGGCCTGCTCGTGCCCACGGCCGTCGGGGCCCGGTCGGTGCTGGCCGACCGCTGGGACCCCGAGGAGTCGGTCGACCGCATCGAGGCCGAGGGCGCCACCTACATGGCCGGCGCCACGCCCTTCCTCCAGGGCGTGGTGGAGCAGTACCAGGGCCGGGGGGTCGCCCGGCCGGCCCTGCGCCAGTTCACCTGTGGTGGGTCCGCGGTCCCGCCCCACCTCGTCGAGGAGGCTGACGCCCTCGGCATCGCCGCCCACCGGGCCTGGGGGATGACCGAGTTCCCGACGACCACGCTGGCGGGCGAGAACGACCCACTGGAGCGGCGGGCACACACCGACGGCCACCGCGCCGAGGCGGTGGAGGTCGAGGCGGTCGACGAGGACCGGCGGCCGCTGCCGGCCGGCGCCGAGGGCGAGCTGCGCGTCCGCGGGCCCGAGCGGATGCTCGGCTACGTCGACGCCGCGCTGAGCGCCGAGGTGGTCGACGGCGCAGGGTGGTTCTACACGGGCGACCTGGGCGCCGTCGACGACGCCGGCTACGTGACCGTCACCGGGCGGCGCAAGGACATCATCAACCGGGGCGGCGAGAAGTTCAGCGCCCGCGAGATCGAGGACCTGCTGGCCCGCCATCCCGATGTCGCCGAGGTGGCGGTCGTCGGCGTTCCCGGCGGCCGCCTCGGCGAGCGGGTGTGCGCCGCCATCGTGGCCCGGGATCGAGATGCCGCCGCCGACCCCGGCGCGCTGCGCTCGTTCCTCGAGGCGCAGCGCATCGCCCGGCAGAAGATCCCCGAGGAGTTCCTCGTCGTCGACGAGTTGCCCCGCACCCCGGCCGGCAAGGTCCAGAAGTTCCTCCTCGTCGAGCGGTGGGAAGATGGGCGCGTCGACGGGGGGAGCCGTGGAGCGTGAGCTGATCGTCACCGGGATCGGGGGCCAGGGCGTGCAGCTCGCCACCCAGGTGCTCGCCCGGGCCGCGGCCCGCGAGGGCCGGCGGGTGATGATGTTCGGCGTCTTCGGCGGCGAGATGCGGGGCGGGCGGACCGAGACCACGCTGGTGGTCGGGGACGGGCCGATCGGGGCCCCGCCCATCGTGTCCTCCGCCTGGTCGGCGGTGGCCATGCACCATGCGTTCTGGGGTCTGGTCGCGCCCAAGGTGGTCCCCGGCGGCCTGGTCGTCGTGAACGACAGCGTGTTCGAGGGCGACCTGGGTCGCGACGACGTCGATCCGGTCCGGCTGCCGCTGTCGGCCACCGCCGCCGACCTCGGCAGCGCCGTCCTGGTGTCGATGGTGCTCGCGGGTGCGTACGCAGCCCTCACCGGCGTCGTGGCCGTGGATTCGGTGCTGGAGGCCATGCGGGAGTCCGTGCCGTCGTACCGCCGCCAGTTCGTGCCCGGTAACGAGCGGGCCATCCGGGCCGGCGCCGACCTGGTGCCTGCGGGCCCGGGCGCGGCGCGCCGGGCGTTCTGGCAACGGGATGCGGCCTGATGGCCGAGATGCCGGCGGGCAGCATCCCCCGTGGCCATGTCGTGATGCGCGTCGACCAGTGCAAGGGCTGCTGGCTCTGCATCGACGTCTGCCCGCCGCACGTCCTCGAGCGTTCCGAGCGCGTGAACGCCAGGGGCTACCGCTACCCCCTCCTGTACGAGGGGTGCATCGCCTGCGAGCGCTGCCTCGACGTGTGCCCCGACTTCGTGTTCGACGTCTTCGTGCTGCCCGACGAGGCGAGCGCATGACGGCCGTCGCCTCGCCCGCGGCCGCCGGGGCGCGCTTCATGGAGGGCGCCGACGCCCTGGTGGAGGCCTCGATCGCCGCCGGTTGCCGGTTCTTCGCCGGCTACCCGATGACGCCGTTCACCGAGCTGCTCGAGGGCTTCGCCCGCCGGCTGCCCGAGGTCGGCGGCGTGTGCATGAACGCCGAGAGCGAGCTGGAGGCGGTCGGGATGGTGTGGGGGGCGGCGGCGACCGGGGCGCGGGCGGCCACCGGCTCCACCGGCCAGGGACTGGCCCTGATGCAGGAGTCGTTCGCGGAGATGACCCTGGCCCAGCTGCCGCTGGTCGTGTTCAACATGTCCCGTGGCCAGTCCGACTACTTCCAGTCCACGAGGGGCGGCGGCCACGGCGACTACCGCCACATCGTGCTGGCGCCGGTCGACCTGGGGGAGGGGGTGGCGCTGACCCGGCTGGCGTTCGAGCTGGCCGACCGCTGGCGCCACCCGGTGTTGCTCTACGGCGACTACCTGCTAGCGCACACGTGGGAGGTGGTCGACCCGGGCGCCGGGGATGTCCCGGCACCGCCCGGCGGGGACAAGGACTGGGCCGTCGCCGGCCGGGCCGGGCGCCGGGCGCGGCACGTGACCTCGCTGGGGCTGGATCGCTTCGGGTCGCCGGCCGGCGGGACGGGGGCGGAGGCACACCTGCGGGCGATCGCCGCCAAACAGGACGAGATCGCTGCCGCCGAACCGCGCTGGGAGGCTGAGGGCTGCGACGACGCCGACGCGGTGGTGGTCGCGTTCGGAAGCGTGGCCCGGTTCGTCCGCTTCGTGGTCCGGGGCCTGCGGGCCGAGGGCCGCCCGGTGGGCCTGTTTCGGCCCGTGACGCTGTGGCCGTTCCCCCACGACGCCCTTGCCGAGGCGTGCGGCGGTGCGCGGCTGGTGGCGGTGTACGAGAACAACGCCGGGCAGATGGTCGACGACGTCCGCATCGCGGTCGCCGGGGCCGCTCCCGTCCGGTTCGTGGGGGAGATCAGCACCGACGACTCCGGCTTCGGCGTCGGGCCGGGCATCGAGGCCGGCCACATGCGCTCCCGCATCGAGTCCGCGATCGCGCAAGGCGTGCCCACGTGACGGATCCGCGGCCCGAGGTCGACGTCTCGGTCGCCCCTTCGGGCGCGCGCCTGACGCGCTGCCGGAAGCCCGGCGATCCTCGACAGCACCGACCATCCGCTGTGCCCGGGCTGCGGCGAGCCGCTGGTGTTCGGGCTCGTCGGGCAGGTGCTCGAGCAGCGCGGGGAGCTGGGATCGGCGATCGCGGTCATGGGCATCGGCTGCTACACGGCGATCGGGCTGGGCCTCGACCTCGACATGGTCCAGGCGCTGCACGGCCGGGCGCCCTCGGTGGCCACCGGCGTCAAGCGGATGCTGCCCGACCGCACGGTGTTCACGATCCAGGGCGACGGCGACATGGTGAACGAAGGGCTGCAGGAGGTGCTCCACACGGCGGCGCGCGGCGAGGCCGTGACGTGCATCCTCCTCAACAACGGCGTCTTCGGCGAGACCGGCGGCCAGATGACCGCCACGAGCGCCCTCGGGCAGCGGACCAAGACCTCGCTCGACGGGCGCGACGAGGCGCGCCACGGCTGGCCGATCCGCATCTCCGAGCTGGTCGCGCAGCTGGAGGGCGCGGCCTACGTGGCCCGGGGCGCCGTGGCCAATCCGGGCCTGGTGCACAGGACCCGCAGGATGCTGGAGCGGGCCTTCCGCGTGCAGGCCGATGGCGGGTTCGCCCTGGTGGAGATCCTCACGATGTGCCCGACGGGCTGGTTCGTTGAGGTCGAGGAGGGGCCCGAGTACATGCAGGGGTCACTGGGCGAGGTCCATGCCTTCGGGGAGCTCAAGGCCCCCGGCTGACTGCGCCTGCGGCCAGGGCGCCACTCACAGGTCGATGAACCCCAGGGACCGGTTGATGCAGTTGAAGTCCCGCGGTGCGGCGAAGTGGTCGACGTTGCGCAGCGTCACCAGCTCGGCGTCGGGGAGCGCGCCCACCAGCCGATCGGCGGGTCCCGAGAAGTCACGGTCGCCGATGACGACGAGCACGGGACAGGCCACGCGTGCCAAGTCGTCCTCGGTCAGCGGCCGGTCGGGCCGGCGGAGGAAGGCGGCCAGCGCCTGCGGATCGTTCCCCGCGGTCCGGGCCAGGCGGACGAACAGCTGCACGCCGATGTCCTCCTCGGCCACCTCGTCGCCCGATTCCAGCGCGCGGGCCAGCGGCTCCCGGTCCTCGGCGCGGAACAGGTTGTCGCCGACACCGATCACCACCAGCTTGCGCAGGCGCCCCGGGTCCTCCGCCGCCAGCCCCAGCAGCAGGCGGGCCCCGGTCGAGAACCCGACGGCGTCGACGGGCGCATGGGCCGCGATCACCTCGGCCAGGCTCCCCTGCACATCGGCGAACGCCGCGGGGTCGGTCGTGGGCGGCGACTCGCCGTGGCCCGGCATGTCGACCCGCAGGACCTTGCGGCCCGCGTCGGCCAGAAGGTCGGTCCATCCGTTGTGCTCCCAGCCGTGCGCGAACGACGAGGCGAAGCCGTGCACAAGTGCTACCGGGGGATAGTCGGGCATGGGCCGACAACCTAGATGACCCCTCGCCGTGGCCCGGGTGGATCGGGCCTTGACTTGGAGCGCGCTCCAGCCCGTACCGTCGGTGCGATGCGACCCCTCGACGAGCAAGTGATCCTGGTGACCGGCGCCACCGACGGGCTGGGCCGGGGCGTGGCGGAACGGCTGGCGGCCGGCGGCGCCACCGTGTTGGTGCACGGGCGCGACGACGCACGCGGGGACGCGACCATCCGCGACATCCGCGATGCCACCGGCAACGAGCGGCTGCGCTGGTACCGCGCGGACCTGGCGTCGCTGGCCGACGTCCGGGCGCTGGCCGAGCGGGTGGCCGCCGAGGAGCCGCGCCTGGACGTGTTGATCAACAACGCCGGCATCGGGACGACGCTTCCGGGCGATGGCGCCCGGCAGGTCAGCGCCGACGGCTACGAGCTGCGCTTCCAGGTGAACTACCTGGCGCACTACCTGCTCACGCGGCTGCTCCTGCCGGTGCTGGAGCGTTCGGCGCCCGCCCGCATCGTCAACGTCAGCTCGGCCGGGCAAGCGCCGATCGACTTCGACGACGTGATGCTCGAGCGGCACTACGAGGGCTACCTCGCCTACTGCCGATCGAAGCTGGCCCAGATCATGTTCACCGTCGACCTGGCCGCCGAGCTGGCGGACCGGGGCGTGACGGCCAACGCCCTGCACCCCGGGACCTTCATGCCCACCAAGATCGTGACGCACGCGGGCGTCGACCCGCTCACGTCGCTGGAGCAGGGCGTCGACGCCACCGTCGGGCTGGCGACCGACCCGGCGTTGGACGGGGTGACCGGCCGCTACTTCGACGGCCGTCGCGAGTCCCGGCCGAACCCGCAGGCGGGCGACGCCGCTGCCCGCCGCCGGCTGCGCGAGCTGTCCGACCGCCTTGCGGGGCTGGCGCTACGACCGGGATGAAGCCGCCCGTGGCCAAGCGGGTGCCGGTGGAGCGCCGCCTGCACGGCGAGACCGTCGTCGACGAGTACGCGTGGCTCCGCAACCGCGACGACCCCGAGGTGATCGCATACCTGGAGGGCGAGAACGCGTACCTGCGGCAGGTGCTGGCACCGACGTCCGAGCTGCGCCGGACCGTGTTCGAGGAGATCAAGGCGCGGACGCAGGAGACCGACCTCACGGTGCCGGTGCGCAAGGGGCCGTGGTGGTACTACGGCCGAACCGTCGAGGGCCTGCAGTACGCGATCCGTTGCCGGCGTGCCCAGGAGGACGACGCCTCCACCGAGCAGGTGCTGGTCGACTTCAACGAGGTGGCGGGCGACGCGCCCTACCTGGATGTGGGCCACTTCGACGTCAGCCCGGACCACCGGATCGTGGCCTATTCGGTCGACTTCGACGGCGCCGAGGTCTTCACGATGCGGTTCAAGGACCTCGATACCGGGGAGCACCTCGCCGACGAGATCCCGGGGACGTACTACGGGGCAGCCTGGTCGGCCGACAGCGGCACCTTCTTCTACGTCACCCCCGACGAGGCCCGGCGCCCCCACCGGCTGTGGCGCCACCGCCTAGGCACGGACGTCTCCGCAGACGAGCTCGTGTACGAGGAGGAGGACCGGCGGTTCTACCTCGGCGTGCATCTCAGCCGCAGCGAGCGCTTCGTCGTGCTCGGCCTCAGCAGCATGGTGACGAGCGAGGTGAGGGTGCTGCCCGCCGACGACCCCGCCGGCGAGTTCAGCGTCATCGAGCCCCGGCGCGAGGGCGTCGAGTACCACGTCGACCATCAGGGCGACTGGTTCCTCATCGTCACCAACGACCAGGCGCTGGACTTCAAGCTCGTCGAGGCGCCGGTCAGCCACCCGGGGCGGGAGCAATGGCGGGACCTGATCCCCCACGTGCCGGGCACGCGGATCGAGTCCGCCGACGCCTTCGCCAACCATGTCGTCGTCCACCTGCGCCGCGACGCGCTGACGGGGCTCCGGGTCATCCGGACGACCGATCGCGCGGCCCATGACGTCGCATTCGACGAGCCCGTGTACACGGTCGTGGCGTTCGGCGACAACCCCGAGTACGACTCGACCGTCTACCGGTTCCACTACACGTCGCTGGTGACGCCGGCGTCGGTCTACGACTACGACCTCGACGGCCGCACGCGGACCCTGCGCAAGCGCCAGCCGGTCCTGGGCGACTTCGACCCGGACCGCTACGAGTCGATCCGTGAGTGGGCGGCCGCACCCGACGGCACCTCGGTGCCGCTGTCGCTGGTGCGGCGGCGGGATCATCCCGAGGGGCCATCGCCGACGTTGCTGTTCGGCTACGGGGCCTACGAGGCGAGCATGGACCCGGGCTTCTCCATCGCCCGGCTGTCGCTGCTCGATCGCGGCGTGACGTTCGCCATCGCCCACGTCCGCGGTGGGGGCGAGCTGGGCCGCAGCTGGTACGAGGACGGGAAGCTGCTGCGCAAGCGGAACACGTTCACCGACTTCATCGCCGCCGCCGACCACCTGATCGCGCAGCGTTACACCAGCGCCGACCTGCTCGCGGCGCGGGGCGGTAGCGCCGGCGGGCTGCTCATGGGCGCGGTGGCCAACCTGGCGCCCGAGCGCTTCCACGCGATCGTCGCCGAGGTACCGTTCGTCGACAACGTCAACACCATGCTCGACGCGAGCCTGCCCCTGACGGTGACCGAGTGGGAGGAGTGGGGCAACCCGGCCACGGATCCCGAGGCGTACCGCTACATGCGGTCGTACTCGCCCTACGAGAACGTCGACCGGCGTCCCTATCCGGCCATCCTCGCCACCGCCGGCCTCAACGACCCGCGGGTCTCGTACCACGAGCCCGCCAAGTGGGTGGCGAGGCTACGAGCCGCATCCACCGGGGGAGCGCCGGTGCTCCTCAAGACCGAGATGGGCGCCGGGCACTCGGGCCCGTCGGGCCGTTACGACGCGTGGCGCGACGAGGCGCTCGTCCTCGCCTTCGTGCTCGATGAGCTCGGCGAGACGCCACGATGACTTCCGCGAGGGCCCACTAGCGTTGCGACGGGATGCAGATCGTCTATGTCGCTGGGGACGCGCGTCGCGAGCTGGACGTCCGGGTCAACAATCCCTCCGCCACCGTGGCCGATCTCGTGCGCGCGCTCGACCCCACGGCGGGCGATGACCGCACCCTGCTGATCGGCGGCCGGCCGGCCGATCGCGACTTCGAGCTGGGCGAGGCGGGCCTCCACGAGGGGGCCCGCGTGCGTCTCGGGCCGGCGGGAGCCACCACCAATCCCGAACTTGCCGCACTTGGCGCTGCCATGACGTCGGTAACGGCGGCAAGTTCGTTGGAGTTGGTCGTGGTGGGCGGGCTCCGGGCGGGTCGGCGGTTCCCGCTCGTGCCGGGCACCGTGGTGCTGGGGCGTGCACCGGGCTGCGACATCGAGCTCGACCATCCGACCGTCTCGAAGCACCACGCCCAACTGCTGGTCGGCCCGGCCGGCGACGTCACCGTCTCCGACCTCGGGTCGCACAACGGCACGTGGGTGGGCGGGCTGCCGGTGGTCAAGCCGGTCCCCCTCGATGCCGGGGTGCCGGTGCGGCTCGGGGCGCTCGAGCTGGAGCTGCGGCCGGTGGAGGACGGCGACCGGCCCGTCGCCGTCGACCCGGTCCGTCATGCCAACGCCGCCGGGACGATCCCGTTCAACCGCCCACCCCGACCGGCACCCCCGACCCCGCCCGCGGAGATCGCTCCGCCGGCGCCGCCGAGGACTGGCCAGGGCAGGGTGCCGTTGTCGCTCATCGCCATCCTGACGCCGTTGATCTTCGCAGGCGTCATGTTCGCGGTGATGCGGTCGCCGCAGTTCCTGATGTTCGGCCTGCTCACTCCCGTCATCGGGGTCGGCAACGCCATCGACGCCAAGCGCAGGGGACGCCGGTCGGAGCGGGGGGAGAGCGAGCGCTTCCGCCGCGAGCTGAGCGATTTCCGGGGCCGGCTGGCGGCGCTGGCCGATGACGAGCGGCGGCGGATGCAGCGCGCATATCCCGACCCGGCGGAGATCGTGCGGCGCGTCGAGCTGCCCAGCACGGCGCTGTGGGAGCGGCGGCCGGTGCACCCGGACTTCCTGCGGCTGCGCGCCGGCGTCGGCGACGTCCCGTGGTCACCCCCCGTGGTGCCGCCCGGGCTCCGCGCCGACGGACCTGAGGAGCTGGTTGCGGTCCTGGCCGAGTACGAGGTCCTCGACGGCGCCCCGGTACCCGTCGACCTGGCCGCCGGCGGGGTGGTCGGGATCGTGGGCGACCGGGCTGCCGCCCTGTCCCTCGCCCGCGGCCTGGTGTGTCAGGCGGCGGCGCTGCACGGTCCCGCCGACCTGCCGATGATGATCCTGTCCAGCGCCACGGGCGCCACTGCGTGGGACTGGTCCAAGTGGCTGCCGCACACCCGTGACGCCAGCGGGATCGGGCGGCTGCAGTCCCACGATGCCGAGCTGTCGACCCGCCTCGTCGAGGCCCAGCTCAGGCCGGCGGGGGCGCGCGAACGGGCGGATCGCTCCGAGCACGCCGTAGGTCCCACGCTGCTCGTGGTGGTCGACGACGAATCGCTGACCGAGGGCCGCAAGGCCCCGACCCGGAGCCTGCTGCGTGGCGAGGGCGGGCTGGTGGCGGGCATCGTCGTCGCCTCCACGATCGACCGGCTGCCGGCGGTGTGCACCACCGTCATCGAGATGACCGATTCCGACGGCCGCGCCGATCTCGCCCTGCCGCAGAGGGGCCTGCGGATCGGTGGGTTCCTCGCCGCCGGCGTGGACGACGGCGTCGCCCGCGACTGCGCCCGGTCGCTGGCGCGCTTCGAGGACCCCGAGCTCGACGTGGTGGGCGCCGGCCTGCCGGCGTCGATCCGTCTGCTGCCGCTGCTCGATCTCGAGGACTGCACGGCCGACGCCGTCCTGGCCCGCTGGAAGGCCGGCGGCATCGACCCTTCCCCCGCCACGCCCGTCGGTGTGGCCGAGGACGGCGTGTTCGGCATCGACTTCGTGGCCGACGGGCCCCACGGGCTGGTGGGCGGGACGACCGGCGCCGGTAAGTCCGAACTGCTGCGCACGCTGGTGGCGGGACTCGCCGCCACGGTCGACCCCGACCACCTCACGTTCGTGCTCGTCGACTTCAAAGGTGGAAGCGCGTTCGACGACTGCGCCCGGCTGCCGCACACGGTCGGCATGGTCACCGACCTCGACCAGCACCTCGCCGAGCGGGCGCTGCGCTGTCTCGAGGCCGAGCTGCGCCACCGCGAGCGGGTGCTGCGCGACGCCGGGGCCGTCGACCTGCCCGACTACCTGCGGAAGGGGCTGCCCGAGGCCCTGCCCCGGCTCCTGGTGATCATCGACGAGTTCGCCACCCTCAGGGCCGAGCTGCCGGAGTTCATCGACGCCCTCGTGGGCGTGGCGCAACGAGGGCGCAGTCTGGGCGTGCACCTTCTGCTCGCCACCCAGCGTCCCCAGGGGGCGATCAGCGACAACATCCGCGCCAACACCAACCTGCGCATCGCCCTACGGGTCCAGGAGCGGACCGACTCCACGGACGTCATCGACGTCCCCGACGCCGCTGGCATCCCCCGCACCGCTCCGGGGCGGGCCTATGTGCGCCTGGGACCGGGCGAGGTGGTGGCGATCCAGGCGGCACTGTCCACCGGCTCGCGGCAGGACGCGGCACGGGCGCCGGTGGACGTGGCGCCGTTCGTCTACGGGCCGGCGCCGAGGCCGGCGAGCGCGCCAACGCCACCCGGCCTCGGTGTCGGGCCCCCCATCGACCAGCCCGACGCCGATCCCGGCGTCGAGGGCGACACCGACCTGTCGGTGCTGGTCGCCGCCGCCCGGGACGCGTTCGCCCGGACCGGCCGCCCCCAGCCGCGCCGGCCCTGGCCGGATCCGCTGCCGGGCGACGTCGACCTCGACCGGCTGATCGACCGAACGCTGGGGGAGGCGGGGACGCAGCACCCGTCGGAGTTCGTGCCGCTGGCGCTGGCCGACGACCCCGACGCGCAGACCCAGTACCCGACGGGGTGGTCGCCCACGGATGGCAACCTCATCGTCTACGGCATCGGGGGCAGCGGCACGACGACGACGCTGTCGAGCCTGGCCCTGTCGGCGGCGCGCCTCAACTCCGCCGCCGACGTCCACGTCTACGGCCTCGACTTCGGGGCCGGGGAGCTCGGCGCACTGGAGCGGTTGCCCCACGTCGGGGCCGTGATCATGGCCAACGAGCGCGAGCGCCAGGCCCGGCTGATCCGCCACCTGCGGGCCGAGCTCGATCGCCGCCGGCAGCTCGGGAGCGGAGCCCTGCACGACGAGCCGCGGATCGTCACGCTGGTCGACGGCTGGAGCGCCTTCGCCGCCGAGTACAACGACCTCGCCGGCAGTGCGGTGTTCGACGCCTTCGGCCGGGTGTTCGCCGACGGGCCGGAGCTGCGGATGTACACGGTGGTGGCGGCCGACCGCGCCACGGCGGTGCCCAGCCAGCTCGCGTCGCTGGTCCGCCAGCGGATGGCGCTCAGGCTCGCCGACGCGTACGACTACAGCGGGTTCGGCGTGCGCCCGGCGGCAGTACCCGAGATGGTGCCGGGGCGGGCGCTGCTGGCCGGCACGGGCCAGGTGGTCCAGGTCGCCCGGCCCGCCGGCGGACTGGCGGCCGCCGCGGCCCGCCTGGCGGCGACCGCCCCTACGCCGACGGCCACCGTCCCGACGGCGACGGCGCGCCGGCCCGATCCGATCGCCAGCCTCGCCACCGCCGTCCGGCTGGACGAGCTGGCGGCACCCGCCAGGCTCGGCGAGCGGCCGTGGTCGATCCCGATCGGCGTCGCCGAGCGCACCCTGTCCGCCGCCGGCCTCGCCGTCTACGAGGGCGAGCACGCGCTGGTGACCGGGCCGGCCCGGTCGGGCAAGAGCACCGCACTCCTCACCGTGGCCACCGCCTGCCGCGCCGGCGGGCGAGACGTCACCGTGATCGCCGTGGCCGGGCCGCGCTCGCCGCTGGCGGCCCGAGCCGCGTCGGTTGACCACGTGGTGGCGCCCGCCACCGTCGGGGCCAAGCTCATGCCGCTGGTGGAGGACGCCGGTGCCGCCGGGCGGCTCGCGCTTGTGCTTGTCGACGACGCCGAATCGGTCGACGACTCGGGCGGTGTGCTCGAGCGACTGTCGACGTCGGACCTCCCGGGCCTGCTGTTCGTCGCCGCCGGCCGCAACGACGGCATCCGCACCGGCTACTCGCACTGGACCCGGCCCCTGCGCCGCTCGAAGCTCGGCGTGCTGCTCCGTCCGGACGTCGACCTCGACGGCGACATCCTCGGCGCCTCGCTGCCGCGGCGGGCGCCGGTGGCCATGGTGCCGGGCCGGGGCTACGTCGTGAACAGCGGCGAGGTCGAGCTCATCCAGGTGGCGCTGCCCGGCTGACGCTCCGACCCCCACCCCCGAGGAAACCTGCCGCGAGATTGGTGGCCCTGGCAACCGATCCCGCGGCAGGAACGGTCAGCCGGCTGCGTCGATGGTCGACAGCGTGGCGGTGCCGGCGTCGAGCACGTAGACGTCCTCGCCCGACGCACTCAGGGCCACCAGCGCGGAGTCGCCGCCGCGGCGGAGCACGAGCTCGAGCTCCCCGTCGTCGCCGACGCGCCAGACCTCGTTGGTGAACGTCAACACGAACACGCCGTCGTCGGTGGCCGCCAGGTCGCGGGCCTCGATGTAGGAGTCGCCGGCGGAGGCGCCCTCCGACGGGAGCTCGACCGGGTTCCCTTCATCGTCGCGCTCCACGGACTGCGTGAGCCGCTCCGGCCCGCCGCCCGGGGGCAGCGCCATGATCTGGCCGTCGAGGACCTGGTCGTCGACGTAGTAGACGGTGCCATCGGGCGCCACCGTCAGTGGGCCCGCCAGCGCGTCGCCGGCCAACTCGCCGACGCTGTCGTCGGCGCCGATCGACACGACCTGCAGTGCGTCGTGGTCGGCCACGAACACGGTGCCGTCCGCCGCGGCGGCGAGCGCGCTGAGCTCCTGGACCGCCGGAACGGCGCCGCCGTCGGCGCTGCCGTCCCGGTAGCGCACGAGGCTGCGGCGGTCGGGGTCAGTGGCGAAGAGCGTGCCGTCGTCGCTGGCGGCGATGCCGGCGACGGTCGACACCGCGTCCAGGCCGTCCGCTTCCGCCAGGCCGTCGCCCGACACCTGGAGCACCTGGCCCGCGCCGGTGGCGACCCACACCATCCCATCGCCGGCGGCGACGTCGATCGCCTCGGCCAGATCGTCGCTTTCGACCACGGTCTGGAGCGTGCCGACCTCGTCGGCGTCGTCACCTCCATCGTCGGAGCAGGCCGCCACGGCGAAGACGACGGTGGCCGCCAGCACGAGGGCCGCCATGGGCAGCGTGAGGACGGGCGTCGACCGGGCCGGGCGTGGCATCAGCGATGTTCGAGGCTGTCGATGACCTCGTCCATGCGTTGGCCGGCGGCGGTGCGGTCTGCGGCGATGGCATCGCCCACGGGGTCCGAGTTGAGCCACTCGTTGTACGCCCGCTGCTCGTCCGTGCTCATCTCCGCGTACAGCTTGATGGGCCGCCGGTCGCCGGTGGTCCCGTCGGCGAAGAAGTCGGTATCCATGCCGGTCGCCCGGCTGCCGAGGGCCGAGTTGGTGGCGTCGATGACCTCGGCCGACGTCCACGTGCCTCGGACCCCGTACTCGTACGCCGCGGTCGCGCTCGTGAGCTCGGCCCTGATCCCGTCTCGGACGTTGGCCATGTTGGCGTAGTCCTGGTCCACGGCGCCTTCGAGGCCCGACATGCCGAAGTTGTCGATGGCCTGATCCAAGGCGAAGCTGCCGATGTTGATGGCCGAGCTGGCGGTCTGCCCCGCCACCGGCACCAGTCCGACGACGTCCTTCACCAGGCCGACACCGTCGAGGAAGCTTTGCCGGGCGGCGATGCGGGCCTCGGTGGCGTCGACCTGGGCGTTCTCGTCGGCCTCCGTCACGAGTCCCATGAGGCCGCCGATCTGGCGTGACTCGCCGCCGAACCCGTCGCCGGTGTCCGAGCTCAGGGTGGCCTGGACGAACTCGAGGCCGCCCCGGTAGACGGAGTTGGCCGCGTCGTCGTCCGTCATCAGCACCTTGAGGAAGTCGTGGGCGTTGTAGAGGCCCTGCTGGGCGTTCTGGTCGACGTCGCCCACGGTGGAGGGCATCACCTCGTGGGTGCGGTCGGCCAACTGGTCGATGTGCGTGCGGGCGCCCTCCCCGAGGGTCGGCAACAGCTGGTCGAAGTGGACTCCGTCCCGGTCGGCCACGGTGTCGACGACGGTCTCGAACAGGGCGTCCGACTTGTCCGAATCCCAGTGCTGGAGCCCGTTGTCGACGACCGTGGCCAGCGCGTCGCCCAGGTGGGGATCGATCGTGTTGGGGCTGTAGCGCAACAGCATCTCCATGTTGGTGGCGGTGCGGCCCGGGTAATAGATGGTGCCGTCGCCGGGGTTCTTCATGCTCAGCCAGTCCAGGGATGCGTCCTGGTTGGCGCCGAGCGCATCGAGGATGTTGATCTCCGCCACCGAGTCCTCGATGCCCCACGGGATGCTGTTCATGTAGCCGGTCGGCGTGGCGTCGTGTGCCAGGAGGTAGTCGAGCTGCCGGTTGGCGACGCCGACGAGCACGTCGCTCGGCAGGGCGGCGCTCTTCACCAGCAGGCTGTAGTGCAGGTTGTTGGGCTGGTCGAACTCGTCGGGCTGCCAGAAGTCGGTGAACTCCCGCACCCACTCCTCACCCAGCCGGTCGCCGTCGGCGAGGTCCTGGTTGTCCGGGTCGTGGCGGTCGATCTGCGGCGTGGCCGCCCGGGTGTCCATGGCGGTGGTGAGGATGGTGGCGAACGGCAGGAGCCGGTCCTGACCCCACCCCGGGTTGTCGCCGTACTCGCCGCCGGGCCAGGCCGCCTCGATGAGCGCCGGGACGCGGATCATGCCGTCGACACCCATGCCCTCCACGAACGTGACCGCGAACGCAGGATCGAACTGTCCCCGCGTCGCCCGGTCCGCCAGCCCGTCGAGCTCCTCGGTCGAGATGCCGTCGTCCATGGCGGCCCGGATGTCCTGGGTCAGCTGGGTGGCGGCGGCAATGGCCGCGTCGCGGTCGGCATAGCCCACGTGGCCGAGCAGCAGGATGGACTCGTCACCCATCGACAGGACCATCGCATCGAGCTGTTGCTGGCTCAGCGGGCGCTCGCCGAGGTTCCGGTTGGCCTGGAAGAACGCGTTGGCGACGTCGCCCGCGAACTCGTCGAGGTGGTGCCAGTCGCCGACGAGGTCGGCCAGCGTGGCGTCGGGCTCGCCGAGGGCGGGCATGTACGGCGAGCCGCTGCCGCGCAGGCCGGCGAGCGCGCCGGCGACGGCGTCCGCCTGGGTCTTGAGCGTGGCGACGAGCGCCAGCCCGTCGCTGGAGTAGCGGCCGAGCTTGAAGGGATTGGCGCTGCTGGTGGCCATCGGCGGGCCCTCGGCTCAGACCGGGATGTTGCGGCCGGAGCGCCGCGTCGTCGATGCCGGCGGATCTGGCTCCAGCGCCGCCTGGTTGTAGCTGCGCTGCGCCTGGTTGGCGCGCTCCGCCCCGGACACGATCGAGGACGCCAGCGTTGTCAGCGTCTCCTTCAGCCCCGAGGCCGTGCCGGTGATTCGGGCGTTGGCGCCGTCGAACTCGTCGCGGTAGGCGCCCTCCCAGTCGACGATGGTGGGCAGCATCGTCGACCGCGCATCGAGCTGGGTCCCGAGGGTGCTCGCCGCCGCGTTGAGCGCAGTCACCGCCGCGGCCGCACCGGCCCACGGAAACTCGGCGACGGTGGCGCCGGCCACCGCTTCGACCATTGCCGGCATCTCGGCCGCCATGCGTTCCTCCCCATCACCGCAGCCGCCCGCCCCAGCGAACGGCGACACACTAGTGCCACGTCACCTGACGAGGCACTAGGTGACCCGCGCAGGAGCCCAGTGACCGCTGACTAGTGTGTCGGCCGGCGGGCGCCTGGCTGGGACGAGCCGACCGTGGGGGGTCGGCGCCGCTGCAATCACAAGGAGCCGACAATGACGCAAGGTGTGGTCAAGTCCACGACCGAAGCGATCCAGGCCATCGACAACATGAAGCGAACGATCAACGGGGGCCTGCTCGACAGCATCAGCACGTTCGTGAGTCACGGCGACAGCCTCAACCCCGAGAACTTCGCCGGGGGATCGGCCGAGGCCTTCTACGCCGAGTGGCCAGACACCAAGCGTGCCCTGCAGACCGCAATCGAGCGGCTGACGATGATGAGTGACGACATCATGACCGTCAACACGAACATCCAGACGGCGGGTGGTAACCAGTAGCACCCCGACGGTCGGCGACTACGAGCTCGAACGGCAGATCGGCGCCGGCGCATCGGGGACGGTGTGGCGGGCCCACAGCCGAGGGCCGATCGCCCGGGTCGTGGCGCTCAAGCGGCTACGGGTCGGTGGTGGCGCCGACGAGCTCGAACTGCTCCGGCGAGAGGCCGCCCTCCTCACCGACCTCGACCATCCGCACATCGTGCGGGTGCTCGAGGTGCTGCGCGACGGGGACGGCATCGCGCTGGCCATGCAGTTCGCGCCCGGCGGATCCCTCGGCGACCTCCTGGCCGAGCGCGCCCGCCTGGCACCGGGCGGGGTGGTCGCCGTGGCGGCACCCGTTGCCGACGCCCTGGCATCGGCCCACCGGCGGGGCATCCTCCACGGCGACGTCAAGCCGGCCAACATCCTGTTCACGTCGGACGGCGAGCCGCTGCTGTCGGACTTCGGCGTGGCCCGGACCTTGGGCGGCCGCACCAGCGACGAGGTGAGCGGCACCGCCGAGTACGTCGCCCCGGAGCTGCTCGACGGCGCCCAGCCCGATCCGCGTGCCGACGTCTACTCGTTGGGCGTCGTCTGCTACCAGGCGCTGGCGGGACAGACGCCGTACACCGGGCCGGTGCCGTTGGCCGTGGTGCGGGCGGCCGAGGTGGGCCGGCACCTGCGCCTGGAGAGCCTGACGCACGTGCCGGAAGCGTTGGCGGCCGTGGTGGAGAGGGCCATGGAGCGCGATCCCGAACGGCGCTTCGCCTCGGCCGACGACCTTGCCCGCGCCCTCCGGACCACCGTGCCGGTCGGCGACATCCGGCTGCCGGGTCCCGCGCCCGGCGCCGCTGACGGCGGAGAGCCGCCGGGCGCCACCCGCACCTTCGGTCCCCGCCCGCCCCGCCCCGAACCCGAGGCCCCACGCCGCATCCCGGCCAGGATCCCGGTGTTGGTGGCGGTCGGCCTCGGCGCGGCCGGCGTGCTCTTCCTCGTGCGCGGCCCGCTGTCGTCCGACGATGCACGGCCCGACTGCCCGGCGAACGACGCCGCCACGGCGCCGCCCGGCCCGGGCGCCGTCGAGGTGGAGGGCGACCCCGAGGGCGACGGCTGCCCGACCGTCGGCGTGTATCGACCGGAAGCGGTCGCCGGCAGCGAGCGGATGGTGCTGAGCATCCGCGTCGACGGCGACCGCCAGCGGATCGCCATCGGCGAGCCCGGCGACCAACTCGTGCTCGGCGACTGGGACTGCGATGGCGTCGACACGCCCGCGCTCTACCGGACCCGCACGGGCGACGTGCAGTACTTCGACGCCTGGCCCCGGGTGGAGCAGCAGCGCTACCAGCCCGACCGCACCGAGCCCGTGGGGCCCGGGGGGAGCGCGTCGCTCGCCGAGGGTGACGGCGGCCGCTGCGACCGCATCGAGGTGGCATCATCTGAGGGCGTCTCATGATCGAGATGGTTGCTGGGGGACGGTGACGCGTACGTGAGTGCCCACTTGCAGCTCGACAGGCCGCACCGGTGGTCGGATGCCGGCCGTGGACTCGCAGCGCTCGCCGGCGTTGCGATCCTCGTCGTGGGAGTACCGATGGCCCTGGCGTCATGGGTGGGCTGGCCGCTGCCCACCGACGTCCCGACGGTGTCGCAGATCGGCAACGCGCTCCGCGACACGTACATCCCCGACGAGTTCCTGGTGAAGGCCCTGGCGGTCGTCTGCTGGCTGGTATGGATCGAGCTCGTGGCGTCACTGCTCGTCGAGGGCGTCGCCTACGTGCGGGGACGCAAGGCCGGCGCCGTGCCGTTTGCAGGCGGACTGCAGCAGGGCGCAGCGCGGTTGATCGCCACGGTCGCGCTCCTCGGATCCCTCCTCGCCAGCAAGGGCGTGTCCAGCTCGGGTCCTTTCGGGCTGCGGGCACTTGCCCCTCCCACATCGCAGACGCTGGTGACGTTGGTGGCCGACGAGCCGCCCGCCGAGCCTGCCGAGCCCCTGGGTCGGGCCGGTGCCGTGGTCGGCGCCCGCCTGGCGCCGCCTCCGACGTACGAGGTGCAGCGGCGCGACACCCTGTGGGACGTCGCCGAGCGGCATCTCGGCGATCCCTTCCGCTGGCGGGAGATCTTCACGCTGAACCAGGGCAAGGTGCAGCCCGACGGCCGCTGCCTGACCGACCCCGACCTCATCCATGCCGGCTGGCAGCTCGAGCTTCCCGACGATGCCGGCGGCCTGGCCCCGCCAGCACCTCCGGCGCCGCCCGCATCTCCGGCGCCACCCGCATCTCCGGCGCCGCCCGCATCTCCGGCGCCCCCGGTCTCCCCTCCCGACATCGCCGGGCCCACCGATGAAGGGGACGGCATGGTCCTGCTCGACGACGGGCGGGATCCCGCGATCGTCGCCGATGCCGCCCGGGCAGAAGGCACCGAGGCGGACGACGGCGGCGGCATGGTGCTGCTCCCCGACGACGGCGCGCCGGGCCCGGCACCACTCCCGCCGCCCGTGCCCCAGCCGTCCGGCGAGCAGATCGCAGCCGGCGAGGGGTAGGAGCCTGAACGATGGCCTCGACGACGCTGCCCTCGCGCCCGACCCCGAGCGGCCCCGGCCGGCCGGCGCCGGCGCTCGTTCCGGGCGGCGGCCGACAGCGGCGCTGGTCCCTGGCGCTGCTGGCGGTCCTGGTGACCGTGGCATCGGCGCTCGGATTCGTGGTGTTGTGGATGAACGCCGGCGGCCGTGAGCCGGTCCTGGCACTGCGCCGCAACGTGACGGCCGGCCAGACCATCGAGGCCGACGACCTCCAGGTTGTGCGCGTTGCCGCCGACCCCGGCATCGACCCCATCGCGTCGTCTGCCCGCGACGAGGTCGTCGGGCGCCCGGCCGCCGCGGACCTGCTGGCTGGCACGCTGCTGGTCCCGGAGGCGGTCGGTTCCGCCAGTGGACTGGAGGCAGGTCAGGCCGTCATCGCCGTGCCCGTGTCGCCCGAGGAGCTGCCCGCCGACCTGGAGGGTGGCGACCGCGTGGTCCTGCTCCGGTCGTCGACCAACGCACCGACCGGCGGCGCGCCCCCGGCGGAGACCATCGGCGACGGGACGGTGGTCGCGATCCAGCGCGACGACAGCGGGTCGACCGTGCCGGTGTCGGTGCGGGTGGCGGATGGCCTGCTGCCCGAGATCGCCGCCGCCATCCAGTCCGACTCGATCACCGTGGCGCAGGCGGCGTCTTCCTGACGCATGGCGTATGTCGCGTTCGCCTCGGCCAAGGCGTCGCCGGGGGTCACCACGACCATCACCGCCCTCGCCTCCACCTGGCCGCGGGATCGTGATCTCCTCGTCGCCGAGCTCGACCCCGCCGGAGGCGATCTCGGGGTGCGGTTCGACCTGGCCACTGAGCCGGGGCTGGTCACCCTCGCGGCCGCCGGTCGCCGTCAGCTCGACCGCCCCACGTTGGCGGGTCACACACAGCCGCTCCCCTTCGCCGGTCGGGGGACCAACGGTGACGACGAAGGCGCCGTCCGCAGGGTGCTGGTGGGACCCGTGGCGGCCGATCAGGCCGGTGCCGCGCTCGCGGCGCTGCGGGGTGGGCTGCCCGGGGTCTTGTCGTCGCTCGGCGCCGACGTGTTGGTCGACTGTGGCCGCCTCGACCCGGGGTCGGCTGTGCACGACGTCGTCACCGAGGCCGACCTCCTGGTGGTGGTGGCGCGGCCGGTGGTCGCCGAGGTCCATCACCTGGCCGCGCGGCTGTCCGGCCTGCGGCCCAAGGCGCTGTCGCTGCTGCTGATCGGCGACCGCCCCTACTCGGTAGCCGAGGTGGCGGACGCCGTCGGCGCCAACCCGCTAGGGGTGCTGCCGGTCGACGACCGTGCCGCGGCCGCACTGACCGTCGGCCGGTCCGACGGGGCCCGGGTCCTGCGCCGCTCGCGGCTGCTGCGCGATGCCAGGGCGGTCGCCGACGGGCTCGCCGGCTGGCTGCCGCCGCTGCAGTTCGGCCCGCCGGGTCCTCCGCCGGCGGCGCCCGCAGCGCGCCCGCCCGTGAACGGCCCGGTGGACGAACCGCCGCGGCCGTGGCGCCAGCGTCCGGACCCCGTACCCGCGGGCGCGAAGGCCGCACGGCCCAAGCACTTTCGCCGGGCGCGCGACGAGGAGCGCGGGTGAACCCCGAGCACAAGGCGCTGGTGCGGGAGTTCCGTCGAGAGGTGGCCGACGAGCTGACCGAGCGCCTGCGCGCCGACGAGCTCGCTGATCGGGCCCGGATGTCGCCGGCGGACCAGCGGCAGTTCGGGCGGCAACTCATCAACCGGCGCCTCGAGCGCTACGCCAAGCAGCAGCTGGAGCAGGGCCGGGAGCCGCCGACGTTCGAGGACGAGACGGCGCTGGCCCAGGCGATCCACGACGCGCTGTTCGGCCTCGGCGCGCTGCAGCGGCTGCTCGACGACGAGTCCATCGAGAACATCGACGCCAACGGCTGCGCCGACGTGTGGGTGACCCGCGCCGACGGCACCAAGCATCGGGCGCCCCCCATCGCCGACAGCGACGACGAGCTGATCGACACCCTGCGCATGACCGCCGCCCGGGTTGGCCTGACCGAGCGGCGCTTCGACATCGGGTCGCCGTCGCTCAACCTGCAGCTCCCCGACGGCAGCCGGCTGTTCGCCGTCATGGCAGTCACGTCCAAGCCTTGCGTGGCCATCCGGCGCCACCGCTTCCCCAAGGTGTTCCTCGACGACCTGGTGGGGCTCGGGTCGATCGACGTGGCCCTGCGGGAGTTCCTGGCGGCGGCGGTGCGGGCCCGCAAGAACTTCATCATCTGCGGCGGCGTCGACGCCGGGAAGACCACGCTGCTGCGCGCGCTGCTCAACGAGGTCGGCCCCGACGAGCGGATCGTCACCATCGAGGACAACCTCGAGCTCGGGGTCGACCGCTACCCCGACCTGCACCCCGATGTGGTGGCGCTGGAGGCACGGGAGGAGAACGTCGAGGGCGAGGGCGAGATCGACCTCGCCACCCTCGTGCGCTGGGGCCTGCGCATGAACCCTGATCGGGTGATCGTCGGCGAGGTCCGGGGCCACGAGGTCATCCCCATGCTCAACGCCATGAGCCAGGGCAACGACGGGTCGATGTGCAGCGTGCACGCCAACTCGTCGCTGTCGGCGTTCAGCAAGCTGGCGATGTACGCCGTGCAGTCGCCCGAGCGGCTCAACCTCGAGGCGACCAACCTCATGGTGGCGAACGCCATCAACTTCGTCGTCTACATCGCCATGTCGCCCGGCAGCGAGGGCGAGGGCGGCGTGCGCCGCTACGTCTCGTCGGTGCGGGAGGTCGTCGGTGCCGAGGGCCCGCTGGTGGTGTCCAACGAGATCTTCGTGCCGGGGTACGACAAGCGGGCAATCCCCGGGTCCCCGCTGCGGGACAGCACGCAGGGCGAGCTCGCCGAGGTGGGGTTCGACGCGTCGGTGCTGCTGCGCCCGGACGGCTGGTGGAACTGACGCCTGACTCGGCGGGCGTCACCCTGCATTCCTGGCGCAGTTTTGGTTGCTCAGCGACCAATCCGGCGCCAAGAACGGTCAGCCACCTTGGGGGCGCGGTCGGTAGATCGCCGTGTGGATGACCTGGGCGACCAGCCGGTCGCCGCCGACGAGCAGACCGACGTCCAGCTCCACGAACCGGTGCCCCTTCCGCTCCCACTCTCGGCTGACCGTGGCGAGCGCGTGAACGGTGTCGCCGTCGTGGACGAGTCCGTGGTGTTGCACTACGGACTCGATATGGATCCACGGACCAAGCCGCACGTTGGCCGACAGCACCCGGTTGGCGTCGCGCAGCAGCCAGCCGGGATGGGCGACACGATGGTCGGCGTAGAGCGGCAGGCCTTCGCCGATCTCGGCGAGATACTCGCCGGCGTTGTCGGCGTGGAAGCCGTGCGGGGCGAGGGCGAGCGCGGTGCCGGCGGCCAGGCTGGCGGATGATGCCTCGGGCGGGTCGTCGGCCTCGTCGACCGCCGCCCAGTCGGCCCCGGGCCGCGACGGTGGGTCCTCGGGCAGCTCCGCCTCGCCGCCTGCCCGGACGGCGCCGTCCGGACCGCGCAGCTCGAGCGCGATGCGGCGCCCGCTCGGGAGCGGCCCGATCTCGCCGGTGACGACGACGTCCTCACCCTCGTACACCGGGGCCCGGAACCGTGCCCGCATCGACCCCCGCTCCAGCCAGTCGATGCCCCACGCGGCGGCGGGCACGTGGGTCATGTAGGCATACACGTCGACGCCCGGCACCAGGCCACCGGCGAATCCGTAGCGGCGGGCGACGGCGTCGTCGTGGATCTTGTTCGCGGACGCGGTCGCGGTGTTCCGGGCCACGACCCGGTACTCATCGACGGTCTCCATCGGGGTCAACCTAGGCGTCCGCAGCGCGGGGTCGTACGTGCGCGGGAGGGGGTCGGGGTGGGTCTAATATCCCGGCCGCACGCGAGCTATCGGCAGCTGGGGGCGGGCGCTGGGGTCCCGATGCGTGTGGGAGGAATCGAGGAGTGGGAAAGCCTGGCGCACCGCTGACCCTCGTCGCGCTGACGGCCCTGGCTTTCACGGTCGCGGGGTGCGGCGGCGACGACGACGGCGGCGATGACGGAGCGCCGAGGCCGCCCATTGCCGGCGACGAAACCACAACGACCGAAGACCCGCAGGCGTGCCCGAGGCGGACGTAGCTCGCCGCATATCGGGCGAGTTGGAACTGACTTCATCAAGGCCGGTGACCCACCGTCCCCTGAGGCCGAGTTCCTTTCGGATCACATGGCTGGAGACGCATTGGGTGTGACCCGCAACCTCCTGCGCCAATACCACGCGGAGGGCGTCGTGCTCCGGGGAACCTTCGAGTTCGATGCAGTCGTCACCGATTTGAGCGAGGACAGCGCTGTCATCGAGGACTGCGGGTTCGACCAGACTTGAGGTGGTCGTACCCGGCTCCGGAAGGGTTGCCGAAGGGCACGACGACGAGCGCGACGGGTTCGTGGCCGAATTGATCGTGGAGGGTGGTTTGTGGAAGGTGACCAGCCTGACCGACGACGACCAGGTGTGCGGCTGATGCGTTCAACAGTTGGCATTGCCGGCCTGGCCGTCGTGACGGCTCTGTGGTCGTTGACGGTTTTGCCGGCTGCCGCTGATGACGGCGACGGGCCTAGCAATCGGCGTGCCACGGGCAGCAACAACGGCGACTCCGCAACCGGTACCGCCGAAGAGAGCACGCCCGCCATCCCTGCGAGCAGCGGAGGTGGCAATGGTGGTCCCAACTGCACGAGGTCCGATGGGACCCCCGACTACTTGCGATACGGACCGCGACTGTTCTCCACAATGGAAGAGCAGCGCACCTTGTACCACCCCCAGGAGCAGCGGCCCGGGGAGTGGCTCCATCTCTACTGCGGCGGCGAGTGGCTCGACTTCGTGTTCCTCCCCGAGGAGCAACAGGTCGATCCCACGACCCTCGCGCGTTCTGTGACGATCACGCCGGCTGCCCCGGTGCTGCATACGAGCCCGGGCGCCGAGGACCACCTCGTCAACGTCGAGGCGTGGTTCTGGGCCGAGATGTGGGAGGGAATCTCCGAGACGGCGACGGCCGGGTCCGTCACCGTCAACGTGACGGCCGAGCCGACGTCCCTCATCGTCGACCCGGGCGACGGCACGTCGCCGTTCACCTGTCCCGGGCCGCAGCCCGTGTACAACCCCAGCCTGCCGGCGAGCACTCAATCCTCCAGCTGCACACATACCTACCTGCGCGCCGGCAACTACACGGCGACGGCGACCGTCGTCTACGACATCTCGTTCACGTCGAACGTCGGCGTCGACGGTGGCCTCGGAACGATCGAGCCGAGCTCCACGACGGCCCTCGCCGTGGCCGAGGCCCAGGCGATAAACACCAAGGGCTGACCGCGCACGATGTCGATGATCGCTGGGCTGCTGGGGGCGTTGTGTGCGGTGGGCGTGGTCACCTTCGTCGTCGCCATGCGGCCCGTGGCGCGCAGCGAGGTGCCCTCTCGCAGGCGCCGCAAGCGGGCGGCCGAGTCGCTGTCGAACCGGTTCGAGCACTTCACACTCCGCCTCGCGCTCGGGGTCGCCGGCGCCGTGATCATCGGTGCGTTGACCCGCTGGCCCATGGCGGCACTCCTGTGTGGCGTCGCCGGATTCATGGCGCCCAGCATGCTGGGGGGCCAGGCCGCCCGTAAGGCGCAGCTCGACCGCATCGAGGCCGTCGCCGCCTGGGCCGAGATGCTGCGCGACACGATGGCCGGCTCGGGCGGCCTCGAGCAGTCGATCATCGCCACCGCCGGGGTGGCGCCCCTGCCGATCAAGCGGGAGGTCCTGCGCCTGGCCGCACGGCTCGAGCGGGACCGGCTTGCCCCGGCGCTGCGGGAGTTCGCCGAGGAGATCGACGACCCGGCCGGCGACCTCGTCGTCGCCGCGCTGGTGCTCGCCGCCGACAAGAGCCCCAAGCGCCTCGGTGACCTGCTCGGCCGGCTCGCGCAGTCGGCCCGCGCCGAGGTGAACATGCGCCTCCGGATCGAGGCCAGCCGGGCTCGCACCCGCACGTCGGTCCGCGTCATCACGGTCTTCACGGTTCTGTTCGCCGTCGGCCTGCTGGTGTTCAACCGCGACTACCTCGAGCCGTACGACAAGGCGGTAGGCCAGCTCGTCCTAGGGCTGATCGGGTTGTGCTTCGCCGGTGCGTTCGTGTGGCTCGCGTGGTCGTTCCGGTTCCAGGACGAGGAGCGGTTCCTGCGCATGGAGTCGTCGGACGCGTGATCGTCCCGCTGCTGCTCGGCGCGCTCGTGGGACTCGGCGCCGTCGTCTCCTGGCGGCTGCTGTTCCCGTCGCCGCCCCCGCTGCAAGCGGCCATCGACCGCCTCCAGCGGCGGAACCAGCTCGTCCGGATCACCGCCACCGACCAGACCGACGGGGTCAGCGAGTTCCTCGGGCGGACCGTGGGCGCGTCGCTCGGCCGCATCCTGCGCAACCTGGGGTTGCGCCTCGACTCCCTCGAGCCCGACCTGCGGCTTGTCGGACGCAGCCTCGACCAGCACTTGGCCCAAAAGGTCGTCCTCGCGTTCTTCGGCCTCGCGTTGCCCGCCGTCGTCGCGGCGGTATGGACGGTCGGCGGGTTCAGCGTGCCGCTGACGTTTCCTGCGGGCGTCGGGCTCCTTCTGGGCGTGTTCTTCTTCTTCGCCCCCGACATCAGCCTCCGGAGCGAGACGGAGGAGCGCCGCAAGGCCTTCAAGCAGGCCCTCGGGTCGTTCCTCGACCTGGTGGTGATCTCGCTCGCGGGCGGAAGTGGGGTCGAGAGCGCGCTGCGGGACGCCGCCAGTGTCGGACGTGGCTGGGCCTTCGCGCAGCTCCGCAACGCCCTCGAGGTCACCGCCCTCACCGGCGAGACACCGTGGGCGGCGCTGGCGCGGCTCGGCGAGGAGGTGGGCGTGACCGAGCTGGTCGAGCTGTCGGCCACGGTGTCATTGGCCGGGACCGAGGGGGCCCGCGTCCGCGACTCGCTCGCGGTGAAGGCGGCGTCGCTCCGCGATCACGCCCTCGCCGAAGCCGAGGCCGAAGCCCAGTCGACCACCGAGAAGATGGCGCTGCCGGTCGTGCTGCTGTTCCTCGGGTTCCTGATCCTCATCGGCTATCCGGCCGTGGATGCGGTCGTCAACAACCTCTGACCCACAACGGAGGAGACATCACATGTTCTTTGTCATCACGTCGATCATCTCGGTCCTCTGGCACCGGCTGCGGGAGCTGCACGGGGACGACCGCGGCATGACCACGGAGACGATGATCATCACCGCCGCCCTGGCGGCGGCGGCGCTCGCGGCCGTCGTTCTCATCGCCGGCGCGATCAACAACAAGTCGCAGGACATCAAGAACGACATCGAAGGCGCACTCGCCTTCCGCTGAACCCGTGTCCGCAAGGCGCCTCGGTGGCGACCAGGGCGCGACCACCGAGCTCGTCATCGCTGCGCCCGCGTTCCTGTTCATGATCATGCTGATCGTGCAGGCCGGGCTCTACTTCCACGCCTCCAGCATCGCCAGTGCCGCCGCCCAGGAAGGCGCCAGGGCGGCGACCGTGCAGGGCGGATCCATCCCCGAGGGCCGGCAGGTGGCAAACGACTTCGTGCAGACACTGGCGCCGCGGCTGCTCGACGACGTGGAGGTCGATGGTCGCTACGTCGACGGCGGCGAGTTGGTCCGCATGACCGTGCGCGGCGACGTCACCGAGGTGTTCGCGCTGCCGGGTGTCGACCTGGACTTCACTGTGCAGGAGACGTCCGAGGGCGTCATCGAGCGCTTCCGGCCCGCCACCGACGCCCCGCCCACGGACGCCCCGTGAACCGGGGAACGGGGGATCGAGGGGTGGTGACCACCGAGCTGGTGATCGTCATGCCCGTGCTGATCTGCTTCCTCTTCCTCGTGATCGCGGCCGGGCGCCTGACTGACGCCAAGAGCGACGTGGTCGGGGCCGCCAGCGACGCCGCCCGGGTCGCGTCGTTGCAGCAGTCCGCCGGCGCCGCCCGGGCCCAGGCGCAGGCCGCCGCGACCGACACGGTCTCCGGCGAGAACCTCAACTGCAAGGACGGTCCCCAGGTCGACACCGAGTTCCTGCCGCGCGGCGAGTTCGAGCGCGGTGCCACGGTCCACGTGGAGGTGACGTGCACCGTCGACACGCGCGACCTCACGTTCATCGGGCTGCCGCTGAGCGTCACGCTCTTCGAGGAAGCCTGGGAACCGATCGACGCCCACCGGAGCCTGTAGTGCACCGGGCGTGTCGCGGCCGTCCTCGTGGTCGGGGAGATGAAGGCGTCGTGACGGCCTTCGTCGTGATCTTCGCGGTCGCCCTGATCTTCGTGAGCGGCCTGGTGCTCGACGGCGGCCGGATCCTCGCCTCCAAGCGCGAAGCCACCAACCTGGCCGAGTCGGCGGCCCGCGCCGGGGCCCAGGCGATCTCCGACGATGCCGTCCGCGGCGGCAACGCCGTCATCCTCGACGGACCCGCAGCCCAGGATGCCGCCTGCGCCTTCCTCGGCCGCGCCGATCAGCCCTGCGGCGGCGGCACGTTCGTCCGCACCGATGGCAACGAGGTCACCGTGACCGTCCGCAGCTCGGTCGACCTCCTGTTGCTGCCGGTGGGGACCCAGACGTTCAGCGTCGACCGCAGCGCGTGCGTGGTCAGGGGCATCACCGACGTGACGTCCGGTTGCTGACCGGCCGGCCCTAGCGCTCGTAGTGGCCGAGCAACGAGCCCTGCGCGAGCTCCACGCCGTCCAGCGCGTCGAGGAGGTCGTCGGCCGATGCCCCCGGATCCAGGTCGAGGTGCTCGGACGCCGCGAACAGCGTGAACACGTAGCGGTGCGGCCCGTGGCCACGCGGCGGTTGCGGTCCGCCCCACCCGATGTCCCCGAAGCCGTTGGTGCCGGCGACCGCCCCCGGCGGCACCTCGCCCTCGTCGATGGCGGTGATCGTCGGATCGATGCTGGACAGCACCCAGTGCGTGAACAGGCCGCTGGGGGCATCCGGGTCCTGGCACAGCAGCGCGAGCTCCTGGGCTCCGGGCGGGACGTCGCTCCATTCGAGCGGTGGCGACACGTTCTCGCGATCGTGGGCGAACCGTGCCGGCAGGACGTCACCGTCGTCGAATTCCGGGCTCGTCAGCTCGATGCGCTCGAGCGGTCCGCCGGGCTGGCCGGGCAACGGATCGGGCGTCTGGGGGTCACGGTCATCCGGCATGCGGGCGCGCTACCCGCTCGTCGATTCCGGGAAACGCAGGCCGGTGGTCAGCCCGCGGTGCGCGTTCGGCGGGCGCGGGCGCTACAACAGACGCATGAGCGAGCGTCCCGCAGGGCGAGAGAGCGAGCGTGGCCCGAGCGGCCCGCTGCGAAGCAGCAAGAGCGGGAAGCAATGAGCGAGCGTTCCCTGTCGGCCATCGTCCTTGCGGCGGGTCAGGGCACGCGCATGCGCTCGGCCCGTCCCAAGCCGCTGCACATGCTCTGCGGACGTCCTCTGCTCCGCTACGTCCTCGATGCCCTGGACGAGTGCGAGGTCGACCGGGCGGTCGTGGTCGTGGGCTACGCCGCGGACCTGGTCACCAAGAAGTTGCAGGAGAGCCCGGGGCCCGTGCCCCTCGAGTTCGTGGAGCAGCGGGTGCAGGCCGGGACCGGCGATGCGGTCGCGGTCGGGCTCACCGGCATCCCCGAGGACGACCTCGACGCCCTCGACCAGGACGACGGCGACGTGCTGGTCCTGCCCGGCGACACGCCGCTGATCCAGTCGGCCACCCTGGCCGCCCTCGTCCTCGAGCACCGGCTCTCGGGTGCGGCCTGCACCCTGCTCACGGCCCGCATGGACGATCCCGACGGCTACGGGCGCATCGTGCGCGACCGCGACGGGCGCGTCCGCCGGATCGTCGAGCACCGCGAGGCCAACGAGGCCGAGCTGGCGATCGACGAGGTGAACACCGGCATCTACGTGTTCCGGCGCGGCCTGCTGGCCCCGGCGCTCCGGCGCATCACGCCCGACAACTCCCAATCCGAGCTGTACATCACCGACGTGATCGAGGTGCTCGCCGAGGCGGGCCACCAGGTCGTCTCCCTCGTGGTGGACGATCCCGACGAGACCCAGGGAGTCAACGACCGGGCCCAGCTCGCAGAGGCCGAGGCGGAGCTGCGCTACCGCACCAACCAACACTGGATGCGGGAGGGCGTGACGATGGTCGACCCGGCAGCCACCTACATCGACGCCGCCGTCACGCTGGCCCCCGACGTCACGCTCTTCCCTGGGACGGTGTTGCAGGGGACCACCACCGTTGGCGCCGGTAGCGACATAGGCCCTTATACCCGCCTCGTGGACACGCGGGTCGGCGAGCGTGCGGAGGTCACGGAGAGCCTGGCCGACCATGCCACCATCGGCGACGACGCCGTGGTGGGCCCGTACGCGGTGCTCGAAGCCGGTGCGCAGGTCCCATCGGGTGGACGGACAGGACCGTTCTACACTTCGGGCACGACGTAGATCTGGGGAGCGAGGCGCCCCAGTTCGCAGCGGAAGGTGGTCATGGAGGTCGTCACCAAGAAGAGGCTGCACATCGTTTCCGGGCGCGCCAACCTGCCGCTGGCCAAGGAGATCGCCGAGTGCCTCGACGTGCAGCTCGGCGAGCCCAACTGCACCGAGTTCGCCAACGGCGAGATCCACTGCCGCTTCAGCGAATCCGTCCGTGGCATGGACGTCTTCATCATCCAGAGCCACGGCGCCAGCGGCACGATGTCGATCAACGACACCATCTTCGAGCACCTGCAGATGGTCGACGCCGCCAAGCGGGCCTCGGCCAAGCGCATCACGGCGGTGATGCCCATCTACGGGTACGGCCGCCAGGACCGTAAGGCCGAGGGACGCGAGCCCATCTCCGCCAAGCTCGTCGCCAACATGTTCACGGTCGCCGGCGCCGGCCGCCTGGTTTCGGTCGACCTGCACAGTGGGCAGATCCAGGGCTTCTTCGACCAGCCGTTCGACCACCTCACGGCTATGCCGGTGCTGGTGGAGCACCTCGAGAAGAACCTGGCCGACGACCTGGTCGTCGTGTCGCCAGACGCCGGGCGGGTGAAGGTGGCGGAACGCTACGCCAATGCCCTCCATGCTGACCTGGCCATCGTCCACAAGCGCCGAATCCGGGGCGCGCAGAACGCAGTCGAGGCCAAGGAGGTGGTCGGCAACGTCGCCGGGCGCACCTGCGTGGTCATCGACGACATGATCGACACCGCCAGCACCCTGGTGGCGGCCGCCGAGCAGCTGGTCGAGCAGGGCGCGCGGCAGGTCTGCGCCGCCGCCACTCATGGGGTGCTGTCGGGACCCGCCGTCGATCGGATCAAGAACTCGGTGATCGAGAGGGTCGTGGTCACCAACACCCTCCCGCTGCCGCCCGAGAAGCAGATCGACAAGATCGAGGTCCTGTCGATCGCGAAGGTGATCGCCGACACGATCGACGCCATCTTCGAGGACACGTCCGTGTCGGAGATCTTCGGCGGGGCCAACCAGGCCTGACCCGGAGCGGCTCGCATCGGCGCTTGGGGATCCGAGGCGTTCGGCCGGTAGCCTCTACCGGTCCATCCCCACGCCATGCGCTCCGGCGCGACGTCAGAAGTAGGAGACTCCGATGGCTGACGACATCATCCTGGCGGCCGAGACCGGCCGACCCACCGGCTCCCCCGCAGCCCGCCGCTTGCGGGCGACCGGCAAGGTCCCCGCCGTCCTCTACGGCCGTGGCGCAGAGCCCGCCCCCATCAGCGTCGAGTGGCGCGACCTGCGCAGCGCACTCACGACCGACAAGGGCCTGAATGCCCTGCTCACGCTGGAGATCAACGGCAGTAGCACGAAGGCGATCGTGAAGGAGATGCAGCGCCACCCCGTGCGGCGTGACGTGCTGCACGTCGACTTCCTGGCCGTCGACGTGGACAAGCCCATCACCACCGACGTGCCCCTGGTGCTGGAGGGCGAACCCGAGAAGGTGATCCGCGACGACGGCGTCGTCGAGCAGATCCTCAACATGTTGATCGTGACCGCCAAGCCCGACGCCATCCCCGGGCACATCGCGATCGATGTGTCCGATCTCGAGATCGGCCAGCACATCACCGTCGGCGACCTTCAGTTGCCGGCGGACGTCACCACCGAGGCTGACCCGGAGGAAACCATCGTCACCGCCAAGCTCACCAGCCTGGCCCTCGCCGAAGAGGAAGAGGAAGAGGGCGAAGAGGGCGAGGAGGAGGAAGGCGCTGAGGGCGAGGGCGGCGAGCGCGCCGAAGGCGCTGCTGGCGAGGGCGAGTCCGGCCAGCGTGGGGGCGAGGGCCGCGAATAGGTCCCCATCGGGACCCTGACCGTCCATGCCGCTCTTCGGACGACGGGGTGCTGCCGCCGAGCGGCGCGGCACCCCCGCTGACCTACTCGTCGTCGGGCTGGGCAACCCCGGTGCGGAGTACGAGCACAGCCGCCACAACGTCGGCGCCGACACGGTCGCGCTCCTGGCCGAGCGTCACGGCGCGGTGCTGAAGCGGTCGCGGGAGCGGGCTCTGGTGGCCGAGGTCCTCATCGGCGACCGACGGGTGGCGCTGGCGTTCCCGCAGACGTACGTGAACCTGTCCGGCGAGTCGGTCGCCATGCTGGTACGGCGGCACGGCATCGCCGACCCGGAGCGGCTGGTCGTCGTCCACGACGAGCTCGACCTGCCGCTGGGTCGCGTCAAGATCAAGGAGGGCGGCGGACTGGCGGGCCACAACGGGCTGCGCTCGATCAAGGCGCACCTGCACACCGACGACTTCCTGCGGGTGCGCATCGGCGTCGACAAGCCCCCGAGCAAGGAACGGGGTGCGGACCACGTGCTCCGGCGAATGTCCAAGCGCGAGCGGGTCGAGCTCGACATCGCGGTGCAGGAGGCGGCCGACGCGGTCGAAGCCATCCTGGCGGACGGCCTCGCTGCCGCCATGAACCGGTTCAACACGCGGGACGCCCCGGCCTGACCCGCCTCACGAGTCGGCCATGACGGCGTCCCGGGCCCCGCGAAGCTCGCGGGCTTCGGCCCGCCGTTCGCCGAGCCACCACTGGCGCAGGATGATGCCCGCCACCACCAGCGTGAAGAGCTCGCCGATGCCCCAGAACAGCCCGGCCGCAGTGCGCTGGTCCGACAGCCGGGGATAGGCGTCGGGCGCCAGCGGCGAGCCCGCGCTCAGCAGCGCCAAGCCCACCACCGCGTGGAACGGAACTGCCGCCAGGAGGATGAGCAGTCGGGCGCCGAACGGCGGCCGGTGTGGCAGCGGGTCGACGCCCACCAGCACGGCGAGGAACAAGGTGCCCGTAAGCACCACGTGGGCGTGCACCAGAAGGTGGACGGGATCGTTGCGGGCGGCGACGTCGAGCAGCGGGGTGAGGTAGATCGCCACCAGCCCGCCGCCGAACAGGCACCAGGCGACGACGGGGTGGGTGAGCACGCGCGCCGGGGCGCTGTGGACCGCCGTGCGCAAGGCCTGCCGGGTGGTCGGTCGGGCCGTCTGCAGGGCGAGCGTGAGCGGCGCCGACAGCACGATCAGGAGAGGCACGGCCAGGCCCAGGAGGGCGTGCTGCACCATGTGGACCCAGAGACGCTCGCCCTCGAACCGTCCAACGCCCGATTGGGTGGCAACGACGGCGGCCACCAGCGCACCGGTCATCGCCGCGCTCCGGGCCGGCGACCAGCGCCGGCCCCGCAGGGCCAGCCGCCGGACGCCCACGGCGTACAGCGTTCCGCTCACCGCCACCAGCACCAGCGCCGCCGGATCGATCTGCCAGTGGAAGGCGAGGTCGGCGGCGCTGGGCCCGGACACCCGGCCGACGGTATCCCCGTTCATCGTTCCTGGCCGCCCTTGTGGAGGTAGGCACGGATCATGTCGACGACGTACTCGGGCCGTTCGACGACGTCCTCGTACGTGAACCCGACGACCGTCCAGTTCTGGAGGCCGAGCCGGGCTGCACGTTCAGCATCGGACTGGCGCTGCCTGCGCGTGGCATGAGTGCCGTGGCCAGCCAGCTCGACCACAAGCCTGGCGGCGTCCCAGAACAGGTCGACTCGTGCGATGCCACCACCCACCGTGCGCTGCTTGACCTGGACCCGTGGCGCCGGCAGGCCAGAACCCACGATGCGGCGAATCGCGGCCTGTTCGAGCCAGCTGTCGCCGAGTGGTCGGCCCTCCGTACGGTCCAGGAGGTCGGCGATCGCGGGCACGCCGGGCCGGCCGCACCGGCCCAGCTCGTCTATCCGCCAGCGGAGGTGCGGCCGCCAGATCAGGCCACGGCGTTCGGCGTCGTCGAGCACCGCCTCGAGCTGACTCGGGCGGACATGCGGTGCGATGTCGAGCAGGGTTCGAGCTGCGGTGGTGCGGGGTATGAGCTGGCGCGGTTCAACGTCGGCCCGGCGGAGATCGAGGCTGCGGTGAACGGTCTCGGGCACGGCCCGTGGACATCGACCGCGCGCCACGGTGACGTCGATCGTGTCCCCCTGCTCGACGCCATCGAGCCGCCACAGCGCCGCGGCGGATCGATGGGATGCGACGGCGCCTTCGCCCGCGGCCAGCACGGCGGCAAGGATGCGCTGCTGCCATGAGGTCGGGTGGGCAGCGTGGCGAACGACGCCGCCGCCCATCGGGATGAAAATGCCCTTCGACAGCAGCGTTCGTCGCTGCTGTCGCGATGCACCCAGCGCATCAAGCTGTTCCTTGGTGAAGAGGCCGAGCGACTTGGGGGCCCGCTCGGCGATGGCCCCGTGAACGTCGCGGGCCATGGTGGTGACGCTACGCACCGGGTGTGACATCAACGGCTGGTCGAGCCCAGGCATCGACTCCTGGCGCCGTTTTGGTTATTGAGCAACCAATCCTGCGCCAGGAGCTCCAGTAACGGCACGAACGCCGCCAACCGATGCGAACTCGTGCTGACCGCGCCACCGCGCGGGGAATCGCATCACCGTTCGTCGTGAAGCTGGTACAAACGTCGGGATGTCGGTGACGGCAGAGCCGGCGGAGCCTGCGCAGGGGCCTCGAGAGTCGTGGGCACCGTCGACGTTGGGCGTCGGCGTCATCGTCTGGCTCGCCTCCGAGATGATGTTCTTCGCGGGGCTGTTCGGCGCCTACTTCACCCTCCGGTCGGTGAACGACGTGTGGCCGCCCGAGAACGTCGAGCTCGAGACGGTCCGCACCGCCCTCGCCACCGTGGTACTGGTGGCCTCGAGCGGCACCATGCACCTGGCGGTCGCGGCGTCGAGGCGCAACGATCGCCGCGGCGCCGTCACCTGGCTGGCGGTCACCGCCCTGATGGGCTCGATCTTCCTCCTGAACCAGCTGACGGAGTACCTGCAGGCCGACTTCCACCTCGATGACCACGCGTACGGTTCGGCCTTCTACCTGCTGACGGGCTTCCACGGCCTGCACGTCATCGGCGGACTCGTGTTCATGGGCGCCGTGGCCTTCGTCATCTCGGGGAGGTCACGGGCACCGGCGCACCAGACGGTCGAGGTGTGCGCCTACTACTGGCACTTCGTCGACGTCGTCTGGGTGGTGATGTTCTCCACCATCTACGTCCTCCGGTGAGACGGCCCAGTTTCCCGCAGGTGCTCGTCGCCCTGCCGCTTGTGGTCACGGCAGCCGTGACGCCGGCGTTCGTCGGCGCAGCGGGCGGCGCCAGCCCCGGCGGCGCGGGCGGCCACGGCGGCGGCCCCGGCGACGAGGACGAGCTCGTCGCCGAAGGGCGCGAGCTGTACGAAACCGGATGCTCGAGCTGCCACGGCCCCGACGGCAGGGGCGTCTCGGACGAGCAGGGCGAGCGTGGGCCCTCGCTGGAGAACGCAGGCGAGGCCGCCGCCTACTACTACCTGTCCACCGGCCGCATGCCGCTCGCCAACAGCGAGGAGCAGCCCACGAACAAGGATCCGGCGTACGGACCGGAGGAGATCGAGGCCCTCGTGGCGTTCGTCGGCACGCTCGGCAACGGGCCGGACGTGCCGGACGTCGACCCCGAGGCCGGTGACCTGGCAGTCGGGGGCGAGGTGTTCCGGGCCAACTGCCAGGCCTGCCACGGCGCGGCGGGCACCGGTGGGGCGCTGAGCTACGGCCGGGCGGCCCCCCGGCTCACGTCCGCGACACCGAGGCAGATCGGCTCGGCAGTGCGGGTGGGGCCGGGGGAGATGCCGGTCTTCGGCCCCGACGTCATCGACGACGACGAGCTGAACGGGCTGGTGCGCTACGTGCAGTACCTCCAGGACCCCGCGGACCCCGGTGGCCTGCCGATCGGCAGGACCGGGCCCATCCCCGAGGGCTTCGTGGCCTGGCTCATCGGCATGGTGGCGCTGCTGGGCCTGGTCGCCTGGATCGGCACCCGCAGCCCGATCCGCCGGACCCGCGGGAGCGAGCCGTGACCGAGCCACAGGGCAGGGACGAGTTCCAGCCGGTGGCCACGCAGCCGCCGCGGGGCGACAACGAGCTCACGCGCCGCGGCGCCCGGATCGAGCGGGCTGCCGCGGTCAGCTTCCTGCTGGCGATGGCTGCCGCCATCGCCCTGACCGTCGTCTACTGGGAGGGCGGGCAGCCACAGGCCGAGGGCATCCTGCTCGCCGTCGTGCTGGGCGGGATCGGGGTCGGCATCGTCCTGTGGGCGAAGCACTTCATGCCCAACGAGGAGGTGGCGGAGGACCGCCATCCCATGGAATCCAGCGAGGAGGACATCGCCGCCTTCACCGCCGACTTCCAGGCGGGCGGCAGCACCCTGCAGCGCCGGCGCGTGCTGGTGGCGACGGCGGGCGGGGCTTGCGCGGCGCTGGGCGTGGCGCTGTTGTTCCCGGTCCGGTCACTAGGCCCACGCCCGGGACGTGGGTTGAAGCAGACCGCCTACAAGGGTGGGGACATCCGGGTCGTGGACCAAGACGGGATGCCGGTGCAGCCGCGCGACCTGCCCGTGGACGGGTTCATCACCGTGTGGCCGGACGGGCACACCGACGACGCCGATGCATCCACGCTGCTGATCCACTTCCGGAGGGACCAGGACTTCCAACCCAGGGCGGGCCGGGAGGACTGGACGGTCGACGACATCGTCGCCTACTCCAAGCTCTGCACCCACGTGGGCTGCCCGGTGGGCCTGTACCAGGCGGAGCTCGGGCTGCTGCTGTGCCCGTGCCACCAGTCGACGTTTGACGTCATGCGCCACGCCAAGCCGATCTTCGGGCCCGCCGCCCGGTCGCTGCCCCAGTTGCCGCTCGCCCTCGACGACGATGGCTTCATCATCGCCACCGGTGACTTCTCCGGCCCGGTCGGCCCCGGGTTCTGGGACCGCGGGCGGTGACGCCGATGAGCGAGCAGGCCCCACCTCGACCGGCCCGTCGGTCCTCGGAGCATTTGTACACACACCGGATCGCCCGCTGGATCGACGGCCGGCTGGGAGCCGCCAAGTTCGCCCGCACCGCGCTCAACAAGGTGTTCCCCGACAACTGGTCGTTCATGCTCGGGGAGCTCGCCCTCTACTCCTTCGTGGTGCTCGTCCTCACGGGCATCTACCTGACGTTCTTCTTCGACGCCAGCAGCAACCCGGTCGTGTACACGGGTAGCTATGAGCCGCTACGCGGGGTCGAGATGAGCCAGGCCTACCGCTCGGCGCTCGAGCTGAGCTTCGACGTGCGGGCAGGCCTGGTGATGCGCCAGATCCACCACTGGGCGGCGTTGCTCTTTCTCGCCTCCATCATCGTGCACCTGGCGCGGGTCTTCTTCACGGGCGCGTTCCGCCGTCCCCGGGAGATCAACTGGATCATCGGCTGCACGCTGCTGCCGCTGGCCATGTTCAACGGCCTGTTCGGCTACTCGCTGCTCGACGACCAGCTCTCGGGGACCGGCCTGCGCATCGTCTATGGGATCACGATCTCGATCCCCCTGGTGGGTACCTGGGCCGCGTCGCTGCTGTTCGGTGGCGAGTTCCCGGGTCCGGACATCATCCAGCGGCTGTACGTCATCCACATCCTGCTGATCCCGGCGCTCATCGCCGTCCTCATCGCCCTCCACCTGGCAATACTCGTCCGCCACAAGCACACCCATTTCCCGGGTCCCGGCCGGCGCGAGGACAACGTCGTCGGTGAGAGGTTCTGGCCCACCTACACGTTCAAGGCGTTGGGGCTGTTCTTCCTGACCTCTGGCGTGCTGGCGCTCCTGGGCGGCGTGTTCCAGATAAACCCCGTCTGGGTGTACGGGCCGTTCGATCCGGCCGAGGTGTCCACCGCCAGCCAGCCCGACTGGTACATGGGCTGGCTGGACGGGGCGCTGCGGATCATGCCCGGATGGGAGATCCGCGCCTTCGGGTTCGAGATCCCCAACCCCTTCTTTCCCGGCGTGCTGCTGGCGGGGGTGACGTTCGCCCTGCTCTACGCCTGGCCCTTCCTCGAGGCCCGCGTCACCGGCGACCACGCGGAGCATCACATCCTCGACCGGCCGCGCCAGCGCCCCGTCCGGACGGCCCTGGGGACGGCCACGCTCTCGTTCTACGTCATCTGCTTCTTCGGCGCCGCTGCGGACGTTCTGGCCTCGACGTTCGGCCTGTCCGTCAACGCCATCCTCTGGACGTTCCGCATCCTGGTGCTGGCCGTCCCTCCGCTCGTGGCTGCGGTGACGTACCGGCTGTGCAGGGAATTGTCCACACGCGACGGATTGCCGATCGCCTCTCAGGTCACGATGCGTGAGATTCCACGGAGGCTGCTGCGGGGGCGGGCAGCGGAGACGTGACACGACCTTCACCGGGCATAGAGATGCGCGGTCGCTATTCCAGGTGAGTTAAGCGACAATTGTCACTATGAGGGTCCGGCGCTCCCTCGTGGGCCTCGGTGCGGTGGTGGCCGCGGCGGGAGCGGGCGCGTGCGGGGGATCGGGCTTCCAGTTCGTCCAGAACAACGATCTCGGTGTCTATGCCAAGCTTCCGGGCGACTGGGAGATCTACGACGAGCACGACCTGTTCCCGGAAGACTCCGACACCCAGCTCGAGCGGCGCAGCCAAGGCATGTGGGTGCGGACCTTCGACGGCAGCGACGATCCCAGTGCGGAGGCGTCGACCAGCCCGGGTGGAAGTGACCCCACAGGCATCGTGCAGGTGCGGGCACTGACCCCGGACGAGCGTGAGCAGATCAACCTCGAGCGCGCTGCGGGGCCTGGGTAACCCGCAGGCCGACCCCGTCGCGGCCGCCCGAGCCAACGTGCCCGTCCAAGTGCTCGAGGACGAGCCCGTGAAGTTCGAAGGCGGGTACCACGGGGTGCACACCGTTTTCGCCGTCACCCCGCAGGGGGGTGACGACCTCGTGGTCACCGACCGCACGGTCCTCCTCGACGCCGCCAGCACCACCATGTTCGTGTTCCAGGTGGCGTGCACCGAGGACTGCTACCTCGAGACCCACAAGGACGAGATCGCCGACATCGTCGACTCGTGGACCATCCAGGAGAACGATTCATGACGCCTCATCCCGACGGCCAGCAGGTTCCGGTGCCGACCGAGGAGGAGAGGCGGGGGCTGCCGGCGCCCGGCTACCACGGGGCGGGGTCGGGGGCCGAGGCGGAGACCCGCAAGCGCATGGCGTGGTGGGACCGCATCAAGTTCCTGTTGCTCTTCTTCCTCCTCTTCTGGTTCTTCGTCTGGTCCGACCTGTCCGACGACAACCCGTTCAACACGTTCGGCGACGCCGTCGCGAACACACTGCGCACCAAGTGGCCGCTGTTCGTGGCCATCGGCGTTGAATTGCTCCGACAGATCCACTACATCGTCGCCGAGCACTCGCCTCGGTACTACGCGTTCTGGAACCGGATGTTCGAGCGCTGGGAGCGCCGAACCCACCTGGTCAACGACTGGAACCGCTACCGGATCTCCCGGGTCATCAAGGTGCTGGTCCTGCTGGGCGTGGCGAGTGTGGTCCTCGCCGCGATCTACGACGTCACGCCGATCACGGCCCTGTTCGAGCTGCCATCCCGGATCTGGGGGTGGCTCCCCACGGTGTTCCAGCTGCTGTTCGCGATGGTCTTCCTCATCGGCCAGTTCGCGGCGCTGTTCTGGTTCCTGTCCCGTGGCGGCGTCGACACCTACATGCCCGACGAGATCAAGACCCGGTTCTCCGACGTGTGGGGCCAGGACGCCGTGCTGGCACGGGTCAAGGAGAACATGGTCTTCCTCGATCGGCCCGAGGCCATCGAGGACAAGGGCGGCTACGTGCCGGGTGGCTTGCTCCTCTGGGGTCCGCCGGGCACCGGGAAGACCCTGATGGCGGAGGCGGTGGCCGGGGAGACGGGCAAGCCCTTCGTGTTCGTCGACCCTGGTGCCTTTACCAACATGTTCATGGGCGTGGGCATCCTGAAGGTGAAGGGCCTGTTCCGCAAGCTGCGCAAGCTGGCGCTGCGCTACGGCGGCGTGATCGTCTTCTTCGACGAGGCCGACGCGCTCGGCAACCGCGGCCAGCTGACCCCCGGACCGTTCGGGCAGCCGGGCGCGACCCCCGCGCCGGCATCGCCCTGGTCGGTCGACGGGTCCGAGCATCTGCGCTGGCTCTCGCCACAGTCGCAGGCGGCGGTGCTCCAGTCCAGCCTGGCCCCGGCGACGCCCGATGACCGCCCGCCCCGCGTCGTCGACCGCATCATCATGGGCGGCATGGGCGGCGGCGGCGGCGGCATGGGCACGCTGCAGGCGCTGCTGTCCGAGATGTCGGGGCTCAAGAAGCCCCGAGGCTTCATCAACCGCATCGTCCGCCGGACCCTGGGCATGCGGCCGAAGCCACCGCCCAAGTACCGCATCCTCACGATGATGGCGACCAACATGCCACAGTCGCTCGATGAGGCCCTGCTGCGCCCCGGGCGCATCGACCGCATGTACAAGGTCGGCTATCCCTCGAAGGAGGGCCGGAAGCACACCTACGAGGGCTACCTGGCCAAGGTCAACCACGAGCTGACGCCCGAGGAGATCGACAAGCTGGCCACCATCACGCCCTACGGGACCGGCGCGTCGATGAAGGATCTGGTCAACGAGGCCCTCATCTACAGCATCCGGGAGGGACGCGAGGCCATCACCTGGGAGGACGTCATCAAGGCCAAGCACCTCAAGGAGCTGGGCCCGCCCGAGGACGTCGAGTACATCGAGCGCGAGCGCCATGCCATCGCCATCCACGAGGCGTGCCATGCCGTCGCCGCCTACCGCAGCCGCAAGCACCTCATGATCGACCTGGCCACCATCGAGAAGGGCGGCAGCTACCTCGGCATGGTGTCGAGCATCAAGCCCGAGGACCAGTTCACACGGTGGCGCAGCGAGTACGAGTCCGACATCGTCGTGTCGCTGGCCTCGTTGGCGGGGGAGCGGATGTTCTTCGACGGCGATTCGTCGTCGGGCGTGTCGGGCGACCTCGAGTCCGCCACGACCGTCGCCACGTTGATGGAGGGATATTGGGGGATGGGCGAGATGGTCGCCTCCCACGGTGTCACGCACAGGGTGGGGATCGGTGGCGGCGGGCGTCCCGGCGGTGCCGGCGACGACGACCAGCGCGACTGCTGAAGAGCAACCTCGGCGAGCGGATCGACGGCAACCTCGGCCAGCTGCTCGCCCGAGCTGAGGCGCTGCTGAGCGAGCACCGGACGCAGGTCCTGGTGCTGGCCCATGCGCTCGAGACCCACAAGACGATCGCCGGCGAGGACGTGATCGCCGTGCTCGACGGCAGCCAGGGCCCGCTGATCGACGGGCGTCTCTACCACGAGCCCGGATTCGTGGCAGAGCTGGAGACGTACCACGCGGCCGTCTCGGAGGCCCACAAGGGTCACGAGAAGGTGACGATGCCGCTCCCGAAGACCAACGGACAGACGCCGGAGCTAGAGCCGGCGCTGCCGGAGCCGGTCGACGTCGGATCGAACGGACCGACCCGCCCGGCGAGCCCGAACGGTGGCGGCGTGCCGCTGCCCGGCCAGTCCTTCACCTGATCCGCTCATAGCTCGACGGCGCGCTGGTCGCGGGGGTCGGCGCTGCGCCCGACGTGGGCGACCAGTACCCCGTCGTTGGCCGCCTGGGCGCGGTCGGCGGCGTCGGGCGGGACCGGCAGCGTGACGTTGACGGTTGCCCCCGGTGGCACCGCGACCCTGCGGAACGCCCGCAGGGTCCGGAGGGGGCGGGGATCCGATCCCAGCGGTTCGTCGAGGTAGAGCTGCACGACCTCGTCGCCGGCGCGGGTGCCGGTGTTGGTGACCGGGACGGTGACGGTGATGCTGCCGTCCCAGGTCCGGCGCCCGGTCAGGCGTCCGTGCGCGAAGGTCGTGTACGACAGGCCGAACCCGAACGGGAACGCGGGCGAACGCTCGGCGGCCTGCATGAGCCGGTACCCGTGTAGCGGCCCGTAGCGGACGCTGGTGGCGCCGGCGTCGAACGGCGGTAGCTGCTCGGCTGACCGCGGCCAGGTGCTCGGCAGCCGACCACCCGGGATGACGTCGCCAAAGAGCACCCGCGCCACGGCGTGGCCGCCCTCCATGCCGGGGTACCAGGCCATGAGGATGGCGCCCACCTGTTCCCGCCAGGCGTCGGTGACGATGGCGCTGCCTCCGATCAGCACCACGATCGTGCGCCGGTTCGCGGCTGCGACGGTCCGGATGAGCTGCTCGTCCTCGGGCCGGAGCGTGAGCTGCTTGCGGTCGCCGCCCCGCCTGAGCACGTTCTCGCCCTCGTCGCGGTGGGTGTAGCCGGCGACCACGACGGCGGCGTCCGCCTTCGAGGCGCTGAACCCCGCCGCGCCCAGGTCCTGGCCCCGGTGGTAGCGGACGTCGATGACGTGGCGCTCGCCGACCGCCTGCAGGCCGTCGAGCACGGTGGCCACCGACGGGGCCCGGACGTGGCTCGATCCCCGATCCCCCGTCACCGGGAGTGCAGCGAGGCGGCCGAGCACCGCCAACGACTCGACCGATGTGGGGTCCAGCGGCAGCACCCGCCGCCACTCTCCGCCCGCAGGGGCGTCACCGTTGGTGGAGCCGGCGTTCCCGGGCGTGTCCTCGTCGGTGGGCCCGGCGCCGTCCCCCATGGCCTCGGCCTCGTCGATCCGGCCGAGCACCCGGTTCCGGAGCAGCACGATCGACCGTTCCGCGACCTCGCGGGCCAGCATCCGATGCTTGACGCTCGCCACGTGCTCGGTGCCGTACGTGCCGTCCTCCCCGTCGAACCGGAGCTGCTGGCGCAGGATGCGGACGGCCGCGTCGTCGATGCGCTCGGGCGGCACCCAGCCCGAGCGCGCCAGCCGCGCCAGCCGCCGGAACCGCAGGCGAAAGGGCATCTCCAGGTCCAGCCCCGCGTTCACGGCGTCGGCCGAGCGCACACCGAACACGAAGTCGCTCATCACGAAGCCGTCGAAGCCCCACTCGCCCTTGAGCACCTCGGTGATGAGGTGATGGTTGTGGCCGCAGTGGGTGCCGTTGACCCGGTTGTACGCAGTCATGACCGCCGCCACGCCCTCGTCGACGACCCGGTGGAAGTGGGGCAGGTAGATGTCGCGCAGGTCGTCCTCGTCGATGCGTACGTCGACCCGGAGGCGGCTGTCCTCGATGGAGTTGCAGGCGAAGTGCTTCACGCACGCCATCACGTGGCGCTGGACACCCCGCACCAGGGCTGCGCCCATCTCCCCCAGCAGGTGCGAGTCCTCGCCGTAGGTCTCCTGCGCACGTCCCCAAGCCGGATGGCGCAGCAGGTTCACGCACACGCCCGCGAACAGGTTGGCGCCGAGAGCGCGGCACTCGATGCCGATGGCGTCACCGACGCGCCGCTCGAGCTCGATGTCGAACGTCGCCCCCCGCGCCATCGGGACCGGGAAGGCGGTGGCGTGGCCCATGACCACGCCCCGGGGGCCGTCGCTGAAGCGGATCCCGCCGATGCCCAGCCGGGGGATGGCGCCGGCGACGTACGGCTCCTCGTTGTAATGGCGGACCAGGCCGATCAGGCCGCTGACGGGGGGCGTGTCGCCCGAGAGGAGGTGGAGCTTCTCGTGCAGCGTGAGCTCGTCGAGCAGCTCCCGGGCCCGGGCGTCGATCGGGTCGGCGGTGCCGGTGGCGTCGGGGCCGGTGTCGGTGCCGGCCGTGTCGGTGGCGTCGGGGCCGGTGTCGGTGGCGTCGGGGCCGGTGTCGGCCGTGTCGGGGGGCCCGGGTCTGGCACCGGACGTTTGCCGCGCCTCAGCCGCCGTTCGATCCCCAAGCACCTCGGCAGGCTACGCCCAATCGCGAGGTGGCAGTGCGTGCGACCATCGGGGGATGAGCGACCTGTCATCCATCGCGCCGGCCTTCGTCGACATGGCCCACCGGATCGTCTGGGCGGCCGTGGCGACCGTCGATACCCAGGGGCGCCCTCGCGCCCGCATCCTGCATCCCTACTGGCAATGGGACGGCAGCGCGTTGACGGGATGGATCGCGACCTCCCCGACCCCCGTCAAGCGGGCACACCTCGACCAGAGCCCGTTCGTCTCGGTGACCTACTGGACGCCGTCGCACGACACGTGCACGGCGGAGTGCCGCGCCACGTGGATCCTCGACGACGCCGGCCGCCAGGATGTCTGGCGGATGTTCGTCGAGGCGTCCGAGCCGGTCCGCTACGACCCTGCCATCATCGAACCGTGGTCCGGCGGTCCGACGTCACCGGCGTTCGCGGGGTTGCGCCTGGAGCCGTGGAGGCTGCGGATCCTGCCCGGCTCGATCATGCTTGGCCAGGGTGGCGAGGTGCTGACCTGGGCCGCCGACGACAGCACCTGACCGGTCCGCGGGTCGTCAGGCGGCGGTCGTGGCGCGCTTGCCGTCGCGCAGTCGGCGCAACGGGGGGAGCTTGGGCGGCGGCTGACGCCTCGGCGGCAGGCTCATGAGCAGCTCAGCCGTGGCCTCGGCGACCCGGTGGACCGCCATCTCGAAGGCCTCTTCGGTCTGCGCCGAGGTCGACTGCACGCCGCTCACCTTGCGGACGTACTGACGGGCCGCAGCCTCGATCTCCTCGGAGGTCGCCTCGGGCTCGAGCCCGCGAAGGGTGGTGATGTTCCGGCACACGCCGTCGAGCGTAACGGCGGGGGCGTACATACGTGGTGGGTCAGTGGTGGTTCCGTGCTCGTTCCGTGGTCGTTCGGTGGTGGGCACGGATGTCGAAAACCCTGGTCAGGCGCATCATCGAGTCAGCCGATGAGGAGAACACCATGAACCACCACTTCGACACGATCGCCCTGGCCGAGCAGCACCGAGAGGCGCTGCTGCACGACGCTCGACTGGTGCGGGTCCCGCGCAACCGCTCCGGCCGGCGGCCCTCGATGCGGACGCTGCTGACGCGGGTCCGCCATTCGTGAGCCGATTACGACCCGCCGGCGGCGGGTAACGTCCGCGGCGCTGGGGACACGCCCCTAATCGTCTGTCCCCAACTTTGGGGGGTGCGTGCACGCTCCGCCGCGATTAGACGGCAGGTTGATGCTGGTGGACCGCCCCACCGCGCGGGCCTTGCGACCGGTGCGCGCGCTGGTCTGGGCCGCCGGCATCCTCGGCCTCGGGCTGATCGTTCTGGTGGTCCAGCAGGTGCTCGCAGAGCCGGCCGCCGCCGACACTCCTGGTGTCGTGGAAGGGCTGGTCGACACGGTCGATGGCGTCGATGCGGTCGAGGGCGTCGCCGGCGTCGCCGACCCGGTGCGGGTGGCGCTGGAGGCGCCGGCCGAGCCGCTGGTGACGGCGGAGGCGCCGTCGATCGATGCACCCGACCAGGTGCCCGATGCCTCTGGACCTGCATCGGGGTCGGTGTCGGCGCCACCCGAACCGGTCGCCCCGGTCGTCGAGGCACCCGACCGGTCGCGGATCCGCTGGCGCCCGCCGTCGAGGCGTCCGCCCGTTGTCGAGGCGGCCGCACCGGTCGCAGAGCTGCTGGCGCCTGCAGTTGAGGCGTTGGCGCCGCTTGCGGATCCGCTGGCGCCCGCCGTCGAGGCGACCGCGCCGGTTGTCGAGGCGGCCGCACCGGCCGCAGAGCTGCTGGCGCCCGCCTCGCTGTTGAGGCGTTGGCGCCGCTTGCGGAGCCGCTGGCGCCCGCCGTCGAGGCGACCGCACCGGTTGTCGAAGCGGCTGCGCCGGTCGTCGAGGCGCTCGCGCCCGCAGTCGAAGCGGCTGCACCGATCGTGGAGGCCGCCGGGGCCGTGGCCACTCCCCTGATCGACACCGCGGCGCCCGTGGTCGCACCGGCCGTCGAGGCCGCAGTACCCGCCCTGGCACCCGTCGCCCAGGCGGTCGCTCCCGTGGTAGCGGCGACCGCTCCGGTGGTGGCACCGGCGGTGGAGGCAGCCGCGCCCATCCTGCCGCCGCTCGTCGATGCGGCGACGCCCACCGTCGGACTCGTCGTCGAGGCCGTGGTCCCGGTGGTCGCGCCGGTCGTCCAGGTTCTGCCGCCCGTGGTCGAGGCCGTGGTCCCGGTGGTCGCGCCGGTCGTCCAGGTCCTGCCGCCCGTGGTCGAGGCCGTCGATTCGGCGGTCGCCCCGGTCGCCGGCGCCGTCCGTCCGATCGTCGCGTCCGTGGCCGGATCGATGCTCGGACCCCCGACCGCCGGATCCCAGCCCCCCGGTTCGTCACCCGGCGCGGTCCGCCGCCCTGAGGGCGCATTCGCGGACCGCTCGGCACCGCCGGCGGGCAACCGCGTGCCACCGCGGGCCGCCAGCCTGTGGCGCGCGACCGGTACCCCTGACGATGCGCCCATCCCCGCTGTCACGTCGGCGAGCGACACCGCCAATGGCAGGGGCGCTCCGGCGGGTGTGCCACCCAGTCCGCTGTCATCGGCGGTGCCATCCGCCGCGCCCGGTGCGTTGGGCGGATCGGGGTCAGGGGGCGACGGACCCTCAGTACTCCTTGCAATCGTCGCTGGTGGTCCGCTCGGGCTAGGCCTCGCCCGCGGCGGAGTGATGCACGACCGTGCGGCGCGGCTGACCGGCCTCGCCGGCGGCCCTGGGTGCCTTCCCGGCTGATCGACCTCCCCGTCGATCAGCCAGTTCACCTACGAACAGGGGAAGGACTCCCATGCCATTGCATACGCTCGCCGGCGCGCCCGCCGGCACCTCCAACGGCCGGACCGGGCCGTGAAGCCGCTCAACGGAACCCTCCGAACCGTCCTCATCGTTGAGCCCCAGCGCCTCGTACGCCAGGCACTCGTGGCGGCCATCGATGCAGCACCAGGGCTTGCCGCGCTCGACGCCGTCGCTTCTGGTGCGCGGGCCCGCGAGGGCATCGACGCCGCGGTCATCGCCGCCCGTTCCCTGGGCCATGGCTGGGTCGGCCTGCTCGAGGCTGCGACCAGCGCCGGTGGCCCGGTGGTGTTGATCGCCGAGCACGGACCCTACGAGCCGTCGGTCGACACCCGGGGCATCATCGTCGTGTCCCGTCAGACCCCGCTGTCAGCGGTCATCACCTGCCTGCAGGCCGGTCCCACCTGTGTCGACGACCTGCCGGTCTGGCACGTCGAGGGCACGCCCACCGACCGCCTGCTCTCGGTGCGGGAGCGGCAGGTCCTGGGGCTGCTGGCGTCGGGCCTGAGCCCGACCCAGGCGGCTCGGGCCCTCGACATCACGACCTACACGGTTCGGGACCACATCAAGTCCATACGGACCAAGCTCGATCGTCCGACGACCATGTCGGCGGTGCTCGAGGCGATTCGTCTCGGGCTCCTGCGGGTCGAGCAGGCGTGAGGACACGGAGCGAACATCCCCCCACTTGGGGAGTGTCACGCGCGCGGGACGTCGATTACTCATGCGACATGGCGGTCGGGGCATCTTGGGCGGGGCCGCCGTCGACGGGCCGCATGAGGTGGTCGGCGGGGCCTCGGGCGGCGGTCCCACCACCGCGGACGGGGCCTCGGTGCCGCGGGAAGCACCGGGGCTCCGCACCGCGTCAGCAGTCGTCGGGCCCGCCGTAGCAGACGACCGCCTGGCGCTCAGCCACCGGCACCGGAAAGGACGTGCCCCGACTCGTGCCGGGCAGCGTGCCACCCTGACCGTTGGTGGCGCTCCAGGTGATGGCCCAGTCGACGGCCACGGTGGCTGCATAGGTGCCGCTCGGCTTACTGGCCGACACGTGCTGGTACGTGTGCTTGCAGTCGGTGGACTGGGCATCGTCGTCGCGCGTGGGGTCGTAGGCGACTCCCGGACCGTTGCAGGTGACGACCGTGCCGTCGCCCATGTCCCAGCGCACCCGGGTCGGTGTTGCGGTGGCAGTGGCCGACAGCCCGGGGACGCTGGCGGTCGCGTCGAGCGTCGCCCAGGAACCGGGTTCGAGCCAGAGCCAGGTCGAGAGCCCCACGAGTTGGTCGGCACCGATAGCAGGGGACATGGCCGGGCGCGGGTGGGGGAGCGGTAACTCCCGCGACGCCTCGTAGGCGAGTTCGGCGGCGAGCACCTGGATCGCGGCAGCGGTCCAGCGGGTCCACCCCCGGAACACGACCTCGCCGTCACCGTTCTCGCACGAGCGGTAGTAGATGTGGTCGTTCACGAGGGCGGACCCGGGTGGCACCGGCGGTCCCGGCAGCGCCTTCGTCGTGTCGAACTGGCTGGATTCGGACGGCTCGAACCACGTGCAGTTGACCACGCCGGTGGCTCGACGGCCCGGTTGGGCCGGACGGTCGAGCTCGCTGACCGCGACGACGGTGGGGTTGCCCTGGGCGTCTTGTGTGGCGTCGGCACTACGTCCCAGATGGGTCCTCGCCAGCCGCTCGGTGCGCGCACAACGTCGTAGGCCAGCCACCGAGTCAACCCCGGCTGCCGCTAGCCAGCGCACTCAACGGCCCCTGGCCACTTCGTCTGTCCGCTCCGCTGACCGCAACCTTCCACGCGCCGCCCGTCCTGCAACCATCGTGGCTGCTGACGAGGTTGGTCATCGACCGTCGTCATTGATGACGGCGCCGCTGTGTCGACGTCGTAGACGATTGCGTCGTCCACCTCGACATTCCATGATCCTGCACTGAGCCGTCCGCCTGAAGCTCGGCGCAGAGACTTGATGACTGGACTCTGTGAGTTCGGCGGGCCGGCGTGCCGCCTGCCCTGGCGCCCGCATGTTCCTCGAGGTTGCGCGTCACGACGCGCTGGTGATCACCTGTCATCAGTTCCTGCAGGTCACGTGATGTCGGGATTCAACGGGTTGCGCCGTGCTCGCATCTACGCATCCCAGTAGGCGAGGTATGCAGCCTTCGCAGCCTCCTCCTTCCGCGTCGCCTCGTCCAGCGTCGTCGTTGGCGCCGCCGTCGTACTGCTGGCGGTCGAGCCCGTCGACTCCTCCTCGTCGTCCCCGCCACAGGCGACGCCACCCACCACGACGACCCCTGCCAGCGCGGCGATCCACACCCTCCTCACCGCGCCTCCCAGCATCTCACGGAGCGTACATGAGCCAGCACGCGGCGACCGGCGAACCAGCTACAGCAACTCGCCGGGATTCGGAAACTTCTCGTGGAAGGCGTCCACCTCGTGCGCGAGCAGGCGGATCTCGCCGGCGATCCGATAGGCGGGCAGATCGGCGCGGTCGATCAGGCGGTACAGGTCCCTGATCGATACGCCGAGCCGCTCGGCCGCACGGACCGACGAGATCCATCGGTAGTTGGGGTGCACGGTCCCTCCCCCTCTTCACGGCTTTCGCCGACGCTGTTGATGGACCGGCCTCGCCGGCGATCCGGTCGGGGAGATGACCGTGCGCCAGACAATACTGCGCAGCGTGCCGTCGGGAGCGGGGTCTCGACCTCTGACCTCGGATCCACCGTGCGACTCGTTCGGACACTCGTCGGTATCACCGCCCCCCTGCTCGTCGCCCGTGGCAGATGACCCGTCAACGACGGCGTGGCCTACTCGTTGGCCGGTCACGCCCGGGAATACCGGGTCGCCTTTGTTCGTCCGAGCCACTCCCGCCTCCCGGCTTGCAATCGTACGTATGTTCGTATATTGTGGTCACATGTCGTTGACTGACACTCACACGAACGACACGAGTGACATCAGACCGCTGGAGGAGCGCTTGGCGGAGACCGTGGGCCTCCTGAACGTTGTCACCGCCGAGCTGGTCGCGCTGATCGGTGAGGCGTTGCGGGCTGGGGCATGGGAGGGCTTCGGCATTCGCTCTCCCGAGCACTGGGTGGTGTGGCGCTGCGGCATGTCGCCCGCCCGCGCCCGGCGGCTGGTGGCTGCGGCGCGCACGCTCGACCGATTGCCCCAGGTTGGCGCGTTGTTCGAGGCGGGATCGTTGAGCGAAGACCAGACGGCCGTGATCGTTCGCCACACCGACGCCGATCACGACCTGCAGGTGGCCGAGTTGGCGCCGTTCCTGACGGTGCCGCAGCTTGCGCGTGTCCTTCCGAGCCTGCCCCGTACCGAGCCCGGCCCACCACCTGGCGACCGGCAGCCCGGCGACGATGCCACCACTCGCCCGGCCCAGCGCGCGGTGCGGTTCGCCTATGGCGACGACGGCATGTGGTGGTGCTCGATCCGGCTGCCATCCGATGAAGGGGCGCTGGTGCAGAAGGCGTTGGAGCTCGGCCGCGACCATGAGTTCGGGCTGCGGAACCCGAACCGCCGCGACCGCGACCGGAGCGACCCCGGGGACGTGTCCTGGGCCGACGCACTGCTGCGCATCACCCAGTCGGGGCTCGATGCCCTCGACAGCACGACTGGTCGAACGCCGGGAGAACGTACCCAGGTGATCCTGCACCTCGACGCGGACCGCCAAGCACCGGCCCGCCTGCATCTCGGTCCCGTCCTGCCGGCCGGCGTCGCCGATTACCTGTCCTGCGACAGCACCGTGCGATGCCTGTTGGTGCGGCGGGGGCAGCCACTGGCGATGGGCCGTCGCCAACGCACGGTGACCCCCCGGCTGCGGATGGCCATCGAGCATCGCGACGGCGGCTGCCGCGTGCCGGGCTGCGACCGGACTCGCTGGCTACACATCCACCACCTCGTGCACTGGACCCATGGCGGGCGCACCGACCCCGACAATCTCGCCGCACTGTGCACGGTGCACCACCGGATGGTGCATCTCGGCGTCCTCAGCATCGAGGGCGATCCCGGCCGCCACGATGGGCTCGCCTTCACCGATCACCAAGGACGCCAGCTCCGACCGGCGCCACCACGACCACCCCACCCCGACACCACGACGGTCGAGGGCCGCCCATCACCAGGGCCTTGCCGAGGGACGGTGGCAACACCCACCGGGTGAACGACTCGACACGCGGTGGATCAGCTGGAACTAGCGCTCACCAGGGCAGTCGTCCGTACTGCGGGTCATCGGGCCCGACGTCTGCGACCCACAGGTGGCCGTAGAAGCTGCCAGTGGGCCCGTCCTCCGGGAGCGTGGCCAGGTAGACGATCGCCTCCGCGCCCTCCTCGGCGCTCCGGAAGCCGCGGTGGTTGTTGAGGTCGGTGGCGCAGTAGCCGGGGTTTGCGGCGTTGACCTTGATCGGCGTGTCCCACAGCTCCTTCGCGTACTGCGCGGTAACCATGTTGAGTGCGGTCTTGGACGACGGATAGGAAATCGATGTCATCGGCCACAGCGGGCCGTCGCGATTGAGCGTCGCCTGGATGGAACCGACTTCGCTCGACACGTTGACGATCCGGGCAGCCGGAGCCCGGCGCAGCAGCGGGAGCATCGCGTTGGTAACGGTGACCACCCCGAAGACGTTGGTCTCGTAGACCTGGCGGAGAATCGCCAGCGGTGTCTGGCTGGGGCGCCCGGACGCGGGGCCGCCGGTGATCCCAGCGTTGTTGACGAGCACATCGAGGCGTCCGTGCTCGACGCCGATCTGCTGGGCTGCCTGGTCGACGGATGCCTGATCGGTGACGTCGAGCGCCATTTGGTGGGCATCGACGCCTTGGTCCCGGAGATTGCGCTCGGCGACGGCGCCACGATCGTCATCGCGAGCGCCCACCAGAACGGTCATCCCGATGGCGCCGAGCTGGCGGGCCACCTCGAAGCCGATGCCCTTGTTGGCTCCGGTGATGAGGGCGACTGATGTGGCGGTCATGGCCCCAGCGTGCCGGCCACGCCCGCTCGATCAACCCGATTCGTGCCGCAGCTGGCCTTGGCCGGGCACTAGAGCCCGCTGGGCACCGCCCCCTCGCCGTCGAGCTGCGCCGCCACGACGACGCCGTCGAAGAGCATGAGGTTCAAGCGATCGGGTCGGAGGTCCATCGTCACGACCAGGTCCATACCGTCGACACCCACGACGCGGGTGGTCAGCCCCGCCGCCTCGGCCCGAGCGTCCGCTTCGGCCTCGGTCAGACCGATGTAGTCGACCCCAGTCGGGCCAGTGCGGTTCGCCGCCCACTCCTCGACGGATTGGACCTGCGCGCAGTCGGTCTCGTCGGCCGAGCCCAGCATGCAGCCGGAGGATCAGGCGGTCACCGGCGGCGGCTGTGAACGGCTGGGTACACGACACTGGCTCGCCGTCCTGTTGCAGCGTCGCCTCGAGGCTGAGGTCGCCGGCCGGCACACCCTGCAGCAATCCGCCCATGACGAAGGGCTCGCCGGGCGCGCCCGCGGCAGGCTCCTCCACCTCGCTCCACGAGCGCTCGGCGATGACGGACCCGTCGGCGTCCAGGAACCGCAGCTCGAGATCGACAGTTCCCGTACTGACGGAGGCATCGCCGTACGTCACCGCCACGACCGCATCGGTGGCTTGTCCCGCCGACCCGCCGCCGTCGCCGCCGTCGGCACCGACCGCCACATCGTCGTCGCCGTCGTCACGCCCGACGACGGCGACGAGGGCAGTGACAACGGCCACCAGCAGCAGTGCCGCGGCTGCGACCAGCGCCGGCCGGCTCCGCCATCGAGGCCGGCTCGTCTGTCCTCGATCGGGCCGGGTCACCTCGATGCCTTCGGCCGCGGCGTCCGCCAGCCGGCTCAACCGCTCACGCAGGTCGTTCACGGGCTCTCCACCTCCAGTTCCAGGTCGGGCTCGCCCAACTCGGCGGCAAGCCGCCGGCGCGCTCGCGACAGGTGCTGCTTCACGGCGCCGGGTGTGACTCCCATGGCGGTGGCGCAGGCGTCGACGCCGAGGTCGGCCCAGTAGTGAAGGACCACCGCTTCGCGCTGGCGCGCGGGCAGGCGACGCAGCGCCCGCCGCAGGTCGACATCGGGCAGCTCGTCGGACCGGCGATCGACGCTGTAGGTGCGGGGAACGAGCCGGGCCTGGCTGGCAATGCGCCGCCAGCGGTTGCGGCAAAGGTTGAGCGCGACCGTCGTGGTCCACGCTGTGGGGTCGCTGGAGTCGGTGCCGATGCGGGGCCAGTCGCGCCAGGCCCGGCTCAACGCCTCTTGGGCGGCGTCAGCGGCCGCCTCCCGGTCGAGCGTGGTGAGGAAGCACAGGCGGACCAGCCTGGGCTCGGTCTGCTCGAAGAACTCGGCAAACTCCATCTGCTGGTTGAACCCCCGACGACCTCATCCGGTTGACACCGCGTGGTCGGCGAGGATACGGCCGACGAGCGGCGTGAACTTGAAGCCATGGCCGCTGCAGGCGGAGCCGATCACCACCGGTCCCCGGCGCTCCAGCACGAAGCCCTCCGTCGGGGTCGTCGTGTACAGGCACGTCGCCTGGTGCACCGGCACCGGCTCGAGGCCCGGTAGCCAGTCCTCCACGTAGAGCCGCACCAGGTCGGCGGCCACCGGATCGGGTTCGCTGGGCGGATCGTCCGACGGGTCGGTAACAGGACCAGTCATGTGCTCAGCGACCTTGACGCCCTCACCCGGGCTGACCAACCCGTAGCGCCACGCATCTGGCCGGTGGTGGATGAAGCTTGGCCATTCGGACACGGGCGGTGCTGACGGCCTCGGCTCGAAGTGTTGGATCCTCTCCCGGGTCACCCTGATCGGCGGTAGGGAGGCTCGCGAGCCGAGAACCTCGGGGAGCCATGCGCCCGCGGTCACGACTGCGGCCGAGGCCGCCCACTCGTCGCCTCCGGCTCGGACCCGCACTCGGTCATCGGACCAGTCGAGGTTCGCCGGTCCGGTCGAGAATCGGATGTCGGCACCGTGGGCGGCGGCCCGGTCCTGCAGGGCGCGCACCGTGGCGTCGGCGAGGCACCGGCCAGCTCCCGGGCAGTAGACGACGCCGCCCTCGAACCGCATGCCCGGCCACCGTTCGTGCGCCGCGCCGGTTGTCAGCTGCACGTGTTCGACGCCGCAGGCGGCGATCGCCGAGGCGACGGGGGCGACCAAGGCCGGCACACCATGGTCGAGCCCGCCGGTGATCTCCAGCAGCGTCGTATCGGCGTCGTCCTCGAGCTCACGCCACAGGGGCAGCGCCGCCTGGACCATCCGCACGTACCGAGGATCCGCGTAGGCGTATCGGAAGATGCGGCTGGCGCCGTGACTGCTGCCGCGGGCGTGCCCCTGCGCGAACTGCTCGACGAGCGTCACCGATCGACCACGACGGGCCAGCCACCACGCCGTTGCCGAACCCATCGCGCCGGCACCGATGACGACGACGTCGACGCGCCGTTTGACTGTCACACCCGCCCAGTACAGTCGCTGTGCCCGGTTCGACGTCGACCACACAACGGCGTCCTCCACGATCCGTCCATGTCTGGAGGCCGCCATGTCCGGCGACGCCGTTGCCCTACCCGACGAGTCCCCGCTATGGGACGCGCACGACCACCCCGATCGTCCGCTCGATCCCGGGGCCATGCTGTGCTCGTGCGTCACCTGCGAGGCGATGATCCTCGCCCAGGCCGAGCGAACGCCCGGCATCGGCATCGCCCTGGCGACCCGCTGCGATCGCATCGTCGTTGCCGCCGAGTACCTGGCCGAGGTGATGTCCGCCGACCGCACCGTAAGGCCGTTGCTCTACGTCCGCGGCGACTACGTGAGACGGATGTACCTCCCGGTGGACGGATGGTGGTTCGTCCCGCCCCGACGCTGGTGGTCAGAGGCGTGCCACGAGGACGAGGCCGCCGCCGGGCGCCGGCACCCGAGGCACCGGGTCGCCAAGCGCCAGTCCGACGCCAACCGCAGGCCGTGGCACGTGACGGCGGCCGCAGCCTCGGCGTGTGCCGCGTCCACACTTGCCGATGCCGGCGAGCCGCCGCTCCGCTGTGAGTGCTACCAGCCGTCCGGCGGGGCCACCCTCGGTGAGCTGGCCGACCTGGCGGCGGCCGGCGCTCGCTTGCTCCGCCGCGCCCGGCCCCTGGCCGACTGAGGGAGCCGGTCAGATGCGCAGGGCACCCGGCCTGCCGTCCTCGACGACGAAGCTTGCGAACGTCTCGATTGCTGCGCCGTGGACGCCCACCCGTTCGACGTAGCGGAGATCCGCCAAAAGGCGCCCGCGGGTTGCGCTGCAGCGCACGTACCCCTTGCGGTCACCGTCGAAGAACCTGATGTGCGGGTTCCATTCGATCATCGGGCCGTAGTACGGCCCGTAGACGGGCCCGTCGCCGTTGGTGGTGATTGCCAGGGCCACGATCTCGGTCGCGACGGTGGGCGATGCCTCGTCGTCGAAGTCTTGGCGAACGTCGTTGACGAACGTCGAGTGCCAGTCGCCCGTGATGACGAACGGGTTGCTCAACCGCGTCGCCAGCATGTCGTCGAGCAGGCGCTGACGGGCGACCGGATAGCCGTCCCAGCAATCCTGGGCCAGGGCGGGATCAGCCAGTAGAGGAAGTGGCTCACCGGACCAGCGGCTCACCGGTCTCGAGCAGCGTCTTGAGCCCGCTGAGCACGATCATCCAGCCGACGCCCTGGACGCTCTCGGCCGTCTTGGGCGCACCGTCGAGTCGGTCATGCGTGACCGTGAGCAGGCAGTAGTCGCCGTGCTGGGGTTCGATCTCCCAGGTCACCCGGCTCGGTTCCTCGCCCGCCAGGTCCGGGTCGTAGAGCGACCGCCATCCGTGCACCAGGCGTTTGGGTGGGTCGAACTCGTACATCGGCTCGTCGGCCCACACGCTGCCGTCCGGTCCCCGGGAGCGGTGTCCGTCAGCCGAGTTCTCGATCCGCGCCTTGTAGAAGTAGCGCTCCGTGAAATCCGGCTTGGTGATCGCATCCCAGATCGCCTCGGGTGTCGCCTTGATGAACACCTGGTACACCTGCGTTGTCTGGGCGGTTGTCGTGGTCATGAGCTCTGCTCCTCGAGTGTGGTCTTGAGGTCGGCGAGCGCCGATACGTGGTGCTCGGTGTACTTGTCGATCCAGCGGTCGTGGATCAGCCGGATCGGTACCGGGTTGAGGAAGTGCAACTTCTCTCGACCCGATCGGCGTGTGACGACCAAGCCCGCCTCCTCGAGCACACGCAGGTGCTTCATCACGCCGAAGCGCGTCATCTGCAGCTCGGACTCGAGTTCGGTGAGCGTCCGGCCGTCCCGCTGGAAGAGCCGGTCGAGCAGGTGTCGCCGCGTCGAGTCGGCGAGCGCCTTGAAGACCCGGTCGTCATCCACGACCGGGACGATATGTGACTAAATAGTCACATGTCAACGCCAGAGCGAGGCAGGAGCGAGGCCGGGGGATCTCCGCGCTGGTGAATAACTGTTATTCTGAGCGCCGTGCCGACCGCCACCAGGGCCCGCGACACGTCCGCGACCGTCGCCAGGGGAACAGCCACCGCCACGGCAACGACGCCGCTCCCGACTCGTCCGTCCGTGATCGGCTGGTGACGGCGGCGGCCGAGGTGTTCGCCGAGCGCGGCTACGAGGGCACCCGGGTGCAGGAGATCGTCCGCCGGGCCGGCCTCAGCACCGGCGCCATCTACACCAACTTCCGCAACAAGGCCGACCTGCTGCTCGCCGCCGTGGGCACGGCCCCGGTCGATTCGCTGTTCGCCACCATCGAGCTCGCCGGCGACGCCGCGGATGGGCTGCGCTACGCCGGTCACGAGCTGCCGACCGCACGCCGCGACACCCGGCCCTTGCTGTTCGAGACGATGGTGGCGGCGCGCCGCGATCCCGAGGTGGCGGCGCTGCTGCGCAGGCGGCTGATGAAGTTCCGGTCCCTCATGGCCCACGCGGTCGCCGCCGGTCAGCGGGACGGCAGCGTGGCGGCCGATGTCGACGTCGACGCCGCCGCCGAGTTCTGCCAGGCACTGGGCATGGGCTTCCTGCTGATGGAAGCCGTGGGGCTGCCGCACTCGGACGAGACCGCATGGCGCCAACTCATCGATCGCCTGGTGGACTCCATCACCCCAAGCGACGGGAAGGAGCAGACCCGTGGCTAGCAATGAGCACCTGATCGGCCGGCAGGACGTCGACGACCTCGAGGCGATCCTCGCGATCGCCAACACCGACGTCGACGAGGCCATCCACACCGTCGCCGACAACTCCGACGCGATCTTCACGTGGGACTACGAGAAGGGTGCCCGGCCCGCCCTCAACAAGCTCTACGAGAAGGCCAAGAACTCGCAGTGGAACGGCGAGACCGACCTGCCGTGGGACACGGAGGTCGACGTCGAGAAGCTGGCCAGCGAGATGGGTGGCAACCCCGTCATCCAGCGGTTCCGCGAGGCCGCCCGGGTCCCTGGCTCACCGTTCGAGCACTTCACCGAGCGCGAGTGGACCAACCTCGTCATCGAGGGCCAGAACTGGCGGCTGAGCCAGTTCATGCACGGCGAGCAGGGTGCGCTCCTGTGCACGGCCAAGATCGTGGAGAGCGTCCCCTGGATCGACGCCAAGTACTACGCCGCCACCCAGGTGATGGACGAGGCCCGCCATGTCGAGGTGTTCGCCAAGTACCTCGACACCAAGCTGACGGGCCACTACCCGATCAACGCCCACCTGAAGATGCTGCTGGACGACATCATCAACGACAGCCGCTGGGACATGACCTACCTGGGCATGCAGGTCATGGTCGAGGGCCTGGCCCTGGCGGCGTTCGGGTTCATGCACATGCTCACGCAGGACCCGCTGCTCAAGCAGCTCCTGCGCTACGTCATGTCCGACGAGGCCCGGCACGTGGCGTTCGGCGTGCTGTCGCTGAAGGAGTACTACGCGGGACTGTCCGACGCCGAGCTGCGGGAACGCCAGGAGTTCGCCTTCGAGGCGGCGGTGCGGATGCGCGACCGCTTCCTGCAGCAGGAGGTCTGGGAGCGCATGGGCATCGACCCGCGGCCCGTGGTCACCTCGATGCTGGCGATCCCACCCCAGGAGAACATGTTCCAGCAGCTGCTGTTCTCCAAGATCGTCCCCAACTGCAAGAAGCTCGGCCTGCTCGACGCCTCGGACGGCTGGCTACGGCGCCGGTTCGAGGAGCTCGGCGTCATCCAGTTCGAGGACTGGGTCGACACCGGCGAGGAGTACGCCGAGCTCGACGAGGTCACGAAGGACCGGCTCGCCGCTGCGGCGGCGAGCTGACCCCGCACCGTCTCCGGGGCCGGCTACCGGTTATCCGGCCGCCGCCGGCACGGCGTTGATGTCGCCGATGCTCCCGCCGAGATCGGGATGCTCGGAGCTGAAGAGGCCCCAGCGGCTGTCCCAACCCGCGACGTTCCACATGTGCATCATCCAGAGGTTGTTGAGCGGGACGAGCCGGCCGCCCCGGCCCTCGCACTGCTCGGGGGTGGTGTTCTCGTCGCCGACCACGCCTCCGCCGCCTAGGCACAGCTGGCGGTGGATGTGCCAGGGATCGTTGTCACCGGCGAAGCCGGCCGGCGGGTTCTCGGGATCGGTGAAGGCCAGGTAGCTGAGCCCCACGAGGTGGCTGTCGGGCTCGGTGCCGTCGAAGAGCAGGATCTCGGGCTTCGCCGGGTCGAACGTCCCGTCGAGCAACCCGCTGTTGAGGTAGTGCGCGGCGATGCAGGGCACGTACGGGGTGATCCGGCGCCAACCGGCCGCCTCGGCGGCCGCCGGGGTCGGGTACTTGGCGGCCACCCCGTTGGCCTGCGCGACCTGCGCCGCGAGCGTGTCGCGGGTATTGACATCGAGCGGCGTGACCTGCACCGGCCCGCGGTGCCCGTGACCGGCGTTGCCCTCGTTGCCGTAGCCCGACTGTTCGCACGCGGACGTGCCGTCGGCCGAGATGACGACGTTGGTGTGGCCCTCGACCTGATCGCCCGCGGCGTGATGGTCGGTGCCCCCGGCCATGTCGTGGCCCGCGTGGTCGGCCGTCGCCTCGTCGGAGTGCGAGTGGCCGCTCGCCTCGCCCTCGCCCCCGTGGTGGTGACTCGAGGCGAACGCGGGGGCGATAGCCAAAGTCGACACGACTGCCACGGCCAAGCCGCTGAGGCCGATCCCCGCCATTCCCAGGGTCGGGCGGACCGACTGCTGGGCAAGCGACGGCCGCGCCAGGACCGCCAGCGAGATCGCGACGATGCCGACCTCGAGCCCGGTCGCCAGCCCGTCCGCCAGCGAGATCGGTTCGGGATCCCAGGCTCCGGGACCGATGGGCACACCCCAGACCCTGGACATGACCCAGGTGCCGATCACCAACGCGTTGACGACGGCGCCGAGCGTCAGGATGGCCCGCGTCGGGCGGACCATGATGACGACCGCCCAGCTCAGCTGGAACCACGCGACGACCGCGAAGAACGTGCCGTGCCGCCAGCTGACGTCGAAGTGCTCGCCGGCGTAGGCGAAGTGGATCACCCCCGCTCCCAGCGAAAACGCCACGAGGATCCAGTGGAGGTACCGCCCTACGGTGCCGTCTTTGGTCGTCATCTAGACCCCCCGATCAGTGCACGCGGCGTGCAGGAACTGTACCCGAGGCGCCGGGGCGGGTATCAGGCGATCGGATGAAGATCGGCCAAAGTCACCGGGCGGGCCCACATCGCGCCCAGGGTGGCCACGAAATCCGCCGGCCGTAACATCGGGCGCCATGGATCCCCGCACTCGGTTCCTCCTGTCGGGCGTGGTCGCGGCGGCCGTGACCGCCGACGCCTGGCGGCCAGTCGACAGGTCCGCTGCCAGCCCCGCGTCGCCGCTGCAGTTCCTCTCGGGCCTGCCGACGTCCGAGCTGCCGCTGCCGACGCTCGGCCTGCAGGGGGTCGTCGGCCTGGCGGCCGCGCGGGGCGGCGGGATGCGGGGCCTCCGGGGCGCGGTGGGGTTGGGCCTGACGGCGGCCTCGTTCGCTGCGCTGGTGGCACTCCAGCGGGCGGCGGGCCGCTCGCGCGACGTCCTCGATCGGGCGCTGCAGGAGGGCCTGGGCGCCGACTACCGCGACCGGATCTCCGAGCCGTTCAGCCCCCTCCCGGACGTGCCCGTGACGCGCATGACCGCGCTGGTGTCCGGATTCGGCGCGCGCCGCCGCTACGCCGCCAGCCGCGACCTGTCGTACGGCGACCACGGGCGCCACAACCGCCTCGACATCTGGCGCCGCGCCGACCTGCCTGCGGACGCCGGGGCCCCGGTGCTGGTGCAGGTGCACGGGGGCGCGTGGACGATCGGGGAGAAGCGGGGGCAGGCGCACCCCCTGATGGCGCACCTGGCCGAGCGGGGCTGGGTGTGCGTCGCCATCAACTACCGGCTCAGCCCGCGGGCCCGGTGGCCGGAGCACATCGTCGACGTCAAGCGGGCCCTCGCCTGGACCAAGGCCAACATCGCGGGACACGGCGGCGATCCGTCGTTCGTGGTGGTCACGGGGGGATCGGCGGGTGGCCACCTGGCGGCGCTGGCGGCGCTCACGCCCGGCCATGCCGGGTTCCAGCCGGGGTTCGAGCACGCCGACACCAGCGTCGCCGCCGCGGTCCCGTTCTACGGCGTGTACGACTTCACCAACCGCGACGGTTCCGCCGGCCGGGCCCTCGTCCCGTTCCTGGAGCGGGGGGTCATGCACTCCCGCCTGGCCGACAATCGGGCGGTGTGGGACGAGGCCTCGCCGATGAGCCACGTCCGGTCCGACGCGCCGCCGTTCTTCGTCCTCCACGGCACCAACGACGTGCTGGTGCCGGTGGAGCATGCGCGGTCGTTCGTGCGCGCCCTACGGAGCGCGTCCAGCAACCCGGTCGTCTACGCCGAGCTGCCGCGGGCCCAGCACGCGTTCGACCTCCTGCCGTCGGTGCGGGCCCATCACACCGTTTGCGCGGTCGAACGGTTCCTCGCCGTGGTCCGCAGCGAGCATGGCGGTGTGACCCCGGCGGAGGCGGTGGTCTCGGACCGGGTCTGAGGTCGGACCGCGTCTGAGGTCGGACCGGGTCTGAGGCCGAGCGGGTTGCGCGGCGGGTGCACCCCGCCCAGCCAACTTCCGGACGCCCGCCCCCGCCCGGAAGTTCCCCGGCTTGGCCTCCACCGGTCCGACACGAGGCGGTGATGCGCCGAACCGGCGGGAGCCGTACAGTGTAAGGATTGATCGGCGGGATCCAACCTCAGTCGCCGAGGTGCTCCGCCGGGATCTGCCCCATGCGCCCCGCCTGGTAGTCATCGAACGCCTGCGCCAGCTCGGCACGCGTGTTCATCACGAACGGCCCGTACTGGGCCACCGGCTCCCGGATGGGCCGGCCGCCGAGCAGCAGGACCTCGAGGTTCGGGGCGACGCTGTCCTGGGTGGTGTCCTGCGTGCCCAGGACCACGTGACCGCCGGTCCCGAACACGACCAGCTGGCCGCTTTGGATGGGCTGGCGCGCCGAGCCCACGGTCCCCCGCCCCGCGAGCACGTAGGCGAGGGCGTTGAAGTCGGGCGGCCAGGGCAGCTGGAGCTGTGCGCCCGGGGCGACGGTGGCGTGGACCAGCGTGATCGGCGTGTGGGTGACGCCCGGGCCCTGGTGGCCGGCGAGGTCGCCAGCGATGAGCCGCAGCACCGCCCCTCCGTCGGGGGAGCGCAGCAACGTGACCTGACCGCCGCTGATGTCCTGGTAGCGGGGCGGCGTGAACTTGTCGGCCGCCGGCAGGTTCACCCACAACTGGACACCGTGGAACAGCCCGCCGCTGGCGACCAGCTCGTCCGGTGGCCGCTCGATGTGGAGGATGCCGGCGCCCGCGGTCATCCACTGCGTGTCGCCGTTGGTGATGAGCCCGCCGCCGCCGGTCGAGTCGCGGTGCTGGAAGGTCCCGTCGATCATGTACGTGACGGTCTCGAAGCCGCGATGGGGGTGCCACGGCGTCCCCTTGGGCTCGCCGGGCGCGTAGTCCACCTCGCCCATCTGGTCCATGTGGATGAACGGGTCGAGGTCGGCGGTCGACACGCCTGCGAACGCCCGGCGCACGGGAAACCCCTCGCCCTCGAACCCGGCGGGGGCAGTCGTGACCGACCGGACGCGGCGCTCGGTCGACCCTGCGGGATCGGGCTCGGGGACGGCCGGCAGCGTGAGAGGATCGGCGACGGTGATGGCGGGCATGGCACTCCTCCTGATCCCTCGCGACAACAACTTGCGCATACAAGTATTCCCCGGGAGGCGCCGGGCCGTCGGGGGCTGATTCAGTCGCGGCGGCGCGTCTGCCGGACGAAGCCCACGATCCCCAGCACCATCAGCAGCCCGCCGGGGACGATCAGCCACATGCCGAGCACCAGGCCGTTGCCGAGCGTGGCGGCGCCGAGGCCGATGGCGAAGGGCCACACGCTCGCGTGCGGCAGGTAGTGCACGACCTCGCCCGGCCGTTCCGCTGCGACCGCGTCCTCCTCGATCGACGGGGTCCGGGCCCGCAGCCACAGGTACGCGCTGATCCACAGCGACAGCAGGCCCGCCACGATCAGCATGACCGTGCCGCTCTCCTCGTAGGCCGTGCCCCAGTAGATGGCGCCCACCACCAGGACGAAGGCGCCGACGGCGAGGAACACGCGCCAGGGTACGGCCCGGTCGTCGACCAGGGGCCGGGCCTCGTGACCGCCGGGGCCCTCCGTCGCTGCGGAGGAGCGCTCAGACACCGGGCGTCCTTGCGCGGCCGTCCGCCGCGTGTCGCAGGTCCCACGCCGGGCGCTGTGACCGGATGGGCGGGAGCGGCCCGGCGAAGTTCTCTGCCGGTGGTGGTGACGTCGTCGTCCATTCGAGCGTCTGCCCGCCCCACGGGTCGTCGCCCGCCACCGTGCCGAGCCGTCCCCGCAGCGTCTGCAGCGCGTTCCACAGGAACGGCAGCGTCGACGTTGCCAGGAGGAACGCGCCGATCGACGAGACCTGGTTGAGCCCCGTGAAGCCGTCGCTGTCGAGGTAGTCGGCCACCCGCCGGGGCATCCCCTCGAGCCCGAGGATGTGCTGCACGAAGAACGTCAGGTGGAAGCCCACGAGCGTCATCCAGAAGTGGACCTTGCCCCACCGCTCGTCGAGGACCCGCCCCGTCACCTTGGGCCACCAGTAGTAGATCCCGGCGTAGAGGGCGAACACCGATCCGCCGAACAGCACGTAGTGCATGTGCGCCACGACGAAGTAGCTGTCGGTCACGTGGAAGTCGATCGGGGCCGCCGCCAGCATCACCCCCGACAGGCCGCCGAGGAGGAAGGTGAACAGGAAGCCGAGGGCGAAGAGCATGGGGGTCGGAAACGTCAATCTCCCGCCCCACATCGTCCCTATCCAGTTGAAGAACTTCACCCCGGTGGGGACCGCGATCAGCATCGAGAAGCCGGTGAAGAAGGGCAGCAGCACGGCGCCGGTGGCGAACATGTGGTGCGCCCAGACACCCACCGACAGAGCGGCGATCGACATGGTGGCGAACACGAGCCCGGCGTAACCGAACACGGGACGCCACGAGAAGACGGGCAGGATCTCGGTGATCACGCCGAAGAACGGCAACACCAGGATGTAGACCTCCGGGTGGCCGAAGAACCAGAACAGGTGCTGCCACAAGATGGGCGCACCGGCGACGCGGTCGTGCAGGGTGGCGTCGTAGATGTGCGACCCGAGGTGGCGGTCCGAGAACAACATGACGGCGGCCGCCGACAGGATCGGGAAGGCGATGAGCACCAGCACGCTGGTGACGAGCATGTTCCAGGTGAAGATCGGCATGCGGAACATGCGCATCCCCGGCGCTCGCATGGCCACGACCGTGGTGACGATGTTGACGCCGGTCAGGATCCCCGAGAGCCCGGTGAGGGCGACACCGATGATCCACAGGTCGGCCCCGATGCCCGGCGAGCGCACGATGTCCGACAGCGGCGTGTAGCCGGTCCAGCCGAAGTCGGCGCCCCCGTCGGCGGTGAGGAAGCCGCTCACCATCGTGAGCCCGCCGAACAGGTAGAACCAGTACGACAGGGCGTTGAGCCGCGGGAACGCCATGTCGCGGGCGCCGATCTGCAACGGCACGAAGTAGTTCGCCAGGCCGAAGGCGAAGGGCCCCAGGAACAGGAACAGCATGATGCTCCCGTGCATGGTGAACATCTCGTTGTAGCGACCCTGCGACACCACCTGCCGGCCCGGCTCGTAGAGCTCCGAGCGGATGACCACCGCCAGCGCCCCACCGAGCAGGTAGAAGGCGAACGCGGTGGCCATGTAGGAGATGCCGATGCGCTTGTGGTCGGTGCTGGTGACGAAGGCCAGCAGCCCCTCGGCGTGGCGCTCGGGCCCGGGCGGCTCCTCGGCGACGAGGGGGCGTTCCTCGAGCGTGGTCACGAGCTGGAGTCCTCGTCCTGGGCGGCCCGCTGCTCGGCCCGCTGCTCGGCGATCCAGTCGTCGTACTCGTCCTGGGACACGACCCGCACCGAGTAGGTCATCTGCCAGTGGGCGAGGCCGCAGTACTCGGCGCAGCGCCCGACGTACTGGCCCTCCTCGGTCGGCGTGATGTCGATCTCGTTGTCGATGCCGGGGATGAGATCGCGCTTCGACAAGAAGTCGGGCACCCAGAACGAGTGGGCGACGTCGGCGGCGACGAGCCGCAGCGCGGTCGGCCGGCCCACCGGGACGACCATCTCCGGCGGCTCGCCGGGCGCACCCGTGATCGTGATGTCCTCGTCGCGGTAGTGGAACTGCCACGACCACTGGAACCCGATCACATCGATCTGTGCCGCCGGGTCGGGCTCGAGGTCGGTGACGTTGCGCTCCGTGGCCACGCTGAAGCCGAACAGCACCGCCACGATCACGACGGGCGCTGCCGTGTAGAAGATCTCGAGCGGGATGTGGTAGGCGGTCTGGTCGGGGACCTCGTCGTTGCGCCGTCGGTAGCGCAGGATCACGAAGACCAGCAGGCCCCACACCAGCGCGCCGACGGCCAGGGCGACGATGAAGAATCCCTGCCACAGCCTGAAGATGCTGTCTCCCTGCTCGGACTTGGGATCGGGCGCCCCGAACGACGGGACACTGCAACCGGCCGCCCCGCTCACCAGGGCCGCCGTGGCGATCAGGCGCCATCGTCCCGGGAGCCGGCGCACCCGGGCGAAGCTACTCCACGGCATCTCCGGTGTGGTGCGGCCCGGAGGCTCAACCGTGGGTCGAGCCGGTAGCTTTGACCGCTGTGACCCCCGCCCCTGCGCCCGCAGGGGCGCGTACCGACGCGCCCCTCCACGACCTGCCCGGCCTGCTCCACGACGAGCCGGCACTGGCGCAGGTGCTCGGGCGCGCGTCCGCCACCCTGGCGGTGGCCGAGTCGGCGCGGGCGATCGTCACGGCCGGCCTGGCCCGACTCACGAGCCGCACCCCGATCGTGCTGGCGGTCCCCACGTCCACCGAGGCCGAGCGGCTGGCCCACGACCTCGCCGTCTACCTCGGGGACGAGGCGGTCGAGCTGTTCCCGGCGTGGGAGACGCTGCCGTTCGAGCGCGTCAGCCCCGCGGTCGAGACCATGGGCCGGCGGACACGGGTGTTGTGGCGGCTGCGAAACGTCGAGCGGGCCCCGGCGGTGGTGGTCGCCTCGGTCCGGGCGCTGGTGCAGCGCCTGGGTCCTCACGTCGAGGACGTCGAGCCCCTCGTGGTGCGACCCGGCCAGCAGCTCGACCGCGACGACCTCGTGTCGGAGTTGGTGTTCGCCGGATACCGCCGCGAGGACATGGTGGAGCACCGGGGCGAGGTCGCGGTCCGGGGATCCATCGTCGACGTGTTCCCGTCCACCGCCGAGCGCCCGGTGCGCATCGATCTCTGGGGTGACGAGGTCGACCGGCTCACCGAGTTCTCGGTGGCCGACCAGCGCTCCCTTACCGACCTGCCGGGCGTCGAGATCTTTCCCTGTCGCGAGCTGTTGCCCACGCCCGAGGTGCGGGAGCGGGCGGAGCGCCTGGTCGGGCTCGAGCCGTGGGGCCGCGAGCAGTGGGAGCGGCTGGCGCAGGGCCTCGTGTTCGATGGCATGGAGTCATGGCTTCCGTGGCTCACCAAGAGCGAGCGCGTGCTGCTGGACACCGTGGGCGATGGCGCCCAGGTGCTGCTGTGCGAGCCCCGCCGGATGCGCGACCGCGCCGCCGACCTGCTGGCTGAGGAGGCCGACCTCGCCGCCACGCTGGCGGTGACGTGGGGTGCCGTGGGCAACGGCGACCGCGGCCGCCGCCCCGGCGCCGGCACCGTCGCCGACGGCCTGCCGCGGGCCGGGCGACGGGTGGAGCAGGCACACGACCACGGCTTCCCCCGGCTGCACCTCGACTTCGATCGCCTGCTCACGCACACCAAGGCGCCGGCCTGGCAGGTGGTGAACGTCCCCGACAGCCCCGACACGCCCGTGGTGCTGGCCTCGGGCTGGGACCCGGTGGTGGGCGACGGCTCGGGCCTGGTCCAGAGGCTGGTCGCCCTCCGGCGCGACGGGTTCCGCGTCGTGGTGGGCGCCGACGGAGACGGGTCGGCCGAGCGGTTGCGGGAGCGGCTGGCATCCGAGGGCGTCTCGGCCGAGGTGGTGGTGGCGCCGCTGGAGCGGGGGACGGTGCTGCGGGCCGAGGCGGTGAAGCTGGCCATCCTCGCCGAGTCCGACCTCACCGGCCGGCGCCGGGCGCACCGGCGGGCCCGGCCCCGGCGCCGCGACACCGAGGGCTTCTTCGACGACCTCAGGGTCGGCGACTACGTCGTCCACCACCAACACGGCGTCGCCCGCTATGGCGGCATGGTGAAGCGCGCCATCGGCGGGGTCGAGCGTGACTACCTGCTCCTCGAGTACAAGGGCGACGATCGCCTGTACGTGCCGTCGGACCAGATCGATGCGGTTCGGCACTACACGGGGGGCGAGGCCCCCACGCTCAACCGGCTCGGCGGCGATGGCTGGCAGCGCACCAAGGCGCGGGTCAGGGCGGCGGTGGCCGAGATCGCCCAGGAGCTGGTCGTCCTCTACCAGCGGCGTCGGCAGGAGCCGGGCCACGCATTCAGTCCCGACACGCCCTGGCAGCGGGAGCTCGAGGAGGCCTTCCCGTACCAGGAGACCCCCGACCAGGCCAAGGCGATCGCCGACGTCAAGGCCGACATGGAGGCGCCGTCACCCATGGACCGGCTGGTCTGCGGCGACGTCGGGTTCGGCAAGACCGAGATCGCCATCCGCGCGGCCTTCAAGGCAGTGCAGGACGGCACGCAGGTGGCCGTGCTCGTGCCCACCACGCTGCTGGCGCAGCAGCACTACCAGACGTTCAGCGACCGCTTCGCCGGCTACCCGGTGCGGGTCGAGGTCCTGTCGCGCTTCCTCAGGCCCGGCCAGGCCCGCAAGGTGATCGAGGGCCTCTCATCCGGCGAGGTCGACGTCGTGATCGGCACCCACCGGCTGCTGTCCGCCGACGTCACGTTCAAGCGCCTGGGGCTGCTCGTCGTCGACGAGGAGCAGCGCTTCGGCGTGACCCACAAGGAGCAGATCAAGCAGCTCCGCACCGGTGTCGACGTGCTCACGCTCACGGCCACACCCATCCCCCGCACGCTGGAGATGAGCCTCACGGGCATCCGCGACCTCACGTTGCTCAACACGCCGCCGGCCGAGCGGCAGCCGATCCTCACCTACGTGGGGGAGCAGGACGAGCGGGCCATCGGTGAGGCCATCCGCCGCGAGCTGCTGCGGGAGGGCCAGGTGTTCTTCGTGCACAACCGGGTGCAGGACATCGACCAGGCCGCCGCCCGCGTCCGCGAGCTCGTGCCCGAGGCGCGGGTGGCAGTCGCCCACGGGCAGATGGACGAGGGGACACTCGAGCGGGTGGTGCTCGACTTCTGGGAGGGCGGGTACGACGTCCTCGTCTGCACCACGATCATCGAGTCGGGCATCGACATGCCCACCGTCAACACGCTGGTGGTCGATCGGGCCGACCTGCTGGGGCTGGGTCAGCTCCACCAGATCCGCGGCCGGGTGGGGCGGTCGGGCCAGCGGGCCTACGCCTATCTGTTCCATCCCCGCGACCGGGCGCTCACCGAGGAGGCGTACGAGCGGCTGAAGACGATCGGCGAGGCGACGGAGCTGGGCTCGGGCTTCAAGATCGCGATCCGCGACCTCGAGATCCGCGGTGCCGGCAACCTCCTGGGCACAGGGCAGTCGGGCCACATCGCCGCGGTCGGCTACGACCTCTACTGCCAGATGGTGAACGAGGTGGTGGCCGAGCTGAAGGGCGAGGAGGCGCGCGAGCCCGCTGAGATCAAGCTGGACCTGCCGCTCGACGCCAGCCTGCCGAAGGCCTACGTGCCCAAGGAGGAGCTGCGGCTGGAGGCCTACCGCCGGCTGGCGGCCGTGACGACCGAGACCACGGTGGCCGACATCCGCACCGAGTGGGAGGACCGCTACGGCCCGGTCCCCGAGGAGGCGGCGGCGCTGCTCGACGTGGCCCGGTTGCGGGCCGAGTCGTCCCGCCTCGACCTGCGCGAGGTCAACGTGGTCCGCACCACGGGCTTCGGCGCCCCGACGTGGACCGCCCGGATCTCGCCGGTGAAGCTCAAGGTGTCCGAGGAGATCCGCCTCAAGCGGCTGGTGCCCAAGGCGGTGTACAAGCCCGACCTCGCGCAACTGGTGGTGCCGGTCAAGGGCGGGCGGGGTGTCGCGCTCGAGCTCGTCGACCTGCTCGAGTCGCTGTTCCCCGCCCAGGCCGCGGCGTAGAGGCCGAGCGGATAGGGCTGCAAGTGGGCGAGGGGGTCATGGCGGCGCTGGACGGGTTCGAGCCACGCTCCGCCGAGGAGGCGGGGGACGTCGCCCGGGTCCGCGCCGTGGCCCGCGGCGGGGACCCATGGAACCGGTCGTCGCCGGTGCACGTCACCGGATCGGCGATCGTGGTCCACCCGCAGAGCGGGCGCGTCCTGCTCCGCTGGCACGAGCGCATGCAGGGCTGGCTCCAGCTGGGTGGCCACGGCGATCCCGGCGAGACCGACCCGTTCGCCGTCGCCCTGCGTGAGGCCCACGAAGAGACTGGGCTGAGCGACCTGGTGGCGTGGCCCGACGGGGCCCGACCTGCGCTCGTGCACGTGGTCGTCGTCCCGGTGCCCGCCGGCCGGGGGGAGCCCGAGCACGAGCACGCCGACCTGCGCTACGTGCTGGCGACGGGCAGTCCGGACGATGCGGCGCCCGAGTCCCCGTCGGCGGCCCTGCGCTGGCTCACGATCGACGACGCCCTGGCGTTGGTCGGCGAGGACAACATCCGTACCACGCTCCTCCGGGTCGCCCGGCTGCTCGCGGAGGGCTGAGGTTCGTGCCGCGCTCCACCGAGTCCCTACGATCTGCCCCCGTGCCGACCCGTCGACGCCTGACCCTGCTCGTCGCCGCGATCGCGGCCGCCGGCCTGGTCGGGGCGGGCTGTTCCGAGCAGTCGGCCGCGCTACGCGTCGGGGACACGACCGTGTCCCAGTCCGACTTCGAGGACGAGCTCGACGCCTTCGCAGACCTTCAGGGCGGTGACGCCGTGAGGGGGGACGCGCGCGACAGCTACACCCAAGAGTTCGTGGGCGCAGTCCTCGAGCAGCGCATCGGGTTCATCCTCACCGAGCAGGTGTTCGACGAGCAGGGTCTGGAGCTCACCGAGGACGACATCGCCGCAACCACCGCCCAGGCCGGTAACCAGTTGGACGGGATACCCCGGGACCTGCGCGCTTCCCTGATCGAGGACGTGGCGCGGCAATCACGGCTCGCGAACGAGCTCGGGCAGGAGGAATTCGGCCGCGCGCTGACCGATGCTGCCGACTCGACCGATATCGACGTCAGCACTCACTACGGCTCTTGGGACCCCGACGAGTTCACGGTGGTGCCGCCCGAGGGACCCGCCGGAGCGGAGCCGGGCCAGGGCCCGGGCAGCCAGACCAGCGGCGGGGGGTGACGGCCACGCCCGGTCCGGCGCTGCGTCCGCGCATCGTCGTCTGCGGCCTGGGCCCGGCCGGGCCCGACCTGGTCACCGCCGCTACGCACGACGCCGTCGCGCGGATCCCGCACCGCTTCCTGCGCACCGCCCGGCACCCGGCCGCCGGCGTCGTCGGTGAGGTCCCGACCTTCGACCACCTCTACGACGAGGCCGACAGCATCGACGCGGTCTACACCGCCATCGTCGAGGCGCTGGTGGCGGCCGCCGGCGAGTGCGGCGAGGTGCTCTACGCCGTGCCCGGGTCGCCGGCCGTCGCCGAGCGCGCGGTCGAGCTGCTGCTGGCCGACGACCGCGTCGCCGTCGAGGTGTTGCCGGCGTTGTCGTTCGTCGACCTGGCGTGGGTGCGCCTCGGCATCGATCCCGTGGAGCGCGGCGTGCGCCTGGTGGATGGGCACCGGTTCGAGATCGAGGCGGCCGGCGAGCGGGGGCCGCTCCTGGTGGCGCAGTGCGACGACAGCCACGTGCTGTCCGACGTGAAGCTCGTCCTCGGCGAGGTCGGCGAGGCGGCGGGGGAGGCGGGCGGCGACGAGCTGGCGGTCACCGTGCTGCAGCGCCTGGGCCTGCCCGACGAGCACATCGTCGAGCTGCCGTGGCCCGAGCTCGACCGCGTGGTCCGTCCCGACCATCTCACGTCGCTGTACGTGCCCCGCCTGGCCACGCCGCTGGCGAGCGAGACCGCGGCGTTCGCCGAGGTGGTCCGCCGGCTGCGGGCGGAGTGCCCCTGGGACCGCCAGCAGACCCACCAGAGCCTCCGCCATCACCTGCTGGAGGAGGCCTACGAGGTGCTCGAGGCCCTCGACCACCTCGACGTCGAGGCCGGCGAGGGCTTCGACGCCCTCGAGGAGGAGCTCGGTGACCTCCTGTTCCAGGTCTTCCTTCACGCCACCCTCGCCACCGAGGAGGGACGGTTCACCCTGGAGGACGTGGTCCGGGGGATCAGTGACAAGCTGGTCGGCCGCCACCCGCACGTGTTCGGTGACGCCACCGTCGACAGCGCCGACGAGGTGGCGGAGCGTTGGGAGCGACTCAAGAAGGCGGAAAAGGGGAGGGCCAGTGTCATGGACGGCATCCCCGCCACGCTGCCCGCGCTGGCCTACGCAGTGAAGGTCCAACGCAAGGCGGCGTCGCAGGGGGTCGACTGGCGGACACTGCTCGACGGCGACGACGCACCGGGGGCGTTGGGGCGGCGCCTGCTCGACGTCGTCGACGACGCTCGTACCGCCGGTGACGATCCGGAGACCGAGCTGCGGGTCGCCGCCGAAGTGGTGCGTGATCGCTTTCGGCGGTCCGAACGCAAGTAACGTTGGCCACACTCGTCACAGGAGCCACACCCCAGCGATGTCCAGCATCGAGCACATCGTCGGCCGCGAGGTCCTCGACTCCCGCGGCAACCCCACCGTCGAGGTCGAGGTGTACCTCGCCTCCGGCGCCGAGGGTCGGGCGCTCGTGCCGTCGGGGGCGTCGACGGGGCAGTTCGAGGCCGCCGAGCTCCGCGACGGCGCTGCCCGGTACGGCGGCAAGGGTGTGGGCAAGGCCGTCGACAACGTCAACGGTGAGATCCGAGAGGCGCTGATCGGCTTCGACGCCAGCGAGCAACGCGAGATCGACAGGCAGATGATCGACCTCGACGGCAGCGACAACAAGGGACGCCTGGGGGCCAATGCCGTCCTCGGCGTCTCCCTGGCGGTGGCCCGGGCGGCCGCCGACGAGCTCGCCCTGCCGCTGTACCGCTACGTCGGCGGAACGAACGCCCATGTGCTGCCGGTGCCCATGCTCAACGTGCTCAACGGCGGCGCCCACGCCAACAACAGCGTCGACTTCCAGGAGTTCATGGTCATGCCCGTGGGCGCGGCCAGCTTCGGGGAGGCGCTGCGCTGGGGCGCCGAGACGTACCACGCCCTGAAGTCCGTCCTGGACGAGCGGCGGCTGTCGACGGCGGTCGGTGACGAGGGGGGCTTCGCCCCCGACCTCGGGACAAACGAGGAAGCCGTGCAGCTGCTGGTCGAGGCGATCGATCGGGCCGGATACCAGGCCGGCGACGACATCGCGCTGGCGCTCGACGTCGCTGCGAGCGAGTTCTTCGCCGACGGCCGCTACTCGCTGGCGGGCGAGGGCCGGGACCTGTCCCCGTCGGAGCTCGTCGGGCTGCTGGCCGAGCTCTGCGCCCGCTACCCGATCCTGTCCGTCGAGGACGGCTGCGCAGAGGAGGACTGGGACGGCTGGGCAGAGCTCACCAAGGCCCTGGGCGACCGGGTGCAGCTGGTGGGCGACGACCTCTTCGTCACGAACGTCGAACGGCTGCGGCGCGGCATCGACACCGGCGTGGCCAACAGCATCCTGGTCAAGGTCAACCAGATCGGCTCGCTCACCGAGACCCTGGACGCCGTCGAGGCGGCCACGCAGGCCGGCTACACGGCCGTCATGTCCCACCGATCGGGCGAGACCGAGGACACGACGATCGCCGACCTCGCCGTCGCCACCAACTGCGGCCAGATCAAGTCCGGCGCCCCCGCCCGCAGCGACCGGGTGGCCAAGTACAACCAGCTCCTGCGCATCGAGGAGGACCTCGGCGACGCCGCCGCGTTCCGCGGGCGGGCGGCACTGGCGCGGACCGGTGGCGATTCGGCATGAGCCTGCGCCGGCGGAAGGGCGGCGGGGGCCACGGCCACGAGCCGCAGGCGGCTCCCCGGGTGCGTGGCGCGTGGACGACGCCGGCGGTCGTGGTCCGAGCCCCCGACGGATCGGTGGTCAACCGGCCGACACAGCCGAGCCGCGGCGCGAACGGGCGGGCGCCGGCGCGGCGCCGCGTCCCGCCCCCCGGCGCCACCGGCGGTGTCCTGACGGTGCCCACCCGCGCGATGGTCGGCGACCCGGCGCCGTCCAAGTCGCGGTCCAAGTCGCCATCCAAGTCGCGGTCCAAGTCGCCGTCCGACCCGAAGGCCACGGGTTCCGCGGATCGGCCACGACGAAGCGAGGCACGAACGAAGGGCAACCGCCGACTGGTCCCGAGCCTGCGCCTCGACAAGCTGGCGCCTGTCGACGAGGAGGCTCGCGAGCGCCGCAACACCCGATTGCGGTGGCTGGGCACACGGGTGGGATCGGTCGCACTGAGCGGCCTCCTCGTGTACGCCGTGTTCCCGGTGCGGACGTACCTCAGCCAGCGGTCCGACAACAACCGGGCGCGCGAGCAGCTGGACGTGCTGAGCGAGGAGAACGAGCGGCTGGAGCAGCGGGCCGACGAGCTGCGCGACCCCGAGACGGTCGAGGAGATCGCCCGGCGGGACCACAACCTGGTGATGCCGGGCGAGGAGTCCTACGCCATCCTGCCCCCGCCGGAGCCGGCGCCCGAGGGAGACGACGCCTCCAATCCGGGGGGCTAGCTCGCCCCGGGCTCAGCCCGTCTGACTGACGAGCTCCCGCTCGCGTTCGTGTTCACGGTGGCGGGCGAGCCGGCGGCCCGCCCGACCGATGCGCTCGATGCGGCCGAGCAATGCGTCACGGGCGTGCTCGGCCTCGTCCGTCAGGCCGGTGAGCCCCTCGACGCCCCACTGGCGGAGCACCACCGGGGCCAGGATCTGATCGTGATGGACCTGGAAGTCGTAGATGCCGGCCCGTGCGATGGCGCGGGCGTGCTCGTCGAAGTCGACGATCCCGGTGCCCGGCATCTCGAAACCGCGCACCTGGCGCTCGATCGCCAGGACCATCCCCGACGGGTCCAGCTCGATCGCGGCGGCGGTGGCGTCGCGGTAGAAGAGGTGGTGCCGGTTCTCGTCCGAGGCCACCCGCTTCATGACCTCGTAGCCCACCGGGTCGTCGAGCAGCTTGCCGGTGTTGTGGTGGGCGATGCGGGTGGCGAGCTCCTGCAGGGTGACGTAGACGAGGCCGTCGTGGGGGAGGTCGGGCTCCGGCACCTGCCCGCACGTCACCTGGGCCATGCGGGCCCGCTCGAGCGCCACCGGATCGATCTGGCGGGTCACGGTCAGGTAGTCGCGGATGACGATCGAGTGCCGGCCCTCCTCCGCGGTCCAGCGGCGGGCCCACTGGCCCCAGGCGGAGTCGCGCCCGAACATGGCCTCGATCGTGCGGAAGTAGTAGGGGAGGTTGTCCTCGGTCAGCAGGTTGACGAACAGGCTGGAGCGCACCTCGGGCGGCAGGTCCGCCTCGGCGGGCGACCACTCCCAGCCGGGCTCGAAGTCCTGGCCGCGCCCCCATGGCACGAGCTCGTGCGGGAACCACTCCTTGGCCTGCGCCAGGTGGCGGTCGAGCAGGCTGGCCACCGTCGGCTCCAGCTCGGCGATCATGGCGGCGGCGTCGAGCGATGCGGCGGGCACGCAGCCACCCTACCTACTGGTCGGTAGGCGGTCGAGTCGCCGTCGGGTCGCGGTCGAGTCGCGGGGCGGCCCCCGGGTTTGCCAGGGGGTGCAAACTGTCTCCCGTGGTGGAGTCCGGCGATGTGCGCATCGGTGATGACGATCGCCAGAGGGTGATCGACGCACTCAGCGGGCACACCGGCAAGGGGCGTCTGACGCTCGACGAGTTCGCCGAGCTGGCGGGCCGCGTGTACGCCGCCCGCACCCGGCGGGACCTCGACGAGGTGCTGGGGGTCCTGCCCGACGACGTCGACATCCGCCCGCCGGTCGCCGCCGGCGGCGCGGCATCGGCGCCTGCCGGCGGCACCGATGCCTCCCCACCGGAGACGACGCCGTCGTCACCGCGGCGGCGGTTCGTCGCCATCATGGGCGGCACCGCGGCCCGCGGGCGGTGGCGGGCGCCGGGCCGGATCACGGCGTTCGCGTTCTGGGGGCACGTCAAGGTCGACCTACGGCAGGCGGCGATCGACGAGCGCGTCGTGGAGGTGACCGCCTGGGCGATCATGGGCAGCGTCGAGGTGGTGGTCCCCGACGGCATCCCCGTCGACCTCGACGGAATGGTGCTCATGGGCGGCAGTTCGGACAACACGCGGCGATCGGAGGTGCCGCCGCTACCTCACGCACCACTTATCCGGGTGCACGCCCGGGGGCTGTGGGGTGGCGTTACGGCTCGAACCAGCCGGCGCCGGTCGCGCTCGTCGGGGCACCGGCACAGGCACGAGCACCATCACGACCTGGTCAGCGGCTACCTCGACGGACACGTGGACGACCTGCGGGACAAGGCCCGCGAGGCGCTGCGGTCGCTGCAGGCGAGCCTCCCACCGCCGCCGCCTCCGCCGATGGCGCCTGCGCCACGACAACGCGAGCCGGCGGCGCGGAGGGACGGTGACGGATGGTCGCAGCCGGCGTCGTCTCCGGCACCGCCCGGCCCGCCCCTCGACCTGCGCGACTTCCTGCCGCGGTTCCTCACGGAGGAACGCGCGGCCGGGCCGGACCCGCGGGACAACGGGCAGACCGCGTCCGCCCGTCCGACCGACGACAGCCGGTTGCCGCGAGGGACGCTGACCATCCTCGTGACCGACATGGTCGGCTCGACGGAGCTGGCGGAGCAGTTGGGCGACACGCGGTGGTGGGAGATACTCCAGGCGCACAACGCCCTCGTGCGGGCGCAGATCGAGGACCACGGCGGCATCGAGGTCAAGGCGCAGGGCGACGGGTTCCTCGTCGTCTTCGCCAGCGCCCGGCAGGCGATCCTCGCCGCGGTCGCCACCCAGCAGGCGGCCGCCCGCCACCGCGCCGAGAACCCGTCCCAGCGGATCGAGCTGAGGATCGGGCTGCACACCGGCGAGACCGTCGAGTCCGACGGCGACGTCTTCGGCCAGAACGTGATCCTGGCCGTGCGGATCGCCGATGCTGCGGCCCCCGGCGACGTGCTGGTTTCGGGCCTCACCCACGACCTGACGGCCGCCGCCGGCGACCTGCGCTTCGGCCCCGGCGAGGAGGTCCCGCTCAAGGGCTTCTCCGTGCCCTGGCGGGTGCACCGGGTCGCGTGGGCGTAGGGCGGCGTCACCCAACAGCGGAAGCCGATCGCCGCGAGGTCCAGCGCCTCCTGGGTCGGCCGCCGCAAGGTGAGTTCGAGGTCGTACGCCGGCACCCCGACGGCTCGCCGCTGGTGATACGCAATGCCCCCGTGCTCGACGACGGCACACCGATGCCGACCCGGTACTGGCTGGTGGGGGAGCCCGAGCGCACGCGGGTGTCGCGGCTCGAGAGCGCGGGCGGCGTGGCGCAGGCCGAGGCGGAGGTGGACCCCGCCGCGGTCGCGGCCGCGCACGCCCGCTATGCGGCGGAACGCGATGCGGCGCTGCCACCCGGACACCGCGGCCCGCGGCCCTCCGGCGGGGTGGGCGGGACCCGAACGGGCGTCAAGTGCCTGCACGCCCACCTCGCCTGGCACCTGGCCGGCGGGGACGATCCGGTCGGGCGCTGGGTCGAGGACCGCCTGGGTGCGGGCCCGGGTGCCAGCGACCGCCGGTAGCGTGCCTTGGTCATGACGGTGCTTCCTCGGGGGCTGCGCCCCCGCCCCATCGTCGCCCAGCTCGCTGGCGCTCGCGCGGTCGACCGGTCACGAGCTGCCCTCATGACGGTGCTTCCTCGGGGGCTGCGCCCCCGCACCCCATCGTCGCCCAGCTCGCTGGCGCTCGCGGTCGACCGGTCACGAGCTGCGCTCATGACGGTGCTTCCTCGGGGGCTGCGCCCCCGCACCCCATCGTCGCCCAGCTCGCTGGCGCTCGCGGTCGACCGGTCACGAGCTGCGCTCATGACCGCCATCGCGTCGGTGGACCTCGGCACCAACTCCACCCGTGTGCTGGTGGGCCGTCCGATCGGCGCGGGCCTCGACATCCTCGACCGCCACAACACCATCACCCGCCTGGGCCAGGGCGTCGGGGCCAGCGGGCGCCTGGCCCCCGAGGCGGTCGAGCGGACCCTCGACTGCCTCCGGGGTTATCGCGAGATCCTCGACCGACACGGGGTCGAGCGGGTGCGGGTCGCGGCCACGTCGGCGTCCCGCGATGCCGCCAACCGCGACGAGTTCTTCGACGCGGTCGAGGCGCTGATCGGCACGCGCCCCGAGCTGTTGAGCGGCGACGAGGAGGGCCGGCTCTCGTTCCGGGGTGCCACCGCCGAGCTCGATCCGGCCAGCGGCCCGTTCCTGGTGGTCGACATCGGTGGCGGTTCCACCGAGTTCATCGTCGGAACCGACCGGGTCGAGGGCGTGATGTCGGTCGACATCGGCTGCGTGCGCCTGACCGAGAAGTTCCTGCACCACGACCCGCCGCAGCCAGAGGAGCTCTCCGCCTGCATCAGCCTCACCGACGCCTATCTCGACGACGTGGTGCGCGAGATCCCGGCCGCGGCCGAGGCCCGCACGCTGGTGGGCCTGGCGGGCACGGTGACCACGGTGGCCGCCGTCGAGATCGGGCTCGAGACCTACGACCGCGACCGCATCCACCACTTCCACCTCACTCATGAGGCCGCCGAGGACGTCTTCCGGACGCTCGCCATCGAGTCGCGCGCCGATCGGGTCCACAACCCCGGGCTCGAGGAGGCGCGGGCCGACGTGATCGTCGGCGGCTGCTGCGTGCTGGTGGCGCTGTTCCGCCGCCTCGGCTTCGACGAGATGATCGTGTCGGAAGCCGACATCCTTGACGGCCTGGCGCTCAGCCTCCTCGATTAGGTCAGGCCGCCCGCCGCCTTCTCGCAGGGCGTCGGGCGTGGCTACGGTCACGCCTGATATGCCGCCGCTGCCTGACCGTGTGCTCATGGGACCGGGTCCCTGCAACCCCTATCCCGAGGCCGTCGAGGCGTTGGCGCGCCCGATGCTCGGGCATCTCGACCCGGCGTTCGTCGACATCCTCGACGAGACCTGCGCTCGGCTGCGCACCATCTTCCGCACCTCGAACGCTATGACGCTGCCGATCTCCGGGACCGGCTCGGCGGGCATGGAGGCGGCGTTCGTCAACGTGGTGGAGCCGGGCGACCCGGTCGTGATCGGCGTCAACGGCGTCTTCGGCGCCCGCATGTGCGACGTCGCCGCCCGCTGCGGGGCAGAGGTCGTGAGGGTTGACGTGCCCTGGGGCGAGCCGGTCGAGCCCGACCGCCTCCTCGAAGCCCATCCGGCGCCCAAGCTGATCGCGGTGGTCCACGCCGAGACGTCGACCGGCGTGAGGACCGACATCGCGCCGTTGGGAGCGGCCAAGGGGGACGCGCTGCTGCTGGTCGACTGCGTCACCAGCCTCGGTGGCATCGAGGTCGACATCGACGGGTGGGGCGTCGACATCGCCTACGCCGGGACGCAGAAGTGCCTGGGCGTGGCGCCCGGCCTGGCACCGCTGACCCTGAGCGAGCGTGCCCGCGAGCGCCTGGTCCCGCGCAGCCCGAGCTGGTACCTGGACCTGCGCCTGATCGGGCGGTATACGGGCCCCGCAACGGGACCGCGCGTGTACCACCACACCGCACCCGTCTCGATGATCATGTCGCTCCACGCCGGGCTGGGGGCGATCCTCGACGAGGGTTTGGACGCCGCCATCGCCCGCCACGCCGAGTGTGGGGAGCTGCTCCACGGCGGCTTTGCGCACCTCGGCCTGGAGCTGTTCGCCGCCGACGGCCACCGGCTGCCCGAGCTGACCACGGTGCTCGTGCCCGAGGCCGTCGACGAGGCGAAGGTGCGGTCCACGCTGCTCGACCGCTACGGCATCGAGATCGGCGGGGGGCTGGGGGACTACGCCGGCAGGATGTGGCGGATCGGTTGCATGGGCCACACTGCGCGGCCCCGCAACGTCAGTCTGTTGCTCGCGGCCCTGGCAGAGGTTCTCGGCTGATGCTGCGCACGGTGGGACACCGATGAGCGAGCTGATCGGGCGGCGCGTCCTGCTGCGCCCGCTCGTCGCCACCGACTTCCCGGCGTGGCAGGACGTCCGCCGCCGCAACGCCGACTGGCTCACGCCCTGGGAACCCGCCCGCAACCCCGGGCTGCCGGACGTGGTGGAGTCCGCCGAGGCGTTCGCGATGCGCTGCAGCGCCCGCGAGCGCGAGCGGCAGCTCGGCACCGGCTTCGGGTTCGGCATCTTCGTCGACCCGGCCGAGCAGGCCCTCGGCAGCGGGCGGGGCGGGCGCGGCCGGCGGCGCGAGGAGCGCTTCGCCGGCGAGATCAACCTGTCGTCGGTGCAGCGGGGGCCGTTCCAATCGGCGTACGTCGGCTACTGGATCGACCGCGCCCAGGCCGGTCACGGCTACATGCCCGAGGCGCTGGTGGCGGTGGCGCGCTTCGCCTTCGACCACGTGCGGCTGCATCGGATCCAGATCTCGATCATCCCCCGCAACTACCGGAGCCGGCGGGTCGTGGAGAAGCTGAAGATCCGCGACGAGGGCATCGCCCACCGCTATCTCGAGATCAACGGGGTGTGGGAGGACCACATCCGCTACGCGCTCACGGTCGAGGAGTGGCACGATCGCCGCGACGAGTTGGTGCGTGAGTGGCTGGCATGACCATGCGTGTCCGTTCCCGTCGGCGGGAGCGGACGCGTCTCGTGGCCACGATCCTGGCCGTCGCACTCGTGGGCGGGCTGGTGGCCGCCGTCGTCGGTGCGATCGGCGGTGACGACGACGCCACCGACGGTGCGTCACCCACCTCAACCACGATCGACACCGGCGGGATCGACGTGTCGGCGCCCGACGGCTGGACCGCCCTCCCCGTCGCCAGCCTCGGCTTCGGCATCGCCGTGCCGCCGGGCTGGGAGGCGACGGTCCTGGCGCCGGATGTTCTCGAGAGCCTCGAGCGGTCGTCGCCCCAGGTGCCGGGCTTTCTCGGCAATGCGCACGCTGCGGCGGAGGCCGGGGCTGTCTTCTACGCCGCCGGCGTGGACGAGGGCGGCCGGGTGGCGGACGTGAAGGTCCGTGCCGTGCCCGGGGCGGGCATCTCCACGATCGAGCAGCTCGAGGACTTCGGCCGCCAGGTCTCCGGGCGCGCCGGCCTCGGCGACGTCCCGGTCGAGGTCGTCGGCGACGCCGAGCGCCCCACCGTGCGGATGCGGTACGGCCTGGGCGCCGGCGGGGGGTCGGCCGAGGCGCGGGGCACCGAGACGCTCGTCGCCGGGCCGGACGACATCGTGTGGTCGGTCATCGTCACGTCCGAGGACCCGGCGACCCACGAGGCCCTGGCCGAACAGATCGCTGGAACCCTCGCGTTCGCGCCCTAGAGGGCGGCACTAGCGGTTGCCGGTGCTGATCCGCTGGCGGAGGGCCGCGAGCCGCTCCTGGAAAGCCGGCTGGTTGATCGACCACACCTGAGGGTCGAGCTCGCGCTCGACCGCGGCCGCAGCGTCGGTCAGCGGTAGGACGTCACGCATGGTCTGCTTGATCCGCTCCACCAGGTCGCGGGGGGCGCTGGCGGCGGCCGACGCCATCTCCATCGCCAGCGGTATCAGCTCGTCGTCGGGCACGCAGGACCAGGCCAGGCCGGCGCGTTCCGCCTGCCTTCCGTCGAGGACGCGGCCGAACAACACGAGCGCCGCTGCCGCCTGGGATCCGATCCGCCGCTGGAGCATCCAGGTGTGGCCGCCGCCGGGATGGAGCCCGAGGTCGATGAAGCGGGTGTCGAATCGCGCCGACTCCGCGGCCAGGATGACGTCACACGCCAGCGCCAGGTTGACCCCCGCGCCCACCGCGGTCCCGTTGACGGCGGCGATTGTCGGCAGCGGCGAGCGTCCGACGCGCAGGAACCCCTCGTAGATGCGTGACAGGCCCTGTCGCTGGCTGGACCCGAGATGGGACAGGTCGGCCCCGGCGCAGAAGGCCGGCGGCGTCCCCGTCACCACCACGGCGCCGACGTCCGGATCGGCATCGATGGCGTCGAACGCGGCCACGATTTCGTCCACGAGCCCGAGCGACAGGGCATTGCGGCGGCCGGGGGCGTCGAGGGTGACCAGCGCGACGCCATCGGTGACCTCGGAGCGGAGCTCAACCATGGCGGGCAGTCTTCCATGAAGGCGATGTGACGGACAGTGAGCGGTTTCATTACATTCCCGTGTCGACATCCGCACTGCTGGGGAGCGCCACTTGAGAGCGACACGTCGACACGCGCGGCCGGCCCGCGCCCTGCTCGTCCTCGCCGCTGCCACATCGGGCCTCGGCCTGGGCCCGACGGCGCCTCCGGCGCAGGCGCTGCCGACCCAGGAGGAGCCGACCCTTCCCCACGCCGGTGGCCTGGCGGCCGACGTCGACGTGTTCAAGGCCGACGACGGTGACGTGGTCGGCGCCCTGGACAACCTGCACGGCAATCTGCGCACGGAGCTCCGGGACCTGGAGTCCGCCCGCTCGCAGCTGGCCTCCGCCCAGGACGGGAAGGCGAAGGCCGACCAGGCGGTGGCGGCCACGCAGACGAGCATCGATGATCTGACCGCGCAGAGCGACGGCGTCGTCGTCGACGCCTTCATGAACCCGCCCGCCGACACCGCGCTCGACGTGATGGGCGCGGCAACGGCCGGCGATGCGTCGGTCAAGGCGTCGATCGTCGGCATGCAGCACGACGCGGACGCGTCGATCCTCGCTCGCCTCCATGGCGCGCACGAGGAGCTCGATGCGCACAAGGCGGCGCAGGCCGACGCCGCACGGCGGGCCGCCGCGGCGGCCGACAAGGCGGCCGCCGCCCTCGAGGACCTGGAGGCGGCGCAGTCCCAGGAGGCGGCGTTCGTGCTGGAGGTGCAGGCGCGCCTGGACCGGAACCTCGCCGAGGCCGAGGCACTCGCCGCCATCGACCCGGCGCTGGCGGCGCAGCTCAAGGCGCAGGAGTCGGAGATCGCCGGCCGGCTCGAGACGATCCGCACCGCCAACGAGCAGCGCCGAGCCCTCGAGGCCCTGCGCCGGGCCCAGGCAATAGCTGCGGAGCGGCAGGCTGCGGAGGAGCGGGCGGCGGCCGAGGCTGCGGACCAGGCGGGCTCGCTCGGCCCGGCCACCGGCAGCCTGTCGAACGTTGCCTGCCCGGGCGGTGGCTCCATCACCGTGGACAGCTCGCTGGCCGCGAACCTGTCGGCGCTGCTCGGGGCGGCGTCGGCGGCGGGGCTGAACATGTGCGGGGGCGGCTACCGCGACCCGGCCGAGCAGGTCGCGCTCCGTCGATCCCACTGCGGCTCGTCCAACTACGCGATCTACCAGGCGCCGTCGTCCGCCTGCTCCCCACCCACGGCCCGGCCCGGTACGTCGATGCACGAGCGGGGCCTGGCCATCGACTTCACCTGCGGGGGCGGGACAGTCGGCCGAGGCAGCGCCTGCTTCGGCTGGCTGGCGAGCCACGCGGCCGGCTACCGCCTCCACAACCTGCCGAGCGAGCCCTGGCACTGGAGCGCGGACGGCTCGTAGCCCCCGGCCCTCCCGGCCCCCGCGGCCAGGGTCCGCTAGACCTTCGGCCGATGAGCGTCCCGGCCCCGACGGTGTACCACCGCTGGCTGGGCTGGCATGCACCGGCCCTCCGGCGCCTGCTGATCGCCGCCGTGGTGGGCGTGATCGCGGGGCTGGCGTTGGCGCACGGTCCTCCCCTGGCGCCTCGCCGTGCTCGGCGGCTGGGACGCCACCGCCCTCACCTTCCTGCTGTCGGTCGCACCGATCATCCTCGGAGCGGACGGGCCTGTTACGCAGCGCATCGCGGTTCGGGAGGACATGAACCGCGACGTGGCCCGCCTGCTGCTGCTGGGCGCCAGCGCCGCCAGCCTGGTGGCGGTCGCCTTCGCGCTCGGCTTGGCGCGGCACGAGCGCGGCGCGGAGCGGGTGCTGCTGGTCAGCATGGCCGCATTCACGCTCATCGTCTCGTGGACGGTCGTCAACACGGTGTTCACGCTGCGCTACGCCCGCCTCTACTACCTCGGCGCGTCAGACGGCATCGACTTCGGCGAGCCGACCGGGCCCCCGGACTACCGCGACTTCGCGTACCTGGCGTTCACCATCGGGATGACGTACCAGGTGTCCGACACGACGCTGCACGCTCGTGGGATCCGGCGGACGGTGCTCTTCCACGCGTTCCTGTCCTACGTCTTCGGCGTGGTGATCGTGGCCGCGGGGGTCAACGTCGTCGCCGGGCTCGTTGGCTGAGGGAGCTGGCCATATGACAGACGTCGCGCGATTCGTTACATTCGCCATCAGCTTCGCCACCGGCTCGGCGTTGGCTTGGGGAAGCTGGGGAACCTGGACCGTCCGCACTGGGGAGCATCTTGACGCTCGTCCGCCGCTCGATCGTCACCGTCGTCTTGGCGACCGCCGTCGCGCTCGGGACGACCGTGGCGATGCCGGTGGAGGGCGGCGCCCAGGAGGATCCCGCCCGGGAGGCCGAGCAGGTGGCCCACAGCCAGGCCCTGGTAGCGGTCGAGGTTGACATCCTCAAGGCCGACGACCGGCAGGTGACTCAGGCGCTGGGGGACATCAAGGCCAACGTCGACGCCCAGACCGCGGAGCTCGCCGCCGCCGAACAGGCGCTCGCCTCGGCCAACGCCGCGGTGGCCTCGGCCGATGCCGCCATCGCCGACGCCCAACGCCGCATCGACGATCTGCTGGCCAAGACCGACCACGTGGTCGTCGACGCCTTCGTCACGCCCGCGACCGAGTCGGCCCTGTCCATGCTCAGCGAGGAGTCGCCGTCGATAGCGAACGTGAAGTGGGCGATCCTCGACATGCAGACGACCACGGACGCCGCCCTGCTGGCCGAGTACCACGCCGCCCGCGACCGCCTCCGGGCCGAGAAGGCCAAGCGGGACGAGGCCATGAAGCAGGCGCGGAACAGCAAGGCGGAGGCCGAGGCGGCCCTGGCGGACAAGCAGGCGGCCGTCAGCCAGCAGGCCCTGTTTGCAGCCGAGGTCCAGGCTCGCATCGATCACAAGCTGAGCGAGGCGGAGATGCTCAAGGGCGTCGACCCCGCGCTCGCGGCCCAGCTCCAGGCCGAGCAGGCCCAGCTGGTCGCGGCGCTCAACCAGCTCGACGAGGAGGTCGCGGCCGAGCTCGCACGCCAGCGCGCGGTGGAGCTGTCGGCCCAGGCGGAGGTCAACAAGGCGGCCGGCATCCAGGACCCGCCGGGCGGTGTGGTCTCTGTGCCGTGCCCTACAGGGGGCAGCATCGAAGTGGCCGGTGATATCAGCCAGCCGGTCGAGCGCCTGCTCACCGACGCAGCCGAGGCCGGCATCACCATGTGCGGGAACGGCTACCGCGACCCGGCAGCGCAGATCGCGGTGCGCCGCAACAACTGTGGCACCAGCCAGTACGCCATCTGGCAGATGCCGGCGTCGTACTGCAGCCCGCCGACGGCCCGTCCCGGCTCGTCGATGCACGAGCAGGGCCTGGCGATCGACTTCACCGTGGGCGGGGGAACGATCGGCTACGGGAGCGCGGCGTACGACTGGTTGAAGGCGCACGCGGCCGACTACGGACTGTCCAACCTGCCGAGCGAACCGTGGCACTGGTCGACCAACGGCAACTGACGACCGGCACCTGGGTGCGCCGGGTCGTGGCCGTGGTCCTCACGGTGGCGGCCTTGACGCCGTCGATCAGCGCCGCGCAACAGCCCGACCCGGGGGCAACCGAGCAAGAGCGCGACGAGGTGCGGGCCCGCCAGGCGGAGGTCGTGATCGAGGTCGACGCGCTGGAGGCGCAGGACGCCGAGGTGCGGGCGGCGCTGACGGAGATCGAGCGGAATGTCGCCCGGCAGCGATCCGAGCTGCAAGCGGCCGAGCGCGCCCAGGCCCAGGGCGACGCCGACCTCGCCGCGGCCGCCCAGGCCGTCGCCGACGCCCAGCGGCGGATCGACGAGCTGAACGTGCAGGCCGATCGGCTCGTGGTCGATTCGTTCGTCAATCCGCCGTCGGACTACGCGCTCGAGCCACTCCGGGTGGGATCCATGACCGACGCCGCCGTCGTCCAGGCGGTCCTGCAGATGCAGGGGAAGCGAGACGCCGACCTGCTCGAGCGCCTGGACCAGGCCCACGAGTCGCTCGAGGCCGAGCAGGGGAACAAGGAGGATGCGGCCGCCGAGGCGAAGCAGGCACGGGAAACCGCGGCGCGCGAACTGGACGACGTGGAGGTCGCACTCGGCCAGCAGCAGGCCTTCGCCGCCGACCTCGAGCAGCGCCTCAACGCCCGCCTGGCCGAGGCCGAGTCGCTCCGGACGCTCGACGCCGCCCTGTCCGACCGGCTGGCCCAGGAGCAAGCCGCGCTGGCGGCCCAGTTGGCCGCCGCCGCCCAGCCCCCGGCGCAGGACGTGGCACCGTCGCAGATCACCCCGGCCCCGGGCGGGTTGGCGACCGTCACCTGTCCCGGCGGTGGGTCCATCACGGTGGCGGGCTCCATCAGCGGGAACGTCCAGGCCCTGCTCAACGACGCTGCCGCCGACGGCGTCACGTTGTGCGGTGGCGGCTATCGAGACCCGCAGGAACAGATCGAGCTGCGCAGGGCGCACTGCGGCACGTCGAACTACGCCATCTACGAGATGCCGGCGTCGCAGTGCAGCCCGCCGACGGCAATTCCCGGGACGTCGATGCACGAACAAGGTTTGGCGATCGACTTCACGTGCAACGGCGGCGGCACCGTCAGCTCGAGCGACGAGTGCTGGGATTGGTTGCAAGCCAACGCGGTCGGCTATGGGCTCTACAACCTGCCCAGTGAGCCGTGGCATTGGTCCACCAACGGCAACTGACATTGGCTGACTAGCACCGCGCGCTGGGAAAACGCGTCGCCGATGCATTACATCGCTGACATTTGCGACTCGGTTCGTTAAATTCACCGCCACTTTGTCCGCTCACGGATGAGCAGCAAGGAGCAGGGAAGAACCGTGCCATCCGCATTTCGTCGCCTCGCGCTCGTGACCGGCGTCGTCGCCCTCGGATCGGGCGTGGCCGTCTGGTCGCCGGTGGCGAGCGGGGCCGACGACCCGGACCCGGCCAAGACCGAACGGGAGCGTGACGCCGTCCGGTCACAGCGCACGGACGTCGACGTGCAGATCGATGTGCTCCAGGCCAAGGACGTCGAGGTCCAGGCGGCGCTTTCCGAGCTCGAGAACAACGTGGCCACGCAGCGGGCCGAGTTGGACGAGGCCGAGCGGGCACACGAGGAGGCCGAAGCCGAACTGGGGGCCGCGATCCAGGCGGTCGCCGGCGCCCAGCTGCGGATCGACGAGCTCAATCGCAGGGCCGACGACTTGGTGGTCCAGTCGTTTGTCAGCCCGCCGACCGACAACGCGCTCGACGCCTTCCGCGCTGACTCGTTGTCGGACGCCGCGATCAAGCAGGCAGTGATCGAGATCCAGGCCGACACCGACGCCGACATCCTCGACCAGCTCGACGAAGCCCACGAGGACATGGAGGTCGAGCAGGCCAACAAGACCGCAGCCGAGGCGGCCGCCGAGGAGCAGAAGGACCAGGCGGCCCAGGAGCTCGCCGACGTGCAGACCGCCCTGGACCAGCAGCAGGACTTCGCCGCCGACCTCGAGGAGCGGCTCAACGCCAAGTTGGCCGAGGCGGAGTCGCTCAAGGAGTTCGACAAGGCGCTGTCGGACCGGCTCGTGCGCGAGCAAGCGGAGGTCGCCCGCCGGCTTCGCGCCATGCAGGAGGCCGCCGAACGGCAGCGCCGGGCGGAGGAGGCGGCGGCCCGGGCGGCCGCGGCCGCCGCGGACCGACCGGCGCCGCCGGTCTCCGACTCACCGCCACGCATCCCCACCATGGCGCCCCCGGCATCCGTCGTGACGTCCGCCCCCGGCGGGCTGGCGACCGTGACCTGCCCGCACGGCGGCTCGGTCACCGTCGCCGGCTCGATCGCCGGCAACGTCCAGGCGCTGCTCAACGCCGCCGCCAACGACGGTGTCTCCCTGTGCGCGGTCAGCGGGTGGCGCAGCCCGCAGAAGCAGATCGAGCTCAGGCGCGCGCACTGCGGCTCCTCGAACTACGCCATCTATTACATGCCCTCGTCGCGGTGCTCACCGCCGACGGCCCGGCCCGGCTCGTCGATGCACGAGCGGGGCCTGGCGATCGACTTCAGCTGCAACGGTGGCGGCGCCATCCGCCGCGGCAACTCGTGCTGGGACTGGCTGGCGGCCCACGCCAACGACTACGGCCTCTACAACCTCCCCAGCGAGCCCTGGCACTGGTCGACCAGCGGCCGGTAACTGGCCGTTACCGGGTTAGTCGCGGACCACTGCCGGGGAGTGGCGGAAGAAGTCCTCGACGTCCCGCTCGTAGCGATAGGGGACCTGGTCGGCGCGGCCGAGGGCCCCGCGCAGGCGGGCGGCCTCGGCGAACGCGCGCACGGCACCCGCGGAAGTGGTCAGGTAGTCGAATCCGGCCCGCTTGAGGCGACGGTTGTCCACGCCGCGCCCGTAGGTCAGCAGCTCGATGAGCTCCGGGGGCAGGTCCACCCCGAGCCTGGCCAGGGGGCCGGCGTACAGGCGGCGGCCGAAGGGCGGGAGCGGTGCCAGGTGCTTGCCGCAGATCGCGGCCACCTCGCTCCAGGGCAACAGACCATCCCCGGCCACGTTGAAGACGCCCCCGAGCCGCCGGTCGAGCACGAACATGATGGCGCGCACCACGTCGTCCTCGTGCACGAACTGCACCCGGGGATCGAAGCCGAAGACCGCCGGCACCAGCGGGAGCGCCAGCGCCCGGGTGATGGGGGTGACGATCCCTGACCCGAGCACGTTGGAGAACCGCAGCGTCGTGACCGCAACCTGGGGGTTGTCGATGGCGTAGTCACGCACGTACGCCTCGACCTCGATGAGAGAGCGCTCGACGCGGTGACGGGCCGACGACGAGCGCGGGGTGTCCTCGGCGAACCACACGGGATCGTGGTAGGTCGACCCGTAGACCAGCGTCGACGACTTCAGCACCACGTCGGTCACGCGGCTCTCAGGCTGGCTCGCAGCGGCGAACAGGTTCATCGTGCCGATGACGTTGGTCTCGTGCACCGGCCGCCTCGAAGCCCGGGACGAGTCGACCACCAGGAAGGTGTGCAGGATCGTGTCGACCTGGGTGGCACGCACGATGCGCGACAGGATCGAGTACCCCTCGTCGCTGCGGACGTACTCCGTCCGATCGAGCTCGACCGTGGGCTCGCGGGTGTCGAGGCCCACGATCACGTCGACGCTCGGGTCGGCCTCGAGGGCCTGGGCCACACGGCCGCCCCAGAAGGTGCCGAGCCCGGTGACGAGCACGCGCCGTCCCATCGCGGTGGCTCTTCCCTCCTCGGCCCTACCCCGACCAGACGCCGCGGCGCTGGCGGAGCATGTCGTAGATCGAGTCCTGGATCGTCTGGCGGATTTGCTCGGACGCGTCCATGACCCGGCTGCGCGAGTACCGGGGTCGGTCGGGGGGCACGTCGAAGCGGACGGGATCGAGCACCCGGATGCGCAGCTTGGCCGGGAACGGGAACAGGATGCCCAGGGGCCCCAGCGCCAGCATGTTGGCGGTGACCGGGAAGTAGGGGACGCGTAGTGCCCGGGCGAGCGTGGGCACCTTGAACACGATCGGCATGGTCTCTTCGTTGCCGATGACGGACATGGGGATGATCGGCACGCCCGATCGCATGGCGATCTGCACGAACCCGCCCCGCCCGAAGCGGCGGAGCTGGTAGCGCTCGGAATAGGTCTTGCCCGTGCCCTTGGTCCCCTCGGGGAAGACCATCACCAGCTGTTGCTGCTCTCGCAGCAGGCGGTAGGCGTTGTCGGGGTGGGCCTGGACGCCGCCCAGGCGGGACCAGCCCACGTTGACCACCGGCACCCGCTTGAAGATCTCGTCCGCCAGGCCGTAGACGGGCCTCCCGAGGTCGCGCTCGATCCCGTGCATGATCGACGGGGCGTCGACGGGAATGGCGCCGGCGTGGTTGGCCACGATGAGGGCCCCACCTTCGGTGGGGATCTTGTCGAAGCCCTCCCACTCCACCCGGAACCAGTGGTCGTAGACCGGGTTGTAAATGCGGCGCAGGAGCTCGCGAAAATGTTCGGAGCGGCCCCACTCGTCCACGTCCGACAACCGGGAATCGTCGAGCTCGGTGGATGCCGGGGCGGCTGCGGCGCGCGTTTGGGTCGGGGTGTCGCGCTCTGTGGGCTCCTGCTCCGCGGGCTCCTGTGTGGCCTCCTGCTCGGTGGCGCTGTCCCCGCCGGGCTTGGGCCCGGCGGCACGGTGGCCGGCTGCCGAAGGCACGGCCACCAACTTGCGGGAGGTGCCGCTGGTGCGGGCCTTGCCCCTCGATGTGGAGGGCGTCTGGCTCCGCGGCATAGGTGGACCATGGTAGGCCCTTGTTTGTCATAGGGCGCGAGCACGATGGGCAGAGTGGAACCGACGTCCCTGCGCTTCGCCCGCATCGCCCGGTCGCTCGCCCAGGCGGCCCGGCATCAGGGCGTGCGCCCACCGACGTTCCGCAGCCCACCGCGGCGCATGGGGTTGACCCGGACGATCCAGCGCCGGCGCGATGGCGGCGCCACCGTGGCCGTGGTCCTGCGGGGCCGCCCCTGGCCCGCAGTGGTGGCCGACATGATCGAGGGCGTGATCGCCCACAACGGCCTGACGGGCGCGAGGGCCGACCGGCTGCGGACCGCCCTGTGGGCGGCGGTGGCCGACGCCCTAGACCAAGCGGCGTGACCGATGAGTTCCGCCGTGTCAGGACGTCTGGGAGAACGCGGGCTCTGAACGAGGAGGACGCCGTGACGTCCAAGGACTTCACACGCGCCGGGGTGCTCGCCCGCTCACCGGTCGCAACGCGCCTGCCGGCACAGGACCTGGCGCGGGCGCGACGGTTCTACGCGGAGAAGCTGGGGCTCGACCCGGTCGAGGAACGAGATGGCGGTCTTCGCTACGAGTGCGGGGGCGTGGCTTTCGGCCTGTTCACGTCGGCAGGGTCGCCGTCGGGCGCCCACACGCAGATGGGTTGGGAGGTCGACGACATCGACGCCACGGTGGCGGAGCTTCGGGCCCGCGGCGTCGTGTTCGAGGAGTACGACTTTCCGGGGCTGAAGACCGTGGACGGCATCGCCGAGATCGAGGGCAACTACCCGTCGAAGGGGGTCGGCGAGCGAGCGGTGTGGTTCCACGACAGCGAGGGCAACCTGCTCGGCATCGGCCAGCCCGTGAAAGCGACCGGGACCGGCGGCTAGAACGGATCGACCGCCGCCATGGGTCGTGCGTCGGTCGTACCTTGGCGTGCCGTGCGGTCGACGCGGATGCTCGTGGGCAGGCTCCTGGTGGACGGCGACCTGGTGAGCCTCGGCTACGCCGACGTGTTCGTGGTCGTCCGCGAGGGCGAGTCCGGCCCGGGGCCGAATGACTGGGAGGTGACGGTCCGCACGCCCTCCGCGCACCCGCTCGAGCCGGGCGTGCACGTCCTCGAGCTCGACGCTCTCGACGGCTCCCGCCTGTCGGGTCGAGCGCTGCTCCGGTTCAGCGACGGCCGCCGCCACCTGTTCCGCGGCAATGGCGATCTGGTTGGCTACCGGGGGTCGTAGCCTTCTCTGCTACCGCCGCCCGGGTGGCGGAATTGGCAGACGCGGAGGGCTTAAACCTCTCCGGCCGCAAGGCCGTGCGGGTTCGATCCCCGCCCCGGGCACGTCAGCTAGCCGGGATTTTGTGGTCTAGCACCATCGGCACCTACCTGCGGCACGGCCCGTTTGCTAACAGATTGCTAACGGGCACCGGTGAGAGGGCAACGTGCACCGTGAGAAGCGCGCGCTCTGCTCACGGCTTGCGAGTCGGAACGATTAGGACGCCTCAAGGGTCCGAGTAGCGGTTGCGAGCCGCCTGAGGCGGGCGCGCGCCTGGAGGAGTTCCGGTCCAGGCTTGCAACACTCCCATGAGGTCCACCGACCACAGTGTGCGCGGTGTGCTCAGGCACCGCGCAGGCGTTCGAGGATTCCAGGGTCGAGTAGCTCTCCCGGAACGGTCTCGGGTCCGGCGAAGGCACCGAGCAGGAGCGGAAAGATCTGAGAATCCATGGCCGCCATCTTCTCGGCGAACATCGCGCGCCGGGCGGCGCGGTTGTCGGCATCCTCCGCCTGGGCGACCGCGATGACATCGGCGATGAATCGCAAGCGCTCCATGCGTGAGGAACGCTCCTCACCGTAGGGCGCGAACGCAGCCCCCCGGCGCGCGCCATCGAGAATGAGGTCGCGCACCACGCGTGCGTCGCGCAAGGCGATTGAGAGCCCTTGGCCGATGATCGGGTCGTTGTAGCCGGCAGCATCGCCGATCAACACGACGCCGTCGGCGAACGGCGCGTCGGTCCACGTGTCGTCGCCGGCATACGTGGCGCACGGCCCGGCCGGTGTCGCGGTCATGACCTGTTCGCTCCAGGGGTAGCACGAGACGTTGCACGCCGCGAGGAACTGTTCGGTTCCCGTCCGACCCGAGAAGCGATGCTGTCCGGACGAGCCCGTGCACAGATACAGGCGCGCGCGACCAGCGCGTTGGTGGAACACCAGGAAGAACACGTCACCCTCGCCGGCGACGACATCGTGGTCGTCCGGAACGCTGTCGAGGCCGTCGACGAGAAGGCCCGCGATATAGCTCATCGGCTCCTGACGGTCCAAGGTGATGCCGGCTTGTTTCCGCACCGTTGACGCGCGCCCGTCCGCGCCGACGACGAGCGTGGTCCGCAGCTCGGTCACCTGACCGTTCGTGGCGTACGTCACCGTCGGCGAGCTCCCGCCCGCGAGCACTACGTCGCGCACGCCGCGCACGACCGTTGCACCCGCGTCGGCCGCGGCGTCGAGCAACGCCTGGCAGGCGTCCGGATGACGAAGGTTCAGCGATCCGGGAATGTCGGGAATCATCATCGCCATCGGGATGTCACCGACGTCGTCCACACCCTCCGTGTACTGCTTCCACACCGGGGTGATGTGCGCACCGGCATCGAGCAAGACCTGTTCCACCCCGACGTCTCGCGCCTCCTTCACGCCCCAGGCCTGCATGCTCTCGCCACGAACGCGATCCGCGAACTCGGTGCTCGACTCGAGCACCCTGACACCGACGCCGGCGCGCGCGAGCGCGAATGCGAGCGACGCACCGCCAATGCCGCCACCAACCACCACGACATCCGACGCATCAGCCATGGCGATCCCCTCCGACGCTCGTCATCGACAGATTGTGCATCACGAGCCGCGGGCGGCGCCCACGGGTACGTGCTCCGGTGTTCTCGCGCACGATGAGCTCGGTCGTAGCACAGAACCCCGCCCCGAGCGGTGCGCAGACCCCGGTGCGTGCTCTAAGCGCGCAACACCCGGCTGTTCAGCGTCCGGAGAGTGCGCTGGGTGCTCTTCCCTCCGCCACTGCCGAAGGGGTAGCGCGATGTACAGGCCCACCTCGACGGGCGGCCCGAGGACGCCCGCATAGGCGTCGGCCTGCGGGCACCACGGCGCACGCAGACAGCTGCCCGCCCACGAGATTTCCTGTGCGCGCACTGCGCTGATGTCCCGACAGCCACGGCCACGAGCCGCCCGTGTCTCGGGTGTGGTCAGGTCATGGGCACGCTTCGTCGAGCGCGCCGAGGTAGGCCTGTCCGGCCTCGATCGTTGACGTGCCGGCGGCGACGAGGTCCTGCGCCGACTCGGCGGTAAGCGGCTCGTCCCCGAGGGCGGTGATCGCGTCGTCGAGCGACGCCAGGGCGTTGTCGAAGGCGTCGGCTTCGTCAGGGGCGGTGTCGGGGGCCAGCTCTCTGATCTCGGCGAGGTCTTCCCTGATGGTGGTGAGGCTCGCCTCCGACCGCGTCGGTGCCCTCCGCGAGGACGTCGATGTCACCGAGCGCACGGATGTCTTGCTCGGCATCATCGATCGCGGCACAGAGCGCGTCGCTCGTCGATGTTGTGGTGGCCTCGGCTGTCGTTGTCGAGTTCGCCGCCTGGTTGCCGTCGTCGTCATCGCCGCAGGCGCTGAGGGCGAGCAGGGTGGCTAGGGCGGCGGCGAGGGCAAGGTGTCGCGTCATGATGATTCTCCAAAGATCCGGGGTTGGGTCGGGGGGTTGCAATCGTGATCTAGCAGCTCGGGTCAGTCGAGCAGCTGTTGCACGGCGGGCTGGGCACGTTCGGCCACCCGATCGATGACGCCTCTCGAGCGCAGGCGGGTGATGGCGTTGCCGGCGATCACCCACGCGGGCACGGCGAGGATGAGGCCGACGATGCCGCCCAGGAGTCCGCCCAACGCAGTGACGACGAGCACGACGAGCGGGTGGATGTCGAGGGTGCGGCCCATGACCTTGGGCTCCACGAAGTTCTCGAGGGCGAGGTTGGCGGCGAGGACGACGCCGAGCATGATCGCCGCCTCGGCGAGTCCGCCGTCGCCGAGGGCGATGATCACGGCCAGCCCGCCACCGAGGAACGCGCCGATGTAGGGGATGTAGCCACCGATGAAGTTGACGACCACGATGGTGAACACGAGCGGAAGGCCGAGCAGGAGGGCGGCGACGCCGACGACCAGCGCCACGACGGCGGACATGACGGTGCGGCCCCGCCCGTAGTCGCGGAGGATTCGGCAGGCATCACCGATGAAGCCGTCGAGCTCGTCTCGGTAGGTGGGGTCGACCTGGGCAACCAGGGAGCGCCGGAGGCGGGTGCCGTCCTTGAGCAGGTAGTACATGATGAGCGCCCCGAGTATCAGGCCGCCGGCTATTTCCACCAAGGCGCCGATGCCCGAAACCAACCCGGAGAGGACGCCGGTGGTGATCATCGGGGCTGCGTCTTCGATTGCCGCCCGTGCCGCGTCCAGTTCGCCCTGGTCGATACCGAGGGCGTCGGTCTGCTCTGCGGCGCGCTCCAATGCGGCGTCGGCCGAGTCGCTGATCTCACCCACCTGTTCGGTCACGCCGCGGACGGTTGCGATGACGACGCCGGCCATCAGGGCGAGCAGACCGAGGACGACCAGGCCGGCGGCCAGGCTCGGCTTGAGCTTGTGACGCTGGAGCGTTCCGACCAGGGGTTTGAAGATCACGGCCAGAACCGCGGCGAACGTCATCGGGAGCACGATCTCGCTGACCGCGCCCAGGGCGACGCACACGATGATCGCCGCCACCACGAACCCTACGAAGCTCCAAGACAACGCCCCGATCTTGGGAACCCAGCCGAGGAGCCCCGGGGTGTCACTCGGTCCCGTGTCGCCCTCGGCGGTTCCGTCGGGCTGGGCACCTCCGTCGGGGTCGTCGGCGATATCACTGGTCTGAGACATGCGACATTGCCTCCTGCGGTTCGAACCTGATCTCCGTAGCAGTCATGAGTCGTCGGTGCTCTGGAACGCGTCGCGAAGACTGAGCTCGCGAGCGGGTGACGGCAGCGGCGGGCGGGCGCCGGCGGTCAGCGTCGCGGCCTCCCCGTGGCGGACGAGCGCGCCAACCGGCCCGGTGTCCTCTGCGAAGACCGGTCCCGCGCACGCACCGATCAGGACGCAGATCGCAGCTCCGGAGAACCAGGTCACCAACGCCAATGCGACACCGAAGAAGCCGAACTGGGCTTCGTTGCGAGTCACCACCCCCGGCATCCAGACCGTGGCCGACACGGCGAACGCGGCCATCGCCACGGCGGTGATCACACCAGTAGGCACGAGCACCCGCGCCCGCACGTCGCCCAGCAGCAAGAACCACGCGGTGAACCACCACAGCCCTGACGTCACCGCCAGCGACACGATGGCGAAGAGGCCGACCCCGAGCCCACCATCGAGGGCGCCGCGCAGACCGCCGAGGACCGCCATGCAGGCCAGAATCACCAGGAGCCAGACCGCCCCCCGCCAATACGAGCTGGCGCCAGGGTGGGACGGCCGCCGCCACGCCCGGAGGTAGACGCGCTGCAGGGCGGTCGTGAACGAGCTGGCGAAGAAGGCCGTGAGCACGAGGCCGAGCAGGCCGGTCGCCTTGCGGACGTCGTCCGCCGACGCGAAGGCTTCTCTGGCAGTCGTGAGCGCGTCCCCCCGAAAGCCCAGTCGGGCCGTGACCGTGGTGAGGATCGACGAACGGACGCTCTCGGGCATGAACGCGGCGATGACGATGACGAGCGGGAAGAACGCGACGAACGCCTTCCCGGCGAGCGCGACGCTGCGATCGACGAACTCGATCTCGAGCATGCGCTCCCACACCCGCCAGAGGAGCAGTCCTTCCAACCGGCTCCGCAACACGCTCATGGATTCACCCACCTCCGTGCTGCCCCTGTGCGGGGGCAGTCGCGCCGTCGCTCAGATCGGCTCGATCTCCGAGGGCCGCCAGGTCTTGTCGAAGAACGACTGGAGCGGGTTGTACAGCCGCAGGATCGTCCACCAGCCTTTGCCGGGGACGGTCTGGAGCCAGTTGCTCTCCTTGCCTTCGGGTGCGGAGGGCCCGAAGTAGAGGTCGGTCGAGCCGTCGGGGTTGGTCTCGACGGTGCCGGACTGGCTGCCGAGGCGCGGGAGGTGCTGGTCGGTCTGGAGCATCGAGCGCGTCTGGCGGTCGTACAGGATCACCGACCAGAAGCGGGACTCGGGGATGTCGGCGGGCAGGGTGAGCTTGTAGCTGCGGCTACCTTCGAAGAAGGTGCCCTCGCTGTCGCGCATCGCGTAGATGTACTGCGAGCCGATGCCGGTGAGGCGCATGCACATCGCCGGTGTGGTGCCGGTGGCCATGTAGAAGAAGTTGGTACGGGAGTCGAGCTTGCGTGCCCCGTCGCTCGGGCCCACCGGGACGGCGCCTTCCGCGGTGATCAGCGGGGGCGGGTCGAGGAACTGGTAGCCACCGAGGAAGAGCGCACTCTCCCACTTTGAGCCGGGGTAGAACTCGAAGCCCTCCTCGGGTCGCGCCGCGAAGGTGACCGTGCGGGCGGTGGCGTTGCCCACCACGGCGGCCTCCTCGAGGATCTTGCGCATGCGCTCCTCGGGCTCGAACGGCTTGCCGTGCACGATCCCGACCGCCGCCAGCTGACCCAGCAGCTCCGGATCGCCGGCCTCTGGCGGCTCCTGCTGTACCAGCTCATTGATGACCTCCCAGAACCCGTAATCACCTGGGAACAGCGTGTTGAAGGAGACACCCGATGACTCGACGAAGTTGGTCTTGGGCGCCTCCTTGCCGGCGCCGAGCGGGGCGTCGCCGGCCAGGTAGCTGGCGACCGCCGTGCCCTCCGCCCCCGGCACGTATGGAGAGACCCGGAACCCCTCGCGGATCACCTCGACCGGGGCGGTGGGGTCGTTGTCGATCATGAACGCGCGGCCGATCACCGTCACCCGCGTCGTGCGAGCATGGAAGACGTGGAACCCGCTGTCGGGCAGCGGGCCGTCATAGCCAGGACCGACGATCAGGTACCGGCCCCCGGCGCCGCGGTCGGGGCCGGGAAGGCCGATGTCGGTGACCCACTTGAACCACATGTCGTCGATCGTGCCGAGGATCCCTGACGGCGCCCCGATGGACGGCACGTCGAGCACCATCGGCCCATCCGACAGGTCGACGAACCCCCAGAAGTAGACCGTGTCGCAGTTGCCGGTCAGGAACATCGACGCCGAATCCATCAGCTCCGAGAACAACGTGAACGAGTTGTCCTCGATGCCCGCCGCCAGGAAGCCCTGACGCAGGGCCGTGAGCGACACCCCCGGGATCGCCCCGAGAAACGCCTGCACCCCGTTCAGGAAGTCGAGGTGGTCGTACAGCAACGCAGCCGTCTCCTCAGACGGTGCGCCATCGTCGAACTCCAACGTTCCCAGGCGACTCTCGACCCTGTCGGGCGTCGAGATCGACTTCAGTGTCTCCGCTGAGACTCCGGGCGTCGAAGCGCTCATCGTCGTGCCTCCTTCAGCCGTGCCGCACCGTGATCATCCAGCACGGAACCGCGGCCGTCCTCACGCAGAACGCATGAATGTCGCTTCTTACGCGGTCGCGCCGCCTCGTGCCCGCGTTGCCGGTGCGACGCCATTGACGAATCACATGATCTGCGTGATGCGACTGGCGTCTGTTTCGACGACCATGCGTAGAGCACGGTTCTGCAGCCAGATCGGTCGTCGGACAACTCGCCTACCAGTCGAGCGTCCCGACAGCGCGATGCCGAGCAGGAGGAGGCATCCATGGCCATTGGACCCATCCAGGCGTTCGTGATCGGCTTTCCGGACAACGACCTGTTCGAGGGTCGGATCGCGGAAGAATTGGGACGTCTGAGTGACGTCGGCCAGATCAGGATCATCGATGCCGTGTTCGTGATGCGCGAGGGCGACGACGTCGCCGCGCTGAGCGTGTCCGACCTCGATGATGACCAACGGCCGAGCTGCGGTCGGCGGTCGGCGCCCTGGTCGGGCTGGGTGTTGCCCGTGGCGAGGGCGCTGTGGCCGGTGCCGAGCTCGGGGCTTCCGTCGATGCGGACGCACCGCACGCAGCGGGGCTGGTCGCCGCGGGGCTGCTCGACGAGTTGCCCGATGGCAGCTCGGCGCTCGTGCTCGCGATCGAACACCTCTGGGCAATCCCGCTGCGCGACGCCGTCCGCGACGCCGGAGGCCTGGTGATCGGTCACCGCTCGATCACTGCCGAGGACCTGGTCGCATTGGGGATGGTTCTCGGCGACGAGGCCGAACTCGAGGCCGAGCTGGATGCTGCCGCGGCGGAGCCCGACAACGAGGAGTGAGTCCGTCGACCATGGGTAGAGCACGGTTCGGCGGCCGGTTCCGAGTCAGCGTCGCCTGATTTCGTCGGACGCCAGTGGCGAAGGAGGGTGGGTCGGTTTGGACTACACGGAACGGCTGCGCTGTCTGGGCATCAACGACGCCAGCTTCGCGGAGAACGGCGTCGGCGGAGCCGGGGTCGGATCCACAGAGCTCGATCCGAAGACGCTGGCGCTCGTCCGCCTCGCCGCGTTGGTCGCGGCGGGTGGCGCGGTTCCGTCCTACGGAGCACAGGCCGATGCCGCGGTGAATGCGGGCGCGACGGCGGCAGAGATCGTCGACGTGCTGATCGCCGTGATTCCCGTCGTCGGGCTCCCCCGCGCCGTCGCGGCGGCCCCGAAGCTGGCGCTGGCTCTCGGGTACGACACCGACGATGCCTTGGAGCCCCAGTCCGGTGAGTGAGCTCGGCTACCCGCCATTAGGCTCAGGAAGAAGGACTACGTCTGAGGGGCCTTGGTACCCCAATCCGGTGAGTCAGCTCAGCTACCCGCCGAGCAGCCCGGTCGCCGTCGCCTGTTGCACCGCGTCGCTGCGTGACGAGACGCCCAGCTTTCGATAGATCGAGCTGACCTCGGAGCTGACTGTGTTGCGGGACACGAACAGCCGCTCCGCGATCTCGCGAATCGTGAGGTGCGTCTGCAGGTAGGGGAGCAGCCGCAGTTCCGCGGGGGAGAGGGGCGACCCGCCGGTCGCTCCCACGTTGGCGCTCGATGTGAGGCTCCGGCGAAACTCCGAGACCTCCACGATGAGGGCGCCGAGAGCCGGGCGGTGGAGCAGGATGTCGTCGATCTCACGCAACAGGTGACGAGCGGTCGTATGGTCGGCGATGGCCCAGGACACCCTGGCAAGTTGCAGTCGTACGCGCACGGCGAGATAGGGCAGCGCAAAAGTGCATGACGGACGGGCCCGCATCCCCCGCGTGAGCTGGCGGTCCGCCTCCCTGAGGTCGCCCCGGTGCACAGCAAGCCGGGCGGCGCCGGCGAAGGCGAGCACGGACGTGGCGTAGTCGTACATCCGATGCGCATCGACAAGGGCGAGTGCCACGTCCAGATGCTCGGCCGCCTCGGCCCAACGCCCACGATCCATCGCCAGCAACGCGAGCTCGGACTCGCTGAGGACGAGCGCGTCGGCATTGGAATTCAAGGCTGCCGCGGCGGCCGATTCCGCGAACAGGACACCGGCCCGGTCAACGTCTCCGGTGAGCAGATGCGCCTCGGCGCACACGCACAACGCCTGGTCGCGCCAGACGCTCCACGGCGGCTCCTGGGCGACCGCGAAGGTCGCGTCGGTCATCGCTTGGTCTGGACCGGCGGCACACATGATCGACCGCAGCATGGCTCGGGCAGAGTCGAACGACGCCGTGCCGTCCGCGGGCACCAGGTCGAACGAAGCGGCGTCCAGGATCGTCGCCCATCGCTGTGCTTCGGTGGTCTGCCCGGTCAACGCCGCCACCCAGCCGGCCAGCACTGCGAGCGGGGGGTAGTCCTCGATGGCGGAGTCGCCCAGCGCGGAGAGCCAACGCTGCAGCGTGGACATCTGGCCGGCCTGGTAGGTCGGCAGGGCCAACGCCGTCACCAACTGGACGCACCGGTCCCGCTCGGTGGTGTTCAACAGGTGCTCCAGGGCCATGGCCGGGGATCCGTTGGACTCGTACCAGTCGGCGGCTCGCAGGTGCAGCTTCGGGATGACGTCAGACCCGACCCGACGAAGCTCACCGAGCAGGAACTCCCGGAACAGCGCGTGGTAGCGGTACCACTCCCGCCGACGATCGAGCGGGATCAGGAACAAGTTGGAGGCCTCGAGGCTGCGCAGCCGCTCCTGAGCCCCTGATTCGCCGAGGAGGGCATCGCAGAGCGGCGCACACAGTTGATCGAGCACCGCTGTGCACCGCAGGAACCGCTGAGTGTTCTCGGGCAGTTGCGCCAAAGACTCGCGGTACAGGTAGTCGGCCACGTACCGGTCGTCGCCGGCGATCGCCAACGCCTCGCCGGTGCTTTCGCTCGCGATCATCGCCGCGAGATAGAGGCCGACCGGCCAGCCTTCGGTTCGTTCGGTCACGGCGGCCGCCAGCTCAGCGGTGAGGCCAACGTGCGCCTCCGAGAAGATCTGCTCGGCGCCGGCCGCGTCGAGGGCCAGGTCGCCCGCCTGGAACTCCAGTGCGTCACCCGACGTTCGCAGCCGCGGCAGGTGAGGTTGCTCGGAACGACTCGCTGCGATCAGTTGAGAGCCCCGAGGGATCCCTGCGATCACCACCTCCAGCACATCGTGACAGGCAGGCGACTGCAGTTCGTGAAGGTCGTCCAACATCAGCACGAACGGGACCGGGCTCGTCCTGAACGCCGAGGCGAGGCGCGGCGCCGCGCGTCCCAACAGCGACACGCCGAGACCACCCACGTCGGCGACCAGGTCGGCGTTGCCCGGCGAGATCCGAGCGTAGGCGGACGCCAGCAAGGTGAGCAGGATCGCGGGATCGTTGTCGAAGCGGTCGAGTGACACCCAGGCGACGCGACGATCCTCGGCAAGGGCCCACTGAACCAGCAAGGTCGACTTGCCATAGCCAGCGGGCGCAGTGACACCAACCACGTCGGCAATCGCTCGCGCGCGCCGCCTCGATGAGCGCGGCGCGACTCACGGCACCCGGACGAGGGAGGGGGACCGAGAGCTTGGCGTCGAGCAGCGAGTCATCGAGCGCAACGGCCGTCGGGGGCGTGCCCTCCGACACTCTCGGTCACGGGCAGCATCCTAGGCAGGCACCCGCATCAGGTAGCGGTGGGGTGGAGCGGAGACGCCGGCGATTCACGCAATCTGCATGATGCGACGGCCTCGCCGTCGAGGTTTGATCGCAATGGACGTTGAACAAGGGCAATTGGAGCGCAACGGGCGATCCGACGACGAGCGCAAAGGAGACTCATACTGTGGTTCGCCCTGAGCATCATTGGCCTCATCGCTGCGTGAGTCGTGACCATGGGCCGGACCGCTCTCGGAGAACGACCTCCCGAGTGCCGTCGCGCCTACCGGTGAGTCTCCAGCCATGATCGAGGCATTCCTCTGGGGTGCGCTCGCCGCCTCCGCCCTCCTCGTCGGAGCGCTCATCGCGTACGCGGTGACGCCGAGCCAGAAGCTCATCGCGGTCGTGATGGCGCTGGGTGCCGGACTCTTGATCGGGTCGATTGCCTTCGAGCTCATCGATGAGGCGCTGAAGACGAGCGAAGTCGCGACCGTTGGCGCCTACACATTGGTCGGAGCGGCGGCGTTCACGCTCGGAAACTGGTGGATCGACCGACGCGGCGGCGGAGATCGCAAGGACTCCGATGGCGCGCAGGCCGAGGGCTCGCCGCTCGCGATCGTGCTGGGATCGGTACTCGATGGGATACCCGAGTCCTTCGTAACTGGGACTGACGGTGCTACAAGGTGGCATCAGCGTGGCGCTGCTGATCGGCGTGATGCTCAGCAACCTGCCCGAAGGATTGTCCTCGGCGAGCGGGCTTCGCATCGCCGGATGGACCCGGGAACGCGTCGTGAGGATGTGGCTCATCGTGATCGCCGTGTCGGCGTTGAGCGCGGCACTTGGCTATGCAGTGCTCGATCCGACGCACGGACACACCGGCGCGTTCGCGCAGGGCTTTGCCGCAGGCGCGTTGCTCGCGATGATCACGGACACGATGCTGCCCGAAGCGTACGAGGAGGCGGGCATCTCGACGGGTTCCCTCGTTGCGATTGGGTTCGCGATCTCGCTGGTGCTTTCGGCTCTATGAGCACCCCGAACTGGAAGAAGCAGCAATGACTACCGACTTCAATGAGAGGGCCCGCCGGTTGCGCAACGCGGTGGAGCCGGTGGCGGCGGGCGTTTATTTCGCCCCGGAGGCGCACGCGGGATACGAAGCTCTCGGCTTCGACGGCAGTCCCCTCGCCAGCCCGGACGGCATTGCCCGCCCCGAATTGAAGTCGTACTTCACGAGTCGCGGCGCGTGCATGGGTCACGTCCCGGGGGAGGTCGTCGCTTCCGCCTTCGGGGTCTTCAACCCGAAGGTCGTCGTGCCGGCGGTGGCGGCTGGATGGCAGATCACCAACCGGGACGAGATCCTCAAAGCGCGCGAGCAGGCCGCAACCGCGATGCTGCAGCGAATTCTCGGAGAACGGCCCGATGGCCTCGCGCGTGTCACGGATCTGCTCCGCCGTGCCGCAGACGCGGCGCCGTGGGCCGGTCGCGGCGTCTACGGCGGACTGCGCTCGCTCGGTTATCCGGACAGTCCTATGGGTGCCATGTGGCGCGCTGCGGACCTGGTGCGTGAGCACCGCGGTGACAGCCACGTCATCTCCTGGGCGGTCGGCGGCGCCGACGCGGTGGAGGTCCTGCTGCTGACCGAACAGTGGTGGGGAGCTGCCCGCCCGCTCGTACACACCCGTCTCGTGCCTGGCAAGACGCCGACATGGACGCGGGCTTCGAACGTCTCAACCACCGTGGACTGATGAGCGGTGAGCAGCTCACCGACGCGGGCCGGGCGTTCCGCGAGGAGATCGAGGTTCGCACCGACGAGCTCGAACGGCCGTTGCTCGACGCCATTGGCGACGACCTCGACGAGCTCCTCGATCACCTCGACGCCTGGTCCGAGGCGATCATCGCGGGCGGCTCCTACCCGAAGCGGATCGCGGGCGTTTACAACGTCGGCGGCGGACCGCACTTCGGCTCCGGGCTGACCATCGACACCGCGGCCGAGGAGTACGAGCAAAAGGCATGACGTGTCACCGGGACCGATTCAGTTTCGGACGACACATCGGGACTCAGGAGGAATGAGAGATGGCAGAGCTTGCTGCAGAGGTACTTGCGTCGTTGTCGACACCTGATCGGGTCGAGAGTCGGCTCGGCACGCTGGAGTTCACCGACGGTGCGCCGGCCGCGAAGACCGTCGAGACGCTGTACGACCATCTCGACTTCGTGCACGGCGTCAACGCGTTCCTGACCGCGTTCCCGGCCGCGTCGACGCAGGCGATGCGTGAGGGGTTCCTGAGCATCGGCGTGCAGGACAACACGGTCCTGATCTTCTCGGAGCTGATGGACTCGTCGTCGCGGTTCCTGACCGCGAACGCCGACACCGTGTACTACCTCTCGTTCGTCGACCTGAGCCAGGGCCCGATGGTGGTGGAGACGCCGCCGATGGCGCTCGGAACGTTCGACGACATGTGGTTCCAGTGGATCATCGACTTCGGCCTGCCGGGGCCCGATCGCGGCGCCGGCGGCAGGTTCCTGCTGGTTCCCCCGGGCTACGAGGGACCGCTCCCCGAAGGCGGCTTCTACGTCGGGCACTCGCGCACGAACCGGGTCCTCATGCTGGGCCGGTCGTTCATGGAGCACGACGATCCCGCGCCGACGGTCGCGACCATCAAGTCCACCACCAAGATCTACTCCTACACGCCGACCGGCCCCGGGACCAGCGTCGCCACCCTCCTCCACGGCACCATGGGGCTCCCGGCTCCGCCGACCGACGTGCCCGAGACCACGTTCGTCGAGGGAAGCGGCCTCACGTTCAACACCATCCCACCGTCGGACGCCGGCTTCTTCGAGACCGTCCACGCACTGCTCCAGGACGAGGCCGTCGGCGCCGCCGACCCCGAGATCGTGGGCCACCTCACCGAGATCGGCATCGTCAAGGGCGAGCCGTTCGCGCCTGACGACCGGATGCGGCGGATCCTCGACGACGCCGCCACGGTCGGCAACGCGACATCCCGGGCCCTGATGTTCGACGCACGCGGCGAGGAAGACATCGCCTACTACCCGGACTCCGCGTGGACCGCCATGCTGTTCCCCGGCGGCTACCTGTTCGATCGACCGCTCCCGCTGGTCACCCCCGAGGGCATCAAGCCGTTCCCGCCCACGGGCGCCCGCAAGCACGACCTGCGCACCCTGTTCTTCTACGGCTACACCGGGATCACCCCCGCGATGGCCATGCGCCTCACCGGGATCGGCAGCCAGTACCTCGTCGCCTTCATGGACGCCAACAAGGAGTTCTTCGACGGGGCGCGGTCGTACTCCGTGACGCTCCCCCCGGACGTCCCCGAGGCGCGGTTCTGGTCACTGACGCTGTACGACAACCAGACGCGGTCGATGCTCGTGACGCCACAACGGTTCCCCCGTGCCGGGAGCCAGTCGTACCCGACCCCTGCCGCGGTGGCGAACGCCGATGGTTCGACCACCATCCACATGGGCCCCGAGCAGCCCGCCGGCGTGTCCGACGGCAACTGGATCCAGACGATGCCCGGCAAAGGGTTCTTCGCCATCCTCCGGCTCTACAGCCCGCTCGACGCCGTTCTTCGACAAGTCGTGGCGCGTCGGAGAGATCGAGCCCGCCTAGCGTTCGGTGTGCCGAGCGCCCATGGTGGTCATGGGGATGCGGGATCCGCGCTGGCATCGCCTGTGAGCCGGGCCCGGCCCCGTTGCACGGCCTCGAGGATGACCCGTACCCCGAGGCCGAGGACGATCAGGTCGAGCATCATTTGCGCGGCGACGACGAGACGAGCGGACTCGGCCTGAGCCGTGATTTCCCCGAACCCGACGGTCGAAAAGATCGTGACCGTGAAGTACAGAGCGTCGGTCCGTGACAGCGGCGCCGTGAAGTTCGACGCGTCGGTCGAGCTCATCAGGTAGTACACCGATGCGAACACGATAAGGAAGAGCGGCACCGCAAGGCCCAGCGTTTCGAGCGCCCGCAGTCCGGGATTGTCCGACTGCGTGATCGCCCGAACCTGCCAGGTCATCAGACCAAGGAAGACGAAGGCCCCGAACGCCAGCTTCACGAACGTTGACGTGTCCGAGTCGCCGAGATCCAGCGGCAGCACGTAGTACAACGCGATGAGCACCGACGCCGCCAACGCGGCCCTGAGGGCGGCCGCACTGACGAGCCACCACGATTGAGACCGAAGACCCTTGAAACCCACACCACACCTCCGCATGACGTTGCTTGCTTGTTCCGGATGAGCCGGTCGCGACTCGGAAGAGGCCTCGCACTTGGCCGATGTTGTGTGCGAGGACGAGGGGCACCCGACGCACTGGCGCAGTCACCGATTACACGCCGAGCGCCGGTGACCCTGCGGCCCAACCCGGCGGGTCCGCGACCCGCGGCGCACGTGGCGCCCTCAGTCTTGCTAACGATTTGCTAACAGAACTGCGCCGCAGAGCCCGTGACGGTACGTCACACGCCGGACCGCAGGCGAAGAAAAGTCCTGTTCAGGGCATACGTTGCGATACTCGGTGCTACTTGCAGGCACGAGCACCCCAGGCTTAAACCTCTCTGGCCGCAAGGCCGTGCGGGTTCGAAT
>CAVWNW010000002.1:0-123503 GCA_963756425.1 uncultured bacterium | reverse complement strand
TTCGAGGACATGTCGATCGTGTTGTGTCGCAGGGTCACGCCCGAATCACCGCCGAAGGACTGGACCCCGTCGTTGTGGGTCGGACCGCCGTCCTGGTTCGGGTCGGACGGGAACCATGACATGTCGTGGATGTAGGAGTCCTGGATCAGGGTGTCGCTGCCGGCCTTCACCCCATCGACGGATCCGTGGATGTTGGCGCGGTAGATGCTGGTGCTCGCAGTGCCCAGGCCGTCGATGGTGGCCGAGGGATTCGCCGGCACGAACTCCGAGTCCTCGACGACGGTGTCGGAGCCGTCCCCGGTTTCGAGCAGCACGGCGTTGTGGTCGGTTGCCCGGCCCCGGAACAGGCAGTTCCTGAAGGTCACGTTGCTGGCGGTGACGGTGACGAAGCCGCGGAACTCCTTGCCCTCGATCACCTGGCCGTCGACGGCGAACGTCTGGTCTCCGGTCACCACCTCCAGGCGGGTGCCCGGCGGCACCCCCGTGGTTGAGGCCGTCGGGTACCCGGTGGGTGCCGGGCGCGCGGTGGTCGAGGGCTGGGTCGTGGGCGGCGTCGTGCTGGTCGTGGTGGCCGGCACGGTCGTGGTGGTCGTCGGACGTGCCGTGGTGGTGGGCCGGGCCGTCGAGGTCGTCGTCGAGGGGGCGGTGCGAAGGTTGCTGCCCCAGTCGGACCGGCACGCAGGCAACACGACGGTGGCGACGAGGGCCAACCCCGCCGCACCAAGGCGGGCAAGCCCGGCCGTCGGCCTGGGCACGGCGCGGTCCCCAACGATCACGGTGATCACTTCCAGCCGACATAGGGTGGCACGAAGGCGCCAATTCTTGCTGATGGGGTGCGTCGATGCGCCCGGTTCAGGGAGGGAACGCGATCTCGGGCCGACACGGCCGCTCATGACCGACTACCCGTTGGAGCCCGATCGGCGGGCCATGGAGGAGATGGGACGGCGGGCCCTGGCGCTGGTCGCGGACTTCGTCGACGGCCTGCCCGATGCGCCGGCGAGCAACGTCCACGACATCGGGCCGCGCCTGCCCGAGTACCTGCTACCGCCCCCGGAAGGCCCGGGAGACCTCGGCGTCCTGCTCGATCGCTTCGGCGAAGCGGCCGCCGTCGCCGTGGAGACCGCCGGGCCGCGCTACATGGCGTACGTCGGGGGCGGCGGGCTGTTCACCTCGGCCCTGGCCGAGATGGTGGCCCGGGCGTTCAACCGGTACACCACGCTGTCGAGCTTCGCACCTGCCCTGGTGGCGCTGGAGGAGAGCGTGCTGCGCTGGCTCTGCCGCCAGTTCGGACTGCCGGACACCGCGGGCGGCGTCACCACCACCGGCGGCTCGCTGGCCACGCTCGTGGCCGTGGTCGCGGCCCGGCACGACCGCCTGGGCGACGACTTCGGGGACGGAACCCTGTACGTGACGGCCCACACCCACCGCTGCGTGGCCAAGGCGGCCCGGCTGGCGGGGCTGCCGCCGGCGGCCGTCCGCACGGTCCCGACGACGCCCGATCTGCGCATGGATCCCGAGGCCGCGGCGCAGATGATCGCCCGAGACCGCGCCCGGGGGCTCCGCCCGTTCCTGCTGGTGGCGTCGGCCGGGACGACCAGCACCGGCGCCGTCGACCCGATCGGGGAGCTTGCCCGGCTGGCGGAGTCCGAGGGCCTCTGGAACCACGTCGACGCGGCGTACGGCGGGTTCTTCCAGCTCACCGAGCGGGGCCGGGCACGCTTTGCCGGCATCGAGCATGCCGACTCAGTGGTCCTCGACCCCCACAAGGGCCTGTTCCTGCCCCATGGGACCGGGATCCTGCTGGTGCGCAACCCGGCGGCCGTGCGCGCCGCCCACGCGGTCGACGGCGCCTATCTCCAGGACCTCGACGCCGAACGGCCGCTACCCGACTACGCCGAGCTGGGACCCGAACTGACGCGTGACTACCGAGGGCTGCGCATCTGGTTCCCGCTGCACCTGCACGGCGTCGGCGCCTTCCGTCAGGCCCTGGACGAGAAGCTCGACCTGGCCGCCTGGGCATACCGCGAACTGAGCGCCGACCCGGCGTTGGACCTGCCGTGGGAACCCGACCTCTCGATCGTGCCGTTCCGGCTCCGGGGCGATGAGGCGGGCGACGGCGGCAACCAGCGGCTGCTGGAGCGGATCCACGCCACCAAACGCCTCTACCTGTCCAGCACCCGCATCGACGGACGGCAGCTCCTGCGCCTGTGCATCATCTCGCACCGCACGCATCGCCCGGACGTGGACGACGCCGTGCGGATCATCCGCGCCGCGGTGGCGTCCGGCGTGCCAGCCGCCTGAACTGCGTGACGGTCAGGAGGACCCGGGGTCGACGTACACCTCGGTCCGGGCAACGTTGGGGACTACGGCGAACGCGGTGACCTCGCCGTTCGCCCGGCCCCGCGGAGGGATCAGGTCGACGAGGCCACTGGCGCCACCGACGATTCGGCCCGCGGCGTCGCGGTACACGGCATATGCGGGCGTGAGCTCGAACTCGACCGCGTAGCTCGACGACACGACGAACGTCGTGTAGACGCCGAACTCGTCCGACGACGTCGACACGTCGGCCACGGTGAAGGTTCCATCGGGGACGGGCTCACCCTCGCGGCCCTTTGTCCGGATGTCGAGCCGCCCGATCCCGTTGGGAAGCGGGTCGCTGACCTCGGCTCCCAGCCCCAGCCGTGCGCCGGCGTTCACGACCGCGACGGCGTGGTCGTAGCTGCCGACGACGGTGTCGTTCTTGTCGTAGACGACCACCTGGACGACAAGGTGGTTGATCGGCCGGCCGCTGCCGTTCTCGAGGATCAGGCCGTACGAGCCGGCGGGGCCGTCAAATCCCTCGTAGGTCGAGAAGCCGCTGTCCACCACCGCCAGCCCCTGGACGGGCACGGTCTGCCCCGTGGAGCTCGTCGTACCGTTCGACTCGCGGGTGGCGGTCGTGCCGCGGTCCGGCTCCGACACCGCCGGGGGAGCGTCGGTGGTGGGGGTGGGCTCCGCGGCGCCGTCGTCGTCCCCGAAGCGCGCCACGATCACCCCGATTGCGACTGCGGTCAGCAGCAACCCGACGGCGACGATGACCGGGGCGCGCTTGACCTCGCGAGGCGCCGGATCCGGAGGTGAGGGGGGAGGGGGACCGTCCGAAACGTCAGCTGTGTCGCTCACGGTTCGCCTCCCGGGCGTCCGCCCTCCGACGGCTCAGGCGATGGTCTTGGCGAGCCGGTCCATGGCGTCGTCCTCGCTGATGTCGAGCGCGAACGCCAGCTCCGACACGAGCACCTGGCGCGCCTTGACGAACATCGACTTCTCGCCGGCGGAGAGGCCCTTGTCGTTGTCGCGCAGTGCCAGGTTCCGCACCACCTCGGCCACCTGGTAGACGTCGCCCGACTTGAGCTTCTCCTGGTGGTTCTTGAACCGCCGAGACCAGTTGGTGGGCTCGCGCACGTCCTTCTTGGCGAGCACCTCGAACACGTCTTCCACGTCCTCGACGCTGATCGGGTAGCGCATCCCGATCTCCTCGGCCTTGTCGACAGGGACCTTGAGGACCAGGTCGCCATGGGTCATGCGCAGGACGAAGAAGTCCTTCGCCTCGCCGTCGGGCGTGGCCCGCTTCTCGGTGGCTTCGATGATGGCAGCGCCGTGGTGGGGATAGACCACCCGATCCTTGACGCGAAACGACACGCAGATACTCCTCGGAACGTCCCTGGGGGTCCCTACAGGATGCCATCTCCCGGAGCGCCTGCCACAGTTGAGGTGTGATCGAGTGGACTGACGAGCAGCAGATGGTTCGGGCGGCCGTGCGGGACTTCATCGAGAAGGAGCTCGTGCCGCATCACCGTGACCTCGAGCATGGCGACCTGCCGCCGTACGACATCATCCGCAAGCTGTTCTCGACGTTCGGTATGGACGCCATGGCGCGCGACCGGTTCGAGCGCCAGATCGCCCGCGAAAGGCAGGGGACGCAAGCGGCACCGACGAGGCCGGGGGCGCGATCCGCAAGAGGCCGCCAACGCCGCCGCCTTCCAGATCATCCCCATCATCGAGCTGTCCCGGTGGAGTCCCGGCATGGTCACGGCCATGGGTGTGTCGATCGGGCTCACCGCCGCGGCCATCCTGTCGCGAGGAACGGTCGCCCAGAAGGAGCGTTGGGCCCTGCCGTTGCTCACGATGGAGACGATCGGGGCGTGGGCGATCACCGAGCCCGGCTCGGGGTCCGACGCCTTCGGGTCGATGCACGCGACGGCCCGCCGCGACGGCGACGAGTACGTCCTCAACGGCTCGAAGACCTTCATCACCAACGGGCCCTACGCGGACACGATCGTGTTCATCTGCAAGCTCGACGAGGGCAACCCACCCGCCGAGCGGAAGATCCTGAGCTTCGTTCTCGACTCCGGCACCCCGGGGCTGGAGCAGTCCAAGCCGCTCAAGAAGATGGGGATGCACTCGTCGCCCACCGGCGAGCTGTTCCTGACCGACGTCCGCGTGGGGCAGGACCGGCTGATCGGCGAGACCGAGGACGTCGAGGCCGGAGGGCGAACGGCGGCGAAGGTGACGTTCCTCCAGGAGCGGTCCGGGGTGGCGGCGATGGCCCTGGGGATCATCTCGCAGTGCCTCGACCTGTGCGTGGCGTATGCGCGGGACCGGGTGCAGTTCGGCCAGCCGATCGGTGAGTTCCAGCTCATCCAGGACAAGCTCGCCCGCATGGAGGTCGCCCGCCTCAACGTCGAGAACCTCGTCTTCCGGGTCATCGAGGCCACCGCCGAGGGTCGGGGGTTCACGTTGGCGGAGGCGTCGGCGATGAAGCTCTACTCCGCGCGGGCGGCCACGGAGGTGGCCCTCGAGGCGGTCCAGCTGTTCGGCGGCAACGGCTACATGGCCGAGTTCCAGGTCGAGCAGCTGGCCCGGGACGCCAAGGTCCTCCAGATCTACGCCGGCACCGACGAGATCCAGATCACCCACATCGCCAAGGACCTCCTCCGCCGCTGACGAGGTACCGACTGGCGGGACGGCCGGCCCGAGGCAATAGGTTCCGCCGCCGGCAGCCCGAGGTCATGGGTTCCGCATACGGAACCCATGACCTCGAGTTCGACTTTCAGGAACCCATTGCCTCCCCAGCGGCGGCTCACACGTCCAGTCTGCGAGCTACAGGCCCAGGTTGCGGCCGATGATCTCCTTCATGATCTCGGTGGTGCCGCCGTAGATGCGGGTGACGCGGGCGTCGGCGAAGGCGCGGGCCACCGGGTACTCGGCCATGTACCCGTACCCGCCGTGGAGCTGCACGCAGATGTCGACGACGCGTCCCTGCAGCTCGGTGCACCACCACTTGGCCATCGACGCCTCCTCGGCCGTGAGCTCGCGGGCGTTGAGGGCGAGCACGCAGCGGTCGATGTACGTCTGGCCCAGCTCGATCTCCGTCGCCATCTCCGCCATCCGGAAGCGGGTGTTCTGGAACGCGCCGACGGCCTGGCCGAAGGCTTGGCGCTCGGTGACGTACGACAGCGTCTGGTCGAACGCCGCCCGCGCCGCCGCCACGCCGGTGGCGCCGATGGAGAGGCGCTCCTGCGGGAGGTTGGTCACCAGGTAGCGGAAGCCCTCGCCCTCCTCGCCGAGCAGGTTCGCCACCGGCACCTGCACGTCGGTGAAGAACAGCTCGGCGGTGTCCTGGGCGTGCATGCCGATCTTGTCGAGGTTCCGTCCTCGCTCGAACCCGTCCATGCCGCGCTCGACCACGACCAGCGACATCCCCCGGTGCCGGGCACCCGGGTCCGTCTTCACGGCGGTCACCACCAGATCTGCGTTGATGCCGTTGGTGATGAAGGTCTTCGACCCGTTGAGGACGTAGCGGTCGCCGTCCCGGACTGCCGTCGTCGTCATCGAGGCGAGGTCGGATCCGATGCCGGGCTCGGTCATGGCGATGGCCGTGATCAGGTCGCCTGAGCAGATCCCCGGCAGCCACCGCGCCTTCTGCTCCTCCGTGCAGAGTGACAGGAAGTAGGGCAGGCAGATGTCGTTGTGGAGCGTCCAGCCCAGCCCGGCGGCGTTGATGCCGGCCCGCTGGACCTCCTCGCCGATCACCAGGTTGTAGCGGAAGTCGTCGACGCCGCCCCCGCCGTACGCCGTCGGCACCGCCATGCCCAGGAAGCCGTGCTTCCCCGCAGCCTGGAACATGTCGCGATCGACGATTCCGGCCCGCTCCCAGGCCTCGTTGCGTGGCGCCAGCTCGGCGGCGATGAAGCGCCGCACGCTGTCCCGGAACAGCTCGTGTTCGTCGTCGAACAGGGTGCGCCGCACGCGGCCGACCGTACTCTCGGGGGCATGAGCAGGGCGGAAGCCGGGACGATCGTGATCGTCGGGGGCGGCGGTCCACCGTCGGGCGGCGGGGCGCGGGAGCTCGCCGCCGTGGGCGCCAGTGCCGCCGCCGTGATCGCCGCCGACTCGGGGCTGGAGCCGGCGCTGAAGCTCGGCTTGGATGTGGCCGCCGTCGTCGGCGACATGGACTCGGTGAACCCGGACGTGCTGTCCGCGGCGATCGAGGCCGGCGTGCCGATCGAGCGCCATCCCGAGGCCAAGGACGCCACCGACCTCGCCCTGGCCCTCGACGCCGCGTTGTCCCGGCATCCGCAACGGATCGTCGTCGTGACCGGCGCCGGTGACCGCCTGGACCACACCCTGTCGCTCGCGCAGCTCCTCGCCTCGCCCCGCACGGCCGGGGTCGAGGTGCAGGCGTGGATCGGCAACGCCCACCTGAGCGTGATCCGGGACTCGACGGTGCTCCGGGGGGCGCCCGGCGACCTCGTATCGCTCGTGCCGCTGGACGGCCCGGCCCTGGGGGTCGTCACCGACGGGCTGCTCTACCCCCTGCACGACGAGGACCTGCCCGTCGGATCGACGCGCGGCGTGAGCAACGAGCTGACGGCACCCGAGGCGTCCGTGCGGCTGCGCTCCGGCGTGTTGGTCGCCGTGCAACCCGGCCTGGCCGGGACGCACTGGCGCCGGAGGATTGCGGGCCAAGGCTGACTCGGTCGGGATCGGCGACCGATCGTGAGCAGCCGGGCGATCCGGGGCCCAACTCTGACGCCACATGTGCCGCCGTGCCACGATCACCGCAATGGACGTGACCGCGGACATGCTGGCCCCCTGCACCCCGGAGCGGCTGTTCGGGTGGGTCGACGACCTGGCGCACTACCCGGAGTGGCTCGACATCGTTCCCCGGGCGACGCCGGTCGAGGCGCAGGACGGCGATCCCGGCCCGGCGTGGTCGGTCGACCTTCGGGGCCGTCTTGGACCCTTCGCTCGCTCCAAGCGGCTCCGGATGGTGCGCACGGTCCACGAGGCTCCCGACCGCGTGCGGTTCGAGCGGCTCGAACACGACGGCCGCCGGCACTCGCCCTGGGTCCTCGAGGCGCGGGTGGCTCCCGATCCCGGCGGCAGCCTCTTGACCATGCGGCTTCAGTACGGCGGCAGCCTCGTCGGTCCGGTGGTCGAGCGGCTCCTGGCCGACGAGATCCGCCAGTCGAAGCCCCGCCTGCTGGCCCTGGTCAACGCGTGATCGCGGCACAGCGGCCGCGGGCCGCACGGCTCACCGAGCCCGAGCCGCGTAGCGGCCGTGGCGGCGGTCGAGCGCGAGTGGCAGGCCGAACACGTCGGACAGAAGCCCGGCGCTGAGCACCTCATCGAGGCGACCGGCGGCGGCCACCCGGCCCCGGTCCAGCACCAGCACGTGGGTGAAGCCGGCCGGGATCTCCTCGACATGGTGGGTGACGAGGACCGTGGCCGGCGTCGTCGGATCTGCCGCCAGCCCGGCGAGCCGGCTCACCAGGTCCTCGCGGGCGCCGAGGTCGAGGCCCGCGGTCGGCTCGTCGAGCAGCACGAGCCCGGGGTCGCCCCACAGCGACCGGGCCAGGAGGACCCGCTGGCGTTCGCCCGACGACAGGGCGCCGAACGGCCGGTCGGCCAGCGGCCCGGCACCCATGCGATCGAGCAGCCCGGCGGCGCGGCTCCGGTCGCTGTCGCCGTAGGTATGCCACCACGTCTCGAGAGCGGCGTGCTCGGCGGTCATGACCACGTCGGCCGCCGTCACCCCGTCCCGCAGCATGGCGGCGAACGCCGCACTCACAAACCCGATGCGCGTGCGGAGCCTGCGGACGTCGACGCGCCCCAGGCGCTCGCCGAGGACCTCGACCTCGCCCCGGCTGGGGTGGAGGTAGAGCCCCGCGACGCGCATCAGCGTGGTCTTCCCCGAACCGTTGGGTCCCAGCACTATCCAGCGCTCGTGCGGCGCCACCTCCCAGTCGACGCCGTCGAGGATGGTGACGTCGTCACGCACGAGCCCGACCCTCGACAAGCGCAGTGCCATCGACATGACGCTGGACCCTAAGCGGAGCTTGCTGCCGGTGGGCTCCTGTGCCCGGTGCAAGGGGCGGTGTCGTTCGTGGACTGCTTCGGTGCCCCCGGTCGGGCGGCCGGGCTCACCAGGGCGTCGACATGATGTCCGCCATGGGCACGCCCACCGTCGCCCCGGTCAGCGGCCGCGTCGAGCACCGGGGCAACGACGTCGGCGGCCTGTCGTGGTGGCTCTACGGCGACAACGGCGACGAGTACTTCGGCACCCACCTCTCGGGCTACGAGAACGAGGGCGTCCGATGGGTCGCGGCCGGAACGGTCATCGGCTACGTGGGGGACGGCGGCAACTTGGCCGGCACCCCCCACCTGCACTTCGAGATGCATCCCGGAGGCGGCGGGCCGATCGACCCGTTCCCGGACGTCGCCGCTGCCTGCTGAGGGCGCCGTCGCCCCTTGGACGACTCGATGGGGACCGCCGCTACCGTGTCGCCAATGCGCATCGGCATCCTCGGTGGAACCGGCCCGGCCGGCAGAGCCCTGGCGGCGCGGCTGGCCGCGGTCGGGTTCGAGGTGGTCGTCGGGTCCAGGTCGAAGTACCGGGCGATGGAGATCGTCGACAAACTGCTCGAGCACTGGCCCGACCACCAGCTCACGATCGGCGCCGACGAGAACAACGGCGCCGCGGACTCCGACGTGGTCGTGATCGCCACGCCGTGGGACAGCGCCACGCAGACGGCGGCGTCGGTGGAGGACAAGCTGCGCGGCAAGGTCGTCGTCTCGATGGCGAACGCGCTCACGCGCCTGGGCAAGGAGTTCCAGCCCTTGGTGCCGCCCCGCGGGTCGGTGGCCGCGAGCGTGCAGGCGGCCGTGCCCCAGTGCATGGTCGCTGCCGCGCTGCACCACGTACCCGCCCGCGAGCTGGGTGACCTGGCTCACCCGATCGAGAGCGACGTGCTCATCTGCTCCGATCACCCCTCGGCGATCCAGGTCACGAGCGACATCGTGGCCAAGATCCCCAACATGCGACCCCTCAACGCCGGCGAGCTGGCGATGGCGACGCCGATCGAGTCGTTCACGGCGGTGTTGATGCAGCTCAACACCCACTACAAGACCCGGGTCGCGGTCAAGCTGACCGGCATCCGCGACGGCGAGGCCGCCGGGACGGAGGCCAAGGGAGTCCGGACCCCGGCCAGCGAGCACACGGCGTGACAGCCAGCGGGGCCCGCGCCGAGCCGATGCGGCTCCACTGCACGGCGCGGGGCGAGGTCGTTCCGTTCGCGCCGGGCCCGGTGGTGACGATGTACACCTGCGGCATCACCCCGTACGACGCCACCCATGTGGGCCACGCCGCCACCTACCTCACGTATGACGTGCTACAGCGCCGCCTGCGGGACCGTGGGCACGAGACCCGCTGCGTGCGCAACGTCACCGACGTCGACGACGACATCCTGCGCAAGGCCCGCGAGCTGGGCGTCCACTACCTCGATCTGGCCGCCGCCGAGACCGCCCGCTTCGACGACGACATGCGTGCCCTCGACGTGCTCCCGGTATGGAGCGAGCCCCGCGCCACTTCGGCCATTCCCGACATCCGGGGCTTCATCGGCATGGTGCTGGATCGCGGCCACGCCTACGAGGCCGGGGGAGGCGTGTACTTCGACGTGTCGAGCTTCGAGCGGTTCGGGCAGCTGAGCCACCTGGGTCGCGACGAGATGCTGCGCCTGGCCGCCGAGCGCGGCGGCAATATCGACGACCCCAACAAGCGCGACCCCCTCGACTTCGTGCTGTGGCAGCCGTCCGCCCCCGACGAGCCGTCATGGGAGTCGCTGTGGGGGCCGGGCCGCCCGGGCTGGCACATCGAGTGTTCGGCGCTGGCCCTGCGCGAGCTGGGGACGACCATCGACCTGCACGGCGGGGGGTGCGACCTCATCTTCCCCCATCACGAGTGCGAGGCTGCCCAGTCGGAGGCTGCCACCGGCGAGCAGTTCGTGCGCCACTGGATGCACCAGGCGATGGTGCGCATGGACGGCGAGAAGATGTCGAAGTCCCTCGGCAACCTCGTGTTCGTTTCGGAGCTGCGCAAGGCGTGCGACAGCCGCGCCATCCGCCTGGCGGTCCTGGCCCACCACTACCGGCACGAGTGGGAATGGGACGACGACGTGATGCCCGACGCCACCCACCGCCTGAAGCGCTGGCAGGCGGCGGTCGGTGACGGAGGGGGGACCGATCAGGCGGTGCTCGAGGCCGTGCGCGCCGCACTCGACGACGACCTGGACACCCCGGGCGCCCTGCTGGCCCTCGACGAGGCGGCGGACGCGGGTCGGGGCGTGGCGGCGGGAGCTGCGTTGATCGGGGTGGACCTCGCTCGCCCCTGAGCCACCACCGTGGCTCGCCGGCCCAGGCGGTGCTGCGGGCGCGTTCCCCACCGGGATGTCGGAGACGTAGGCTCGCGGCGTGTTCGGACGTGGCGGAGAGCGCCAGTACGGGTGGCTCTACCCGATGGCTCGCGCCGTGCTGACGCCCGCCTTCCGGTTCGGTTGGCGCATCCACATGGAGGGTGCCCGCAACCTCCCGGCGTCGGGGGGTGCGGTCATCTGCCCCAACCATGTGTCGGTGATCGACTCGTTCCTGTTGCCGTCCGTGCTGCCGCGCCGGATCACGTTCGTCGGCAAAGCCGAGTACCTGGACAACTGGAAGACCAAGCATCTGTTCCCGGCCCTCGGCATGATCCCCATCGACCGCTCGGGCGGCGATTCCACCCGCAAGGCGCTCGATGCCGCCGCCGGGGTCCTCGAGGGCGGGGAGCTGTTCGGCATCTACCCCGAGGGGACCCGCAGTCGTGACGGCCTTCTCCACCGGGGCCATACCGGCCCAGCCCGGCTCGCGCTCCGGACCGGAGCTCCCCTGGTGCCCGTCGGCCTGCTGGGTACTCGTGAGATCCAGCCCCCCGGCCAGAACGTGCCCAACCCGTTCCGCCCCTGCGTCATCCGCATCGGGCGGCCGATCGACGTCGGCCACTATCGCGACCGGTGCGACGACCATCTGATCCTGCGCGAGCTCACCGACGAGCTGATGTTCGAGATCCGCGAGCTGTCGGGGCAGGAGTACGTGGACGAGTACGCCACCCGGAAGCCCGATGCGCTGCCGTCGCAGCCGCCGGTCACCCTGGCCACCGGCGGCAACGGCGGGACCGAAGGTGGTGAACGCCAGCCCGTCGGCGCAGCCCAAACGCTTTCAGGAGCCGCCGGCGGGGGTCGGTAACCTCGGCCAGGATGGCCGAGATCGAGATCACCCTGCCCGATGGATCGACGCGTGCATTGCCGTCGGGCACCACCGCCGCCGATCTCGCCCGCGACATCGGGTCGGGACTGGCCAAGGCTGCCGTGATCGCCGACGTCAACGGCGAGGAGCGCGACCTGTCCGCGCAGCTCCACGACGGCGACCGTGTCGCCATCATCACGGCCGACAGCCCACGCGGGCTCTACACGATCCGCCATTCGACCGCCCACGTCCTTGCCCAAGCGGTCCTCGACCTGTTCCCGGACGCCAGCTTCGGCATCGGCCCTCCGGTCGAGGACGGCTTCTACTACGACTTCCTGCTGCGGGGCGGCGCCACCTTCACGCCCGAGGACCTCGAGCGCATCGACACGCGCATGCGCGAGATCATCGAAGAGCGGCAGGCGTTCCTCCGCGACGAGATCCCGGCCGACGACGCTCGCCAGATATTCGCCGACCACCCGCTGAAGCTCGAGATCATCGCCGACGCCTCCACCGATCCGATGTCGGCCACGAGCGATGCCGGTGCCGTACGCACCTACGAGAACCCACCGGCCAAGCCAAAGGAGCATCCGCCCTTCCGCGGCCTGCCGGGGTTCATCGACCTGTGCCGGGGACCCCACGTCGAGGACACAGGTCGGCACCTGGGGCACTTCAAGCTCATGCGGGTGGCGGGCGCCTACTGGCGCGGCGACGAGCACAACCCGCAGCTGCAGCGCATCTATGGCACCGCCTGGGACAGCCAGAAGGCGCTGGAAGCGCACCTGCACCAGCTGGAGGAGGCGGCGAAGCGCGACCATCGCAAGCTCGGGGCCGAGCTCGACCTGTTCCACTTCCCGCCCGAGATCGGCAGCGGCCTGCCCGTGTACCACCCCAAGGGCGGCCTGGTCCGCAAGCTCATGGAGGACTACAGCCGGGCCGAGCACGAGCGCGCCGGCTACGAGTTCGTCTTCACACCGCACATCGCCAAGGCCGAGCTGTTCGAGACCAGCGGCCACCTCGAGTGGTACGCCGACAGCATGTACCCGCCGATGGAGCTCGACGAGGGGCAGAAGTACTACCCCAAGCCGATGAACTGCCCCATGCATGTGCTGATCTACGGGTCGCGGCAGCGGTCGTACCGCGAGCTGCCGCTGCGGCTGTTCGAGTTCGGCACGGTGTATCGGTACGAGAAGTCGGGCGTCGTGCACGGCCTGCTGCGGGCGCGTGGCTTCACCCAGGACGACTCGCACATCTTCTGCACGTCCGAGCAGCTGGCCGGCGAGCTCAGCAGCCTGCTGGCGTTCGTGCTGAAGCTGCTGCGCGACTTCGGGTTCGAGGAGTTCGAGGCCGAGCTGGCGACCCGGCCGGACGACTTCGTCGGTGAGATCGCCGACTGGGACGAGGCCGAGGAGGCGCTGCGCCAGGCGATCGAGGACGCCGGCATCCCCTACGTGGTGGCGGAGGGCGAGGGCGCGTTCTACGCCCCCAAGATCGACGTGCACGTGCGCGACGCCATCGGGCGTCGCTGGCAGCTCTCGACGCTGCAGGTCGACTTCCAGGAGCCGGGGCGTTTCGGCATCGAGTACGTCGGCGCAGACAACCAGCGCCATCGGCCCCACATGATCCACCGGGCTCTGTTCGGCTCGTTCGACCGGTTCTTCGGCGTGCTCCTCGAGCACACGGCGGGTGCGCTGCCGGCCTGGTTGGCCCCGGTTCAGGTGCAGGTGCTGCCCGTGCGGTCCGACCACCAGGCGCATGCCGAGTCGCTCGCCGAACGGCTGCGCGGCGAGGGCTTCCGGGTCGACCTGACCGACGCCGACGAGCCGCTGGGGGCACGGATCCGCAAGGCCAAGCTCGACAAGGTCCCGCACGTCGTGGTGGTGGGCGACGACGACGTGGCCAACGACACGGTCGGCGACAACCCCCGGGGCGGTGAGGTCGAGCGCGACTTGCCGGTGACGACGTTCGTCGAGCGGCTGCGCGACGAGATCGCCGCCCACACGTGACGGGCGACGGGGGGCGGGAGCCCGGGTCACAGGCGATGGAGCGGTTGTGGGCTGGGTGGCGATCGTCGTACGTGGCGGTCGCCGGGAACGGGGAGCCGGTGGGCGGGTCGCTGTTCAGCCGCATCCTCGCGTCGGGGCTGCCGGACGACGAGACGCACGTCGTGTGGCGCGGCGAGCGCGTCTTCACGATCCTCAACGCCTACCCCTACACGTGCGGGCACGTGCTGGTCATGCCCTACCGGGAGGTGGGCGAGCTCGAGGACCTGACGCCGGACGAGTCGGCCGAGCTGTGGGCGGCGGTCCGAGACGCGGTGGTGGCCATCAAGGCGGCCTACTCCCCACAGGGCGTCAACGTGGGGCTCAACCTGGGCGAGGCCGCAGGAGCCGGGATCCCGTCGCACATGCACGTCCACGTGTTGCCCCGTTGGAACGCCGACTCCAACTTCATGACCGCGGTGGCGGAGGTGCGGGTCCTGCCCGAAGCCCTGGGTGATACCTGGCGCAAGCTGCGCGCCGCCTGGCCGGCACCCGGCGCCGGGTGATTTCATTTCGGCCGTGCCCGAGGAGGTCCGATCCAACCGCGAAGAGGACGTCGTCGACGAGCTCCCCGACGACCTGCATGCGGCCGGCTACGTCGGCCCGTACCTCTTCCCCGACAACAAGCGGCGCCGCATCCCCGGGTACCTCTACCTGGGGACCGCTGCGGCCTGCGTGGTCGTGTGGCTTTTGGTCGACGGCTCGCCCTACGTCAACGGCGGCTTCCTGTTCGCCGCCGCCCTGCTGGCGATCGTCGGCGCCTACCAGCTGGCGACGGCGTGGAGCCTGGACGTCGACGAGCAGGACGCCCTGGTGGCGGCCTCGCGCACCGTCGGGTTCCCGGTCGGCCACGCGTCGGCCCAGATGGGATGGCGTGGTCTGCTCAGCCACCCGACCTGGCGCATCCTGCTGTACTCGGACGAGAACCCGCCGGCCAAGCGAGGCCTCGTCCTGGTGGACGGGCACGACGGCGAGGTACTCGAGCACTTCGTCGAGGACAATCCCGAGGACTGGTCGCAGCTCGGAGGTCGAGCCGCTGTGGATCGAATCGAAGACCATCGTGAGGGCGGATAAGGCACCGCCGGCGCTGCTACTGATGCAGACCTGCGGGTAATCGCCGAATCCGGTGTCAGAAGGGCGGCGGACCGCCGCGCCAGGTCGGCATCGGCCGCTGTCCGGCAGCGACCTGGAAAGCGGCACGAGCGAGCAACCGGGTGGAGTCCAGGACCGGCAGCGGCGAGGTATCCGGACCCACCAGCAGCGGAATCTCGGTGCACACCAGTGCGACGGCGTCGCAGCCGTCTCGCTGGAAGCGCTCGATGACCCGCACGTAGGCGCGCCGCGAGGCGTCCGTGAAGACTCCGTTGACCAGTTCGTCGAAGATGATGCGGTCGACGTTGTTGCGGTCGTCCTCCGCCGGCACCTGATGCTCGATGCCCCGGTCGGCGAACTCGCGAGGGTAGATCCATCCGTCCATCGTGAACCTGGTGCCGAGGATCCCGACCTGGCGGCGCCGCTCACGGGCGGCGGACTCCGCGACCTCGGCGGCGATGTGCAGGCCCGGCAGCGGCAATGGTTCACCGGGCTGCTCCAGCGCCACGTGCGCGGAGTTGTCGGGGCAGGCGAAGAACGTTGCTCCCGCCGCTGCGAGCGCCGACCCGCTGCGCGCCAAGACCGCCCGAACGCCCCCGTAGTCCTCGGACTCCCACGCCGGCATGCTTTCCGCCAGCGCGATGCAGTCCAGCGTGACATGGGGATGCGTGTGCGGGCCGAGCTCGCGAAAGCCCTCGGCCGCAAACGCACGCAGGCACAGAGCCGCCCCCTCGACGCTGTGCGCCAATATCCCCGCATGCTCCATCAACCCGAGTATGGCCGCACAACGACGTGGGGCATGGCCGACCCGCGTGGCTACAGCATCGCGACGCCTGAACTCACCCCAACCGGGTGGAGCATTGGCGGCGATGAAAGCGTCAAGTGCGATCCCACACGGACGGAACCGTGTCGGAGGGGGACACGATGGTGATTGCAGACGTCGGGGTGGGTCAGCTGATCTGGACGACGCTCTTTCTCTTCATGCTGGCCGCGATCGTCTGGGTGTTCATCGTCGTGGTGCGGGACCTGTTCCGCGCCCGCGACCTCTCGGGATGGGCCAAGGCGGGCTGGCTGGTGGCGCTGATCCTCTTCCCGCTGCTGGGATCGCTCGTCTACATCATCGTGCGAGGCCTATGGCTTGGGACGGGCGAGGATGCGGCGGCGCGGGCACAGATCACCCGGACCGAGTTCGAGCGTCGTGAGCGCGGCGTCGCCGAATCGACGGGCTCCGGGCCTGGTGGACCGAAGTGACCCCGGCCGCTTAGCGCTGCCGAACAGCGGCGGGGCGGCCGCTAGAGGACCGAGCGAGCCTTCTGCAGCGCGTCCTGCGCCAGGGAGGTGGCGTCGGCGATGTCGAGAACCGGCACCACCTCGAACTCCAGCCACGGTGCCCACACGGACAGGTCGCTGAACAGCTCGGCCGAATTGTCCGTCTCGAGCACGGCAAAGCCGCCGGTCCCGTCGCAGCGCTGGACCCACTGCTGGATGGTCGCCGCGTCGCTCGGTGACCAGTTCGCTAGCAGCTTCTGGGCCGCCTCACCAGCTGCGACGCGCTCCTCGACGGATCCGCCGGCCCGTTCCCTGTAGGACAGCACGAACTTCATGCCCGATCCTCCCGCTCAACGTGTTCCGCCACCGATTGTGGTCGCGATCCCCGTCCAAGTCCACAGAGAGCGGTAATCGGTCAGGTACCCGGCGAGCGGTCGATCCTCGAGCTCACAGGAAAGCTGCGAGGACCGTCCGCTCACGTGGAGTACGCAGCCGGCGCCGCTGCGGATGCATCGTTGTCCTCAGTCCGGGTCGACGGGGCGGCCGCGCACCGCTGCCAGAACCTTCTCGGCCTCCCGCAGGTGGGTGACGCCGGCGTCGACCGCGGCCCGCGTGACGTCGAGCGCCGTGACGGTGCGGCCTGAGCCATCGTCGACCACGGCGGTGCGAGTCCAGTCCCCACCCGGCACGTGCTCGATGCGGTCGGCCATCCCGTTGGCCTCGGCCCCCAGCTCCGCCACGAACCCGTCCACCGGCCCCGGGGGAGCGTTGGGACTCGACGATGCCGAGGGGTCGACGTCGGCGACCGGAACCGTCGGCGAATCGGCGGTGAGGATCCTGGCCAGGGCACGGTTGGCACCGGCGATGAACCGGGCGGCGGCCACGGCGTGGTCGACGGCCGACCAGCCCCCGGCCCGGCGGTGCGCCAGGTCGTCGGGCGACTCGTCATCGCTCAGGCCGGCGAAGAGGCCCCGGTAGCGGCGCTGGAGACTGCGCAGCGCGACGACCGCGTCGGACGGGGATAGCTGTGACAGGTCCATTTCGCTGGTTCTAGCGCGTCGAACCTTGCCAGCCTGGCCGGATGACGATCCCGGCGACGGAGCCCCCCAGCCCGGTACTCGCAACGCGATCGCACACGGCGCGGGGCTACGTGCAGGTGATCGTGGCGGCGGGGCTGTTCGGCGCCAACGCCAGCATCTCCAAGGCGGTGCTCGACGCCGGGATCGCGCCCCGCCAGCTGGCCGCACTGCGGTGCACCGGTGCCGCGGTTGGGCTGTTCGCGGTGCTGGCCGTCCTGCGGTCGCTGCCCCGGCTGCGCGTGCCGCGGGCGAGCCTGCCCCACCTGGCGGTGCTCGGAGTGGTCGGCGCGGCGCTCATCCAGTGGTTCTACTTCGAGGCGATCGACCGCCTGCCAGTGGGGATCGCCATCCTCCTCGAGTTCACGGGCCCGGTCCTGGTGGCGGTGTACGCCCGGGTGGTTCAGCGTCAGCATGTGGGCGGCGGCGTGTGGGTGGCGCTGGCGCTGTCGCTGGCCGGGCTCGCCCTGGTCGCCGAGGTTTGGACCGACGCCCGGCTCGACGCGGTCGGCCTGGCCGCGGGCCTGGCCGCAGCGGCCTGCCTGGCCACCTTCCTGCTCGTGGGCCGCCACTCGTCGGGAACGACGGACCCCCTGGCGACGGCGTTCTGGACCTTTGCGTTCGCCAGCCTGTTCTGGGTGCCCTTGGAGCCGCTGTGGCGCGTCGACAGGTCGGTCCTGGCCGAGGCGACCACGCTCGGGGGGCGGCTCGACGGCACGGACGTGCCCGTGTGGGTGGCGCTCGGCGCGGTCATCGTGCTGGGGACGCTGCTGCCGTACCTCCTCGACCTGGCGGCGCTCGCCCACCTGTCGGCGACGACGGTCGGTGCCGTGGGCATGCTCGAGCCGGTGGTGGCGAGCGCCGTGGCGTGGGCCTGGCTGGAGCAGGCGCTGAGCCCGGCGCAGGTGCTCGGGGGACTGGTCATCCTGGCTGGCGTCGGCATCGCGTTGCGCGTGGGCACCGACGCGTCCGCGACACCGGACACGCGCGCCCCTGTAACCGGAGTGCCGGGCGGTAGCTTGCCGGCATGAGCGAGCGTTCCGAGGGACAAGGCGAGAGCGAGGCCGGCCCGAGCGGCCGTGTGAGCGGGAAGCAGCGCGTCGATAGCCTGAGCGGCCCGGCCGAAGGCCAGGAGCAGGAAGCACGGTCGATCTATGACGTGAGCATCAGTTCCCTGGACGGCCGCCCCGCCGACCTCCACGACTACGAGGACAGGGCCATCCTGCTCGTGAACGTGGCGTCGCAGTGCGGGCTGACGCCGCAGTACACGGGGCTGGAGGAGATCCACGAGCGGTTCGTCGACCGCGGCTTCACGGTGCTGGGCGTGCCGTGCAACCAGTTCGGCGCCCAGGAGCCGGGCACGGCGGAGGAGATCGCCACGTTCTGCTCCACGAACTACGGCGTCACCTTCCCGCTGACCGAGAAGATCGAGGTCAACGGCGAGGGTCGCCACCCGCTCTACCAGCAGCTGGTGGACGTGCCCGACGCCGCCGACGGCCACACCGGTGACATCCGCTGGAACTTCGAGAAGTTCGTCGTGGCCCCCGGCGGCAAGGTCGTCGCCCGCTTCAGCCCCCTGGTGGAGCCCACGTCCGACGAAGTGGTGGCGGCCATCGAGGACGTCCTTTCCGCCTGACCCTGGGCGTCGCGCCGGTCCGGGACCGCTCAGCGCCCCCGGGCCGAGCGGAGGACGCGCCCCACGTCGAGCAGGTGGTGGCTGCCCTCGTGCACGGCGATGACCGCGAGCTCGGCGATCGTCGCCGGCTGGCCCCGACCGGTGATCGTCAGTAGCCGCCACTCGTGGTCGGCGAGCTCCGACAACAGGGTGGCGAACGTGTCGGCGGCGTCGTCGAGGTCGGCGGCCACCGCCTCGCGGTCGAGCGTCGGCGAGGCCGCCGCCACTTTGCCCTCCCAGTCGACCACCGTCTCCGACGCGTCGGTGTCGGCCAAGGCACAGCGGACGCGGTCGTCGAAGACGCGGAAGATGTCCCGCACGTGCGCGCTGTACTCGATGGCTGACCAGACGTCGGCGGAGGGCGCCCGGCGCACGACCTCGTCGAGGTCCTCGTCTGCCAGGCCCCGCACCAACGGCACCCGGTAGCGCCGACCGTAGGACCGGATGGCGACCGGCAGGTTCCGGGGGCGCAGCTCCGCGGGATCGAAGCCGCATTCGTCGCATCGCTCCATGCCCATGAAGGCTCACCCCCCTCTGGCGCCGCCGACGTCACCGCGCCGTGTCAGGCCTCCTCGCGCACCTCACGCCTGACAGAGTCCACCAGGTGGCTAGGCAGCGGGTCGTAGTGATCGTGCGCGGCCCGGAACCGACCGCGCCCGCCGGTCAGTGAGCGCAGCTCGATGGCGTATCGCTGGATCTCGGACGTGGGCACCAGAGCGATCACCGTCTGGGTGCCGTCGCCCTCGGCCTCGGTGCCCTGCACGCGGCCGCGCCGGGCGTTGAGGTCGCCCATGACGTCGCCCTGCAGGTCGACCGGCACGGTGACCTCCAGCCGGCTGATCGGCTCGAGGACCACCGCGTCGGCCTGTGCGAGGGCGGCCCGGAACGCCAGGCGACCCGCGACCTTGAACGCCATCTCGGAGCTGTCGACCGAGTGCTCCTTGCCGTCGATGAGGGTCACCTTCACATCGACGACCGGGTAGCCGTACACCCCGCCCGACTGCATGGTCTCCTCGACGCCCTTCTGCACCGCGGGGATGTAGCCACGGGATATCGCGCCGCCCACGACGTGGTTCTCGAACTCGAAGCCCGTGCCCCGCGGCAGCGGCTCGACGTCGATGACGCAGACCCCGAACTGCCCGTGGCCCCCCGTCTGCTTCTTGTGGCGCCCCTCGACGCCCTTCGCCGCCCCGGTGATCGTCTCCCGGTAGGGAACCCGCACCGGCTCGGTCTCGACGTTCGCGCCGAACTTGCGGGTCAGCTTCTCCATGGTGATCTGGAGGTGCGTCTCACCGGTGCCCTTGAGGAGCGTCTGGTGGGTCTCATCGTTGCGCTCGACCACCAGCGAGGGGTCCTCCTCCTGCAGGCGGTGGAGGGCGGGAGCCAGCTTGTCCTCGTCGGCCTGTGTCTTCGGCACGACCGCCACCGCCAGGTTCGGCTCCGGTTGTTCGATCTGGCGCACGACGACCGGCTTGCCGCGGGGGGCGAGCGTGTCACCGGTCATGGTCCCCGTCAGCTTGGAGACCGCGCCGATCTCGCCGGCCACCAGCTCGCTTGCCGTCTCCTGCTCCTTGCCCCTGACCGTCAGCAGGCCGTGGAGCCGCTCGTCACCGCCGGTCCGACTGTTGGTCAGATGATCGTCGGGCCGGAGGGTCCCCGACAGGACCTTGAACAGGCTCACCTGGCCCACGTAGGGGTCGGCGATGGTCTTGAACACGACCGCCAGGGGATCGCCGGTGGCGTCGGCCGCGACCTCGACGTCGCTGTCCCCGGCGATGACCGACGTGGGCCGGTCGAGGGGTGAGGGGCCGATCTCGACCAGGAAGTCCGCCAGGCGGTCGATGCCGATCTCGCGGGTCGCGGAGCCGACCACCACCGGGAACACCGTTGCCGACGCGATGCCGTCGTGCAGGGTGCGCTCGAGCTCCTCGACGCCGGGCACGTCGCCATCGAGGTAGCGCTCCAGCATGTCGTCGTCGGCGACAACGATGCCCTCGACCAGGTTGTCGCGGACCTCGTGCTCGCGGGCCTCCATGTCATCGGGGATCGCCTCGGTGCGGGGGCGACCCCCCTCGTAGATGTGGGCGGTGTCGGTGAGCAGGTCGGCGATCCCCCGGAAGTTCGCCTCCTCGCCGATCGGCAGCTCGAGAGGGGCGATCCCGGCGCCCATCCGATCCCGCAGCTGGTCCAGAGTGGCATCGAAGCTGGATCGCTCCCGATCGAGCTTGTTCACGAACACCATGCGTGGCAGGCCCATCTTGGCGGCCATCTTCCACACCACCTCGGTTTGGACCTCGACGCCGTCGACCGCGCTCACCACGAAGACCGCCAGGTCGGCGACCCGCAGCGCCGCCGCGACGTCGCCGATGAAGTCGGCATAGCCCGGCGTGTCGATCAGGTTGATCTTGTGGTCTCGCCAGTCGAACGGGGCCAGCGACAGCGACAGGGAGATGGTGCGGCGCTGCTCCTCGGGGTCGTAGTCCGACACCGTTGTGCCGTCTTCGACACGCCCGAGCCGGTTGATGGCGCCGGAGCGGTGGAGCAGCGCCTCGGCCAGGCTGGTCTTGCCGGAGCCGCCATGGCCCACGAGTGCGACGTTGCGAATGTGATCGGTCGCATACCGCTTCACCAGGACCCCCTGTGTCCACGAGACATCGGCGCCGTGAGGGCGAGGCTAGCGGACCCCCAGAGACGTCATCGTGGCGTCTCGCCGGTCAGCGACCCCCGCTGCGCCGGGCGTGGACCGGGTGGTCGCTGCCAGTGGGCACGCGGCGTTAGCCTGATCACGCACGCAGTGGCGCGTGCCCAAACGGGAGAAGCGATGTTCGACGGACGCTGGCGGAGCACGTTCGAAAGTGGCCTGCGACCTATCGGTGCCCAGATCAGGCGCACCGGGATCACGGCCAACCACCTGACGCTCACGGGGCTGGCCATGGCGACGGCGGCGTCGCTCACGATCGCGCAGGGTTGGCTCCGGGCCGGGCTGGTCCTGCTCATCCTCACCGCCATTCCCGACGTGCTCGACGGCGCCGTCGCCAAGGCCTCGGGCACCGCGTCGCCGAGGGGTGCGTTCTTCGACTCGGTGATCGACCGGATCAGCGACGCGCTGCTGCTCGGCGGTGTCGCCTGGTACCTGGCGTCCACCCAGCCCGGGCGGGTATCGGTGCTGCCCCTCGCCGTGCTGGCGGCGTCGCTGTTGATCTCCTACGAACGGGCCAAGGCCGAATCCCTCGGCTTCGACGCCCGCGGCGGCCTCATGGAACGGGCCGAGCGGCTCATCGTGCTCGGGTTCGGCCTGCTGTTCGAGTCGCTGCTGGTGCCGGTGCTCTGGGTGATGCTGGTGCTGACGCTGGTCACGGCCGGCCAGCGGTTCGAGCGGGTCTGGCGTCAGGCGTCGGCCCCGCAGGTCCAGCCGCTGACCGTGCGCTGGCGCGCCCGCCGCGTGGCCCGTTCGACGCAGCGGACGTGGCGTCGGCAGGCGGTCGGACACCGCCGTCGCCGCTGAGCGGGACGTCGGTCGACCAACGGGTTCCGCCTGACACCGGCCACCGATCCCACCGATCCGCTCTGATGGACGTCGTCACCCCCGCATATCGAGGCGCCTACGCGATCGCTCAGGTCCTGCCGGGCGCGGTGATCGATGTCCTCGCACCGGGCGTGGCCGGGCTGGCGGCGTTGCGGCCGGGCGACCAGCGCGCCATGGTCGAGCGGCACCAGCGCCGCGTCGACCCCGGCCTGGGAGGCGCGGAGCTACAACGGCGCGTGCGCGAGGTGTTTCGCTCCTACGGCCGCTACTACGGCGAGTCGTTCCGGCTTCCGACCATGGGCGCCGAGGAGCTCGACAGGGGTCTCACGCTCGAGGGCTTCGAGCACGTGGAGGAGTCGTTGGCGCGCGGTGTCGGCCCCATGCTGGTGCTGCCGCACCTCGGGAGCTGGGAGTGGTGTGCCTACTGGCTCACGCGGGTCCGGAAGGTGCCGGTGACGGCGGTCGTCGAGCGCGTGGAACCGCCGGCCCTGTTCGACTGGTTCGTCGAGTTTCGCCAGCGCATCGGCATGGAGATCGTGCCCCTCGGTCCCGACGCCGGCCGCACGATCGTGACGGCCATCAAGCAGGCGCACGTGATCCCCCTGCTGTGCGACCGCGACATCGGTGGCGGCGGCACCGAGGTCTCCTTCTTCGGGGAGACCACGACCCTGCCCTCCGGCCCGGCCGTGCTGGCCCTGCGGACGGGCGCACCCCTGATCCCCACGGGCGTCTACGACCAGGGCGGGGGACACCACCATGCGATCGTGCTCCCACCGATCCCGACGGAGCGCCGGGGATCCTTCCGCGACGACGTGGCCCGCATCACCCAGGCCATGGCGCACGACCTCGAGGGCCTGATCCGCCGCGCCCCCGAACAATGGCACCTGCTCCAGCCCAACTGGCCCAGCGACCGGCCCGGCGCCCGCCGGGTGAAGCTGTGACCGCGCGGCGTCCGTTCGCCCGATGCCCGTCGCCCACCTAGCCTGACGGCGTGCGCATCGGGCTCATCTGCCCTTACAGCCTCACGGTGCCCGGTGGCGTCCAGGCCCAGGTGCTGGGCCTGGCCCGCACGCTGCGGGGCCTGGGTGAGGACGTGCGCGTCCTCGCGCCGTGCGACGGCCCGCCGCCCGACGGCGGTGTCACGCCGCTGGGCAAGAGCGTGCCGACGGCCTCCAATGGGTCTGTGGCGCCCCTGGCGCCCGACCCCGCCGCCCAGCTGCGCACGATCCGGGCCCTGCGGGACGAGGCCTTCGAGGTCATCCACTTGCACGAGCCGTGTGTCCCGGGGCCGACGATGACGGCGCTGCTGTTCCGCAACGCGCCGATCGTCGGCACGTTCCACCGTGCGGGGGACAGCGCGGCCTACGCCGTGCCGGGGGTGCGCTGGCTGGCGCGTCGCCTCGACCTGCGCTGCGCCGTATCGAAGGACGCAATGGCCACGGCCCACCGGGCGCTCGGCGGCGAGTACGACCTGCTGTTCAACGGCATCGAGGTCGAGCGGTTCGCCAAGGCGACGCCGACGCCCACCGCCGGTCCCACCATCTTCTTCGTGGGCCGGCACGAGGACCGCAAGGGCCTGGCGGTGCTGCTCGACGCCCTGCGGCTGCTGCCTCCCGAGGTGCGCGTCTGGGTCGGCGGTGCCGGGCCCCAGACCGAGGCGCTCCGGGCCGCGTACGGCGGCGACCCCCGCATCGATTGGCTGGGGCGGCTGAGCGAGGCCGACGTGGCCTCCCGCATGCGTGGCGCCGACGTCTTCTGCGCCCCGTCCCTGCACGGCGAGTCGTTCGGGGTCGTGCTGTTGGAGGCGATGGCCGCCGGGGCGGTGGTGGTGGCATCGGAGCTCGACGGCTACTGCAACGTCGCCACCCCGGGGGTGGATGCGCTCATGACCCCGCCGGGCGACAGCGACGCTCTCGGTCGCGCGCTGTGGCGGGCGCTCGACGACAGCCGCCTGCGCGCCGACCTGATCGGCGCCGCGGAACTGCGAGCCCAGGCGTTCTCGATGGTCCGGCTGGCCGAGATGTACGTCGAGCGCTACCAGCGCCTGGTCGCCTGACGGGGCCGACGCCCTGCCGGGCCGGTGGCCAGCGGGGGTTCCTGGCGCCGGATTGGTTGCCCAGCAGCCACAACTGCGCCAGCGGGCCAGCGTTGACGTGGTGGGCAACGCGCATCCGGCTGCGTCATGCGAACCGATGACCCCGGCCTAGGATGCGCCCGTGCTCGCCCTGATCATCATCCTCGTCATCGTGGTGCTCGTTGGGCTCTACGCCGTGTTCAGCTACAACGGGCTCGTCTCGCTGCGCAATCGCATCGAGAACGCCTGGGCGCAGATCGACGTGCAGCTCAAGCGGCGCTACGACCTGATCCCCAACCTCGTGGAGACCGTGAAGGGCTATGCGTCCCACGAGCGCGAGACGCTCGACGCCGTCATCGAGGCCCGCAACGCCGGCATGAACGCCAGCGGTCCCCACGACCAGGCCGAGGCCGAGAACCAGATCACCGGGGCCCTCAAGTCCCTCTTCGCCCTGTCGGAGGCCTACCCCGACCTCAAGGCCAACCAGAACTTCGCCCAGCTCCAGGAGGAGCTGACCGGCACCGAGGGGCGGATCGCCTACGCCCGCCAGTTCTACAACGACACCGTGTACCGCTATAACACCAAGATCCAGAGCTTCCCCTCCAACGTGCTCGCCAACGCCTTCCGCTTCTCCGAGCGCGAGTACTTCGAGGCCGACGACGAGTCGCGCGGCCCCACGCAGGTGCAGTTCTGAGCCTCGTCGCTCACCGTCGGTCCTTCGTGTACGACCAGGTCGCGTCCAACAAGCGTCGTAGCTGGCTGCTCATCGCCGGGTTCGTGATCCTGGTCGCGGCGGTGGCTGTCGCCTTCTCCTACCTCATCAGCGGCGGCCCGGTCGGCATCGTCATCGCCGTCGTCATCGCCGTGGGGACCAGCGTCCTGGCGTATTGGAAGTCCGACGCCGTGGCGCTGCGCATGAGCCGGGCCCGGCCCGCTCCCGTCGAGGAGTTCGCCCGCTACCACAACATCGTCGAGGGGCTCTGCATCGCGTCGGGCCTGCCCAAGCCCCGCCTCTACGTGGTGGACGACCCGGCGCCCAATGCGTTCGCCACCGGGCGCAACCCCCGCAACGCCGCGGTCGCGGTCACCACCGGGCTGCTCGAGAAGATGAACCGGATCGAGCTCGAGGGCGTGCTGGCGCACGAGCTGTCGCACGTCAAGAACTACGACATCCTCGTGTCGACGCTGGCCGTCACCATGGTGGGCATCGTGGCCCTGCTCGCCGACCTTGGCATCCGCCTGCTGTGGTGGGGGATGGGTCGCAACACCTACGGCGACTACGACCGCAACCACGGTGGCAACCAGGGCCCCCTGGCGATCCTGTCCTTGGCCGGCTTTGCGCTCCTGTTGCTGTCGCCGGTGATCGCCACCGTGATGCAGCGGACCATCAACCGGCGCCGGGAGACCCTGGCCGACGTGTCGGGGGTGGAGATGACCCGCTATCCGCCCGGGTTGATCTCGGCACTCGAGAAGCTGCGCGACGACTCGACGGTGGTGCACGCCACCAGCCACGCCACCGCCCACCTCTGGATCGAGCAGCCGGCCGCACAGACCCAGCGCGAGGGCCGGCTGTCGCGCCTCAACCGCCTGTTCGACACCCACCCGCCGCTGGAGGAACGCATCGCGCTCCTTCGGGAGCTCTAGCCCCGCCAACTGGTTGTAGCTGTGCGGTCATACGCCGCACAGCTACAACCAGAATGTCGGGGACAAGGAAATTGGACCGGGAAGTGGTCGGGGACCTGTGGTGGGGTCGCCCGTAGACTGACCGCATGAGCGAGCCTGCAGGTTCCCCCGTTCCTGCCCACGACACCGGCACCGTCCGCGTCAAGCGAGGCTTGGCGGAGATGCTCAAGGGCGGCGTCATCATGGACGTGGTCACGCCCGAGCAGGCCAAGATCGCCGAGGACGCGGGGGCGGTCGCGGTCATGGCGCTCGAACGGGTTCCCGCCGACATCCGGCGCGATGGCGGGGTGGCGCGGATGAGCGACCCCGAGCTGGTCGAGGGCATCATCGCCAGCGTCACCATTCCGGTGATGGCCAAGGCCCGCATCGGCCATTTCGTCGAGGCGCAGGTCCTCCAGGCGCTGGGGGTCGACTACGTCGACGAGTCCGAGGTGCTGACCCCGGCCGACGAGGCCCACCACATCGACAAGTGGGTCTTCACGGTGCCGTTCGTGTGCGGCGCCACCAACCTGGGGGAGGCGCTCAGGCGGATCAGCGAGGGTGCGGCGATGATCCGCTCCAAGGGCGAGGCCGGCACCGGCAACATCGTGGAGGCGGTGCGCCACCTGCGCTCGATCCTCGGCGACATCCGAAAGATCACCCAGGCCGACTCGGCCGAGGTCTACGACTGGGCGAAGCAGCTGCGGGCGCCGGTGGGCCTGGTGCAGGAGATCGCCGAGACCGGCACGCTGCCGGTGCCGCTGTTCTGCGCCGGCGGCATCGCCACCCCGGCGGACGCTGCCCTGGTCATGCAGCTCGGCGCCCAAGCCAATTTCGTGGGCTCGGGCATCTTCAAGAGCGACGACCCGGCGCGGCGGGCCAAGGCGATCGTCGAGGCGACCGCCCACTACGACGATCCTGGGATCGTGGCGAAGGTGAGCCGCGGCCTGGGCGAGGCCATGCGGGGCCAGGAGATCGCCGAGCTCGACACCAAGCTCGCCGAGCGCGGGCTGGTAGGGCCCTTCGAGGGGACGTGAGTCGCGCAGGCGGGGGGTGCGGGGGGCAGAGGCTCCGCCGGAGCCCCTCGCCGTCGCTCGATCCGTGCTTTGCCGGTCGAGCGACCAGCACTCGACGCCGCCGAAGGCGGCGGCCCAAGTGGTGGGGGGAGGTCGAGGGGGGAGGGTTTCCCTCCCCCCTCGAAGAGCTACCGGTCGATGGTGTCCGACTCCCAGATGCCGACGCGGCCGTAGTCGGTGCCGGCGATGAGAACGCGATCGTCGTCGATGACGATGCTGGTGACCGACTGCCTGCCCGTGCCGCCGAGCTGTGTCTCGCCACGGTCGCGGCGGGAGATCTCGCCGTCGTCCCCGAGGCGCCACAGCGCCACGTCGCCGTCGCCGACCGCGGTGTCCGTGCCGCCGATCAGCCAGCCGCCACCGGGCACCCCCGCCGCGGCGCTGGCCCACTGGTCGCCGCCACCGCCGAACATGCCCGACTCCGTGCGGGTCCATTCGCGCCCGTCCTCCGACGTCCACACCCGGGCGTCGGCGTCGCCGCTGCGGTCGTCCGAGCCGACGACGATGAAGCCGTCGTCGCTGGCAGCGCACCCGTAGGCCTGCTGGTTGCCGTCGCCGCCGAACGTGCCGTCGTGGGTCACATCGGACCACTTGCCGTCCTTGGCGCGGACGCGCACGAGGACGTCGGAGCCCGTAGCCCCGCCCGAGCTCCCCACGGCGATGGCGGTGTCGTTGGCGACGCAGACGTCGCGGAAGCGCTGGGTACCGGCACCACCCGCTCCCGGGTTCTCGCCCTTGAGCGCCTTGCCGTCGGGCGACGTGACCACGATCGGGTCGGCGTCGCCCGCCACGTACGCGACACCGACGGCGATGAAGCCGTTGCCGATGGGCGCGGCGGCATCGAGCGATCGCACGCCGGGGCCACCCGCAGGCGCCATGGTCTCGGGGGGCTGGCTCGCCAGGATGCCGGCGATGACCGGTGCCTGGTTGGCATCGGGGTTCTCGATCATCTCGAGATCGCCCTGGCTGACCTCCGACAACACGGCGCCGAGGCGAGTCCACTTCCGGCCGTCCGGTGACGTCCACACCAGCCCGTCGGGTTGGCTGTCACCCAGGAACTGGCGGCCGGCGGCGACGCCGAAGTCCTCCGTGCCCACCGCCACGAATCCGCCCTTGTACGGGACGATGTCGGTGAGCTGACCGGCGGCCAGCATCTTGCTGTCGATGGCCTCCCAGCCACTCGCGCCACGGTCGAGCCAGATCTGCCCGCCGAAGGTCTCGCGTGTCGTCCCCTTGGGAGCGCTGTGGCGGTAGCCCGCGGCCACCGTGGCCTTGGGCCCGACCGCCAGCGAGGTGGCGAAGGGCTGGTTTCCACCGCTGGGGAACGCGTCGCCGGAGGCGTCCTGCCAGCGGTTGGCCGCGTCGATGTAGAGGACGCTGGGCTCGCCGCCGATCGCCACGCGCACCGCGCCCGACGCCGCGGAGTCGACCAGAGCCACGCCGTCGCCGAACAGCCCCGCATGCACCGGGTTGGGCAGGAGCGTCCACGACTGGCCGCCGTCCGTGGACCACCACATGTGCGGGCGCCAGTTGTTGCCGCCGCTGGCGGTGATACCGGCGCTGTCGACGGACAGGCTCGTCACGCTGTAGTCGGCCGCCGCCGTCCGGCCGTCGCTGTCGAGCGCCAGGGGCGCCGAGGGGTTGGACCACTTGGCGCCGTCGGCCGACTGCCAGATCACCGCCTGGCCCTGGCCGTTGCCGTCGCTCGCGTACCCACCGGCCACCACCGCCTTGCCGGTCCAGACCACCGACTCGAGCGCCTGGCGTCCCGGACCTCCCAGGCTGGGCGCTTCGACCCTCGACCACGTCGTGCCGTCGGGTGAGAACCAGGCGGCGCCGTCCTGGCCGTCGCCGGTGGCCGACCCGACGGCGATGAACCCGTTGCCCACGGCAGCGACGTCGCGGATCGACTCATCGCCGGTGGAGTCGAACGGCCCTCCGGCGCCGGCGTCCACGCTCTGCCACGCCTCGCCGTCGGCACTGAACCAGAGCCGGGGGCGAACCTCGCCCCAGGCGTTCTCGCCGCCCGCCACCAGGATCCCGGTGTCGTTGCTGGCCACGTCGAAGGCCCACTGCTCGTGGTCGCCGCCCATGGCCTTGGGAGCGCTGAGCGTCCAGCCCTTGTCGTCGCCTGCGGCGCGGTAGCGCCAGATGGCGGCATCGGACTCGGGTTCGTCGCCCACCCACCCCACGGCGACCAGGTTGCCGTCGGCGTCGCGCTGCCCGGCCGACATGACCTCGTTGACGCCCTTGTGCTCCGGTTTCACGTCCGACCGCTTCCAGCTGCGACCGTCGTCGGCCGACCACGTGGCGGCAACGGTGGAGCCCGACTTCGGGTCGTAGACCGATCCCAGGATGAGCCACGGTTGGCCCTCGGCGGCGGGCGCCATCAGATCGGCCACGTCGGCCATAGGCTCCTCGTAGGTGATTGAGGAGCCCGCCGCCCGCTCGAAGGTGGGGTCGGCGGCGTCGGTGGATGCGCTGGAGCCACCGGCGCAGGCCCCGGCGACCAGGGCCAGGCCACCTGCCGCGAGGGCCGCCCGACGGACGGCACTCGTGCCGGTCGTACGGCCGCTCACCTCGGGCCGCGTCATGCCGCGGGTCTTGGCGTGCACGGAGAACCTCCGGTCGTCGATCGAGTGCCTGTCGAGTCCCCCAAAAAGTCCCAGTCGGTGTTCGATTCTCGTCGCTGGGGACTGCCCCGTACAATCGAACCGTCATGTGCGAGGCAGCGAGGCCCCCAGGTGAAGGTCGGCGTGCTGGCCCTGCAAGGGGCGTCAGCACGGCATTCGACCATGCTGTCACGGCTCGGTGTCGAGCCGGTGGCCTGCCGCCTGCCGCCTGACCTCGACGACGTCGACGCCCTGGTGCTGCCGGGCGGCGAGTCCACGACCATGTCGATGCTGCTCGAGTCTGCGGGGCTGTTCGAGCCGGTGGCGGAGCGGCTCGAGGCGGGGATGCCGGCGTTCGGCACGTGTGCCGGCATGATCCTGCTCGGCGGCGAGATCCTCGATGGGCGAGACGACCAACGCTGCTTCGACGCCATCGACATCACCGTCCGCCGCAACGCCTTCGGCCGCCAGCTCGAATCGTTCGAGTCCGATCTCGACGTGGCGGCTCTCGGGGACGGTCCTCTGCACGCCGTGTTCATCCGTGCGCCGGTGGTCGAGGCCGTCGGCGACGAGGTCGAGGTCCTGGCCACGGTCGATGACCGACCTGTCCTGTGTCGCCAGGGCCGCGTGCTGGTGGCGGCGTTCCATCCCGAGCTCGGCGACGATCCCCGGCTCCACGAGCTGTTCCTCGATGAGGTGATGTGATGTCCGGCCATTCCAAGTGGGCGACCATCAAGCACAAGAAGGCGGCGACCGACAAGGCCCGCGGCAAGCGGTTCGCCAAGCTCCTCCGGCAGGTGGAGGTGGCAGCGCGTGAAGGGGGCGGCGACGCGGAGGCCAACCCCACCCTGCGCACTATGTTCCAGAAGGCGCGTGACAACTCCATCCCGATGGACACGATCGAGCGCGCCATCAAGCGGGGCACCGGCGAGCTGGAAGGGGTCACCTACGAGGAGGTGACGTACGAGGGCTACGCCCCCGGAGGGGTTGCGGTGATGGTCGACGTGCTCACCGACAACCGCAACCGCGCCGGCGCCGACGTCCGCAACATCTTCACCAAGAACGGCGGCTCCATGGCCGAGCCGGGCGCGGTCGCCTGGCAGTTCGACCGCAAGGGAACCATTGTCGTGCCCCGGTCGGCGGACGAGGAGGAGCTGATGCTGACGGCCCTCGACGCCGGGGCCGAGGACATCATCGACGACGGCGATTCCTGGCGCGTCATCACGGCGCCCACCGATTTGCACGCTGTGCGCACGGCCCTCGAGGGCGAGGGCATCGGCGTCGAGTCGTCGGACCTGACGATGGTGCCGCAGGCCACCATCCCGCTCGACACCGCCGATGGGGCCAAGAAGGTGCTGCGCCTCATCGACGCGTTGGACGAGCACGATGACGTGCAGGCCGTGCACGCCAACTTCGACATCCCGGACACGATCCTCGAGACCGTGGAGGCGGCACCGTGAGCGACACCGTGGCTGTGGGCCGGGCGGCCCCCGACTTCACCCTGCCGGGCACCGACGGCACCCCCGACGGGCACCGTGACTACACGCTGTCGGAGCTCAAGGGTCAGCCGGTGGTGCTCGTCTTCTATCCCGGGGACAACACCCCGGTGTGCACCCGGCAGCTCAACAGCTACACGAACGACATCGACCAGTTCCGGTCGGTCGATGCCAAGGTGCTCGCCATCAGTCCTCAGTCGGTGGAGAGCCACGACGGCTTCAGCGCCAACCAGGGGGGTTTCGCGTTCCCGCTGCTGGCGGACACCGACAAGGCCGTGGGCCTGGCATACGGCATCCTCGGGCCGGTCGGGTTCTACCGGCGGTCGATCTTCGTGGTGGATGGCGAGGGCACCGTCCGCTACGCCCACCGGGCGGTGGCCGGCCTGTGGTTCCGGCCCACCGACGAGGTGGTCGAGGCGGTCCGCGGCGCGACCACCTCCTGATAGCGGTGACAACGGTGCGCCGAGACGACGTACCTATCCGCGCACGTTCCTAGGTCGCCGGGCATCCACCGGGCGCCGGCGCGGGTCGGCTAGCTTCCGAACTCGTGTTCGTGCTCGGCATCGATCCTGGTTTGTCGCGGTGCGGCTACGGCGTCGTGGAGCAGCTCGGCCGCGGCCGGTCCCGGGCGGTGGCGGCCGGCGTCGTGCGCACCGACCCGGCGGCCGACGTTCCGCAGCGCCTGGCCGACCTGCAGGCCGAGCTGCGGTCGCTGCTCCGGGAGCACCGGCCGGCGGTGATGGCCATCGAGCGCGTGCTCTTCCAGGCCAATGCTCGCACTGCGATCCCGGTGGCCCAGGCGGCCGGGGTGGCCATGGTCGAGGCGGTGGCGGCGGGATGCCAGGTCGTCGAGTACTCGCCCAACCGCGTCAAGCAGGCGGTCACGGGCGACGGCGGCGCCGGCAAGGACCAGGTCGAGCGCATGGTCCAGGCACTGCTCGGCATCGCCAGGCCGCTACGCCCGGTCGACGCCGCCGACGCGGTGGCGGTGGCGCTGTGCCACCTGGCCCATGCCCCGCTGCGGGAGCGGGTCGAAGCGCTGCCCGGCCGCGCGACCGGGGCCATCGGGTTCCGGGCGGCGGATCTCGAGGCACCGAGTTCCCGGACCGGTACCGATGACCTCGGGCTCCGGGTGGCGGAACCTCGGGCCTCGAAGGCGCGGGCGGAGGCGTCTCCGTGATCGGGTCGTTGCGAGGCCGGCTGCTCGACCGGGGCGCCGCCGACGGCGTCGCCGGCGAGGTACTGGTCGAGGTCGCCGGCGTCGGCTATCGGGTGGTCGTCGCGCCCACCACCGCCGTGGCGCTGGGCGACGTCGGCGACGAGGTGTTCGTGTGGGTGCACCATCACGTGCGCGAAGACGCCGACACGCTCTACGGGTTCGGCGGCCGCGACGAGCGGATCACGTTCGAGGCCCTTCTCGGAGCGCACGGGGTCGGCCCGTCGCTGGCGCTCGCCATCCTCTCGGTCCACGACCCGGCGGCGCTGGCCCGCATCCTGGCCGAGGACGACGTCGGGGCGCTGTGCCTGGTCCCGGGCGTGGGCAAGAAGACCGCGGCCCGCCTGCTGGTCGAGCTCAAGTCGCGCCTGCACGTTCCCGACGTCAACCCGTGGACCGGTGCTGGCTCGCGACAGGCGTCGAACGCCAACGGCGCCGGCGTCACCCACCAGCCGTCCGCCCGATCCGACGTGCGGGAGGCGCTGGCCGGGCTCGGCTACTCGGCCGACGAGATCCACGGCGCCACCGTCGAGCTGCCCGACGATGGTGATGCCCCCGAGCTCCTGCGCCAGGCGCTCCGACACCTCGCGACCGCAGGCCCGGTTTGACGTCCATGCGCGAGGAGCTGCTGGATCCCGAGTCCCAGCCCGAGGAGGCGGCGGCCGACGCCGGACTGCGGCCCCGGCGGCTGGCGGAATTCGTGGGCCAGGCCGAGCTCAAGGCCCACCTCGACATCGTGCTCGAGGCGGCGCGGCGGCGGGGCCAGGCGCCCGACCACCTGCTGTTCTCGGGGCCCCCAGGGCTGGGCAAGACCACCCTGGCGACGATCATCGCCAACGAGCTCGACGCTCACCTGCAGGCGACGTCGGGCCCCGCGCTGGAGCGTGCGGGCGACCTTGCCGCCATCCTCACGCAGCTCGACCACGGCGACGTGCTCTTCGTCGACGAGATCCATCGGCTGCCCCGCCCGGTCGAGGAGGTGCTCTATCCGGCGCTGGAGGACTTCCAGGTCGACATCGTGCTGGGCAAGGGGCCGGCGGCCCGCTCCATCCGCCTGGACCTGGCGCGCTTCACGCTGGTGGGCGCCACCACCCGAACCGGTTCGATCACGGGCCCGCTGCGTGACCGCTTCGGCCTGGTGGCCCGGCTCGACTACTACACGGCCGCGGACCTCGAGTCCATCGTCCGGCGGACGGCCGGGATCCTCCACGTCGGCATCGACGAGCCGGGCTGCGCCGAGATCGCCCGCCGCGCCCGTGGCACGCCCCGGATCGCCAACCGCCTGCTCCGCCGTGTGCGCGACTTCTCCGAGGTCCGCGGCGACGGCTCGGTCGACCGCCGGACGGCCGAGAACGGCCTGGCCCTGTTCGGCGTGGACGGGAGGGGCCTCGACAAGGTCGACCGCTCGCTCCTCTCGGCGGTGTGCGAGCGCTTCGGCGGTGGCCCGGTGGGACTGTCGACGCTCGCCATCGCCGTGGGGGAGCAGACCGAGACGGTGGAGGACGTCTACGAGCCGTTCCTCATCCAGCAGGGCCTGCTCATGCGCACCCCGCGGGGCCGGGTGGCGTTGCCGGCGGCCTGGGAACACCTGGGACTGGCGCCGCCGACCGGCGGCGGACCCGGCGCCGCACCCACGCTGTTCGGGGGCTGATCAGCGACCAGCGCGCCGGTAGCGTTGCCACACCCCATGGACGTGGCCGACTTCGCGTACGAGCTGCCGGAGGCTTCGATCGCACAGACGCCGATCGAACCGCGTGACCGTGCCCGGTTGCTGGTCGACCGGGGGTCCGGCGCACCACCCGAGCACCGCATCGTCGCCGACCTGCCGGCGCTTGTCCGCCCCGGCGACGTGGTCGTGGTCAACACCACGCGGGTCCTGCCGGCGCGGCTGCACCTCACCAAGCCGACGGGAGGCGCAGTGGAGGTGCTGCTCCTCGAGCGGCTCCCCAGCGGCGAGTGGGAGGCGCTGGTCCGCCCCAGCCGCAGGGTGGCACCGGGGACGGAGCTGGCGGCCGGCGCCGACCTGCACGTGCGGTTCGGGGGGTCCGGCCCGAGCGGCCGTGGGAGCGGGAAGTGGGGCCCGAGCGGCCGTGGGAGCGGGAAGGTGGGGCCGAGCGACGGAACCCGGCTCGTTCAGCTGCGGACGGCGGGCGGCGCCGACGAGCTGGACCTGCTGGACCGGCATGGCGTCGTGCCGCTGCCGCCGTACATCACCGCCCCACTGGCCGATCCCGAGCGCTACCAGACGGTGTTCGCCGACCGACCCGGTTCGGTGGCGGCCCCCACGGCCGGCCTCCATCTCACCACGGCCGTCCTCGACGGCTGCCGTGCCGCCGGCGTGCGCATCGAGATGGTGGACCTGGTCGTGGGCATGGGCACGTTCCGCCCGATCTCCGCCCCCAAGGTCGAGGACCACCACATGCACGCCGAGCGCTACCAGGTGAGCGCGGGGACCATGGCGGCGTGTGAGGAGGCGCGGGCCGCCGGTGGGCGGGTCATCGCGGTGGGGACGACCACCGTGCGGGCGCTGGAGTCGGTGGCCCTGTCGGGCCAACTCGAGGGACGGACCGAGCTGTTCATCCGCCGTCCGTGGCGGTGGCACGTGGTGGACGTGCTCCTGACCAACTTCCACCTGCCCCGCTCGTCGTTGCTGGTGCTGATCGATGCCTTCGTCGGGGCCCGGTGGCGCGACCTCTACGGCACGGCGCTCGTGGCCGGCTATCGGTTCCTGTCCTTCGGCGACGCCATGTTGCTCGACCGGAGCCTCTAGTGGGCGCGAGGGTCCACTAGCCCATGGCGCTCGACTTCACCGTCGACGCCCGCCTCGGGACGGCGCGGACGGGCACCGTCGGCACCGCCCGCGGCACGTTCCGGACGCCCTGCTTCATGCCGGTGGGGACCCGGGGGGCGGTGCGCACGCTGTCCTCCGCCGACCTCGAGAACCTCGGGGCCGAAGTCATCCTGGGCAACACGTACCACCTGATGCTGCGGCCCGGCGCTGATGTCGTCGCCCGCTGGGGCGGCCTCCACGGGTTCGCCGACTGGCGGGGCAACATCCTGACCGATTCCGGCGGGTACCAGGTGTTCTCGCTCGGGCCGCGCGTCGACGACGAGGGCGCCACCTTCGCGTCCACCTACGACGGCAGTTCGCATCACCTCACGCCCGAGGGGGCCGTCGACGCGCAGGTGCTGCTCGGCAGTGACATCCAGATGGTGTTGGACGTGTGCCCGCCGCTGCCGTCGCCGCCGTCGGCGATCCGTTCGGCCGTGGAACGGACGGCGCTGTGGGCCGAGCGCGCCCGCAAGACCTTCCTGGCCCACGAACGCCGGGACCTCAGCCAGTTCGGCATCGTCCAGGGGGGCGTCGATGCCGGGCTGCGGTCCGAGAGCGCGGCGCGCACGGTGGCCATCGGCTTCGAGGGCTACGCCGTGGGCGGGCTGTCGGTGGGGGAGCACCGCTCCGAGATGCTCCCGGCGCTGGCGGCCGCCCTGGCGGGCCTGCCCGAGGATCGTCCCCGCTACTTCATGGGGCTGGGCGATCCCCTGGGGATCGTCGACGTGGTGGGGCTCGGCGTGGACATGTTCGACTGCGTCCTGCCCACCCGCCTCGCACGCCACGGCACGATGCTGACGTCGACCGGCCGCCTGAACCTCCGCAACCGCCGGTTCGCGACGGACACCGGACCGATCGACGACGCGTGCGCCTGCGCGGTGTGTGCGCGTTGGTCGCGGGGCTACCTGCGTCACCTGCTGTTGGTCGACGAGCCCACGGCGCCGCGGCTGCTGACGATCCACAACATGCACTGGACCCTCGAGCTGGTGCGGCGGGTCCGGGAGGCGATCGCCGACGGGTCGCTGGCCACACTGCGAACGGAGCTGGCCGAGCGCTGGCCTGACGGCGCCATTCTCGGCGGCCGCGATGGGGAGTCACCCAGGGGCACCGGGTAACCTCATCCGGCTGCCTATGCAAGCGTTGATCGTCCTCGCCGTCACCTTTGTGCTGCTCTGGGTGTTCTTCATCCTCCCCCAGCAGCGGCGGGTACGAGCCCACCAGCAGCTGGTGGCGGGGCTCGAGGACGGTGACGAGGTGGTCCTCACCGCCGGCATCCACGGCCGCATCACCGAGCTCGGTGCCGAGGACCTGCTGCTGGAGGTGGCCCCGGGCGTGGAGCTGCGGGTCGCTCGCCAGGCCGTCCTGCGCCGCGTGGAGCACGTGGAGGCGGACGGCCACCTGGCGGCCTCAGGAGAGGCGGTCACCAACGGCGACTCGGCGGACGGCGGCCCACCGCGCGACGATCCGCAGCGGGCCGGCACTGACGTGGCCACGCCCACGGATCCGACCTGAACGCAATGCGACGCAAGTTCTTGCTCCCCCTGGTGTTCATCGTGGTGGCCGCCGTCGGCGGCCTGGCGGCGACGCTCATCTCCGGCAGCAGCCCGGAGCTCGGCCTCGACCTCCAGGGGGGCGTCTCGGTCGTGCTCGAGCCCACCTCCAACGCGAGCAGCGACGCCCTGGGGCAGTCGGTCGCCATCATCCGCGACCGGGTCGACGCCCTCGGCGTGGCCGAGCCCGAGATCACCCGCCAAGGTGACGCCATCGTCGTCCAGCTGCCGGGGGTGAAGAACCGTGACCGGGCGCTGGAGCTGGTTGGACAGACGGCCGAGCTCCGCTTCCGCCCGGTGCTGCAGGATCTCACTGGATCCGAGGTGGCCCAGCCCGACGAGAACGCGGGCGGCGGCGGTACGACCACCACGACGACCGCGCCACCCACGACCACCACGGCGCCCGACGAGAACGCCGCGGGGCTCCCGCTGGGCGACAGCGCCGGCGCCGCGCAGGAGCCGACCACCACGACGACCGCGCCGCCGCCGACCACCACCACGGCGCCGGGGGCGCCGGCCCAGTCCGCGCCGGTGCAGCTGACGCCCCGAGAGGACGACAAGGCTGACGCCACCGTGACGCTCGCCGGCAAGGACGAGGGCGTGTTCGAGCTGGGGCCGGCGCTGGCCACCGGGAAGATCGTGTCGTCGGCACGCGCCGAGATCCCCCAGGGACAGTGGCTCGTTGCCCTGTCGATGAAGGGCGGCGCCGACGGCATCGACAAGTTCAACGAGATCGCCGGCCAGTGCAACCCGCCCAGCGCGACATGTCCCACCGGCCGACTGGCAATCGTCCTCGACTCGGTGGTCCAGTCGGCGCCGACGATCAACGAGCCCTCCTACAGCAAGGACGACATCACCATCAGCGGCAGCTTCACCGAGGGCGAAGCCAAGGACCTGGCACTGGTGCTGCGCTACGGATCGCTGCCGGTGGAGCTCGAGCGCCAGAGCGTGCAGACGGTGTCGGCCTCGTTGGGTGAGGACTCGCTCCGCGCCGGCATCATCGCCGGGATCGTGGGCCTGGTCCTGGTGGCGCTCTACATGTTGCTCTACTACCGGGCGCTGGGCCTGGTGATGATCGTGGGTGTCGGCATCTCCGGGGCGCTCCTGTACAGCATCGTGTCGTGGATCGGCGAGACCCGGGGCCTGGCCCTGACGCTGGCCGGGGTGACCGGCATCATCGTGTCGATCGGCGTGACGGTCGACTCGTACGTGGTGTTCTTCGAGCGGCTCAAGGACGAGGTCAAGGCCGGACGAACCCTGCGCACGTCGACCGAGCGGGCGTTCAAGCGGGCGTTTCGCACCATCCTCGCCGCCGACATCTCGTCATTCCTTGGCGCCGCCGTCCTGTGGTGGCTGACCGTGGGGTCGGTGCGCGGCTTCGCGTTCTTCCTCGGCCTCTCGACAGTCCTCGACGTGATCGTGGCCTGGTTCTTCACCCGGCCGACCGTCATCCTGCTGTCCCGCAACCGATTCTTCACCGAGATGCCCGGCTTCGGCGTGGCCCGGGGGCTGGCGTCGAGTGGCGCCCTGTCTCGCCCGGCGGTGGCGCCGGTACCGGGGGCGGGGAAGTGAGCAGGGAGATGAGCGACAAGACGGCCGCACCCGACGCCGCCTCGGCGGACAACGGATCCGGCGACGGCGCTGCCGCCCCGAACGCGAAGCGGCGCTCAATCTGGACCCGGCTCTACCACGGCGAGACCAACTTCGACTTCGTCGGGCGTCGCAAGTTGTGGTTCACCCTGTCGCTGGTCGCCGTGCTGATCGGCCTCGGATCGTTGCTGACCCGCGGGCTCAACCTCGGGATCGACTTCGAGGGCGGGGTGGTCTGGGAAGTTCCGGCCGGCGACGCCTCGGTGGCCGACGCCCGCGACGCAGTCGATCAGTTCGGCCTCGGGAACGCCACGATCCAGGAGCTCCAGAGCGACGAGGGCACCGAGCTGCGGATCGAGGCGGAACCGGTGTCGGCCGACACCAGCGACCAGGTGACGGACGCCCTCGCCCAGGTGACCGGGTCGTCGGCCGACGACGTCAGCCTCACGTCGGTGGGACCGTCGTGGGGCCGGGAGATCAGCGAGAAGGCGATCCGGGCGCTGATCGTCTTCCTGGTCCTCGTCACCATCTACATCGCCTTGCGCTTCGAGCTGAAGATGGCGATCCCGACCCTGGTGGCCCTGATCCACGACGTGCTGATCACGATCGGCGTGTACGCACTCACCCAGCTGGAGGTCACGCCGGCGACGGTGATCGCCGTGCTCACCATCCTGGGCTACTCGATCTACGACGGCATCGTCGTGTTCGACAAGGTCGACGAGAACTCGCGGCTCGTGTCGTCGACCGGGGGCCTGAGCTACGGGGGCATGGTCAACGTGTCGCTCAACCAGGCCCTCATGCGCTCCCTGAACACGACCATCACCGCCCTGCTGCCGGTGGCGTCGCTGCTCGTCGTCGGCTCGTGGATCATGGGCGCGGTCGTGCTCCAGGAGTTCGCGATCGCCCTCCTCATCGGCCTGTTCTCCGGCGCGTACTCGTCGCTGTTCATCGCCTCGCCGTTGCTGGCGTGGCTCAAGGAGCGCGAGCCCCGCTACCGCGACATCAAGCGGCGGATCGACGCCCGCGGCGGAGAGGCCGAGACCGTCGCCGCCACCGTGGCGGCGGGCACGACGGCCATCGGCTCGGCTCCCCCTCGCGCCGCTGCCACCAGCGGCGCCGCCGCCGGCTCGTCGGCCGGAGACAGCCGCGTAGTCACGCCCGGCGGACGTGCCATTCCGCCCCGCCCCCGCAAGAAGACCAAGCGCAGCCGCTGACCCCGCATCGAACTTGCCGCCGTTAGGTGGGCCATGGCAACGCCAACCGCGGCAAGTTCGGGTTGAATCGGCGGCCCGCCTGGGCGCATGACCGGGCGGTAACGTCGCCCACCATGAGCCGTGATTCGGCGTGGCTGGCGAGCCACCTGCGCGACGTCCCCGACTTTCCCCGGCCGGGCGTCGTCTTCAAGGACCTGACCCCGCTGCTCGCCGACGTCGACGCCTTCCGCTACGCGGTCGACGCCATCGCCGACCACGCCGCCGGGCTCACCGTCGACAAGGTCGTGGGCATCGAGGCACGGGGCTTCATCTTCGCCGCCGCGGTGGCCTACCGGCTCGGCGCCGGGTTCGTCCCGGTCCGCAAGACCGGCAAGCTCCCCTGGAAGACGGTCACCGAGACGTACGACCTCGAGTACGGCACTGACATGCTCGAGCTCCACGAAGACGGCGTCGCCCCGAACGACTCCGTGTACGTGATCGACGACGTCCTCGCCACCGGCGGCACCGCCGCCGCCACGTGCCGCCTGGTCGAGCGTCTGGGGGGCGTGATCGCCGGGCTGGCGTTCGTCGTCGAGTTGGGATTCCTCGACGGACGGGCGAAACTGCCCAAAGAGTACGACGTGCTGGCTTTGGTCACCGTCTAAAAGGAGAAGGAGGCAGGGGTGCCCACGGTCGATCGAGTCCTGCCGTGGCGGCGCAACCATCAGCCGCCGGCGGACGAGGTCGCGCCCCTGTTGAACTCCTTTCGGCAGCGGCACCCGAAGGCCCCTACCGCGCTGATCACCCGGGCGTACCTGCAGTCCGCCGACGCCCACTCGGGGCAGAGCCGTGATTCGGGCGAGCCCTACGTCCAGCACCCGCTCGCGGTAGCCCGCATCGTGTCGGACCTCGGGCTCGACGACGTCACGATCGCCGCGGCCCTGCTCCACGACACCGTCGAGGACACGGGGGTCACGCTCGACGACATCGCTCGGTCCTTCGGCGGCGACGTCGCCGCCATCGTCGACGGCGTAACCAAGCTCGACCGGGTCCAGTTCAACTCGAAGGAGGCCCAGCAGGCGGCGACCATGCGCAAGATGCTGGTGGCGATGGCGAAGGACCTGCGGGTCCTGATCATCAAGCTGGCCGACCGGCTCCACAACATGCGCACCATCGCCGCGCTGCCGGCGTGGAAGCAGGAGCGCATCTCCCACGAGACGCTCGACATCTACGGCCCACTGGCCCACCGCCTGGGCATGCAGGACGTCAAGACGCAGCTCGAGGACCTCGCCTTCGCCGCCCTCCACCCGAAGCGCTATGCCGAGATCGACCACATGGTGTCGGTGCGAACGCCCGAGCGCGACCTCTACCTCACGCAGGTGCTCGAGGAGGTACGCCAGCGACTCTCGGAGCTCGGCATCAGTGCCGACGTGACCGGCCGCCCGAAGCACCTCTACTCCATCTACGAGAAGATGGTCGTGAAGGGCCGCGAGTTCGACGACATCTTCGACCTGGTGGGCATGCGGGTCGTGGTCGAGTCGGTGAAGGACTGCTACGCAGCGCTCGGTTCGATCCACGCCACCTGGAAGCCGGTGCAGGGCCGATTCAAGGACTACGTGGCCATGCCCAAGTTCAACCTCTACCAGTCCCTGCACACGACCGTGATCGGGCCGCAGGGCAAGCCCCTGGAGGTGCAGATCCGGACCTGGGAGATGCACGCCCGGTCCGAGCAGGGAGTGGCGGCGCACTGGGCCTACAAGGACCACGACCCCAACGACAGCGACCTGCCCTGGCTCAACCGCATCGTCGACTGGCAGTCGGAGACCACCGATCCAGAGGAGTTCATGCAGCGGCTGAAGATCGACCTCGAGCAGGACGAGGTCTTCGTCTTCACGCCCAAGGGCAAGGTCGTGACGCTGCCGGTGGGCGCGACGCCCATCGACTTCGCCTACGCCATCCACACCGAGGTCGGCCACGCCTGCGTCGGCGCCCGGGTCAATGGCCGGCTGGTGCCGCTGGACTCGAAGCTGGCGTCGGGCGACACCGTCGAGATCTTCACGTCCAAGGTCGAGGGCGCCGGGCCCTCCCGCGACTGGCTGCAGATCGTGGCCACGCCCCGGGCCGCCTCGAAGATCCGCCAATGGTTCTCGCGTGAGCGGCGCGAGGACGCCATCGAGCAGGGCCGCGACGACCTGATGAAGGCGCTGCGCCGGGAGGGCCTCCCGGTGCAGAAGCTGCAGAGCGGGTCCGTGCTGGGCGACACCGCCAAGACGATGAACTACGCGGACCTCGACGGCCTGTACGCAGCCATCGGCGAGAACCACGTGTCGGCGAAGGCGGTGGCAGCGCGGATCACCAAGTCGCTGCGCGAGGTCGGCCCGGAGCAAGAGGAGACGCTCCCGACCACCATCCGCCAGCCGCGCCGCAACCGGGTCGCCAGGGGCCCGGCGGGGGTCCACGTCGAGGGCCTGGACGACGTGTTCGTCCGGCTGTCCCGCTGCTGCACGCCCGTGCCCGGCGACGAGATCATCGGCTTCGTGACCCGGGGTCGGGGCGTGTCGGTGCACCGCGCCGACTGCGCCAACGCCGTGTCGCTGGCGTCGGGCCAGGCCGACCGCCTCATCGACGTGGAGTGGGACATCGAACCGGGTGGCGTGTTCATCGCCTCCGTCGAGGTCAAGGCGCTCGACCGGGCCAAGCTCCTGCGGGACGTGACCATGGTGTTCGCCGACCACCACGTCAACATCCTGAGCTGCACCACCCAGACCGGCTCGGACCGGGTGTCGAAGATGCGCTTCGACATGGAGCTGGGGGATCCCTCGCACCTCGACTCGCTGTTGTCGACGATCAGGGGCATCGACAGCATCTACGACGCATATCGGGTCGTGCCCGGCCGGGGCGGCTGACTCGAACTATTGCCGTGACCTGCACCGATGCGGCGCATAGACCGGCGTCGGCACGCTACGACTGGCGCGGACCGCCCAGGCGTGCGTGCCTCACGGCGATCATCAGCTCATCGCCGGGCCGCCCGCTCCCCAGCGGCCCTCTTGACCAGGAGGACCGGCAGGACCAGGCCGGCGATCAGCGCCGCGGCCCAGACGATTACGGTGGCGAGCGCCCAGGTGAGCGCGCCGTCGATGGTGATCCCATCGGACACCCACGCGGTCACGATGAGGCCGACCAACGTGGCGATCAGCGCAGTGCCGCCCATCAGCCCACCGACGTGCTTGATCGCAATCTGTGTGAACAGTGGCCGCGCCACGACCTCCACGGCCGTGAAGATGAGCACCGCCGTGACGAAGGCGGAGCCGTCGATCGACATGTCGTCGAGCACCGCGTTGGCCACGAGGAGTCCAGCGGCGTTGGCGGCCAGATAGATCGCGCCCGACACCAACAGCCGCACCACAGGAGGATCGTTCCCGACAAGGCGCTTCGCCGACTCACCCGGTCCGGGTGGTGTCGAGTTGGCGTCGGCCGGCTGATCGTAGCGGCGTGATCGAGCCGGCCGGCGGCCCAGGCCGCGGAGTCGGTGTGGCACACGTCTCGACCGCCGAGCTCCCGCCCCCGGACCTCGTGGCCGCGCTCGTCGCCGAGGCGCATGACCGCTGCCGGGCCACCGAGCCGGTGAAGTCTCGCGTCTACCCGGCGCTGGAACGGGTGCCGGCCGACCTGTTCGGTGTCTGCATGGTGGGCACCGGCGGCAGGGTCTACGCGGCCGGGTATGCCGAGGTCGAGTTCACGATCACGAGCATCGCCCTGTCGGGCGCGGGAAAGGCGGCGACCACGGACGCCGTCTCACGCGCCACCGCTCGCCTCTTCCCTGAGCGTGACCGTCACCGTTTCCGCCGACAGGCTCAGATTGTCGCCTGCCAGCGCGATCGTCGGGCGGCCCTGCAACAACTCCGATAGCCACGCGTCCTGCGCCTGCAGGGCATCGTCGCACCCCATCTGGGTCTGGGCGAGCTGGTCGACGATCAGGGTCCCGGCGTTGATCTCGAAGCCTCCGAAGAGGGTGTTGCACCCGGCCTGGGCCGACAGCCGCTCCGGTTCGAACATCAACGTGATCTCCGTGCCATCGACCAGCGCCTCTCCCTCGACCTCGCTCGACACGAACGTGCGCCCCTCCAGCGTCGCGGCGTCGACGGGCGCCGCCGATGCATCGGCGTCGTCGTCATCGTCCCCACAGGCGCCCAACGCCAGCACCGCCACGGCGAGCGCGCCCAAGCAGCCAGCGGTCGCTCGAGCCATCGGGTCTCCCTTCGCGAGGTGCCACCATCCTCGGCATCCGACGGACCGCTTGTCTCACCCCCGTTGGGTGATCGCCACCGGGCGGCCTGCCGCTTCATCCGACGCCCGATCGCGGTCGCTTTCCACCGGAGATCTCGACGGCGTCAGAGCGGTAGCCGGCGACGTGGGCACCAGGGTGTCGGAATGGATCCACCGTGCTGCGTGACCTTTCGGCACAGGCAGCTGACGACGATCCAGCGGCGATCGTGGAAATCTCTGCCGAGACCTCGATCGCATTGCTGATTCTCGATCCTGCTGGCCGCGCCCCGTCCCCCTTCGGGATCACGCTCGTCGTCACCATCCTCAGTACGGGTCGCGGGTTGGTGGGTGTAACGCCCCCCGCCCCCCGGCTATCCGAGGGTCACGAGGCCCGATTCGTAGGCGGCGATCACGGCTTGGGTGCGGTCGCGCAGGCCGAGCTTCCGGAGCATCCGGCTCACATGGGTCTTGACCGTCTCCTCGCCGAGGAACAGGCGACCGGCGATCTCCGAGTTGGACAGGCCTTCGGCGACGAGCCGCAGCACCTCTACCTCGCGCGGCGTCAGCACCCCGGTCAGGGCCTCTCCACGGGACGGCTCGGGGACCGGCCGGGGTCGCTGGCGGGCGAATTCGGAGATCAGCCGGCGGGTGACCGTGGGTGCGAGGAGCGCGCCTCCGGCGGCGACGACCCGCACGGCGTCGAAGAGCCGTTCGGCGGTCACGTCCTTGAGCAGGAAGCCGCTGGCACCGGCGCTGAGCGCGTCGTAGACGTGCTCGTCAAGGTCGAAGGTGGTGAGGATGACGACGCGGGGGACCGGGCCGTCGCTCGCCTCGGCGGTCAGCCGCGCTGTCGCCTCGACGCCGTCCATGGTCGGCATGCGCACGTCCATGAGCACCACGTCGGGGTGCCGGTCACGGCAGACCTGCAGCGCCTCTGCGCCGTCGGCCGCGGTCCCGACGACCGTGAAATCGGCCTGGGTGCCGAGCAGCGCGGCGAACCCTGCCCGCACGACCTCCTGGTCGTCGACCACGACGATGCGCACCGGCAGGTCGGGGCTCATCCGGCGACGGTCTCCGGTGCGCGCCCGGCTGCCGGGAGGGTGGCCTCGACTAGGAAGCCGCCGACCGGCGCCGAGCCGACCCGCAGCTCGCCGCCGACGGCGGCGGCCCGCTCGCGCATCCCCAGGAGGCCGTGGCCGCCGGTGGAAGAGCCGTCGGTCGCGATCGCACCGGACGGTCCGGGGCCGCTGTCCCTGACGCGGACGAGCAGCGCGTCCGCGGCGTAGTCGAGCTCCACGTCGACGGCCGCTCCGGGGGCGTGCCGGCGGGCGTTGGTGAGGGCCTCCTGGACGATCCGATACACCGTGAGCTCGATGCCCGGGGCGAGAGGCGCGACGCAGCCCCGGACGACGAGGCGCGTCGTCGCGCTGGCCGACGCTCGGGCATCGTCGACCAGCTCGACGAGCTGGTGCAGGCCAGGCTGCGGCTGGCGCGTCGTGTCCGTGTCCGCGTCCTCCCGCAGGACACCGAGGAGTCGGCGCATCTCGGTCAGCGCCGTCCGCGCGGTGTCGCCGATGGCGAGCAGCTGTCGGGCGCCGTCGGAGGGCATGCCCGGCGTGGCGAGCCGGGCGGTCTCGGCCTGCACTGCGATCATCGAGATGTGGTGGGCCACGACGTCGTGGAGCTCGCGGGCGATCCGGGCCCGCTCACCGCGAGCCTCGTACTCGAGGAACGCAGCGGTCATGGTCTGCTTCGAGGCGTCGCGCGCGGGGCCAGGCCCCGTAGACGGCGAGCCCGTCCGGCGCCGACCGAGCCCAGGGTCACCAACGCCAGGGCGACGGCCGGTCCGTCGGTCGTATCCGGATCGACCACCGCGAACGCCGCGTACGCGGCGAACGGAATGACCACCAGTGCCACTGCGGGCCACCGGTGTCGCGTGCCCAGCAGGTAGAGGCTGACGACCAGCGCCATGGTCCCGGCCACCGTGGGGCGCCCGTCGGTCAGCAGCGCAAGGAAAGCGGCGAACGCGATCGTGCCCGTCGCGGCCACGAGGTGGGTCCCGATCGCCGCGACGGGCAGGGTGGCGCCGAGGCCCAGAAGGATGGCCGCGGAAAGTCCGGTGCTCGAGCGGTCGGCGGCGAGATCGGACACCAGGACGATCTCGATCGTGGCCAGCAGGGCGAGCACGAGACCGGCCACCAGCAGCCCCTCCGGCGTCGCCACCAGCCGCCGGCCGGTCGGGACGGCGCGGCTGAGGAGGCTGGTGCGAACCCTTGTGACCTGCACCCGTGCATTCTCGCCGCTGAGTACACGGCCAGCATCCCTCACGGGGGGGACCCGACGCCGGCGGGGTCACCTGCCGGAGAGGACTGGAACGACTCCTTGGCGTGACGACAGCGCGGGGGTCCCTTCGTATCGTCGCCGCCATGGACGCCAACATCGAGGTGCGGGGGATGCACAAGCGGTACGGCCCGACGACCGCCGTGGACGACCTGTCCTTCACGGTGCGTGCGGGGCAGGTGACGGGGTTCGTCGGCCCCAATGGGGCGGGCAAGTCCACGACGCTGCGCATCATCCTGGGCCTCGACGCACCCGACCAGGGAACGGCGCTCGTCGGTGGCCGGCGGTACCAGACCCTACGGACACCTCTTATCCATGTCGGCGCGCTGCTGGATGCCACCGCGGTCCACCCGGGTCGACGGGCACGGGACCACCTGCTCTGGATGGCCCAGTCCAACGGCCTCGCCCGTGGACGGGTCGACGAGGTGCTCGAGCTCGTGGGGCTGACGTCGGCCGCGCGGCGACGCGCCGGCGGGCTCTCCCTGGGCATGCTCCAGCGGTTGGGCATCGCCGGTGCCGTGCTGGGCGACGCCCCGATGCTCCTGTTCGACGAGCCGGTCAACGGGCTAGACCCCGACGGCATCCGCTGGATCCGCGGCTTCCTGCGGTCGCTGGCCGCCGAGGGCCGCGCCGTGCTCGTCTCCAGCCACCTGATGAGCGAGCTCGAAGACACCGCCGACCACCTCGTCGTCATTGGTCGCGGCCGGCTCATCGCCGACACCAGCGTGCGCGACCTCCTGGCCGCGGCGTCCAGGGATCAGATCCTATTGCGAACATCCGGACGCTCGGAGGCCATGACAGTGCTGGCCAACGCCGGTGCGACAGTGACCGCCAGCGACAGCGAGACGCTGACGGTCTCGGGCCTGCCCGCCGAACGCGTCGTCGCCCTGCTCGGCGAGCGCGGCCTGCCCGTCATGGAGGTCGCCCAACACCGGGCGTCGCTGGAGGAGGCGTACATGGAGCTGACCCGCGACGTGCTCGACTACGAGGCCGTCGCCGTGGGTGACTCGTGATGTCCACCACGACGAGGCCTGCTGCCGACCGCCATCGGGTGACCGACGAGCGCGACCGCTTCGGTCGGCTCGTCCTGGCCGAGTGGACCAAGCTGAAGTCGGTTCGCCTTTGGGTGATGACGTTGGCCGCGGTCATCGGGCTGACCGTTCTCGTTGCCGTGATCGACGCCAGCGACCGCAGCGGCGGAGAAGCCGAGGACGGGGAGCCGCTCGAGCAGGCCGACTTCTCGGACGAGCTCCACTTCGTGCACCAGCCACTGTCCGGCGACGGCAGCATCGTCGCCCGCGTGGTGTCCCAGGAGGACAGCCACGAGTGGGCCAAGGCCGGCGTGATGGTGAAGGAGCGCCTCGAGGTGGGCGCCCCGTACGCCGCGCTGCTGGTCACGCCCGACCATGGCGTGCGGCTGCAGTGGGGCTTCGAGCACGACGTCGCCGGGAGCGAGGATCGCGCCGTGCCGCGGTGGCTGCGGCTGACCCGCTCCGGCGACGTGGTGACCGGCTATGAGTCGTCCGACGCGACGAGCTGGCAGCAGGTCGGCGAGGTCGACCTCCACGACCTACCGTCGACCGTCGAGGTCGGACTCTTCGTCACGTCGCCGGTCGCGGTCGAGATCGAGCGGCAGTACGGCAGCTCGACGGTCTTCGAGGAGCCCACGCTCGGGGAGGCCGTGTTCGACAACGTCAGCATCGAGGCCGCCGACGGCTCGCCCTCGCAGGGGGACGGAGAATGGAACGACTACGACGCCTCGGTGGAGGCGGGTATGGGGGGCTCCACCGAGTCGGATGGCGTCTTCACGCTGACGGGCTCCGGTGACATCGCCGAGGTGATGCGGCCGTTCGGCGACGACCTGGTGCAGGAGAGCCTGGCCGGGGCCGCAGTCGGCGTGCTGGCCGTGGTGGCACTCGGGGCGCTGTTCATGACGGCGGAGTTCAAGCGGGGCATGATCCGGACAACGTTCGCCGCCAGCCCAGGCCGGGGCCGGGTGCTGGCGGCCAAGGCGATCGTGCTCGGCGGTGCCACGTTCTCAGCCGGGCTGGTCGCCAGCGTTGTCGCGTTCCTGGTGTCCCAGGCGAGCTTCCGCTCGACCCCCCGGACGCCCGGCCTCCCCGAGCTGTCGCTGGCCGACCCGACCGTCCTGCGGGCCGTCGTGGGGACCGCGCTGCTCCTCGCCCTCGTGGCGGTGTTGAGCCTCGGCGTCGCGACCATCGTCCGCCACACCGCCGTGGCCATCCCCCTGGTGATCCTGCCGCTGCTCGTGCCATCGATCGTCTCGACCGGTCTCCCGCTGTCCGTCGCGAACTGGCTCACCCGGCTCACCCCTGCGGCCGGGTTCGCCGTACAGCAGACCATCGAGCGCTACGACACCGCCATCGCCCCACTGGTGGGCTTCGGCGTCCTGGCCGCGTACGCCGCCGGCGCCCTCGGCGTCGCGACGGTGCTGCTCCGCCGGCGGGACGCGTGACGCCGCTGCCGGTGCGACGCCTGCATCGCGCCATCCGGGCCGAATGGACCAAGCTGTGGACGGTCCCGAGCACGCCGTGGCTGCTCGCAGCCGCGGTTGCCCTGACGGTGGCGGGCAGCGCCGGCGCCGTCGCCTCCGTCGACACCTCGCAGTGCCCGACGCCGTCCGAGTGCTTCGAGGACACCACCAAGCTCAGCCTCAGCGGCATCTGGTTGGGACAGGCGGCGGTCGTCGTGTTCGCAGTGCAGGCGATGAGCAGCGAGTACGGCACCGGGACGATCGGCTCGACCCTTGCCGCGAACCCGTCGCGACGTCTAGTCCTGCTGGCCAAGGTGGCGGCCGTGACCACCGTGGCGCTGGTGACCGGCGTTCTCGGGGTGCTCGGCTCGCTGGTGGCCGGCCGGGCGATCCTGCCCGGCAACGGGTTCACGAGCGCCAACGGGTACGAGCCCCTGTCGCTCGCCGACGGATCGACGCTGCGGGCGGCGGTCGGCACCGTGCTGTACCTCGCGCTCGTGGCGCTGCTCAGCCTCGGCGTCGCCACCGCCGTCCGGGGCACCGCGGGAGCGATCACCGGTGTCCTGACCTTGCTCTACGCCTTCCCGATCGTCGCCCAGCTCCTGTCCGACCCCGGTGGCAGCAGCGCCTCGAGCGCTACGGGCCACCTTGCTCTACGCCTTCCGATCGTCGCCCAGCTCGTGTCCGACCCGCGCTGGCAGCAACGCCTCGAGCGCTACGGGCCCATGGAGGCCGGCCTCTCCGTCCAGCACACGATGAGGCTGGACGAGCTGCCGATCGGCCCGTGGCCGGGCCTGGGCGTGCTCGCCACCTATGCCGGATTCGCGCTGCTCTCGGGCCTGACGCTCTTCCAGCTCCGCGACGCGTGAAGGGCATTGCCATGGCGTAACCGACACCGCGCCGGGTCGGGCTCGGGCGAGGTTCAACGCATCTGGCATGACGCGATGTGACTCCGGAGCCTGCCGATCTTCGGGAGGAAGCGTCCTGTGCGTTGGGCGAATGTGGTGTACGCGTCTTTGTGGGTCGCTTGAAGATAGGGCTCTTCCACCAGCCGCACTTGTACCTCCACACCGGCGGCGAGCATCGCTGCACCCGCCGCAGTTGCCCGGTTCGGAGCGGCGGCGAAGCTCGAGAACCCGACGATCGTCATGAACGAGAAGATGGGATTGCGGGCGTAGCGAAACAACCCGTGGGTCACCAGGTTGGTGTTCTCGTCGGCATCGACTCCGATCCGCCAGGAACGTCCCATGTCGAGCTGAGCTCTATACGTCCCGAGCAGACCGCAGACGATTCCGATCAGGGCCACGAACCGTCGTGGCGTCACTCGCGACTCTGCCCGTGCTGCGATCGCGGTACCGACCAGGCCGGTCGCGGCTCCGCCGACCATGAGGCCGCTCGCCACGCGTGCTGCAAATGGCGTCTTCGGGCCGAGGCGGAAGCCCGTGTCGCCCGTCGAGCGGTAGTGCAGCCAGCTTCTCCAACCGAAGGTCAAGGCGACGTACAGCGCCTGAAGAGCCAGGGCAATCCGTGCTGCGGTGCGACTCGACACGCGCACAGGTTGCCCGAACGGAGCGCACGCCGTCTCCCGCGGGAGCAGCACATGACGACGCCGCTCGAGATCGGCAGTTCGGGCGCCAGGCGCGTCAGGCGGTGGCAACTACCCGAAACGTGCCCGGTCGTCCTTCTTCGCAGAGGTCCATCAGCTTGGCGATCTCCTTGGGAGTCTCCGGCTGGCTCCGCATCTCCTGGATGTCGTCAAGCGTGCGCCATGGCCCGAATGAGTAGAACTGCTGCGGATCATCGACACTCTGCAAGACGGTTCCCTTGCCGGGCGGGTGCGGAAGGCTGTTGACGTAACGGCCAAGCGCCTGCCACGCAGCAATGAACTCGCTCTCCTTTCCACGCTTGGCTCGCAAGGCGCCCAGGGTGTACACCTCAGCGGACATCCTGTGCCCTCCTTTGCGGACACACGCGTTTCGGGCATATTGCCCGCTGCAGGCGGGTGCTGCCCGCCGCAGCCCGGCACAAAACGCCGTGGCCAGTGGCGCCGGAAGCCGCAGCCCTCGGGAACGGGTGTCGCTACCCTCCCTCCGATGCCGGCAGGGATCCCGACCAGCTTGGCGCCGCTTGTGGACTCCACGGCCGTCGCGTTCGTCTCCACGATCGGGCCGAAGGGCGAGCCCCAGACCACGCCCATCTGGTTCATCTGGAAGGACGGGGCTGTGCATTTCAGCCTGGTCGACGGGCGCCAAAAGCTTCGCAACCTCCGGCGCGATCCGCGTGCGTCGGTCGTCATCGTCGATCCCGCCGAGCCGACGAGATATCTGGAGCTTCGTGGCCGGGTGCACCTCGTTCCCGACCCGCTGCTTGCCCTCGAACGCGAGGTGGCGATCAAGTACCGGGGTGCGCACGTGGATGTCGAACCGCCGGGCACGATGCGGTTTGCGGCGACGCTCGATGTCGACCGAGTCACGAGCCAAGCGGGCCAGTGACGCAACCGCTGCCCGATCGCGACTCAGTCGGCGAACACGCAGAACTCGTTGCCCTCGGGGTCCACCATCACGGTCCAAGTGATGCCGCCGTCACCCTTGGGTCGCAGCACCGTCGCACCGGCATCGGCCAACGGCTCGACCGAGGTTGCCGAGACGTCCCAGTGGATCCGGTTCTTGACCGTCTTGGGCTCCGGCACCGGGACGAAGTCCATCGTGAGGATCGGCATGCCGACGACCTTCTCGACGGTGGACCAGCCGAGCTCGTTGTGCGTGACGTCGGCGTCGTAGACCCCGGCCCACCACTCGGCCTGGGCCATTGGGTCGGTACTGTCGACGACGAGACCATGCATCCGCTCAGCGGGGATCTCGTCACGCAGGAACGCGCAGTACTCGCCGCCTTCGACGTCGGCCATGACGGTCCACGACCGGCCCTCTCGCTGGGGCTCGACGACTCGCGACCCGAGCGCTTCGAGATCGGCGAGCGTCCGCGCGTAGATGTCGAAGTGCACGCGCTGCTTGGTGGTCTTGGGTTCCGGCACTCGGTTGACCCAAACCGTGTGCTGGGGCGTCGGGCCTTGGACGTCGGCGTCCCCGTCGTCGTGCAGATGCAACGTCCGACCGAGTAGGTCGGCCCAGAAGCGACCCAGCCGGGCCGGGTCCGCCCCGTCGATGACGACGTCCTTGAACCTCGCAAGCGCCATGGCGCGCACCGTACCGCCGGGCGCCGCCAGCGTCCCCGCGAGTACGTGGGAGATGCACCAGGTCTGCACCGAGCGAGCGGCAGTTCCGTGGTGTGCCCGAGCCCGAGTTTGAATCACGGCTCAAGCCGGGGGACCATCAGACAATGAACCCTCGTCCCGGTTTCATCTGCGTCGTAGTCGACGACATGGCTCGGTCGCTCACCTTCTACCGGCACCTGGGTTTCAAGTTCCCGGTCGAGGCGTACGGCCAGATCCACGTCGAACTGGAGCTTCCCGGCGGACTGCAGATCTACTGGGACTGTACGAAGCAGTGGGCCAATCTGTATGCGCCGGACTATCGGCCGGGGCCCCATGGCCGGGTGGCACTTGGGTTCAAGGTCGACTCCGCCGGGGACGTCGATGCGCTGTTCACCAAGCTCAAGGGGCTCGGCTACAAGGTTGATCGCACGCCGTGGGATGCCCCCTGGGGCGTCCGCTACGCGATGGTCTACGACCCCGACGGCAACCTGGTCGAGATCTACAGCCCTCGGCCGCCTTGAGATCGAGGATGCACCGGGCGAGGGAGCGCATGGCGATGGGGGGCAGCGGTGTCGAGTGTCGACCCGTCGTCATCGCCCGCTGGTGATCTCCCGGCGAGGCGTTACAGGTCGTCCGCCTCCGCGGCGATGACGCCATAAGTGGGGATCCCGGCCGTCTCATAGGTGAGCTCGAGCGTGCCGTGGGTATGGGTGACCGAGTCGGTCAAATGCAGGGCGGTGGGAACGGTCCCGTCGGCGAACACGCGCTTGCCGCTGCCGAGCAGCAGGGGGTACTGCCACAGGCTCAACCGGTCCACGAGGCCGTGACGCAGCAGTGACTGCACGAGATCCAGGCTGCCGATGACGTGAACCTCATCATGGCCCGCCTTCACGTCCGTAATGCTCTCGGCGAGGTCGCCAACGAGGAGTTCCGAGCCTTGCCAGGCTAGAGGGCCGCTCAGGGTGTGGCTGGCCACGTACTTGGGGATCCGGTTGAGCAGTCCGGTGAACGGGATCTCCTCGGGAGCCGTGGGCCAGTAACTGGCGAAGATCTCGTAGGTCTTCCGACCGAGGAGCAGTGCGTCCATGCTCTTCGCTTTCTCGAACATGACGTCACCCGACTCCTGGTCCAGCAACGGCGCCTGCCAGCCGCCGTGGGTGAACCCGCTGTCGCGATCCTCGTCGGGCCCGCCGGGCGCCTGTGCCACCCCGTCCAGCGTCATGAACTCGGTCACGATGAGCTTGCCCATGGTGTCCTCCCTACTGGTGCGATGCGTCACTGCGTAGACGGCATCGCAGGCCCGAAATCATCGCCGACCAAGCACCGAGCACCCGTGACCACGGTCTGGGTCGGGAGGGTTGGCCGATCACCAGCCGCGCTGCCGCCTCCACCATTGTCGGTCGCCAAGCAGCGGTCGAAGGAGGGCGCCGGTACCCACGCCCGGGATCTGCTTCGCCGCGATCGGTGGTTCCATCAAACGACACCCACGAACACGCGTCTGTCCCAATCGCCGGATGAGGGCGCGGCCGGCGCGCACCGATTGCCCGAACCGATCGCTGGCGGCCTCGAAGGGTCTCTGTTCGCAGATTGTTATCGCTGGTCGCCGTCGGCGTTGTCGTCGCTGCTGGCTGACGGCGCCGGTTCGTCGAACTCGTCATGACGGCGGTACCAGAACGACACCGGCGCCTGCGGCCAGCCCTCGGGCGCGTCTTCGTCGTCGGACTGCCCGCCGTAAGGGGTGAGGGACATCATGCTCCAGATGCTGCCGATGGTCTGGACCATCGGCCCGTGCTGGAGGAAGTAGGTGCGGTAGACGTCGTCGCCGTCGCGCAGGAACACGTTGAGACCGAACCACTCGTCGACCCCGAAGTCCGCCGAGAAGCGCTCGGTGCAGATCGTGTACCAGGGCACGTCGGTCCAGCCCATGCGCTCGGCGTAGCGGCGTAGGTTCGCCTGAGGCGCGGGCGATGCCATGGCGAACGTGATGTCGCGGGCGTGCAGGAGGCCGAGGTGGGGAATACCGTCGGCGACGGACGAGCAGCCGGCGCACCCGGCCGCGGGCCAGCCGTCAACTCCTTCCTCGAAGTAGAACCGGTACAGGATGAGCTGGCTGCGCCCGTCGAACAGCTCGGGCAGCGACCGCCGCCCGTTGGGACCCTCGAACCGGTAGTCATGCTCGACCCGCACCATCGGCATGCGCTTCCGCGCGGTGGCGAGCTGGTGCATCGCGGTGCCGACGGTCTCTTCGCGCTCGGTTATGGCTGCCAAGGCTGCGTCCCATTCGGCCTGGCTTACGACAGGAGGGCGAGCGGGGGTCATCGACGGGAAGCTAATCCGCTGAGCTCGTACGAGGACCCGGGCGCGATTGTCGGACCGCTAGTCCCAGCACAGGCAGAAGGGGTGGCCGGTGGGGTCGAGGTAGACCCGCCACGCCTCGCCCTCGGGGGGCTGCACTTCGTGCTTGGTGGCGCCCAGGTCCAGCACCTCGGCCTCGGCCCGGTCGACGTCGTCCACGCTCACGTCGATGTGGAACTGCTGGCCGTGCTCGGCGCTGGGCCACACCGGTGGCTGGTAGTCGGGCGCCAGCTGGAAGCTCAGCACCACCGTGTCGCCGTCCCGCAGCTTCACCCACTCCCCGTCGTCGTAGGTGATCTCACCCCCGACCAGCGCCCGGTAGAACTCGGCCAGCTTTCGCGGCTCGGGTGTGTCCAGCACGACGGCTCTGAGCTCGGCGATCGTCATGCCCCTGTCCTACCCGATTCGCGCGGTGGTGGCGGTAGACCTTTTCGGGTGGTCGAGTTGACGGTGCGGGCCGCGGTGGTGGGCGACGAGCCGTTCCTGTGGCGGATGCTGCTGGAGGCGGCCCATGCCGGCGACGAGGTCGACGGCGTCGAGGCGCTCAAGGGCATGCCCGAGCTGGCCCGCTACGTGGACGGCTGGGGGCGCCCCAGCGACCTCGGCGTGGTCGCCATGCGGCACGGCGAGCCAGTAGGCGCGGCCTGGCTGCGGCTGCTGATGGGCGACAACGCGGCCTACGGCTACGTGGACGACACCATCCCGGAGATGGCCATCGCCGTCGACCCGGCGCTCACCGGGCAGGGCATCGGCGGGACGCTGCTGCAGCGGCTGCTGCTGGACGCCGAGCGGATGTTCGCCGCGGTGAGCCTGAGCGTGCGCGCCGACAATCCGGCCCGCCGCCTCTACGAGCGCTTCGGGTTCCGGCCCGTCGACGGCAGCGGTCGGGAGAACCGGACGGGTGGTACCTCGATCACTATGGTCCGCCACCTCTCTGCCGGCTGAGCCAGATCAGCAACCCTGCCCTCCGGACGGGCCCAACCTGCCCAGTATGAGTTCAGAATGGCCCGCACATGACACACGCCGACCAGCAGATCTCTCAGGGAACGGGCACGAAGTCGTCGAGGAAGGAGCGGGCGTCGGCGATGTCGAGTCGGTAGTAGCCGCCGAAGCTACGGCAGAACTGGCTCGCACCGAAACTGGTGTCGCCAACGAGGTACCCCCCCTGGAACACGGGCCCGCCGGAGTCGCCAAAGCAGGACCCGCCTCCGGCCCGCGAGTCGTTCTTGTTCTCGGCGAGTTTCAGCACCTGCGACGTCGCGTTCTGCCCGACCGCCGTGGTGAAGCGGCGGGTCAGATCACTGACAGCAGCGGGCTTCTGCGGTCCATCGGCGGGCTTGTCGAAGAACACCCCGTAACCGACGAGCTCGAAGGTCTGCTTGTTCAGCCCACCGTTGCCCTGGGACAGGGTTTCGAGATAGTTGAGCGGTGGCAGGCTCGCCAGTGTGGCCGCGTTGTAAGGCGCGTCGAGCACGATCACGCCGACGTCGTGCAGGTCGTTGAGTTGCAGCTCACCGTCCCACAGGGGGTGGGTGTGCGGAGTGCCGGCCAGCCAGCCTTGAGGCGTCGTCGTGTACCCGGTGTTCGAGAGCCCGTTGCCGGTGTCGTCGGTCGCCCGTGGGACGGGCTGGGGAGAAACCGTGTCGAACGTGACGATCGTCTTTCCCTGGACACCGTCGGTGCAGTGGGCCGCGGTGATGAGCACGGTTGGTGACACGAGCGTCGCCGAACAGCGGAAGCGGCCGTCTGGCTGGTAGAAGGCGATCATGGCCACGTTCGGGTGGCGGTTGCCGTCGAGCTCCCCTCCGGTGATCGCTCCCGCCGGGCTGACGGCCCCGCCCAGCACCGCTAAGACGACAGATGCCGAAACTGCCAAACGCCTCATTGCGTCGACCTCCTGATGTCCTACGACGCTGTACCGCCTCGGGGCGGCAAGTCGACGGTTTCGCGTTGTCGCTGACCGTAATGGAACTTCTCGCACAAGGTGTCTGTGATCCGCCAGGCCGGGCGGGCAGATGCTGCCTCGCGGCCGTGCTCACTTCTCGGAGCGTTACCTAGTGCCCGCTGCGAGCGCGAGCTGCCTCGCCGATCACCGACGCAGAACCTGGCGGGCGAGATCGGCAGATGTGTACCGCCGATGGGCTACAGCAGGCTGGTGACGGCGGTGAGGGGTATGTCACCGATGAAGTAGGCGTGCAGTCGGTCCAGGAAGTCGGCAACGTCGGGCGGGCCGTCCCACCGAAGCGTGATCTGATCCGGTGTCGTATCGATCTCAAAGCCCCAGAACTGACAGCAGCGCTTCTCGTTGATGGCGAAGCGCCACACGTCGGCCTCGACGGCCGGTTCGTTCGGGAAGCGGAGCAATAGGCCGTGCTCGGTGCGGTCGAGGTGATCGAGTGCTGCTTGCATTCGTTCGACCTGTGCGATGCGCTTGGAGATCTCGTCGTCGGCGGCGGTGCAGGCGATGGGTGCAGTGGCGTCGTACAGGGGGATTGAGTTCATCGGGCGCTCCGCGACAGGTCGGTGGGTCTGCGGGTGGGGGCGGCGACGGGTGTCGGTGAGTCATCGGATACCGAGCAATTGTTGCGACGGCGGCGGGTGACTAGCAGCGGAGCGAGGGCCGCGGCGGCGACGACGAGCCCGGTTGTGCCGATGAGCAAGGTGCTAGCGAGTCCAGCGAGACTGAGACCGCCGAGGACGGCGAGGATGGGACCGGCACAGCACGCGACGCAAGCGGCGGCGCCCACGCCGAGAGTGCTGAGGCCGTCCGTGCGAGCCTGCTTCATCGGGAAGCCTTCGTGGTCATGTCGACGAAGGTGAGGCAGACGCAGGTCTCATCACAGGGGCCATCGGTCGCGGGTCCCGACAACTGTGCGGCTGCGTGTCGCAATTGGTCGACGAGAGCGGTCAGTTCGGCGATCTGGTGCTCGGCGACGGCCAGCTTCGTCGTCACCAGCTCGTGGAAGCGTCGCTGCACGGGGCTGCATCGCTCGGCGTCCCAGATGCGGACTAGATCGGTGATCTCTTCCAACGAACAGCCGAGTTGCTTGGCTCGCGCGATGAACGCCAGGCGGGAGAGCGTTCCTTCGTCATAGAGCCGGTATCCGGCCTCCGTGCGTGTGACCGGCACGACCAAGCCGATGCCTTCGTAATAGCGCAGGGCGGACGTGGCGAAGCCAGTGCGGACGGCGACCTCACCGATCGTGTAGGTGGTCACGACCCGACTGTAAAGGTTCAACCCGGGTTGAAGGTCAAGCCCCGAACCGAGCGCCTAGGCCGCGATCGGCTCGCGGTAGCGTCGAACAGCAACCGCTGCCCAGATCAGTTCCACGGCGCCGAAAGGCCACGCGCCCGACAGGAACCCGTAGATGCTCGACAGCACACAGCCGACCGCGAATGCGAGCACAAACCCGCGGCCACGGCCCTCCAGCGCGTACATCACCATCATGAACGTCACCGCGCAGACCCCGTAGAGCGTGACCGACATACCGCCAGTCAACTAGCCCGCCCCGATCGCCCACTGCGAGCTGCCGCCGGTTGCCTGCTCCCGAATACAGAACGCCGAGACGCGACAGCGGCAGATCTGGCGCGGCGGAGGGACTGGAACGAGCCTCGCTTGAGGCTCGTCGGGACGAGGACGAACTAACTCCGAACCGGCGACCTGTGCGGAACCCTCACAAGGTCGGAGCGACAGGATCGGGATGGCGGTTCCATGTGGGAATCGCCCGTGTCAGCTTGGCAGTGCCGCTGACGCTGATTGAACCCTCGGCGAGCGCCCGTCGCCAGTCGAGGACGCCCAGGTGCCACCGGGTGAACGCCTCCGAGCGGGCGGTGATGAACGCATCGGGTTCGCCTCCCGGCTGCGAGTAACAAAGCTCCGCGGATCTGTGCTCGGCCAACAGCCAGTACCGCCGGTTGGTTGGCGCTTCGTCGGGAAACGTGAACTCGACGAGCACGCGGCGGTCCGGCAGTTTCTCCCGCTCCAGGTAGTACCTCGCCCATGCCCACAGGACGAACCCTGGATCCGTGTGCTCGGTGGTGACGTCCAGCCAGCGCACGCCCCAGACCTCGAGCGCATCGATCACGCCGGCGAGATCGGCGCCGGGCGTCGGTCAGTTGGTACGTGCCGTCGGCCGTCTTGATGATCACGCCACTCCGCTCCAGGTCCTTGAGTCGCTTGATCAGCAGCGATCTCGACATGGCCGGCACGCCTCGGGCGATCTCGGTGAACGTATGACAGCCATAAAGCAGGTTGCGGATCACCAGCGGCGTCCAGCGCTCGGCCACGATCTCGGACGCCCGTGCGATGGGGCAGTACTCGCGATACGACCGCATACGGGGGTGTCTCACGCCGCCGGCCGGCGGTCCGGTACAGATTCGCGCTAGCGACCTGGGCGGTCGACGCGCACGATCGTCGTGGCACCGACGAGGAGGACACATGAGCGACACCGACCGGGGACAAGTGTCCGCCAGCGCCGCCGAGGTCTACGACGCGTTCTTCGTGCCCGCCCTGTTCGAGCAGTGGACCGACGTCATTCTCGACGTCGCCGATGTCCGACCGGGGCACCGCGTGCTGGACATCGGGTGCGGCACCGGCGTGCTGGCCCGCGCCGCGCACGCCCGCGTCGGAGCACACGGCCACGTGGCAGGACTCGATCCCAACGACGGCATGCTCACCGTCGCCCACCGGGCCGAACCAGACATCGAGTGGCAGCTCGGGCTTGCCGAACAGGTGCCGTACCCCGACCACTCGTTCGACCGGACCGTCAGCCAGTTCGGCCCTCATGTTCTTCACCGATCCCAAGAGCGCGCTCACCGAGATGAGCCGTGTCACCCGGCCGGACGGACGCGTGGCGTTCGCGGTATGGGATCGACTCGACAACAACCGCGGCTACGCCCGCCTGGCGGCTCTTGTCGATGAGCTCTTCGGATCCGATGCCGCCGACGCCATCCGAGCCCCGTTCCGGCTGGGCGACCCGGACACGCTCGTCGATCTCGCCACAATCGCAATCTCCGACCCGGCCGTCACGCATCATGCGGGCGTCGCGCGATTCGAATCTGTCGAAGCGTGGCTCCACACGGAGATCCGTGGCTGGACGCTCGCCGACACCATCGATGACCGCGGGTTTGCCACGCTGCTCGACGCCGCACACGAGCAGCTCTCCGACCCCGTCGCCGACGGCCACGTTGCATTCGACGTCTCGGCACTCGTCGTCAACGGCTCCACGGCGTGAGCAAATCGATGAGGTGACACGCTGATACCAGTCCGCGATCTGTGTCTCGGGCGCGAGCAACGAACGATGCCCTAAACGCGCGCCGAGTCGATCGGGCGTGGGTAGAACCAAACGCCGCGAGCGTGGCGTCGACGTACGCGTGCAGCCATCGACGCTGTCCCCACACTCCGAGCCCGCCCATGAGGGCGATGCGGGATCAGCCGACCCGTGTCCGCTTCTCGCGGAGGACTCGCACGGCGTCGGTCGAAGCCAGGGCCCAAGCCACCAGGACAGGTTGGAACACCAGCCGGATGGCGCGCTTGGCGTCCGTGTCCAGACCGAAGGCGTCCACGTGACCTGTGTATTGCGCGATGTTGCCGGGGAACACGGCGACGAAGAAGGCGGCTGCTGTGGCGCCGACCAAAGCGCGGGCAGGCTGCTTCCAGGTCCCGAGCAGAGCAGCGCCGAGCGCTAGCTCGACAACGCCTGAGACCACGACGACGAGGTCCGGGTCGGCCGGGAACCACGACGGCACCTGTGCTTGGAACTCTTGGCGCTGTGCCGTGAGATGTCCGGTACCAGTTGTGAGCAGCGCAGCGCCGAGCGCAAGCTGGCCCACGGCAGCCAGGGCCCGACGGGCCGTCGAGTTCGCGGCCATTGATGGTCCTCCGTGCCGGCTCGACAGCCAGCCGGTCCATTGGTCTGCCTGCGACGTCGTGGTCGACGTCCGATTCGCCACGATACGGGCTGGACCGGGTCGGTGCGCGAGCAGTCACGGACGCCGCGTAGCAGAACTGGCGCACAGCGGACGGACAGGAGGGACAGTGGTCCTGTTTGATGCGTAGCGGGCGTCGAGACGGGCCGGCCGGTGGTCAGACCGCGCTGCGCTGGGGCACGGCGTTCCGTTGGCTCGCCGACGCGCTCCAGTGGGCGAGGTCGAGGAGCACGGCCAGGGCTATCCACAGCCAGTCGGAACCCGTGACGCCCGTGCCCGGCTGCCATAGGAGCACGTAGATCAGGGTCGTGAACGGCAGGAAAATGATGCCGAGAAGAGGCCACAGGAAGGTGGTGAACGTGGCGTCCATCCGTTCCGGCCTCGCGATCCAAAAAATGATCAGCGCGAAGCGGGGGAACATCCCGGCGAAGACAGCAAGCAGACAACCCATGCGCCCACCGTGGCTCCCATGCCGCCGGTCCGGCATCCCCCCTTCGGGGTGAGTCCCGAGGCGGGAGACAAGCTCCGTTGTGGCCGGACGGTGACGCTCCTCTCGTCGACCGCCACCTGACGGCCGGGAACCACCCGGTGGATCTGAGGTTCCTAAAAGGGCGCCGGCGCCTGGTGGCGTGGCATTGGTCCGTGACGAAGGACACCTGACGGCTGCGTCAGGTGTGACGGAACGGTTGGGCCGGGCGGCGCATCGTCGGGTTGTCGGGTGGCGGTCACCCGGCAAGGAGGACGGACCAATGTCGTACTTCAGCAAGCGGGCACTGCGTTGGGCGGCACCGGTCGCCCTCGTGGGAGCCCTTGGACTCGCCGCATGCGGCAATGGCGATGACACCGAGGCTGTCAGGGTTGCGGCTCCGAGCGCCGCTGGTGTTGGCAGCGATCAGCACCTCGCCAACCAGGCCCAGGAGCTGGCTCGGGCGTCGGCGTCGGCCAGCGTCGGCAGCGACCAGCGCTTCAGCAACCAGGCCGCCGAGCTGGCCAACCAACAGCGGGCGTACCAGGCCGCCAGCGACAGGCTCACGGCACAGGCCGAGCAGTACCAGCGTTCGAGCTCGGTTGCGGCCGGCAACCAGGCCGCCCAGATGGCGCAGGCCGAGTCGTATGTGCAGCAACTGCAGGATTGGGCTGAAAGCAGCTCCTACGAGGACGAGTTCGTCCCCGGCAGCCGTCACATGCCGATGCGGTGATGATCAGCGGGGCGATCGTCGATCGGTAGTGCTTGACGATCACATCCCGGCGGGAACAGGTGGAGCCCGAGGTCGAGTGCCCGTTCGGCCTCGGGCTCCACCGTCTTTTGGGTTCCGACCCGCACGCGGGCGTCGGCGATTGGTCACGGCAACGGACTGGGGCTGATCCAGCCGCCGGCCCATCTGTTACGAACAGATGCTCGGACGATTAACCGGAGCATGGCTGGAGGCCTGACAAGGGTTTGGCAAACCACCCTGACAGCAATGCACCGCAGGAAACGTGCTCTCGCTGAGGTGAGCATCGGTGCGCCACGGTGGTCCGGCGACTTCATCCCGTTCGAACGATGTGGCACCCAGGGTGCTCTGCTCCGATGGGCGCGAGAATGGCGTCCCGCATGGGCAAGTCCCCCGCCCTGGTGGAAGGCACCGGAGGTTCCGAGATGGTCGGCGGTCAGGCGAGCTGCACCCGGCCGACATTCACGCGCGACCGTGCGAGGGGAGTGGGGACGTCGTGAGCCGGACCGAGTGGCGGCGCGGCGTCGCGGTGGAGCCGTCGATCTATGCGGCCGACTTCGCGTCGCTCGGTGCCCAGCTCGGGTCGCTCCTCGACGCCGGGGCCGGCGTCTTCCACTTCGACGTCGGGGATGGGCACTTCATCCCCGAGATCACGATGGGGCCCATCGTGCTCGAGTCGATCGCCGACCTGGTGCACCGACGGGGCGGTGTCTTGGACTGCCATCTGATGGTCGAGCAGCCGGCGCGCCACCTCGAGCACGTCCAGGCGGCCGGCGGCGACAGCGTCACGTTCCACATCGAGGCCGAGGGCGAGCCGGCGGAGACGATCGCGCTGGCCCGGGATCTTGGTCTCGGAGTGGGCGTGGCGTGCAACCTGGAAACCCCGGTCGAGGTCGCGGTGTCGGCTGCGGACGGAACGGACTTCGTTCTCTGCATGAGCATCCATCCGGGCCTATCCGGACAGGAGTTCATTCCGGAGGCACTGGACCGCATCGCGGAGTTGCGGCGGCTGCTCCCCGACGACGTCGCGGTCCAAGCCGACGGAGGGATCCATCTCGGCAACATCGCTGCCGTCCGCAAGGCGGGCGCCAGCCTTCTCGTCTCGGGAAGCGCGGTGTTCTGGGACGACGATCCGGCCGACGCCTTCCACCGATTGGTGAAGGCCGCGGCGGAGACGCCAGGAACGAGAAACGGCGTGTGATGGCGACGACGACCACGACGGAGCTCGACGACCTTTGCATCGCCACGATCCGGACGTTGTGCATCGATGCCGTTCAGGCGGCGAACTCGGGGCACCCGGGAACGCCGATCGGCATCGCTCCCTTGACGTATTTGCTCTGGCAGCGGTTCCTGCGCTTCGACCCCGCCGACCCCATCTGGCCGAACCGCGACCGCTACGTGCTCTCGTCGGGCCACGCGTCGGCCCTGCTGTGGTCGATGCTGCACCTGACGCGGGTGCAGGCGGTCGATCCCGACTACGAGGTGCTGGGGCGGCCCGCCGTCTCGCTGGACGACCTCAGGCGCTTCCGCCAGCTCGACTCCCGGGCGCCAGGGCATCCCGAGTACCGCTGGACGAGCGGCGTCGAGACGACCACCGGCCCGCTCGGGGCGGGCGTGGCGACATCGGTGGGCATGGCGGTTGCGAGCCGGTGGCTCGGCATGCGCTACAACCGCGACGGCTACACGCTGTTCGACTTCGACGTGTACGCGCAGGCCGGCGACGGCTGCATGATGGAGGGCGTTGCCTCCGAGGCAGCCTCGTTCGCCGCCTACCAGCGCCTCTCGAACCTGTGCTGGATCTACGACTCGAATCGGGTCACGATCGAGGGACACACCGACATCACGTTCACCGAGGACGTCGCCGCTCGGTTCGTCGCCTACGGCTGGAACGTGACCAGCGTTCCGGACGCCAACGACCTCGATCAGGTGGCGCGGGCCTTCCACGACTTCAAGGCCGAGCACAGCCGCCCCACGCTGATCGTCGTCCACAGCCACATCGGCTACGGCACGCCGGTCGAGGACTCCCCGAAGGCCCACGGAGAGCCGCTCGGTCCGGAGGGGGTCAAGGCGACGAAGCGGTTCCTGGGCTGGCCCCAGGACGCCGAGTTCCTCGTGCCCGACGGCGTCTACGAGCACTTCGCCGACGGTGTCGGCGCCCGCGGCCGGGAGGCGCACGACGCCTGGGGGGTGACGCTGGACGAGTACCGGGCCAGCAACCCCGGCCTGGCCGAGGAGATCGAGCAGCTGCAGCGCCGGGAGCTTCCCGACGGCTGGGATGCGGAGATCCCGACGTTCCCGGCCGATGCCAAGGGCGTCGCGACCCGAGACTCGTCCGGGCAGGTGTTGAACGCAGTGGCCCGACGCGTCCCGTGGCTCCTCGGCGGCGCCGCCGACCTCGCTCCCTCGACTAAGACGCGGCTGACCTTCGGCGGTGCCGGTGACCTCGGGCCCGACGACGGCAGCGGCCGCAACTTCCACTTCGGGATCCGGGAGCACGCCGGCCGCCTCGATCGCCAACGGCATGGCGGTATCGAAGCTGCGGCCCTTCTGGTCGAGCTTCCTCATCTTCTCGGACTACGCACGGGGCGCGATACGGCTCTCCGCGCTGATGGAGATTCCCGTCATCCACATCTTCACCCATGATTCGATCGGCCTGGGTGAGGACGGGCCGACGCACCAGCCGGTCGAGCAGCTGGCGTCGCTCAGGGCGATCCCGGGCCTGCTGGTGTTCAGGCCCGCCGATGCCAACGAGGTGGCCGAGACCTGGCGCTGCGTCATGCAGCTCCAGCGCGACCCGGCCGTGCTGGTCCTCTCACGCCAGGCGCTGCCCACGTTCGACCGGACGGCGATGGCGCCCGCCTCGGGGGTCGCCAGGGGTGCCTACGTCTTGGCGGACGGCGGGACGGCGCCACCGGACGTGATCCTGATCGCGACCGGGTCAGAGGTCGCCCTCGCGCTCGGCGCCCGCGACGAGCTGGCCGCCGAGGGGATCACGGCACGCGTCGTCAGCATGCCCTGTTCGGAGCTCTTCGATCGCCAGCCGCGTGCGTACCGAGACGAGGTGCTTCCGCCCGAGGTCATGGCGCGTGTCGCGATCGAGCAGGCCTCGACCCTCGGCTGGCATCGCTTCGTCGGCGACGACGGAGCGATCGTGGGCATGCACACGTTTGGCGCTTCGGCGCCTCTCAAACAGCTCGTGAAGAAGTTCGGGTTCACGCCCGGCGCGGTCGCAGACGTGGCCCGCGAGCAAGTAGCGGCCGCAGGCAACGGTCGGGAGGAGGCGCGATGACCGCGACCGAGAGGCTCCACGAACGGGGCCAGAGCATCTGGCTCGACAACATCACGCGGGAGATGCTCGACTCCGGCCAGCTCCAGACCTACATCGACGACTACTCCGTAACGGGATTGACCTCCAACCCGTCGATCTTCGACAAGGCGATCGCCGCCGGCGGCTACGACGACGCGATCCGGGAGAAGGGGGCGAGGGGCACCCAGGCGGAGGCGCTCTTCTTCGAGCTCGCGATCGAGGACCTGCGGCGTGCCGCGGATGCCTTCCTGCCCGTCCACGAGCGCACGGCCGGCCTCGACGGCTGGGTCTCTCTCGAGGTCTCGCCGCTGCTTGCCCACGACCCCGACACCACGGTCGAGGTGGCGAAAGAGCTGTACAACGAGGCTGCGCGGCCGAACCTCCTGATCAAGATCCCGGGCACGAAGGAGGGACTGCTCGCGATCGAGCAGGCGATCGCGGCGGGTATACCGGTCAACGTCACCCTCCTCTTCTCCGCCGGCCAGTACGCGGCCGCCGCCGACGCCTACATGCGGGGCATCGATCGCCGCATCGAGGCGCAGCAGGATCCCGTCGTGGGCTCGGTCGCCTCCGTCTTCATGTCCCGCTGGGACGTCGCGGTGCAGGATCAGGTACCGCCGCACCTGCGAGACCGGCTCGCCGTTGCGATCGGGCTGCAGGTCTACCGCGCCTACCGCGACGTCATGGACTCCGATCGCTGGCAGCGCCTGCAGAATGCCGGCGCCCGCACGCAACGGCTCCTGTGGGCGAGCACGAGCACGAAGGACCCGAAGGCGCCGGAGGACCTGTACCTGAAGTGCCTGGGCGCGCCGTTCACCGTGACCACGGTCCCCGAGGCGACGCTCCGGGCCTTCCATGACCACGGGCACGTCGGCACGCCGCTGCCCGCGGACGGCGGCGACTCGGACGCAACGCTCGCAGATTTCACCGAGGCGGGCGTCGACCCCGACGCGCTTGCGGCCAAGCTCCAATCGGACGGGGCCAAGAGCTTCGTCGACGCTTGGAACGACCTCATCGCCCACATCGACGAGCAGAGCGCGGCGCTGCGCGCTTGAACCGAAGCCGGAGGAGTCCGATGGTCACGACCAACGCCACGACCGTTCCGCTCACGGCGCGCCCGGCCTGGGAGGCCCTCCAGAACCACTACCAGGACGTTCGCGACCTGCATCTGCGCGACATGTTCGCCGGCGACCCGACGCGTGGCGAGCGGCTTGCCGCCGAGGGTGCCGGTCTCTACCTCGACTACTCCAAGAACCGGATAACGGACGAGACCGTTCGCCTCCTCGTCCAACTCGCGGAGGAATCCGGCCTGCTCGAGAACATCGACGCGATGTTCCGCGGCGACCGGATCAACGTCTCCGAGGACCGCTCCGTCCTCCACGTCGCGCTGCGCATGCCCACGGGGACGTCGCTGGTGGTGGACGGCGTCGACGTCGTCGAGGAGGTCCACGCCGTCCTCGACCGGATGGCCGCATTCGCCGAGCGCGTCCGCTCGGGGGCCTGGACGGGCCACACAGGGAGGCCGATCCGCAACGTGGTCAACATCGGCATCGGCGGCTCCGACCTCGGGCCGGTGATGGCGTACGAGGCGTTGCGTCACTACACGAGGCGGGACCTGACCTTCCGGTTCGTCTCCAACGTCGACTCGACCGACTTCGCCGAGGCGACCCGCGACCTCGCGCCCGACGAGACGCTGTTCATCGTTTGCTCGAAGACGTTCACGACCCTCGAGACGATGACCAACGCCCAAACGGCGCGCGAGTGGGCCCTCGCCGCGCTCGGCGACGATGCGTCGATCGCGAAGCACTTCGTCGCCGTCTCCACCAACGCCGAGGACGTCGCGAGGTTCGGCATCGACACGGACAACATGTTCGGCTTCTGGGACTGGGTGGGAGGCCGCTACTCGATGGACTCGGCGATCGGCCTCTCGACCATGCTCGCCGTGGGGCCGGACGCCTTTGGCGAGCTGCTCGCGGGCTTCCACGCGATGGACGAGCACTTCCGCACGATCCCGTTCGAACGCAATCTCCCGGTCCTCATGGGCCTCCTGTGCGTCTGGTACGGCAACTTCTTCGGCGCCCAGACGGTCGGCGTCATGCCGTACGACCAGTACCTGAAGCGCCTGCCCGCCTACCTCCAGCAGCTCACGATGGAGTCGAACGGCAAGCACGTGACCATCGACGGCCGCGTCGTCGATTACCAGACCGGCGCCGTCTTCTGGGGCGAGCCCGGAACCAACGGCCAACACAGCTTCTACCAGCTGATCCACCAAGGGACGAAGCTGATCCCCGTCGATCTGATCGGATTCGGAAAGACCGTGAACCCGATCCGCGATCACCACGACATCCTCATGTCGAACGTCTTCGCCCAGGCCGAAGCGCTCGCGTTCGGCAAGACGGAAGCGGAGGTGCGCGCCGAGGGAACGGCGGACGCGGTCGTTCCCCACCGCATCTTCGAGGGCAACCGGCCATCCAACGTGATCCTGACCGAGGCGTTGACGCCGTTCGCACTCGGCACGCTGGTGGCGCTCTACGAGCACAGCGTCTTCACCCAGGGGACGGTCTGGGGGATCGACTCCTTCGATCAGTGGGGCGTGGAGCTGGGGAAGGCGCTCGCCCGGCGGATCATCCCGGAGCTCGAGTCGCCGGACGAGCCCGACCTCAGCCACGACAGCTCGACCAACGCCCTGATCCGCCGATATCGCGCGCTACGCGCATGAGAATCCTGGAAAGGAGCTACGTGTGCCTACGAAGACCCCTATGCAACTCGGAATGGTGGGCCTGGGCCGGATGGGCGCCGGCCTCGTTCGGCGGCTCATGGGCGACGGCCACAGTTGCGTCGGCTATGACGTCTCGCCAGACGCTGTCAAGGCGGTGGTTGCCAGCGGCGCCACCGGCGCGGATTCGCTTCGGGACTTCGCCTCCAAGCTCGAGAAGCCGCGGACGGCGTGGGTGATGGTGCCCGCGGGCCCGATCACCGACGAGACGATCGGGTCGTTGGCCGATGTCCTCGAGCCGGGAGACACCATCGTGGACGGCGGCAACACCTACTACCACGATGACCTCCGTCACGCCGCCGCACTCAGGGAGAAGGGCATCCATCACGTCGACGTGGGAACGAGCGGTGGCGTTTGGGGCGTCGAGCGGGGATTCTGCCTGATGGTTGGCGGCGAGAATGACGTCGTCGAGCGGCTCGGGCCGATCTTTGCGTCGATCGCCCCGGGCGTCGACGCCGCGCCACGCACGCCCGGGCGGACGGGTGAGCCATCGCCCGCCGAGCAGGGCTACTACCACTGCGGCCCCAACGGCGCCGGCCACTTCGTGAAGATGGTGCACAACGGCATCGAGTACGGCCTCATGGCGGCCTATGCCGAGGGCCTGAACATCATCAGGAACGCCGACGCCGGCAAGCGCCAGCGTCAAGCCGACGCGGAGACTGCGCCGCTCGAGGCGCCGGAGCTGTACCAGTACGAGATCGACACGACCGACGTCGCCGAGGTCTGGCGACGCGGCAGCGTGATCGGCTCCTGGCTGCTCGATCTCACGGCCGAATCGTTGTATGCGTCCCCGACCCTCGACCAGTTCGCCGGCCGGGTGTCCGATTCCGGGGAAGGCCGCTGGACGTCGGTTGCGGCCATCGACGTCGGCGTTCCGGCTCCGGTCCTCACCACGGCCCTGTATTCGCGCTTCGCCTCGCGCGACCTCGACCAGTTTGCCGACAAGCTGCTCTCGGCGATGCGCCGGGACTTCGGGGGTCACGAAGAGAAGCCGGCGTAGGCGTGGCCCTCGAATTCGAGGTCCTGGCCGACGCCGGCTCGGTCGCCGAACGCGCGGCGACCTTCGTCGCCGAGCAGGCGGACGCCGCGGTCGCCGAACGCGGCCGGTTCAGCTTCGCGGTCAGCGGTGGCCACACGCCGTGGGCGATGTTCGCCCACCTGACGGGGAAGGTCGCGTGGGAGCGCGTGACGATCTACCAGGTCGACGAGCGGATCGCGCCCGACGGCGATCCCGATCGCAACCTCACCCACCTGACGGCGAGCCTGCCCCCTGGGTTGGGGGCGGACGTCCGGCCGATGCCGGTCGATGGTCAGGATCTCGAGGGAGCGGCCACGGCCTACGCCCGCTCGCTGCCGGAACGCTTCGATCTCGTCCACCTCGGCATCGGGCCCGACGGCCACACGGCGTCGCTCGTACCTGGCGACCCGGTGCTCGACGTCGACGACCGCGACGTGGCGCTCACTGGCGTCTACCAGGGCCGCCGCCGTATGACCCTCACCTACCCGGCCCTCAACAGGGCCCACCAGGTGCTCTGGCTGATCACCGGCGCAGACAAGATCGAGGCGCTGCGGCTGCTGCGAGCAGGGGACCACTCGATCCCCGCCGGGCGGGTCGAGACCGCAAGCCAGCTGGTGATCGCGGATCAAGCCGCGGCGGCAGGAGGCGAGGTGGGGGCTCGATGAGCGCCGAGCGCGAGAAGGACCGCGCCGCCGAGGTAGCGGCCGGTCTCGTCGAGGACGGGATGCGCGTCGGCCTCGGCACCGGGTCGACGGTCGCGTTCCTGCTGCGGGCACTCGCGGCGCGCCGGCTCGACGTGCGGTGCGTATCGACCTCGCCCGCAACGGAGAAGGCGGCGCGCGACCTCGGTATGTCCATCGAGCCGTTCAGCGGAACGGCCGCGCTCTCTCGACTGGACATCGCGATTGACGGGGCCGACCAGGTCGCGCCGTCGGGTTGGCTCGTGAAGGGTGGGGGAGCGGCGCACACACGGGAGAAGGCGGTCGCCGCGGCGGCGGATCGCTTCGTCGTCATCATCTCCTCCGACAAGCTCGTCGAGCGCCTGTCGCCCCCGGTGCCGCTCGAGCTGGCGGACTTCGGGCTCAGCGCCACGCTCCGCCGCCTCGGAACCGTCCGTCTTCGGGACGTGCCGCGAAGCCCCGACGGGGGCGTCATCGCCGATTACACGGCCGACTTCGACGACCCCGGGGAACTGGCGAGGCGGCTCGCCGACACCGTTGGCGTGGTCGAGCACGGCCTGTTCCCGGCCGCCATGGTCGCCCAGGTGGTGGTCGCCAAGGGGGAGCAGGTGGAGATCCGCGACGTTCCCGGAGCGCTGTGACATGGCGACCACGAAGGTGGCAGCGGGCGTCGATCTCGGCGGGACGAAGATCCAGACCGTCCTCCTGCGGGAGGAAGAGGTGGTCGGCAGCGCCCGTGTGCTGACTCCCCAGACCGGAGACCCCTCCGACGTGATCGATGCGATCGTCGGCACGATCAGGACCTCGCTCAAGGCGGGAGCGCTGGCCGACGCCGATCTCGGCGGCATCGGCATCGGCACGCCCGGGGAGATCGATGCGCGCGCCGGGGCGGTCCTGCTGGCGGCCAACGTTCCCGGGTTCACCGATCGCGTCGAGCTGGGGCCGCGCGTGTCCGCGGCCTTCGATGGAGTCCAGGTGAGGGTCAACAACGACGTCAGCGTCGGCGTCCTCGGCGAGCACCGCCGGGGAGCCGGTCGACCCTTCAACAACCTCCTCGGGGTCTGGGTTGGAACCGGCGTCGGCGGGGGCCTCGTCATCGACGGCGAGCTCCACGATGGGAGGGGGACGGCTGGCGAGGTCGGTCACATGGTGGTGAAGCCCGAAGGTCGGCTCTGCTCCTGCGGACGCCGCGGCTGCGTCGAGGCCTATGCCGGGAGGGCAAGAATGGAACGGCGGGCACGGATGCTCGCCGCGCGTGGCCACAAGACGAGCCTGTTTCACATCATGCGCGAGCACGGTCGCGAGCGCCTCACCTCCGGCGTCTATGCGAAGGCCCTCGAGCGCGGTGATCACATGACCCAGAAGCTCATCGAGGATGCGACCTGGGCGCTGGGCATCGGTCTGGCGTCGGCACAGAACCTGCTCGACCTCGAGGCGATCATCGTCGGCGGCGGCCTCGGCGATCGGCTCGGTCAGCCGTTCGTTGATCGAATCGTGACGCAGATGACGCCCCACCTCTTCGTCTCCGACAATCCCCCGGCGGTGGTCCGGACCGAGCTCGGCGACCTGGCGGGCGCCGTCGGAGCGGCCGTCCTCGTCGGCGGCTAGCCGTTCGTTGTGGGTGCACCGCGCTGCATAATCGAACCGATCACTGTCGGCTGGTGACGTCAGGTCGGCGTCTGTGGCCGGGGGAGGAGCCTGATGGGCGTTGCCCTGACCAGGGCAGGCGGCACGGGAGCGTCTGAGGTCGTGTGGTTCGCAGTCGCCGATGCCTCCGCGTGCGCACCTCGGTCGGCCTCGCCCGCATGCGTCGCCGGCGAAACCGGGCCCGGGGGACGAGAGTGGTGACCGACCATCGCCGGCCGACCATCCGCTCACTCGTCCGCGCTCGCCGGCCGCGCCCGCCGCACCGCGATGCCAGCAACGCCGACGGGCTGGCCATCGCCGACGAGGCTCCGAGCGAGGCCCCGCGGTCGAAGATGGTGGACAGCGCCATCTACGTCGATGGCAAGCGAGTGGCCTCCCCCAAGTCTTTGACCGATACCTTCGAGAGGCTCCGCCGCCGCCCCGACAGCATGGCCTGGATCGGCCTGTACCGGCCCGAGGACCATGAGGTGGGATCGCTGGCTTCCGAGTTCCAGCTCCACCCTTTGGCGGTCGAGGACGCCATCCACGCGCACCAACGCCCCAAGATCGAGCGCTACGACGACACCCTCTTCGTGGTGCTCCGCCCCGCCCGCTACATGGACGACGTCGAAGAGGTCGAGTTCGGCGAGGTCCACATCTTCGTCGGCCCGAGGTTCGTGCTCACCGTCCGCCACAGCGAGGCGCCCGAGTTCAGCTCCGTCCGCCGCCGGCTGGAGAGCCAACCCGACCTGCTCCGACGCGGCCCCGAGGCGGTCCTCTACGCCGTGCTCGACAAGGTCGTCGACGGCTACTACCCGGTGGTGGCCGGCCTCAGCAACGACATCGACGAGATCGAGGCCGAGGTCTTCAGCGGCGACCCGAAGGTCTCGCGGCGGATCTATGACCTGTCCCGCGAGGTCGCCGAGTTCCAGCGCGCCACCCGCCCTTTGGTCGGCATGATCGCCGCCCTGTCCGCGGGGTTCGTGAAGTACCACGTCGATGACGAGCTCCAGCGCTACCTGCGGGACGTCGACGACCACCTCACCCAGATCGTCGAGCACGTCGACGAGTTCCATCAGGCGTTGCGAGACATGCTGACCGTCAACGCCACCCTCGTCGCCCAGCAACAGAACGAGGAGATGCGCAGCCTCAGTGAGGCCAGCAACCTTCAGAACGAGGAGGTCAAGAAGATCTCCGCCTGGGCGGCCATCCTCTTCGCGCCAACCCTCATCGGCACCGTCTACGGGATGAACTTCGAACACATGCCCGAGCTCGGCTGGGCCCACGGCTACGCGCTCGCCCTGTCGCTGATGGTGCTCACCTGCCTGACGCTCTATGTGGTGTTCAAACGGCGCGACTGGCTCTGAGCTGGAGGGGGCACACGGCGTCGGGCGCGGATGTCAGGTCGGCAGTTCCTTGCCGGCTTGCTCCGCCACCATGTAGGCGGCGTACCAGTCGGGCCAGTTCGGGTCCGCTTGGCCCGTGCGCGCCTCGTGCTCGCCGTGGGCGAGCTCCGCGCGCCGGATCGCGCTGGCCAGGTCATTCGCCGAACCGAACTCCGTCGCGGCAGCGTCGACACGCCCGGGCAGCCGCGTCGTGATCTCCTGCAGCAACCAGCTGTTGCCGTCGGGGTCGCTGAACGTGGCGAACGACTGGTAGCTCCCGTGCTCCGGCTCGGGACCGCTGACCGGCCCGTCTGCGCCGCGGTGGAAGACGTCGCTCACCTCGATGCCGTCGGCGACCAGCTCGTTCCGGGCCGCCTCGATGTCGGAGACGACCAGGAACGTTCTCTGGGCCGACCCTGGCGCGGCCGACGTGAGGTTCGTGCCGAACTGGATCGAGCACCACGAGCCGGGCGGTGTGAACTGGACCACCCCTGAGCCGGGAGGCGTGACGTCCTGCCGCCACCCGAGCTTGGTGTAGAAGTCCGTCGCGCGGTCCACATCTGAGACAGGGATGACGACGACCTCGAGCTTCATGTCCACCTTCCCGACACCCGTGTCGCTCGTTGCTCCCTGGGGTACTTCGGCGGTGCTCATGGCTGCCTCCCTGGGTTGTCCCGAGAATGACGATCGCGCCATTCACGGCGGTGTTGCACCAGGGAACACCCTGGCGGCTCCCCGGTCTGCGGCTCCGCATGTCCGGTTCGGCGAGGTGGGCCGGTCACGGACCCTGCACCACGCGGCGGGAGTCGTCTGCGGCCTCGCGGGGGGCCGGACGCGGCGACCGCCAGATGAAACCGTCGAAGAGGAGGTGCAGCCCACCCAGCGCCAGCACGATGGCACCGGCGACGTCGCTGCCGTCGAAGCGGCGGAGTCCGACGATCAGGGCGACGACGGCGGCGGCGTAGAGGCCGACCGTGCCGTTGCTGCCGACGCGCCGGGCGACGGCTCCGACCCGGTCGCCGATGGCGGCTCGTTCGGCGGCCCGCCCAATGCGCCAGCGCACGACGAGCAGGTACTCCGCGGCGTGGGCTCCGACGTAGCCGACGAAGCCGACGACAGGCGCCACGGCAAGGACGACCAGCAGGACCGCCGTCGAGCCGAGGTAGACAAGGCGCGCCGGATTGTGGGCTGACCGCAGTCGCTCGGCCCGGACCCACGCGCCGGTCACGACGGTGGCCACAGCCACCACCGACGGGACGAGCACCATCCCAACCACATCCACCGAAGCGAGGACGTCGATGGCCGCCGTGCTTCGTTGGCCGATGCCCGCCTGTCGTGCGGCGTGACCCAGGTCGGTGCCGGCCAGGGCGACGACGACCGCCACCGCGAACCACGACCAGAGCAATCGGTTGTCGCCCGCGCAGTCGATCCCGGCGAGGCGGCCATAGAGGCGGGAGACGCCGTAGCGCTGGCGGAGCGTGTGGGCAACGTTCCAGACGCCCGCCACCAGCACGACGAGAGCGGGTTGCAGCGACGTCCCTACGGCGACGGCGATCAGAACGACGGCGGGGGCCCAAGTGAACAGTCGCCGGTACGCCCGGCGCTGGGGCGCGTCGCCGTACACCAACCACAGGGTGAGCGGCTGGTGGGCGAAGGAGAACAGCAGCGTGGCCGACACCAGCCACCGCAGGTGGTCGGGTTCGTCGGCGACCGCGTAGGCCACGACTGCGAATGGCAGCCACAACAACGCCATGGCGACGTCATGCGCCGGCCCCCGCAACCACCCGGCACGCCACGTGAAACCGGCCGCGGTGCTTGCGCCCAGCTCGTCGGGCGCACGCGGAACGACGATCGGCCACCGTTCACAGCAGTCGTCGCGCCCGTGGACACCCTGGTTCGGTCCCTGGCCGAGTGGTCGAGACCCACGCCGCGGCGGGCGTGCTCGTGTCCGGGGGGGCTCCGCTCAGGACGGTGGGACGACGATGTGCTTGACGTCGGCCATGTAGCGTCCGGCCGCCGCGGATGCCTCGTCCGGTGTCGAGCCCGCCTGGCGAGCGTCCATGTACGCGGCATACCAGTCCCACCAGTCGTGCGGTGGGGCGACGGCCTCGAACGAGCCGTGATGGTCGGCCGTCTCATGGAGAAGCTGTGCGAGATCTGCGATCGTCGTCATCCGGACCCTCCTCGGTTGGACAGGAGCTGTTGGCCGCCGTCGATGTCGTAGGTCGCGCCGGTGAGAGCGGTGTTGGTCATGATGTGCACCGCCAGCGCGGCGACATCGGCCGGCCCGACCACGCGGCCGATGGGGAGCGCGGCGCGGAGCTCGGCCCGCCGAGCGTCGAGCTGGTCGCCGAGTAGCGACGCCGACAGGGGCGTGTCCACGAAGCCAGCGGCGATGAGGTTGGCGCGGATCGGCGCCAGCTCGACCGCCAGGCTGGCGATCAACGCCGGGGTCGCCGCGGTCATTGCCGAGATGACGGTCATGCCGACTCCGGCCTGGCGGCCGCCGGTGCCGCCCATGAAGAGCAGGGTGCCGGGCGGTCGCATCCGGGCGGCGCCGTAGCGGGCGATGGCGAGCGTCGTGACGATGCGGTCGCCGACGTCCCGCCGCGCCGCCTCGAAGTCCATGTCGGCCAGCGACGAGTAGTACGGGCCCGGCCCGGTGACGATGATGTGGTCGATCGGCCCGGGCAGTTCCTCGAAGAACTGCTCGAGGCGGACAAGGTCCGTGACGTCGAAGGCCGCCGTGCTGCGGGCGTCGACCTGGTCGGCAGCGTCTCGGAGACGGTCCTGGTCGCGTGCGGTCAGGACCACGTCGGCTCCGTGCGCCCGTACCAGCCGGGCGGTCTCGAGCCCGATGCCGGCGCTTCCGCCGATGACGACGGCGGTCTGGCCGAGCATGTCCTGCGGGTGGCCCGTCTCAGGGCCTGCGGCTGGACCCGTCATGGATTCCTCCCGGTGACGGCGCAGTGATCGTTCCTGGCGGCGATGATCACTCCGGCCGGACCCCTCAGGACTTGCCGCCAGGCGCTCGAACGTCGTCGTAGAAGCGGGCGGCGGCCAACAGCCCGGCGGGGCCGCGGTCACAGACGTCGATTCCCGGCCTGCGGAGGCAGCTCATGGCTGCCCCACTGGCCGACCGGATCGGCCTGACCTGCGGCCCGGGTCTGCCTGCGCGCCAGCTCCACGGCACCGACGAAATCCGGAAACCACGGCATCTCGCGCCTCATGCTCCCATCCCAGGCCGACGGTTGCGCTCGCAGCGTCAGCGCGCGATCGAGCGGAGCCACGAGCGAGCGTGTGCGAGCGCCGTCTCCAGGCTCTGCACGGCCTGGCGCAGCGTGGCCTCGGCGTACTCGACCTGGGCGCCGGTGGCGCCGGCGTGAGCCTGCTCGCTCCTCTCCGCTTCGATGGCCACCTGCCGCGTCTGCCCTTGCAGGTCTCCGAGCATCGCCGCCGCCCGGGGGTCGACGGAACCGGCCCGCTGGCGAACTGCGTCGATGCGTGGCAACAGCGCGGACGCCTGGGCGCGCAGGGCGCTGTCTCGGACCGCGGCGTCGGTGGCAGTACCGGCCGGAACCGCGAACGCCGCAACGACTCGGTCGCCGTCGGCGACGACGTCATCGATCTCATCGGCGAGCTTGCGCTTGCGCGATCGGCGACTGGCGCCCACTGCCAGGGCGATGAGGGCGATCACCACCGCCACGATGGCCGCGACGATCAGCGCGATCCCCGCTCCCGACGAGATGAAGCTGTCGTCGTCGTCCGAGGACGCGGGTGCGACGGTTGTCGCGGTGGTCGTGCTGGGCGCCTCCGTGGATTCGGTGGTCGGCTCCTCGGTTGTCGTTGTCGTCGGAAGCGTCGTCGTCGTCTCGGACGTGGTGGTCGTCGGCGCTTCCGTCGTGGTGGTGGTTGGCTCGGGCTGCACGGGGGCCATCGACGCAGCGAACCGTGGCGGCCCTCCGGGGGCATCACCCAACGGGGGTGAGCGGCTCGCGGGCGCGCCACGGCAGAGGCGCCGCTCGGCCACGGGTCTGGATCGAGCCGGAATCGGCCAGACTGTGCGGTGCCGGAGACATTGACCGGGTTCGGTGGACATTGGAGGCGCCGGTGGGCCAGGTCCAGACGAGGATGTACCGCAAGGGAGTCTTGGAGGACGAGGGGTTCGCCCTGGCGGACGTCTCCGAGCACCTGGACGATGGCGACACGGTCGTGTGGGTCGATCTGTGCGGCCCGAACCGGAACGAGTTGCACGAGCTGGCCACGGAGCTGGGCCTCCACGAGCTCGCGGTCGAGGATGCCCTGGGTCCGCATCAGCGACCCAAGCTCGACCACTACGCCACCCACCTGTTCCTGTCCTGCCACGCCGTACAGCTCGACCGTGACGGTTGGGAGCTCATCGACCTCGAGGTCGACGCGTTCGTGGGTGACCGCTGGTTGATCACCGTCCGCGATGACGACCGCTTCCCGATGGACACTGTGCGGCAGCGTTGGGACCAGTCGTCCGAGCTCGCGGTCCACGGCGTGAGCTTCCTGCTGTACGGGCTCCTCGACGTCGTGGTCGACGGGTACTTCGACGTGGTCCGGGCATTCGACGAGTACTACGACGAGATCAGCGAGAGCATCTTCGACGAGCGACCCCTCGACGCCACCAAGCAGCGGGACTGGTTCAACATGCGACGGGCGCTGGTGAAGTTCAACCGGCTGGTGGCGCCGACGCGCGAGACGGTGAGCGCGCTCTTGCGCCGCGAGCACACCGTGGTGCCCGAAGACCTCTACCCCTACTTCCAGGACGTGTACGACCACATCCTGCGGGTCAGCGAGTCGACGGACTCCCTGCGGGACCTGGTGGCCACGATCGTCGAGACCAACCTGAGCCTGCGCGATTTTCGCCAGAACCAGATCGTCAAGAAGGTCAGCAGCTGGGCGGCGATCATCGCCGTGCCGGCGGCGGTCACCGGCTACTACGGCATGAACGTTCCCTACCCGGGCTCCGGCGATCAGTGGGGGTTCATCTTGTCCACGGTGACGCTGGTGGTCGCGTCGCTCACCCTCTACGTGCTGTTCCGCTGGCGCGACTGGCTCTGACCCGGGCGCCCGCCCCGGTCCTGCAGGCGGCCAGGAACGCCGCAACGACCGAGGGATCGCCCCCGGGGTGGTGATGGAGGAACGACGCGACGAGAGTCGGGCCGGCGAAGCCCGCCCGTCCCTGGCCGAAGCGGCTGCGAAGGTCCAGGGCATCGCCCGGGGGATCGACCGCGGCGTAGTGGAACTCGTGGGCGCGCAGGCGGGTGCCGGCGGGGCCGAGTGGGCTGGCGACGGTGACGGTGGCGTCGCGGTAACCGAGCGTGAGCTGGTCGGTCATGCGCGCGGTGGCGGGGACGATGCCGGCCATCGGGCGGCCGTCGACGGACCTCGTGAGCCAGAGCAGCCCACCGCATTCGGCCCACGTGGGCACCCCGGCGGCGACGGCATACCGGACCGTGGCGAGGAGCGGCTCGTTCCCCGCCAGGCGGGCGGCGTGAACCTCCGGGAAGCCACCGCCGACGACGAGGCCGTCGAGGGGATCGGGGAGCCGTTCGTCGGCCAGGGGGTCGAACGCCACGATCTCGGCACTGCCGGCTCGGAGCGCATCCAGCGTGTCCGTGTACGTGAACGTGAACGCCCGCCCGGTGGCGACCGCGACGCGGACGGCCGGCCCGGGGGAGGGCAGGGCTACTGGATCGACGGCCAGCCGTGGGGCCGTCTCCGCCAGCCCGACCACGGCGCCGAGGTCGACGCGCTCGGCGACGGCGGCGGCCAGCGCGGCGACGGACCGCACGACGCCGGCGGGATCCTCGGCGACCGGGACCAGGCCGAGGTGACGGTCGCGCCAGACGAGGCGGTCGTCCCGCCGGAGCGCCCCGAGCAGCGCCACGCCGGTCGGTGCGATCGCCTCCCGCAGCATGGCCTCGTGGCCATCGGACGCCACCCGGTTCAGCACCACGCCGGCAAGGCGGACCGCCGGGTCGAGGGTCGCGAAGCCGTGGACGACTGCGGCGACGGAGCCGGCCATCGCTTCGGCGTCGACGACGAGGAGGACGGGGGCGTCCAGGATGCGCGCAACGTCTGCGGTGGACGAGGGCGTGCCGTCGGCGGCGCCGTCGAACATGCCCATCACGCCTTCGACGACGAGCACATCGGCACCCTCTCCGGCGTGGGCCGCCAGCGGTCCGATGGCGGCGGCGCCGCAGAGCCAGGCGTCGAGGTTGCGCGGCGGCCGGCCGCAGGCCAGGGCGTGGTAGCCGGGGTCGATGAAGTCGGGGCCGACCTTGGCGGCGGCGGGATGGTGCCCGGCGGCCCGCAACGCGGCCAGGAGACCGGTCGTCACCGTGGTCTTGCCGACGCCGGAGTGGGTTCCGGCGACGACGAGCCGGGGCCCGAGGATCGGCACGACGCGGGACGCTAGCGGGGTGGCTTGTGACGCTCGTCCGGAAATCGGCGAGCCATCCGGCGTCGGTGGCAAGGACGCAGGACGAAGGCGCAGCCGTAGCTGCGGCGAGGACGAGGACGCAGCCAGCGGCGTCGGGGGCCGTCGATTTCCGGCGCCGTGTTGCGAGCCGCCCCGCTAGCGGGGTGGCGCGTGCCCGAGTAGCGTCCCCGGAGTCACGAATCCGGGAAGTCGGTGCGACTCCGACGCGGTCCCGCCACTGTGACCGGGGAGCGATCCCTCGCGGGTGCCACTGGGCCTTCGGGCCTGGGAAGGCTGAGGGGAGCGGCGATCCGGGAGCCAGGAGACCGGCCGTGACGACGGTGGGCAGGTCGCCCACTCCACGAGGATGGAGGTACCACATGGCGGCGATCACCGCAGTCCCCCAGGGGGCATCGGCGCCGATCTCGAGGGCAGGGTTCCTGCTTCTCGCGCTCGCAGTTGGGCTGTTGTGGCTCGTCACCTTCGAGGGGGGCCCGGTCTCCCATGCGATCGGCCAGGCGGGCACCTTCTTCCACGAGCTGTTCCACGACGGGCGCCACCTCATCGGCGTCCCCTGTCACTGAATCGCACTCGCCATGATGCGCAGCTTGTGGCAGCGGGTGGATGCGTCGCGCCTGCGGTCGCTGGCGGTCGCGGCGGCAGTTGTCGGGCTGCTCGCCGGCGTCGTCGGTGCCACGTTCGCGTTGATCGCCGGTGAGCCGGCCGTCGACGACGCCATCGCCATCGAAGAGGCCAACGCCGCCGCCCATCCCGAGGATCCCGCAGCCCACGACGACGACGAGGCGTCGGTGTCGCGGTCCGACCAGCGGGGTGCGGGGCTGTTCGGCGCCTACGCACTGTCCGGCGCCGCCTTCGGGGCCCTGCTGGCGTTGACGGCTCACGGCCTGCGCCGGGGTCGGCCGGACCCTGCGCGCCGGGTGGTGCTCGCGGGCGTGATCCTGGCGGGGGCGTTCACGGTCGCTCCGTGGTTCAAGTACCCGCCGAACCCGCCGGCCGTCGGCGATACCGGGACGCTGGCGGAACGTCAGGGCCTCTACGTCGCAGTGATCTGCATCGCCGCTGCGCTGGGTCTGGGCGCCACGGTCCTCGACCGGCGACTGCGGGCCGCGGGGTGGCCGGAGCACCGCCGCTTGCCCGCGGTGGTCGCCGGCGTGGCCGTGCCGATGCTCTTGGCCTACGCCCTTCTGCCCCCGGCGCCCGACGAGGTGTCGGTGCCCGCGACGCTGGTCTGGCGCTTCCGGGTCGCCTCCCTGGGGGCCAACCTGGCGCTCTGGGCAACGCTGACCCTGGGCTTGGCCTGGCTCGTGGCGGAGGCGCAACGCAGGCGGGCGTCAGCTGATCAACCCGCACCTGCATCGCTCAGCATGACCTCCTGACGTGCCGGCGACCGTGCGGTGCACGCCATGACGTCGCTGGACGAGGTGGCGGGCCTGGTCCCGTTCCTGCGCGCCCGTCGGGGTCAGCCCGGGCCGGACGATCTGCTCGCCGCCGACCTCATCGGCGATCCCGGGCGGCTGGCGGCAGAGATCGCCGCGACCGCCCGCGGGCGGGGGAGCGACAACCCGCAGGTCCTGGCGTCGCTGTGGTGGCAGGGATACGCCTACCGCACCGCCGGGACGACGCTGGCGGCGTGGGTGGTGGCGGGCTCGGCACCGGATCCCGCCGCGGAGTCCGGGAGCGGGGTCGGCGTCGCCCGGGATCGGCCCTCGTCGCTCGTCGTTGGACCGGACGCCTGCGAGCTGGCCGACCTCGACGCGCTGGTGGGGCGCCTGTTCGGGCGCCACCTCGACCCGCTCGGGGAGGCGCTCCGGGCGTGCCACCCGATCGGGCGCCGGCTCCTGTGGGGCAACGTCGCGGCCTCGATCGCCTCCTGCCTCGGCGCCGTCGCCTGCGCGGAGGGTGCCGGTCCACACGTCGGCGATCGCGTCGATGCCGCCACCGCAGCCCTCCCGCACCGCGTGGGGCGCCTGGGCAGCTGGGTCGAACCGCACCGGCGCTACCGGCGCACGACCTGCTGTCTGTGGTGGAAGACCTCGGCCGCCAACGGCGCGCTGTGCGAGGACTGCTCGCTGCGATGATCCTCGTCGTCGCCAACAACGACTTGGAGCTGCTCGCGCTGCGGGCGGCGGTGGAGTCACTCCCGAACGGGTTCCCGCCGGTGCGGGCTTACGGCGGTGTCGGGCTCGACGCCGGCACGCCGGCGCCGCCGTTGGACGGCGTGCGGGCCGTGCTGGTTCGGCTCCACAAGGGCCGGTCGGCGTGGGAGGCGCCGTTCGACGGCCTCCGGGGCGCGTGCGCCGAGCGTCACGTCGCGCTGCTCGCGTTCGGCGGGGAGGCACAGCTCGACGCGGAGCTGACCGCGCTCTCGACCGCGCCCACCGGGATCATCACTGAGGCGGCCGCCTATTGGGCCGCGGGCGGGCCGGTCAACCTGGCCAACCTCCTGCGCTTCGTCGCCGACACCGTCCTGCTCGAGGGCTTCGGCTTCCAGCCACCCGCCGACCTCCCGTCGGTGGGCCTGCTGGGGTCGCGTGGCCACGACCCAGCCCGACCGACCGTGGCGGTCGTGACCTACCGGGCCAACGTCCTGGCCGGCAACACCCTGCCGGTGGACCAGCTCTGCGATGCCATCGAGGCCCGTGGCGCCAACGTGCGGCCCGTGCACTGCTACTCGCTGCGCGCGGGGCCCGACGGGGCGCCCCCCGCGGTGCTCGACCTGCTGCGCGACGCCGACGCGGTGGTGACGACGACCTGGGCCGCCGGTGGCGTGGTGCGGTCGGGCGACGCCCGGGCGGCGGGGCGTGGTGAGGGCTGGGCATCGCCGCTGGACCCGCTGGGCGTCGCCGTGCTCCAGGCCGTGGTGGCCACCGGGCCGACCGACGCGTGGGCCGCCCGCACCGCCGGCCTGTCGCCCCTCGACGTGACGCTGGGCGTCGCCATTCCCGAGTTCGACGGCCGGATCATCGGGCCGGCGTTCGCGTTCAAGGAGGTGGTCGACGACGGCGACGAACTGGGCGTCGCCGTGTCCGCCCACCGCGCGGTGCCGGACCGCGTCGAGCGGGTCGCCGGGCTCGCCGCCCGCTTGGCGCACCTGCGGCGAACCCCGCCGAGCCGCAAGCGGGTCGCGGTGGTGCTGTCGGCGTATCCGACCAAGCGCAGCCGGATCGGCAATGCGGTCGGCCTGGACACGCCCGCCAGCCTGCTGGCGGTCCTCGACGCGCTGCGCGGCGCCGGATACGACGTCGCGCCGGTCGGAGATGACGCCGACACGGTGATGGCCCGGCTGGCGGACGGGCTCTCGTACGACGTCGACGTCCTGACACCGGCCCAGCAGACGATGGCCGCGGGGCGCCTGCACGTCGACGACTACGACGCCTGGTTCGCTACCCTGCCCGCCGCCCTCCGTGACGCCGTCGAGTCGACGTGGGGGCCCGCACCCGGCAAGGTGTGCGTCCACGACGACCACCTGATCTTCGCCGGGATCGACCTCGGCGCCGCGGTGGTGGCCGTCCAGCCACCTCGGGGGTTCGGCGAGGATCCGATCGCCGCGTACCACAGCCCCGACCTGCCCCCGCCCCACCACTACCTCGCGTTCTACCGGTGGCTGGATGCGGAGTGGGGAGCCGACGCCGTCGTGCACCTCGGCAAGCACGGCACGCTCGAGTGGCTGCCCGGAAAGGGTGCCGGCCTGTCGGCGGCGTGCGCCCCCGACGCCGCCATCGGCGACCTGCCCCTGCTGTACCCGTTCGTGGTCAACGACCCCGGGGAGGGCACCCAGGCCAAGCGCAGGGCGCATGCGCTGGTCGTCGATCACCTGCCGCCGCCGATGACCCGCGCCGAGACGTACGACGAGCTCGCCCGGGTCGAACGGCTCCTCGACGAGTACGCCAAGATCGAGGCGCTCGACCCCGCCAAGCTGCCCGCCATCCGCGGCCAGCTGTGGGACCTGCTCGTCACGTCCGAGCTGGTCCACGACCTCGGGGTCGAGACGATGCCGGACCCGGACGACTTCGCCGGGATGGTCGGCCACATCGACGGCTACCTGTGCGCGTTGAAGGATGCCCAGATCCGGGGCGGCCTCCACATCCTCGGGCGGGCGCCCACCGGCCCGGGCCTCGTCGACACCGTCCTCGCCATCTGTCGCCAGCCCCAGGGCACCGTGCCCTCCCTGCGCGCCACGGTCGCCGGTGAGCTCGGGATCGACCTTGCGTCCGACGTGACCCGGGAGATCGACCGGCTGGAGGCAGAGTGCCGGTCCCGCGTCGAGGCCCTGGCCGAACGCCGCTGGGATCCGTCGGCCGCGGGGGGCGATCCGACGCTGCGGTGGGTCGCCACCACGCTGGTGCCGAACCTGCGGCGCACATCCGACGAGATCGCCAACCTGCTCGCGGGCCTCGCCGGTGGCCACGTGCCCGCAGGCCCCAGCGGGGCACCGACGCGGGGTGCCGCCCACGTCCTGCCGACCGGCCGGAACTTCTACTCCGTCGATCCCGAGGCGGTGCCCTCGCCGCTGGCATGGGACGTCGGCCGCGCGCTGGCCGACCGGCTCGTGGAACGCCATCTGGCCGAGACCGGCGCGTATCCACGCACCGTGGGGCTGGTCGTGTGGGGGACGGCCAACATGCGCACGCAGGGCGACGACGTGGCTGAGGTCCTCGCCCTGCTGGGCGTGCGCCCGCTCTGGGACGACCAGTCCGGCCGCATCCGGGGCGTCGAGGCGGTGCCGCTCGGCGAGCTCGGCCGGCCACGGGTCGACGTGACCGTACGGATCTCGGGGTTCTTCCGCGATGCCTTCCCCGGTGTGGTCGACCTGCTGGACGACGCCGTCACCCTGGTCGGCGGCCTCGACGAGCCGGCGGACGACAACCCCGTCCGCGCTGTCGGGCTGGCCGACGCCCGCGTCTTCGGACCGGGGCCCGGCGCCTACGGCTCGGGCGTCTACCAGGCGATCGAGGGCCGGACGTGGCGCACCCGGGCCGACCTCGCGGAGGTGTACCTGGCCTGGTCCGGGCACGCGTACCGGCGCGGGGTCGCCGGCGTGGTCGCACCCGACCAGGTGCGCCGCCGGTTCGCAGCCATCGAGGTCGCCGTGAAGAACCAGGACAACCGCGAGCACGACATCTTCGACAGCGACGACTACTTCCAGGACCACGGCGGCATGGTCGCCACCGTCGAGGCGCTCACCGGCGCCGCGCCCCGGGCCTGGTTCGGTGACTCTGCCGACCCGTCCCGGCCGCAGGTGCGGGCCCTCGCCGAGGAGGCGGCCCGCGTCGTGCGGACCCGGGTCCTCAACCCCCGCTGGCTCGGCGCGATGCGCGACCACGGCTACAAGGGCGCCTTCGAGGTCGCCGCCACCGTGGACTACCTGTTCGGCTACGACGCCACGGCCGGGATCGTCGAGGACTGGATGTACGAACGGGTCACCCAGGCGTACGTCACCGATCCCGTCATGCGCGAGTTCTTCGAGCGGTCCAACCCGTGGGCGCTCCGGAGCGTGTGCGAGCGCCTGCTCGAGGCGGACGAGCGGGGCCTGTGGGACGCCAGCGACGACGCCCGGGATGCTCTCCGCGACGGGCTCCTGGCGGCGGAGGGCATGGAGGAGCGACGGACATGAGCGAGCGGAGCGAGCCATGGACGGCCCGAGGCGCGAGCGCCAGCGAGCCGGTGGGCGATGGGGTTTGGGGGCGCAGCCCCCGGGAGGACACGGACATGAGCGAGCGGAGCGAGCCATGGACGGCCCGAGGCGCGAGCGCCAGCGAGCCGGTGGGCGATGGGGTTTGGGGGCGCAGCCCCCGGGAGGACATCGACATGAGCGAGCGGAGCGAAGCGTTCCCGTTCAGCGCGGTCGTCGGTGCCGACGACGCCAAGCTTGCGCTGCTGCTTGCCGCCGTCGAACCCGCCATCGGCGGCGTGCTGCTCCGGGGTGACAAGGGCTCGGCCAAGACGACGCTGGCCCGCGGCCTCGCTGCGTTGCGCGACGGCGCCCCGTTCGTCGACCTTCCGCTCGGCGCCACCGAGGAGCGTGTCGTGGGTTCGCTCGACCTGGCGGCGGCGCTCACGGGCGGCGAGGTCCGGTTCCAGCCGGGCCTGCTCGCCGCCGCGCACGGCGGCGTGCTCTACGTCGACGAGGTCAATCTGCTCGCTGACCACCTGGTCGACGTGCTCCTCGACGTTGCCGCCACCGGCGTGAACCGGGTCGAGCGCGACGCCGTCTCCCACACCCACGCGGCGCGGTTCGTGCTGGTCGGGTCGATGAACCCGGAGGAGGGGGACCTCCGCCCCCAGCTGCTCGACCGCTTCGGGCTGGCCGTCGACGTGCGCACCTCGCCGGACCCGGACGAGCGCGCCGAGGCCGTGAGCCGACGTGTGGCCTTCGATTCCGGCCCCGAGGCCTTCGTCGCGGCCTGGGCGCAGGAGGAGGCCGGACTGCGCGAGTGGCTCCGCAACGCGTCGCCGGCGCCGCTCGATGCGAACACGCTCCGGGCCGCCTCCCGGGTGTGCGTCGCCGCCGGGGCCGAAGGCCTGCGCGCCGACCTGGTGCTCGCCCGGGCGGCCGCGGCGCTGGCCGGATGGCACCGGCGCACCGAGATCACCGCGGCCGATCTCCGCGCGGTCGCGCCCCTGGTGCTGGCGCACCGTGCGCGCCGCCAGCCGCTCGATCCGCCCGGCGCACCGCCTCCCGGCCTGGACGACCTGCTGGACGAAGTGCTGGGCCGGGCCGATCCCGCGCCGCACGGCGAGGAGCGCCATCCCGACGACGACCAGGAGGCGGAACGCGCCGACGGCGACCGCGCCGGCGGGGACGGCCCGGGTGCGGCACCGCCGGGCTCCGTCGCCGACCCCGGCCCCGTCGCCCGGATCGCCACACTACGGGCGCCCCGCGCCGAGCAACCCACGGCCACGGGCCGCCGCTCGCCGGCCATCGCCGACCGGGGCCGGACCGTGGGTGCCGGCCCCGCGCCGGCGTCGCCCCGATCGGTGGCACCGGTCGCAACCCTCACCGCCGCCGCCGAGCGCTGGGCCACCGAACCGGACGCGGACCGGCGCATCACGCCCGATGACCTACGTGAGTCGCGCCGGGAGGCACGCACCGGGAACCTGCTCGTCCTCGCCGTCGACGCCTCGGGCTCCATGGGCGCCGACCGGCGGATGGCGGCGGTGAAGGGCGCACTGCTCGGCCTGCTCGTCGACGCGTACCAGCGCCGCGACCGCGTCGCACTCGTGACCTTCGGCGGCGCCGGCGCCCGGGTGGTGCTGCGCCCGACGGGAAGCGTCGAGGTCGCCCGTAGCCGGCTCGAGGGCCTGCCCACCGGTGGCGAGACTCCGCTGGCCGAGGGGATCACCACCGCGGTCGACCTCGCCGCCCGGGCCGCAAGCCCGACCCTCCGGCCCATCCTCGTCGTGGTCACCGACGGCCGCGCCACCGCCGGTCCCGAACCCTTCCCGGCCGCCCTGGCGGCCGCCGCAGTCGTGGCCCGGCGCCGCCTTCCCGCCGTCGTAGTCGACGTCGAGCCGGCGGGCCACTCGCACCTCGGCCTGGCCGGACGGCTCGCCGCCGCCATGGATGCCCGCCACCTGCCGCTCTCGGACCTGCGCGCCGAGCGGCTCGAAGCCGCCCTGCGAACTCTCTGAGCTGACCCAGACACCGAGGAGCGTCCGATGCCACGCACCGCCACCGCCCGCGTTACCGCCGTCCTGATCGCAGCGGCCACGGTCGTGGGTGGCTGCGGCGACGATGCCGACACCGCGTCGTCGGAGACGGCCGCAGCGCAGCCCGCCGACGCCGAAGCGGCGTTCCCCGTCGTCGTCACCGCCGACAACGGCACCGTGGAGCTCGCGGAACAGCCGGAGCGCATCGTGTCGTTGTCGCCGTCCCTCACCGAGCTGCTCTTCGCGATCGAGGCTGGCGATCAGGTGGTCGCGGTCGACCGGCACTCCGACTTCCCGGACGGCACGCCGGTCACCGATCTCAGTGGCTTCAAGCCCAACGTCGAGGCCATCGGCGGCTATGAGCCCGATCTCGTCGTCGTCGCCGGCGATCGTGACGGCGTCGTGGAAGCCCTCGACACGCTGGGGATACCGACCCTGCTGCTCCCCAGTGCCGCGAGCCTCGACGACGTCTACCGCCATATCGACGTGCTGGGCGATGCCACGGGCCACCCCGACGCCGCCGCCACCCTGGCCGCCGACCTGCGATCCGAGCTCGAGCGGCTCGCGGCATCGGCGCCCGAGCGCGACCCGCAACTCCGCTACTTCTACGAGCTGAGCGACGACCTGTACACGGTCACGTCGGACACGTTCATCGGCGAGCTCCTCGGCCTGGCCGGCATGGTGAGCATCGCCGACGCCGTGAACGACACCGCCGGAGGCTTCCCGCAGCTGTCTGCCGAGTACGTGCTCGATGCCGACCCCGACGTCATATTCCTGGCCCATACCGACGGCACGGGCCAGGATCCCGCCGAGGTCGCCGCCCGGCCCGGTTGGGACGAGCTCCAGGCCGTGCGGGACGACGCGGTGGTCGTCCTCGACGCGGACATCTCCTCGCGCTGGGGTCCGCGCATCGTCGAGCTGCTTGCGGCCGTCGTCGACGCCACCGGCGACGCCCGCTAGCCGGGCCGGCGCGATCCACTCCGACCGGGCGCGACAACCGGGTTCGGGGGCGGATGGGGGCACCGCTAGCCTCGGCGGGTCATGAGCGAAGCCTTCCGCGCCCCGATCGGCACGCAGGACGTGCTGCCCCCGGCGTCGGCGCGCTGGGAGCGGATGGTCGCGACGTTCGCCGGAGTGGCGGAGCGCTTCGGCTACGGGTTCGTCCACGGGCCGCTGTTCGAGGACCTCGGCGTGTTCCAGCGCCTGGGCGTCGGCACCGACGTCGTCCGCAAGGAGATGTACGACTTCCACGACAAGGGCGACCGCCACCTCGCCCTGCGGCCCGAGGCCACCGCCTCGGTCGTCCGCGCGTACGTGCAGCACCGCCCGCCGACGCCGTGGAAGGTGTGGTGCGTCACCCCGGTGTTCCGCTACGAGCGCCCACAGGCGGGCCGCCTGCGCCAGCACCACCAGCTGGACGTCGAGGCCATCGGCGCGGCCGACCCCGACCTGGACGTGGAGGTCATCGCCCTCGGGGGCGCCTACCTCGACGCCCTTGGCCTGCGGCGGTGGCGGCTCATCGTGAACACGCTCGGAACCCCCGCGGACCGGGTCGCGTACGGCGAGGCGCTCACCGCATGGCTGCGCGGCCGGGCCGGCGATTTGGCCCCTGAGGATCGCGAGAAGATCGACAGCCACCCGCTGCGGGTGCTGGATTCCAAGCGGCCGGCGACACAGGCGGCGGTGGCCGATGCCCCCCGCATCGCCGATGTGTTCGACGACGCCTCGCGCCGACACTTCGAACGGGTCGAGGACGGCCTGCGGTCGCTCGGCATCCCGTTCGAGGTCGAGCCGGGCCTCGTCCGCGGCCTCGACTACTACACGCACACCCTGTTCGAGTTCCAGAGCGAGGCCCTGGACACCGCGCAGTCGACGATCATCGGGGGCGGGCGCTACGACGGACTGGTCGAGCAGCTGGGCGGTCCCCCCACCCCCGGCATCGGATTCGGTTCCGGGATCGAGCGGATGCTGCTGGCGTGCGACGCCGAAGGAGTCTTCGCTGCGCCGGCGTCCAGCCTCGACGCCTTCGTGGTCGACACGACCGATGGCCGGGCGGCTCGTGACGTCAGCGCCGAGCTGCGGGCCGCCGGCTTGCGGACGGATCGGGCGTTCGATGGTCGGTCGATGAAGGCCCAGATGAAGGCGGCCGGCCGTTCGGGTGCCCACGTGGCGGTGATCGTCGGCGAACGCGAGGCGGCCGACGGGACGGCGACGGTGCGCGACCTGGCGCGCAGCGAGCAGGAGGTCGTCGACCGCGACCACGTCGTCGACGTGGTGCGCAAGTTGTTGGCGGCCCACCCCGAGGACTCGGGCACGTGAGCGGCCGCGTCGGCCAGGCGGGCCCGGCACGGGGCCTGCGCACGCACTGGTGCGGCGAGCTCCGCCCGGCCCACGTCGGCCAGCGCGTCACGGTGTGTGGCTGGGTGGCGCACCGCCGCGAGCACGGTGAGCACCTGGCGTTCGTCGACCTGCGCGATCGCGAGGGGCTCGTGCAGTGCGTCGTCGACGGATCGGTCGACGCACGCAACGAGTGGGTCGCCCGCATCACCGGGCGTGGTGCGCCTGCGTCCCGAGGGAACAGCAAACCCCACCCTGGCCACCGGGGAGGTCGAGCTCGGCGAGTGCGAGGTCGAGATCCTCGGCGTCGCCGAGCCGCCGCCGTTCCCCGTGGACGAGCGCGTGGAGGCCGACGAGATCCTCCGGCTGCGGTACCGCTACGTCGACCTGCGCCGCGGGCGGATGCTGGGCAACCTGCGGGCGCGGGCGCTGGCGAACGCTGCGTTCCGGAGCTCGATGGAGGAGCAGGGCTTCGTCGAGATCGAGACCCCGCTGCTGATCGCATCGACGCCCGAGGGGGCCCGGGACTTCGTGGTCCCGTCGCGGCTGCAACCGGGCAGCTTCTATGCCCTGCCGCAGAGCCCACAGCTGTTCAAGCAGCTCTGCATGGTGGGAGGGATCGATCGCTACTACCAGATCGCCCACTGCCTGCGCGACGAGGACCCCCGGGCCGACCGCCAGTTCGAGTTCACGCAGCTCGACCTGGAGGCCAGCTTCGTGGGGCGCGACGAGGTCCGGGACTTCGTGTCCGACGCGGTGCGCCGCTGCGTCGCTGCCGTGACGTCGATCGACGACGTCGGGGACATGCCGACGATCACGTGGCACGAGGCCATGGAGCGCTACGGCTCGGACAAGCCGGACGTGCGCTTCGGCATGGAGCTGGTCGAGCTCTCGGACGTGTTCGCCGACAGCGGCTTCAAGGCGTTCGCCGGCCAGTGCGTCAAGGGGATCCGGCAGCCGGGCGGCAGCGAGGCGACCTCGCGCAAGCGGCTCGACGACTTGACCGACGAGGCCAAGCGCTGGGGCGCCAAGGGCCTGGTGTGGATGCGAGTCACGGACGAAGGCCTCGACAGCCCGGTGGCCAAGTTCCTGTCGGACGACGAGCTCACCAAGGTACGCGAAGGCATGGATGCCGAGCCGGGTGACCTGCTGTTCCTGGTGGCCGACGATCGGCGGGTGGTCCGTCACGTGCTGGGCCTGCTCCGCCTCGAGCTGGGCCGGCCACCGGTGACGGAGGGCGGCCTCAACTTCCTGTGGGTGGTCGACTTCCCGCTTTTCGAGGCGCTGGACGAGGAGGGCAGGCCGGTGCCGGCTCACCACCCGTTCACCATGCCGCACCCGGACGATCTCGAGCTGCTGGCGTCCCGCGACCCGGAGGACCTGCTGGGCGTGCGGTCCCAGGCGTACGACCTGGTGCTCAACGGCTGGGAGCTCGGCTCGGGCTCGGTCCGGATCCACCGGGCGGACGTGCAGCGCACCGTCTTCCGGGTGCTCGGCATCTCCGACGAACAGGCGCAGGAGCGGTTCGGGTTCCTGCTCGATGCCTTCCGCTACGGGGCCCCACCCCACGCGGGCTTCGCCATCGGGATCGACCGGCTGGTGGCGTTGCTGGTTGGCGAGGAGAACATCCGCGAGGTCATCGCCTTCCCCAAGACCCAGTCGGGCGTCGATCCGCTGACCGGCGCGCCCACGCCGATCGAGCCCGCGCACCTTGCCGAGCTGGGCCTGCGGACGCTGCCGCCCAAGGCCTGACGCCACCCACCCCCGAACTTGCCGCATGTAGGGCGGCCATGGCAGCGCCAACTGCGACAAGTTCGGGTCTGGGGGCGGCTCAGAGCCGGTCCAGGAGGGCGGCGAGCACCTCGGCGACGTCGTCGCGGCGCTGGCGCCAGCGGCCGCCTGCGATCCGGAGGCCACCCGCGCTCACGGCCGCGCCCGCCGGCACCGCGGCGATGACCAGTCCGGGCTCGGCGGCCAGCGCCCCGCCGATGCCCATGAGCAGGGCGACGCCCGCACCCGTGCCCGCGGCGCCCGCCACGACGTTGGCCCGGCTGGACGCCAGCTCCGCCTCCACGCGCACCAGCGTGCGCTCGTCGGCGGGCGTCGCCAGCGCCGACACCGTCCGAATGCCGTCGAGCTTGATCGCGCCGGCGAAGTCGAGCCCGCGCCGGAGGCTGGCGACCAGGTCGCGGCGGGGGCGGTACAGCGCGCGGTCGCCGCTACGCCGCCGCAGCTCCAGCATCTGGCTGCGCAGGAAGCGGTCGACGGCGGCGTGCACCGCCTCGGGCCGCCGCTCGACGAGGCGTTGCTGGGCGACGAAGCGCGAGGTGGCGACACGGCTGCGGTCGAGCCGCCCCGCGGGGACGTCCGCCGGCAGGACGCCGACCCGCAGCTCCGCGACCGCCTGACGGACCGCGGCGGGCGACAGCCCCACCTCGACGGCCGCCTGCTCGACCGCCTCGGCGTCGTAGTGGTCGCCCGTCGCCGGTCCGTCCGCGGCCGCCTCGATCTCGGACGCCCGGTGCAGCACGCGGGCGACCTCGTCGTGCGTCAGCGTCACCCGTCGCCGTGCCTCGGACACGCCCAGATTGTCGCATCCCCTGGTCAGGGAGTGGCAATGACCGACTGCGCCCGCGACCGGGCACGGCGCCGCGCCCAGCGATTCCCAGGTCGAACGCCGGTACCCTCGCCGGAATGCCGCGGAAGTCCGGGCCCGTCGGGGATGACCTCTTCGCCGCCGCGGCCGAGGAGAGGTTGGCGCGGCAGGCGCCGCTGGCGGCGCGGCTGCGACCTCGGTCGCTCGACGACATCGTGGGCCAGGACGAGCTGGTGGGCCCGGGCCAGCCGTTGCGGGTGCTGGTGGAGTCCGACCGACTGTCATCGGCGATCTTCTGGGGCCCACCCGGCACCGGCAAGACCACGCTGGCCCAGGTCATCGCCCGCCACACGGCCAAGGCGTTCGAGCAACTGTCGGCGGTGTCGGCCAGCGTCAAGGACGTGCGCGAGGTGCTGGCCAGGGCCGAGCAGCGGCTGGGGGAGCAGGAACAGGGGACGATCCTGTTCCTCGACGAGGTCCACCGCTTCAACAAGGCTCAGCAGGACGCCCTGCTGCCCTCGGTGGAGAGCGGCCTGCTGGTGCTGATAGGGGCCACCACCGAGAACCCCTACTTCGAGGTCAACCCGCCACTTCTGTCGCGGTCGACGCTCTTCCGGCTCCAGCCGCTGGACCCGCCGGCGGTGGAGCTGCTGCTGCACAAGGGGCTGGAGGCGGAGGGCGCCGACGCCGACGAGGAGGCGCTTGCCCACCTGGCCGAGCGGGCGGGCGGCGACGGCCGGCAGGCGCTGACCAGCCTGGAGGTTGCGGTGGCGCTCGCCCGGGCCCGCCGCGACAACGGGGGCGGCACGGGCGAGGCGGGTGGCGGGCGCGCCGCGGAGGTTGCTCCCCGCGTCACCGTGGCCGATGCCGAGGCGGCGCTGGGCACGAAGCTCCACCGCTACGGACGCGACGAGCACTACGACGTGATCTCGGCGTTCATCAAGAGCGTGCGGGGGTCCGACCCCCAGGCGGCGCTCCACTACCTGGCCCGCATGCTGGAGGCGGGCGAGGATGCCCGCTTCATCGCCCGCCGGCTGGTCATCCTCGCCAGCGAGGACATCGGCGAGGCCGACCCGCTGGGGTTGGTGGTCGCCACCGCCGCCGCCCACGCCGTCGAGTACGTGGGGCTGCCCGAGGCCCAGCTCAACCTCGCGCAGGCGGTGGTCCACCTGGCCACCGCGCCCAAGTCGAATCGCGCCGCGATGGGCATATGGCGGGCCCGCGAGGACGTGCGCAACGGGATCGGCGGCGAGGTCCCGGTGCAGCTGCGCGACGCGGACTACCGCTCGGCCCGCTCGCTCGGGCACGGCGTCGGCTACGAGTATCCTCACGACGACCCGCGGGGATGGCTGCGTCAGCAATACCTTCCGGACGACGCCGCGCACGCCGTCTACTACGAGCCCTCCGACCACGGCTTCGAGCAGGAGATCGCCAAGCGCATGGAACGGCTCGCCAAGCAGATCGACGCCGAGGACCCCGATCGGGAGGAGGACCGGGAGTGACTGCCTCCGACCTGGCCGCGATCATCGTCGCCACCGCCAGCGTGGTGGCGGTGGTGCTGTTGGCGGTCGGGGTGGTGGCGCTGCTCCGGACCCTCCGGGCGCTGCGCGAGGTCGCTCACCTGCTGCGGACCGAGACGGTCCCGGTGCTCGACGACATGAGGTCGACCGTCGACGCTGCGAACGGAGAGATCGAGCGGCTCGACCGGCTCGTCACGACGGCCGAGTCGGTGACCGGCACGGTGGACTCGGCCTCGCGGCTCGCCTACATCGCGATGGCCAACCCGGTGATCAAGGGTGTGGCGTTCGCCAGCGGGACCGCCAAGGCGGCCCGGCGGCTGCGTGGGCGCCGCGGCGACAACGGCGCCACCGACCCCGGCGGCCCGAGGGGCGACGGCTGATGTACGTGATCCGGCGGCTCGTGTGGTTCACGTCCGGGGCGACCGCCGGCTTCGGTGGGGCCATGTGGGTCCGGCGCCGGATCCGTCGCACCGTGCGCCGCTATGCCCCCGAACAGCTGCGGGCGGACACGACCGCCTCGGCGCGCAGGCTCGGCTCGGGCGTGCGGGACGCCGTGGCCGAGGGCCGCAGCGCAATGCGCGAGCGCGAGGCCGAGCTGCGGGCGGACCTGGGCCCGGGCATCCGCCCGTAGGCGCGCCCGGACCGCGGCGCTAGCTGGAACTATGGCGTCTCCAATCCACGCCGGAGCCTAGGCTGACACCACTTATGGCACCGCGGACATCTGCCGAGCTACGCCGCGCCTGGAACGAGTTCTTCGCCGCCAGGCTGCACACGCTCGTGCCGTCGGCCAGCCTCATCCCGACGCACCCGAGCGCACCGATGTTCACCAACTCGGGGATGATGCAGTTCGTCCCCTACTTCCTGGGCGAGGAACCGCCGCCGTTCCATCCACCTCGCGCCGCATCGGCGCAGCGTTGCGTGCGGGCGGGCGGCAAGCACAACGACCTCGACGCCATCGGCCGCTCCGACCGGCATCTCAGCTTCTTCGAGATGCTCGGCAACTTCAGCTTCGGCGACTACTTCAAGACCGAGGCCATCGTCTGGGCATGGGAGTTCGTCACCGAGGTGCTGGGCCTCGACCCGGAACGCCTGTGGGTCACCGTGCACGTGAGCGACGACGAGGCAGCCGACATCTGGACCGACGTCGTCGGCATCCCGCCCGAGCGTGTGCAGCGGCTCGACAAGGAAAACTTCTGGGAGATGGGCGATACCGGGCCCTGCGGTCCGTCGTCGGAGATCTTCTGGGACAACGGCCCGGAGTTCGGCCCCGACGGCGGCCCTGCCAACCCCGAGGCCGAGGAGCGCTACGTCGAGCTCTGGAACCTCGTGTTCCCCCAGTACAACCGCGGCGCCGATGGCGAGCTCAGCGACCTGCCGAACAAGAACATCGACACGGGCGCCGGGCTCGAGCGCATCATGGCCGTGCTCGCCGGCAGCCACAGCCTCTACGACTCCGACATCCTGCGCGAGCTGGTGGACGAGGCGCAGTCGGTGACCGGGCACCGCCTGGGCGAGTCCGAGCTCGGTGACATCGCCCTCCGGCTCCTCGCCGACCACGCCCGCACCATGACATTCCTGGTGGCCGACGGCGTGATCCCGTCCAACGAGGACCGCGGCTACGTGCTGCGGCGCATCATCCGGCGCGCGATCCGCTTCGCGTACCTCCTCGGCGTCGAGCGGCCGGTGCTGCCGCCGATGGTCGAGCGCACGATCGAACTGATGGGCGAGGACTATCCCGTGCTGGTCACCAACCGCGACCTGGTGGTGCCGATCATCACCCGCGAGGAGGAGTCGTTCCGGCGCACGCTGGCCCGGGGGTCGCAGATCCTCGACACCCAGCTCGACCGCCTCGGTGCGGGTGGCACGCTCCCGGGCGACGTGGCGTTCCTGCTGCACGACACCTACGGCTTCCCGTTCGAGGTGACGCAGGAGATGGCACAGCTCCGCGGCTTCGACGTCGACGTCGACGGCTTCGAGTCGGCCATGGAGGAGCAGCGCCGGCGGGCGCGCGAGGCGGGCAGGGCCGGCGGCGTCGCCACCGGCGAGGAGGTCGACGCCCAGCGCCGCCTGTTGGTCGAGCACGGGCCGACCGAGTTCACCGGCCGCAGGGAGTACGAGACCGAGGCCACCGTGATCGGCGTCATCGGCGACGCCGTCTACCTCGACCGCACGCCCTTCTACGCCGAGGCGGGTGGCCAGATCGGCGACACCGGCACCATCACCACCGACACGGGCATGGCCGAGGTTGTCGACACCACCTACGCGCTGCCGGGCCTCCACGCGCACCACGTGAAGCTGCAGGAGGGTGCGATCGAGGTCGGCCAGCGGGCACTGGCGCGCATCGACGGCGAACGCCGCGATGCCATCCGCCGCAACCACACCGGCACCCACATCCTCCACTGGGCCCTGCGCCAGGTGCTCGGCAACCACGTGAAGCAGCAGGGTTCGTTGGTCGCGCCCGACCGGCTGAGGTTCGACTTCAGCCACTTCGAGCCGGTCACCGACGACCAGCTGCGGGCCATCGAGGACCTGGCCAATCACGAGATCCTCCACAACGCTCCGGTGCGGCACTTCGAGACCACCATGGACGAGGCCCGGGCGCTGGGCGCCATCGCGTTCTTCGGCGACAAGTACGGCGACATCGTGCGGGTCCTGGAGGCGGGCGAGCACTCGGTGGAGCTGTGCGGCGGCACCCACGTGCGCCGCCTGGGCGACATCGGCCCGCTCAAGGTTGTGAGCGAGGGGTCGATCGGCTCCAACCTGCGGCGCATCGAGGCGGTGACGGGATTCGGCCCGATCGAGCGCCTGCGCCAGGAGGAGGAGTTGGTGTCGAGGGCGGCCGACATGCTGGGCACCACCCCCGACGAACTGCCGCTCGCCGCCGAGAGGCTCCGCGGCGAGCTCAAGACCCTGCGCGACGAGCTCAAGGACCTGCGGCGTCAGGCCGCGGGGAGCCGGGCGGGTGATCTGGCTTCCGCCGCGGTCGAGGGCGTCGTGGTCGCCCGGGTCGACGCCCTCGCCCGCGACGACCTGCGCGACCTGGCGGTCGCCGTGCGCGAGGCCCCGGGCGTCCGGGCGGTGGTGCTCGGCGGCGAGCCCCCCGGTGGCGGCGTCGCCCTGGTGGCGGCCGTCACCAAGGACGGCGGCCTCAAGGCCGCGGAGCTGATCGCCGAGTCGGCCAGGACCGTCGGGGGCGGCGGTGGCAAGAGCCCGGAGCTGGCGGTTGCCGGCGGCCGCGATGCTTCACGCCTCGACGAGGCGCTGGACCAGGCCCGCGCCGCCGCCGGCATCGGGTGACCCGAGCCATCGGGCTGGACCTCGGGACCCGGCGGATCGGTGTGGCGCTGTCCGACAGCGCCGGGACCGTGGCCACGCCCCATGACGTGCTCGCGCGCTCCGGCGATCGGGCGGGCGACCACGCCCGGATCGCAGAGCTAGTCGCCGAGGCCGACGCCGAGGTCGTGGTGGTGGGCCTGCCGCTGTCACTCGACGGATCCGTCGGCCCGGCCGCACGCGGCGTCCTCGACGAGGCCGACGAGCTGCGCGCCAGCCTGGCGGTGCGCGTCGTGACCTGGGACGAGCGTCTGTCCACTGTCGAGGCCCAGCAGCGCCTGCGCGCCGCCGGCGTGAAGGGGCGTCGGGGTCGCCGGGTCGTCGATCAGGTCGCTGCTACGGTGATTCTCCAGTCGTGGTTGGATGCAGGCCAGCCACGGGGGTGATCCGCCAAGCCCGCCGCTCCATCCAGCCTCGCCGCATGCCGTTGTCACACGAGCCAGCTCCGCCCGAGCGCCGCCGCCGCCGTGGTCGTCGCGATGATGCCATGGGCAATGACTTCGACGATTTCTGGGACGGGCCCGCCAACCGCGAAAGCGGCGACCCGGCGCCGCCGCCAACCCCGACCCGCGGGCAGCCGGCGTCGGGGACGTACGGGCACGGGGCCGCCGGACCGGGGCCGTCGACCGGTGCGTACCGGTCCGCGCCGGCGGGGCCCAGGCCCCGGACCGGCGCGTACCCGGCCACGGCTCCCTACCAGGGCGATACCTACGCCACCGACACCTACCCGGACGGCTACGACGAGGACTACTACGAGGACGAGTACGACGACTACGAGGGCGACGAGGGCGAGGGTCTCTCCCGGCGGCGGGGCTGTCGGGCGGTGGTCCTCGCCTTCGCGGTGCTGCTCATCGCCGCCGGGGTCGGGGCGTGGTTCGCGTGGTCATGGGTCCAGGGCGAGATCGACCCCACCGGTGACCCGGGCGAGACGGTGCTGGTCGAGATCCCCGACGGAGCGTCGACCAGCGACGTCGGTCACGAGCTCGCCGACGCCGGGGTGATCAGCAACGCCACGGTCTGGGACTGGTACATCCGCGTCCGTGACCCCGGCGAGTTCCAGGCCGGCGGGTACCGGATGCAGCTCAACTCGTCGTTCACCGAGGCGGTCGACGCCCTCAAGGAGGGCGCCCTGCCGCCCAACGCCATCCTGATCACCATTCCCGAGGGCCTGACCCTGAGCGAGACGCTGGCCCGCCTCGCCGATCCGGAGGTCACGAAGGACAGCGGCTTCACCGCCGAGGGCCTGCAGGCCGCGGTCGCCGACCCGGCCTCCCGTTCGAGTGTCCTGCCGGCGGACCAGCGCTCGCTGGAGGGCACCCTCTTCCCCGAGAGCTACGAGGTCGAGGAGGGTGACAACGAGGCGGTCGTGATCCAGCGCATGGTGGCCCAGCTCGACAGCACGCTGGCCGAGCTGGGCATGGAACGTCAGGCCCAGGCGCTGGGCCTGACGCCGTACCAGGTGCTGACCGTGGCGTCGCTGGTCGAGGAGGAGGCCGGCACCGAGGAGGACCGGCCGCGTGTCGCCCGGGTCATCTACAACCGGCTGGCCGAGGAGATGCCGCTGCAGATCGACGCGACCAGCTGCTACATCAAGAACGAACCGGGCGGCTGCCGGCTCACAGAGGCGGACCTCGCGTCGGACTCGCCCTACAACACCCGCAACCGCCAGGGCCTGCCGCCCACGCCCATAGCATCCCCCGGGCGCGCCAGCATCGAGGCCGCCCTGAACCCCGCCGACGGCGACTGGCTCTACTACGTCCTCGACGCCGAGGCCGACGACGGGTCCCACGTCTTCACCGCCGACTACGACGTGTTCCTCGAGGCCCGGCAGCGCTGCGAAGCGGCAGGTCTCGGCTGCGGGTGATCCTCCCTGCCGAACTTGCCGCACTAGAGGTGGTCATGGCAGCGCTAACCGCCGCAGGATCGTAGAGGGAGGGGGAGGTGGGACAGGTCGTCACCGGGTCCACCCGGTTGGCGGCGCTCATCGGGTCGCCGGTCCGCCACTCGCTGTCACCGACGATCCTCAACGCCGCCTTCGCGGCCGTGGGCGCCGACTGGGTGTTCCTGGTCTTCGACGTGCCCGCAGGGCGCGGGGCGCAGGCGATCGCCGCCGTGCGCGAGCTCGGGATCGGCGGGCTGTCGGTGACCATGCCCCACAAGGCCGCGACCCACGACGCCGTCGACGACCGGACCCCGGTGGCCGCCGCCCTGGGTGCCGTCAATTGCGTCTGCTGGCGCGGCGACCGGCTGCTGGGGGACAACACCGACGGCGCCGGCTTCGTCGACGCCCTGCGGATGGACGAGGGGGTCGACCCGGCCGGGCTGCGCTGCGCGGTGCTGGGCGCCGGTGGCGCCGGCCGGGCGGTGGCGCTGGCGCTCGGCCAAGCCGGGGCCGCCGACGTTGCCGTGGTGAACCGGTCACCGGAGCGAGCGGCCCGCGCCGCGATCCTGGCGGGCGAGCGCGGCCGGGTCGGCGCGCCGGCCGACGTCACGGCGGCCGACCTCGTCGTCAACGCCACACCCCTGGGGATGGGGGTCGTGACCGGGACCGACGGCACGCCAGAGCCCCTCCCGGTCGACCCCGCCGCGCTCCACCGTGGGCAGGTGGTCGTCGACCTCATCTACCACCCGGCGACCACCCCGCTGCTGGCCGCAGCCCGTGACCGGGGCGCGGTGGCGGTCAACGGGCTGGGCATGCTCATCCACCAGGCCGGACATGCCTTCAGGCGCTGGACGGGGGAGGACCCGCCGCTCGAGGCGATGTCCGCCGCCGCCGTGGTGGAGTTGACCCGGCTCATGGGGTGACGCCACCGCCTGTGGGCGCGGAGCGCGAAAACACCGCTGGGCGCGCGCTGGTCGCGCGGTTTAGGGTGTGGATCAGCGCTGGGGATGTTGGCGGGGACCAAGCTCATTCGGAGGTACAGCGTTGGCGCTCCAAGGGACTCTCGACACGTTTTCTCTCCCGGACGTGCTGAAGTTGCTGGCGACCACCAGCAAGACCGGACGTCTCCGCATCGATGGTGATCGCGGGCAGGGCAGCGTCTGGATGCGCGACGGGAAGGTGGTAGACGCAGACGCCGATCGTTCCGTCGACGGCGCACCCACCGACGAGGTGGTGTTCGAGCTGCTTCGGTTCGGCAGCGGCTCGTTCGCGTTCGACTCCGACGACCACACGCCGAACACCGAGCGCAGCGACCAGGTCGACGACCTGTTGCGCCGCGCCAACGCGCTGCTCAGCGAGTGGACCGAGCTGGAGGCTGTCGTTCCCTCCCTGGACCACCGCGTGAGCCTCACCTCCGAGCTGTCCAGCGACGATGTCACCATCGATGCCGACCGCTGGCGCTCGCTGGTGGCGGTCGCCGGGGGACGCTCCGTTGGCGAGATGGCCAGCGCCTTGGGCCTGAGCGAGCTGAACGTCTCCCGCGCCGTGCGCGACCTCGTCGAGTTGGGCGTGGCCGACGTCGAGAGCCCCGAGCCCATTCCCGAACCCGGCCGGCTGAGTGACCTGCCGGACCTGCCGTCCGACCGCCCACGGCGCGCCGGCTCACGGGCCCGGCCCACGCCCCCCCGGGGCATACCCGGGCTCCCGTTGCCCGGCCCGGGCGGCGAGCGTGTCCCGGGTGGCGACCGCGTCCCCGGTGGCCGGAGGAGCGGGGATCGCCTCCCGGGCCGCGGGGATCACCTTCCCGAGCCCGCCCTGTCGGGCGAGACACCACGCGCCGGGTGGCGCCAGTCCGAACACGCCAGCGGGCCCCACCAGTCGATCGGGCCCGACGGCCTTCCGCCCTCCGCCCGTGCCGGCAACGGCCAGGGCCGGTCCGCAGGCCAGCGGTCACGTCGCTCCGACGCCGACGGCCCGCCCCCGCCCTCTGCCGCGCCCGGCACGAACGGCAGCCGGCCGGCACCACGCTCGGGCCGTGGTCGATCGGCGCCGCCACCGGCCTCGCCTGCCCCCGCCGACCCGGGCCCCGGCTCGCGCTTCCCGTCGGATCTGCCGGCGGCGCCGAGCTCGCCACCAGCGCTACCGGGGCTGCCGGACACGAGCCCGCTCCGCGACGAGACGTCGCCGTTCACGGGCGGTGGGTTGATCCCGCCGGCCGACTCCATCCAGACGGGACAGATCCGGGCGGTGTCGTCGTCGGCACTGCCGCCGGAGATGCACTGGGCGGCCGACGACGATGCCCCCGGCGACACCACGGGTCCGATCACCTCGCCGTTCGCGGGGCTCAGCTCCCTCGGTCGGCCGCGATCGGGTGCCGAGGGCGAGCTGGCACCCCATCTCGCGGCCATGAGCCCGGAGGCACGGGCAGCCGTGGAGGCAGCCGTCGGTCCCACTGGGGGATCGTCGGGGCCCGGCGGTCGCAGCACCGGTGACGAGGTGGCGCAGCGGGGCAGGTTGATCAACTTCCTCTCCACCGTCCGCTGACGGACCTGTCGCAGGCAGCCCTCGTCGCCGGGGTCGTGGTCCTCGGCGTCGGGATCGTCGGGCCTGCGCTCAATCACGCCGTCCTCCGCTGGATCGCCTGGCGGGTGGTCGTGCCGCAGCTGTTGCGGCGTGTCCCGGCGTCCGGGGAGCTGGGCCGAGCCTTCGGGCGCTGCGGAGCCTGCGGCCATCCCCTGTCGCTGCAGCTGGTGCCCGCCACCCTGCCGTGGGTGGTGGCGGCGGGGCGCTGCGCACGGTGTGGCGTGGGCCGGCCCCGGTGGTGGGCGGGCGTGGAGGTCACGACCGGGCTCACGTTCGGACTGGCGGCGGCGCTGGCGGGGTGGTCGGCCATGCTGCTGCCGGTGCTCAGCCTGTTCGCCGGGCTGGTGGCGATGTCGACGGTGGACATCTGGGCCATGCGGATCCCCACCCGGTTCGCGCACGTCACCGCCGGCGCGGTCGGCGTGGCGATCCTGGCGGCGACGGCGATCGACAGGGGCATCGACGCCGACACGCTGCGAGGGGCGCTGGTGGGCGCGGCCGTGCTGGGCGGTGGCCTGCTCGTGCTGCACCTGATCTCGCCCCGCATGCTCGGCTTCGGGGACGTGCGCCTGGCGACGATTGCCGGCCTCGTGGTGGGGTGGCTGGCGTGGACACCCGAGCACCCGGTCCTCGGGCCCGTGGAGGGCGCGCTCGACGCCGCGCTGCTCGGGGGGTTCATCGGGGTGCTGGTGGGCATCGTGCTGCTGGCCATGCGCCGGCGCAACGACCCGTTTCCCTTCGGCCCGGCGCTGGCGGTGGGAGCCGCGCTGGTGATACTGGCTTCGTTGTAACCACATAGCCGTCTGTATGGTCGTTCCGTGCTCCGGTACCTCACCGCCGGCGAATCCCACGGCCGAGGCCTGGTGGCCATCGTCGAGGGGCTGCCGGCGGGCCTGCCGATCACGGTCGATGAGATCAGCCACGAGCTGGCCCGGCGCCGGCTCGGCTATGGCCGTGGGCCGCGCATGCGGTTCGAGCAGGACGAGGTCACGCTCGTCGGCGGCGTGCGCCACGGTCGGACGCTGGGCTCGCCGGTGGCGATCGAGATCGCCAACACCGAGTGGTCGCGCTCGGACAAGTGGCACGAGGAGATGGCGGTGGAGCCGGGGGAGACGCAGGCGCCCCTCACCCAACCGCGTCCCGGCCACGCCGACCTGGCGGGCATGCAGAAGTACGGCTTCACCGACGCCCGCGACGTGCTCGAACGGGCGTCGGCCCGGGAGACGGCGGCACGGGTGGCGGCCGGTGCCCTGGCCAAGGCACTGCTGCGACGCTTGGACGTCGAGGTCCTCTCGCACGTGATCCAGCTCGGGTCGGTGCGGTCGAAGTCGGACGACCGACCGACTCCCGGCGACCTCGACCGGGTCGATGACTCGTCCCTGCGCTGCTTCGACCCGGCGGCCGAGGAGGCGATGGTCGAAGAGATCAAGGCGGTCGCCAAGGAAGGCGACAGCCTGGGCGGCGTGGCGGAGGTGCTGGTCTACGGGGTGCCCGTCGGCCTCGGGAGCCACGTCCACTGGGACCGGCGGCTCGACGGCCTGCTCGCGCAGGCGCTGATGAGCATCCAGGCGGTGAAGGGCGTCGAGATCGGTGACGGGTTCGTCCTCGCCGGGCGCACGGGCAGCCAGGCCCACGACCCGATCGGCTGGGACGCCGACCGCCATTCCTACCGGCGTGCCACCACCCGGGCCGGCGGCATCGAGGGCGGCATGTCCACGGGCGAGCTGATCGTGTGCCGCGTGGCGATGAAGCCGCTGGCGACGCTCAACCGCCCCGTCCTCACCACCGTCGACGTCGTCACCAAGCAGGAGACCGTGAGCTTCAAGGAGCGGACCGACGTGACCGCCGTCCCCGCCATGGGGGTGGTCGCCGAGACGATGGCCGCGCTGGTGCTCGCGGGCGAGGCACTGCGCAAGTTCGGCGGTGATTCCCTGGCCGAGGTGGTCCGCAACCGGGACGCGTTCGCTGCCTCGTTGCGCGACACCTGAGCGAGCGTCCGCAATGCAGCGAGCGTGGCCCGAGCGGCCCGGCCGAAGGCCAAGAGCGGGAAGCAACTGATGGATCCGATGGGTGCCGACGGCCGGGGCCGGCACGTCGTGCTCGTGGGGGCGATGGGCGTGGGCAAGACCACGGTCGGGCGTCGGCTGGCCAGGGAGCTGCAGCGACCGTTCGCCGACGCGGACGAGCAGCTCGAGCTCCGCGCCGGACGGACCATTCCCGCCATCTTCCGCGACGACGGCGAAGAGACCTTTCGCCGGCTCGAGTCCGACGTCCTGGCCGACCTGCTCGGCGCGGCCCATCCGCTGGTGGTGGCGGCCGGCGGAGGGGCCGTCACCGTGCCGGAGAACCGCGCGCTCCTGGGGCGCCGGGCGTTCGTCGTGTGGCTGCGGGCCTCGCCGGCGTTCCTGGCGGCCCGCGCCGATCCCACCCACCGGCCACTGCTGGCCGGCGATCCCGACGTCACCGCGACCCTCGAGCGGCTGATCGCCGCCCGGACGGCCCTGTACGAGGAGGTCGCCGACGCCACCGTCGACGTCGAGCGGTTCCACGCCGGCGACGACAAGCCCAAGCGGGCGCTGGCCCGCCACATCGCCCGGCTGGTCGAGGTCCCGGCGGAGGCCCCGGGATGACGGACGACGCGACCGACGACGTGACCGTCGAGGTGCGGCTCGGCGATCGCCGCGCCTATCCGGTCGTGGTGGGCGCCGGCGTGCGGGCCCGCCTGCCCGGCCTGCTCGCTCCTGCTGCCCGCCGCGTGGCCGTGGTCACCCAGGCGGCCGTCGGTTTCGAGGTGGATCCGGGACGGGAGCACGAGGTGTTCACGATCGGAGGCGGCGAGGGCGCCAAGTCGCTGGCCACCGTCGAGGACCTGTGCCGCGCCTGGTCGCGCTGGGGCCTCACGCGGGCCGACCAGGTGGTCGCCGTGGGCGGCGGCGTCGTCACCGACACGGCCGGCTTCGCGGCCGCGGTCTACCACCGGGGGGTGGGGGTCGTGCACGTTCCCACCACCCTGCTCGGCATGGTCGACGCCGCCATCGGGGGCAAGACCGGAGTCAACCTGCCCGAAGGCAAGAACCTCGTGGGGGCGTTCTGGCAGCCGACGGCGGTGCTGTGTGACACCGATGCGCTGGCCACCCTCCCGGACCGCGAGCGCCGGTCGGGCCTCGGTGAGATGGCCAAGTACCACTTCCTCACCGGCGAGGACCTGTCGGTGGAGCCGTTGGTGCGGCGCATCGCCGCGTGCGTCCGCATCAAGGCGGCCGTGGTGGCGGCCGACGAGCGTGAGGACGTCGGCTCGGGCACCCGCGGGCGGGCGGTCCTCAACTACGGGCACACGCTGGCCCATGCGCTGGAGACGGCCGGGCGCTACGACGTGCGCCACGGCGAGGCCGTGGCGGTCGGGCTGGTCTACGCCGCGGAGCTGGCGGCGGAGCTGGGTCGCATCGATCGTGCGCGGGTGGGGGACCACCGCCGGGTTGTGGACGGGTACGGGTTGCCCTCCGTCCTGCCCCCGGGCGCCGACCCCGACGACTTGGTGACGCTCATGCGCCGCGACAAGAAGGCCGTGCACGGCCTTACGTTCGTGCTCGACGGCCCCGACGGGATCGAGGTGGTGCCGGGCGTGGACCCCGGGATGGCGAGGCGGGTCCTCGACCGCATCGCGAGCGCCGCATGACCGAACGGCGGGTGATCCTCGTGCTCAGCGGGCCCAACCTCAACATGCTGGGCCAGCGGGAACCGGAGATCTACGGGCGCGAGACCCTCGACGACCATGTGGCGGCGGCGCGGCGGGCCGCCGAGGCCGCGGGCTTCGAGGTCGAGCACCTGCAGTCCAACACCGAGGGCGACCTGATCGACGCCATCCAGGCGGCCCGCGACCGGTGTGCGGCGATCATCATCAATCCCGGGGCGTTCGGCCACTATGCCTGGGGGCTCCACGATGCGCTGGCGATGTTCGACGGCCCGGTGGTCGAGCTCCACATCTCCAACCCCAACGCCCGGGAGTCCTGGCGCCACCGGTCCGTCGTCGCACCGGTGGCCACGGGGACGATCGCCGGCTTCGGCGGCCACGGCTACGTCCTGGCGATCGAGGCGGTTCGGCGCCTGCTCGCTTGAGGGCGAGCGCACGCGCGGGTCCCTAGCGGCCCGGCGCCTTCGGCGCCATGAGCGGGAAGCCGCGCTTCGACGCCGGCAACCTACCCTTGAGCGGTGAACTTCGATCCTGCCTCGCTCCCGCCGATGGACGTCGCCGATCGGGTCGCCCGGCTGCGGGCGCGGCTCGCCGACGTGCCCTGCGATGCCCTGCTGGTCACAAACCTGACCAACGTTCGCTACCTCACCGGCTTCACCGGGTCGGCGGCGCTGCTGCTGGTGCCCGCCGACGGCGCCGCGGAGACCGTGTTCGTGACCGACGGCCGCTACCGCGACCAGGCCGCCAGCGAGCTGGCCGCCGCCCGCGTCGAGGCCCGCACCGTCGTGGGCCTCGAGGAGGACGCCCGCCGCCAGGCGCTCTCGAGCTCCGCCGCCGGGCTGGGGCGCCTCGGCTTGGAAGCCGAGAGCGTCACGTGGGCACAGCAGCGCCGCTTCGCCGGTGACTGGTTCCCCGACGCCGAGCTCGTGCCGACCGCCGGCCTCGTGGAGTCGCTGCGGCTCGTCAAGGACGCCGGCGAGGTGGCCCGGATCCACGCCGCGTGCGAGATCGCGGACGCGGCGCTGGCGACAGTGCGCCACCGCCTGGGCGAGGCCGTGACCGAGGCCGACGTGGCGCTGGAGCTGGAGTGGCAGATGCGACGCCTCGGGGCCGAGGGGCCCTCGTTCGAGTCCATCGTCGCCTCCGGACCGAACGCCGCGATGCCCCACCACCGGGCCGGGGCCCGCCGGATCGTCGAGGGTGACCTCGTGGTGCTCGATTTCGGGGCGCTGGTCGACGGCTACCACTCGGACATGACGCGGACCGTGATGATCGGGGAGGCCAGCCACACCCAGTCCCGCATGTACGACGTCGTGCGGGAGGCACAGGCCGCAGGCGTGGCGGCCGTCAAGGCCGGGGCCCAAGCCAGGTCGGTGGACGAGGCGTGCCGTTCGGTCATCCGGGACGCCGGTTGGGACCACGCCTTCCTCCACGCCACCGGACACGGCGTGGGCCTGGACATCCACGAGCCACCACGGGTGGCGAGGACAGCCGACGCTATGCTGACCGACGGCCAGGTCGTGACCGTCGAGCCGGGCGTGTACCTCGCCGAGCACGGCGGGGTCCGGATAGAGGACACGGTCGTGGTCACCCCCGAGGGCTGCCGCACCCTCACGCTGGCGCCCAAGGACCCCCAGCTGTAGAGACCCCACTGCGCGCCCAGGAGCCGAGCCGATGGCCGCCACCACTACCAACGACCTCAAGCGGGGCATGACCCTCGACCTCCCGGAGGGGCTGTTCCACGTCGTCGACTTCCAGCACGTCAAGCCCGGGAAGGGGCCGGCGTTCGTGCGCACCACGCTGCGCAACGCCCGCACCGGCGGCCAGCTCGACAGAACCTTCCGGGCCGACGAGCGCGTCGAGCAGGCGGTCGTCGACAAGAAGGAGATGCAGTTCCTCTACCACGACGGCGACCACTACGTGTTCATGGACAACAGCACGTACGAGCAGATCCACGTCGGAGCGGGGACCCTGGAGGACGCCACCAAGTACATCATCGACGGGTCGACGATGGTGCTGCAGTTCTACAAGGACGAGATCATCGGTATCGACCTGCCCGCGGCCGTCGAGCTGACCGTGTCCGACACCGACCCCGGCATCCAGGGCGACCGGGTCTCCGGCGCCCGCAAGCCCGCAACGCTGGAGACCGGGCTGGTGGTGCAGGTGCCGCTGTTCGTCAACCCCGGCGACCGGATCAAGGTCGACACGCGCAGCGCCGAGTACCTCACGAGGGCCTAGGTGTCATGAGCGAGCTCCAGCCGACCGAGGTGGAGAGCCGGCGGGCGGCCCGGGAGCGGGCGCTCGAGCTGCTGTACGAGGCCGAGGCCAAGGACGCGGCGATCCGGGAGCTCCTCGACCAGCAGCCCATCGCTCCCGATGAGCTGGCGGTCGAGCTGGTCTGCGGAGTGGACGACCACCGCAGCCGCATCGACGAGCTCCTCGCACGCCTGGTCGCTCCCAAGTGGTCGCTGGACCGGCTGGCGGCCGTCGACCGGTCGATCCTGCGCATCGGCGCCTACGAGCTGCTGGCGGTCCCGGAGCGGTCGGCGGCCCTGGTGATCAACGAGGCCGTCGTGCTGGCGCGCCGCTTCGGCACCGACGACTCCCCACGGTTCGTCAACGGCGTCCTGTCCTCTGTCGCGACCGAGGTCCGCCCGGAATGAGCCCCTGACGCTGCCCCTGCCCGCGCCCGAGCTGGCCGATCCCAGCCACGGCCTCAGGCTGCGCCAATGGCGGGACCGTTCCGCGGACGTGGACGCCCTGGTGGCGGCGTGGTGCGATCCGTCGGTTGCTCGGGTGAGCCCTGTCCCGACCGACGCGTCGCCGGACGAGGCGCGGCGGTGGATCTGCGGCGAGTCGCAGCGGCGTGAGCGCGGCCTCGCCCTCGACCTGGTCATTGGTCCGATCGGCGACGACATGGTGTGGGGTGAGGTGGGGCTGCGCGGGTTCGACATGGCCGTCGGCCGTGCCGAGATCGGCTGGTGGCTCGCCCCGGCCGTGCGGCGGCGAGGTCTGGCATCGGCGGCCGTGGGCCTCGTGGCGGCGTGGGCGCTCCACCCGCCTCTGGGGTTGCGGCAGGTGTGGGCCCGCGTCGGCCACGCGAACCCGGCGTCCGCGCGTGTGGCGGCCGCCGCCGGCTTCCGCCGGCTCGGCAGCGCGGGCGGCAGCGACATCTGGTCACGCGAGGCGATGCCGAACGGTGCGTCGAGGGCGGGGCAATAGCGACTGGAGGCCGTCAGTCATCGCCTCGGGCTCGCGCCAACATTCGCCATTGCATCAGGAGCTCGGGCCCGCACACCGTCCGCGGTTTGGCGCCGCGGGGCTGCTACCGTGCCGGTCTGACCGTGAAGCGGGTACTGCGAGACCCGCACGGACAGGAGACGGGGAGGTCCCCGATTGGCAGAACGCGAACGACGTAGCACGCCCCCGTTTGGGGGCGTTTTCCATGCCCGCACCCAGGTGCTCGACGCCGACGACGTGCGCCGGGCCGTGTGGCGGATGGCGCACGAGATCCTCGAGCGCAACCACGGGCCCGACCAGGTGGTGCTGATCGGGCTGCAGACCGGCGGGGTGACGTTCGCCGAGGCGCTGGCCGACGCCGTGGAGAAGATCGACGGCGCCCGGCCCCCGCTGGGTTCGCTGGACGTGGCCTTCCACCGCGACGACATCGGCCTGCGTCCGGTGCTGCCCGCGGCCGTGACCGACATCCCGGTCGACCTCTCCGGCCAGCTGGTCATCCTCGTCGACGACGTGCTGTTCACCGGGCGCACGATCCGGGCGGCGCTCGACGCCGTCCACACCTACGGCCGTCCGCAGGCGATCCAGCTGGCGGTCATGGTCGACCGGGGCCACCGGGAGCTGCCCATCCGCCCCGACTACGTGGGGAAGAACCTGCCCACCCGGCGCGACGAGATGGTCAACGCCACCCTCGACGCCGTCGAGCTCGGCGAGGTGGTGAAGTCGAGGTGAAGCATCTGCTGGGAATCGAGGGGCTCGCGCGCGACGACATCGAGCACCTGCTGGACCTGACCGACAGCTTCGTGGAGGTGAGCCGGCGGCGCATGCCCAAGGTCCCGGCGCTCCAGGGTCGCACGGTCACCTGGCTGTTCTACGAGGACTCGACCCGGACCCGCCTGAGCTTCGAGCAAGCGGCCAAGCGGCTCTCGGCCGACACGCTGAGCTTCTCGGTGTCGTCGTCGGCGGTCAACAAGGGCGAGTCGCTGCGCGACACGGTCGAGACCATCGAGGCGATGGGCGTCGACGCCATCGTGGTGCGCCACCGCTCCGCCGGCGTGCCCCACCAGATCACCAAGTGGGTGTCGGGCAGCGTGATCAACGCCGGCGACGGCTGGCACGAGCACCCCACCCAGGCGCTGCTCGACTGCTACACGATCCGCGAGCACCTGGGCGGCATCGACGGGCTGCGCATCGCCGTCGTCGGCGACGTCAAGCACAGCCGAGTGGCCCGCAGCGACGCGTGGGCGTTCAGCGAGCTGGGGGCCGAGGTGACCCTCGTGGCGCCGCCGACGCTGCTGCCGCCGAGCCTGGACGGCTGGCCCGTGGCGGTGAGCCACGACCTCGACGCGGTGCTGCCGAAGGTCGACGTCGTGTACCTGCTGCGGATGCAGCGCGAGCGCATGACCGAGGCGTTGGTGCCGTCGCTCCGGGAGTACACCGCCCGCTACGGGCTCACCCGGTCGCGGGTCGACCTCCTGGGTGACAAGGCCATCGTCATGCACCCGGGCCCGATGAACCGGGGCGTCGAGATCGCCGCCGACGTGGCCGACCTCCCCCGCTCGGTCGTGACCGACCAGGTCCGGAACGGCGTCGCGGTCCGGATGGCGGTGCTCTTCGAGCTGCTGGGATCGGGAGGGGAACGTTGAAGTCGGTGCTGATCCGCGGGGGCCGGGTGGTCGACGCCGGGGGCGAGCGGGTGGCGGACCTGGCCGTCGAGGGCGGGCGCATCGCCGCCGTCGTGGCCGACGGCTCCGATCTCTCGGCCGACGTCGTCCTGGACGCCGGAGGGTGCGTCGTGGCGCCCGGCCTGGTCGACCTCCACGCCCACCTCCGCCAGCCGGGGCGGGAGGAGGCCGAGACCGTGGAGACGGGCGCACGCGCCGCCGCCCTGGGCGGGTTCACCTGCGTGCTCGCCATGCCCAACACCGATCCGCCCGTCGACTCCGCAGGCACGGCCCGCGAGGTGCTGGAGCTCGGCCGTGACGCCTGCTGCGAGGTGCGCACGTCGGCCGCCATCACCGTGGGACGGCAGGGCGGCCAGCTCACGCCCATGGCCGAGCTCGCGGCGCTGGGCGTGCGATTCTTCACCGACGACGGCAACGGCGTGCAGGACGGGCGGCTCATGCGCCGGGCCCTCGAATACGCGCGGGGCCTCGGCGTCACCCTGGCACAGCACTGCGAGGACGACGTGCTGGCCGCCGGGGGAGCGATGCACGAGGGCGCGTGGTCGTCGCGGCTCGGGCTCCCGGGCCAGCCGGCGGAAGCCGAGGAGCTGATGGTGATGCGCGACATCGCGCTGGCCCGGCTCACGGGCGGCAGGGTCCACTTCCAGCACCTGTCGACCCGCCGGTCGGTGGAGCTGGTGGGCGCGGCCAAGGCCGAGGGGCTGCCCGTCAGCTGCGAGGCCACGCCGCACCACTTCACGCTCACCGACGAGTCCTGCGCCTCCTACGACCCGGTGTTCAAGGTGAACCCGCCCCTGCGCACCGCCGACGACGTTGCCGCCATCCGCGCCGGCCTCGCTAGCGGGGTCATCGACTGCGTCGCCACGGACCATGCCCCGCACCCGCAGGAGGACAAGGAGCGGCCGTTCGACCAGGCGCCACCGGGGATGCTCGGACTGGAGACGGCGCTGGCCCTGGCGCTGACGCACCTCCGCCTGCCGATCGTCGACCTGCTGGCGCTGCTGTCGTGGCGCCCCGCGGCGCTGCTGGGGGTGGGCGATCGCCACGGCGGCCCGATCGAGGCGGGTCGGCCCGCCAACCTGTGCGTGGTCGATCCGGCGGCGACGTGGACCGTCGATCCCGCGGCGCTCGCGAGCCGCAGCCGCAACACCCCCTACGCAGGGATGCCGCTCACCGGGAGGGTCCGCCACACACTGCTGGCGGGCGAGCCCGTGGTCGTCGACGGCGAGGCCCAGCGGTGACGGGAGGTCATGCGATACCCTGCATGTTTATGCAGGAATGCCGATGACCGGGGGAGTGCGGGAGGGGTTGCTCGTGCTCGCCGACGGGACGACGTTCGAGGGCGAGTTGGTCGGGGCGGAGCCAGCGGGGGGCGTGGCGACGGGCGAGGTGGTCTTCAACACCGCGCTGTCGGGCTACCAGGAGGTGATCTCCGACCCGTCGTACGCGGGGCAGATCATCACCTTCACCGCGTCCCACATCGGCAACTACGGGGTCACCGCCGCCGACGACGAGGGCCACCGGCCGTTCTGCCGGGGGTTGGTGGTGCGTGACCTGGCCCGGCGACGCTCGAACTGGCGCGCCACCGGTGACCTCGACGGCTACCTCCGGTGCCATGGCATTCCCGCCATCGCGGGGATCGACACCCGGCGATTGACCCGCCACATCCGTGAGTTCGGTGCCCTCCCAGGGGCTTTCGGGAGCGCCGACCAGGCGATACTCGAGGCGGCCGCCGCCGCCGAGCCCGGGACCGACGGCCGTGACCTGGTGGCCACGGTCACCTGTGCCGAGCCGCACGCGGTGCCGGTCGGCGTGGGCTCCGGTCCGTCGGGCCCGCCACCTCGTCGCATCGTCGCCTACGACTTCGGCATCAAGCGGACGATCCTGCGGCACCTCGCGGGGCTGGGGCGGGTCACGGTCGTCCCGGCGGACACGCCGGCCGCCGAGGTCCTGGCCCTGGCACCCGACGGCGTGTTCCTGTCCAACGGTCCCGGGGACCCGGCGGCGGTGGGCTACGCCGTCGACGCCATCCGCGAGCTCCTGGGCGGGGTGCCGGTCTTCGGCATCTGCCTCGGCCACCAGCTGCTGGCCACCGCGCTGGGTGGGACCACCCACAAGCTGCCGTTCGGCCACCACGGCGGCAACCATCCCGTCCGGCGGCTGGCCACGGGGCGGGTGGAGATCACCAGCCAGAACCACAACTACGCCGTGGTCGAGGGATCGATGGGCGCAGCCGTCGACGTCACACACGTCAACCTCAACGACGGCGTGATCGAGGGGATCCGGAGCGCGGGGCTGCGGGCCTTCGGGGTGCAGTACCACCCCGAGGCGGGGCCCGGCCCCCACGACGCCGCGTACCTCTTCAGCGAGTTCGCGGCGCTGATGGACGCCTCGCGAGGCAATGGGTTCCGCCGACCGAAGGGCGAGGTCATGAGTTCCGTGGGCGGAACCCATGGCCTCGGGCTCGCCATGCCGGAACCCATCGCCTCGGGCGCACTCGGGCATCGGGGAGGCTGAGTGCCCCGGCGCGAGGACCTCGAGTCGATCCTGCTCATCGGCGCCGGGCCTATCGTCATCGGCCAGGCCTGCGAGTTCGACTACTCGGGCACCCAGGCCTGCAAGGTCCTCGGGGCCGAGGGCTACCGGGTGATCCTGGCCAATTCCAACCCGGCCACGATCATGACCGACCCCGAGTTCGCTGACGCCACCTACATCGAGCCACTCGACGCGGACCACCTCGAGCGCATCATCGAGCGGGAGCGGCCCGACGCCGTGCTGCCGACGCTCGGCGGCCAGACGGCCCTCAACCTGGCGATGGAGTTGGTCGACCGCAAGGCCGTCGCCGGGGGCCCCAACACGCCGGAGCTGATCGGCGCCACCGCCGACGCGATCGCCACCGCCGAGGATCGCGCGCAGTTCAAGCACGCCATGGAGGAGATCGGGCTCAGCGTGCCCGCCTCCGCGACGGCCCACGGCCTGGACGAGGCGCTCGCCGTCGTCGAACACATCGGCCTGCCGGTCGTGGTCCGCCCCGCGTTCATCCTCGGCGGCAAGGGAACCGGCATCGCCGCCACGCCCGACGACTTCCGCCGGATCGCGGCCACGGGGCTGGCGGCCAGTCCCATCAGCGAGATCCTCATCGAACGCTCGATCGCGGGGTGGAAGGAGTACGAGCTCGAGGTCATGCGCGACCGGGCCGACAACTGCGTCGTCGTCTGCTCGATCGAGAACCTCGACCCCATGGGCGTCCACACCGGCGACTCCATCACGGTGGCGCCGGCCCAGACGCTCAGCGACGTCGAGTACCAGGCCATGCGCGACGCGGCGTTCGCCTGCATCCGCCGGGTGGGCGTGGAGACCGGCGGCTCGAACGTGCAGTTCGCCCTCGACCCCACCAACGGCGACATGGTCATCATCGAGATGAACCCGCGGGTCAGCCGGTCGTCCGCCCTGGCGTCGAAGGCCACCGGGTTCCCGATCGCCAAGATCGCCGCCAAGCTCGCGGTCGGCTACACGCTGGACGAGATCCCCAACGACATCACCCGCAAGACGCCCGCCAGCTTCGAGCCCACCATCGATTACGTCGTCACCAAGGTGCCCCGCTGGGCGTTCGAGAAGTTCCCCACCAGCCCCGGCGTCCTGGGAACGTCCATGCAATCGGTGGGCGAGGCCATGGCCATCGGCCGGACCTTCCCGGAGTCGCTCCAGAAGGCGCTGCGCAGCCTGGAGGTCGGGCGCGCCGGCTTGAACTGCGATCCGGGCGAGGCGGTCTTCGACGCACTGGCCGATGACGAGTTGGTCGCCCGGGCGGCGGTCGGCACGCCGGACCGGCCGTTCCAGCTCGAGGCGGCGCTGCGCCGGGGGATCACCATCGAGACGCTGGCGGAGCGGACCAGGGTCGACCCGTGGTTCCTCGACCAGATCCTGCGCATCGTCGAGGAGCGAGCCCGCCTGGCCGCAGCGGGGCCCGACGGGTTGGGCCCGCGCGACTGGAAGCGAGCCAAGCGGTCCGGCTTCGCCGACTCCCAGCTGGCATGGCTGTGGGGAGTCGACGTCGCCGACGTGCGCCGGCGGCGGCTGGCGGCCGGGGTTCGCCCCACGTACAAGACGGTCGACACCTGCGGCGCCGAGTTCGAGGCGGCCACGCCGTACCACTACTCGACCTACGAGGACGAGGACGAGGCCGCGGCCAGCGGTCGGCGCAAGGTGCTGATCCTCGGCTCGGGCCCCAACCGCATCGGCCAGGGGATCGAGTTCGACTACTGCTGCGTCCACGCCAGCTTCGCCCTGGCCGAGGCCGGCTACGAGACCGTGATGCTCAACTGCAACCCCGAGACGGTCTCGACCGACTACGACACCTCCGATCGCCTGTACTTCGAGCCGCTCACGCTGGAGGACACGCTGAACGTCATCGACGCCGAGAGCGCCGCCGGCGAGCTGGTGGGCGTGGTGGTCGCCCTGGGCGGGCAGACGCCGCTCAAGCTCGCGTCGGCGCTGCCGGCGGACCTCGTCCTGGGGACGTCGCCGGCGTCGATCGATGCCGCCGAGGACCGCGAACGCTGGAACGCCCTGTGCGCCCGCCTGGAGATCCCCCAGCCCGCCGGCGGCACGGCCACGAGCGTCGACGACGCGCTGGCCGTGGTCGGGCGCGTCGGCTACCCGGCCCTGCTGCGCCCGTCCTACGTGCTGGGCGGCCGGGCGATGGAGATCGTGTACGACGAGGACGGCCTCCGCCGGGCCATGGCCGAGCTCGCCAGCTTCGGGAGCCTGGGCCGGGAGGGCGGGCTGTCGGCGTCGCGGCCGGTCCTCATCGACCGGTTCCTCGAGGATGCGACCGAGGTCGACGTCGACGCCATCCGCGACGCCACCGGCGACGTCGTGATCGGCGCGGTGATGGAGCACGTCGAAGAGGCGGGGGTGCACTCGGGCGACTCGGCCTGCTCGATCCCGCCCCACTCGCTGGCGCCTGACACGGTGGCGCTCATCGAGGACCACACGCGGCGGCTGGCCGACGCCCTCGACGTCAGGGGGCTGATCAACGTGCAGTACGCGGTGAAGGGCGGGCACGTGTTCGTGATCGAGGCCAACCCCCGCGCCAGCCGCACGGTGCCGTTCGTCGCCAAGGCGACGGGCGTGCCGCTGGTCAAGGTGGCGGCGCGGGTCATGGTCGGCGCCACGCTGGCCGAGCTGCGGGCGGAGGGTCTGCTGCGCCGTCCGGTCGCCGGCGGCCACGTGGCCGTCAAGGAGGCGGTGCTGCCCTTCAACCGGTTCCCCGACGCCGACACGGTCCTGGGACCGGAGATGCGTTCGACCGGCGAGGTGATGGGGCTCGACGACACGTTCGGCCTGGCGTTCGGCAAGGCCCAGGTGGCGGCGGGGGAGCCGCTGCCGGAGGGCGGGACGGTGTTCCTGTCCCTGGCCGACCGCGACAAGGCCGCCGGGCTCAAGGCGGCGGCCCGGCTGGTGGAGCAGGGCTTCGACATCGCCGCCACCGTCGGCACGGCCGACCACCTCGAGCGCAACGGCGTTCCGGTCGCACAGCGGGTGGCGAAGGTGGCCGCGGCCGATGAGATCGCCGCCCGCGCCGACGAAGAGACGGGGCTGCCCACCGCGCTCGACCTCATCTCGGCCGGCAGGATCCGGCTCGTCGTGAACAGCCCCCGCGGCCGCGGCGCCCGGGCCGACGGTGCCTATATCCGGCGCGCCGCCAACGTCCACCGCATCCCGTGCCTGACCACGGCTGCGGCCGCGGTGGCCGCCGCCGAGAGCGCCGTCGACCGGTCGCAGCACGACGTCCGGGTCCGGTCGCTCCAGGAGATCCACGGCAGGGGCAGGGCATGATCGGGCGGCTGGCCACGCGCCGCGACCGGGCGCCGGTGGCCGGCGCGGTCGACCTGGCCGTGAGGGTGGGCTCGGTGCGGCTGCCCAACCCGATCATGACGGCCTCGGGGACCGCCGGCCACGGCGCCGAGCTCGCCGCCTACGCCGACCTGGCGGCGCTCGGGGCGGTCGTCGTGAAGTCGCTGCACGCCGAGCCGTGGCCCGGCAACCCACCGCTGAGGGTCCACGAGACCGCGGCGGGCATGATCAACTCGGTGGGGCTCCAGGGCCCCGGCGTCGAGGCCTGGCTGGCCCACGATCTGCCGAACCTGGCGGCCACCGGGGCCCGGGTGGTCGCATCGATCTGGGGACGCACCGTCGATGAGTACCGCCGCGCCGCGGATCGGCTGGCGGCGGCGCCCGACTGCGTCGTTGCCGTCGAGGTCAACCTGTCGTGCCCCAACACCGAGGCGGGGCGCGACCTGTTCGCTCATTCGGCCGACGACACCCGGGCCGCCATCGCCGCCACCTCCGGCTGCGGGCGTCCCCGGTGGGCCAAGCTCAGCCCCAACGTGGGCCACCTGGGCGAGATCGCGGCCGCGGCCCACGGGGCCGGCGCCGAGGCGGTGACGCTGGTCAACACCGTCATGGGGCTGGCGATCGACCCGGAGACGCGGCGCTTCCGCCTGGGATCGGGGTCCCGCGGGGGTGGCCTGTCGGGTCCCGCCATCCACCCCATCGCCGTGCGGGCGGTGTTCGAGGTGCACCGCGCGCTACCTGACGTGCCGATCGTCGGCGTCGGAGGCGTCGCCAGCGGCGCCGACGCGGCCGAGCTGCTGCTTGCCGGCGCCAGCGCCGTCCAGGTGGGAACCGCCACATTCGCCGACCCGCGGGCGCCCCATCGGGTGCTCCGCGAGCTGCAAGGGTGGGCGGTGCGCCAGGGTGTCGCCCGCATGGACGAGGTGATCGGAGAGGTTGATGGCTGAGGAACAGGGACCGTCGACGGTGACGGCGGGCGAGGTGCCGGAGTCGCTGCGGGGCCGAATGGTGCTGGCGCTCGACGTCGACGACCTCGTGGTGGCGAGGCGCCTGGCGCGGCAGCTCCGGCCGTTCTTCGGCACCATGAAGGTGGGCTTCGAGCTCTACAGCGCCGCCGGCCCCGAGGCGATCTCGTTGCTGACCGGCATGGGCGTGGACGTGTTCTGCGACGTCAAGCTGCTCGACATCCCCAACACCGTCGGACGCGCCGCCCGCGTGTTCGGGTCGCTGGGCGCGCGCTACCTGACGCTCCACACGGCGGGCGGCGCGCCGATGTTGCGGGCCGGCGTCGAGGGGCTGCGAGAGGGGGCGGCCGGGGCCGATCTGCCCGAGCCGGTGGCCATGGGGGTGACGGTGCTGACCAGCGAGCAGGAGGCGTCGGCCCACCTCCTGCACCAGCGGGTGGCCGCGGGCCTGGACGGCGGCTGCGGTGGCTTCGTGTGTGCCGTGCCCGACGTCGAGACGGTCCGCCAGATCGTCCCTGCCGCGGTGCTGGCGACCCCGGGCATCCGCCCCGAGGGGGCGGCGATCGACGACCAGGGCCGGGTCGCAACACCCCGTGAGGCGCTCGACGCGGGCGCCGACCTACTAGTGGTTGGGCGCCCCGTCACCCGGGCCGCCGACCCCGTGGCGGCTGCGCGAGCGCTGGTGGCGCCGCTGACCTGACAGGCGCCCACCGGGTGATTGTCACCGCTTGCCTGCGGGGTCGCGCTAGGGTGCGCGGCATGCCGCAGCCACCGCAGTTGACTCCCGAGCAGCGCGAAGCCGCACTCGCAAAGGCAGCCGAGGCCCGGCGCGCCCGAGCCGAGCTCAAGGAGAAGCTCAAGATGGGGTCCCTGACCCTCAACGAGCTCCTCGCCCAGGCCGACGACAACGACATCGTCGGCAAGATGAAGGTGCTGGCGGTGCTCGAATCGCTCCCCGGGGTGGGCAAGGTACGCGCCCGCCGCACCATGGAAGAGATCGGCATCGCGGATACCCGCCGCGTGCGGGGCCTGGGTGACCAGCAACGCCGCTCTCTCCTCGAAGCCTTCTAGCTCCGACCGTCCGTCAATCGCGACTTGCTGATCACGGTCTCGGGCCCGCCGGGCTCGGGCACCACCACCGCAGGCCAGCGCGTGGCCGGCCGGCTCGGGCTCGAGCTGGTCCCCGGCGGCGAGGTGTTCCGAGCCTTGGCTGCGGAGCGCCGCATGAGCCTGCCGGAGTTCGGGCTCTACGTCGCGGACAATCCCGAGGTCGACGTCGAGCTCGACAGCCGCCTTGCTCGCCGCGCCCGCGAGGGCGAAGCCGTCATCGAGTCGCGGCTCGCGGGCTGGATCGCGCACAACGAGGCGCTGACGGCTGTCGTCGTCTGGATCGACTGCGACCCGAGGATCCGGGCGCAGCGGGTGGCGGCGCGCGAGGGCGTGTCGGTCGAGCGGGCACTGGCCGACAACGAGGAGCGCCAGCTGGTCGAGCGACGCCGCTACCTGTCGCTCTACGGTGTCGATCTCTCGGACCTATCGATCTACGACCTGGTGCTCGATTCCGGTGTGCTGCGGCCGCCGGAGCTGGCGGATCGCATCGTGGCCGCGGCCGAGAAGCGGTTCGGGGCCTGACCACAAGCTGCCGCCGCCGGCGAGGCAGTGCCGGCGGCGACCGTCGCACTTTCGTCGCCGGGCAACCGGATTCACCCTTCGGAGGGCACGGGCGGTAACCTGGTCGGCCGATCAACCGGCCGGACCGAGGTAACGCGCCAGCATGGCTTCACGCCAAGACACCATGATGAACCCCTCCATCGAGGAGCTGCTCGACCGCGCCGGGTCGAAGTTCTCGCTGGTCACGCTGAGCGCCATGCGCGCCCGGCAGATCAATGCCTACTTCAACCAGCTCGGCGAGGGCCTGGGCGCCATCGTTCCGCCGCAGGTGACGTCCGTGGCCCGCAAGCCGTTGTCGATCGCCTTCGAGGAGATCGCCGGCGACAAGATCGTCCTCGCTCACCCCAGCGAGGCGCCCGACGGGTCGGAGGCCTCCGGGGCCGTCGAGGCCGTGGCCGAGGCTGAGCCGTCAGGCGACGGCGGCGAGAGCGACGGGGCAGAGTAGGCCCTCTGCTCCATGCTGGAGCGGCGGCGAATCGTCCTGGGGGTGTCCGGTGGGATCGCGGCGTACAAGGCGATCGACATCTGCCGGCGCCTCGTCGACGGGGGGGCGCACGTGGTCCCCGTGATGACGCGGCGGCGCGACCCGGTTCGTCGGCGAGGCCACCTTCTCGGCACTGGCCTCCGAGCGGGTCCACACGTCGCTGTTCCACGACGACGACCCGATCCCGCACACCCGCCTGGGCCAGTCGGCCGACGCCGTCGTCGTCGCCCCTGCGACGGCCCGAGTCATCGGTAGCTACGCCGCCGGCATCTCCAGCGACCTGTTGACCGCCACGCTGCTGGCCGTGCGAGAGGGGGCGCCGGTGGTGCTGGCGCCCGCCATGCACACGGAGATGTGGGAGCACCCGGCGGTGCAGGACAACCTCGCGACGCTGGCCCGCCGCGGGGTCACCATCGTGCCCCCGGAAGAGGGCCGCCTGGCGGGCGGCGACATCGGCAAGGGACGCCTGGCGGCGCCCGCGACGATCGTCGAGGCCGTCGAGGCCGCCCTCGGCGCCGGCCACGACCTGTCCGGCCTGCGCGTGCTCGTCACCGCCGGCGGGACCCGCGAGCCGATCGATCCCGTCCGCTTCGTGGGCAACCGCTCGTCGGGCAAGCAGGGGCACGCCCTGGCAGCCGAGGCCGCCGTCCGTGGCGCCAAGGTCACGCTCGTCACCACCGTGGACCTACCCGTGCCGCCGCACAGCGACGTGATCCGGGTCGAGACCGCGGCCGAGATGGACGAGGCCGTCCACGCGGCCGAGGCCTCGGCCGACGTCGTGGTCATGGCTGCGGCCGTGGCCGACTTCCGGCCGGCGCAGGTGGCCGGTCGGAAGCTCAAGAAGCAGGCGGGAGTCCCCGAGATCACCCTCGAGCCGACGCCCGACATCCTCGCCGGGCTGGGGGCGCGCAAGCGGCCCGGACAGACCATCGTCGGTTTTGCTGCGGAGACCGACGAAGTGCGAAAGAATGCCGCAGCGAAGCTCGCCGCCAAGGGCATCGACCTCATCGTGGCCAACGATGTGACCGCTCCGGGCGCTGGGTTCGAGCACGACACCAACCAGGTCGTGATCATGGATGCCGACGGCACCGAGCGCGAGGTGCCCTTGGCCGACAAGCGGGCGATCGCCCGTGCCGTGTTCGATGCCGTCACACAGAGGAGAACGAAATCGTGAGCCGTTGGACCTTCACGTCCGAGTCGGTCACCGAGGGCCATCCCGACAAGATGGCCGACCAGATCAGCGACTCGATCCTGGACGCCATCCTGGAGCAGGACCCGGTGGCCCGGGTGGCCTGCGAGACCATGGTGACGACTGGCTTGGCCATCGTCGCCGGCGAGATCACCACCGACGCCTACGTCGAGATCCCCAACATCGTCCGCGACACGATCAAGGGCATCGGCTACGACCGCGAGGCGGTCGGCTTCGACGGCCATACGTGCGGCGTCATGACGTCGATCGACCCGCAGTCGCCCGACATCGCCCAGGGCGTCGACACGGCCTACGAGAGGCGCACCGCAGCCACCGAGGAAGACCTCGACAGCCAGGGCGCGGGCGACCAGGGCATGATGTTCGGTTACGCCGTCGACGAGACCGACGACCTCATGCCCATGCCGATCTGGCTGGCGCACCGGCTGGCACACCGGCTGGCCGAGGTGCGCCGGGCCGGCATCCTGCCCTACCTCCGCCCGGACGGGAAGACGCAGGTCACGCTCGAGTACGAGGACGGGGTGCCCGTCGGCCTCAAGACGGTCCTCATCTCGACGCAGCACCAGCCCGGCCTCGACGCCGAGACGCTCATCAAGCCCGACCTGATCGAGCACGTCATCCGGCCGCTGGTGCCGCCGCAGTTCCAGGACGACGACTACCGCGTGCTGGTCAACCCCACCGGCAGCTTCGAGCTGGGCGGTCCCCACGCCGACTGCGGCCTGACGGGTCGCAAGATCATCGTCGACACCTACGGCGGTGCCGCCCGGCACGGCGGCGGGGCCTTCTCGGGCAAGGACCCCTCCAAGGTCGACCGGTCCGCCGCGTACGCCGCCCGCTGGGTGGCGAAGAACGTGGTGGCGGCTGGCGCCGCACAGCGCTGCGAGGTGCAGGTGGCCTACGCCATCGGCGTCGCCCACCCGGTGTCGGTCCTCGTCGAGACCTTCGGCACCTCCAGGGTCGACCCGGGCACGATCGCCGGAGCGGTGCAGGAGATCTTCGACCTGCGTCCGGCGGCAATCATCCGCGACCTCGACCTGCGCCGGCCGATCTACAAGAAGACCGCCGCGTACGGGCACTTCGGTCGCAGCGACAAGGAGCTCACCTGGGAGCAGACGACCCGGGTCGACGACCTCAAGTCCGCGCTGGGACTCTGAGCACGCCGCGGGTCGTCCGGGTCCTGCCCGACGAGCCCGCCATCGACAAGACGTTCGACTACCTGGTCCCCGACGGCCTCGGGGACCAGGTGCGCGCCGGCGACCGGGTCCGGGTCGTGCTGCACGGTCGGCGGGTCGGGGGCTGGGTGGTCGCGGTCGGCGTCGACCCGCCACCCGGCGTGGCGTTGCGTCCCCTGGCCAAGTGGTCAGGACTGGGGCCGACGCCGGACCTGATCGAGCTGGCGGACTGGGCCGCGTGGCGCTGGGCGGGACGGCCGGCGTCGCTGCTGCGGACCGCATCGCCCGAACGCGTGGTGACGGGCCTGCCGAGGGCGCCCCGGCGATCCCCCCCATCCGAACTTGCGGCGAAGAGAGGGATAGAGAGGCCATGGCAGCGCTTTCTGCGGCAGGTTCGTCCGGGGTGGTGGTGCGGCTGCCCCCTGCTGCACCCCTCGACCCGGTTGTGCTGGCCGCCGCCGCGCCGGGCAACGCCTTGATCTTGTGCCCCACCGCGGCGTTGGCGCGGTCGGTGGGCGGCGTGCTGCGGCGGGCGGGCGTGCCGGTCGCGCGGCATCCGCAGGACTGGGCGCTGGGGGCTGCGGGCGCCACCGTGGTCGGCACCCGCGCCGCCGCCTGGGCGCCCGTGGGCGACCTCGCCGCCGTGGTGGTGATCGACGAGCACGACGAGGCCCACCGTCAGGAGCAGGCGCCGACGTGGCACGCGCACGACGTCGCGCTCGAGCGGGCACGCCGGGCGGGGGTGCCGTGCGTCGATGACCTCCCCCTGCCCGTCGCTCGAGGCGCTGGACGCGGGCCGCCTGCTCCCACTGTCACGCGCCGACGAGCGCGCCGGGTGGCCGGTCGTCGACGTGATCGACATGCGCCGCCAGGACCCACGCACCGGCCTGTTGCCGCCGGCGCTGGTCCGCCTGCTGCGCAGCGACCGGCGGATCCTGTGCCTGCTCAACCGCACCGGCCGGGCGCGGCTGCTGGCCTGCAGGGCGTGCGGCGAGTTGGCGCGCTGCGAGCACTGCGAGGCCGCCGTGGCCCAGCCGGGCGACCAGCTGGTCTGCGCCCGCTGCGGCACGGTCCGGCCCGCGGTGTGCGCCGCGTGTGGGGCGTCGCGGCTGCGGACGCTGCGCCAGGGCGTGACCCGCGTGCGGGACGAGATCGCGGCGCTGATCAGCGAGCCGGTCGACGAGGTGACGGCCGCCTCCCGGAACGCCGCCGCACCCCGCTCCCGGGTGGTGGTGGGCACCGAGGCGACGCTGCACCAGATCGACCGCGCCGACGCGGTTGCCTTCCTGGACTTCGACCAGGAGCTGCTCGCGCCCCGCTACCGGGCCGCGGAGCAGGCGTTGGGCCTGCTGGCGCGGGCCGCCCGGGTGGTCGGCGGCAAGGCCGGCGGCGGGCGCCTCGTGGTCCAGACCCACGTGCCCCGTCACGAGGTCGTCCAGGCCGCGCTGAACGCCGACCCGACACGGGTGTCGTCGGCCGAGCGCGAGCGGCGCACGCAGCTGGGGTTCCCGCCGGCCACGGCGCTGGCCGAGGTGTCGGGCGCCGGCGCAGAGGTGTTCATCGGCGCCCTCGGTGCGTGCCTGGGCGTCGAGGTCCTGGGGCCCTCAAGCGGCCGCTGGCTGGTCCGGGCGCCCGACCATCGCACTCTCTGCGACGCGCTGGCGGCGACGCCCCGCCCACCCGGTCGCCTGCGGGTGGCCGTCGACCCCGAGCGGGTGTGATCCGATCCCCTTAGGCGGTGCGCGGATAGGCACGTCGTCTGGGCTCACGGTGGCCAATGTTGCCGGGAGGCCGAGCTGTGTGGCTGGGTCTGCGCTGCAAATCCCGACTGTTCGGTGCCCACTTGCCTGCCTATCCGCTCGGCCTCTTAGAGTCACCCCGTGCGGACGATCGAGTGGATCGATGGCGCCGTCGTGATCGTGGACCAGACCGCGCTGCCGCAGGAGCTCCGCACCCTCCGATTGACCGACGTCGACGAGCTGGTGGACGCGATACGGCGGCTGGCGGTGCGGGGCGCTCCGGCGCTGGGGGCCGCCGGTGCCCTGGGCGTTCTGCTGGCCGTTCGGGAGGGTCAGCGCCGGGGCTGGGGCGACGACGAGGTCGCCTCGGCGATCGACCGCCTCCGCGGCGCCCGACCCACGGCCGTCAACCTGGCCTGGGGAGTCGATCGGGCCGCCTCGCGCCTCGGCGAGGGAGCCGACGCCATCGAGCGTGAGGCGCGCGCCGTCCTGGAGGAGGATGTCGCCGCCAACCGGGCCATCGCCCACCGGGGGGCCGACCTCGTGGTCGAGCTCTGCGGGCAGGTCCCGCAGCTCGACGAGGCCGTCGGGCCTGCGGGCCTGCACCTCCACACGCACTGCAATGCCGGCGCACTGGCATGCGTCGAGTGGGGGACCGCGCTCGGCGTGGTGCGGGCGCTCCACGAGCGGGGGGCCGTCGGCCGCGTCTACGCCGACGAGACCCGCCCGCTGTTGCAGGGGAGCCGGCTGACGGCGTGGGAGCTCGACAACATGGGCGCCGACTACCGGCTGGTGGTCGATGGCGCCGCGCCGTCGCTCATCGCCCGGGGGATGGTCGACGCGGTCGTCGTGGGTGCCGATCGCATCGCCGCCAACGGCGACGTGGCGAACAAGATCGGCACCTACCCGCTGGCGCTGGCGGCCCATCGCGCCGGGGTCCCGTTCGTGGTGGCGGCCCCGGAATCGACGGTCGACGCTGCGACGCCGGACGGGTCGGCCATCGAGATCGAGGATCGCAGCGGCGACGAGGTGGTGGCCTGGCAGGGCATGCCGGTGGCTCCGGCCGGTGCCCGTGCCGTCAACCCGGCGTTCGACGTCACCCCCGCCGACCTCGTCACCGCCATCGTCACCGAGCGACGGGTCGTCCGCCCGGCGGCGGGGGAGCGGCCCGCCTGAGCGCCGGTGCCGTGGCCGGCGCCGGCAAGGCGGAGCCCGGCGCTACCCCTGGACGGCGGCCATGTCC
>CAVWNW010000001.1:0-254478 GCA_963756425.1 uncultured bacterium | reverse complement strand
TCGTCAGATGACATCGTCACGTTGCGCCACGACATGCGCAACGCCTCTGGCGGGCTGCTCATCGCCACGCTCGGCATCTGTGCCCCCGAGGGTGGCATGTCGGATCTGGAGGCTGTGCCGAACCCGGTGATCCATTCCTGCCAGGTGCTCGACCAGGGCCGTGGCGTGGCCAGGATCCAGGTGCGGTCCGAGGTCCTCAAGCGTGGCCGGCAGTTCAGCTACAGCCGGTCGCGGATCCTCGACGCCGACGACCCCGCACGGGTCCTCGCCCTCACCGAAGGTCAAGGCGTCGACATCGGCCAGCCCCCCGAAGGGCTGGGGAAGATGGACACCCGGTCCATCGAGGTCATCGACTCACCGGATCTCCCACCCCTCTGGGAGGTCTTCGGGGGTCGCCGTCGCGACGACGGTGATTGGGAGCTCGGGAAGCTGGCCGAGGAGCTGGCGTCGCCCGACGCTGCCCTCCACCTCGGTCCACAGCTCGTGATCCTCGAGACGGCCGCGCTCGACGCGGCGGCGCAGGTGGTCGGCACCGACCAGCTCGAGGCCCTGTCCTCGCACGTGATGTTCCTCGCCCGCGGCAAGACCGGTCCGTTCCGTACCTCGACAGAAGTCACCACCGGTGACCACGACCTCGTCGCCGCACGGGTCCTGCTCCGAGACGAGGGCGAGGACGGCCGAGCGATCACCTCGGCGTCGTTACAGTTCCGCTGAGCCAGTTGACGAGGCTTCAAGAGAGGGAGGGCAGGAATGCAGAAGCCGCTCGCTGACGTCTTCACGTGGCCGGCCGACGAACCCCAGCTGATAGGCAGCCGGTGCGAGCGGTGCGGGGCGGTGACGTTCCCGGTGCAATCGCACTGCCCGCGGTGCCCTGGGACGATGGCAGAGATCCTTCTCCCCCGGCGCGGGACCCTCGTGTCGTGGACGACCCAGGGCTTCCCACCGGTCGTTCCGTTCGCAGGCGACGCCACCGGCGAGAACTTCCAGCCTTTCGGCGTCGGGCTCGTGCAGCTCGATGACGTGGTGCGGGTCGAAGCCCGCCTGACCGAGAGTGATCCAGCTCGGCTCGACTTCGGCATGGAGGTCGAGTTGCAGATTGTTCCCTTCTACGTCGACGCCGACGGCGTCGAGGTCCTCACATTCGCCTTCGAGCCTGTCGGGAGCTGACGTGAACGACGTTGCGATCATCGGCATCGGTCTGCACCCCTTCGGTCGCTTCGGGGACAAGACGCCGTTCCAGATGGCGGCCGACGCCGTCGAGGACGCCCTCGCCGATGCCGGCATCACGTGGAGCGATGTGCAGTTCGCGGTCGGCGGCAGCTGGGAGGCCGCCCAGCTCGACCCGATCACCGGTCTGCTCGGGCTCACCGGGATCCCGTTCACCAACGTGTTCAACGCGTGCGCGACCGCGGCAAGCACGATCGACCAGGCCGCGGCCGCCATCCGGCTCGGCCGTTTCGACATCGGCGTCGCCGTCGGCGCTGACAAGCACCCACGAGGATCCTTCAAGGCGGACCCCGCGCCATGGGCATGCCGCAGTGGTACGGCGAGAACGGCCAGTACGTCACCACGAAGTTCTTCGGCATGAAGATCAACCGCTACATGCACGACCACGACATCTCGCTGACGACCCTCGCCAAGGTGGCGGCGAAGAACTACCGCAACGGTTCGCTCAACCCGAAGGCGTTCCGGCGCAAGCCGCTTTCGGTGGACGAGATCCTCGCCTCGCCGATCTTGAACCACCCTCTGACCGCGGCGATGTTCTGCGCCCCCGACGAAGGCGCCGCGGCGGTCGTCCTCTGCCGGGCAGACCTGGCCTCCCGCTTCACGGATGCGCCGGTGTTCGTGAACGCAACCGAGATCCGAACGCGCAACTACGGCGCCTACGAGGTCAACACGACGTGGGCCGCGCTCGACGAGGACGTGTCGCCCACGGTCTACGCGTCCAAGGCGGCGTACGAGGCGGCCGGGATCGGGCCACAGGAGGTCGACGTCATCCAGCTGCAGGACACCGACGCCGGTGCCGAGGTGATTCACATGGCCGAGAACGGCTTCTGTCTCGACGGCGAGCAGGAGAAGCTCCTCACCGAGAACGCCACGGAGATCGCTGGCCCGCTGCCGATCAACACCGACGGCGGCCTCATCGCCAACGGCGAACCCATCGGTGCCTCCGGCTTGCGGCAGGTCAACGAGCTCGTGATGCAGCTACGGGGCCAAGCCGGCGACCGCCAGGTCCCGGGCGAGCCGCGGGTCGGCTACGCCCAGGTCTACGGCGCACCCGGCACCGCTGCCGTCACCATCCTCTCGCGCTGACCCGACGTCTGGCCCCGCACCGTCGCGTCATCCCGCAGTCCCGTCAGGCAACAGCCCTGAGTCCTCGGGCCGTGGCAGCCGCCGTCGCAACGTGACCGCGACGCCGGTGCTGAAGCGAGCGACCACGACGTCGTCGGGCTCTTCCGCCGGCGGCGAGGCCGCGCCGCGCGGCACCGTCCAGGTCCTGTCGACGCCTCGACCGTCGGTGACGACGGTCGCAGTGGGGTCGACGCCGTGCACGAGCGATTCGACGATCCCGTCGACGCCCTCGACGAGCAGCCCCGGCAGCGAGTAGGGATCACCCTCGGACATCCCGGCGGCGTTGCCCGAGAGCCTGATGGTTGTCGCGTCGGCGTCGAGCTCCACGCTGAGGCCGACGTAGTCGGCCGGGAGCAGGAAGTGGGTGAGGGGGAGCACCGTGGCCATGGTGTCAGCCTCGCTCGGATCGACGCCCAGCACCCGGGTGAGCCGTTCCACGGCGATCCATCCGATGCCGGTGAAGATCGCCCGGCCCACTTCGACGGCGTCGTCGTGGCCGTACCGCTGCTCCACCACCACATCATCCCCCGAGCCAACAGGTGGCCTTGGACGGCGAACTCCCGCAGCACGATGTGGAGCGCTCGGGTCGAGAGCCGCTCCAGCTCGAAGCCTGGGTCGAAGTCGCCGCTGTAGTCGTCCCATCCGCCCCGCTCGGATGCCGCCGGCAGCTCGGGATCGTTCGGGAGCCGCGCGACGACGCTCCGCTCGATGAGCCCGAGCCACGGATGCGGCTCGACCGGGTCTGCGGACTCGTCGATCTGCACCGTCCAGTGGCAGTCGGGGCCGCCGCGCGGGACAGCAGGCGGTCGGTGCACCGGCCGCACACGGGCGCGAGGGTTGGTGGCGACTGCGGTCGCGTCGAAGGTCGGGTCCTCGATGTCGTGGCACATGACTCGGACCATCGCTTCGCCCATCGGGACCGCGTCGGCCAGCGCACCGCAGGACCGCAGCCAGAACTCGCCCCGATCAGACGAGTGGAGCTGGTACCCGACGTCCATGAACTGGTGGGCGAAGCCGACGTCGAGCTGCAGTCCCTTGAAGATCGTCTCGACGTCGGTGCCCTCGAATCGGAGGAGCCGCTGCATCCGTCGGGTGTAGATCGGGCTCGTCATCATCCACTCGTCGATCGCGAGCTGGGCTGCCTCGTCCATACCTCGGCGGCCGAGGATGGCCGGGACCGACGCCCGGTCCTGCAGGTGGGCGGCGAGCATGAGCTCGCGTCCGATGGTGCAGAGGTCGGCTCGCGAGTACGACAGCAGGGGCGACAGGGTCATGGGTTCTCTCCTTCCCTGGTGCGGACGAGCTCGCGCTTCTGGACCTTGCCGTTCTCGTTGCGGGGGAGCTCGGTGACCCGCTCGAACCGGTTCGGGACCTTGTAGGGCGCGAGATGCTCCCGGCACAAGGCGACGAGCGCCTCGTCGGTGGTGGGCGCCGACTCGACGATGAAGGCGACCGGAACCTCCCCCAAGCGGTCGTCGGGCGAGCCCACGACGGCGGCGTCCGCGACCTGCGGCGCAAGGCGCAGCACCTCCTCGACCTCGCTGGGGTGCACCTTGTTGCCGCCCCGGTTGATCATGTCGGACACCCGGCCCTCGATCCACACGAAGCCGTCGTCGTCGATGCGCCCGATGTCACCGGTGTGCTGCCACTCGTCGAAGCGGCCGGGGATGCGCACGAGGAGCTCGCCGGTGCCGTCGTCGGTGGCGACCTCGACACCGGCATGGGGCCGGCCGACGGCGCCGAGCTTTGCGTCGCCGAACGCCTTCGAGTCGGCCGCGCTCCACCCGACCACCTCCCCGCCGAGCTCGGTCTGGCCCCAGCCGTTGAGGACGCTGATGCCGAAGCGGTCGCGGAACCGGCGGGCCTGCAGCGGCGAGAGCGGCGCAGAGATGCTGCGGACGTACTTCAGCGGGGCGAGGTCGGCGATCCGCTCGTCGTCGGCCAGCATCACCATTGCCGCGGGCGGCAGAACGGTGCTGCGGATCTCGAAGCGGCGGACGAGAGCGGCGAACTCGGCGGTGTCGAACCGATCCATGAGCACGACCGGGGCGCCGGTGCGGAAGGCGAAGAGCACCTGGTAGATGCCGTTCCAAAGCCCGAGGGAGACTGGAATGAGGTTGGGCATCGGTGGCTTCGACGGGTCGCCCGGCTTGGCGCGGAGGGTGCCGAGGACCTGGTCGATCCCCTCGAGCACGCGAGCGTGCAGGAGCGGGACGGGCTTGGGGGGGCCGGTCGTGCCCGACGTGAACGACACGACGGCGACCCCGGCGTCGAACCTCGTCCCGAGCACCTCACGCTCGATGCGTTGTAGCTCGGTGGCGGTGGCCCGCGGGTTCAGTGGCACGTAGACGCCACCGGCCAGCCAGGTGCCGAAGAGCCTGGCGATCAGCTCGCCGCCGTTGGGCAGCGGTGTTCCGCACGCCGCCCCCGGCTGGATCTCGAGCGAGGCCGCCCAGGCTTCCGCCCGCCCACGGAGCTGCGAGCCGGTCCAGTCGCCATCGGGCGCGTAGACGCAGACGTCGTTGCCCGGCGGGGGCAGGAGGTCGGCGAGGTTCACACCCTCCACTTGGCCTCGCGCTTCTCAGCGAAGGCGCGCGGGCCCTCCTCCTGGTCCGGATGGCCCCACATCGAAACGAGCTCTCTGGCACCGAGCTTGCACGCGTCGGTGAGACCGTGCTCGAGCGCGGCGGCGAGGGCCCGCTTGGTTGCCGCCATCGCCGCCGGGCTGTTCTTGGCGATGGTCTCGCCGAGCTCCTGGGCGCGCTCGCGCAGCTTCTCGGGTGGATCGACGACCTCGCTCACCATGCCGAGCTCGTGCGCGCGCTGCGCCGACATCCGCTCGTACTTCCCCATGAACGCCATCCGCATGACCGCCTCGACCGGCATCTTCCGCATGAGGCCGATCGCCTCCACCGAGACGACCTGACCGACCGACACGTGCGGATCGAAGAACTGCGAGTCCGACGCGCAGATGACGATGTCGGCATCGGCGACCCAGTGAAAGCCGCCGCCGGCGCAGATCCCGTTGACGGCGGTGATCACCGGCTTCCAGATCTTCTGCTGCCACGCGGTGAAGTGGAGGTCAAACCTCTCCATGTCGTCGCGGTAGCGCGCGAAACCCACGCCGTCGCCGGCGATCTCCGACACGTCAACGCCGGTCTGGAAGGCCCGCCCCTCACCGGTGTGCACGATCACGCGCACCTCCGCGTCGGCGTCCAGCTCCAGCCACGCGTCGGCGAACTCCGAGCGCATCGCGGCGTTCATGGCGTTGAGCTGGTCGGGCCGGTTGTTGACCAACCAGCCCACCGGCCCGTGCCGCTCGACGATCAGGTGCTGATAGGTGCCCACTGCGGCTCCCTCTTCTCGGCCCACGCCGCGGGCCCTTCGGTCTGGTCCGGGTGCCCCCACATCGCCGCCTGCTCGAGCGCGCCCGCCTTGCACGCCTCTGTGAGGCCGGCCTCGAGCGCGCCCCACAGCGCCCGCTTGGTCGCGGCCATCGCCGCGGGACTGTTGCGGCCGACGAGCTCGGCGATCTCGCGGGCCCGCTGGCGCAGGCGACCCGGCGCGACCATCTCGGACAGGATCCCCAGCTGCCGCGCCCGTTCAGCGCCGAGCCGCTCATGGCTGCCGGTGAGCGCCATGCGGACGACGGCTTCCATTGGCGACCTCCGTACCAGGGCGATGGTCTCGTAGGCCGAGACCTGACCGACTGACACGTGAGGGTCGACGAACGTGGCCTCGGTCGATGCGATGACGATGTCGGCATCGGCCACGAAGTGGAGCCCGCCACCCGCGCACACCCCGTTGACGGCGGCGATCACCGGCTTCCACACGGCGTTGTGCCAGGCGGTGAACCGCAGCTCGGCGTCGCGCGTGCGGCGGGATTGCACCCGCAGAGCTTCCTTGTCCTGGGCCAGCTGGGCGACGTCGAGGCCGGTTTGGAAGGCCGCCCCGTTGCCGGTGTTGATGATGACCCGCACCTCGGGGTCGGCGTCGAGCTCCGCCCACGCCGCCTCGAGCTCGTTCATCATCGCCGCATCCATGGCGTTGCCGCGGTCGGGACGGTCGAAGATCAACCAGCCCACGTGGCCCTCGCGGTGGACGTCGAGCGTCGTGTAGCTCATGACCGGGGGATGCCCTTCCACGCCGCGCGCCTGTAGGGGTCGGGCTCCCGTGGCAGGCCGAGTACCCGCTCCCCGATGACGTTCTTGTTCACCTCGGTCGTGCCGCCCTCGATCGTGTTGGCCCGGCTGCGGAGCATCCCCTTCACGGTGCGGTCCAGGTGACCGCCTTCCCATGCCGTGGCGTGGGCGCCGAGGACGTCGACGGCGGCGAGCTGGATGCGCTGGTTGAGGTCGCCCTGGTGCACCTTGCCGATGGAGGTGAGCGGGCCACCGCGGAGGCGGCGGTTGGACCACCCGCGGATCTGCTCCTCCGCCCACAGGCGCACCACGCGGTCGCGCAGCACCGGGTCGGTGATATGCCGCTGCAACAGGCCGTCGGCGCTCCCGCCGCCGATGCGGTCGACACCGCCCGAGCCGCTGCCCGACACCATCTGCCGCTCACCCGACAGCGTGGCGTTGGCCACCCGCCACCCCTCGCCCTCGGCCCCCACCCGCTGGCCGTCGGGCACGCGCACGCCGTCGAGGAACACCTGGTTGAAGTCGACCTCGCCGGTGATGTGCCGCAACGGGCGCACCTCCACCCCGGCGGCGTGGATGTCGACGAGGAAGTAGGTGATGCCGTCGCGCTTCGGGGCGTCGGGATCGGTGCGGGCGAGGCACACCGCCCAATCGGACACGTGGGCCCACGTGGTCCAGACCTTCTGACCGGTGATCCGCCAGTGGTCGCCATCCCGCTCGGCCCGGGTGGCGAGCGACGCGAGGTCGGAGCCGGCGCCAGGTTCACTGAAGAGCTGGCACCACTTCTCGGTGTTGTCGACGATCCGCGGTAGGTAACGCAGCCGCTGCTCCTCCGTGCCGTGGGCGAAGAGCGCCGGCGCGCAGAGGTTGAGGCCGAGCGGGTTGAGGCGGCCGAGGCCCAGCGGGCTGAGAAGCGCCTCGACCCGGCGAGCGACGGCGGGTTCGAGGTCGAGCCCCCCGTACGCGAACGGCCAGGTGGGGACGACGAGTCCGGACGCTGCGAACGTCGGGTACCACGCCTCGTACTCGGCGAAGGTGCGGACCTCGCGCAGCGGCGTCGCGGTGCTGGCGGCGTCCCGCCAGGCGGCGGGCACCTTGGCTTCGATCCAGGCACGCACGGCATCGAGCACCTGCTCGACCGGCGTGCTCCGGTCGACGGAGAGGGTCATCGCCCGGTGAACCCAGGCGTGCGCTTCTCGATGAACGCGGCGAGACCCTCGCGGAAGTCCTCGCTGCGGCTCGACAGCTCCATGGCGAAGGCTTCCGCTCGCAGCTGCTGATCGAAGGTGTTCTCGCCGGCGACTTGCAGCATCCACTTGGTCAACCCGAGGGTGACGGTGGGCCCGGTGGCGAGCTCCTCGGCGAGCGCAATCGCGGCGCTGTCGACGTCCGACGCAGGGACGGCGACGTGGCCGAGGCCCCACTCGACGGCGGTGGCACCCGTGATTCGGGTGCCTCGGAGAAGCAGCTCGCGGGCCCGCTGCACGCCAACGAGCCGGGGCAGCAGCCAGGTGCCGCCGGTGTCGGGGGTGAACCCGCGCTGCGCGTACGGCTCCCACACGGTCGCGTCCTCGGCGAGCACGAGGAAGTCGGCTGCGGCCGCGAGGTGGAGCCCGACGCCGGCGACCCACCCCCGGGCAGCGACCACCACCGGGACCTGCACGGTGCCGAGAAGCGGAATGAGCCGATGACCCTGCGACGGGAGGCGCCGCTGGATCGAGCCGATGCGCGGCTTCACGTCGTCGCCGCGGTTGGCGGCGTTGCGGCCGACGATGTCGAAGCCGCTGCAGAAGTGGTCGCCCTCGGCCGTCAGCAGGATGGCGCGGACCGACTCCTCCCTGCCGGCAGCGTCGATGCCGTCGATGAGCAGTTCGACCATGTCGTCGTCGAGGGCGTTGCGCTTGGCCGGCTTGTCGAGGTGGAAGCGCAGGACGCCAACAGCCTGGCTCACCCGCACGTGCGCGCTCCGCTTGATCATCGATCTTCCCAGGCGGCGACGATTTCCTCGAGGGCGTCCTGCAGGTCGGCGGCGGGCGGCTCGGGCAGCCGGACCGGGCCCCTCCCGCGGGATGGCAGGAGGATCGTGGCGTGTCCGGGCGTCGTCACCTCACGGCGCTGGTTGGTGCACGCGATGTCGAGGTCGACCGCCGGCCGGTCGCCGTCGGCGAGGTACTTGCGCACGACGGTGCCCCGGACCCACTGGGTGTCGCCGACGTAGTTGAACTGCCGGAACTCGCAGTCGAGGGTCCACAGCCAGGCGTCGTCGCCCATCCAGTCGGTGCAGAGGTGGACGAGCCACGTCTCCCGCATCCGCCCGTAGTCGAACGTGGTGGGGTTGCCCGAACGCTTGGCGAACTCCGGGTCCCAATGGACCCGCTGCATGACGTCAGGGACGTTGTGCTCGTCGCGGTGGAAGAAACGAGGAATGCGGGCCCGGTTCTTCGCGGCCAGGCGAAGGGCCTTGACGCCGTAGAGGCCCATGCCCATGCCGACGTGCCAGCAGATCATGTCGGTGACCGTGAGGGGGCCCTTCACCAGGGGGCCGACCTCGTCGCCCTCCTCGACGTCCTCCCACCATCGGGGCTCGGCACCACGTGGTGACTCGGCGTCGTACCCGGCCTCGATCGCGGCGATCTCTTCGTCGGTGTAGTCGGCCAGCTGTACGTCGTCGTACTTCTTGCGTTCCCTCGCCTTGGCGCGCTCGGTGCGGACCATCAGCCGGTACTGGCCGGCCAGGACCGGCCCGTCTACTTCGCGGAACACCTGCCCGGTCCACTCGTGCACCGAGCGCTCGGCGAATTCGCTCGGCTTGTCCAGCACGGCCACGAGGGCGTTGCGGCGGGCCACCCTGCGCAGCGGCCGCAGCGGGGCCCACCATTCGCGGGCCGACGCGGCGTAGAAGGCGTGCACCCCGCGAAGCGGGTCGCCCTTGAGCAGCGCCGTGGTGTCGGGGTCGAGGTCTGTGACCTCGTCGTCGCCGATGAGCGTGTCGCCGCCGACGAGGACCGGCGGCGCGATCGGGCCGCCCCACACCGTGGTGTCTGCGTAGGCCGGCTCGCACCACAGTGGGTTGTCGTCGCCGTAGGCCTCGGCCACGTGGCGGAACGTGTCGGTGGTCGGCAGCGAGTAGTGCGGCGGTATCGGGTGCCGGTCGGCCACGCCGATCCGGGCCCGCAACCGGGCGATGCCCTGGTCGGTGATCCGCCCGTCGTCGCTCATGCCCGGCTCGACGGCCACTGGGGCGTCTCCTGGCGGTCCGCCATGAATCCCCCTCTAGATCTTTGAACGGCGGTTCATGTCAGAGAGGTAGCCGAACGCGTCGTACCACGGCTCGCCGAGCCGGAACTCGTCGGCGGGAACCTCGTCGTCGCCGCGCCGGACAGTCAGCCAATCGCTGTCGACGGTGAGCTCACCGATCAACCCTGGCCGGGTGGCCGCCGTCATCATCATCGCCACGGCGAGGTCGGCCATCGGCCGCCGGTCGACGGCCTCGACCGTGGCGAGCGTCTTCGGGTCGACGTCGGCCGCGGCCTCCACGATCGCACCGAACAGGTTGCCGTCGTGTGCGCCGCCCCGTCGGGCGTTCGCTTCGCTCATCTCACGCACCAGCTCAGGCGGGAGTGTGCCGCCGGGAGCGTTGAGGATCTCGACGACCCGGACGGAGGACAGCCGCTCGTCGACGATCTCCGGTCGAACGTGAGCCAGGTGCGCGGCGACGAGGCACTCCCAGCTCCAGTCCTCGATCACGTACAGCCCGCCGGGGCGAAGTCGGGGGAACAGGACCTCGAACGATGTCGTCGTCGGTCCAAGGAGGTGCGAGGCGTCGTCCACTACGAGATCCAACGGCCCGTCCGGCGCGTGGCGTTCGACTAGCGCCGTGAGGGCCTCGCGGTCACCCTGGTCTAGCCCGAAGCCGAAGGCGACCTGGTCGCCAAGGTCACACGACCGCACGAGGTCGGCGAGCCGGGAGGGCGGATCCGGGTCCAGGTCGACCGCTACTAGGAGGTCGGGTGCTGCGGCGAGCGCAATGAGCGCGGTCGAGCCCCCGTCCCTCACGCCGAGCTCAACGATGCGCCGCGGTCTCTCGGCCTCGAGGAGGTCCAGGTACCGACGCACCAGATGCGGGGACTTGATGATGAGGTGGGCTTCCGTCGTCAGAGGGATCGAGGAGACGAGGAACGGAATACCGTCGACATCGAGCCGAGCGTCCTCGTGCCAGGTGACCCGCGCCATGGAAAGAGACACTAGGGGCAGGCGCTCACCCGGGCGGCTTCTAGACCTGTCAAGGTCCGGTAGCCGTGTTCCGGAGCGGGTTCGGTAGTCGTGTTCCGCTTGGGTGGGGGTTAGGCGGCGTTGATGCGGCGGGGTCGGCCGCCGGGGTTGGCGAAGGCGCCGTGCTCGCGTGAGCGGTCGTGGCGGATGGCATGGGTCTTGAGGACCTGGCCGCCCGAGGAGATCTCCACGACGTCACTGACGATGGCGATCTGGACCTGACGCCGCTTGTGGGCTTTGCCGACCCGGTAGGACCAGCCGGCGAAGCTTATGGACCCCGACGAATCGACTTTGCGGGTGACGGCTTGGCCGACGGTGGCCTGGCGGGGGACGACCAGCCGACGACGGGGCCTGCGCTGCAGGGCGGCGAGCTCGCGGTCGGGACGGTGCCGCTGGGCGAGGGTGGCGACCAGTACGCCACGGTGATGGACGTTCACGACACCGGTATCGACGCTGACCTCGACGGTCTCACCGGCCAGCCACCGCCCGACCGCATAGCCGTGCCGGTCGCCACACCCCGGCTCGGGGGGCGAGATGGTGCCTTTCCCCTGGCGCCCCCCGAGCCGGCGACCAACTCGGCACCATTGCGGGACGATGTACCGGGGCGGCGACGAAGCAGGAGGGCACACGGCGTGACTGCCGAGCACCCGGCGCCAGGATCGACGATTGTCGTAGGACTCGTGGGCGACCCCGGCCTCCCCTACCAGCTAGCCCGTGACATCGCCGCCGATGTGGCCGAGGAGTTGCGCCGGGACGTCTCCGACCAGTGGGACTGGCGGGTCCTGGCCATCGAGCACCGGTTCACCGCCGACGAACAGGGTTCGCTCGCCTTGAAGGACATCGTCGACGTCGTAGCCCAGCGGCACGGGCTCGACGTCGTCGTGTGCATCACCGACCAGCCGCGACGGAGCGGGCTCCAACCCATCGTGGCCGACATCAACCGCCGCGCCCGCGTCGCCATCACCTCCTTGCCCGCCCTCGGAGCGGTACGCCTGCAGCGACGGGCCCGGCAGGCCGTGGTCCGCGTTGTCGCCGAGTTGGTCGAGGACGCCATCCAGAGCCTTCCGCAGGGGGCCCCAGCAGCGACGGCTACGAACCAACTGGCGCCGTTCGCCAGGACGACGCCCGGCGCAGGCGACATCGACGTCCGATTCGTCGGCACCGGCCGGCACAGTCGAGCGCGACTCCTCGCCGGGATGGTAAGGGCCAACCGTCCTTGGCTCCTCGTCCCCCAACTCTCGAGCGCGTTCGCCGCTGCCTTCGCAGCGGGGGCGGTCGTCCTGATCACCGAGACGGTGTGGCGCATGGCGGTCGCAGTGGGTTCCCTGCGCCTGGGGATCGCCGCGGTCCTCGCCGTGGCGACCATGGTGGCTTGGCTGGTGATCGATCACGAGATGTGGGAGCGCCCGTCGAGCGCCGGCGACCGCGAACTCGCGAGGCTCTACAACGCGACGACCCTCATCACAGTGACGATCGGTGTGCTGTGCCTGTACGTCGGGTTGTTCGGCGCGGGCCTGTTGGTGGAGGTTCTCCTCCTGCCACGTGGCATCCTCGGGCCGGCTCTCGGCCATCCCGCAGACGGAGGCGACTATCTGGCCGTGGCGTGGCTCTTGGCCACGATTGCCACAGTCGGTGGCGCCGTGGGCACCGGGTTTGCCAGCGACGAGGCGGTGCTTCAGGCCGCGTACGGCTACCGACAGCGTGAGCGCCGCAACCAGGAATAGTGGTGTCACCGTGCCGCGGGGTCGACCGGAACTACGCGGTGACGTGATGCGTCCGGGCAGGTGAGCCGGGCATTCTCGACACGTGGCTGCTGACCTGCCCGCTCGCAGCGCGCCCTCAGGCCCCATCGTGTTCGGCTCCGAGAAGGCGGGCGTGCCCGTGAAGGTCGTCAGCGAGCGGCTCGGCCATGCCAGCCCGGCGTTGACGATCACCGTGTACCAGCACGTCATTCCCGGCATGCAGGCCGACGCCGCCACCGTGTTCTCCGACCTGGTTGCTATGGCGCTCGACCCGCCGCCGGCGCTCAATGCCGCGGTGGACGACGACGAGTAGACCTTGTGCCCATGCCTTCGCCCGCCTTGGCCCAATGGCAGACCGTCGGACTTGTGCGCCTGACGAGCTCGAACGGATCCACGGCGACGCGAGGGGCTCAGCGCCCGGCCACCCTTGGGGTGTGGAGCAGCTCAACCGAAGCCGGTTCGTCGCGTTGCTCGCGCAGTTCCAGACCTACTGTCGCGAGCTTTACAACGACGCAATCGACGTCCCCGCCACCAGGGTCAGCACCCAGCAGCAGGAGCTCGTGAGCAAGCTCATGAGCCAGGGGCACCGGCTCGACGCTCAGACACACCGAACGAGCGTCCCGGCGAACGACTTCTCTCGGGTCGGGTTCAACATCGTCCGCGTGCTCAAAGCGCAGGGCTCCGCGATGGAGGCGGCACTCAGCTGTCTCGACGTGGCCGTCGACTTTCGCAACGCCATCGTCCACGGCAATGAGACACAGGTCGCTCGGGTCGCCGGCTCAGGTCACATCGAGCGCGGCGCTGACCTCGTACCGCCGACACCGTCGAGCGACCCCGAGTCTGGCAGTACCAGGGATCAGGTGACGGCGACGGGGCTCGGCGGACTGCTTCAGATCCCGTCACCGTGGTGAGACAGATGCGCAAGACCGAACCGGAACTCGAGTACGGCCAGGAAGTCGCTTGCTCGTGGGGATTCGAGGAGGCACCTGGCACGCTCCACGAGGTCTACGGCCCACCGAGCCGCCGGCACGTCGTCATCATGCTCAGCCCGAAGTCAGCGGCGAGATGTTCGCCGAGCGGACCAAGGTGTCACTGGCGCTCGAGGACGTGCGGCGCGTCGCCCCGGCCGCCCGAACCCTCGCTGTCGTGCGTTCCATGGCGCACGACCGCGCCCGCTGCCGGTGCGTTCGGTAGAAGACCCGGTAGAAGATCGGCCAGTCAGCAGAAGAGCCGGCGCTTTCGCACCGGCTCTAACCTGCGGTTTCGTTGGTGGCGGGGGCGGGATTTGAACCCGCGACCTTCGGGTTATGAGCCCGACGAGCTACCAGACTGCTCCACCCCGCGTCGTTAGGGAGACACACCTTATCGGTCGCCCTCCGACCAGCCAACCCCTGCGCCGGCCCGCGCCGACCCCCGGACGCGCTAGGCCGGTGACGTCTCGGGCTCCGTCGTCGACGTGGTCGTTGTCGACTCGCCGCCGCCCTGGTCGCCGGCCAGCAGCGCGTTCGCCTGCGCCACCAGCTCGCGGGCCTGATTCAGGCGCTCCTGGAACGTGGCGAGGTCGCCGTCGGCCAGCGCAGCATCGGCCTGGTCGAACAGCTGGTCAGCCCGGGCGAGCAGGCGTGCGGCCTCCTCGGCCGTGGTGCCCCCCTCCTGGGGTGGTGGCTCGGCCTCGCCGTCGGGCGGTGGCTGCTCGCCCTCCTCCCCGGGGCGTTCCTGCGTCGCCACGCGTTCGCCGAACAGCGCCGCCAGGGCTTCCTGCAGCGTGTCCTCGATCACGACCTCGTCGCCGAACGCGGCGATCACCCGCTCGAGTTGAGGGAGCTGGCGGGTCTCCGCCTCCGGGACGACGTAGAACGGCTGAACGTAGAGGGGGGCGTTGTCGATCGGCACCAGGAGCAGGTTCCCGAACAGCACCCTCGAGCCCCCGCGCCCGAGCTCGGTCTCGTCACGGGAGACGTTCTCGTCGGCCTGGATCTTGCCCGCGGCGATCCCGGGGCCGTCCGGGAGGTCGCCCGGTGGCATCTCGTAGACCACCAGCTCGCCGTAGTGGCCGGGGTCCATCCGCGCCGCCATGAACGCCGTGAGCAACTGGCTGCGATCGTCCTCGCTGAAGGGGACGAACGGCCGCATCAGCGCCATCTCGGCCTGCCGCGACACCTCACCCGACTCATTCGGAAGCTGTAGCAGCTGGTAGTAGGGCGCGATCCGAGGGGCCTGGGCACCGGTGACCTGCCCCTGCTCGTTGGTGACCTGCGTCGAGGGGTCGGCGCCGGCGGTCCCCGGATCCCGGGCGACGCGCCAGGAGTCGTCCTGGTTGAAGAAGTCGTCGGGATCGTCGAGGTGATAACGGGCATAGGCCCCGGTCTGGACCCGGAACAGGTCCTCGGGGTAGCGCAGATGTGCCTGCAGCTCCTTGGGAATCTGGTCGTCGCTGAACAGGTCGGGGAAGGCATCCCGGTACGCGTTGATGATGGGATCTTCCTCGTCCATCACGTAGAACGTGACCGTGCCCTCGTACGCGTCGACCGTGGCCTTGACCGAGTTGCGCACGTAGTTGAACCGGCGATTCAGGCCGCTCGACGACGACACCTGGTCGGTGTCGGCCATCTGCGCGTAGGGGTAGCGCGAGGTTGTCGTGTAGAGGTCCACCACCCATTGGACCTTGCCGTCGACCACGACCGGGTACGGATCGGTGTCCGCATGGAGGAAAGGCGCCAGCTTCGTCACCCGCTCGATGACGTCACGCACGTAGACGACGCGGGAATTGTCGGTCATGAAGTCGGAGATCAGCGGGTTGAGGTCGCCGAAGCGCAGCGCAAACGCCGCGCGGCGCACCAGCGAGTTGGCCTGGACCCCATCGTCACCGCTGTAGGTCGTGGGCTGCGTCTCGCCCTCCGCGTCCTGGAAGTCGATCTCGTCCCGGTTGGTGTCGACCACGATGTAGCCGTCGAGGTCCTCGCCGAAGTAGATGCCCGGCTGGTCGAGCGAGATGCTCTCGACGTCCCGCTGCGGGATGTCGCCCATGACGAACTGGGGCTCGTTGCCCTCCGACGTGTTGGACGGGGCCATCACGACGCCGTACCCGTGGGTGTAGGCCAGGTGCGCCGCCTCCCAGGAGTCGCCCGGCACGCCGTCGGGGTTGATCGTCCGGACGCCGATGTTCACCTGCGTGGGTTGGCCGTCGATCGCGTAGCGGTCAACGTCGACGTCGTTGATGTTGTAGAAGTTGCGGATCCGCTGGAGCTGCTCGAAGGTTTGGCCCGACAGCCGGGCGGCCGGATCCCACAGGCGGATGTTCCTCACGGTCGGCTCCGCCCCCGTGAGCTGAACGTCGGCGGCGTTGGCTTGCGGCTGGAACCGCTGGGTCGTGACGTTGGCCAGGCCCAGCGCGGCCCTGGTCGCCTCGATGTTGCGCTGGATGTAGGGGCGCTCGCGCGCCGACTCGTTGGGCTGGACCTGAAACCGCTGGACGTACTGCGGGTAGATCCCCCCGGCGACCACCGCCACGAAGATCCACAGGCCGACGGCGACGGCGGGGAGGGTCCAGCCTCGACGGAAGATGTTGACGACGAACAGCGCCGCTGCACACAGGGAGATGAGCAGCAGCAGGTTGAGCGCCGGGAGCTGCGCACGGACGTCGGTGTAGCTGGCACCGTCGACGATGCCGCGGGACGACGTCGTGAGCTCGAAGCGCTGCAGCCAATAGTCGGCGGTCTTGACCAATGCCAGGACCGCGAGGAGCACCGACAGGTGGGCCTTCACCTGTGGTGTGACCCGCGGCGACGGTGGCTGCACCCGGATGCCGCCGTTCAGGTAGTGCGCCACCGCCGTGACGATGATGACGATCAGCAGCGACGCGAACAGCCAGTCGACCACGAACGACAGGAACGGCAGCCGGAAGACGTAGAACCCGATGTCGTTGTGGAACTGCGGGTCCTCGATGCCGAAGTCGCCGCCGTTGGTGAACAGCACCCAGGAGTTCCACTCCGATGACACACCCGACCCCGCGATGATCGCCAGCAGGACGCAGATGACGATGCGCAACCAGCCCATGCGGTCGTCGACGATGTCGTGGTACCGCTCGAGCAGCTCGTCCTCCGGGCCCGCGAGGCGGTAGGGCGGCGCGATGCGGTCGGCGATCAGCAGGTTGACCCAGGCCAGCAGGAAGAAGCCCACCATGAAGATGAGCGACAGGCTCAGCTTGGCTCCGAGGATCCCCCGCCACACCCCCGTCTGGTTCAGCGAGTCGAACCACAGGTAGTCGGTGTAGAAGCCGGCGATGCCCCGCAGCGACGTGAGCAGGATGAACGCCGCAATGACGCCGACGATGAGCAGCGTGCGCCCGCGCCTGCCGTTCTTGCGCCGGGGCGCTCGGCGCGGCAGGTCGTCGGGGGCTCGCATGGGGGCCGAGCCTACCGATAGCGGTTCTGACGGTTAGAGCGCGGGCCTATCGCCCACGGCCCGCGTCGGCTCCGGAGTGCTGGATGCCGACGCCCACGGGCACGACCAGGCAGCGACAATCCGGATGCGCGGGCGAGCACACGACCCCGGTGGGGAAGGCTTCGCCCTTGCGGACGCCGCTCGCCAGGGCGTTGTCGTCGGCGTCGGGGCAGGCCTCGCCGCTCCGGTCGACCAGCCACCGGAGCTCGGTGTCGGTCGGGGTCGCCTCGTAGACACCCCAGGCGTAGGCCGCGGCGGCGTAGTGCCGCACGGCGGCACCGATCCGCTGGCCCTTCCACTCGCGGTAGACCGACCGGAGCCGCTCGGTCACCTCCTCGAAGTCACCCTCGCATTCGTCGAACGAGCGCGCGATCCGCTCCCGCATGGGTTCGACCAGCGACTGGCCCAGCTCGGAGGCGAGCGCCAAGCACGGCTCGGTGAGCTCGCGATCGACGCTGGCGGCACCCGAGACGGCGGCCAGGTCGAGGTCGGGCAGGGCGGCTGCGGCGTAGCGGCGGACGTGCTCGTGGGCGGTAGGCACCACGTCGTCGAGCGCGGCGGGTTGGTCGCGTCGCAGCAGGTCGAACACCTCGTTCTGCTCGTCGGCCAGGACCCGCTTCAGCCGCCGCCCGAGGTCGCGCTCGACCGGGCCCAGGTGGGTATCACGCTCGTGCAGCACCGCCTCATCGGGATCGAGCTCCTCGACCTCCTCCACGGCGGCCTCGGGGGCGGCCTCGGCGTCGGCTTCGCCGTGCTCGCCCTCGGCGGCTTGCGGGGCCCGGTGCCCCTGCGGGTCGTCCATGACGGCAACCGCCGTGGCGCCCACGCCGAGCGCCTCTCCTTCGCCGGCCGTGCCCGGGGCGGGACCCCCGCGGTCGGCCTTCAGCCGGGCGAAGAGCTCCTCCACATGGTCCTGCTCCCCGGCCTCGGTGTCGTCTTCGTCGCCGTCCCCGTACGCGGCGTCGTCCGCCGCAGCGCCGGAGGTGTGGACCTCCCGGACAGGCGCGTCGTGGGGAGCGTCGTCGGGAGCGGCCTCGTCCGCCGCCTCGTCGGCCGGGGGCTCGACCACCGGAGTCCGGTCGTCCTCGGCGACGTCCCCGGCCGTGTCATCCGTGCTGGGTGGCGGAGCGGACCGCTCGATGGGCCGGTCCGCCACCCTGGCGGGCCTGACGGCCACGGCCGGCGGGGCCGGTGCGCTCTGCTGCTCGTCCGCGGGGCGCCGGCGGAACGGCCAGATGCTCTTGCGGTCGCTGGCCTCGGTGATGGCCGTGCGGCGCGGGAGACCGGCCTCCTCGTCGGCGAGGTGGCGGTCGTCAGCCTCCAAGCCGCCGTGGATCAGCGCGTCGATCTGGTCGACGTCGACACCGTCCAAGCGGTCGAGGTCCTCGACGAGGCCCGCCATGCGGGCCACCGTGAGCTCGGCCTCCAGCTCCTCGACCGATGGCTCCGGCTCCTCGCTCACCCGCCGCGCCGCCGACTCGCTGGCCAGCTTCGCCTGCGGCAGGGCGACCGTCAGCTCGACCGTCGCCTCGTCGACGGTCCGGCGCACGACCTCATAGGCCGCCAGCAGCCGCTCGCGGGCTCCGTTGAGGCGCTCGAGCTGCTCGCGGGCGGTCCGGCGGCGATGGGCGAGGTCGTCGAGCATGCGTTCCCGGACCACTTGGGCCTCTATCACGAGCTGCCGTCCCTGCTCGCGGGCCGTATCACGCAGCCGTTCGGCGTCGGACTCGGCCGCCGCCCGGGCCTGCTGACCCTCGCCCACCATCCGTTCCCGGTCGGACTCTGCGGCGCGCCGCATCTCGTCGGCCAGCTCCTGGGCCTCGGCCCGCCGCCGCTCGAGGAGCGCCTCGGCGTCCTGGCGCACGCTGCTCGGCCTCGGCGACGATCTCCCTCCTTCGGTTGGCGCCATCGCGCTCAGCCTGCTCAACGGTGGAGTGCGCCTCGCCCTGTGCGTCCCGGACCATCCTCGCGGCCGCCTCCTCGGCCCTGGCCCGGATGTCGCCGGCCGCCTCCCGGGCGGCCTCGAGGACCCGGGCCGTCTCCGCCCCGAGCAGCTCCACCAACCGGTGCTCGTCGAGCTGTTCGGCGAGCTCGGCACGAGCCTCGGCGCGCTCCGCGCGGTCCAGCTGGTGCGCCTCGCCCCGTTGGAGCCGCCCGACGATCTCCGACAGCTCGTGGAGGAAGGCACGCACCTCGGTGGGGTCGTAACCCTTCCGAACGGTCGAAAAATGTCGGCGGGCGATGCCCGTCGCGTCAAGGGGAGAAGGCTCGGCCGGCATGACCCCCGATGGTATGACTCGCGTCGGCCACGCGCCGAGGGTCGATTTTCCCGCCGCTCTGAGTGGTGATGTGCCCGTTGGCGGCGGTCTCAGCCCTGTGACGGGGCCGGCTGGGGCAGGTCGTCGACGTTCCCGCCCAGGTCGGCGAGGGCGGCGAGGGCCTCGTCGAGCGTGTCCACGGCGATGACGTCGACGTCGCCGGCATGTTGCCGGGCCGCCGCGTAATCGGCGCTCGGAACGAGGAAGACGTCGTAGCCCTGCGCCCGCACCGCCGCGGCCTTCTGTCCGGTTCCACCCACGGGGCCCACCGTGCCGTCGCTGTTGATCGTGCCTGTGACCGCGACGTCGGCACCACCGGTCAGGTCGCCGGGGGTCAGGTCGTCGATGATCGCCAGCGTGAACGCCAGTCCGGCCGAGGGCCCGCCGACGTCGCCGGTGTCGATGGTGACGTCGATCGGGAAGTCGAAGTCGATGCCCCTGCCCGTGACCTCGATGCCGATGATGGCCCGGCCGGGATCGTCGGGATCGGCGCCCAGGGCCAGCTCCACGTCCCGCGGCTGCGACCCGGTGGGCGGCTCGACGGTGACTTTCACCTCGTCGCCCGGGCGGTCGTCGGCGAGCAGCCGTGTGAGGTCGTCCGGCTCGTCGAGCGCCTCGCCATTCACCGCGGTGATGGTGTCGCCCGGCTCGAGCACGCCATCGGCCGGCAGGTCGGGCAGCACGTTGACCACGGTCTCACCGGTGATGCTCACGTCGACGGGGTGTCCCAGACGTTCGAGCGCCACCTGTGCGGCCACCTGCTTGGACGTGTCCATCATCTGCAGGTTGAGCGTGCGGTTCTCCTCGGCGTTGCGGTCGCCGAGCACCTTCTCGCGCGGAAACACGTCGACGTCGTCGTCGAGCCAGCCGGCGAGCATGCCGAAGAGCGTCGCCTGGCGCAACGAAACCGTCGTGTAGCTGATGGAGCCCCGAGACGGAAAGGTCTGCTCGTCGGCGACCGTGATCAGTGGCTCGGTGTCACGCACGCTTCCGGGCCGGTAGGCGTAGTACGGCAGCGGAACCGTGGCGGCACCGACGATGAACGCCACGACCAGGACGGTGACGGCGATCGGCCAGATGCGGCGGCGCCGGCGGACCCGCCGCGTCCCGTCGCTGGAGGACCCGTCGCCGGAAGACCCGTCGCCGGAAGACGCGTCGGGCGGCGACTCGGGCGGCCGCTGGGTGGCACCGGCGTCGGCGGCGGGCCGTTCGGTGCTCTGATCACGAACCGGGCCGGAGATCTCGTCAGGGGGGTGAGAAGTGGGTTCAGGCGGCATTAGCATCCGGTTCGCGTGGCCCTGGTAATACTCTGCGTGGCGATCGTCGGCGGGGGTGTCCTGGCCGTTACGGTCGAGATGCTCGCGGCCAGTGCCGACCAGCCTGCCACGGAAGGCGCCGATCTCCCCAGCGCCCGGGGGCAGTGGCGCAACATTGCGCCGGTAGCCCGGGACCGGGCCGAGACCGTGGCGCGGGCCACCTGCCGTGGCGCCGTCCGCTGCACCGACCGCTCCGGGCTGGCCCTTGCCTTCGCCCGCGGTGCCGTAGCGCGGACTAGTGTTCGGGCCGCCCACTCCTGCCGGAACGCCGCGGCGGCGACCGGACGGGTGGCGGGTGAGGCTGGAGCTCAGACTGGGCGGACGGTCCGGAGCGTCAGCGTGCGAGCCGGTCGAGCCACAGGAAGGGCGAGCATGCGGGCCGGGGAAGCGACGGAACAAGCGAGGGCGCAGGCAGGTCGAGCCAGCGCGCAGGCCGGCACCCGCGTCGGCCGCCGAGCGACTGCCATCGCCCGGGGCGGCGGAGCGGTCCTGGTTGCCACCGCCGCGACGATCAGTGCATCCACTGTGGCGGCCTTCGGCGCCGGTAGGGCCCACACGGCCGCGTTCGTCCGCCGGGCGGCGGCTGGCACACGCCGGACCGGCGCGCGGACCGCCGCCGGCACGGCCGAGGCCGTGCGACGGGGCGGCGGGCGGGCGACCGTTGCCACGAGGCGGGGGACACGACGAGCCGCGCACGCGACCAGGCGCGCCGCCACCCGCCTGGTGCCGGAGCCGGTGGCGCTGCCCGATGATGCAGAGGATCGTGGCCCCCGGTTCGCGCGGGAGCCGGCCGCGGTCACCGCCGTTCCCGCCGCAGTCGCGGCGCAGCCGGCGGCATCCCAGCCCGAGCCGGCGACGTTCGAGCCCGGGCCGGTGGCCGTTGCGCCCAGCCCCGCAGGCTTCGAACCGGAGCCGGCCCCCACCGCGCCAAGCCCGCCGACCCTCGCGCCCGAGCCGGTGGCCTTCGAACCCGAGCCCACAGCCGCCGCTCCCGGCCCCCCAGTCGTGGAAGCGGCGGAACATGTCCCCCCGGGTCCGATCGACACCACGACTGGCGACGGGCGACGACCGGCCCGGCACCGAGAGCAGGGCCAGGTGGTTCCCCTCCGGCCCCGCGCGACGACCAGGCTCAAGGCGACGGGCGAGCTGTTGGTGCTGCTCGCCTTTCTCGGCCTGGTGGTCTCGAGCATCGTCGTTGCCTTGGCCGTGGCCGGCAACCAGGTGCTGAGCGGGCTCTGACCCCGCGGCGAGGCGATGGGTCGGCAGATGGCGGACGCCGTGGCCCGCCGGCGGGCGGCCGCCGTGGCCGGGCACCGCGGCGATGCCGCCGCGGCCCGCTCCTTCCTTGCTGATCCGGAGCCATCGGTGCGCGCCACCGCGCTCGGCGCACTGGCCCGCGCTGGGTCCCTGACGACCGACGACCTCGGCGCCGCCCTGACGGATACGTCGGCCAACGTGCGGGCTCGGGCGGCGGAGTTGGTGGCGGACCTTCCCGGGGACGCCGATCCCGCTCTTGCCCCGGTCCTCGGCGATGCGGATGCCAGCGTCGTGGAGGCCGCCGCCTGGGCATCGGGCGAGCGGCGACCTCCAGAGCCCGGCGTGGTCGCAGCCCTGGCCGCCGTGGCGACCGGCCACGACGACCCGACATGCCGGGAGGCGGCCGTGGCCGCGCTCGGCGCCACCGGGGACCCTGCTGGCCTGCCCGCCGTCCTGGCCGCCACCAGCGACCGCCCCGCGGTCCGACGGCGTGCGGTGCTGGCGTTGGCGCCCTTCGACGGCCCCGAGGTCGACGCCGCGCTCGAGCGGGCGCTCACCGATCGCGACTGGCAGGTCCGCCAAGCCGCAGAGGACGTGAGCCGCTAGGCAGCCCGGGCGAGGACATCCGCGGTCACGCCCGGCTCCAGGTCGACTCCCAGGCGTCGAGCTCCGACTCGAAGGCGGCCCGGAGCTCGGGCGGGGCGAACGACGCCGCCATCGCCCGCCGCTGCAGCGCCGCCAGTCCCCGGGCGTCGACCCCGTGGTGCTGGGTCACGAGGGCGAGCTCCCGCTCGAGCGTGGTCGAGAAGTAGCCGGGGTCGTCGGTGTTCACCGACACGTCCATCCCCAGGCCGATCATCTCGCCGATGGGATGGTCCGCGATCGAGGGGGCGGTGACGCCGAGCAGCACGTTGGACGTGGGCGACACCTCCAGCGGCACCTGCTCGTCGACCAGGCGTCGCACCACCGATCGGTCCTCGAGCGCGCGGACTCCATGGCCGATCCGCACCGCGTGCAGGCTGTCCAGGGCGCCGGTCACGCTCGCCGGCCCCGCGGCCTCCCCCGCGTGCACCACCGCCGGCACGCCGGCCGCACGGGCGCGGGCGAACGTGTCGGCGTAGAGCTCGGGGGGCCACTCCGCCTCCGGCCCCCCGAGGCCCATCGCCACCGCGCCGGAGGGGGCATCGGCACCAGACAGCAGCGAGGCGGTGAGGTGGTCGTCGGGGAGCTCCTGGCCCCGGGAGATGTCCAGGACCCAGCGGACCTCGACGCCGCGGGCTGCGGCCCGCCGCTGGGCCTCGTCAAGGGCTGCGGCGTAGGCGGCCTCCCCCCAGCCCCGGGTGCGGACGTGATTGACCGGCGTGGTGGTGACCTCCGCCCACCGGACCTGCTGGCGGGCCAGCTCCTCGGTGAGCGCGTCGGCGCAGCTGACCAGGTCGTCGGGAGTGCGCAGGACCGCGAGGCCGGCGCGGAACAGCTCGATGAAGTGGAGGAAGTCGCGGAAGCGGTAGCGCTCCGCCAGCTCGGCCTCGGAGTCGACCCCGAGGTCGACGCCGTTGCGCTCGGCCAGCGCCAGCACCGTGGACGGCCGCATCGACCCTTCGAGGTGGACGTGGAGCTCGACCTTGGGGAGGGCGGCGATGGCCTCGCTGGGGACGGGGCCGGATCCGAGGTCGGGGACGGCTGCCGGCACAGCTACACGGTGTGCGCCGCGCCGTGGGAGGCCTCCAACACGCCGCCGCATCCCCGGCAGCGGGCCCGCCACCCCGTCGGTGTGACCTGCACCGTCAGCCAGCGGCCGCACTCCACGCAGAAGCGCCAGGGCTCGTAGGGGCCGGAGCAGCCGGGGCACTCCTCTACCGGGGCGCCGCATCCGGAGCAGTGGCGCCAGTCGGCCGCCGCGGGGAGGGTCGAGCGAGCGGGTCCTGCCACTCAGATCACCCGCGACAGCGTGCCCACGGGCATGCGCAGCTTGTCGAGCATGACCAGGTCCTCCTGTGGGGCTCGGCCCAAGGTCGTCAGGTAGTTGCCGACGATCAGGGCGTTGATCCCCGCAGTCATCCCCATCTCCTGCAGGTCGCCGAGCGTGACCTCGCGGCCGCCGGCATAGCGCAGGATCACGTCCGGCAGCGCCAGGCGGAACAGCGAGATCCAGCGGATCGCCTCCCGCGCCGCCACCAGCGGGCGGTTGGCCAGCGGCGTGCCCGGCCGGGGATCGAGGAAGTTGAGGGGCACCTCCGCGGGCCCCGCCTCCCGCAGCTGCCCGAGCAACTCGATGCGTTGATCGTCGGATTCCCCCATCCCCAGCAGCACGCCGCAGCACAGCTCCATCCCGTGCCGGCGGACGAGCTCGCAGGTGGCGAACCGCTCCTCCCACGTGTGGGTCGTCACGATGCGGGGGAAGTGCGACCGGGCGGTCTCGAGGTTGTGGTTGTAGCGGTGCGTGCCCGCGGCCGCGAGTCGACGGGCCTGGTCGTCGTCGAGGATGCCGGCGCTGACCGCCACGTTGAGGCCCGTCTCCCGACGAACGAGGCGCACGACCTCCTCGAGGTGCGCCATCAGCCGCTCGTCGGGGCCCCGCACGGCGTAGACCAGGCAGAACTCGCTCGCCCCCAGTGCCGCCGTCTCCGTGGCCGCGGCCACCACCTCGTCGTCGGCGAGCAGAGGGACCGCCTTCACCGGCGAGTCGTAGCGCGCGGACTGTGAGCAGAACTGGCAGTCCTCGGGGCAGCCGCCGGTCTTGGCCGACAGGATCCCCTCGATCTCGACGACGTCGCCGCACCACGCCAGGCGCACCTCGTGCGCGAGCGCAGCCAGCGCACCGTCGTCGGCATCGGGCACACCCGCCAGACCGGACAGCTCGTCGAGCGTCAGCTGGCGCCGATCGTCGAGCAGCGCCCGTCGCGCAACGTCGAGCAGTTCGGTCGTGGCTGGCACGGCTGGTGACGTTAATGGCGGCCGCGGCCACGAACCCGAATCGTTCCGGGTGTAGCCGTGCGGTCCATGACCGGACAACTACACCCAGTTGCGGTTCGGGCGACCCGCTCCGGGCTCTACCGGTCCGTCTGGAACACCACGCGCAGTGCCGCCGGCTCCTCGATGCAACGGCCGGCGCCGAGCACGACACACTCGAGGGCGCTCTCGACGAGGTGCACGTCGATGTCGGTCTCATGGGCGATGCGCTGGTCCAGGCCGGCAAGCATGCCGCCCCCGCCCACGAGGTGCAGGCCCTGGGTGATCAGGTCGTGGGCCAGCTCGGGTGGGGCCTTCCCGAGGCACGCCACGACCGAGTCGATGATCTCCATGATCACGTCGTCGATGGCGGCGCGGATCTCGGCGGGCGTCAGGATCACCGTCTTCGGCAGGCCCGATGCCAGGTCGCGCCCGCGGACCTCGGCCTTGAGCTCGTCACGCACCGGCCACGCCGATCCGATCGCGATCTTGATCTCCTCGGCAGTGCGCTCGCCCACGGCGATGCCGTACTCGCGCCGCACGTAGGCCTGGATGGCGCCGTCGATGTCGAAGCTTCCGACCCGCACGGCGTCCAGCCCCACCACCCCACCGAGCGACACCAGGGCGGTCTCGGTGGTTCCGCCCCCGACGTCGATCACGAGGCTGGCTATGGGCTCGTGGATCGGGAGGCCGCAGCCGATGGCGGCGGCCATGGGCTGTTCGATCAGGAAGGCGTCCGTGGCCCCCGCACGCCGGGCGGCCTCCGCCACCGCCCGTCGCTCGACCTCCGTGATGGCCGACGGCACACACACCACCACCCGCGGACGGTTGAAGCGGCCGACCCGCACGCGGTGCAACAGCAGCCGGATCATCCGTTGGGTCACGTCGAAGTCGGTGATGGCGCCCTGGCGGAGCGGGCGCTCGGCGACGATGTCGCTGGGCGTGCGCCCGATCATCTGCCAGGCGTCGTGGCCCATGGCCAACACCTCACGGGTGCGGGTGTTGAGGGCGATGACGGTCGGCTCGTTGAGGACGATGCCGCGGCCGCGCTCGTAGACGAGGGTGTTGGCGGTGCCGAGGTCGATGGCGAGGTCGCGGGCCACTAGCGCTTCCACCAGCGTCGGTTCCGGACCTCGCCGTCGCGCGGGGCGAGCGCCTCCATCTCACGGCGGAAGTTGTCGATGCTGGCATCGAACGACGTCGGTGGGCGGTTCCGGAGGTACAGGACCGTCACCCCCACGGCCGCTATCACCACGGCGAGCAGGAGGAAGGCGACGGCGGCCATGGAATCACCCCGTCCCCGCGTCCACGATGTGCTGCGCCTCGAGCCCCCAGCTCTCGCCCCCCGTCCACGACTCGCGCTTCCAGATGGGAACCGACCGCTTCAGCGTGTCGATGCAGAACCGGGCCGCGGCGAAGGCCTCGTCGCGGTGCGGCGCCGACACGGCGACGACGACCGCGCTCTCGCCGATCTCCAGGACACCGACCCGGTGCAGCAGGGCGATGCGGCCGACCATCGGCCACCGCACCCTCGTCTCCTCCGCCACATCGCGCAGTCGGGGGACGACCTGCTCCTCGTAGGCCTCGTACTCGAGTTGGTGGATCCCGGGTCGGCCCTCGGCATGGTCCCGGGCGGTGCCCGAGAACAGGACCAGGCCCCCGCAGTCCGGGAGGACGGCCCAGTCGGCGGCCTCGGCGACCGGGAGGGGAGACGCCGACAGGCCGATCCAGGTGTCGCCCTCGGGTGCCAACCCGGCTCGCCCCCCCTCGTTGCTCGCCGTCTCCATCGTGCTCATGCTACGCAGGCCCCGACCGCTGGGCGCGGTCTCTGGGCTGCCGCCCAGGGTTATCCTCCGCGCCGTGCCCTTCGACGACGACGCCGAAGCGGATTTCTTCCGGTTCCGTCCGCCGCCGCATCCCGACGATCGGGTGTGGCGCCACCCGTCGGAGCTGGGGCCGCAGCAGGCCGCCCGCCCGGGCGGCCACGACCGGCAGTCCGGGCGCCCGTGGGGTGTGGTGGCGGTTGCCGGAACCGCCGGCGCCGTCCTCGCAGGTGCGGGAGCACTGGCGTTCGGCCTGGGCGAGCGGACCGTTGATCGCCCCGTGGTCGAGCGGGTCGCCCTCGACACCGTGTCGTCCTCGCCGCGGACCCCGGATCAGGCCGCCAATGGCATCCGCCAGCACGTGGCGCCCGCGGTCGTCTCGATCGAGGGTGGTGGCTCCGGGATCGTCGTGCGGGACGACGGGATCGTGCTCACCAGCGCCAGCGTCGTCGACAGCGGCGGGCAGCTGAGCGTCCGCCTGCCCGACGGGTCGTCGACCGATGCGGAGGTCGTGGGCACCGACCCCACGACCGGCATCGCCGTGCTCGACCTCGAGGGGCACGGCTACGAGACCGGCCTGCTGGCCAGCCAGGCAGGCCTCGTGCAGGGCCAAACGTCCTTCACCGTGAGCATCGGCGCCGCCGGCGGCGCCACCACGGTGGCGGCCCTGGTCGGCGGCACCCGTCGCTATCAGACCCCGAGCGGCACCACGCTCGACGCCGTCGTCGAGACCACCGGCGACGCTCCGGCCCACGCGGTGGGGGGGCCGCTCGTCACGGCCGGCGGCGTGGTGGTCGGCGTCGTCACCGGGGTCGACGACGGGAATGCGTCGTACGTCGTCCCGGTGGAGGTGGCGCGCAAGGTCGCAGAAGACCTGGTGGCGGCCGGCAAGGTGAAGCCCTGCTGGCTCGGCATCGAGGGCAGCGCCGCCGGCGATCCCGAGGTCGCCGGCGGCGGCGTCCTGATCGCCTCCGTGACGCCCGACAGCCCGGCCGAGCAGGGCGGCCTGCGGGTCGGCGACGTTCTGGTCGAGATCGACGGGCACATGATCGGCCACATGCCCGACCTCATGATCACGTTGCGGTCGCTGTCTCCGGGCGACGAGATCGCTGCGACCGTGGTTCGGGACGACGACCCGACGACGCTGACCGTCACCCTCGGGGGCCAGGACGGGGCAGACAGCTGAGCCACCGGAACGATGCCACCGGCCCGGACATAGCGCCCCACTAACGAGGCGAACGCAACAGGCGCCGCGCGACCAGCACCCCACCGGTGGCGAGCGCGGCGACGCCGGCGCCCGCGACCCCCAGCGCGATCTCCTGGCGCCGGCGGGGGCTCATCGTGGCCCAGGCACCCCCGTCGAACGCGTCGACGCACGCCTCCTCGTTGGTCACCGTGGGCGACCAACCCTGCGCGCGCAGGCGGTCGTTGGCGATCGTCCACGGTTGAAGCGTGTACGGCATCAGCTCCGGGGGCGTGGGGCCCAGGCCCCAGCGGAATCCCCAGCGCACCAAGCGGCCGGCGAGCCGCTCCGGCAGCGGGACCTTCAGCGGTGCGCCGGTGAGCGAACGCACCTCGTCGCCGGGGACCGATCCATCCGGCGCCACGTTGTAGGCGCCGTCGAGCCGCCGGCTCCGGGCCAGCTGGATGGCCGCCGCCAGGTCGCCGAGGTCCAGGAACTGGACCGGGGGATCATCGGCGGTCTCGGGGACCGCCGGGCCCGGGCGCAGTGCCGGCACCAGCCACTCGCGAGTGTCTGACCCGGCTGTCCGCGCCGGGCGGAGCACGGCGACCATCGCGCCGGGGTGAGCGCTCCGCCACTCTGCCGCCAGCCGCTCGATCTCGGCACGCTCTGCGGCGAAGGCGAAGCCCGGGTTGGGACGCAGCGTCGCCTCCTCCGTCAACGGCACCGGGTTGTTGGGCCAGGCGCCATAGACCGTGGCGCTCGACAGGACGACGAGGTGCGGCACCGCGGCACCGCCGGCGGCGTCCAACAGCCGGCGGGCACGGTCGACGTCGGTGGTCGGCGCCGTCGGCGACGCCGGCACGGAGGTCGCCAGGTGCACGACGGCCTCGGCGCCCTCGAGGTGCGGCTTGACGTCGTCGGAGCCTAGGTCGATGCGCCTCAGGTCCACTTGCTCGGGCAGACCCACCACCGATCGATCCGCGAGGGCGACCACGGTGCCGACGCCCGGGTCGTCGGCGGCCAGCCCGGCCACACGACGGCCGAGCGGCGAGTCGACGCCGGTGATGACGACGGTACCCATACCTCTTACCTTGCCATTTGGGACGGGCCCAAACACCACGCGGTCGAGGGGAAGCACGCGCCGCGGTGGTGGGTGAACCCGGTGGCGATAGCGTCGCGTGGGTGAGCGAGCCCGGCTCTCCCGATCCCTTCGAGCGGTTTCCGCTGTTCGGTGACATGGCCAAGCTCTTCGGCCAGGGCGGACGCGGGGTTCCGTGGGACGCCGCCCGCAGCCTGGCGCTGGCCGTCGCCACCGACAACCAGAGCGAGCCCAACGTCGATCCGATCGAGCGCATCAAGCTCGAGCAGCTCGCCCGCGTCGCGGAGCTCCACATCGCCAACGTCACCGGCCTGTCCACCACCATGACGGGGCGTGAGCTCAAGGTCCTGCCTGTGAACCGGGGCCACTGGGCCCAGCGCACGCTCGAGGACTACCGGCCGCTGCTCGAGAAGCTCGCTGGGTCCCTGGGGTCGCCCAACATGGGCGGGCTCGGTGGATCCGACGATGTCGGCAGCGAGCTCACGCCCGACGACGCGGGGTTCGGGTTCGGCGAGGACCCCGACGACCAGCTGGCAGCGATGCTGGGCCCGATGATCCAGGCGATGCAGCCGATGATGGTGGCGATGACCGCAGGGTCGATGGTCGGTCACCTGGCCCGCCGGTCGTTCGGCCAGTACGACCTCCCGATTCCCAGGACGCCGTCCGACGAGCTGTTGATCCTGGTCCCGAACCTCGATGCCTTCGGGGAGGAGTGGAGCCTCCCGGCGGACGATCTGCGCCTCTGGATCTGCCTGCACGAGATCGCCCACCACACCGTTCTGGGGGTGCCGCACGTGCGTGAGCGGCTCGAGCAGCTGCTGACGCGCTACACGACCAGCTTCCGCACCGATCCCCAGGCCCTCGAGGAGCACCTCGGCGACATCGACCTCAGTGGCGGCCCCGAGTCGCTGGCCGGGTTGCAACAGGTCCTCGGAGAGCCCGGTGCGCTGCTGGGTGCGATCCAGTCCGACGAGCAGCGGGCGCTGCTCCCCCAGCTCGAGGCGCTGGTGGCCGTGGTGGTCGGGATCGTCGACCACGTGATGGACGAGGTGGGCGCCAAGCTGATCAGCAGCTACGGCATGCTGACGGAGGCTCTGCGGCGCCGGCGCGTGGAGACCGCCGAGGCTGACCGCTTCGTCGAGCGGCTGCTCGGACTGGAGCTGACCCAGGCGACCTACGACCGCGGCTCGCGATTCGTGGCGGGCGTGATCGAGCGGGCCGGGCCCGGGGGGCTGGCACGGCTGTGGGAGGGGGACCGGATGATCCCCAGCCCGCCAGAGGTCGACGCCCCAGGGCTGTGGTTGGCGCGCATCGACCTGCCCGATCTCCCGGCGGAGTAGTCCAGCCAGGCCGCCTGCGGCTACTGCAGCTTCGTCGGATCGATGATCACGGTGCGGTCGTCCCCGGGGCCACCGTTGCCATCGTCACGGCCGTTGCGGCGGTCGCCCTCGTCGCGATCGATCGTGGTCTCGTCCACGTCGGTCGCGTCCTGCTCCCTGGCACGGTCGTACAGCGGGGGCGGGGGCGGCGGCGGCGGCGGACGCGCCGCCCGGTCCGAAGGGACCGGTGGGGCGGCGACAGGATCGCCGGCGGCCACGGTGCCCTTGCCGCCGCGGCGGGCCTCCACGGCCGCCTGAACCCGGCGGACAACCGGATTCGGGCGCTGGGCGGGGAGCTGGCCTCGGCCGAGCGCCCGCAGTCCGGCTACGTAGGAGAACAGCGCGAACCCGCCGCACGCCGCCACCACCAGGAAGCCGATCTGCACGGGGATCGTCACGATCACCGGGATGAATGCCCCGACCACCCACGTGAGTTGGAAGCGGGTCTCGAACTTGGCGAACGACCGCCCCCGGTTGGCGTCCGGAGCGTCGCGCTGCACCACCGAGTCGAACGCCAGCTTGGCGCTGCTGGCCGAGACCCCGACGCAGGCGGCCAGCGTGGCCGCCGCCCCGAGGCCCCCGGTCCAGGCCGCGAGCACCGCCGCAGCCGTGGTGATCCCGAGCACGATCTGCACGATCCGCTCCTCGGCCACGCCGGCCCGACGCAGGGCCGGGGCCACCAGCGCTCCGAGCAGCGACCCCACGCCGCTGGCCGCCAGCACCAAGCCGAACTCCCAGGCCGCGGCGCCCTGGCTGCGCAGGTAGAAGGCGATCAGGAACGTGAGGAAGCCGACGATGCCGCGCATGAGCCCGATGGCCGACGCCGCCAGCACGATCCCCCCGCCCCGCAGCTCGTCGCGTTCCGTCTGTGACGTGTCGTCTTCGGCGACCTGCGTCGGGGGGATCCGGACGCCGAGCACGGCGGCCACAGTGCAAGCGACGGCGGCCAGGACGAGCACGGCCTGGCTCCCGGCGATGGTCGCGGCGATGCCGGCCGGGACGGCCGCAGCGAAGGTCACGACGCCCGACAGGAACGACAGCTTCGAATTGGCCTCAACGAGCTCGTCGTCGGACCGCACGACGGTCGGCACGATCGCCGACTTGGCCACGTGGTAGCTCTTCGACAGCACCAGCACGGCGAACGCCTCGGGAAACAGCAGCAGGCTGTCGATGTCGCGGATCATCAGGATCGCGAGCAGCGCCCGGAGCGCGTTGGCGACGATCACCATCCCCCGACGCCCGCCTTTGACGCGGTCCAGCGTGGGGCCGATCAGCGGGGCAACCACCGCGAACGGCGCCATCGTCAGCGCCAGGTAGAGCGCCACGCGGGACCGGGCTGCGTCGGGATCGATGGACAGGAACAGCGAGTCGGCCAGGGCCAACGTGATCAGCGTGTCGCCGGCCACCGTGGCGGCATGGGTGCGGGCCAGGCGGGTGAACGGCGTGACGACAAATGCCCCCGCGCCTGTGCGCTTCGGCTTGCCCAGCGGCTGCCATCCGGCGTTGCCGGCGTTAGTCGCCATCAAGAGCGAGGGTAACGGACCGCCTGGACGGGCCGGTGGGTACCGCCACGCGAGGCGATGGGTTCCGCCGTCGGAAGCCGGAGGTCATGGGTTCCGCGTCCGGAACCGATTGCCTCGGGCTCGGTCTGGCGGAACCCATGACCTCAGATGGTCAAGCTGTCGCTGCTGTCCTCGGCGTGTCGTACTTGTAGCCAAGGCCGCGAATGGTGACGATGCGGGTGGGCACCGACGGGTCCTGCTCGACCTTGGCCCGCAGCCGCTTGATGTGCACGTCGAGGGTCTTGGTGTCGCCGACGTAGTCGGTGCCCCACACCCGGTCGATGAGCGTCTCGCGGGGCAGCACCCGCCCGGCGTTCGTCAGCAGGATCTCGAGCAGCTCGAACTCCTTGAGCGGCAGCCGCACCTGCTCGCCCCGGATCTCCACCTCGTGGCGCTCGGGATCGAGTCGGACGTCGCCCACCTGGAGCACGTCGCCCGACGCCGCCCGGGTCCCCGCGTCCGGCGGGCGCCGGCGGAGCACCGCCCGCATGCGGGCCACCAGTTCGCGCAGCCGGTAGGGCTTGGTGACGTAATCGTCGGCGCCGACCTCCAGGCCCACGACCGTGTCGATCTCGGACCCCTTGGCGGTGACCATGATGATCGGCACCGCCGAGCGCCGCCGCAGCTCGCGGCACACGTCCACCCCCGAGACCTTCGGGAGCATCACGTCGAGCAGCACCAGGTCGGGCTTGACGACGTCGAACATGTCGAGGGCCTCCGCGCCGTCGTGCGCCACCTGCACGCGGAACCCCTCGCGCTTGAGGCCCACGGTGAGCGCCTCGACGAAGCTGTCCTCGTCCTCGACGAGGAACACGGTCGCCTCCGGGGTACTCATCCTGCCTCCTTGGTAACGGCGACCGGGCCGGGCCCGGCCGGAAGCCGCAGCGTGAACGTCGAGCCCACGCCCTCGCGGGACTCGACCCGCACCTCGCCCCGGTGGTTGGAGGCGACATGGCGGACAATGGCGAGCCCGAGCCCGGTGCCCCCGGTCTCACGGCTACGGGCGCGATCGACGCGGTAGAAGCGCTCGAAGATGCGCTCGAGGTCGCGGCGGGGGATGCCGATTCCGTGGTCACGCACGGTGACGTCGACCCAAGTGCCGTCGGTGCGCGCCTGCACCTCGACGGTGCTTCCGGGCTCGCTGTACTTCACGGCGTTGTCGAGCAGGTTGGTCACCGCCGACACCAGCTGGCGGCGCTCCCCGACCACCGTGAGCCGGCCGGGTGCCTCCTCGACGGCGAACTCGATGCCGCGCTGCTCGGCTGCGGGCTCCACCCGGGCGCACGCCTCGGTCACGAACGTCGCCACCGGCACGTGCTCGTTGGCAGGCGCCGCCGCCACCTCGAGCCGCGACAGCTCGAGCAGGTCGTCGATCGTGCGGCCCACGCGGAACGACTCGTTGGCCAGGCGCTCGGCCAGCCGGCGGGTCACGTCCGGGTCCCGCTCGTCGAGCAGCGTCTCCGCCAGCAGCGCCAGCGCCCCCACGGGCGTCTTGAGCTCATGGCTGATGTTGGCCACGAAGTCGCGCCGGACGTTCTCGAGCCGCCATCGCTCGGACGTGTCCTCCACGACCACCAGCACCCCCGCGGGGCGCGCCGGGTCGGCCAGCGGTACCGCCCTGACGTTGAGGATGCGGCGTGGCGGCCCGAAGAGCTCGAGCTTGCGTTCGACGCGCCGGCCCCGCAGGGCATCGGCGGCCAGGATGCTGATTGCCTCTTCGACCAGGGCATCGCTGTGGCGGGCGGCAAGGAAGGACGCCGCCGGATCGTTGCGGTAGACCACCTCGCCCTGCTCGTCGAAGATCACGACCCCGTGGCCGATGGCGCCCAGCGCCCACGAAAACCGGTCCTCTGCGTTCGCCACCCGCGACCGTCGCTCCACTGCCTGGGCCACTGATCGCTCCAGGCGATCGAGTGCGGCCTCGAGCCCACGGGGGTCGGGCGGCGCGACCGACGGGCCGGGATCGGCGTCGAGGACCCGGGAGGCGGCGGCCAGGCGCCGGGTGGCCGCCCGCCGGGCGACCAACGCCGACGTCAACGCCGCCAGGACGGCCACCAGCACGACCGCGAGGATCGCCAACGCGACCATCATGAGCGCGACCCCTCCCCCCCTCGCGGTGGCATCACGCGGTCCTCCGGGCCTCCACCGGCACGAGGTCGAGCACGGCCGACAGGTCGACGCGCTCGTCGACGCCGATGCCGCTGAGGGCCGACACCGACACGAAGCCCTGGGCGACGATGGCGGTGTCCGAGTCCGGCGGCAGCTCCGTGTCGGTGGGGTGGAACTCGATCTGGAGCCGGCCGCCGTCCGGCGCCGCCTCGACCACCGACGAGCGCACGGTTCCGAAGGGGGCGAGCGTGGCGGACCTCGCTCCCGCCAACCGGTCGACCGTCAGGTTGGGCACGTTGATGTTGAGGACCGTGCAGGGGGGCGCCCCACTCCCGAGCCAGGAGGCCGCCGAGGCGGCGACAGCGGCGGCGGTGTCCCACTGGGCGGGGCGGTCGAACGCGACGCCGGACACGTCGCGCAGCCGACCCCGGGCGCCCGGATCGTCCCCCATCTCCGCGCTCTCGACCACGTCGGCCCGGGCCCGGTGCCCGGTCGCCGACCGCAATCTCGCTCCGCGTGCCCCCGGCCGGCCGCTCCGATCCGGTTGCCTGTTCGTGCAGGTGCAGGGTCGACACGTCGATGCTGACGGCGAGGCCACGGCAGCCGAAGTTGGCGGCCGTCAGCGCCGCCCCCACCGTGCCCGAGTGCAGCACCGCCCGCCCGGTGTTGCAGCCGGGATTGATCCCCGAGACCACCAGGTCGGGCGGGTCGCCGAAGCCACCCAGGCGGGCCGTCAGCACGCACAGCCCGGGCGGCCCGGCGACGGCGTATGCCGGCACGCCGTCGAGCCGGGGCAGGTCGACCCGCTCGGCGTCGATGCCGGCCTCGATGTGGACCTGGCCGATGGCGGCCGCCGAGCCGCTCATCTCCCGGTCGGGTGCCACGACGATCACGTCGAACCCGACGTCCACCAGCGCGCGTGCCAAGGCGTGCAGCCCTGGCGAGGCGACGCCGTCGTCGTTCGTCACCAGGACCTTCATCGATCCTCCCAGCGGTCGGGGGTCACCACAATCGTGCCGCCGCCCGCTGGCTGCGACATTGACCCCATAGTTCGTCCCCCGTTCGGCAGTGCGTCGTCGGCCCGCTCACCGCACCTCGGCCGCCAGGTGCGCAGGCTCGCCGGTGATGAGGTAGCGGAGGCGGGCGCCGATGATGGCTGCGTGGTCGGCGATGCGATCGGCCGCCTGCCCGACGATGTAGATGCCCATGGCCGTCGCCGCCGACTCGGGGCCGCGGAGGAGTTGCAGCTCGACGAGGAGACGCTCGTTGTACGTCTCGGCCGGCGGTCGCTGGTCGGCGAGCTGGCTGGCCAGTCCGAGGTCCTGGGCCGACCAGGCCCGCAGCGCGGTGCGGTACTGCTCGACCCCCAGGTCGACCATGGTGAGGGCGATGTCCCACGGGGCACCGCAGGTCGACAGGATGTCGACCTGGGGGGTGACCTTGAGGATCCGCAGCGATAGGTCCCCAATCCGCTCGAACTCCGACAGGATCCGCACCACCGACACAACGAAGCGGAGGTCACTGGCCACGGGGGCCTCACGATTGAGCAGCTGGTAGCAGCGCTCCAGCAGCGACAGGTGCATGGCGTCGATCTCGTCGTCGGCGTTGAACGCCTGGTCGATCAGGCGCAGGTCGCCGGTCTTGAGGGCCTCGCGCATCATCTCCAGGCTCTGGTCGACGCGCACACCCATCAGCTCGACCTGCAACCGCAGCTGATCGAGCTCGGCCTGGAAGGCGCTCCGCACGTGGACGGGGAGGGGCTCCGGAGAGGTCACGCCGCCCTAACCGAACCGCCCGGTGATGTAGTTCTCGGTGCGATCGTCGGACGGATTGGAGAAGATCGTCTCGGTGCGGTCGAACTCGACCAGGACGCCGGTGCGGCGGTCGGACTCGGGGTTGAGCTCGGTCGAGAAGAATGCCGTGGCGTCGGACACCCGGGCGGCTTGCTGCATGTTGTGAGTCACGATCACGATCGTGAACTCGGACTTGATCTCCTGCATCAGGTCCTCGATGCGGGCCGTCGCTATCGGGTCGAGCGCCGAGCAGGGCTCGTCCATGAGCACGACGTCGGGGCGGGTGGCGATCGCGCGGGCGATGCACAGGCGCTGCTGCTGGCCGCCGGATAGTCCCATCGCGGACTCCTTGAGCCGGTCCTTGACCTCGTCCCACAGGGCCGCCTTCTTCAGCGACGTCTCGACAACCTCGTCGAGCTGCACCCGCTTCTTGGTGCCGAACAGGCGCGGCCCGTAGGCGATGTTGTCGTAGATCGACTTGGGGAACGGGTTGGGATTCTGGAACACCATCCCGATCCGGCGGCGCACCTCGACCGGGTCGACGCCTTGGCCGTAGAGGGGCACGCCGTGGTAGTTGAGCGTGCCCTCGGTCCGGGCGCCGATGATGAGGTCGTTCATGCGGTTGAAGCAGCGGATGACGGTGGTCTTGCCGCAGCCTGAGGGACCGATGAAGGCGGTGATCTCGTTCTCGCGGACGTCGAGGTTGACCTCGCGGACCGCCCGGAAGTCGCCGTAGTAGGCGGCGAGGTCGCGCACCTCGAACACGATCGGCAACTCGGTGGGCTCGCGCTGCTCATGGTGCCCGACCTCCAGGCCCTGGGGCAATGGACCGGCGGGAGCGGTGGTCGCGCCAGGATCGGTCATTGCGACCTCTTCCTCTCGAAACGGTTGCGGAGGATGATGGCGATGGAGTTGACGATCAGCACGAAGACGAGCATGGCCATGATCGTGGCGGACGCGTTGGCCACCCTGAACGCTTCGTCGGGCTGCTTGGCGAACGTGGTCACGATCGAGGGTAAGGCCACGAACCGCTCGCTCAAATGTCCCGGGTCGAACAGGTTGGCCGCGTTGAGCCCCCCGCCCTGGCTGAAGAAGCCCGTGACCGCGCCCACGACGATCAATGGGGCGGCTTCGCCGACCGCCCGGGCGATCGAGAGCAGGGCACCCGTGAGGATGCCCGGCGCCGCGTACGGGAGCACCTCCGAGCGAATGACCTCCCAACGGGTCGCCCCCACGCCGTAGGCACCCTCCCGCAGCGCCTGTGGCACCGCCCGGATGGCCTCGCCCGACGTGATGATGACGATCGGCAGCACCAGGACGGCCAGCGTGACGCCGGCCGCCGCCAGGGTGCGCCGGTCGACGCCCTCGTTGCCGCTGAACCCGCCGAACGCCTCGACGAATATGGCCAACCCCAGGAGGCCGTAGACCACCGAGGGCACGCCGGCCAGGTTGCGGATGTTGAGCTCGATGAACGACGTGAGGCGGTTGTGCGGGGCGTACTCCTCCAGGTAGATCGCGGCACCGATCCCGAGCGGGAAGGAGATGACGACCACGCAGATCGCGATCCAGAGGGATCCGAGGATGCCCTGGGAGATGCCGGCCCGCTCTGCGCTACCCGACAGGCTGCCGTCGAGGAACTCCCACCCCCGGTCCGTGTAGACGGGGAGACCGTCGATCAGCACCCGGGAGAGCAGCACCGCGAGGATGGCCAGCGACACGAGGAGGGCCGCGAGCAGGCCGAGCTCGAACACCCGTCCGCGCACGTCCGCTCGCGTCCCACGGAGCGCCGCGGAGACCTGAGCCTCGACCGCCGCCTCGCTGCTGCTCCCAACGGTTGTGAACGCCATGCGGCTCGACCCTCAGTAGACCAGGCGCACTCGGCGCACGACGCTGTTGGCAATCAGGTTCAGGGCGAAGGTGAAGAAGAACAGCACGATGCCCACGAAGTACAGGCTGGGAACAGCCAGGCCGGCCCCGCGCACGTTCTCGGTGCCGACCGCCAGTGACGCCATCGCTGCCGTCATGGTCAGGCTCCCGTCGAGGGGGTTGGCCGTGTACGTGGCGGCATCGGCCGCGCCCCCGGCGATGAACACCACCATGGTCTCGCCGATTGCCCGCGATGCCGCCAGGATCACCGCCGCCACGATCCCCGACACCGCCGCGGGCAACACGATTCGCACGGTCGTCGACATCCGACGGGCACCTACTCCGGCCGACGCCTCGCGCAGGCTGTTGGGCACCGCCCGCATGGCGTCCTCGGAAACGGAAGCGACCAGTGGGATCGTGAGAATGCCCACCCCGATGCCGGCCGCCATCATGCTCCCGCTGCTGTGCTCCTGGCCGAAGATGCGGCCGACCACCTCGGGCGCGATCCAGTTGAGCGCGAACACCCCCAGCACGACCGATGGGATGCCCGCGAGCACCTCCAGGATCGGCTTGAGCACGGTGCGCACGCGGGGCTTGGCGTATTCGGACAGGTAGATGGCCGCGCCGAGGCCGAGCGGGGCCGCCACGATCATGGCGATCCCGGTCACGATGAGGGTGCCCACGAGGATCGTGGTGATGCCGAACTCGCCCTGGCGGGGGGCCCAGCTACCGGCGTCGAAGACCCCCGACCACTCGACGTCGGTGAAGAACTCGAGGCCGTTGCTGAACAGGGACACCAGGATGAGCACGCTGATGACCAACGACAGCCCCGCCGCGGCCGCGAAGACGAGGCCCATGGTCCGCTCGCGGCGATGGCGGTGTGGGTCGCCGGAGAGGTCGGGCGGCGGGATCGTGGTGGTCGCCATAAATCAGGCCTCTGGGGGCTGGGGGGTCGGATTCATGGCCGGGACCTGCCGGGGCCGATGAGCGGGGCCGTGGGGCCGGGCTGGATGTAGCCCGGCCCCACGGTAGCGCGGCGTTGGTGCCGATCAGCGGCCGTCCCAGGCCGTAACGGTGGCCTGGACCTGATCGTCGGGCATCGTCACGTAGCCGCCTTCCTCGACGAACTGGTCCAGGTTTTCGAGGTAGAAGTCGACGAACGGTACGACGGCGGCGTTGTCGTCGGCCGCGGCCGTGCTCACGTAGATGAACAGCGGGCGTGACAGTGGGTAGCTGTTGTCAGAGATCGTGTCAGCCTCGGGGCCACGCAGTCGCCGCCCGGCTCCGACGAGACGGGGATCTCGATGACCTGGTCGCCCGCCTCTTCAGCGAAGGCGAAGCCGACCCATCCGAGCGACGTGTCCGACGCCTCGATGTTCTGGATGATCACGTTGTCGTCGGCGCTCGAGGCGTAGTCGGGCCTGGTGGTCTCGATCTGATCCTCGGGGAGCCCGCGCTCCTCGGCGATGCCGGAGAGTGCGATCTCGATGAACGAGTCGTAGGTACCCGACTCCGTGCCCGGGCCCGTGAGCTCTAGCGGGGCGTCCGGGAACTGGGTCGTCGAGCCCAGCTCGGTGGCCAGGGCCTGGGCATCGGACCAGTTGTCGAAGCCCTCGGACTCGGGGCCGATCAGGGCGTAGAGGTCGGCAAAGCTCAGGCACTCCGGCGCGTCGGCGTTGTTGGCGTTGGTCAGCACGGACATGCCGTCGTAGCCGACCTGAAGCTCGGTGTACTCGATGCTGTTGGCCTCGCAGGTGGCCGCCTCTTCGTCTTCGATCGGCCTCGAGGCGTCGGAGATGTCGGTCTGGCCATCGCAGAACAGCTCGAAGCCGTCCCCGGTCCCTGGGCCGTCGACGGCGATGTCGACGCCGCTGTTCTCGCCGGTGAAGGCCTCCGCGGCCAGCGATGTGATCGGCTCGACGGTCGACGACCCGGAGATGTTGATCGAGCCGGAGACGTCGCCACCAGCCTCGGTCGCTATCCCCGCCCGAGTCCCCGCCGCTGCGTCGTCGTCATCGTCGCCGCATGCGGCTGCAACCAGGGTGAACGCCAGGAAGATCCCCAGCCACGCCAGCCGGCGCTTCTTGATGAGCTTCACGAATGCCCTCCCTTGGGCTTGCTGTCGCAAATGAGCAGAACGCTCCTTGTCGTGGGCACCGTAGGAAGACGAGGTGAACGACCGGGGAGAGCGCTGGTGAACGACGGGTGAACGAGGTGGGAACGTTGCCAAAACCGCCCGAGTGCGTGTCGCTGACCAGGGCGAATGGGCGTCAGCGCGGCACTCTGCGCGCGCCGAGCAGGCGGCCGCTCCGTTGCGGCCGCCTGCTCCGGCGGGTGCCTGGGTGGGCTCGGTGGACAGGACGGGCCCGAGTCCCTACAGCGCACCCCTTCGCCACGGCCCGGTGATGGCACAGGTCATGCCGCTGCCCGGCACCGTGGACCCGTTGCCCTGGATGTTGACGAAGAGCACGTCGCCGTCGGGCGAGAAGGTGGCGCCGGCGAACTCGCTGTCGCTGAACACGTTGACGGCGAACTCGAAGGCCTCGCCCTTGCGGTTGAGGCCGATCAGCCGGTTGATGTCGACGATGCCCGAGGCTAGCGGGTGGGTGTCGTTGTCGGCACCCGTGGCGTCGTCCTCGCACAGCACGATGCCGCCGCGAGGGGTGACCAGCAGGTTGTCCGGCGAGTCGAGCACCGAGCCGCCGGCTGACTCGAAGGGTCAGCCGTCCGCGGGTGTCGTAGTGCCACACCTGGCCCAGTGCAGCGTCGCCGCCGCTGGTGAGGTGAAGAAGAACCCCTTCGAGCGATCGTCGTACCAGATCCCCTCGAGCCGGTTGAACAACGCGCCGCCCTTGGCGATGCCCTGGAGCGCCACGGGGTCGCCCCGCCCTCGAGGTCGGGGTCGGGGTCGTCGATGCGCACCCACTCGACGCGCAGCGACTCGCCGACCTGCTGACCGGTGATCATCTGTCGAGCGGACTCGCCCTTGACCGCCAGCATCTCGAGCCGGCCGCCACGCGTCAGCTGGCGCGGGTCGCGGGGCCTGAAGCGGTAGAAGCCGCTGTCGTTGCCATCGTCCTCGGTCTGGTACACGAAGCCCGACCGCGGATCGGTCGCCACCGCCTCGTGCGAGAACCGGCCCATGCCCGTGATCGGCGGCGACTTCTCCGGACCGTCGGCGCTGGTGCGCACGAGGTAGCTGTAGCCGTGCTTCTGGGCCCAGCCGTCGTTGGGTCCCTCGACGGTTTCCTCGCAGGTGATCCAGCCGGCGTCACGGAACGCGACCCCGCCGGCGCAGTTGGTGAAGGAGCCGGCGAAGCTGACGAACTCACGGAGGACCCTGCCCCGCCGGGTGTCGAACACCACCGACACGTTGCCGCCGACGCCCAGCACGTCGTACTTCGTGTTGTCCGGGGCCTGCACCGCGCCATCGACGGTCCCCGGACCCGAGCGGACCTCGTGGTTGCGGATCAGCAGCGTGGTGTTGCGGTGCCCCTTGAAGGCGGCCATCCCGTCGTGTGACACCGGAACCGGCGTGCCGTCGCTCATGATGTCGCCGATCTTCGAGAACGTGACGTACTCGAAGCCGTCGGGGAGGGCCAGGATCTCGTCGCCGTTCTGGTCGGCGGTGCGGGCCAGGGGGCCGTACCCTCCGTCGCCCTTGCGTCCCTTCGGGCCGCGGTGGCCAACGGCAGACCGCGACGCGCCCGCTGGGTTGTTGAGGGTTTGGAACAAGGTCGTGCCCACTGCGGCGGTGCCGGCGGCGGCCGCCCCTCGAGTGAGGAAGGAACGGCGGTCGAGCGTTGACATGGAGCTTCCCCTTGCTCGCGGCGTTTAGGTCGTGGGCGACGCTAGGGGTGGCAGGCATCACCGCCCTTGCCGCCAGGCGAACGTCCACTGACGGCTGGTTGAACGTTCCCGTTCAGCGTCGCCCGGGCGCATCGGGGGGAGCGCCCCCGAACGTCGCGACCAGGCCGGCCAGCATCTCCTGGTCGTGGGCGTATGTGAGCAGCCGGGCGGCCTCCTCGATGGGGACCCACCGACGCTTGTCGACCTCGTCGTTGGGCGCCCACGCCTCGACACCGACGACCCGCATGATCCAGTAGCGGACCAGCTTGGTGCGGCCCTTGCCGTCGGTGTACACGGTCGACGGCAGCTCGTCCCCCGGCTCGCACTGCAAGCCGGTCTCCTCCCGCACCTCGCGGACGGCCGCCCGCTTCCAGGCCTCACCTCGGTTGAGCTTGCCCTTGGGGAACGACCAGTCGTCGTAGCGCGGCCGGTGGACCAGCACGATCTCGCCGCTCGGCCGGGTCGCGCCGGCCTCGTCGGCGACCGTGACCTCCCGCCAGATGACGCCGCCGGCGGCGCGCACCTCGGGTCTCGGCTGCCGGGTTCGCCGGGGGCGGGCGGGTCGAGAAGACACGATGGCGCCGTCTACTTCCTCGCCCGCACCGGAAACGACCGACCGTCCACGACCGGCCGCGGTCAGCGCGCGGCGTTGGTCAGGTCGAGGGTCCAGTACAGGAAGTTGGTCGTCTGGTCGAGGATCGTCGTGCGATTCTGCGAGTAGGGCACGTGGCCCGCGCCCTCGAACGTGGTGAGGTTCGCGGTGAGGTCGGCCGCCTCGGCTGCGGCCACGGTGTCGAGGGCCCACTGATAGGGGACGAGCGGGTCGGCGGTCCCGTGGAACAACAGTGCGGCGGCCTCGCCAGGATTCGGGGTGGTCAGGATCCTCGCACCGGAAAACGACACCGCGGCACGGACGGTCGAGGCGAACCCCGGGTTGCCGCTATTGCCGACGTCCTCCGGCCCGTAGCCGACGTTCAGCGCGGTGATGGCGCCCGCCGACGTACCGGCGATGGCGATGCGGTTCTCGTCGACGCCGTAGTCGTCGGCGCGGGCCCGCAGGAACCGGACCGCGGCCTGGGCGTCGTGCTTGGCGTCGACGATGGCCGTGACGCACTCGGCCGTGACCGTCGTGCAACCGTTCGGGGCGAGCCGGTAGTTGATCGATACGTTGACGAAGCCCTTCCTGGCGAACGTCCTGGCCTCCTCGACGATCTCGGGCGACGTCTTGTTGCCGAATGCGAACGAACCGCCATGGACCCAGACGATGGCCGGGCGGTCGGCCACGCTGTCGCCGGTCGGCGCGTACACGTCGAGCTGGAGCGTGACCGTCTGGCCCTGCTGGTTCACCGCGCTGCCGTAGGTCACGTTGCTCGTGGTGGTGACCGCCGAGAAGACCGCGTCGCGGTAGCGGAGCGGCGCTTCGCCGGGCGGGACCAGCTTCTGAAAGTCGCAGCCAACCGCCACCAAGGCCAGGACGCCGACCAAGGCGCAGAGCAAACGGCGCATCGCGATCCCTCCATCTGACAGCGCTCACCCGCCGCGAAGTAATAGCACTCGGCATGACGAACGCGTCACCCGGCCGCTGCGGTGCCGGGCAGGCCGGGTGGCCGCGGCAGCTCGCGGACGTCGCCGGCCGCCCGGCGCAGCACCTCAACCTCGCCGTCGGCGGCGGCCGCCAAGCTGCCGCCGGGATCGGTCGTCGCGTTCCCGGCGTTCCCGGCGGCAGAGCCCGTCACCTCGCGTCGCGAGCGCAGGTCGCCCACCCGGTCGAACTGGCGCTCGAGCTGGCGGCGGCGTGTCCCCGCCAGGTCGTCCCAGCCGCGGCGGACTGTGTCGAGCCCGCGGCCGACCTTGTCGAGGGCGTCGGTGAACTTGCCCCACTGCTGCTCGAACGCCGCCAAGCAGGCCAGGATCTCGTCGGACGTGCGCTGCAGCTGCACCTGCTCGACCGCCTGGCGGATGACGGCGAGCACCGAGAACAACGTGCTCGGCGAGCAGAGCACGACCTTCTGCCGCAGCGCCACCTCCACGAGGTCGCGGTCGTGGGTGTGCACGAACGCGTACACCGACTCGTTGGGGATGAACAGGAGCATCTCGTCGACCGTGTCGTCGGGATGGATGTAGAGGCGACCCGACAGCTCCTTGACCCGGGCCCGCACGTCGCGCACGAACGCCACACGGTGACGATCGCGTTCACCGTCGGTGGCCGCCTCGAGGTACCGGAGGTAGTTGTCGATCGGGAACTTCACGTCCATGTGGAGGACGCGGCCCCCGGGCAGCATGAAAGTGAAGTCCGGAACCGTGCCCGCTCCCGAGATTCGCGACTGCTTGCGGTAGTTGATGCCCTCGACCAGCCCGGCGGCGCGCAACACGTCGTCGGCCATGCGCTCGCCCCACTGGCCGCGGGCCTGGGGGCTGGCGAGCGCCTGCCGCAGCGACTGGGTGGTTTCGGCGAGGCGGGCGCCCACCGCCGCCACCTCCGCGAGCCGCGACTCGACCCGGCCCTGCTGCTCGGCCCGCTCCCGCTGGAGGCAGGCGACGAGCTCGGCCACCTTCGCCAGCTCGCTGCGGACGTCGCCCATGCGCTGCTCGACGACGGCATTGCGCAGCTCGATCTCCTCGGCGACGCGGCCCCCCATCTCACCGACTCGCTGCTCGAAGGATCGCTGGTGCGACTCGAGCTCGCGCGCTCCGGCGTCGGCCTGCGCGCCCAGCCGCTCCCCCGCCACGGCCACCACGGTCTCCACGGCGGCGCGCACCATCGCTTCGCGGTCGGCACCGGCCTCGGACCGCAGCCGGTTGGCCGCGGCGTCGGCTGTCGACCGCGCCGCCGAGTGGGCGGCCGTCGACGCCACCGAGCGGGCGATCGCGCCCGCGGCCGCCAGCCCGGCGGCGAGCCCGGCCACGATGCCCACGACGAGCGGTGCTGCGTCCATGCGCGCAACTTACGAGCGCGCACTGACAATTAAGGCGACGCAGCCCGGCGCGCGCCGCTGCCAGCGACGACTGTCAGAGCGCGACGGCGGCCGCCGCGAGCGTCCCGCCGCGCTCGGTGGTGAGCTCCTGGAGGCGGGTGTGGGTGTCGATGGAGCCTCCGGGGGCCACCCGGGTCCAGCGACCGTCGGGGCCCATGGTCCAGGCAAGCACGTCGTCGGCCAACTCGACCTCGAACACCTCGTCCAGGCGCTCCTGCAACTCGGGCTCGACGACCGGCGTCAGCACCTCGACGCGGCGGTCGAGGTTGCGGGGCATGAGGTCGGCCGAGCCGATCAGCACCCGGGGCTGCCCCGGCCCGCCGCCATTGGCAAACCGGTAGATCCGCGAGTGCTCGAGGTAGCGGCCCACGATCGAGCGCACCCGGATCGTCTCCGACAGCCCCGGCACCCCGGGCGTCAGGCAGCAGATGCCCCGCACGATCAGGTCGACCTGCACGCCGGCCTGCGAGGCGGCGTAGAGCTCGTCGATCAGCCCGGTGTCGACCAGGCTGTTCATCTTCATGGTGATGCGGCCCCGGCCTGGCTCCGCCTGCTCCGCGGCCACCTCACCCCGAATGAGGTCGACGAGCCCCGAGCGGAGCATCCGGGGCGCGACCAGCAGCCGTCGGTAGTCGACGTTGCGGCCGTAGCCGGTCAGCTCGTTGAACAGCTGGGTGAGGTCGCTGCCGATGTCGGGGTCGCACGTGAGCAGCCCCAAGTCCTCGTAGATGCGCGCCGTGCGGGAGTTGTAGTTCCCCGTGCCGATGTGGCAGTAGAGCCGCAGGCCGTCGGATTCCTCCCGCACGATGAGCAGGGTCTTGGCGTGGACCTTGAGCCCGACGAACCCGTACGCCACGTGGACGCCCGCGGTCTCGAGCGCGCGGGCCCACTCGATGTTGGCGCCCTCGTCGAACCGCGCCTTGAGCTCGACGATGACCGCCACCTGCTTGCCCCGCTCGGCGGCGCGGATGAGCGACCGGGCGATGGGGCTGTCGCCGGACGTCCGGTACAGCGTCATCTTGATCGCAAGCACGTGGGGATCGGTCGACGCCTGGCGCACGAACTCCTCGACCGTGGTCCGGAAGCTCTCGTAGGGGTGGTGGACCAGCATGTCGCCCCGCCGGACGGCCGCGAAGGTGTCGACCCGCTCGCCCTCGTCCGACGAGAGCCGCGCCGGCGTGACCCGCGTGTATGGCGGGTCCTTGAGGTCGGGGCGGTCGAGGCCGTGCACCGCCCACAAGCCCCCGAGGTCGATCGGGGCCACGGATGCGTAGACATCGTCGTCGGCCAGCACCAGCTCCCGCTGGAGCAGCTCGAGCACCTCCTCGGACATCGCGGCGTCGATCTCCAATCGCACGGCGCGGCCGAAGCGCCGCCGTCGCAGCTCGATCTCGACGGCGGCCAGCAGGTCGTCGGCCTCCTCCTCCTCGAGCGTCAGGTCGGCGTTGCGGGTGACCCGGAAGGCGTGGTGCTGCTCGATCTCCATGCCCGGGAAGAGCTGGTCGAGGTGGGCCGCGATCACCTGCTCCAGGGGCACGTAGCGCTCGCCGTCGGGCAGCACCACGAATCTGGGCAGGAGCGACGGCACCTTGACCCGGGCGAAGCGCCGCACCCCCTCCTCCGGGTCGCGCACCATCACGGCCAGGTTGAGCGACATGTTGGAGATGTACGGGAAGGGGTGGCCAGGATCGACCGCGAGGGGGGTGAGGATGGGGAAGATGCGCTCCTCGAACGTCTCCACCAGGAACTTCTCGTCCTCCTCGTCGAGGTCGGCCCACGACGACAGCCGGATGCCGGCCACGGCCAGCGCCGGTGCCACCTGGTCGACGAACACCGCCTGCATCCGTGGCAGGTGCTTGTCCAGGCGGTCGCGGATGTCGAGGAGCTGCTGTGCCGCGGTCCGGCCGTCGGGGCTGGTCGTGGCCACACCGGCCGCGACCAGGTCCTTCAGGCCGGCGACACGGACCTGGAAGAACTCGTCGAGGTTCTGGGTGAAGATGGCCAGGAACTTGGCCCGCTCCAGGAGGGGGACCCGCTGGTCCTCGGCCATCGCGAGCACCCGCTCGTTGAAATCCAGCCACGACAGCTCTCGGTTGCGGTACCGCTCGGGGAAGGGCTCGCCCTCCGTCGTCAGCGCGTCTGGCGGCACGGGCACGCCGTCAGGGTAGCGACGCCGATCGACCCTGTCCGGGGCCTCACCAGGAATATCGCGCAGTCGGAACGGGCCTCAGGACTCCTCGTCCTCCGGATAGCCGAGGTCCCACTCCAGAAGGATGTGCTCACGTTCGGCATCCCGTACCACCCGCTCGCGGTTGCGCCGGAACTGGGGGTCGTGGGGCGGCAGCAGCACCAGGCGTGCCATCACCCGGGAACGGAAGTCGTCGATCATCTGGCGATCGCCGAAGTCGGACTGGACCTCCCAGTGCGGGGCCACGGGGCCCAGGTACACGACGCGTGCGTGGCCACGGGGTGGTTCGACCTCGGCTTCGACCTCTGACATGGCTGACCACCCTAGTGGCCGCTCGCGCCCACTAGTCGGCGCCGGCGCCCCCCGCGGGGGCCATTTCCCGCGGACGTTCAGGGAACTCTCAGGCGCGTTGGATATCGGTACGCACCAAAACGTCGGGAACCGAATCCCCCGCGGTTCCGTATTAAGAGGCAGCAGGCCGTATCTGGAGGACCGATGGAAACCGAGTGGATGGCACGCGGCAACTGCGCCCATGAATCCCCGAGCACGTTCTTCCCCAGCGACGGCGTGGGCGTCGAGGTCGCACGGCGGATCTGCGCCACCTGCCCGGTCAAGGACCAGTGCCTGGAGCACGCCCTGGTCAACCGCATCGACCACGGCGTCTGGGGCGGTTGCTCCGAGCGGGAGCGGCGACGCATCCTAAAGCGGCGGCGGTTGGCCGCCCTCGCTCCGAGCCCTGGGACCTAGTGGAGCCACGCGCTCACTAGCCCGGCCGCACGGATCGTTGCGGGTCGACCGCGCTTGCTCGACACTGTCATCTGTGCCTGACCAGGGCGAAGCGGTGACCGATGCGTTGCCCGGCGACACGGCCATCCGCACTCCGGACCAGCGCCTACGGGTGTTCGTGAGCTCGACGCTGGCCGAGCTGGCCGACGAACGGAGGGCGGTCTCGCGCGCCATCTCGACGCTGAGGTTGACGCCAGTGATGTTCGAGCTGGGGGCGAGGCCCCACCCGCCGAGGGAGCTCTACCGGGCGTACCTGGCTCAGAGCGACATCTTCATCGGGCTGTACTGGCAGCGCTACGGGCAGGTCGCTCCCGGCATGGAGGTGTCGGGCCTGGAGGATGAGTTCGACCTGTCGCGGCAGCTGCCGCGTCTCCTGTACGTCAAGGTCCCGGCGCCCGATCGCGAACCCCCCCCTGGCGGATCTGCTCTCCCGCATCAAGCAGGAGACCTCCTATCAGAGGTTCCGGACTGCGGGCGAGCTTGGGCGGCTGGTCCGCGACGACCTGGCGACGCTGCTGAGCGAACGGTTCGCCGCCACCAGCCGTGCGACGGCCGTGACGGCCAGGTCGCAGAGCCAGGATCGCCGCCACCCGCTGCCGGCGCCGACGACTCCGCTGGTCGGCCGGGAGCACGCGATCGAAGAGGTGGCCGGCCTGGTCCTCCGCCGCGAGGTACGCCTGGTCACCCTCACGGGGCCGGGTGGGATCGGCAAGACCCGGCTCGCCATTGCGGTGGGAGAGCGGCTGCGCGAGCACTTCAGCTCCGGCGTCGTGTTCGTGCCGCTGGCTATGGTCACGCAGCCCGAGCTGGTCATGGCCGGCATCGGTCGGGCCGCGGGGGCCGAGCTAGCGGGCAGGGACACGCCGCTGCAGGCGCTGATCGACTACTTCGGCGACGGCGAGTGGCTGCTGATACTCGACAACCTGGAGCACCTGGTCGCTGCGGCGAGGGACCTCGACGAGGTGCTGGCCCATTGTCCCGCGTTGGCCATCTTGGCGACCAGCCTCACCGTGTTGAGGCTGCGGGCCGAGTGGGTCTTCCCGGTGGCCGCGCTGCGCTTCCCCGCCGATCCCGCCGCCGTGCCTTTGGACGAGGTGGCGGCATCGCCGGCGGTGGCGCTGTTCATCGACCGGGCCCGCGCCGTGCGGGGCGACTTCGCCCTCACGGAGGCCAACGCCGCTGAGGTGGTAGAGATCTGCCGCCGCCTCGAGGGCATGCCGCTGGCCATCGAGCTTGCGGCCGCCCGCACTCGACTCCTGGAGCCCGACGCGCTGCTGGCCCGCCTGGCCGGGTCGCTCGACGCCCTGGGGGCGGGCACGGTGGATCTGCCGGAGCGTCAGCAGACGCTGCGCGCCACGGTCGAGTGGAGCGTCAGCCTGCTGGACGACGCCGAGCGGTCGCTGCTCGAGACGGTGGCCGTGTTCGTTGACGGCTGGACGATCGACGCCGCGGCGGCAGTCGCCGGCATCGACGAGGACCGGGCGCTCGAACTGACGGACGTGCTCGTTGGTCACAGCCTCATCTACCTCGACGTCGGTGATCTGGGCCGCCGGTCGCGGATGCTCGAGACCATTCGTGAATTCGTCGCCGAGCGACTGGCCGCGCGGCCCGACGTTGCCGAGATTCGGCGCCGTCACGCTGACCACTATCGAGCGCTGGTCGAACGGGCGGACCGTCCGATGCGGCACGGCCGGCAGAACGAATGGGTGCGGCGGCTGCAGATCGACAGGGGCAACCTGGCGGCCGCGGTGCGCTGGTACGTGGACCACGACCGAGCGCCGCTGCCCGACCTGTTCCGGATCATGGCGCCATGGGCCATGTGGCCCTTCCTGGGGATGCCGGTCGACCTCCTGATCGAGGCCCGATCCTTGATCGACGAGCTCATGCCGGGCGTCGAATCCCTCGACGCCCATTCCCGAACCGAACTGTTCTGGGGGGCGGCGGTGGTCGCACTCGAAGCCAGTGACGGTGCCGGGGCTCACGCGGCCGGCGAGCGGCTGGAGCCGCTGCTCGAGGAGATCGACGACCCCTACCTCGAGGCCGTTTCCCGCCTGGCCCTGTCCTGGAATGCGGCCATCGCCGACGACTTCCAACGTGGTGTTCGCGAGGCGGCGGCCAGCCTCGAGGTACTCCGCCGTCTGGACGAGCCCCTGTGGATCCCGGTGGCCCTGATCACCCTCGGCTCCCTGGAGATGGCCGTGGGCCGCTACGACGACGCCGCCCGCCACCTGGCCGAGGGACGTGATGAGTCGGAGCGGCTGGCCAATGCCTGGCTCGATCAGCTCACGGGTGCAGCTGGGCATCCTGGCGGTCACGTGCCCGTTTCGATGATGCCTGGGCAGTGCTCACGGACGCACTGGATATCAGCTTGGAGACACAGAGCACTCCAAGCCTGGCCCTGTGCCTGGCCGCATTCGCCCGGCTGGCATTCCTAGAGGGTGACGCGGAGCGCGCGGCGCTGCTGGCGGGGGCGACCGAGGGCCTGCGTCGGCGGGCGGGCATTCGAGTGTGGGGCTCGGCGCGACAGGAGGCGGAGCAGGTCATCCAGACCCGCGAAACGCTGGGCGCGGACCGCTTCGAGGAGGTATTCGCCGCAGGCTCCCGGCTCAGCCAGCAAGACGCGGTGACCGCTGCGCGCGACCGCCCCGGTGAGGGCGCCCGGGCGTCGTGAGCGAGGCGGGCGCTGCCGCTCTACCGGCCCGCGCCGGCTCCTCTTGACCCAGCGGGTCAGTCGGTCTTGTCTTCCTCGTCCTTGGCCGTGCCCGGTTCCTTGAGTCCGCGCTTGAACTCGGACTGGGCCTGGCCCATCGAACGGGCCAGCTTGGGCAGCTTGGCTCCACCGAAGAGGACGAGGATGACGAGCAGGACTATGAGTAGTTCCGGTGCTCCGAGGTTCACGGCCGCCACTGTACCTTTCGTCGATCGGCCAACCGCATCGGGGGTTGGCCATTGCTTGAATGCGTCGTGAACATCAGTGAAGGGTCTCGCCCCCACGTCGTCACGACGATTGCTTCGTCTGCCGGTGGTTCGTTGCTGGACGTGCACTCGGATGTGCACCACAACCGCTCGGTGCTGACGCTGGTGGGCGAGGAGGCTCCCCGCGCCGTGGCACGGGCGGCCGTGGCCCAGCTCGACGTCCGCCGCCACCAGGGCGTGCACCCGCGCTTCGGCGTCGTCGACGTCGTGCCGTTCGCGCCGTTGGCCGGGTCGACGCTGGCCGACGCCGCAGCGGCCCGCGACCGGTTCCTGGAGTGGCTGGCCGCCGACCTGGGAGTCCCCGGCTTCGCCTACGGGCCGGAGCGATCTCTGCCCGACGTGCGCCGCCTGGCGTTCGCGGCGCTGCCACCCGACCGGGGACCGTCACTGCCCCACCCCAGCGCCGGCGCGACCGCCGTAGGGGCGCGGCCGGTGTTGGTGGCCTGGAACGTGTGGCTCGCCGAGCCCGACCTGGCCTTGGCACAGCGGATCGCCCGGGACATCAGGGGCCCGCAGCTGCGGGCGCTTGGGCTGCCGGTCGGCCGGCAGGTGCAGGTCTCGATGAACCTCGTCTCGCCCGACGAGCTCGGCCCGGCGGAGGCGTGGGACCTGGTGGCCGAACGGGCAGCGGTCGCCGGCGCGGAACTCGTCGGTCTCGTGCCACGATCGATCCTCGAGCGGATCGATCCGGCGCGCTGGGCGGAGCTGGACCTGGCGGAGGGCAAGACGATCGAGTCGCGCCTCGCCCGCCTGTCGTGATCCTGGCTGCCGACGCGGTGCTGGCCGCCCAGCTACCGCGTCGCGGCTCGGTCAGGCCGAGGCGGTGCTGGCCGCCTGGCGTGCGAGGGCGCGCTGGCGGCGAATGCGCCGGCGCTCGCGCTCGCTCATGCCGCCCCAGATGCCGAACTTCTCACTGTGGACGAGGGCGTACTCGAGGCACTGGGCGCGCACGATGCAGCCCCGGCACACCTCCTTGGCCTCGCGCGTGGACGCCCCGCGCTCGGGAAAGAAGAGGTCGGGGTCGACGCCCAAGCAGTTGGCGTAGTCCTGCCAGGTGTTGTCTTCGGGATCTGTGGCCACGGGGAGTTTCATCTGGCCCCCTTCCCGCCTGTCTCAGCTGGGTCCGTGTGCGGCCCGTCCGGAGCACCACCATCCCGTACTGATGCCACACGTGTAATTACAATGGTGTGATCTTCCACCACAGACGGCGATTGCGCAAGGGGTAGGCGGGGGTGACGCGCGCGCCGGCGGTCGAGGCAGTGCGCACCGACATCACGACGCTCGACGTCGACGCCATCGTCAACGCCGCGAAGGGAAGCCTGCTGGGGGGCGGGGGTGTCGATGGCGCCATCCACCGAGCCGCCGGCCCCGACCTGCTCGAGGAGTGCCGCACGCTGGGCGGATGCGACACCGGGGATGCCAAGGCCACCAGCGGCTACCGGCTGCCGGCCCGTTGGGTCATCCACACCGTCGGACCGGTGTGGCGGGGCGGCGGCGAGGGCGAGGCCGAGCGACTGGCGTCCTGCTACCGGAGGTGCCTCGAGATCGCCGACGAGATCGGTGCCCGGAGCGTTGCGTTTCCCGCCATCTCCACCGGCGCGTATGGCTATCCGCCGCGCGAAGCCGCCGCGGTCGCCGTCGACACACTGCGCTCCACGCCCACGGATGTGGAACGCGTGCTCCTGGTCGCGTTCGACGACGAGACACTGGGGTTGTACCGGCAGCGGCTCGAAGGGCCGCGGGGCTGAGCCCTCGTTCGACCCACCGCGCCTCTACCGCCGGCGCTGGCGCCCCGGGGTCCGTGGGGTGCAGGATGACGGTATGGGGCTGGGGGACAACGAGCCGCGCGGGGCACGCCACCTCCTTCACGGCTCCGTGGGTGAGACCCTCCTCGCCGCGGTGATCTTCGCGGTCGCCATGGGCTTTACGTGGGTGAACCACGGCGGAGACGGTTCGGTCGAGCTCGCGGCACCATCGGACCGGACCGGCGAGGACGGCGCCCCGACCACCATCCCGCCCAGCCAGCCGGCGGTTGCGGTGTCGTTCACCAGGACCGGCGCGATCGTCCGCCCCGCGCCGTCGACGGCGCGCATCGTCGACCCCGAAACCGGCGAGGACGTCGTGGTGCCGCTGCCACCCGGCTCGACGGTGGTCGACGGCGAGGTGGTCCCCATCGGCAGCACCGGGTCGACACGCCCGGGGAGCACGGCGACGACCAGGCCGGGGAGCGGAACGACCCGGCCCACCACCACGACCACCCGGCCCACCACCACGACGACCACGGGGCCCACCACCACGACGACTGAGCCCACCACCACGACGACCGAGCCCACGACGACCACGACGGACCCGACCACGACAACCACTGAGGCGCCGCAGGGCCTTACCGGCGGGCTGCTTGGGGGCGTCGTCGACCTGCTGGGTGGCTGAAGCCGGCGGTCAGGCCGACCGACGGCCGCCCGAGCGGCGCAGCTCGCGCTTCTGCTCGATGAAGTCGACGAGCACGTAGTCGCCGAGCGTCTCCGGGGTGGTGAAGAACGCGCGGCCCTGGTTGAGCCGGGTGAGCTTCTCGACGAACGAGCGCAGGTGGCCGGTGGGGTCCAGCATGAAGGTGTTGATGCGGATGCCCTCGCGGGTGCAGCGCACCACCTCCCGCAAGGTGGCGTCGACGGTCTCGCGCACCGGAGGGTACGAGAAGAACGGCTCGGCGATGCCGGGCTCGAAGTGGGCGGTGGGCTCGCCGTCGGTGATCATGATGATCTGCTTGGTGCCCGACTGGCGGGCCAGGAGCCGCCGGCTGATCTGGAACGCGTGCTGCATGTTGGTGCCGTACACGAAGTCCCAGGACACCTCGGGCAGGTCCTGTGGGCGGATCTCGCGGGCCACCTCGCTGAAGCCGACCAGTCCCAGGTAGTCGCGCGGGAACTGCAGGGAGATGAGCGAGTGCAGCGCCATGGCCACCTTCTTCGCGGCCAGGAAGTTGTCGCGCATGGGCATCGACAGCGAGAGGTCCAGCATGAGCACGGTCGACGACCGAACGACGTGCTCGGTGCGCTCGACCTCGAAGTCGTCGGGTGACAGCAGGACGGGCGTGCCCCCACCACGGCGGCCTATGGCGTTCCGGACCGTGCGCTCGATGTTGAGGTTGAAGGGGTCGCCGAACTCGTAGGCCTTGGTCTCGTAGGTGCGCTCGTGCCCGGCGCCCGACCGTTCGAGCTCATGGCGGCCGAGCTTGTCGCGGGCGAGGCGCTGGAACAGGTCGTGCAGGGCGTTGCGGCCGATGCGGCGGAGTCCCTTGGGCGTGAGCTCGAGCCGGCCCTCGCGCTGGTCGACGAGTCCGGCGTCCTGGAGCAGGCGGGTGAGCCGGGCCAGCTCGTCCAGGCTGCGGGCGGAATCGTCGCCGAGCAGCTCCCGAGCGCGGTCGATGTCCACCTCCGCCAGTGCGCCGGGGTTCGCGGCTCCCCGCAGGAGCTGCTCCAGCCGATCGAGGTCACCCAGCTCCTCCATGGTGGCCGCCGCCTCCGCCATGCCGAGCGGGTCCTGGCCCTGGAAGTTGTAGCGCTGGTCCCAGCCCATCTGCGGGAACAGGCCGCGCAGCTGCTGGCCGAGCTGGTCGACCTGCCAGCGCAGGTCCATGTCGTCGAGGAGCTGTTCGGCCAGCTGCTGGATCTGCGCCCGCTGCTCGGGCGTCATCGACGCCAGCATCGCCTGCATGGCGGCCATCCGGCGGGCGAGCACCTCCAACAGCTCGTCGAGGTTCTGGGGGTTCTCGGGGAAGAAGTCGCCGTAGCGCTGCATGAAGCCCTCGAAGTCCGGCTCCTCGCCCCGGGAACGCTGGTCGAGCATCTGATTCAGCTCGGCCAGCATGTCCTTCATCCGGGCCATGTCCTCGGGCGTCATCGACTCGACGGCCCCGGTCATGCGGCTGACGTACGAGTCGAGCACCTGCTGGCGGAGCCGCTCGACGAGCTCGTCGAACCGCCGCTGGGCCTCGGCCGAGGCGAAGTCGTAGTTCTGGAGCTCGCGCACCATGCCCGCGAGGTCCGCAGGCAGCATCTCCAGCTGCATGTTGCGCTCGTCGGCGGCTCCCTGCGCCGTCTCGGCCCGGCGCGTGTCGCCGCTGGCGCGCGCGTCCCGGACCTGCCGGTCGATCTCGGCCTGCTCGGTGTCGATGACCTGGCGCAGCTCCTCGGCGATCTCGTCGTAGACGCCGCCGAGGTCGAAGCGGTCGAGCCGCTCCTGGCGCTCGCGGCGCAGGCGGTCGAGCAGGTCGCGGATCCCCTCGACCATCTGGCCCTGCCGGTCGCGGAAGCCCGACTGGAGCAACCGCCGGAGCGCGGCGTTGAGGTCGCCGTGGTACAGCAGGTCGTCGGTCATCTGCTCGAGCACGGCGTCGGCGTCGAGGTCGAAGCCGACCTGGGTGCCGTCCCAGCGGCTGTAGCGGAACTGGGGGCGAGGCATTACTTCCCGCTCATGCTGCTTCGCAGCGGGCCGCTCGAGCCTCGTCGCCGCATTGCGGACGCTCGCTCATGGGTCGCCACCGTACCGGTCGACGTTCTGGAATGCGGCCCGGGGCCGCTACCTTGACTGCGCCCATGCACGTGGAGATCTGGTCCGACGTCGTGTGTCCGTGGTGCTACGTGGGCACCCGGCGGTTCTCTGCCGCGCTCGACCGGTTCGACCGCGACGTCGACGTGTCCTACCGGGCGTTCGAGCTCGACCCGACGGTTCCCCCGGAGGGCATGGACCTCGACGACTACCTGGCCCGCAAGTTCGGCAACCCGGCGGCCCTCGACGGCGTGCGCGGCCGGCTGGCCCGCGTCGGCGCGGAAGTGGACATCGACTTTCGGTGGGACGGCCAGCGCCGGGTGAACACCTTCGACGCCCACCGTCTCGCTGTGTGGGCGGAGGACGTGGGTGGCGCCGGGGTCCGGGCGGCGCTGGAGCAGCGCCTGTTCCGCGCGTACTTCACCGACAACGACGACGTCTCCGACCATGCGGTGCTGTCCGGACTGGCGGCCGACGTGGACCTGAATCACACGGCTGCGGCCGAGTCTCTGGCGACGGGGGCCGGTGCCGACCGGGTGAAGGCCGAGGAGGCGAAGGCCACCGAGCTCGGGATCGGCGCGGTGCCGACGTTCGTGATCGAGGGCCGGTGGGCGATCCCCGGTGCCCAGGACGTCGACACGTTCGTCCAGGTCCTGCAGCGCGCCGCCGAGCGCATCGTGCCCCTGGCAGCATCGGAGGAGTGAGTGCCCTGGTGGGGAACGGGCGCGGCTGCGACCCAGTGCGAGGGCGCGGCGCCACGGTCCGACTGGGCGGGATGGGAGGCCGAGGGGCTGGTGCCTCCGTCCGGCGACGGCAACGGCTTCCGCACCCGGTACGCCGACGACTTCGCGCTCCTGGCCGGGCACGGGATCACACACCACCGGGTCACCATCGAGTGGGCCCGCCTCGAGCCCAGTGAGGGTCGCTGGGACGAGAACGAGGTGGCCCACCTGCGCCGGGTCCTGGAGGCGGGCCGCGACGCGGGGGTGGCCGTGTGGGCGTGCCTGCTCCACGGCTCGGCGCCCGGCTGGTTCACCGACGATCGGCGGGGCTGGCTGGACGACAAGGCGGCCACCCTCACGTGGCCCCGGCACGTGGACCGCGTGGGCGAGGCCCTGGGCGACCTGGTGGCCGGGTGGGTACCGATCCACGAGCCCGACCTCCAGGCCCGGCTGGGCTACGGCGAGGGCGTGTTTCCGCCGGCCCGCCGCCGCGAGGATCACGAGAGCGACGCGCTCGCGGCCCTGCAGACTGCGGAGGCCGAGGCGGCCCGGCTGCTACGGACCGGCGGCGCGCCGGTGGCCGTGACCGCCCGACCAGGTGAGCCCCGCGAGGCCGAGGACCTGCTGGTCGTGAGCGCGGCCGTCGACGAGCTGGAGGCGCCGCTAGAGCGGGCGGCCGAAGCCTTCCCGGACGTGGGAATCGTCGTCGTGACCGGCGACCCGACCGGCGAGGGGCGCGTGCAGCGGGCGGCCGACGCCGTCGGCGCCGCCCTCGGCGACGGCGTGCCCGTGCTCGGGGCGTTCCACCTGCCGGCGATCGACGGCTACGAGTGGCACCGCGGCTTCGATGCCCGGCTCGGGCTGTTCGACCGGGACCGCAATCCCAAGGACGCGCTCGCGGCGCTGCCCTGAACCTGCCGCGGAATTGGTGGCTATGGCCACCAGAACCGCGGCAGGAATCGTGACTCGAGCGGGTCAGCTGCGCGAGCGGTACGTGGCGCGGCCGTCGACCGCGTCCTTGTTGAGCCGCTTGGAGAGGTGCAGGCCCTCGAGGACCAGCTCGACGGCGCTGGCGACGGCGGCGGGGCTCTCGTCGCCGCCCGTCAGCTCGGCCACCGACTCGCGCAGGGCGGGGACGTCCTCCACCAGGCGGGCGAGATCGGCGGAGGACACGTCGTCGCCGGTGTGGACGACGGCCCCGTCGTCGAACGACACCACCACGTCGCGCAGCTGGCCCGGGTTGACGCGCCGCTTGAAGACGGTGAGCACCGCCGACCGCAACAGGTGCTCGGCGACCTGCTCGTCCCGGCCCTCGTCGAGTGTCTCGATCTCGACCTTGCCCATGGTCGACGCCGCGAGTGCGTCGAGGTCGCTCACGCGGGGGCTGACCTCGCGCTCGCCGTGGCGCAGGGCACGGCGGGTGGCGTTGGCCACCAGCACCTCGCTGTTGGACACGGTGAGCCGCACCGACACCCCCGAGCGCTGGTTGATGTGGGCGCTGTCGCGGGCCAGGTGGCTGAGCGTGGCCACGATCTCGGTCATGTACGGCGGCACGGACACCCGCACGCCCTCGACGTCGAACGGCCGCGCCTCCTGGGCGGCGATGGCGACCTCGGTCTCGACATCCAGCGGGTAGTGGGTGCGGATCTGGCTGCCGAACCGGTCCTTCAGGGGGGTGATGATGCGGCCCCGGTTGGTGTAGTCCTCGGGGTTCGCCGAGGCCACCAGCATGACGTCGAGGGGTAGCCGGATCTTGTAGCCCCGCACCTGCACGTCGCGCTCCTCCAGCACGTTGAGCAGGCCCACCTGGATGCGCTCCGCCAGGTCGGGGAGCTCGTTGATGGCGAAGATGCCCCGGTTCGTGCGGGGCACCAGGCCGTAGTGGATGGTCAGCTCGTCCGACAGGTAGCGGCCCTCGGCAACCTTGATGGGGTCGACCTCACCGATGAGGTCGGCGACCGACGTGTCGGGCGTGGCGAGCTTCTCGCCGAAGCGCTGGTCGCGATGGACCCATTCGACGGGCGTGGCGTCGCCGCGCTCCGTGACCAGCTCGCGGGCGTAGCGCGAGACGGGAGCGTCGGGATCGTCGTTGATCTCGCTGCCGGCGACGATGGGGATCCACTCGTCGAGCAGCTCGACCAGCAACCGGATCATGCGCGTCTTCGCCTGGCCCCGCTCTCCCAGGAAGATGATGTCGTGCCCCGCCAGCACGGCGTTCTCGAGCTGGGGGAGGACGGTCTCGTCGTAGCCGATCACCGACGGGATGAGCTGCTCACCAGCGGCGATGCGGCGCACGGCGTTGCGGCGGATCTCGTCCTTGACCGGGACCGAGCGCCAACCCGACGCCCGCAGCTCTCCCAGGGTGGCGGGACGGGGGGAGTCCGACATGTCGGCCAACCTACCGCCGCGTCGCCTTGCAGCGATCCGCGGTCAGGCGAGCGGCCGCAGCGTCGACGCCAGATCGATCGCCTCGTTGCGGTCGAGCGCCGACTCGAGGCGGTAGGTGACGTCGCCGTCGGTCCAGACGAGCGTGTTGCCGGCCAACCGGGCACTGTCGTGGACGACAGCGCCGTTCCGGTCGGTCATCACGACCTCGTGGGGCTCGCCCTCGATCCAGTAGGCGGCGTGGTCCCCGACCCGGACCAGCTGGACGGTCGTGCCGCCGGTCGCCTGCTTCGACATGCCACCGGCATCGGTCGTGCCCGGCATCTCCGTGAGCAGCAGGCCGATGCCCGAATCGGCGATCTCCGGCCGCTCGGCCGCGGGCGCCCACACCAGGTTGACGGCCCCGGCGGGACGGCCAACGAAGGCCCGGGTCGGGTCGCCGGCGCCGGCCGGTGCCGCCAAGCTCCAGCCGGCGGCGCCCGCCCGCGCCTCCGCCACTGCCAGCGAGACCGGGGCCCCCAGGTCGTAGGTCCTGCCGGCGTCGGCGGGGACCTCGTCCGTGTAGGTGACCGTGACGCTCCCGATGCCGAGCCAGCGGGCGACCGCATGGCGGGACGCCGGGGCCACGAGCGTCGCCGCCAGGCCCACGAGCAGGGCGGCAGCCGCGGCCACGAGCACGCGCCGTCCGCGCCGGCCCGGTCGCCACCGCGCGCTGTCCGCGCCCCCCGCGGCGTCCGGGTCGCCCGGATCCGGTCGATCGCCACCGCGACCGGATCGCCCGGAGGGATGTCCAGCCGTTCGCCCAGCTCGTTCAGCGCCAGGATGAGGTCATCGCGGGGCTCAGGCATCCCCGGTCCCCATCTCGATGCGTTCCGGCAGCAGGTCGCGGAGCCTGGCCAGACCTCGCGCCGCCCGGGACTTCACCGTGCCCCGGGGGAGGCCCAGCACCGTGGCGGTCTCGGCCTCGTCGAGCCCCACGAGGTAGCGGCACGCAACGACGTCCCGCTGGGGCGCGGGCAGCCCCGCCAGCGCCGCGCCAACGGTGCGGCGGCGGTCGGCGGCGAGGACCGCAGCCTCGGGCGAGGGGGCCGCCCCGCCCGAGGCCCGGTCGTCTGCGAATCGCAGCTCGTAGCCCGCCCGCCGGCCTGCCGACCGGCGGCGGTTGCGGGCCTCGTTGGCCACGATGCGCAAGAGCCACGGCCGGAACGCGGCGCCGTCGCGGAACCCGGCCAACCCGTACCAGGCCTTGACGAACCCATCCTGCACCGCCTCGTCGGCGTCGCCCCCGGAACCGCACACCACCTGCGCCAGCCGGCGCGCCGGGCCCTCGTGCATGCGCAGCAGCGAGGCGTACGCGTCCACGTCACCGTCCTTCGCTCGTCGTGCGAGCTCCCTGTCGTCGGGCGGCCGGCCCACCACCGCATCGTTGCGTCAGAGGGGGACCGGGGCCACCCGCTCGCGGCGCCGGCCCCGGCGGACGGCGACGGCCCCGCCCACGCACGCCAGCGCCAGCGCGCCGGTCGCCACCATGAACACGGCAGGCCGTTGGGTACCGCCCGCTGACGACGCCGAGACGGCACCGGCCTCCGGCACGCCTAGAGCCCGGAGCCGGTCGCTCAGGGCGACGGGCGCGTCGCGCCAGCCGCCGGGCGTGGATTGGCCGAAGATCTGCTGGCCCGCGGGGGTCTGGACCAGCGGGCCACCGTCGGCGTAGGGGTACACGTCCTGGCGGATCGCGGTCACGTCGTCGGGGCCGGTCAGGAGGCGCCAGGTGATCCGGTAGCGGGGACCGAGTTGGCCGGTCGGTGCCTCCTCCATGAAGACCGGCGTCTGCGGCTGACCGGGCATGGCCTCCCAGACGGCAGTGAGTGCCGCCAGGTCGCCGCCGTCACCGTCCGGAGGCGAGAACTCGATCGGCTCGTCGAGCCCGGGACCGTTGATGGTCGCCGACTGGATCCCCTTGGCCTGCGCCGGTGCCGCAAGTGCCACGACGAGCGCCAGCGCAACCGCGGCCGGGGCCGCGGCCATCGACATCGTGATTCCGCGTCGCATGCCCGTCCTACACCGCGCCCCCGCCCGTGGTTCCGTCGGTACTCTGCGGCACAGGAGGACCAGGTGCAGCAGGCAGCAGTCGAGGCCACCCCCATCCCCCAGGGCTTGACCGACGCCGAGGTAGCCGAGCGGATCGAGCAGGGCCGTGTCAACCGGGCACCGGGCGGGACGAGCCGGTCGATGTGGGACATCGTCCGGGCCAACGTCTTCACCCGCTTCAACGCCATCCTCGGCACGCTGCTCGTGGTCATCCTGACCATCGGACCGCTGCAGGACGCGCTGTTCGGCGTGGTTCTGGTGACCAACACCGGCATCGGCATCTACCAGGAGTGGCGAGCAAAGCGGACCCTCGACCGGCTGTCGCTGCTCACGGCGCCCGCCGTCACCGTGGCCCGCAACGGCAAGGCCCAGGAGATATCCATCGAGGATGTGGTCGACGGCGACATCGTGGAGCTCGGGCAGGGGGCCCAGATCGTGGCCGATGGCAAGGTGCTCGAGGCCGATGCCCTCGAGGTCGACGAGTCGCTGCTGTCCGGCGAGTCGGTGCCCGAGGCCAAGGCGCCGGGCGATGAGGTGCTGTCCGGCAGCTTCGTGACCGCCGGACAGGGTTGGTACCGCGCCGACCGCATCGGCGCCGAGTCGTACGCCAACCAGGTGGCGTCGGAGGCCCGGCGGTTCTCGCTGGTGCGCTCCGAGCTGCGGCGCGGCACCGACCGCATCCTGCAGTTCGTCACGTGGCTCATCATCCCCATCGCCATTCTGCTCATCTTCAGCCAGCTCGCCGAGTCCACGGACGACTCGATCGGCGACGCCATCCGCGGCACGGTGGCCGGCGTCGGCAGCATGATCCCCGAGGGGCTGGTCCTGCTGACGAGCATCGCCTTCACGGCGGGCGTGTTGCGCCTCGGCCGGCGCCAAGTGCTGGTGCAGGAGCTCGCCGCCATCGAGGGCCTGGCTCGCGTCGACATCGTGTGCACCGACAAGACGGGCACGATCACGGAGCCGAGCCTCCAGGTCGCCGACGTCCACGCCCTCGACGGCGCCGATGCCCATGAGGCCGAGTCCGCACTGGGGGCTCTGGCGGCCAGTGACCCCGAGCCGAACGCCAGCATGCGGGCGCTCGCCGAGCGCTACGCCTCGCCGGGCTGGACGCCGACGTGGCGCGCCGCGTTCTCGTCCGCCAGGCGCTTCTCGGGAACGGGCTTCGGCGTGCACGGTGACTGGGTGCTCGGCGCCCCCAACGTGCTGCTGGACGCGGCCGGGGACGGCGGGGACGGCCACCGCGACCAAGGCGACGAGAGCGACCACCGCGACGAGAGCGAACACAACCGGGCCGCGGCGCTGGTCGACGAGGAGACCCGCCAGGGCCGCCGTGTGCTGCTGCTGGCCCGTACCCGGGGCGAGCCCAGCGGCGACGGGCCACCAGCAGGGGAACCGGTGGCGCTGGTGGTCATCGAGGAGCGCATCCGCGAGAACGCCCGCTCGACGCTCGACTACTTCGCCTCGCAGGGCGTCACCGTCAAGGTCGTGTCCGGCGACGACCCGCGGACGGTGGGAGCCGTGGCCGCCCGGGTGGGGATCACCAACGCCGATTCGCCCCGCGACGCCCGCGAGCTACCGGACGATCCCGACGAGCTGGCCGACGTCATGGAGGCGACCGGCGTCTTCGGCCGTGTGGGACCCCAGCAGAAGCAGGCGATGGTGCGGGCGTTGCAGGCGCGGGGCCACACCGTCGCCATGACCGGCGACGGAGTCAACGACGTGCTGGCGCTCAAGGAGGCCGACCTGGGCGTGGCGATGGGTTCGGGCGCACCGGTCAGCCGGGCCGTCGCCCCGGTGGTGCTGCTGGACTCGGATTTCGGCAGCCTGCCACCGGTGCTGGGCGAGGGCCGGCGCGTCATCGCCAACGTCGAACGCGTCGCCAACCTGTTCCTCACCAAGACCGTCTACGCCGCGCTGCTGGCCCTCATCGTCGGCGTTGCCCGGGTGCCATTCCCGTTCCTGCCCCGGCACCTGACGATCGTGAGCAGCCTGACCATCGGCATCCCTGCTTTCTTCCTGGCGCTGGCGCCCAACGCGCAGCGGGCCAGGCCGGGCTTCGTCGGGCGGGTGCTGCGCTTCGCGGTGCCGGCGGGCACCGTCGCCGCCGTCTGCACGATCGCCGCCTATGCGTTGGCGCGCTCGGAGAGCGGCGTCAGCCAGACGGAGGCGCGCACGACGGCCACGATCACCCTGTTCCTGGTGGCCCTGTGGGTGCTGGCCATCCTGGCGCGACCCACCAACCCGTGGCGGGCGGGGCTGGTCCTGGCGATGGCGGGCGCCTTCGCGGTCATCATGGCGGTGCCCGGGCTGAGGGACTTCTTCGCACTGAACCCGCCACGTGGGGAGCTCGTCCTGTCGGCGATCGGGATCGCCGCCGCGGGAGGCTTCGTCCTCGAGCTCGGCTGGCGCATCACCGGCTGGGTGCGCTCCCACCACACCGGCGAGGCCGACCAGACCGGCGATTAGCCTCGCCCCACCATGCACCTGAGCGACGGCTGGCGCGCCGCGATCGCCGACGACGACCTGCGGCGCGTCTACCAGGGTGCGGACTTCGACGACGGCGCCTGGGAGCCGATCACGGTGCCGGGACACTGGCGGTCGACGGCGGCGTTCGCGGACAGCGACGGCCCGCTGTTGCACCGCTGCCGGTTCGGGACCGACCGCCCCGGCGAGGGCCGCCGGCGCTGGCTGACCCTCGAGGGACTCTTCTACCAGGGCGACGTGTGGCTCGACGGCGGCTATCTCGGCGACACCGAGGGCTACTTCGTGCCCCACACGTTCGAGGTCACCGAGCAGCTGCGTGACCGGCGCGAGCACGTGCTGGCGGTGGAGGTGACGTGTGCGGCCGAGCGCGCCAAGACCGCCAAGCGCAACCTCACCGGCGTCTTCCAGCACTGGGACTGCCTCGACCCAGCGTGGAACCCTGGCGGCATCTGGCGGCCGGTCCGCGTCGGCGAGACCGGACCGGTCCGGATCTCCCGCCTGCGGGTCCTGTGCCGGGAGGCCACGCCCGGCCGGGCGGTCGTCGCCTTCCGGGCGACCCTGGACAGCGACGCCCGTCGGACAGTGTGCGTGCGCACCGAGCTGGGCGCCCTCGATCACGAGCAGACCCAACCGCTCGCCGCGGGTGTCAACGAGCTGGAGTGGACCGTCACGGTCGAGCGGCCCGACCTGTGGTGGCCGATGGCGCTGGGCGACGCTGTCCTCCACGACGTGACCGTCGTCGTCGACGTTCCCGCCGCGGAATCGGTGGCCCGGACCACCAGTTCCGCGGCAAGAACCCGGAGCGACGTCCGCCGCCTGCGCACCGGGCTCCGGTCGGTTCGGATGCGGAACTGGACGTGCTCGGTGAACGGCGAGCGGCTGTTCCTCAAAGGCGCCAACCAGGGGCCGACCCGTATGGCCCTGGCGGAGGCGTCGCCCGACGAGCTGCGCGGCGACGTCGGATGGGCGCTCGACGCGGGGCTCGACCTGCTCCGGGTGCACGCTCACGTCTCGCGTCCCGAGCTGTATGACGCCGCCGACGAGCGGGGGCTGCTGCTGTGGCAGGACATGCCCCTCCAGTGGGGCTACGCCGCGGGCGTGCGCCGCCCGGCGGTGCGCCAGGCACGCGCGGCCGTCGACCTCCTGGGCCACCATCCATCGATCGCCCTGTGGTGCGGTCACAACGAGCCCATGGCCCTCGACACCGAGGCCGTCGCCAACGGCGACCGCGGGGCCCTGCGGCGGACCGCCCTTCGGATGGTCCGCGCCCAGCAGCTCCCCACGTGGAACAAGACCGTGCTCGACGCGTCGATCAAGCGGGCGCTGGAGAAGGCCGACGGAACCCGTCCGGTCGTTGCCCATTCCGGCGTGGCGCCGCATCTACCCCAGCTCGACGGCACCGACAGCCACCTCTACTTCGGGTGGTACTGGGGCGGCGAGCGCGATCTGCCCGGCTTCGCCCGGACCCTGCCCCGCATGGTGCGTTTCGTGAGCGAGTTCGGCGCTCAGGCCGTGCCGGCGGCGGACGACAGCGGCGACGGCGCCGCATTCTGCGAGCCCCAGCGCTGGCCCGACCTCGACTGGGCCCGGCTGCGCGACCGCCACAACCTCCAGAAGGCACGGTTCGACCGCTACGTGCCGCCGGCCGAGTTCGCCAGCTTCGACGACTGGCGCACGGCAACCCAGCGATACCAGGCCGAGCTGATCCGACGCCACGTCGAGGTGCTGCGGCGGCTCAAATACCGCCCCACCGGCGGCTTCGCGCAGTTCTGCCTGGCCGACGGTCACCCTGGGGTCACGTGGTCGGTCCTCGACCACGAGCGCCGACCGAAGCTCGGCTACGCGGCCCTGCGCGACGCGTGCCGGCCCGTGATCGTCGTGGCCGACCGCCTGCCGTCGACGGTGTCGCCTGGAGACGCCCTGGCGCTCGACGTGCACGTCGTCTCGGACCTGCGCGTCGCGGTCGACGATGCACGCGTCACCGCCCGGCTGGAATGGCCGGGCGGTCGTCATGACTGGCGCTGGGCGGGCGATGTCCCGGCCGACTCCTGCGTCCGGGTCGGGACCCTACAAGCGGTGGTGCCCGAGGCCGACGGCCCGCTCCGCCTCGACCTCGGGCTCCACCTCTCCCGCCGGGATGTGATCGTCAACCACTATCGATCGACGATCGCCGACTGAAGTCTCACCGCACCGGCACGTGATGGCTGCCGGGCAGGAAGTCGTCGTCGTAGGGATCGTCGGCGCTCGAGTTGCTCTCCGCCCGATCCTCGAGCCACCGCACGTACGCCGGGGTCTTGGTCATCTGGACAGCCTGGCTGCTCTCGGCCCGATCCAGCTGCTGCTCCACGTACGACTCGGCCTGGGCCATCTGGGCGGCCCGGTTGCTGGCCGCAACCGAGCTCGAACGCTGGTACTGCTCGGCCTGTGCCGTGAGCCTGTCGCTGGCGGCCTGGTACGCCCGCTGTTGGTTGGCCAGCTCGGCGGCCTGGTTGCCGGCCGCAACCGAGCTCGAACGCTGGTACTGCTCGGCCTGTGCCGTGAGCCTGTCGCTGGCGGCCTGGTACGCCCGCTGTTGGTTGGCCAGCTCGGCGGCCTGGTTGCTGAAGCGCTGGTCGCTGCCGACGCTGGCCGACGCCGACGCCCGAGCCAGCTCCTGGGCCTGGTTGGCGAGGTGCTGATCGCTGCCAACACCAGCGGCGCTCGGAGCCGCAACCCTGACAGCCTCCGTGTCATCGCCATTGCCGCATGCGGCGAGTCCAAGGGCTCCCACGAGGGCGACCGGTGCCGCCCAACGCAGTGCCCGCTTGCTGAAGTACGACATTGGTCCGTCCTCCTTGCCGGGTGACCGCCACCCGACAACCCGACGATGCGCCGCCCGGCCCAACCGTTCCGTCACACCTGACGCAGCCGTCAGGTGTCCTTCGTCACCCGACGCAATCAGCGCCGATCGCGCGTGCCTCGCCGGCGGCGACCACGCGCGCGTGACCGCCCGGCCGGAGTGGCCGGGCGGTCGAACGCCTAGAGCCGGGGCTCGCTGCCCTACTGCGTCGGCACGTGGTGCCAGCCGGGCAGGATCTGACGGTGGCTGTCGGCCCGGTCCTGCTGCAGCCCCACGTACCCGTCGGCCAGAGCCGCCTGAGCGGCCCGGTTGCCGGCCACGAACGCGTCCGGCAGGTTGGCGTCGGAGTTGGTGGGCACGTCCGTGCTGCTGTACGTCTTGGCCTGGCCCTCGAGCTGCGCCGAGCGCTCGTACTGCTCGGCCTGTGCCGCGAGCCGCGCCGCTTGCGTACGCTGCAGCTGCTCGGCCTGGCCGGTCAGCCTGGCGGATGCGGCCCGGTTCGCCCGCTGGCTGGCGAGCTCGGCGGCCTTGTTGTTCAGGTGCTGATCGCTGCCGACGCTGGCGGCCCGGAACGCCCGCTGCTCCTGAGCGAGCTCCGCGGCCTTGTTGCTGAGGTGCTGGTCGCTGCCGGCGACCACCGACACCCGAGCCAGCTCCTCGGCCTGGTTGGTCAGGTGCTGGTCGCTGCCGAGACCGGCGGCGCTCGGAGCCGCAACCCTGACAGCCTCCGTGTCATTGCCATTGCCGCATGCGGCGAGTCCAAGGGCTCCCACGAGGGCGACCGGTGCCGCCCATCGCAGTGCCCGCTTGCTGAAGTTCGACATGGTCGGTCCTCCTCGTGCCGGGTGACCGCCACCCGACAACCCGACGATGCGCCGCCCGGCCCGACCGTTCCGTCACACCTGACGCAGCCGTCAGGTGCCGTTTGTCACTGACGAATGTCACGCGGCCAATCGCCCGCGGCGTTGAGGAACGGCAATTGCCATCGGCCAAAGTGGGGGGAGTACGGTCACGCCAGATTCGGTTCAGGCATGTTCAGGCGTGTCCCGGAGGCTTGATCGAGCAATGCAGACGATGGAGCGGCCACCAGTCGGCCCGGTGAACCGCCGGCCCCGCCGACCGGCGCCATGGCCGGTCGAGTTCTACCGCTCGGCGGTCGGCAAGAAGTGGGTGATGGCGCTCACGGGCATCGGGCTCATGGCCTACGTGTTCGCCCACATGTTCGGGAACCTCAAGCTGTACTTCGGCGCCGAGGACCTCAACCACTACAGCGAGTTCCTGCGCGAGCTGCTGGTGCCCATCCTCCCCCGCACGTGGACCCTGTGGCTGCTCCGGATCGGGCTGATCGTCGCGTTCGTGTTCCACATCCACGCCGCCGCCAGCCTCACGCTCATGAACCGGCGGGCCCACGCCGAGGGGCGTTACGTGGCCCCGCGGGATTGGCAGGCGGCCAACGCCGCCAGCCGCTCCATGCGCTGGACCGGCGTTGTGATCCTGCTGTTCCTCATCTGGCACCTCTCCGACCTGACCTGGGGGCCGGCCAACCCCGGGTTCGTGCGGGGCGACGTCTACCGCAACCTGGTCGCCAGCTTCGAGCGGCCGTGGAGCTCGGCCATCTACATCGTCGCCAACGTCGCCCTGGGCATCCATCTGTTCCACGGGGGGTGGTCGATGTTCCAGAGCCTGGGGCTCAACAACCCCAAGTGGAACTCGTGGCGCCGGTCCTTCGCCGCGACGTTCGCCGGCGTCGTGATGCTCGGCAACCTCAGCTTCCCCATCGCCGTGTTGACGGGCGCGATCAGCGCCGACGACAACCCCGACTGCCGGGTGTCGGGTGACACCATCGAGACCTGCGAGCTGTATGCCCAGGAGGGTTCCCCGTGATCGGGGACCTCAACAGCCACGGGCCCGAGGGCCCGATCGAGGACCGCTGGACCCACCACCGGTTCGACATGAAGCTGGTGGCGCCCCACAACCGGCGCCGGTTCCACGTGATCATCGTCGGAAGCGGCCTGGCGGGCGCGTCGGCGGCGGCAACACTCGGTGAGCAGGGATACAACGTCGACGTCTTCACGTACCACGACACGCCGCGCCGGGCGCACTCGATTGCCGCCCAGGGCGGCATCAACGCCGCCAAGAACTACAAGGGCGACGGCGACTCGATCGAGCGCCTCTTCTACGACACGATCAAGGGCGGCGACTTCCGCAGCCGCGAGTCCAACGTGTACCGGCTGGCCGAGTTGTCGGTCGACATCATCGACCAGTGCGTGGCGCAGGGCGTGCCCTTCGCCCGGGAGTATGGCGGGCTGCTCGACAACCGGAGCTTCGGCGGCGCACAGGTCTCGCGGACGTTCTACGCGCGGGGCCAGACGGGCCAGCAGCTCCTGCTCGGTGCGTACCAGCAGATGATGCACCAGGTCCGACTCGGCACGGTGAGGCTGCACACGCGCAGCGAGATGCTCGACCTGGTGGTGCGAGACGGACGGGCCGTCGGGATCGTCGTGCGCGACATGGTCACCGGGCAGGTCAGGTCGCACTCGGCGCACGCGGTGCTGCTCTGCACCGGTGGTTACGGGAATGTCTTCTACCTGTCGACCAACGCCAAGTACTCCAACGCCACCGCCATCTGGCGGGCTCACCGGCGGGGGGCGTTGTTCGCCAACCCCTGCTTCACGCAGATCCACCCCACGTGCATCCCGGCCAACGACGAGTTCCAGTCCAAGCTCACGCTGATGTCCGAGTCGCTGCGCAACGACGGGCGGATCTGGGTTCCCGTTGACCCTGACGACACCCGGTCGCCCGACCGCATCCCGGAGCCCGACCGCGACTACTACCTCGAGCGCAAGTACCCCAGCTTCGGCAACCTCGTCCCGCGCGACGTCGCCTCCCGCAACGCCAAGGCGATCATCGACCAGGGACGGGGCGTGGGGCCATTGCGCAACGGCGTCTACCTCGACTTCTCCGAGGCCATGCACCGGCTCGGCGAGGGCTCCATCCGCGAGCGCTACGGCAATCTCTTCGACATGTACGAGCGCATCACCGACGAGGACCCGTATCGGGTCCCCATGCGCATCTACCCCGCCGTGCATTACACGATGGGGGGGCTGTGGGTGGACTACAACCTGATGTCCAACGTTCCCGGCCTGTTCGTGCTGGGCGAGGCCAACTTCTCCGACCACGGCGCCAACCGCCTCGGGGCATCCGCGCTCATGCAGGGGCTCGCCGACGGCTACTTCGTCATCAGCTACACGCTCGCCAACTACCTCGCTGGGCTGCTGGGCGACCCGGTGGTGCCCACCGACGACCCGGCGTTCGCCGATGCCGAGCGCTCGGTGGGCGACACGGTGGCGCGGTTGCTGTCGATCAACGGCACCAGCTCGGTGGACCACTATCACCGGGAGCTGGGCAAGATCATGTGGGACTACTGCGGCATGGCCCGCAACCGCTCCGGGCTGGAGAAGGCCCTGGCGGAGATCCCGGCCCTGCGCGAGGAGTTCTGGAAGGACGTGCGCGTGCTGGGCGGCCCGGCGCTCAACCAGTCGCTGGAGAAGGCCGCCCGCGTCGCCGACTTCTTCGAGCTCGGCGAGCTGACGGTGCGCGACGCATTGCACCGCGAGGAGTCGGCCGGCGGGCACTTCCGCGAGGAGAGCCAGACCGAGGACGGCGAGGCGCTGCGGGACGATGAGCACTTCGCCTACGCCGCCGCCTGGGAGTGGACGGGCAAGGGCAACGAGCCGGCCCTGCACCGTGAGCCGCTCGAATTCGAGTACGTGAAGCTGACCCAGCGGTCCTACAAGTAGTTGGGGAGCGCCTCCACATGGACCTGATCCTGCACGTCTGGCGGCAAGCCGGCCCCGACCAACGGGGACGGATGGTCACTTACACCGACGAGGCCCGGGACATCAGCCCCGACATGTCCTTCCTCGAGATGCTCGACATCGTGAACGAGCGGCTCACCGCCCGAGGTGAGGAACCGATCGCCTTCGACCACGACTGCCGCGAGGGGATCTGCGGCAGCTGCGGGATGATGATCAACGGGCAGGCGCACGGCCCACAGAAGGGCACGGCCACGTGCCAGCTCCACATGCGCAAGTTCTCCGACGGCGACGAGATCTACATCGAGCCGTGGCGCGCAAAGGCGTTCCCGGTGCTGCGCGACCTCATCGTCGACAGGCAGGCCTTCGACACGATCATCGAGGCCGGCGGCTACATCACCGCCGCCACCGGCGCCGCCCCCGACGCCAACCTCATCCTCGTGCCGAAGGAGGCTGCGGACGCGGCCATGGACGCCGCCGCCTGCATCGGTTGCGGGGCGTGCGTGGCCGCCTGCCCCAACTCGGCCGCCCAGCTGTTCACGGCCGCCAAGATCCAGCACCTCAACCTGCTGCCTCAGGGCCAGGCCGAGCGCTACGCCCGGACGAAGGCGATGGTCGACACGATGGAGGAGTACTTCGGCTCCTGCACGAACCATGCCGAGTGCCAGGAGGCGTGCCCGAAGGAGATCTCGATCGACTTCATCGCCTACATGAACCGGGACTACGTGAAGGCCCAGGTCAAGAACCGCAAGCTGACGGGCCAGGCGGCGTCGTAGGCGGGGGCACGGCAAGTCAGAGGAACGTGGTGTCGACGTCCTGGCCGGCCATGACGGCGCCGACCGTCGTCAACGAATCGAGCTTGACCAGGAAGTGCTGCGTCAGCGCGTGGACGTCGCGGAACCGGCGCTGCAGGGGACTGGAGCGGTACACCGAGCTGCCGCCCCCGGCGCGGTACGCCATATCGACGACCGCCGCGGCGGTGTCGGCCGCCCACACGCCCGACCCGCGGATGCGGGCCCGGTGCTCGGGGGTGAACGCGTCGCCGGCGAGCGCCGTCGCCCATGCGTCCTCAGCCTCGGCGTAGACGAGGGACCGCGCCGCCCTGAGGCTGGCGTCCGCCCGGCCGAGCTGGTTCTGGAACATCGGGTTCGTGGCCAGGGAGGACCCCGCGAACAGCGGCACCTTGTCGGCCGCCAGCGCCAGGATGTCGTCGAGGGCGCCCTGGGCGATGCCCAACGCGACGCTCGCCAGCTGGAGAACGTACGGCGAGGGCAGGGGGATCCGCGCCAGCGGGGCGTCGAGGCACGGCTCGGCCGACAGCAGCGCGAAGGTCCGATCGGTGGGTACGAAGACGTCAGCCACCACGTCGTGGCTGCCGGTGCCGCACAGCCCCGACACCGACCACGTGTCCTCGATCTCGATTTCGTGGGCCCGGAACAGCGCGATGCGCAGGGGCGGCATGCCGCCAATGCCGGTGGCGCCCTGCTCGATGCAGTTGCCGTAGATCCAGTCGCAGTGCTGGCAGCCGCTCACGAAGCCCCACCGCCCGGTCACCCGGTAGCCACCGTCGGCCGGCACCGCGACGCCCGCCGGGTTGATCCCCCCGCCGACCTTGACGTCCGGATCGTCGGCGAAGACGGCGTCGAACGTCGGCCTGGGCAACCCCACCAGGTCGAGCCAGCAGCCGGCGCCGATCGCGACCGTCCATCCCACCGAGGCGTCGGCTCGGCTCAGGTCCTCGTACACCCGCATCGACGTGGCCAGTTCGACGCCCGTCCCGCCGTGGCTGCGGGGGCGCAGCATGCCGAAGCAGCCGGCGGCGGTCAGGTCGGTGACCAGGTCGAGCGGCAGGCGCCGCGCCGCCTCGATCTCACCGGCCCGTGCCGCGATCGCCGGCGCCAGTTCACGCACCGCATCGAGGACCGGCGTGCCCGGCACAGTCGTCGTGTCGACAGAAGCAACCATCGTTACCCTCCGATTCGTTGGAGGGGACCGTACGGACGCGCGTCCGCCCGCCGCATCGGGCGAACTGTCCAACGCGGGCGGTCGGCGCTGTAGGTCGTTCTACCTAGAGGCGCGGCGACGATCGTGGGGACCGTCCGCTCGCCGGCGTCGTAGGGGCGGCCGCCGCGACCGCCCCTACGAACGAACTATCGCTCCTGGTTGTAGAGCCGCATGGTGAGTGGGGCGAAGATCACCACCAGCGCGGCGCTCCACAGCAACACCCAGGCGACGTCGTCCCAATAGCCCGTGGTGCCGTGCATCAGGCCCCGGGCGGCGGTCGTCAGGTAGGTGACCGGGTTGTGGTTGACGAACGCCTGCACCCAGCCGGGCATCGTGGACGGGTCGACGTAGACGTTGCTGGCGAAGGTCAGCGGGAACATCACGGTCATGCTCGCCTGCATCACCGCCTCGGGCGTCTGCATCTTCAGGCCCAGCAGCGTCCAGATCCACGACAGGCTGAAGGAGAACAGCAGCAGCAGCGCTACGGCCGCCACCACGCCGACAGGTCCGCCGTCGGGCCGGAAACCCAGGGCGAGACCCAGGACCAGCATGATCACGATGGCCATCGTGTAACGGGCGACGTCGGCGAGGAGCATGCCTACCAGCAGCGCCGGCCGCCAGATCGGCAGTGACCGGAACCGGTCGAACACTCCCTTGCTGATGTCGGTGTTCAGCCCCATCCCCGTGTAGACGGTGATCCAGGCGACGGTCAGGACCAGGATCCCCGGCAGCAGTTCCTGGAGGTACTCGCGGGGCGAGCCGGCGAGGGCGCCCCCGAACAGGTAGGTGAACAGCAGGACGAACATGATGGGGAACACCGTCACGTCGAACAGCTGCATCGGGACGTGCTTGATCTTCAGCAGCGCCCGCCACGCGAAGCTGAGCGAGGCCGACAGGGCGTTGGGCTGTTGGGGCCGGGCGTGCGTATGAAGAGCGGACCGAAGCGCCGCCACCTCCAAGAGGTCGGTCTGCGTCTCGGTGACGGTCATGCTGCGTCCTCCGTGGGCGTGTCGTCCTCGGCCGGGTGGCCGGTGAGGGCGAGAAACACCTCGTCGAGGCTGGGTAGGCCGAGCGAGAACTCCGCGAGGGGCACGCAGCACCGGGCAAGCTCGGCGAGGGCTGCGGCGGCCAGCTCGGGGTCGGACACCCGGGCCGAGAGCGCGGCCGGGTCGGACTCGAGCTGGAACGGTGTGCCGAGCGCGGTCGTGAGGATGCGGCCGGCCTCCGACCGCTGCTCCGGGTCGAGCACGCGCACGTGCAGGCTGCCGGAGCCGACGAGGGCCTTGAGCTCGCCGCTGGTCCCCTCGGCGATGACCCGGCCGTGGTCGATGATGGCGATGCGGTCGGCCAGCTGGTCGGCCTCGTCGAGGTACTGGGTGGTGAGCAGCACCGTCGCCCCCTCGGCGACGAGGACCCGGACGATCTCCCACACCTGGTTGCGGCTGCGGGGGTCGAGGCCGGTGGTCGGCTCGTCGAGGAACAGCAGCGGCGGGGTGGTGACGATGCTGGCGGCGATGTCGAGCCGCCGGCGCATGCCGCCGGAGTAGTCCTTGCAGAGCTTGCCGGCGGCGTCGGCCAGCCCGAACGCGTCGAGAAGTTCGCCGGCGCGCTTGGCGGCCGCCGCGTGCGAGAAGCCCAGCAGGCGACCGATCAGGATGAGGTTCTCGCGCCCGCTGAGCTCCTCATCCACGGAGGCGAACTGCCCGGTGAGGCTGACCGAGGAGCGCACCGCGTCCGTGTGCTCGACCACGTCGTGCCCCAGGACCCGGGCCCTGCCGGCGTCGGGCCGGAGCAGGGTGGCCAGCATGCGAAGGGTGGTCGTCTTGCCGGCACCGTTGGGGCCGAGCACACCGAAGACGGTGCCCGGGCGGACGGCCAGGTCGATGCCGTCGACAGCGCGCGTCGCGCCGAAGTGCTTGACGAGGCCCTCGGTCTCTACCGCCAAGGCGCCGTCGGCCTCCACTCCCATGCCTGCGATCACCGGATGCTCCTTGCTCGCGGTCGTACGGTCCCCTCCAGGGTCGTACGGCTCAGACGTGACAGGCCACGGAAATTCATCGCTCGCCGGGCTAAGCGGCGGGGATCGCGAGGGCCTGGAGCCACTCCTGCCAGCCGTCCCGCTCGCGCGCGACCAGCGCCGGCGCATCGTCCGAGAACAGCCGGGCCTGGACCACGGCCGACGCCTCGTCCTCGCTGCTGTCCCACGCTCCGAACGCCAGGTACCCGGGCACCGGGTCGGTGAGCCGCACCAGCGCGTCCTCGGCGCCGAGCCGCTGGACCGTGCCGGTGAGGCCGCGCGCCTCGACGGACTGCCCGACCTCCGCCAGCCCGAGCGACTGGCGCATTGCCGCGAACACCGGGCCGGCCCGGCCCTTGAGCGTGTGGCTCACGTCCAGCAACGTGGCGTGTTGGCCGGGGAAGTGGGTGAGGTAGAGGCGCAGCTGGTCGAAGAACGGGCGCCAGCCCTTCTCCATCTCCTCGAAGAACTCCGCCTCCCAGTCGGCGCCGGTGCCGAACGCGCTGCTGACCACCCTGAGGACACAGGTGCCGCCCGAACGCGCCTCGATCAGGAACTCGGTGGCCAGCGGCGTGACGGACTCGCCCGTGTGCCCGGCCAGGGCTGCCCACTCCGGTTCCTCGACGGCGAAGCGGAGGGGCGGGTCCCACCCGGTCACGGTGCCGGGCGACGAGTCCTCGCCCATGTGCGTGACGATGGTCCCGCCTTCGCGCTCGTCGAGGTCGGTGGGCATGAACCAGGCGGTGATCCCCTGAGCGGTGGCGATCGCCTGCCACAGCTGCTCGGGGGTGCCCGGCAGCTCGAAGGTCATCTCCAGGCGCAGCGGGACGGTGGGGTCGGGTGTCATGGGGTCTCCTCGGGACGGGGGTGGGCGGCGACGATCAGGCGATGGGGTCGCCCGTCATCGTGGTGGTAGCGGGCCGCGAGGTCGATGACGCTGGCCGTCAGCTCGTCGGCAAAGGCCGCACGGTCCTCTGCGGACCGGAACCGGATCTCGGTATCGATGGCCAGGGTCGGCAGGCGCTTGCCGGCGGCGGCCGCGCGATGTGCCAGGCCGCCGACCTCGCGCACGACCCGGCCCGCGAGGGCGATGAGGTAGCGGGCGGAGAGGCGGTCGGGCGCCTCATCGGGATCGGCGGCCGACTCTCCCAGAGCGGCCGGCGACACCACGTAGGCGGCCGCGGTGGCCCGCAAGACCCTCTCGGTGATGCCACCCCGCATGCGCTCCTCCGCGAGCTCGAGCAGCCCGTGCGACTCGAGCGCCTTGAGGTGGTAGTTGACCTTCTGGCGAGCCATCCCGACGCGGGCGGCGACCGTCGCGGCCGAGCCCGGCTCGATGAGCTCGCACAACAGACGGGCCCTCAGCGGATCCAGGGCCACCGCCGCGGCACCCACGTCCTCGATCACCTCGACGTCCTGCACGGGCTCCCACCCTCGCATTGACAACTATTTTTGTCAAGGACACCACGCCCGAACGTGCCGCCGTTAGCGATGCCATGGCGTCGCTAACGGCGGCAAGTTCGAGGAGCAGCAAGGCGCAAGAACGCTCAGTTCCGGACGCCGCCGTCGTCCTTCTATCCGAGACACGAAACCGGGAGAGGCCACGGAGTGACGCCGAGTAACGCCGAAGGCGGCACGACCAGAGATCACGGAGTGCCGAGCAACGCCGAAGGCGGCACGACCCGCGATGTGGTGCTGGTCCTCGACGGCGACGTCGAGGTGGTGCTGTGGCGCATGGACGGGATGCCAGATCCCGACCTGCGGGTCGTCGACGCCCTGGCACGCCTGCAGCTGGCCGCGCGGCAGGTCGGCGGCGCCATCCGGCTCCGCAACCCCTGTGAGCGGCTGCGTGCCCTGCTCGATTTCGCCGGGCTCAGCGACGTCTTCCCCGACATCGTGATGGACGGCGCCGACGCGTCCGACGCCGAGGGCTCGGGGCCCTGACTATCAGCGCTCGAGGCGGGTGGGAAGCCCGAAGGCGGGGAACAGCTCGGGGTAGAGGAAGTTGTGGATCGCCGCGATTCGCCCGTCCGACGTCTCGATGATCTGGAGGGCGAACGGCTCCCACACCCCCGGCCCCTGGGGCCGGTAGCTGGCGAACGCCGGGCGCCCGTTGGCGGCCGTCGGCAGCAGCCGGGAACCCTTGCAGCCGATCCCCTGGCCCAGGTACCACTTGCCCATCTCGTCGCGGCCCCGTAGCCACAGCGCATAGGGCGGCATCGACTGCACAGCGTCGTCGTGCAGCAGGGTCACCAGCGAGTCGATGTCGTACCGCTCGAAGGCGTCGACGTAGCGCGCGAGGAGCTCCTGCTGGTCGGCGTCGACCTGTGGCGGCGTGAGCGCGAGGTCGCGGTCGGCGAGGGTGGCCCGGGCGCGCTGTAGTGCGCTGTTGACCGACGCCACGGTCGTGTCGAGCAGCTCGGCCACCTCCGCGGCCTGCCAGCGGAGGACCTCGCGCAGGATCAGCACCGCCCGCTGGCGGGGCGGCAGGTGCTGCAGCGCCGCCACGAACGCCAGGCGGATCGATTCGCGCGATGCCGCCAGCTCGGCGGGGTCGTCCGGATCGGCCGGCAGCACCTTGGCGTCGGCGATGGGCTGCACCCAGCGTTCCTCGGGCACGTGGGGGCCCAGGCTGCCCTCGGCCGTCGACGACGGTCCGAGGTCCATGGGCCGGGCTCGCCGCTGCGGGCCCCGCAGCATGTCGAGGCAGACGTTGGTGGCGATGCGGTACAGCCACGACCGCAGGGCCGATCGGCCCTCGAAGCGATCGATGCCCCGCCAGGCCCGCACCATGGTCTCCTGGACGGCGTCCTCGGCCTCGAACCCCGAGCCCAGCATCCGGTAGCAGTAGCCGGTCAGCTCCCGACGGTATGCCTCGAGCTCCGAACGCAGGTCGACGTCTGCTGAGCGCGTGGTCACGGAGTGACAGCCTAGGGCGACGACGGACGACCGCGGCTCGCTCGGATTCCCTCGGGTTCCCGGTCGCGGAACGGCGCCGTAGGCTTGATTCCCAGATGGCACAACGCACGCGTGCCCCCAGGTCGTCGACTTCCAAGCGCGGGCTCGACGAATACGCCCGCAAGCGCGACTTCGAGCGCACCCCCGAGCCGGCGGGCGCTCCCCCGAAGCCCGAGGGCGAGGAGCAGCGGTTCGTTATCCAGCAGCACGACGCCACGCGGCTCCACTGGGATCTGCGCCTGGAGCACGAGGGGGTGCTGATGTCATGGGCGCTGCCCCGGGGGCTTCCCTGGGACCCCGGGCGCAACCACCTCGCCGTCCACACCGAGGACCACCCGCTCGAGTACCTGACGTTCGAGGGCGACATCCCCGACGGCAGCTACGGCGCGGGGATGATGACGGTCTGGGACACGGGCACGTACAAGCCCGAGAAGATCGAGGACCGCAAGCTGGTGATCGTGCTCGAGGGCCGGCGCGCCACGGGCCGCTACGCGCTGTTCCAGACCGACGGGCGCAACTGGATGATCCACCGCATGGACCCACCCGTGGACCCCACGCGCCGGCACCCGCCCGAGCGGTTCGACCTCGTGCAGACCGAGCCCGGCAAGGTGCCTGGCGACCGCGGCTGGGCGTTGGAGACGCGGTGGCAGGGCCTGCGCAGTGTGCTGACGTCGAGCGGCGGGGTCGTCGACCTCGTGTCCGTCGGCGGTGAGCCCGTCGACGGCAACTTCCCCGAGGTGCGGCCGATCGGCCGGGCGCTCGGCATCACCGAGGTGGTGCTCGACGGCGTGGTTGCGGCGCCCGACGGTGGCGATGGCTACCTGCAGCGCCGGCTCGAGGCCCGCTCGGACTCCACGCGGCGACGCCTCGGCCGCGACCAGCCCGTGGCGTTCGTCGCGTTCGACCTGCTGTGGCTCGACGGGCACGCGCTCACTGAGCGGCCGTGGCGCGAGCGCCGGGAGCTGCTGGACGAGCTAGGGCTCGAGGGTCCGTCATGGACGACACCGTCGACCTACGAAGGCGACCCGGCACCGTTGCTCGAGGCGGCAGCCGCGTCGGGGGTGGAGACGCTCGTTGCGAAGCGCGTGGACGCGCCCTACGACCCGTCGCTCGAGCCGTCGCCCTGGCGGGTCTTCCGGGTCCCCGCGGGCTAGCGGAACCCGCCGCGGGATTCGTCCTTTCATGACCCCGGGCCCACCATGGTGCATGCTTGCGCACGCTGGGTCGCATGAGGGTATGCTCAGCCCTGCGGTCAGGGCACAGGGACGACCGCACATTTGAACCGGTGAAGCAAGCCCAGATCGGGATAACCGGTTTGCGAGCTGGCAGAAAGGCGGGCGGACAAATGGGAGATGTCGCGCGGATACTCGTCGTGAGCAACGACGAATACCTCGCCGATGCGGTGGTGCATGCGCTCCGCAACGACAACCATTCTGTCGAGCAAAGCAATTCATGGCGCTCGGCCGAACGGTTGCTTCCCGAGGTCAGGCCACAGCTGATCGTCATCGACGCCGAGAGCGAAGGACTCGACGAGCGACCGGTCGTCGACCGTGTCCGAATGGTCACCGGAGTTCCGCTCGTGGTGCTCAGCGCGTCAACGGACCTCGAGGATCGGTTGATCGGCCTGCGTGCCGGAGCCGACGAGGTGATGGCCAAGCCGTTCCTGCTGTCCGAGCTCGCGTGCAAGGTGACCGCGCTGATCCGCCGCAACGGCCATCGCTCGGCCACGGTCGAGCTCGGAGACCTGGTGGTGGACGAGGGCGCGCACACCGTCGAGCGTCGTGGTCTTCGCATCGAGCTGACGGCGATCGAGTTCGCGCTGCTCCTGACCTTCTGCGACAACCGCGGCCTCGTCCTGTCGAAGAGCCAGCTCCTCACGATGGTGTGGGGTTTCGACCACCACAACGTCAACCTCGTCGAGGTGCACGTGTCGGCGTTGCGTCGCAAGCTCGAGGCCACCGGGCCGCGGATCATCCACACCGTGCGGGGTGCGGGCTATGCGCTGCGCCCCGTCGCGACCAGGGCCGAGACCAACGGCCATGGCCGCTGCGAGGGCCGGAACGAACGCGCCTATCGGCCGCTCCGCAGCCGCTCGCTCGCCTTCGCCTGAGCGCCGCGGGATCGACTAGAGCACGCCGGGGGTCGAGTTGGCGCGTCCTGTCCCTCACCATCCGCGGCGCTGGCTTCAGCCTGCGCGATCGCGGTTAAGGCAACCCTCAGTACGACTTCAGCCTCGCTTCAGACGCACTTCGGAGACTGAGCCCCGGGCCAACCGTGGTGGGCGGATGGGCGGCACAGGAGAATCAAGGTTGCTTTCCCTGCACGAGCGAGGCGGAGTTCGGCACATCAAGGGACGGGGACCCGGTCCACGGGTCGCGGTCGTCCAGGAACCGCTGGAGTCCGATCAGAACACAGCGCGCGCCGCGGTCGACGCGGCCGCCCCCGTGGGCGTGGCGACGGTGGCGGACAGCCACTGCGCGTCCGCCGTATGCCGCCGCCTGGTGGCCGTCGATGTCGTCGCTCTGGTGGCCGGCTGGTCGGCGGGCTGGGCGATCTACCACGGGGGTGCATCGTTCACGACTCTGAGCGCCGGCGTGGGCACGATCGCGGTCGGCGTCGTCGCGTCGCTCGTGTGCTTCACCGCGGCTCGCCTCTATCGCCCACCACTGAACGGCATCCGGTCGGGCGCGCTGGGCCGCCTGGTCCAGAGCATCGGCGTGTCCGCGATGGTCGTCGTTGCGTTGCAGGCCCTGCTCGCCGACGTTGTTCCCGGACTGGTGCTCGCCTCGGCCCTCGGCGCGCTCGTGGCGTCCGTCGCCGCCCGCTACGGGTTCGACGTCTGGCTCGTCGGCCGACGGGCGCGCGGCCAGTTCCGTTCGACCGTCGTCGTCGCTGGGGCGGCCATCGAAGTGGCGTCGCTGGTGGAGTTCCTCGAGGTCAATCCCGAGACCGGCTTCGCAACCGTGGCCACGGTCGGCGGGCGGCCGGTCTTCGCCGATGGAACCACGAGCGCTGCGCCGTGGATGGGTGGCCTGGAACGCACCCTCGAGGCCGTGCGCCGCACGGGTGCGTCGGGCGTGCTCGTCGGGGTCAACGGCCTGTACGGCGACACCGTGAACGAGCTCGTACTGAACCTGTCGACCGCGGGGATCCCCGTGTACCTGTCCAGCGGGCTGTCGGCCACTTCGCGGGGCCGGCTCCAGACGCTCTCCTTGGCGCACGAGCCGGTTGCGCTGGTGCGCCCGCCGCACCATTCGCGCCTGCAGGAAGCCGCCAAGAGGGTCGTCGACGTCGTGCTCGCTTCGGTCCTGCTGATCGTCACCGCGCCGGTGATGGCCGTCGCCGCGGTGCTGATCAAGCTGCACGATCACGGACCTGTGTTCTTCCGGCAGGTGCGGATCGGCCGGGACGGCGAACCGTTCACCCTCATCAAGTTGCGGACGATGGAAGTCGACGCCGAGGCTCGGCTTGCGGATCTCCGGAGCCGGAACGAACGCCATGGCCCGCTGTTCAAGGTCTCGGCCGACCCCAGGATCACGCCCATCGGCGGACTGCTGCGTTCGGCCGCGATCGACGAGCTGCCGCAGCTCTTCAACGTCCTTGGCGGCACCATGAGCATCGTCGGACCGCGGCCGGCGCTGCCGGCGGAGACGGCCGAGTTCGACGATGAACACCAGCGGCGCCACCACGTCCGACCGGGTGTCACCGGGCTGTGGCAGGTCGAGGCGAACCACAAGGCCGCGTTCGAGGAATACCGCAGGCTCGATCTCTTCTACGTCGACAACTGGTCGGTGGCCATGGACCTCGCGATCGTGCTCGACACCGTTCCCTTCATCGCTCGTCGGGCCCTCAGGGCCTTACGACGACCGGCGCCGTCCGCCCCGGCGCCGGTCGGCTCTCCCTCCCCCTTTGCGAAAGCCGCCGAAGTCGGTCCGTGACCGATTCGCCTCGTGCCAACGCGGCCGAGGCGGATCGTCCGGGCCGGCTCGCCGGTTCAGCACTCGCTCAGCGTTGCTTCAGGTGGGTTTCAACAACCACGCGCAGACTGTGATCAAACGAGACCGTGGGACAAGCGAGGGCGGCGTGGCAACGGTCATTCCCTGCGAGCGAGATCAGGTTGGCGGACCGCGCCAGGGCACGGTGGGTGTCGTGGCACCGGCGCCGATGACAGCGGTTCCCGAGACGAGCGGAGGCCACCCGTGAGCGGCTCCGACAAGGTCGTCGTCGTTGGGCAGGGCTACGTCGGTCTTCCGCTCGCGCTCCGCGCGGTCGAGGTTGGCTACCGCGTCGTCGGCTACGACGTCTCGCCCGAGCGGATCCGTCGGTTGCGCGCCGCCGAGAGCTACGTGGACGACGTGGACGACCTCGACCTGAAGTTGGCGCTCGAGACGGGGCGGTTCGAACCGACCGGCGAGCTCGAGGACTGCGTGGGGTTCGACATCGCCGTGCTCGCAGTCCCGACGCCGCTCAACGACGGCCTCCCGGACCTTTCCTACGTCGTGGCCGCCGCGGAAACGCTCGGCAGCGTTCTCTCGGCCGGCGCCTGCGTGATCCTCGAGTCGACGACGTACCCGGGCACGACCGACCAGCAGCTGGTGCCGATCCTCGAGGCCGCGTCCGGCCTGCGGGCCGGCACCGACTTCTCGGTCGGCTACAGCCCCGAACGCATCGACCCGGGCAACCGGCAGTGGACGGTGGCCACGACACCGAAGATCGTCTCGGGGATCGACGACCGGTCGCTCGCGCGTGTCTCGAGCTTCTACGAGTCGATCGTCGATCGGGTGGTCCCGGTCAAGGGGACGAAGGAGGCCGAGCTCGCCAAGCTCCTCGAGAACACGTTCCGACACGTCAACATCGCGCTCGTCAACGAGCTCGCCGTCTACGCGCACGAGCTCGGCATCGACATCTGGGACGTGATCGGCGCCGCCTCGAGCAAGCCCTTCGGCTACATGGCATTCACGCCCGGCCCGGGCGTCGGTGGCCACTGCCTCCCCATCGACCCCAGCTACCTCTCGTGGCAGGTGCGCCGGCGCCTGGGGACGTCATTCCGGTTCGTCGAACTGGCCAACGACATCAACCAGCGCATGCCGGACTACGTAGTGAGCCGGATCAGTTTGGCGCTGAACCGCCAGAAGCTGTCGATCAGCGGCGCCCGGATCCTGCTGCTGGGCTTGGCGTACAAGCGCAACTCCCGGGACGCTCGGGAATCGCCGGCCGCCCGGGTCGCGGAGCTGCTCGGTCGACTCGGGGCCGAGCTGCGGATCGCCGACCCCCTGGTCGAGGAGAGCCCCGGCGTGCCCGGCCTACGGGTGCAGGCCACGGCCACCGAGATCGCCGCTGCCGATCTGGTGGTGGTGCTCTCCGATCACGACGACTTCGACTGGGCGGCGGTCCAGGGCAACGCCAAGGCGATCTTCGATACCCGCCGCCGGGTGGAGGGACCGAACGTTGAGCACATCTGAGCAGACGAGGCCCGGTTACGTGCTCCGGTCGGTCGGCACGCGCGTCGACGCAGTGCTCGCGTTCGCTGAGTCCGTCCTCCCGACGCTTCGCCTCGACAACGGGCTCTACTGCTTCGACAGGTCGTTCGAGTCGACGGCGCTTCGCGGGGAGTCGGTCCGCTACTCGCTCATGGTCCTGCTCGGTGCGTTGCGCCGGGCGGCCAGCAGTGGCGCAGCCCCCGTGGACATCGAGGGCCTCCACCAGGTGATCGGGGCACGGCGGGACACCCTCGGCGTCGGCGACCTGGGCCTGCTGTTGTGGGCCGAGACGCGCCTGGGCGCGCGCTCGGCGACCACGACGATCGCCAGGCTCGAGCGGCGGTCGAGGGACGCCACGGCACTCGCTCGCCTCGAGGGCATGGAGGTGGCCTGGTTCGTGCTGGGTTCCGCCACCGCCACTGCTGCCGACCTCCCGGCGGAGGGCCTCTTCGACCGCGCCTTCGACCACCTGCGGACCCGGCGATCACCGTCGTCGCCGCTGTTCCGCCACCTCGGTCGCGGGAGGGGACGTGCTCTCCTGCCGAACTTCGCCACGCAGATCTACAGCCTGCTGGCCCTGGCGGAATCCGCCCGCCATGGGCTGCGACCGGAGGGTGTCGGTCAGGCGCGGGCGCTGGCCGACACCCTTCTCGCACTCAGGCTTCCCGACGCCGGATGGCCGTGGCTGTATCACTCCGACCGGGCCGTGGTCGTCGAGCCCTACGAGGTCTATTCGGTCCACCAGGACGCCATGGCACCCATGGCGTTCTTCGCACTGACGGAAGTGACCGGTGACGCGTCCTACGCGCGTGCCGCAGCGGAGGGCTTCGCCTGGTGCTTCGGGCGCAACGAGCTCGGCTTCGACTTCTACGACCCGGACCACGCGTTCGCCCACCGGTCGATCAAGCGGGCGGGACGAGCGCATGCCGCAAATCTGTGGGCCAACGCCGCGCTGAGCCGGCTCGGTGCGAAGGCGCGCATCGATCGGGGCGGTGTCGAGATCAACGCCACCTGCCGCCCGTATCACCTCGGCTGGATCCTCGAGGCGTGGTCCGGGCGCGAGCACCTCGACACCCTCTCCCCGTCGACGCCATGAACGCGCCCACCGCCCTCGCATCGCGCTCGCGCGTTCGGCTCTTCGGCACCCCCATCGATGTCCTCACGTTCGCCGAGACCCTGGACCGCTCGTTCGAGCTCGCCGACGCCGGCGGTCCCGCACAACACGTCGTCCTGAACGCGGCCAAGGTGGTCCAGATGCGCGAGGACGATCGGCTGCGGTCGATCGTCGCCGGCTGCGACCTGATCAACGCTGACGGCCAGTCGGTGGTGTGGGCGAGCCGCGTCCTCGGCCGGCCCCTGCCCGAGCGTGTGGCGGGCATCGACCTGTTCAATGCCATCGTCGGGCGGGCGGCCCAGACGGGCCACCGCCTCTTCTTCCTCGGAGCGACGCAGGAGGTCTTGACCGAGATGGTGGCGCGCCTGCGCGCCCGCCATCCGGGCATCGTCATCGCCGGCTACCGCGATGGGTACTGGAAGGACGACGACGACGTGATCGAGGCCGTGCGGGCGGCGCAACCGGACTTCCTGTTCCTCGCCATCCCCAGCCCCCGCAAGGAGTACTGGCTGAACGAGAACCTCGAGCGCCTGGGCGTGCCGTTCGTGATGGGCGTGGGCGGGACGTTCGACGTCGTCGCCGGCAAGGTCCGCCGGGCACCCGTGTGGCTACAGCGGGTCGGCTGCGAGTGGCTCTACCGGTTGGGCCAGGAACCGCGGCGCATGTGGAAGCGCTACCTGCGGGGCAACAGCCTCTTCGTCGGGCTCATCGCCACGGAATGGTGGAAGTCGCGGTGACCGTCCGCCACGCCGCCGTCATCGCCGGGGCCCGGCCCAACTTCGTCAAGGTCGCGCCCCTGCTGCGCGCCCTCGCGGCTCGCCGCATCGACGCCAGCCTGGTCCACACCGGCCAGCACTACGACGCCGCCATGTCGGCGAGCTTCTTCGAGTTCCTCGACATTCCGGACCCCACGGTCAACCTCGGCGTGGGATCCGGAAGCCACGCGTCGCAGACCGCGGCGGTGATGGTCGCGTTCGAGGAATGGCTGGCCGGCGCCGACGCCGACGCCGTCCTGGTGGTCGGCGACGTCAACTCGACGATCGCCTGCGCGCTGGTTGCGGCCAAGGCCGGCGTCCCTGTGGGTCACGTCGAGGCGGGGCTGCGCGCGTTCGACCGGACCATGCCGGAGGAGATCAACCGGGTCCTGGTCGACAGCCTCGCCACGTGGCTGTTCACGCCCAGCGCCGATGCCGACGAGAACCTGATGTTCGAGGGGGTCGAGCCGGAGCGGATCCACCGGGTCGGCAACGTGATGGTCGACAGCCTGCTGCAAGCGCTGCCGCGGGCGCGGCAGCGGACCGTTCTTGCCGATCTGGGCCTGGTGCGCGACGGCTTCGGCCTGGTCACCCTGCACCGTCCGGCCCTCGTCGACGAGCCCGCGCGGCTGGTCGAGATGGCGGGAACGCTCGCCGAGATCGCCGAGGACGTCCGGCTCGTGTTCCCGGTGCACCCCCGGACCCGGAAGATGCTCGGGCGCACCGGCATCCGGTTCGACGAGCAAGCGGTGCTGCTGGTCGAGCCCCTCGGCTATCTCGACTTCCTCGCCCTGGAGGAGTCGGCGGCGCTCGTGCTCACGGACTCGGGGGGCGTGCAGGAGGAGACCGCCGTCGTCGGTGTGCCCTGCCTGACGCTCCGGAAGAACACCGAGCGGCCGGTGACGCTCACGGCCGGGACCAACACGCTCGTGGGCTTCGACCGAGACACGATCGTTGCCACCGCGCGGACCGCCCTCGACAGCGGTCGCAAGGCGTGCAGCATTCCCCTGTGGGACGGGCACGCGTGTGACCGGATCGCCGCCGTCCTGGACGGCGGCGTCGCCGAGCTGGAGTTCGTCCCTCCCGCCCTGAAGCTCAGCGGATCACAGGAGTTCCGGGCCGGCCGACGCCCGGCGAAGGTCGCCACCGCCCAGCGCCCCGGCGACCGCCGCGAGTGGCAGCGTGCGGGCGTGGTCACATGAGCGCCACCACGACGAGCCCAGCGACCACCGGTGGCACGATCGTGCGCCACACCACCGGCGACGCGATCGCGTCGGTACGCGATGCATGGCTTGCGCTGCCTCCACGCCGCCTGGATGCCGATCCCGACTATCTGGCCGCCGTGTCGGCTGTTCGGCCGGAGGTGGTCTCCCCCTACGTAGCCACGCTCGAGCAGGCGGGGTCGGCGACGGCGATGGCCGTGGGGCGGCTGGAGACGTACGCGCTTCCCTGCAAGGTCGGATACCAGCGCATCAGGTTGCCCAAGCTCCGCACGATCACGATCGTCGACGGCGGGATGCTCGGGGAGCTCGCCGGTGGCAACGCCGAGCGGCTCGTGCGCGAGCTCGTTGCGGTCGTCGACAGCGGCGAGGTCGAGGCGTTGGCGTTCCACAGGCTGCCGGTGGGCTCGCCCGCTCACGCGGCGGTGCTACGCGTCGGCGACGACCTCTCCCGCCGGCGATTCCGGGTGGATGTCCCGAGGCCCCGCTGGCTGCTCGACCTGCCCGCGTCGCGGGATGACTATCTCCGGTCGCGCTCGCGCAGCACCCGCGAGTCCCTGCGACGCTACGAGAAGCGGTTCGAGAAGGACTTCGCGGGCCGCATCGAGGTGCGCCGATTCGATGCCGCGGATGACCTCGACACGATGATCGCCGACGTGGAGCCGGTTGCGGCGAAGTCATACCAGCGCTCGCTCGGCGTGGGGTTCGCCGACAACCGTGAGTTCCGCGAGCTGATCGAGCTCGGCATGCGTCGCGGCTGGTTCCGGGCCTGGGTGTTGTACGTCGACGGGACGTCGTCGGCCTTCTGGTACGGCTTCGGCTATGGCGGCGTGTTCAGCATCGGCTCGCCGGGCTACGACCCCGCACTCGGGGACTATCGCGTCGGCAACTACGTGCACCTGCGGATGATCGACGATCTCTGCCGCGACTCGACGATCTCGTCCGTCGACTACGGCACCGGCGACGCCGAGTACAAGCGCCGGTTCGGAAGCTCCAGCACCGACGAGCAGGATGTCCTGCTGTTCGGTCGCGGGCTGCGCCCCCTCGGCGCCCGCGTCGGACTCGACGTCGCCGCCGGCGTGAACCGGGCCGCCAAGGCGGTGCTGCGCGGGCGGCAGGCGGAGGCGATCCGGAAGAGGTGGCGCCACCGGTCGTCCGGTGATTCCGCCCGGGGCGCGGCGCCTTCATCGAAGCAGCCCTCATGAGCACCGCCCTCGTCATCGCCGCACTCGTCATCGGGCTCCCAGGCCTTGCGACGGCGCTGCATCTCGGATTGCTCGCGCTCGCGTCGCTCTTCTATCGCGACGGGGATTCACGCACCAACAAGCAGTTCCGGCTCCTCGTTCTGATCCCCGCCCACAACGAGGAGCTGGTGATCGGTCGATGCCTGCAGGCCATCGAGGATGACCGGCGGGAGCGCGACTCCGTGCTCGTCGTCGCCGACCGGTGCGACGATCAAACCGCCGAAATCGCCCGGTCGTTCGGCGCCACCGTCCTGGAGCGACGCTCCGGCGAGGAGCCCGGACGGGCGGCGGCGCGCCAGGCCGGCCTGGACATCGCCCGGCGCATGGCATGGGACGCCGTGGTGATGCTCGACGCCGATTCCGTGATCGAGTCGGGCTTCTTCGACTCCTGCGAGACCGCGTTGGCGTCCGGAGCGGCCGCCGTTCAGGCAAGGAGCGAGAGCCGCGGCGGCCAGGGGCTCGGGGCCGAGGCGTCGCTCGCAGCCTTCGCTCTGCAGGGCATCACGATTCCCCGGGGCCGCGCTCGGCTCGGGCTCTCGGTCCGGCTGCGCGGCACGGGAATGGCGATCCGTCGCGACGTTGTGCTGGCGCACCACTTCCATGCGCCGGCCTCGGAGGACCTCGTCTTCACGCTCGACCTCCTCCTTGCCGGAACCCGGTGCGCGCACGTCGAATCCGCTCGGCTCCATTCGGACGGCACCCCGGACTGGGAGTCCTTTGGGGGCCAGAAGGTCCGGTATGAAGCGGGACGCCTGTCGGCGGCCCGGGCATACGTCGGGCCCCTGCTCTCCCGCGCGGTCAGGAAGCGCGATTCCGCCTGCCTGGAGGCGGCCTGGTTCCTGGCCACCCTTCCCTTCGCGATGGCGGTGCTGTCGACGGCGGCGGCCGCGACCCTGGCCGCGGTCGCCGGAGCGTCGTCGGTGACGGTCGTCATGGCGGCAGCATTGGCCACGCTCGTCCTCGTGCTGGTGATCGGCCTGGTCCAGGCGGGCGCCCGCTTGCGCACGTGGTTGGTGCTGCTCGCCGCGCCGTGGTACATCGCCTGGAAGGCGGCGGTGCAGTTGCGCGCCCTCGCCAGCGTGCTCCGAAACCGTGACTACTACCCGCCGACGGCCCGCGCCTGATGTCCACCCTGTCTGCGGCACCCCGCCCCGCCACGACGCCAGATGGCAGGCCGGAGCCCACGTGCGACGTTGTGATCGTGGTCGTGACCTTCAACAGCGCCACTCACCTCGACCGGCTGCTGGCCTCACTCGATCCTGCCGTGGGCGACCTCAGCTATCGCGTGGTCGTCGTCGACAACGACTCCTCCGACGACACCGTGGTCCGGCTCCGCGCCGATGGCAGGGCCGAGGTCGTCGGCCAGGCGGACAACCGCGGCTTTGCGGCCGCGGTCAACGTCGGGCTGGCGCACACGACCGAGGCGCCCGCCATCCTGATCCTCAACCCGGACCTTGCCCTGGGCGCCGGCTGTGTCCCGACGCTCCTCGCCGCCAGCCGCGAGCGAGGCGTAGGGATCGTCGTGCCCCAGATGCGCACCCCTGGCGGCGCGATCTTCAGATCGCTCCGCCGGGAACCGACCGTTGGCCGGGCGTTGGGTGCGGCCGTGATGGGGGGCCGCGTCGCGGGTCGCTTCCCCGGTCTATCCGAGACCGTCGGCGACGATGGGTCCTACCAGACGGCCACGGACGTCGATTGGGCAACGGGCGCGGCGATGCTCGTGACGCGCGAATGCGCCGACGCCACAGGTCCCTGGGACGAATCGTTCTTCCTCTATTCCGAGGAGACCGACTTCGCGTACCGAGCGCGCCGGGCAGGGTTCCGCGTACGCTTCGATCCCGCGGCCGTAGTGACCCACACGGGCGGTGACGGCATGGCATCGCCACGGCTCCGGAGCATGATCGCCCTCAACCGCGTCCGCTACTTCCGCCGCCGGCATGGGCCGGCCCGGAGTGCAGCCTTCTATTCGTCCGTGCTCCTCAACGAGGTGAGCCGCGGCGCGACCGGCAACCGGGCTGCTCGAGCCGCAGCGATCGCACTCGTCAGCCCCCGCTCCCGTCCCCAGGAGCTCGCATGTTCAAGCCACCTTCTCCCGCGCTGACCCGGGCCGCGGCCGCGCTCGCGCTCGTCGCCGTGCTCGGGACCGCTTCCGCCTGCTCCAACGATGACGACGCTGCGGCGCCATCGACCACGAGGCGCCGGACTGCACAGGCAACGACCTCGACAGCACCGACCACGACCGCGCCGCCGACGACGAAGGCGCCAACCACCCAGGCGCCGACGACCGCCCCGCCCACGACGCAACCGCCGACGACGGTGCAATCCGGGGGCTTCCCGGGACCGTCGAACACGGGGGTCCCCTCGGGAACCAAGTTGCGGCCCAGCGGCACGGTGGTGGTGACGGAGTCGGGAACGGTCATCGAAGGACTCGACATCACGGGCACCCTGGACATCCGTGCCGACGACGTGGTGGTGCGGAGTACGCGAATCCGTGCCAGTGGTGATGACTGGACCGTGGTGGGGATCGAGGAGGGGCTGACCGGCATCATCATCGAGGATTGCGAGATCGACGGCCTCGGCACATCGGGGTGGCAGGACGGCGGCACCACAGGAATCCAAGGCGAAGGGGTGACCGTTCGCCGTTGTGACATCCACAGCGTGGGCGACGGTATGAAGGCCGGCTCCAACACGGTCTTCGAGGACAACTGGGTCCACGACCTCTCCGCCGCCGGCGAACCGCACTACGACGGCTTCCAGCTCGACGGAGGCGCTCAAAACGTCGCCGTCCGCCACAACTCCATTTCGATTCCCGACCAGACCGGGGCGGTCAACGTGGGGAACACGTTCGGACCGATCTCGGGTGTGGTCATCGACCGGAATTTCCTCGCCGGGGGCACCTACACGGTGTACGTGGATGGGAAGTTCAGCAACGACCCGATCACCGGGGTTTCGGTGACCAACAACCGCTTCGGCTGGCACCAGTACGGGCACGCACTGGTCCGCGAGGCAACCTTGGCGGCGTCATCCGGCAATGTCGACGACAAGACCGGTGCGCCGGTCGTGCTCGAGTGATGCAAGCCGATCCGGATTCCCGCCGACCGCAGGCGCGAGCCGGAAGAACCGTGTCTAGGCGGCAAGCGATGCGCCGCCTGCTCACCTTGCGGTCGCGGCTGGCGCGAGCCCGCCGTCGGCACAGGTTTGTCGGCTCCGCCCGGATCGCACTCCGGGAAGTCACCTCCTTGAGGGCGGCCCGGAGCGAGGCTCGGCGTGAGCGCGAATTCGACGAGCGCCACGGTGTCGACACTGCCGGGATCGTGCACCTTGCCGCGCTCGACATCGTCAGCCCGAACAAGGATCTGGGGGTGCGCTACCAGGCGGCCAACCCGGCCCTCGTGAGGCGGCTGCTCGCCCACATCCCCATCGAGTCCGGTGATTACGTGTTCATGGACTTCGGCGCCGGCAAGGGCCGCACGGCGCTGCTCGCCTCCGAGTTTCCGTTCCGGCGCATCGTCGGGGTCGAGTTCTCACCTGAGCTCGTCGACGTCGCGCGAGCGAACGTCGCCCGGTTCAGGAGCAGCGCGCAGAGGTGCCGGGACATCGAGTTCGCGTGCCTCGACGCGGTCGATATCGAGATCCCTGCAGACCCGGTCGTTCTCTTCTTCTACAACCCATTTGGCGAGCCCGTGATGCACCGGGTGATGGAGCGAGTATGCGACTCGCTCAACGAGCACCCCCGACCGGCGTACGTGGTGCTCATCGGCGACCGCGACCTGGCACGGGTCGTCGAACGCGCCGGGTTCGTGCGTGTCGCCGGGGAGGGCCTGGCGGCCGTGGTGTTCGCGACCGTCGCCCGGCCCGTGGGTTGGCCCGACGCGACCGATCGGGCGGACTGCTGCTCGGGATCGATGATCCAGCAGCCCTGCGGAGCGTGCCGCACCCAGCCGTAGTGGGGGTTCGCGGAGGTTTAGCGGGGTGCGCTAACCGCCGAGGGTTGACACGGCTCTCGGGCTGACGCCCATCACGGTGTCGGCGGTTGCTCGGGGGGCGGCGGAGGGGAATCCGATTCGGGTACGGCCGCGGCCGCCGTCGTCGTTGTGGTCGCCGGTGGCTCGGTCGTCGGGGGCGACGTCGTCGGGGGCGACGTCGTGGGCGGCGAGGTCGTCGGTGGCGACGTCGTCGGTGGCGACGTCGTCGGTGGCGACGTCGGTGGCGGCGAGGTCATCGGTGGCGAGGTCGGGTGCGTTGTCGTGGGACTGCCGGTCGACGGGGGACTGGACGACGACGTGGACCCTGCGGATCCGGGACCCGACGTGACTGCCACGTCCGTGTCGCTGCGCAGGGGACGGACAAGCGGCCCGGCATCGGTGTCCGGCTCGGCCATGGCGATAATCCGGGGGCGGGTCGCAGTCGCCTCCGCTGGCGGGCTGGCACCGGTGTCGCCGGCCGGGTCCGTCGTCGACGTACTGGTCGGCACGTCCAGTGGGCCGGTGACCACCCGCGCCCCGGCCACCTGTGGATCATCGGCACCGCCCCGTCCGATGCTGAGGACCAATCCGCCGAGTATGACGACGCCGACGCCGGCGGCGGCCGCCCTCCGGCGTCCGTCGGCGCGCCGAGTTGGCGAGCCCGGCACACCGCCAACGAACTCTGCGAGCGGGCCGCCGGTCGGCGCTTGCTGCGCGCCACCCACGGGCGCGACGGGCTCCAGGGGGCGGCTGCTGTCGGGACTGGCTTGCCGGACATCGACCACGCGATCGACGCCGGTCGTCCACCGCGGATCGCCCACCAATGGAGTGTGCAGCGCCTGGGCGGGAGTTTGCGGGCGCCCGTCCGGCGATGGATCGTCGAACGTAGGCACGGCCTCCGCTCGGCGCTTCGCCGCGCGGGTCGACGTCCACAGGGCCCCGGCGATGCCGAGGCACAGAGGCACGACGCCGGCGAACATCAGGAACGAGAAGGCGTCGAACGTGATCGCCGCGACCGCGCTCGCCACGCTCGCCGCGGCCAGCGCCTGGCCAAGGTCGCGGACAGCCGGCTCCTTCGTCGCGTGACGGGCCCCCCGACCGAGGAAGGCGGCCGTGAGGAGGTAAGCGATCACGACCACCAGCCCGACGAGCCCGATCTCGATGACCGTCAGGAGGTACTGGTTGTCCAGGATGATGTAGGGGCCCGCGACGAACGTCCCCGGCCCGCGGCCGAACCACGGTGACTGTCGTACGAACTCGCCGACGGTTGCGTAGTCATTCGTGCGATAGGAGATGCTCGAGTCGTCCCCGGCGTTGACGAACAGTCCGCCGAGCGTGCCGAGGAGCCCGGGCGTCGTGGCATAGGTCACGACGACGAATGCGGCCGCGACCCCCAATGCCCGGGGGCGGAGCCTTGGCTCCAACCCGATGAAGATGACGATGGCGGCCACCAGCGCCGCGAGGACCGCTGAGCGCGACACCGCCACCGGGATCCCGATCACGATCGCCGCCACGGCGAACCACCGGCGGAACGCCGAACGGGCCAGGTCGAAACGGGCCAGGTGCAGCGCCAGGGGCAGCGTCATGGCGATGACGCACCCGTACTCGATCGGATGGGTCGCCGTCCCGGCCGGTCGGCGGAAGCCGCCACGATCCTGGATCGAGACGAGGTCGGCGTTCTGGTGCAGGCCGGGGATCCGGTTCACGTTCTCTGCGAAGTCAATGCCGAACCGGAACTGGAAGAGCCCGATCAGCGACATGGTCGCCACGGCAGCCACGAGGACCCGCAGCACGCGATAGAGCTCTTCCCGATCACGCAGGCCCTCAGCCGCCAGGAGTGCCACACCCCCCCACGCGCACAGCTGGATCAGGGCCCGATCGGACGCCAACAGCTCGACGGCCGGCACGTAGCGCACGTGTGCCCCCGCGTAGGACACGAAGGTCGCGACGACCAACACGCCCATTACCACCCGCACCGGCACGACCGTGCGGCACAGGTAGGTCCCCGGGGCGAGCACTCCCACGGCCCAGAGCATCAGCGCCACCAGCGCGACCACCGTCGCCGGTGTGCCCACAGCACCGAGGGGCTCGATGATGTGGGTCGGCGGGATCAGAATCAGGAGGACGGCGTAGATCCGAAGGATCGTGACCGGCGCGCCACGGGTCCGCGCGCCGGATGCTTCGACATCGGGTGTCGAACGGAGATCAGGTCGGTCCTCGGTAACGACGAGCACGGTCGGTCACCGATCGGGGTTCGAGGTGTCCCTCTGGTCGTCGGGCGGCGACCCGTTGGAGGCGTCAGCTTGCGACTGCCTCCGATGTGGCCGGCGACCGAGGGGCGCGGCCGCACGGCCCCAGGCGGGCGATCCATTGCGGCCCTCGCGAGCCGCGGAGCCGGACGAGCCGTCGGGGACGATGCGGGCGCTGTTGAACGACCGGCTCCCTGCCGGGATGCCTAGCGCCCTACCCGCGGCCCGCGAACGGGCGGACCCTGCTGCTACACGCGAGTCGGCCGGGCCGCTCGTCGCCTCCTCTGCGGCCTCGCCGTCAGAATCGGAATCGACACGGCGCCGCGCCGAACCATTCGACCCCGTCGCCTCCACAGCGTCGTCCTCAACGTCGGAGTCCCCGCCACCGTGCGGCTCGGCATCGACCCGGCCCCGCGCCGAACCATTCGACCCCGTCGCCTCCACAGCGTCGTCCTCAACGTCGGGGTCCCCGCCACCGTGCGGCTCGGCATCGACCCGGCCCCGCGCCGAACCATTCGATCCCGTCGCCTCCACCACAACCTCAGGATCGGCATAGGCATCGATCCGGCCCCGCGCCGAACCATTCGACTCCGTCGCCTCCACAGCGTCGTCCTCGGCGTCGGGGTCCCCGCCGTCGTGGGCATCGGCGTCGACCCGGCCCTGCCGCGAGGCGGACTGCGACGCCGCCCGGCGCTGGCCGGTGATCTCGGCGAGCACCGCAAGCCCGAGGGTGCCCAGGCCACCCACCGCCACCACCGCGATCGCGGCTCGCATGGTGCTGCCGTACATGGCCGTGGCCGTGGACGGGGCTTCCAGGGGGGTGCTGCTGATCAGGTATTCGGGGTCGGCTCCCTGCTGCACCTGGAGATCCGCCAGAGCCCTGCTCGCCTCCTCGAGCACGATGCCGGTCGATCGCATGGCCGACTCGGCGTCCGGCCCATCCCCTGTCACCTCGAACACCGGGTCGCGCTGGAAGGCGCTCGTCACGATGGTGTAGCCCCCGACACCGTGCTTCGCCAGCTCCTCACGCGTCGAGTCGCTGTTCATCTTGCGGGTCAGGATGTCGGTCACGATGGCGATGTCGCCGTAGCGGGTGAACGCGTTCTCGCCGACCTTCGACGCCGCCTCCGCCGCCTGGTCGTCCTCGAGGTCCGGCGCGTCGCGGGGATTCAGGAGAAGGATCGAGCCCGTCGCGTTGTACGTGGGGGCCGAGACCTTGAAGACCGCCACGAGGCCGACCAGGGTGAGCAATGCGGCAGGCGCGGTCACGCGCCAATGTCTGGCCAGCAGCCGCAGGAGGGAGAGCACGTCCATGGATACCGCCCGAGTGTTGTTCTTCTTGTCTGAGCTCGATTGAGCCATCTGTCCACTTCTGTCCTGAGACGCGAACGGGCGGCTGGTCACCCCAGCGCTCGCCCGACTTGCCTAATCATTCCACAGGACCACCGGCGTTGGCAGGCACGAACGAGCGCCCGGCATACCGTCACTTCGGCCCCAATTTCGTCGCTGAGATCGTCATTCCGCTTCCTGGCATACCGATTCGGGGACGTCCGACGCCGCCGGCCGACCGGAGCATGAAGGGCGCCCGGGCAACGACCGAGGGATCGCTCCTGAGCGTGGCCGTGACCTGGCAGTCGACCCCGGCGGGCGCGCTCGCGGGCGCCGTGTACACGCCTGAGGCCGTGACGGTCCCGCACCTCGGATCGCCGGAGGCGTCGAGGACCAGGAGCCAGTCGTCGGTGCCGTCGCTGCGGAGGCCTGGGGTTGTGAACCGCCGTGTCCCGTCGTTGGAGAATGCGTAGCCATCGCTGATCGCGAGGTAGGTGCCGGCCGACGGGTCGAACCAGCGGGCCCGTACTTGGCCGGCCAGCGCTGTCACGTCGACCTGGAACCTCCGGGCACCCCTGTGCGTGACGGGGACGTAGGCGAGGAGCCACTGGTGGTCGTCGGTCAGGGCTGACGTGATGTAGTCAGAGGCTCCCCACATCCCCCGCCCCTGCGTGACCAACGTGGTCCCGGCGAAGCCGGGATCGGTACCGGAGGGCCTGAGCTTCCACCACGGCAGCGAAGCGAAGAGGTCGAACGCGTAGGCGGAGTAGTCGGCGCCGGGGCTCGTCAGCGCGGCCGGGAAGTCGTGCCACTGCCACACGTCACGCGACCCGAATCCGTCGCCGGCGGTTCCGCCTCCCAGTACCGACCAATACCGGCCGCGCCTCGTCTCCCAGGGCTCCCGGGTGAAGTGGCCGGTGTTGTCCTCGTACTCGTACGTCCCCTCCTGCATCCACGCCGGCTTCCGGGGTGTCAGGTCCCAGGCGCGCTCGGCCGTCTCGTAGACGTGTCCCTCCCCGTCAGGTCCATAGCCGTAGAAGCTGTTGAGGTCGACGACGCGGCCGAAGCCTGGGACCTGTCCCGGGATCTCGTCGGGGCTGGAGGGCTCGGCCATGAACAGCTGTGTCGCCCCCGCCTCCTTGATCCCCTGTGCGATCGCCCGGGCTCGGGCCGCGCCCTCGGACCCGTGGGGCGGCGTGAAGTCACCGAGGCCGAGCCAGATGATGTTCGGCTTGCCCTTGTACCGAGTCCCCAGCCACCGGCCCCAGTCGAAGAGCGCCTGTTGGCTCGGCTGCTCCATCACCTCGCGGTACCAGCCCTGGTCCCCGCCATCGAAGCCGAGGTACGTGTACGCCAGCATCACGACCATCTCGTGCTCCGCCGCCTTGTCGACGATCGAGTCGATCCACCGCCAGTATCGCTCGGACGCCGGCGAGGCGCCCGCCGTCGAGAAGTCGCCGGTCGACGCAAACGGTGGGTCACCCTGGGCGTTGGCCGGGGCGTTCGGCGCGGCGTCGTAACCGCCGGGGTGCACCATCGCATGCAGATAGAAGGCATTGAAGCCCTGGGCGCGACGGGTCTCGAGGTACCGGTCGACCTCGGCGGGTGTCGCCAGCGCGGACATGAGCCATGCCGCGTCGGCCTGAATCCGCCACGGACGGCCTCGGTGATCGACCAGATGGCGGCCATCGGCGGCGACCCGCAGCGGGAGCGCGGCTGCAGCCTCCGCGGAGTCCCGCCCCGACTCGGCGATGCCCCACGTAACGTCCTCGTCCCCTACGACCGAGAACTGGCGGGACGCGCCCTCCTCGACGGCGGCCCGTTGGGGTTTGATCGTCAACGGCTCATCCCTTCGGCCGGCCGCCTGCCCACCGCCACACGAGCACAGGCCGACCGTGACGCCGACCGCCGCCACCCGGATCAACGGGGCGACCGTCATGACCGCACCTCCCGGGACCGGAGGCGTCGTCGCGCTGATCCCGCTGCACGCCGCTTCAGCTCCCCACCGACGACGCGCCACTGCCGGTCCGACAGCAGCCAGCGGGCCACGAGCACGGTTCCGGCCGCCTTCTCGTGCGCGGGGAGCGGGGACGAGGCCACCGCCCCCAGGTATCCCAGCAACATGCTGGTTCGATCCAGCGGGTAGTGGTCGCTGCGATCGGGGTTGTACCAGCCCGCCAGCTCGGCGGGGCTGGCGTTCGCCAGACCGGACGTCGCCTCGTGTATGCGCAGCCGGAAGAGCGGCTCGCTGACCCTGGCGAAGCCGCCGAGGAGTGCGAGCTCGGCCATCAGGACCAGGTCCGATGCGTCGTAGTTGCGGATGAGGCCAGTGCGCACGAGCGCATCGCGGCGGATCACCCCGAACTGCCACTTGGCGAACGACCTCGTATGGTCGGCCAGCAGGTCGTTCAAGCGGCCAATCGGCTTGGGGTGGTTCCGCCAGCGAACGCCGCCGTCGACTCGCCGCAACGGCTCGCCGGCGCCGTCGATGAACGTGGTGTGGGGGAACGCGAGCACGTCCGAGGGTGCGCCATCCAGCGCCGCAACGCAGTGCTCGACAAACTGCGGTGCGCAGACGTCGTCGTACGCGGCCCACTTGAAGAACTCGCCGCTCGCATTGTCGACGAGGAAGCGGTAGTTGGCAGCCACACCCCGGTTGCGCGGCTGGCGGTAGTACCGCACCCGCTCGTCGCGCTCGCAGTAGGCGCGGCAGATGTCCGGCGTCCCATCGGTCGACGCGTTGTCGGATATCAGGATCTCGACGTCGTGGTAGGTCTGGGCCAGCAGCGAATCGAGGCAGTCCTCGAGGTAGCCGGCGCCGTTGAAGACCGGCACGCCGATCGACACCCGTGCCCCACCACCCGGACGTGCGGCACCGGCCTCGGGCGGCCTGCTGCCGGCGACGACGGGAGCCTCGGTCATGATGCCCCCGGGCGGACGACCTGGCGGACGAACTCGATCTGGCGCCGGAGGTCCCCCCACCACAGGACTCTCATCGACACAAGGAACGCAACCAGGCCCGCCAGCGATGCGGCAACGAGCACGGTGAGGTCGCCCGCTGCGCCCCGAAGCATCGTCGCCACCACGAGCCACGCACCCACAAGGGCTGCGGTGCTGGTCGCGGCGGGGGCGAGCTGGCGCAGGTACGCCCGCACGGACAGCGGGATGAGGCGCTGGACCATCACGAACCGGATGGGATTGAGGAGTGCCCCCTGAACGAGGAAGCAGGCGGCCACGCCGGCGATCCCCCACTGGATACCGACCACGAATGTCGCCAGGGCGATGACCGTGGTGAACATCGACCAGCGGAACTCCCAGTCGGCTCGTCCTGCGGCCTGGACGACCGGGTTCGTCAGCGCGATCAGAAGGAAGAAGATGCCGTGAGCCGCCAGCAGCTGCAGGGGCAGGACCGCCGCGTCCCACGCATCGCCGAACGCGATGGGTACAGCGAGAGGTGCGCAGAGGATGACGAGGGTCATCGGGGGTGACGCGAAGAGCGCCACGCTGGCGCTCGCCTCGAGGAAGTAACGCGCCACGCGTTGGCCGTCGTCCTGGAGGCGGGAGAACATCGGCAGGATGACGCGATCGGCCGTCTTGCCCAGCGTCTCGATGGGGACCACCAGGACGCGTCCGGCGAGCCCATAGAGCGCCAGCGGCGTTGCGCCCAGGAACCGCGCGATGAGGACTTTTTCCCCGTTGTTGGACAGGTAGTTGATGATGTCGGAGCCCATCATCCGCGAGCTGAACGACCACAGCCCTCGGGCCGCTCCTCCCGACCACGTGGGCAGAGGAAGTCGGGCCGGGCCCAAAATCAGGGCCAGATAGAGCGAGTCGAGCAGGAGGATCTGGATCACGAGCGCCCAGTAGCTCGCCCCGTTCACGGCGGCGACCACGGCGATCCCGCCGCTGATGGCGGTGCTCAATATCTCGGCCATGCCCAGGGCGCGGAACTGCATTCGGCGGGCGAGCATCGCGGTGGGCACGACCGCCAGACCCTTGAGGACCAGGGAGATCGAGATCACGCGCAGCACGCCCGTGAGCTCCTGGGTCTGGAAGAAGCTGGCGAGCAGGGGGGCAGCGACGACGGTCGCCAGCGCCAGCGCCAGTGCGCTCGCGATGGTCAGGGTGAGCGCCGTGCCGGTGCCGGCCCGGTCGAGGTTCTTACGCTGGATGAGGGTGACCGGCAGCCCGAGGTTCAGGAAGATGGTGGCGATGGTGATGTAGACGGTGGCCTGGGCCACGATCCCGAAGTTCTCGGGACCTAGCAGGCGCATGAGCACGATGACGAACGTCATGCGGCCGGCCATCGTCCCGATCGTGGCGATCAGGCTCCAACGCACCCCACCGGCGACGTCCGGGACGTCGTCGTCGGTCGCTACGGCGGCGACCGAGTCCTGGTGCACCGGTTGCGAGGTGTCCTCGAGGGCCGTGGTCGGTGCGCTGTTCATCGCCTCGTGGAGCTCCCGCGCCGCGAGACGTGCGTCGGCCTTGGCCTGCCAGGCAATGGGGCCCTGGACGGTCGGGGCGGCCCGATCGGGCGCCAGGTGGCGCGGCACCCAGCCGTCCTCGAAGGCGACCCCGGGCGCCGGACCCCGACCCTCCTCGACCGCCGTCATCCGGCGGACCCCGTCACGCTGGCGACGGCGCCCCGGTCGCTTACCGAGCCAGCGGTGCCGAAGGCCACGCTCAGGAGCGCGTGATGGCGTCGCTGCCACGAGTTGGCGTCGATGAAGGCAAGCCGCTCCGCCTCCGGCAGGGGGCCCCGGGCGAGGGCCTCGGCGACCCCCTCGGCGAAGCTGGCATCCTCGCCCACCCTGACGACGGCGGGATGGATGGCCTGCACGGGTGGCAGGTCGGTTGCCGCCACGGGCCGGCCGCCCGCGAGGTACTCGTAGAGCTTGAGGGGGCTCATGGCGGCCGTGATCCTCATCCGGCGGTGCGGCATGACGCACACATCGGCGGCATGCACCAGGCTGGCGACCGCCGCCCGGCCCACAGGCGGCTCGATCCGGACGTTCGGGACGTTGCGCAGCGGATCGACCGCCGCTCGATCGCCGACGGGACCAAGCAGAACGACGGTGCCCTGGGGGAAGCGAGCGGCCACCTCGCGGACGGCGGAGACGTCGAGGCGGTCGTCCACCACGCCCGCGTACAGGATGCGGGGCGCCGGCAGCGCCGCGAACCATGCAGGCGGCGCGGGCGGCGAACGCCACTCCTCCGGGGCCACCCCGTTGGGCACCACGGCGCTCGGCCCGGTCGGCACGATGCGATCGATGATCGCCTGTGATACGGCCACCACCCCGCGGCCCGACCGGCTGACGCGGTCGTAGGCCTCCTCGTACGCGGGCCACCAGCGGCGCAGCGGCAGGCCTGACGCCCAGTCGTCCCAGGCATAGAACGTGACCCGACCGGCCCAGCGCAGGGGAGCGAAGCCCGCCACGAACGGGCTGGTGGTGATGATCGCCGGGCGGCGGGCCCCGAGACGCGAGGCCGCACGCTCCAGCGCACTGTCGTAGGCCGTGTAGGCACGCTCGAGGGCGCGTAGCGATGTCGGATCGCGGCGACGTACGCGGCGGGGCTCGACAAGCGTTCGACGGGAAGCGTCCGGGAATGGCTCGGGCCGCTGACCGACGAGTCGTCGAGCCCACTGGATCGGTGCGCTCCGATAGGGGTTGGCGACGACGAGGTTCCGGACCGACGGGCTGCGCACGAGCGTCAGCAAGAGGCGGTCGCCCGCCATGTACATGTCACGCCGCACCGCATTCGTCCACGTCTCGCCGTAGAACGTGAAAACGACGTCATGGCCACCGCCGGCACCGGCGTCTGCTACCGACCCTTGTTGGGCCGACGTCGCGCCGAGGCCACCGCGCGTCGTGGTTGGTCGCGGAGAGACCACAAATGCCGCCCTTTTTTCGTCGTCCCGTCGCCCACAGTGTCCCCGCCGCGGATGAAGCAGGGCTTAAGGCAAGCTGAGGGCAGCCTGAAGGCCGCGCGTTGAGCGGTGGCACGACCCGGTTGAGCGCGGATCAACGCCCCTTGGGGGTGGCCGATGCGAGACCCGGTGGGCGCGCCGCAGCATGCGGCAGGAGCCGCACGAGCTTGCGGCTCCGGTGCGCCACGGTGAGCCACTGGCGGCGCAGATACAGGCGGGCGATCGCATCCTGGGCCTGCCGACGTTCGCGGGGACCGAGGTGCGCCTCGCCGACCGCGGCCAGTAGCTCGCGGCACTGGAGGGTGGTCGCCAGGCTCGCCTGCCAGGGCGGAACGCCGATCCGGCGGGCGGTGACCGCAAGGCGAGGGAAGGGCTTGGCGCGACGGAAAGAGAGGACCTCCCCGACGTGACCGAAGGGGCCGGCCAGCGCCAGCCGGGCGGCGAATATCTGATCCTCGAACAGCATGATCGGCCTAGGGACCTGCGCCACCGGTGCCCGCCGCACCATGCCGTACAGGGGATCGAGCATGAGCCGGCTCTCGTTCAGCAGGCGCAGCAACTCCGTGAACCTCTCGACCGGCCGGGCCGACCCGAGCCTCGTGCCGTCGTAGCTTGCCGATTCCACCGTTCCACCTGCGCCGACATGCGCCTGCTGGGTGGTGACGAGGATCAGCTCCGGGTCGTCGTCGAGGACCTTGGCGCAGCGCGAGACGTAAGTAGACGCCAAACGGTCGTCGTCACCAATCCACTTGAAGTAGGTGCCACGGGCATGATGCAGCACTCTGTTGAAGTTCGGGACCAGCCCGATGTCATGGGGATGGCGGTGATACCGGACGCGGGTGTCGGCTCGGGCCAGTTGCCGGCAGATCTCCTCGGTCCCGTCCTCCGACGCGTTGTCGGAGATCAGCAGTTCGAGCCGGCCATAGTCCTGATCCAGAACCGATCGCGCCGCCTCGACCAGGTGCTGCTCGCCGTTGCGCACCGGCAGCCCGATGGAGACGAGAGGCGGGACTGGAGCCACGGACGCCCCTTGCTAGGCGATCGGGGCCGGTACCGACGGCTCGACCGCACTGCGCACGGGTCCTCCGGCGCCCTCGACCCTCTCGAGCCAGATCTCCCTCCAGAAGGAGTAGATCGAGCGCGGGCAGTTGGCGTGGTACGCACCCTCGCAGACGACGTCGTCGAGCACGATGCACGGGTTCTTCATCTGCAGGAGGCGGCCGGTGCCCTCCTCGATGCACCGGTCGACGCGCCGCAGCACGCGCGCCTCGCGGCCGCAGTGACGCGCCATCTCCTCCTCGAACCCCAGGCCGCGATTGCGGAGATCCTTCGTCAGCGTCGCCATGATCTCCGCCTTCGGCTTGATCCGGACGAGCTCGCCCGGCTGCAGGTCGCTGCTACCCGTAGGCGTCTTGGTCAACGTTCCCTTGACGAACCCCCACCGCAGGCCCCCACGGATCCACAGCCGCTGGGGCAGGACGCGCATACTGACGTCCTGGAAGCGGTTGAACAGCCCGACGAACAGGGCGCGCAGGACCGCGGCGATGCCCACGTTCCCCGAGCGGACGTCTCGCGCATACTGACCTAGCTCGCGAAACGGCAGCAGCTCGGGAGCGGCCCGGAGCAACTCGGTGGCCTGGCAGGAGAACAGCTCCTCGCCGTTGGACGCGCCGGACTTGCGAGAGCGGCTGTACACGTCCGCCACCGTCAGGCGAGCGACGGCCGGGCCCCCAGGCCGCGGGCCCACCCCGTTCGAGGGCGCGTCGGGTCTCCGCAGCCAGGCCTCCTTCCAGTAGATGAGGCACGCTGTCTGGCAACCGCCGTGCGCCTGCCCGTCGCAGCGGACGCCGGCGAGGTGGACGGCGTCGTGCATCCTCCGCATACCGCTGCGGCTCATCGTGTCGCACAGCTTGTTGGCGACCTTGGACACGGTGAACTGCTGGCCGCAGTACTCGAGCATCTCGGGCATGAACGGCAACGAGTCGAGCTCGCCGTTGTCGTCCAGCGTCGCCAGGATCTCCTCCTCGCTGCGGACCTCGACGAGCTCGCCGGCGCGGAGGTTCAGCCTCTGACCGACCGACGACGGTCGGATCCCGACGGCCGTGCTAGCCACCGTCCGCACCGGTCCAGCGCAGTCGCTCGTCGAGCCGCGCCTGGTCCTGCAGGCGGTTGATCTCGGCGAGGCGCACGTAGCGGCCGCCTAGGAACTCGTCTGCGGTCAGGTGGTACCCCCGGTAGGCCTCATAGAGCTCCTCGACACCCTTGCGGACCGTCCAGCGCGGCCGGAACTCGGGCAGGACCCGTTGGATCTTCCCGAAGTCGACCCGGTAGTCGCGCGCGTCGGCACTGGCGCCGGCCGCGTACTCGACCCGGCTGCCGGTGACGACGGACTCGACCATGTCCGCCACCTCGCGGACCCGGAAGTTCTCCTCGCTGAGCCCCACGTTGAAGGCCTGGTTGTGGGTGCGCGGCCGGTCGACGCCGAGCGTCGCCACGAAGGCGCGGCAGATGTCCTCGACATGGACGAGGGGGCGCCACGGCGATCCGTCGCTCTTGATCAGCACCTCGCCGGTGGTGACCGCATAGCCGACGAGGTTGTTGACCATGATGTCGACCCGCAGGAACGGCGAGACCCCATATGCGGTCGCGTTGCGGAAGAAGACCGGGCTGAAGCTGTCGCTCGCGAGCGTGGAGACGTCGCGCTCGACCAGGATCTTCGACTCGCCGTAGGGCGTCACCGGGTTGAACGGCGCCTCCTCGGTGAGCGGGGCATCGGTCCCGCTGGCCCCGTACAAGCTGCATGACGAGGCGAACAGGAACCGCTCGACGCCGGCGTCGCGGGCCGCCCGGGCGAGCCGGACCGAGGCTCCGTGGTTGATGTCGTACGTCAACTGCGGGTCGAGGTCACCGAGCGGATCGTTCGACAGGGCCGCCAGGTGGACCACGGCCTCGAAGCCCTCGAGATGGCGGGGCTCGACGTCCCGGAGGTCAAGCCTGACGCTGGCGACCTCGCGCCGGCCTTCACCGAAGCCGCACGCCTCGTAGAGGCCGGTGTCGAGCCCCACCACCTCGTGACCCGTCTCGAGGAGCAGCGGGACCATGACGGAGCCGATGTAGCCGTGATGGCCGGTGACCAACACCTTCATCGCTAGAGCACCACCTTTGAACCGTAGAATCCCTCGGCGAAGCGGCTGGCGGCGCTGGCCTCCATGCCCCGCAGCCGCAGCACCGAGCGGAACGTGTCGGCGTCGAACCACGCCCGGCGCCCCTGGCTCGGGAAGTGGTCGAGGATGCCGTCGACCTTGCGCTGGGCGGTCGCTTCGTCGAGGGCGACGAAGACGTTCGGCGAGCCCAGGTCGCCGTCGTACTTCGGGATCTCGTACTCGAGGATCAGGTGGTCACGCCACGTGTTCCAGGTGAGCTCCGCGACCAGGCGATGGTCCTGGTGCCGGTCGTGCCGGTGGTGTGTGAGGATCAGGTCGGGGTCCACGTCGGCCTTGAGGCCCTCGAAGTAGTCCTTGATGTCGGCGCCCACCCAGGGGAAGTAGCTCTCACGGAAGCGCTCGATGCGTATGTCCTGCTTGCCGGCCGAGGCAAGGAAGTGCTCGGCGGCAGCCTGGGCCTCCACCGCCCGGACGTCGTTCGAGCTGAGCACGACCCAGTGGAAGCGGGCGTTCGGGAACTCCTCGACCAGGCGCAGGACGGTCCCGCCGCAGCCGATCTCGATGTCGTCGCAGTGAGCCCCGAGGCACAGGATCTCGAGCGCGTCCTCCTGCGGCTCGATCAACGCCAGGGGGAGCATCAGGCGGGCCCGGATCGCCAGAGCTCCCAGGGCGGGCTTCCCTGGCTGTAGAGGTCCTCGAGGACCTGCCGGTCCTTGAACGTGTCCATGGGCACGAAGAAGCCCTCGTGCCGATACGTGGTCAGCGCCGAGATGTCGATGAGCCGTCCGAACGGCTCGTGCACGAGCTCCTCACCGGGACCGAGGTAGTCGAATATCCGGTTGCTCATCACGAAGAAACCGGCGTTGATCCACACGCCCGCGGCCGTCACGTCCTCGATCGCCTTGACGACACCGTCGTCGGACGCAGCCACGACGTGGAAGCTGTGGCTCGGCGTGGCGGAGACAAACGAAGCAATCCCGCCACTCTCGTGGAAGACGTCGACGACCCGATCGAGGGGCACGTCGCTGAGGCCGTCGCTGTAGTTGGCGAGGAACATCTCCTCGCCCTCTAGGTGCGGCCGGACCGCCCTCAGCCGCTCGCCGATGTTGGCGTGCGTGCCGGTGTCGACGAACGTGATGCGCCAGTCGTCGATGTCACTCGACAGGAGCTCTACATCGTGGCCACCGCCCGAGAGCACGAAGTCGTTCGAGAGCCACTCCTTGTAGTTGAGGAAGTACTCCTTGATCGAGTCACCCCGGTAGCCCAGGCACAGGATGAAGTCCTTGTGCCCGAAGTGCGCGTAGTACCGCATGAGGTGCCACACGATCGGACGGGGCCCGATCGGCACCATGGGCTTGGGGATCGTCTCGGAGAACTCCCGCATCCGCATCCCCAGGCCCCCGCAGAAGAGGACGACCTTCATGGCTCACCCGCCTTCCTCAGTAAATCGTCACTTCTGGGATCGGAACCACGAACTCGGCGCCCCAGGAGCGCGGCGTACGCGAGCTGTTCGATGATCTCGTCCTTGAAGTTCCAGGGCAGGATCAGGATCACGTCGGGCTCGACCTCGGCGATCTTCTCGGGCGCATGGATCGGGATGTGCGTCCCCGGCAGGTACCTCCCCTGCTTGTAGGGGTTGCGATCCACGGTGAAGTCGAGGAAGTCGGTGCGGATGCCGCAGTAGTTGAGCAGCGTGTTCCCCTTGCCCGGGGCGCCGTAGCCGACCACCGTCTTGCCCGCCCGCTTGGCGTCGATCAGGTACTCGAGGAGCTTCCGCTTCGTCTCGCGCGCCCTGTGTTCGAAGACCGAGTACGTCGTGATGTCGGCATAGCCGGCCTCGAGCTCGCGGGCGCGCAGCGCGGCCAGCGCCGCCGACTCGCCAAGCCGCTCGTTGGCGGCGTGGCACGCGTAGATCCGGAGGGACCCGCCGTGGGTCCACAGCTCGTCCACGTCGAAGATCCGCAGGCCGTGGGCGGCGAAGATCCGCTCGGCCGATACCAGCGAGAAGTAGGAGAAGTGCTCGTGGTAGATGGTGTCGAACTGGTTCTGCTCGACGAGCTGCTGCAGGTGGGGGAACTCGATGGTGACGACACCTTCGGGCCCGAGCAGCGTGGCGATGCCGGCGACGAAGCTGTTCACGTCGGGCACCTGGGCCAGGACGTTGTTGCCGATGATCAGGTCCGCCACGGTCCCCTCGCCGACGAGCTTCGACGCGAGCTCGGCCCCGAAGAACTCGGTGAGCGTGGGCACGCCCTTCTCTTCCGCAACCTTGGCCACGTTTAGTGCCGGCTCGATGCCGAGAACGGGGATGCCCTTCTCGACGAACCACTGGAGCAGGTAGCCGTCGTTGCTGGCCAGCTCGACGGCCAGGCTGTCGGCCGAGAGCTGCAGCCGCTCGGTGATCATGTCCACGTAGTCGCGGCAGTGGGCCAGCCACGAGTCGGAGTACGAGGAGAAGTAGGCGTACTCGGTGAAGATGTCCTCGGGGGTCACGTACTCCTGGAGCTGCACCAGGAAGCACTGCTCACAGACGTAGACCCGCAGGGGATAGAACGCCTCCATGGCGTTGACGCGACTCGCCTCGACGTAGCTCTCGCACAGTGGCGACATGCCCAGGTCGACGAAGGTGTGCCGCAGCTCCGCACCGCAGAAGCGGCAGGGCCCGCCGGTGGCGCCCTCGCTGGACGCCTCGGTGCCGCTCGAGGCCGCGCTGAAGTCACTGCGCGTCGTGCTGGAACGCGGAGGAACTGAAACCACTATGCCGCCCTTGTTCTGTTCGTCATCCGGTGGACTCAGTGTCCTCGGACCGGTTGAAGCGGTCCTGAAGGACACCTGAGGGGTCGCTGAAAAGGCGCGCCCGCCGTGAGGAGCCCGCGGCACGACCTGCTACAACCTGTGGTGCAGCGCGACCGGCATCGCAGCCCGGCGGGCCCCGGTCGCGGCATGGGCGATGGCGCGCGAACCTCGGGAGGCGGCGGTGTTCAGTGGTGTTTGCTATGTGACCCGAGGTTGTCCGCATGCGTGCTGACCAGTTCCGCCGCGGCGAGATTGTGGAGGTCCGCAGCGCGGCCGAGATCCTCGCCACCCTCGACGAGCAGGGTGCGCTCGACGCCATGCCGTTCATGCCCGAGATGGCCGGCTACTGCGGTCGCCGGTTCTCCGTGGACCGGCGCACCGAGAAGGTGTGCGACACGATCAAGGACCTCAACAGCCGCCGGATCGCCGACTGCGTCTACCTCGAGGACCTGCGCTGTGACGGCTCGGGCCACGACGGCTGCCAGGCGGAGTGCCGCCTCTACTGGAAGGAGGCGTGGCTGAAGCGGGTGACACCGGGCGACGCGGCCCCAGCGGCCGGTGGCGACGACACCGACCACGAGGCGCGGCGAGCGCTGCTCGAGCTCGTGACGAGGGGCACGCGCACCGAGACGGCGGAGGGCGACGTCCGCTACCGCTGCCAGGCGACCGAGCTCCTGGCGGCGTCCGAGCCGCTGTCGCTGACCGACCCGCGCCCCTACGTCCGCGAGTACACATCCGGCAACGTCTCGATCCGGACGTTCACGCGGGTGATGAGCCGCGCCACGGTCACCGAGGTCCGCAGGAAGCTCGGGCGCCTCCCAGCCCTGCCGGTGCAGGGCCCGTCGGCCAAGTCACCGAAGACCCCGCGGCTCGACCTGCAGCCGGGCGAGTGGGTCAGGGTGAAGTCCCCGGATCAGATCCGCGAGACGCTCACCGACAAGGGCATGAACCGGGGCCTGTGGTTCGACGTGGAGATGCTCGCGTTCTGCGGCCAGACCTTCCGGGTACGGCGTCGGATCGAGCGGTTCGTGCACGACCGCGACGGCAAGATGATCGAGCTCTCCAGCGACTGCGTCACACTTGACGGCACGGTGTGCTCCGGCGAGCGGAGCACCCAGCGCTGGTTCTGTCCGCGGGCCATCTACCCGTACTGGCGGGAGTGCTGGCTCGAACGCGTCCCGGCGACCAACGGCAACGGGGCTCGCTGACGGACCCGGACGGGCGCGGCCGCCGGGCCGCGGCTCAGGAGTACCAGGCGACGGTTCGCTTCAGGCCCTCGTGCAGGTCGGTGGTCGGCTGCCAGCCACAGATGCGGGCCGTCTCGGCCACGTCGGCCACCGCCTCGGTCTCGGCCCGCCGGTCGGGGAGGCCGCCGAACACCGGCTCGATGCCCGCACCGACGAGGGTCGAGATCGTTTCCACGACGTGCCGGACGGTGTGCAGCCGTCCGGTCCCGACATCGACGACGCGGCCGACCACGTGCGGAGCGTCGGCCAGCACCAGCAGCGCATCGACGACGTCGTCGATGTACACCCAGTCGCACAAACGCTGGCCACTGGACAGCGTCGGCGCCTCGCCCCGTAGGAGCGCCGTGATGCTGTACGGGACGACCTTCGAGACGTCCGGCTGGTCGGGTCCGTACACCATGAACGGGCGAGCCGTGGTGACGGGCGTGCCGTACAGCGACAGGAACATGCGGGCGTAACCACCCACCGCCCACTTGGTGGCTGCATAGGGCGAACAGGGTGCGTCGCCGGCGGCGGGCTCGTCGCCCGATCCGATCAGGACGACGCGATCACAGCCCGCCTCGGTGGCCGCCTCCAGGATGCTGACGCTCGCCACCAGGTTGTTGCCCAGGGTCGTGGGCACCACGTCGATCGACCTGGACCCGGTGACCTGGCTGGCCAGGTGGAACACCACCGTCGGGCTCGCCTCCGCGACGAGGCGCTGGACGAAAGACCGATCGGTGACGTCCCCGAGCACCCACGCCGCCCCCTCGGCGACGTCGCCGGCGCGGTGGCGGGCCGTGCAGACCGTGGTGTGCCCGTCCGCGACCAGCCGGCGGACGAGCGCGCGGCCGATGAAACCGCTCGCGCCCGTCACCAGGACGTTGCCCGACGCTGCCCGCATCTCCAATGATCCTCTGCCCGTGTGTCGCGGGGTCGCCGCCCACCGCTGCGGTGGACGTGCCGCAAGCTTGTCATCCCCCGCCGAATCCGGCATTCTGGCCCCTTCGGCGGCGCCCCGGTTCCCCTTCCGGCGCGTGACGAGCATAAGGCGGGCGGCATGACTTCAGTGCACCACGATGCGGCATTCACCGACGGCCAGCGACGGGCCGCGCTCTACCAGGGCGACATCTTTCTGACGTCGCCCGACGAGGCCACGGTTGCGTTCTGCAGGTTCGCCCGGGAGCTCGCCGAAGAGGCGTTCGCCGGGCTCGACCCCGAGACGGCGCAGGACCACATGCCCGTCGAGCGCTACATCGACATCCTCTCGGCGCTCAAGCCCACGTTCATCCATCATCCCCGGTCGAAGGAGCTCTTGCGCGCCGTCCTGGAGCACAGGGGATGCGACCTCGACCAGACGTACTTCGACGTCCCCCGGCTGCGCACCTCCACATCCGATGGGTACCTCACGTCGGGCATCGCGTATGCCTGGCACCCCCACCGCGACACCTGGTACTCGGCGCCGCGCAGCCAGCTCAACTTCTGGATGCCCGTGTACCCGATCGTGGCCGGCAACGCGATGGCCTTCCACCAGGACTACTTCGCCACCGCGGTGCCGAACACCTCGAGCACCTACAACTACTACGAGTGGAACCAGAAGCACCGGGCCGCGGCCTCGTCCAACGTCAGCGGCGACTCCCGGCCGCTCCCGGGGCCGACCGTCGGCGTCGACCTGCGGAACCCCCTGGTGTTCGTCAGCCCGGTCGGGGGCCTCATGGAGTTCTCCGGCCAGCACCTCCACTCCAGCGTGCCGAACCACTCGGGCCGCACGCGGTTCTCGATCGACTTCCGGACCGTGCACATCGGTGACATCGAGGCCGGCCTGAGCGCCCCCAACGTCGACGTGCACTGCACGGGGTCGTCGATCCGCGACTTCATCCGGGCTTCCGACCTGAGTCCCATGCCTGAGAGGATCGTCGAGCTGTTCAACGACGGCTCCGAGGCACGTGGAGACCTCGTGTTCAGCCGCGGGGGCTGACCGCCCGTCAGACGTCGGCGGCTGGCCTCGAGCCGAGGGCCTCCACGTCGACCCAATGCCCGCCCTCGGCCTCGACCTCGGGCAGCGTGCGGCGGATCTCCCGCATCAGGTCGGGCAGGAACAGGGCCACCGCGTCCGGGCGCGCTGCGACCAGGTCGGCGGGCGGGACCACGGGGATGTCGGTCGCCGGCATGCGGCGACCGTGCTTCGCCGGGGAGGCGTCGGCGACGGCGGCGAGGAGGCTGCTGTCGACACCGGCCCGGCACAACAGGGCCACCGCGCGCGAGGCGGCGCCGTAGCCCAGCACGGTGCTGCCGGCCGCCTTCTGCTCGGCCAGCCACCCGTGCAGCGCCTCGGCACGGGCCGCGGCGCTCTCCTGCAGGGACCGAACCCGCGCCGGGTCCTCCACGCCCACGGCCGCCTCCTCGGCCAGGAGGGCACCGACGCTGGGGTCCTCGCCGGCCGTGCCACCGTCGCGGGGGGCGTCGCCTGTGCGGGTGGCGGCGAGTAGCACCGTCCCGCCGTAGAGGTCGAACTGCCAGGCCTGCCGGGCCACGAAGCCCACCCCCGCCAGCATCCGGGCCAGGGCGGCCGTGGAGTAGTAGGCGTAGTGCCCGTGGCGCAGGGAGTTCCACTGGCCCAGCCGCACGATCGTGGCCAGCGAGTGGTACTGCAGCAGGAGGACACCGCCGGGTGCCACCCGCGCCGCCCGCTCGGCCAGCGCCGCCGCCTGGTCGGGGCTGTGCATGAGCCCGAAGCAATCGAGCACGACGTCGGCCTCGTCGCCGTCGCCGACGGCCGCCAGCCCCCGCGCCGCGAGGAGCGCCAACCAGGACCCGCCATGGGGGCTCCCGTACTCGGCCGTGCGTCCCCCGTCGGGCAGCCAGCCGGCGCCGGCCACCCGGTCGACGGCGTCCTCGGCCTGCTCGACCAGCGCCGCCGGCTCGGCACCCCGGGGCTCCTCGGGAACGGTCGGGTCGACCAGCAGCTGCGCCAGCCCGCAGTCGGCGCAGAGCCACATCTGCAGCGGGTAGGCGGGGTCGGGACCGGGCTCGTCCGCCGGAGGGAAATGGTCGGCGGCGGGTTGGTCGCCGAGGTCGAGCACGATGTCCCCGTGCACACTGCGGCACGAGCGGCAGCGATGGGGCTCGCTCACGGCGTCGCTCTCCGCCCCGATGCTGCCAAGATGGCAGGATGGAGGTGCGGACGACGGGGCTGGCGGACGTGCTCGTGTTCGTCCCCGCACCCCACCGCGATCACCGCGGATTCTTCACGCGCACGTTCGACGCGGCAGTCGCCACGACGCACGGCGTCGACCCGGCCTCGTTCGTCCAGGACTCCCAGTCCCGCTCGACCGTCGGCACGCTGCGGGGGCTCCACACGCGCGGCGGCCGGGGCGAGGCCAAGCTGGTCCGCTGCGCCCGAGGTGCGATACACGACGTGGTGGTGGACGCCCGCCCCGAGTCGCCCACGTTCGGACGCCACGAGACCTTCCGGCTCGACGACGAGCAGTTCTGGCACCTGTTCATTCCCTCTGGCCTGCTGCACGGCTTCCAAGTGCTGAGCGACGTGGCCGACGTCTGCTACCGGATCGACAGGGAGCACGACCCTAGCGAAGACCGCGCGGTGCGTTACGACGACCCCGACCTGGCCATCGCGTGGCCGCTGCCGGTCGCCGAGATGAGCCCCCGGGACGCGGCCGCCGGCTCCTGGGCGGACCTGCTGGCGGGCATGGATCGGTAGCCGGTTCGGTTGGAAGTCGACGCCGCCGCGGCCTAGGCCCGCATGTCCGGCCTGCGACCCGCCGACGCCGTCGCCTGACCGATGACATCATCGTCGTACCGGTGCGCGCCGCGGCCCGAGCCGTTCACGGGAGAGTCGTCCTTCGGAGCCGCGTGGTCCGCTTCGGCCGTGCCCGCCTGGCGGTAGGCGTCGTACGACGAGCCCCGGTCCGTGGGCGCCATGTTGAGCACGGTGCCGAGCACCCGCGCCCCGACCGCGTGGAGCGCGCGGATCGCGAGCGAGAGCTGCTGCCGGGTGGTCTTGCCGGCGCACACGACCACGAGCACCCCGTCGGCGTGCGCCGACAGCACCGCGGCATCGGTGACCGGCAGCAGCGGCGGCGTGTTGACGACGACCACGTCGAACCGGTCGCGCAGCCTCTCGAGCAGCCGAACCATGGCGTCGCTCCCGACCAGCTCCGAGGGGTTCGGTGGCAGCTTCCCGCTCGGGAGAAGCATGAGCCCGTTCGCCCCGACGGGCTGCATCGCTACCTCGAGCTCGCCCCGCCCGACGATCACGTCGGTCAGGCCCGTCGCCCCGCGCACCTTGAAGTGGTCGTCGAGCGTGGGCCGCCGAAGATCGGCCTCGACGATCAGGACCCTGCGATTGGCGGCCGCGAGCGCCGACGCCAGGTTGATGGCGGTGGTGGTCTTGCCCTCCTCGGCGACCGACGAGGTCACCACCAGGATCTGCACCGGGCTGCCCACGTCGATGAACTCGAGATTGGTCCGCAGCTGGCGGAACGCCTCGAGCCCCGCGGAGCTGGCGGCGACCCGGCGCGCCCGGGGACCCTCCCGCAACCGGCGGTCGAAGGGGACCATGCCGAGGACCGGTGCCTGCTCCAGGTCTCGCAGCTGCGCCTCGGACCGGATGGTCTTGTCGCGCACCTCCAGCAGCCAGGCGAGTCCCAGGCCGGCCACGAGCCCGATCGCCGCCGGGACGCCGACGGCCACCGCCCGCCGCGGTGGCACCTTCGTCACGTTCGGCCCCGAGACGACCTCGAGCTGGACCGCCGGCCGGCCGCTCCCCCGGTTCTCCACCTCGTCGACCAGGTCGACGAACTCGGATGACACCGCCTGCGCTACCCGCTCGACGAGCTCCTGCGACTCGTGCGTGATCGTCGCAGTGAGCAGGAGCGTGTCGACATCGCTGTCGGCGCCCATCATGCGCTTGATCTGGCTGGGCGCCAGATCGAGCCCGGACTCGTCGATCACCTTGTCGGCCAACCGGTCGGTGGACAACAGCCCCAGGTAGGAGTTCACCCGGCGCTGGGCGAACTCGTCGCCCTGCACGGCCGACTGGCCCGCCGGTTGGGTGGACGTCGCCACGAAGAAGGTCACGGACGCCCGGTAGTCGGGCTCGGCGCGCGACGCCACGAACGCCCCGATGGCGACGGCGAGGACGACCGGAAGAACGACCGCCCACCAATAGGTCCGCACCGCGTGGAGATACTGCTGAAGATCCATTCCTGCCCCGCCTCCCAGCGCCACCGACATTAGTGGCTGGACCCGCGACGATCCCGTCCGTCTCCGCCGCGGGCGTCGCGGGGACCGGCCTCGCAGATCCCGTCCCCGCCGGTTGGCTACCCTTCGGCCGATGGCTGGCGGGACCGGGGCTGGGGAGGCTCGCGCGTGACCGCGGTCGTCCGCGCCACACGGCCCGCCGTGGATGGCGACGGCGCCGGCACCGTCGACACCGACGTCTATGCCCGAGCCACGAGGGTCACCGCGTCGGCGGCGGTGGTGCTGGTCGGCTCGGACATCCACGTCGCCTACGGGGCGACCCTGGCTCTGGCGGCGGCCGTCCTCCTGTTCCCGGTCTGGCTCCCGGCCCTGCGGGAGCACGCGTTCGCGACGCTGATCACCGGCCTTGCGGCGCTGTCGGCGGTCGCCGGGCTCATCCTGAGCGAGCTGTCGTCGGTCGACCACGTGATCAGCGCGACCCAGCGCGTGCACGCGATCGGACTGCTGGGCTCGGGCATCGCCGCCTTCGGGCTGATCCTGTGGGCGCGATCGGTCATGCCCCTGCACGGGATCGCGGTCCTCTACGGGGCGGGCGCGCTGGCGAGCGCGGTGGCGCACGGTGAACTCGACTGGACGTACAACCTTGCCGTGCCCACGACCTTCGTGGTGCTGGGCATCCTCGAGCGTCGCCGGGCCGGCGTGGTCCCGGCGGTGGCGGTGCTCACGCTCGGCGTCGTCGGCATCGCCCAGGATGCCCGCGGCTACTTCGGCGTGTGCGTTATCGCCGCCATCCTGACGCTCTGGCAGCTACGGCCTCGGCAACCGGACCTGCGGATGCGGGCCCGGGACCGCTGGTTCCCGCTCGCCTTGGTCGCCGGCCTGGGTTTCGCCGCCTATCTGCTCGTCGGCTCCGTGACCACCCGTGGGTTCCCTGGGGATCCGGAGCAACGCCGATCGGTGGCCCAGATCGAGGCGACCGGCTCGTCGATCGCCGGCGGGCGGCCGGAGTGGGCCGCGACGCGCGAGCTGGTCGAGTTGAGCCCCGGGGGCTTCGGGGTTGGTGTCGTCCCGAACTGGACCGACCGGACCGCGGGCGAGACGGGGCTGGCGTCCATCGACGTCGACGCCGGCGGCTACACGGACGACTACATGTTCGGCACCACGTTCGAGCTGCATTCGGTGACCGCAGACCTGTGGGCGCGGTTCGGATGGGTCGGGGTGGCGGTCGCGGGGGCGATCGTGCTGGCGCTCGTCCGCAGCCTGAGCTTCCTCCTGGCCGCACGCCAGGCGCCCACGTTCCTGAGCTTCGCCTGTGTGCTCGCGCTGTGGTACGTCCTGTTCGGGCCCATGTACGGGAACTGGCTCGACGTGTGCGCCGCCCTGGGCATGGCGCTGGTCCCAGTGGGCGCGATCTTCACCCGCCGGCCAGCTGCTGCACCACCTGCAGCTTGACCCCGTCGTCCAAGGACGTCTCCGGCTGCCAGCCGAGCTCGCGACGAGCGCGGGCGGTGGCGCCGTGCGTAGCCCGGACATCGCCGGCCTGCGTCGGCAGGTGCCGGGTGATCAGCGGGCGGCCGACGTGCTCGGCCACCAGGCCCAGGAGCTCGTTGACCGTGGTCGGTGACCCCCCGGCCACGTTGAACACCGACGCCGGGGCGACGTCGGCCTCCGCCGCGGCCAGCGTGGCGGCCGCAGCGTCGGAGACGTACGTGAAGTCGCGGACCTGCCCGCCGTCGCCATACACGGGGACCGGCCGCCCCGCGGCCACTGCGGCGATGAACCGGTGGAGCGCCATGTCCGGGCGCTGCCCCGGGCCGTAGAGCGTGAAGTAGCGAAGCACCACGGTCGAGAGGCCCCAGTTGGCGCCGTATGCGGACGCCAGGTGCTCCATCGCCAGCTTCGTCACCCCGTAGGGACTGAAGGGCCGGGTGGGCGCGTCCTCGGCAATCGGCTGCTCGGTCGCGTTGCCGTACACCGACGATGACGACGCGAGCACCAGGCGCGGCACACGCGTCCGCCGCGCCGCCTCCAGCAGCCGTTGCGACGCCGAGATGTTGCGCTCGACGTAGACCGCGAAGCCCTCCGACCACGACAGGCGGACCCCCGGCTGCGCAGCCAGGTGGACGACGGCGTCGGCGCCGGCGACCACATCGTCGAGGTCCCCCCGGGCGAGATCGAGCTCGAGGCCCCGGAAGCCGTCGTGCCGGGCGAGCCGGGCGGCGTTCGCCCGCTTGATCGACGGGTCGTAGTAGTCGGTGAAGGCGTCGACGCCATCGACCTCGTGGCCGCGTTCGAGGAGCGCCTCGCACACATGGGCGCCGACGAAGCCGGCCGACCCGGTCACGACGTACCTCATGGGCGCGGGTTGTTGGGGCGGGTCCTAGGCGCCAGTGCGGTCGACCTCCGGCGCCGTCGCCGGCGCCTCCGCACGACGCTGCCTGCGGGACAGCCACAGCTCGCGGGCTATCGGCAGCACCGAGATGGCGACGATGGCGAGGATCGCCAGCTCGAGGTTCTCCTCGATGAAGTCCACTTGGCCGAGGAAGTAGCCGAGCAGCGTCACGCCGATCGCCCACAGGAGGCCGCCGACCAGGTTGAACGTCACGAACGTGCGGTACTGCATGTTCGACACGCCGGCGACCACCGGCGTGAAGGTGCGCACCACCGGCACGAAGCGAGCCAGCACGATGGTCTTGGCCCCGTAGCGCTCGAAGAACGCGTGGGCCTTGTCGACGTTCTCCCGCTTGAACAACCGCGAGTCGGGGCGATTGAAGATCGCCGGTCCTGCCCGGCGGCCGATGACGTAGCCCACCTGGTCGCCGGCCACGGCGGCGATGAACGTCCCCACGAGGAGCCACCCGAGGGGGAGGTGCAGCGCCTCGTCGACGCTCGACGGGCCCGACGCCAGGAACCCGGCGGTGAACAGCAGCGAGTCGCCCGGCAGGAAGAACCCGACGAGCATCCCCGACTCGGCGAAGACGACCGCGAAGACGCCCCAGAGGCCGATGTCGTCGATGAGACTCTTCGGGTCGAGCAGGCCCCCAGCGGCGAGCACGCGTCCGAGCATCCGGAGAGGCTACTCCCGGCGGAGCTACGGGTCCTGTCGCCTCCGGTGCGGGGCCTACCGCCGCCGGCGCCTGCTAGGCGCCGACAGCGGCCCCGCATCCTCAGCGCCACCCGCTGCCCCGCCTCCTTCTCGGGCGGATCGAGCCGGACGCCCATTGAGGTCGGTCCGGCTCGCTAACGCCGGCGAACTACCGAGTTACTACTGCGGCTGGTTCCACTCGACCCAGCCGGCCCCGGCCCGCCCGCTGGCGGTGTCGCGGAACCGGCACAGCGCCCGCGGGAAGCGCGACACCCTGCCGGCGCCGTCCTCGAGGAGGACGGGTGCGAACGCCACCGGCTCGACGTCGAGGCTCAGGCCGTCGTAGCCCACGGTGGCGGATGCCGGGAACCCGTGGTCTCCGGGAACCCAGGTCGAGGCCGTGTGCCCGACGCCCCCCAGCGCCCCGCCCGGCGGCTGGACGAAGCCCGGGTGGTATGGCACCACGTCGTCTCCCAGCCGCACCGTGGTGCCGTGGAAGCGGGTGCCGTCGTCGAGCCAGCCGGCCGACCATGTCCACCCGAGCGTCCACCAGTCCCGCGTTCCCCACGAGTGGTCGCGCTCGCCGATGGCGTCGAGCTCGATGCGCTCGTCGCCCACGAGCACATCGCCGTGGACCCGGCACGGCACCTCGTAGCGGGTCGTGCCCGGCGGGTACACGTACGCGGCGCCGTCGGTCTCCCACTCGAGGTCGAGCCCGAACGCCACCCGGTCGCCGACGGGCGGCCCATGGGGGTCGTACATGGCGGCGGGGTCGTCCAGCCCCAGGGCGAAGGCCTCGCAGCCGAGCGAGATGTGGTCGAACGGCGTCTCGATGTTGTGGTCGGCCCAGAGGCCCTCGGCGCGGACCTCGAGCGACGGTGGGCGGGGCGGCCGCACGTCGTGGTCGACCACCGTCACCAGGCGCCGGCCCTCGCCCACCACGCAGGCCCAGTACCAGGCCACCGTCTGGTTGGGATAGAGGCCGAGGCGCACGTAGCCGCCGAGTGTCGCGTCACGGGTAGCGAAGTCGTAGTACCACGACTCGCCCCACCAGTCGCCTTCCCCCGGGGGGTGGTAGGACTCGTCGGCGGCGGTCAGCCCGGCGGGTATGCGATCGGTCACCCGCCGAGTCTGTCGCGATACGCGCGGACCTTGTGGCGGTTGCCGCAGACGTCCATGGAACACCAACGGCGGGAGCGGTTGCGGGACTCGTCGAAGAAGGCCCACGCGCACCCGTCGTCAGGGCAGACCTTCAGCCGGTTCCAGACCCCGGCGCGCACCAGGGTCTGCGTCGACGCCAGCACCCGCGTCAGCGCGCCGCGGGACCCGTGGGCGACCGGCTCGAGGCCTCCGGTCGACGGCACGATCCGGACCGGCAGGTCGGCCGCGAGCCGGTCGAGGGATGCCCGGGCGGCCGGGTCTGGGACGTCGTCGTGATGCGACGCCATCTCGGCCCGTAGTGCCCAGCGCAGCTCGCGGGCCAGATCCAGGTCGCCGTCGCCGATCGACTCCTCCGCGCCGGCGAGTCCCTGGTCCCGAAGCCAGCTGCGGAACTCGTCGCTCGACACCAGCCCGTCGGTGTGATCCTCGACGTCCAACGTGTTGGCGAACGACCTCACGAGCTCGACGTCGGCGTCGTCGTAGCCCTTGGAGACCATGAAACCACTGTACAGCCGACGGTGGTTTCCGGTAGTCTGACACCAGCAAAACAGATTCACCAGTTACACGCTGAGGAAACGACAATGGATCCGATGCTCCCCTTCATGGCCGACGAGCGAGCCCAGCAGCTGCGTCACGATGCCGACCTGGTGCGGGTAGGTCGTGCCCGTCGGCGGGGCATTCGTCGGTTCATGGCCCACCGGCGCTCCTGATCACACCGGGGACCTCGAGGTAGGGCGGTAGCTTCCGCCGGGTGCGCTACCTGAGCCCCGAGTGGATGGAGGCCGCCCGGCTCGCCATCGCGGGCGATGCCAGCCTCCGTGCCGCCACCTCCGGCGTCAGGCTCACGATCGAGCACGTGGTCACCGGTGGGCCCGGGGGAACCATCCGTTGGCACATCACCATCGACGACGGGGCGGTCGGCCTGGCCGAGGGGCCGTCCGTGGAGCCCGACCTGCGGTTCACCACCGACTACGCGACCGCCGCGGGGATCGCCGCGGGCGAGCTGGGCGCGCAGCGCGCCTTCGTGGAGGGCCGCCTGCGGGTCGGCGGCGACCTCGGCACGCTGATCCGCCACCAGAAGGCGTTGTCGACGATCGACGACGCCCTGGCGGGGGTCCGCGCTCGGACACAACGCACGTAGGATGCAGCGACCGTGCCCGAGTTGCCCGAAGTCCAGGCCCACGCGGAACGCCTGACCGAGGCGTTCCAGGGCGCCGTGCTCGAGCGGTTCACGCCCCTGGCGTTCACGGCGCTCAAGACGGCGACTCCGGGCCCGGAGTCGGCGCGGGGGCACGCCCTCGAATCCGTCGGGCGGCGAGGCAAGCACGTGCTACTGCGGTTCGAGCCGTGCACGTTCGTCGTCCACCTCATGCAGGGTGGGCGCCTCCGGGTCGACGAGAAGCAGGCCGCCCGCCCCCGGAACGGTCAGGCACGATGGCGGTTCGCGGACGGGCGCGCTCTGTTGCTCACCGAGGCGGGCACCGAGCGCAAGGCCGGCGTTTGGGTGGTGGCCGGCGATCCGCTGAGCCAGCCGCCCCTCGACAGCCTCGGTCCCGAGGCCAACCTCCTCGACGAGCCCACGATGGCCCAGCTGCTGGCGGACAACCCGATGCGGCTCCACGGCTGGCTGCGCGACCAGGCGATCCTGGCGGGCATCGGCCGCCGCCTGGCCAACGAGATCTGCCACCGGGCACAGCTGTCGCCCTTCGCCAGCACCGCCAAGCTGACGCCCGACGAGGTCAAGCGGGTCCACGTTGCGATGGGCGAGTGCATCGACGAGTCACTCGAGTACGAGCGCACCCGCGACGACATGTCGTCCTCCGCGGACCGGCCGGGCGGCGTCCACCACCGGACCGGCGAACCGTGCCCGGTGTGCGGCGACAGCGTGCGGGCGGTCGAGTACCGCAGCTACACGGTCAACTACTGCCCCACCTGCCAGACCGGCGGCAAGGTGCTGGCGGACAACACCACCAGCCGCTTCCTGAAGTAGCGATCCCGCCAGGCGGTCAGATCAAGCCGAGCTCGACGACCGTGGCGCGCTCGCCGGCCAGCTCGGCCACGGAGGCGTCGATCCGGCGGCGGCTGAAGTCGTCGATGTCGAGGCCCGGCACGATCTGGTAGACGCCGTGCTCGTCAATCGTGCACGGAAACCCCGAGATCAGGCCCTCGGGCACGCCGTAGCTGCCATCGGACGGCACCGCCATCGATACCCAGTCGTCGGCGGGCGAGCCGAGCGCCCAGTCGCGCACGTGCTCGATGGCGGCATTCGCGGCGGAAGCCGCGGACGACAGGCCGCGGGCCTGGAGGACCGCCGCGCCCCGCTGCTGGACCGTGGGGATGAACTCGTGCTCGAGCCAGCCGCGATCACCACCGATGGCGTCGAAGGCGGGCTTGCCTCCGACCTCGGCGTGGAACACGTCGGGGTACTGGGTGGCCGAGTGGTTCCCCCAGATCGTCATCCTGGCGACGTCGGCGACGTCGGCGCCGGCCTTGCGCGCGAGCTGAGCCTTGGCCCGGTTGTGGTCGAGGCGGGTCATGGCCGAGAAGCGCTCGCGGGAGACGCTGGGCGCGTTGTTCATCGCGATCAACGCGTTGGTGTTGGCGGGGTTGCCGACGACCAGCACCCGCACGTCGTCGGCCGCGTTCTCGGCGATGGCCCTGCCCTGGGTGGTGAAGATCGCGCCGTTGGCCGACAGCAGGTCGGCCCGCTCCATGCCCGCCTTGCGGGGCATGGCGCCGACGAGAAGGGCATAGCTGACGCCCTCGAAGGCGCGGCCGGCGTCGTCGGTGCCAACGACATCCATCAGCAGCGGGAAGGCGCAGTCGTCGAGCTCCATGCACACGCCCTCGAGCGCGCCGAATGCCTGGGGGATCTCGAGCAACTGGAGGATCATCGGTTGGTCGTCACCCAGCATCTGACCACTGGCGATGCGGAACAGCAGCGCGTAACCGATCTGGCCGGCCGCCCCGGTGACGGCGACGCGTACGGGCTCCCTCATGGGGGCCGACCCTACGATGCCGCCAGGCTGGCGGGCCAGACCACGTCTTTGAAGGTTTTCCGGCGCTGGGTACCGGTTTTTCTTCACGGACGCGGCGAGGGAGCGCCCGTGGGCGCTCCCTGCCGGTGGTGGGCGTCCGCCGCAGACCTAGAGCTGCATCGCCTTGACCTCGAGGAACTCCTCGAAGCCGTGCTGGCCGTACTCCCGACCGTAACCGCTGTTCTTGAACCCGCCGAACGGAGCGCTCGGGTTGAACGCACCGCCGTTCACCTCGATCTGGCCGGTGCGGACCCGGCGGGCGAAGGCCTGGGCCCGCTCGGCGTCGGCGGCCCATACGCCGCCCGACAGCCCGTAGACCGAGTCGTTGGCGATGCGCGCCGCCTGGTCCTCGTCCTCGTAGGCGATGATCGACAGGACCGGGCCGAAGATCTCCTCCTGGGCGATCGTCATGTCGTTGCTGACCTCGGAGAACACGGTCGGCCGCACGTAGTAGCCCTGCTCGAAGCCGTCGGGCCGCTCGGGACCGCCGGTCACCAGCTTGGCGCCCTCGTCGATGCCCTTCTGGATGTAGCCCGTCACCCGCTCGACCTGGGCCTCGCTCGACAGCGGCCCGAGCCGGGCGCCGTCGGCGAACGGGTCCGACGGCTGAAAGTTGGCCGCGACCTCGTCGGCGGCGATGCGTTCGGCGTCGGCGACCCGGGACACCGGGACCAGCATGCGGGTCAGCGCCGTGCAGGTCTGGCCCTGGTTGAGGTAGCACTTGAAGACGCCGTCGCGGACGGCGGCCTCGAACGCCTCGTCGTCGAGATCGTCGAGCAGCACGTTGGCGGATTTGCCGCCCAGCTCCAGCGCCACCCGCTTGAGGGACTGCGCCGCGAGCTCGGCCACCCGCTTGCCTGCCCGGGTCGATCCGGTGAACGACACCATGTCGATCTGGGGATGGAGGGCGATCGCCTCCCCGACGACCGGGCCGGTGCCGGTCACCAGGTTGAACACCCCGGCCGGCAGCCCCGCGTCGTGGATCACCTCGGCCAGGATGAACGCGTCCAGCGGCGCCACCTCGCTGGGCTTGAGCACCACGGTGCAGCCGGCCGCGATCGCATAGGCCACCTTGGCGGCGACCTGGTGCAGCGGGTAGTTCCACGGCGTGATGGCCCCCACTACGCCCACCGGCTCCCGCCTGATGATGCTGTTGCCCAGCTGCGTCTCGTACTCGTAGTTCTCCGCCAGCTGCGCGGCCGTGTTGAAGGAGTTGATCGGCAGCCCGGCCTGGATCATGACGCTCAGCCACTTGGGCATCCCCGCCTCGCGGGTGACCACCGTGGCGATCTCGTCCGTGCGGCCGCCCAGCCCCTCGGCGATGCGGGTGCAGTACTTGGCCCGTTCCTCGGGCGTCGTCTGCGACCAGGACTCGAACGCGGCGTGGGCGGCCTTGGCCGCGGCGTCGACGTCGTCGGCCGTGCCCGCGGGCACCTGGGCGATGACCTCGCCATTGGTCGAGTCGTGGACGTCGATCGTGCCCGAACCGGTGGACGGCACCCAGGCGCCGTCGATGTAGAGCTTGTCGTGGACCTGCACGGCGGATCCTCCTAGGTGGAGCGTCGGAACCCGACGCTAGCGCCGTGCCTGACCCAGCGGTCAAGCGATCGCGAGACGTGCGCTCGTCGCCCCTCGGGACCGGTCAGTCCCGGAGCCCGCCGGTCCGCCCGAGCACCCAGAACGCGATGCCCGCCGCCACGCCCACGTTCAGTGAGTCGACTCCGCCCCGCATGGGGATGCCGGCGCGGACGTCGGCGGCCGCCAGGGTCCCGGGCGACAGCCCCGGTCCTTCGGCACCGAACAGCAGTGCCACCCGCTCGCCGCGCCCGCCGACTCCCCCGCCGTCGGCACTGTCGTCGGCACTGTCGAGGGCTAGCTCATCGAGGGGAACGGCGCCGTCGTCGGGGGTGAGGGCCACGAGGCGGAAGCCAAGCGCCCGGAGCACGTCGAGGCCACCAGGAAGCCGGGGGATCCACGCCCACGGGAACCCGTAGCCCTCGCCCATCGCCACGCGAGCGGTGCGGCGGTACAGCGGATCGCTGCAGGTCGGATCGAGCAGGGCGGCGTCCATGCCCAGGCCGGCGGCCGAGCGCAGGATCACGCCCAGGTTCGTGGGGTTGCTCACCCGCTCCAGGACCACCACCCGCCGGGCGGCGTCGAGCACCTCGCCCGCCGGCCGGGGCGGGCGCCGCTCGAAGCAGGCGAGCAGGCCGCGGTGAACGCCGAGGCCGGTGATGCGCCGCAGCACCGGTGGCGCGGCGGCGTAGACGGGCACGCCGGCATCGATGCCGAGCGGAAGCGGATCGCTACGAGCGGCGTCGACCAGCACCGCCAGCGGTTCGTAGCCGGCCCGGAGGGCACGCTCCGCCACGACGTCGCCCTCGGCGATGAACACCCCACGCTCGCCAGCCGCAACCCGGCGGGCCAGCTCGCGATCGCGCAGGCCCACGAAGGGTGCGATCCGGGGATCACGGGGGTCGTCGATCGCCACCCACGGCACGGGCGCATAGCCTCGTCGGCGGGTGCCGGCCGCAAGGGCCGGGGGGCGCCGGGCCCACGGCGCTCAGGACGACTCGTCGATGACGGTCGAGCCGACCGACACCCCGGACACGCAGCCGCCGGACCCGGTGCTCGGCCAGCCCATGACCTCGAGCGTCGCGGGCCCGTACGCGCCGTCGGCGGTGACGCCGTGCTGTTGCTGGACGTTCATGACCGCCTGGGTCGTTTGCGCCCCGTAGTCGCCGTCGAGACCGACGCTCTGCCCATTACATCGGACGAGCGCGCCCTGCAGCAGGAGGATGGCCTCCTCATCGCTAGCACCCTCCCGCATCACGCAGTTGGCGGTGTCATCCGACCCGACGAGCGACGTGTTTCCCGGCACCTGGGCGCTGCCCGATGCAGTCTCCACGACGGCCACCCCATCGCACGTCGGCGCGTCGCTGTCGAAATCGAAGTCGCCGTCCCCGCCGTTGCCGATGTCGCAGCCGGAGTCGGTGGAGGCAATGGCGGCGAGGCCGAACAACACTAGGACTCCGATTCCTACCGCTTTCGAAGCCACGGCCGCTCCCCCGGCTGGTGGGTACGCCCTGAGCACCGTCGTTCCAGACCGGCGACCCTGAAAACGTAACGTGAGTGCCCACCGGAGACGGGGATCCCCGTAAGCTGGACAAGTTCGATACAAGTTCCATCGGAGAAGATCGCGCCATGGCCAAGATCAAGGTCGCCAGCCCCGTCGTCGAGATCGACGGTGACGAGATGACACGAGTCATCTGGCAGTTCATCAAGGACAAGCTGATCCTCCCCTACCTCGACGTCGACCTGCTCTACTACGACCTCTCGATCCAGAAGCGCGACGAGACCGACGACCAGATCACCGTCGACGCCGCCAACGCGATCAAGCAGCACGGCGTGGGCGTGAAGTGCGCCACCATCACGCCGGACGAAGCCCGCGTCGAGGAGTTCGGGCTCAAGAAGATGTGGCGCTCGCCCAACGGCACGATCCGCAACATCCTCGGCGGCGTCGTGTTCCGGGAGCCGATCATCTGCTCCAACGTGCCGCGCCTCGTGCCGGGGTGGACGAAGCCCATCATCATCGGCCGTCACGCCCACGGCGACCAGTACAAGGCCACCGACTTCGTCGTGCCCGGGCCCGGGACCCTGACGATCAGCTACACGCCCGCCGACGGGGGCGAGCCGATGGAGTACACCGTCGCCGAGTACCCGGGCGGCGGCATCGCTCTGGGCATGTACAACTACGACGACTCGATCCGGGACTTCGCCCGGGCGTCGTTCCGCTACGGCCTCGAGCGCCAGTACCCCGTCTACCTGTCCACCAAGAACACGATCCTCAAGGCCTACGACGGCCGCTTCAAGGACCTGTTCCAGGAGGTGTTCGACGAGGAGTTCAAGGCCGAGTTCGACGCGGCCGGCCTCACCTACGAGCACCGCCTCATCGACGACATGGTCGCCCAGGTCATGAAGTGGGAGGGCGGCTACGTGTGGGCGTGCAAGAACTACGACGGCGACGTGCAATCCGACGTGGTGGCGCAGGGGTTCGGGTCGCTGGGGCTCATGACGTCCGTGCTGCTGACGCCCGACGGCAAGACCTGCGAGGCCGAGGCGGCGCACGGCACCGTGACCCGGCACTACCGCCAGTGGCAGAGGGGCGAGAAGACCTCGACCAACCCCATCGCGTCGATCTTCGCCTGGACCCGGGGCCTCAACTTCCGGGCCAAGCTCGACCACACGCCCGAGGTCGGACGGTTCGCCACCACCCTCGAGGACGTGTGCGTGAAGACCGTCGAGGGCGGTCAGATGACGAAGGACCTGGCGCTGTTCGTGGGCGGCGACACCCCCTGGCTGACCACCGACGAGTTCCTCGACGCGCTCGACACCAACCTCAACAAGGCCATGAGCCTCGCCTAGCCACGGTCGGGCGTCCGGCATCCCGGCCTCCCGGGCGCCGAGTCGGTTGCCCAACGGCCCAGGGGTGTGGGAGGAGGCCGGCGCCGACGGCCGCTCGGCGACCGCTCAGGAGAGCGGCCAATAGCCGGCGACCAGGTGGGGCGGGGTGTCCAGGTAGACCTTCGCCTCCGGGGGTTGGGCGAACCGGCCGTGGCTCCAGCGGACCTCGATGTGGCCGGCGACGCTGCGGGGGCAGCCGGCCGCGCGATCGTCGATGGCCGCCGTCCACCGCACCAGCGGCTGGCGCGCGGCGACGGGCTCGACGTCGAAGCGGCGCAGGCGGAACGCCTGCCGCCAGTCCCAGGGGCTGCCGACCCGGACGCGCACCATGCGGTCGCCGTCGGACCCGAGCACGAAGTAGGTCGCCGCCGCCACCCGGAGGAAGCGCCACAGCGTGGCCTCGCGCGCCCCATGCGCCCGCAGCCGGTGGCGCCAGCGCTTGGCCGAGCCGTCGGCGACGACGGCCGACAGGGCGGCGTACGCCTCGGCGGCCGCCGGCGACGTCCATGCGCCCCGCCCGAGGGCGCGGGCCAGGTCGCGACGCTGGGCGGGCGACAGGTCGGTGACCCGATCGGGCAGGGACCCGACCATCCCGGTCTCGAACCGCACGATCTCGTACAGCGCCTGCGCCTCCCGGGGCGCAACCTCGGTGAACCAGTCGGCCCGGGCGTCGGGAGCGGCACCGTCGGGCCCGCCGAAGACGAGCCGCGGCGCGGCGTTGAGGGTGATGCGGGAGTTGTACTTGCAGCTCACCAGGTAGACGTGGTCGATCCGCAGGTCGGCCGGGAGCGGGTCGACGCCGGGGGGGCGGTGCGGGCCCTTCCACTCGACAACCTGGGGCGGGCGGCCCCGAAGGCCGTCTTGGGCATGGAGGAACGCCCGGCCGTTGGCCCACGCCGCCGCGAATGCCGCCCGGTGACGGCCCTCCGCGTGCAGCGCACGGAGGCGATGCCAACGGGCGGGCGCAACCCCGCCGAAGGCCGCAGGCGGATCTGTCAGCGCCGCCCCGAGATCGTCGGCCCCAAAGGTGGCCAGCCCGGTGACGATCTCGGTGATCTCGGTGCGATCAGCGGGCACGAGCGACCGATCCGTCGGTCAGTCGGGATCGAGTCCGCCGGTCGCCCGTCGGGTCGACCAGCTCGTCGTGGTGGCGCGCAGCATCCGCGACATCAACCCTCAGTCCGGCACCAGCAGCTCGCCGATCGGCTGCGGCGGCCTCGCAGCCCAGGCGTAGTGCTTCAGGCGCTCGAGGCTCGCCTCGGACGCCTCGATCGGCAGCACGTCGACGAACGCCGGCCCCCGGGCCTCGGCCAGCGCCGCCGCCCCCGCCGATCGCCGGCCCGGCATGTCGGTGGCCATCAACAGGAGAGGGCGGACCCCGAACCCGGACAGGCGCACCGCCCGGCCCAGGGTGCGCTCCAGCACGTCGCCGTGGCGCAACCCGGGACGCCCGACCGTGAACCCCCCGACCACCTCGACCAGCCACTCGCGACCGGCGCGGTCGGTGGCCAGGAACGCGACGTCGACCCCGCCCACCTTCCTGCGGACCCGCTCGTCGACCCCGAAGCCGGCGTCGCGCAGCAGGGATGCGGCCACCGCCACCGCCTTGTCGCCCACCGGCTCGGGCGGGCCGCCACCGGCCAGCACCCGACGGAGCTCGTCGGCCGCCCGCCCCCGTGCCACCTCGACGTAGCCTGCGTCGGTGTCGTAGCCCAGGTAGCGACGCCCCGTGCGTACCGCCGCCACCGCCGCCGACCCCACGCCCATGAATGGATCGAGCACCACGTCGCCCCGCCAGGTGTAGAGCTCGATGAGCCGCTGGGGAAGCTCGACGGGGAACGGCGCCGGGTGGCCGACCCGCCGGGCGCTCTCGGGCGCCAGCTCCCAGACGTCGAGCGTGGCCTCCATGAACTCGTCGGCCGAGGGCGTGGCCTCGTGGGGCAGGCCGGCGGCGGCGCGTTCGGACCGGTCGATTGCCCGGTCGAACCGGCCCTTCGACGCCACCACCACCCGCTCAGTGAGGTCGCGCAGCACCGGGTTGGCGGGACTCCGGAACGAACCCCACGCGCAGTTGCCGCCCGCCCCCCGGGCCTTACGCCAGATGATCTCGCCCCGCAGCAGCAGGCCCAGCCGGTCCTGCAGGATGCCGACGACGTCGGCCGAGAGCGAGCGGTAGGGCTTGCGGCCGAGGTTGGCCACGTTGACGGCGATGCGCCCACCGGGCTCGAGCTTGCGAACGCATTCCGCGAACACGCCCTCCAGCAGGGCGAGGTAGTCGGCGTACGAGGCCGGGATGCCCTCCTTGCCCAGCTCCTCCTCGTACTGCTTGCCGGCGAAGTAGGGCGGCGAGGTCACCACCAACGCCACGGACGCCGGCTGCACCCGGTCCATGGAGCGGCTGTCGCCGACGTATATCTGGTCGACGACGCCCGGCGGGTTGACGGCGGCGTCGTCGGACAGCGCCGGCGCCGCGAACCGGGCGTAGAACGCGGCCGAGTCGTGGTTCTCGCGTCGGCCTACGCCGAACGACGAGGTCGCCGTCGGAGACCTCTTGCGCCCCGTGCGCTGTGCCGCGGCCCCCACCCCTCTCGCTGCCATGCCGACACCTTAGGAAGCTGGTGTGACAATCAAGCGGAGTCCGCTCAGCCGGCCGGCGCCAGCCCCAGGTCGTCGACGATGCGGAGCACGGCCTCGGACCGGTTCAGCGCGTAGAGGTGGAGGCCCGGGGCACCGGCGTCGAGCAGGCGCCGGCACAGTTCGGTGGCGACGTCGACGGCGACGTCACGACGCGCCTCGATCTCGTCGCCGGCCTCCTCGAGGCGGGCGATCAGCCCGGCGGGCACCACGGAGCCGTTCATGGTGGCCATGCGCATGAGCCCGCTCAGCGGTGCGACACCCGGCGGCATCACGCCCGGTAGGACCGGGGTGGTGCACCCGAGCTCGGCCAGCTCCTCGATCATGCGCAGGTAGTCGTCGAGCTCGAAGAAGAACTGCGTGATCCCGAAGTCGGCGGCCGCCAGCTTGATGGCCAGGCTGCGACGGTCCCGGACCCGGTCGCCCTCCGAGCGGGGGTGCAGCTCCGGGTGGGCCGCGACGCCGACCGAGAAGTCGCCGGGATGGTTCCGGACCAGCTCCACCAGCTCGAGCGCGTAGGTGAAGTCGCCGCCGGGGTCGCTGCCGTCGGCGGGTGGATCGCCGGCGAGGGCCAGGATGTTGCGGACGCCGCCGGCCTCGTATTCGTCCAGCAGCGACACGACCTGGTCCCGGGAGTGGCCGACACACGTGAGGTGGGCCATCGCCGGGAACACCTGCTCCCGGTTCACCTGCATCACGATGTCGCGGGTGCGCTCGCGGGTCGACCCCCCGGCGCCATAGGTCACGGACACGAACGACGGCCGCAGCGGCGCCAGCTCGTGGATGGTCTTTTCGAGTTGGCGTTCGGCCTCGTCGTTCCTGGGCGGGAAGAACTCGAAGCTCAGCGTGGGACCGGCCGCCAGCAGGTCGACGATCCTGGTGGCGGATTGGCGGTCCTGGGGCGCGGAAGCCATGGGTCAACTCCCCCGATGCATCGGATGTGCGTTGCTGCGCTGCACCGGGCCGGATGCAACAGCACCACCCATGTCGGCCCGGGTTCGGGAGAGCCTACCCCGCTGGTGGCGACGGCGTCCTTCCCGCGGCCCCGGCGCCGCGCCTACGGCGCCGCGTCGATAGCCCGTTCGGCGGTCTCGACGGTGTTGCGCAGCAGCATGGCGACGGTGGTGGGGCCGACGCCGCCCAGCCGCGGGGTGATCCACGACGCCACCTCGGCCACGGACTCGTCGACGTCGGGGAGCAGCCTGCGCCCCTCCCAGCTGATGCCGCCGCTCACGACCACTGCGCCGGGCCGGACCATGTCGGGCATCACGAACGACGGCACACCCACGGCCGCCACCACGATGTCGGCCTGGCGGGTGTAGTCGGCGAGGTCGGGCACGCCGCTGTGCACCACGGTCACGGCCGCGTTGGCTCCCGGCTGCTTCAGCGTGAGCAGCAACGCCAGGGGGCGGCCCAGTGTGGGACCGCGCCCGCACACGACCACGTGCCTGCCGGCGATGTCGATCCCGTAGTGCACGAACATCTCGCGGATGCCGGCCGGCGTGGCCGGCACCGGCCCCTCTTCCTGGAGTACCAGCTTGCCGAGGTTGACGGGATGGAGGCCGTCGCCGTCCTTGGCCGGGTCCATCGCTGCGACGGCGGCGTTGAAGTCGAACTGCGGTGGCACCGGGTGCTGGATCAGGTAGGCGTCGACCGCCGGGTCGGCATTGAACCGCTCGACCGCTGCCAGGAGGTCGGCCTGGGTGCCGTCGCCAGGGACCTCGATGTGGTGGCTGGCCACCCCCACCTGCTCCGACGTCTCGTGCTTCTTACGGACGTAGCCGGCCGACGCAGCGTCGTCGCCCACCAGGATGGTGCCCAGCCCGACCGACTTGCCCCGATCGGCGAGCGCCGCGACCCGCTTGGTGACGTCGGCGAGCACGGCCTCGGCGACGGGGGCTCCGGCGAGGAGTTGTGCGGTCATCGGGCCCATTGTGCCGCCGTGGGCGGGGTGATCCCGAGGCAAAGGGTTCCGGCCCGGGCCGGTTGAGGTCATGGGTTCCGGATCCGGAACCCATGACCTCATCCCCGGCGGAGTGGAACCCATCGCCTCGGGTGCGCCCGGCGGGGTGGAACCCATCGCCTCGGGTGCGCCCGGCGGCTCTGGCTAGCGTCGTGGGCATGACCGTCGACGGCGACGACGACCTCGAGGGGGTGCGGCGGGCAGGGCGGGCGGTGGCCGAGGCCCGCGACGCCATGCTGTCGGCGGTGCCGCCCGGGGTCGCCACCAGCGAGCTCGACGCCGTCGGCCGCGACGTCCTCCGCGCCCACGGCGCCCGCTCGGCGCCCCAGCTCGCCGTCGGCTTTCCGGCCGCGACCTGCATCAGCGTCAACGACGAGGCGGCCCACGGCATCCCCTCGCCGTGGCGCCGGCTGCGCGAGGGCGACCTGGTCAACGGCGACGTCTCGGCCGAGCTCGACGGCTACTGGGCCGACACCGGGGCGAGTGCGGCGGTGGGCCGCGTGTCGCCCGTGGCCCGCCGGCTCCTCGACGCCACCCGGCTCGCCCAGCGCGACGCCACCGCCGCGGCCCGGGCGGGTCGCCCGCTGCGCGACATCGGCCGGGCCGTCCAGCGCCGGGCGCGCCGCCACGGCCTGCGGGTGATCGCCAACCTGTGCGGGCACGGTGTCGGGGGGTTCCTCCACGAGCCGCCGCAGGTTCCCAGCGTCGAGAACCCCAGCGACGACACCGTGCTCTGGGAGGGGCTGGTGCTCGCCATCGAGCCGTTCCTGTCGACAGGCGCCACCCACGCCGTCGAGGACGACGACGGCTGGACGCTCCGCACCGCCGACGGGAGCCTCGCGGCCCAGTTCGAGCACACAGTGGTGGTCACCCGCGGCCGGCCGCTGGTTCTGACGGCCCACTAGCCGGCGGGGCCGACCGCGCGTGCCCACCGATCCGACCGACCGGGACCGGGCCTTGGCGCTCGACGCCGCCGACCCGTTGGCCCCGTTCGTCACCGAGTCGATCGTCACCGGGCCGGACCTGCTGTACCTCGACGGCAACTCGCTGGGGCGGCTGACCCACGGGGCCCGCCGCCGGCTGCTGCAGGTGATCGACGAGGAGTGGGCCGGCGGGCTGGTGCGGTCGTGGGAAGCGTGGATCGACCTGCCCGTGCAGGTGGGCGGCGCCCTGGCCCGGCACTTGCTGGGGGCGGAGCCCGGGGAGGTCGTGGTGGGAGACGCCACCACCGTCAACCTGTACAAGGCGGCGTCCGCGGCGATCGCGGCGCGGCCGGGTGCCCGGGCGATCGTGACCGACGACGACAACTTCCCGACCGACCGCTATGTGCTCGAAGGCCTCGCGGCCCAACACGGTCTCGAGTACCGGGAGGTGCGCAGCGACCCCGTCGACGGGCCCGATGCCGACGCGATCGGGGCCGCGCTCGACGGCGCGGCCCTGCTGAGCCTCTCGCACGTGGCCTACGGGTCGGGGGCGCTGGCCGACATGGCCGGTCTCACGGCGCTGGCGCACGAACACGGCGCCCTCGTCCTGTGGGACCTGTCGCACTCGGTCGGGTCGGTTCCGGTCCAGCTCGCCGGCGCGGGTGCCGACCTAGCCGTGGGCTGTACGTACAAGTACGTCAACGGCGGCCCCGGCGCCCCGGCCTTCACCTACGTGCGCCGCGACCAGCAGGCAGAGCTGCGCCAGCCGATCTGGGGCTGGTTCGGCCAGCGTGACCAGTTCGCCATGGGGCCCGGCTACCGGCCGGTCGACGGGATCGGTTCCTGGCTCACCGGATCGCCGGCGGTGCTGGGGCTGGCGTGCGTCGACGCTGGCGTCGCCCTCCTGGCCGATGCGGGCATCGAGCGCCTGCGGGCCAAGGGGATGGCGCTCACGTCGCATGATCGTCGATCTCGCCGACGTGTGGCTCGTCCCGCTCGGCTTCACGCTGGCCAGCCCTAGGGCCGCCGAGCGGCGCGGATCGCACGTGGCGCTGGCGCACGCCGACGCCTGGCGGATCTCGCAGGCGCTGATCGATGTGGCCGACGTGGTGCCGGACTTCCGGGCGCCGGACCGCATTCGGCTCGGGCCCGCCCCGATCGCCACCCGGTTTGTCGACGTGTGGGATGCGCTCGACCGGCTGCGACACCTCGTCGAGGCGGGCGCCCACGAACGCCACGACCCGCGGCATCGGCGGGTCACCTGAGGATCGTTCTGGTACGTTTCGCTCGGTTGTGCCCAGGGGGATCTCGATGGGTCGTTCCGCACGACGGCTGGCAGCGGTGGGGCTGTTGGTGGTGGTCCTGGCGGGCTGCCGGATCGACGTCGTCCTTCACGATCAGGATCCGCTGCCCGGTGGCCTGAAGTGGGAGGCCGAGGACGTCGAGATGCTGCCCAATGGGCAGTTCGTGGGTGGCGGATGCCTGTTCTCGCTCGGCAGCCCCGGATTGGGAGTGGTGGTGTTCGCGCCCGACGCCACCGTGCTGCGCGTCCTGTCGACGTGCTCGTCGATCCAGTCGGGATCGTTGGGTGTGGCAACGACGGTCGATGGGACGATCTACTTCGGCCGCAGGCGTGAGATCGTCCCCTTCGAGGAGTACAGATACGAACTGGTGCGCATCCCGCCCGGCGGCGCGGCCTCCGACGGCGTCGTCGTTCACTCGGCGACGACTGGAGATCCATTCACGCTCCAGCCCTTCATCGATCCTGTGGTCAGCCCGGATGGCTCGATCGTGCTCGTCTGGTCGGGCGATCCCGACAACCCCGGCGTGTTCACCGTGACGGGGCCAACGAAGCGCAAACTGCGCCCGGGAACCGAGGGCCTCAGCCCCCTCGACGGATTCGAGGTGCGCGACGACGGCACCATCATCACCCCCAAGGGGAACACGGTGGTGAGCATCTCTCCCCACGGCACCGAGACCGTGCTCGCCGGCACGGGTGAGGCGGGGTTCTCGGGGGATGGTGGACCGGCGACGCAGGCGACGCTGAACGATGTCAGCGACGTCGCCCAGGGTCCAGCCGGGGTGATCCACGTCACCGACTTCGGCAACGACCGGGTCCGCCGCATCGGGCTGGACGGCGTCATCCGCACCGTTGCCGGCGGCGGGACCGAGGACCCGGACGCCGGCGGCCTGGCCATCAGGGCGCAGCTGGATGCGCCGTGGAGGATCGCCTACGACGGCACGCAGAGCGGTGTCGGTGACGAGCTCTGGCTGCTCGAGGGTGGTCCCGGCGACCTGCTCTACCTCGGCATCCGCTGACGATCACGGGCGACCCTCCACGGGGCCCACGGGCTGGCTCATTGGTTCCGGCACCGCCTGTTCGGCGTTCGCCGATGCCGCCCGCGGCGGCGGGGCGTTGGCCATCCCCCCGACGATCTGGCCGCTGTCGTTGATGCCCCAGGCCATGGTGTTCGTGAAGCCGGGCACGTCGATCGTCTTGAACCGGCCGCGATCGAGCAGGTAGCCGTGCACCGCGCCCGCACCGTCTATGTAGAAGCCGACGATCTGGTCGCGGTTGTTGAACCCCAGGGGCGTCGTGCCCAGCGAGCCGGGCACATTCGGGAGCCGCGTGTAATGGCCTCGGGCGTCGCGCACGAATCCGAAGCCCGTCGTGTTGTCGGCGCTCATCCCGACCCCGAGGACCTGGCCGCGGTCGTTGATGTCGACCAACAGCGTCTTGGCGGCGCCGGGCACATCGATGCGGATGATGCGGCCTTTATGGAACACGAAGCCATGGGCATCGGCCACGCCGATGCGGGCTCGGGCCTCATTGCTGTAAGAGCCGACGACCTGGCCGCGGTTGTTGTTCTTGAAGGCGCTCGTGACCAGCGCGCCCGGGACGTCGATGCTGCTGAACCGGCCCTTGCTATGCACGTAGCCGTGGGCTTCGGTGTTGGTGCGCTCGTCGCCGTAGTCACCCCAGGTGCCGATCACCTGCCGTCGGTCGTTTACGCCGATTGCCTCGTTGAGCGAGCGGGGGCCGCCGGGATAGTCGACGAGGCGGAAGCAGCCCCGCCTGTCGATCCGGAACCCATGCTGAGCCCCCGTGGTGTCGCTGTAGTTGCCGATGATGTCGCCACGGTTGTTGATGTCGGTGGGGGATCCCGAGACGGCATCGGCGCGGCTGAAGGTGCGGTAGGCGCCGTCGTCGAGCAGGAACCCCCCGCCTGCGGACGGGGCCGGGGTCTCGTACACCGACTGCGTCCCGTCGGGGCAGGACCGTCGGGTCGATGCCTCGTGCCCGGCGAATGCCGGCGCGGCGACGCCGAGGCCGAGGGTTACGGCGACGGTCAGGCCGAGTGCAACGGACGGGATACACCGGCTGCGGGCGCGGGAGGTCAAGGCCATTGGTGTCTCCTTTGCTGCCACAAACCCGCCGGAAGAGTTCGGAGCCTCCGGCGCCGTCGGATGATCCGGCTCGTCGGCCGGACCACTCGTGGTGAGAGGCGGGCCCGTCAGTGCAGGAAATGCCGCTCGCCGGTGAAGATCATCGCGAGGCCGAGCTCGTCGGCGCGGGCGATGATCTCCTCGTCGCGGGACACGCCGGTGGGCCGGCCGGGCTGGATCACCACCGCGACCCCGGCAGCGCGCGGCGGCCTCGATGCCGTCCGGGAACGGGTAGAAGGCGTCGCTGGCGCAGGCGCCGCCCGCGGCCCGGCCGGCCGCCTTGGACGCCGCCAGCTCGCCCGACTCCACCCGGTTCTGCTGGCCGGCGCCGATCCCCCACGCCGTGCCGTCCTTGGCCAGGACGATGGCGTTGGAGCGGACCCAGCCGCACACCCGCCAGGCCAGCTCGGCGTCGCGCCACTCGGCCTCCGTGGGCTGGCGCCGGGTGACCACGCGCCAGTCGGGCCGCTCGGCGACGAACCGGTGGGGATCCTGCACCAGCAGGCCGCCGGTGATGGGGCGCAGGTGCCACCGATCGGGCGTGGGCGCCGGGGCCTCGAGGATGCGCGTGTTCTTCCGCTTGGCCTGCAATGCCTCGATGGTGCCGGGGGCATAGCCGGGCGCGACGACGACGTCGGCCTGCGCCGCCGCCACCATCCGGTCCACCGTGGCCTGGTCGACGACCTGGCTCACCGCGACGATCCCCCCGAACGCCGAGCGCTCGTCGCACTCGAAGGCGTGCTGGTAGGCGTCGGCGAGGGTCGGGGCGACCGCCGCCCCGCACGGATTGGCGTGCTTGATGATGGCCGCAGCCGGCTGGCCGAACCGGGACGCCAGGTCGTGGACGAGCAGCCAGGCGGCGTCGGCGTCGTAGAGGTTGAGGTAGCTGAGCGCCATCCCGCCGTGCTGGGTCATCGCCGCCCACCACGGCTCGCCGCCGGCCATGCCGGTCGACTCGGCGCGGTAGAGCGCCGCACGCTGGTGGGGGTTCTCCCCGTAGCGCAGGGCGACGGGTTCGCGCCGGTACGTGAGGTGGAGCGACTGCGGCAGCTCGCCCGCCGAGCCCGCGGTGTCGTCGAACCAGCCGACGATGGCCGCGTCGTACGCCGCGGTGCGTGCGAACGCCGTCCGGGCGAGCTCGCGGCGCGTCGTGTCCGACAGCGATCCCGACGTCCGGAGCTCGTCGAGCACGGACCGATAGTCCCCCGGGTCCACGGCGACGCCGACCTGGGTGTGGTTCTTGGCCGCGGCGCGGACCAGCGTCGGGCCGCCGATGTCGATCAGCTCCTCAGCCCGGGTGGCACCGTGCTCGAACGCCGAGGGCTCGCCGCCGAATGGGTAGAGATTCACGACCACGAGGTCGAACGGCTCGATCCCGTGGGCCTCGAGGTCGGCCCGGTGGGCGGGATCGGTGCGGTCGGCGAGTATGCCTCCGTGCACCTTCGGGTGCAGCGTCACCACCCGGTGCCCGAGGATGGCCGGGAAGCCGGTGATGTCGGCGGTGTCGACGACCTCGAGGCCGGCGTCCCGGAGCGCGGCGGCGGTGCCGCCCGACGAGACCAGCTCCCAGCCGAGGTCGGCCAATCCCTGGGCGAGCTCGACGATGCCTGCCTTGTCGTAGACCGAGAGCAGCGCCCTCACGTGTCCTCCTGGGGTTCGGGCTCGGGGCCGGACGCGTCGTCGAAGGTATCGGCGACGAAGCGGCGGATGGTTGCGGGGTACAGGCGCCACTCGACCTGCTTGATGCGCTCGTGCAGGGCTTCCTCCGTGTCGTCCGGCAGGACGGGGACCGCCTCCTGGGCGAGGATCGGGCCGTCGTCGACCTCGGCCGTGGCGACGTGGATGGTGGTGCCCGTCACCTTGACCCCGGCCGCCAGCGCGTCCCGCACCGCGTGCCACCCCTTGAACGCCGGCAGCAGCGCCGGATGGCTGTTCAGGACCCGGCCGGGATAGGCGTCGGTGAGCCCCGGCACGACGGTCCCGAAGCCGGCCATGACCACCAGGTCGATGGCGTGGGTCCGCAGCACCTTGACGAGCCGCTCCGTGTAGGCGGCGCGATCGAAGGACGTGTCCCACTCGGTCCGCTCCACCAGCTCGGTGTGGATATCGCGCTCTCCGGCGATCTCCAGCGCCCGGCAGGGACGGTCCGCCGCCACGACCGCCACCGGCACACCGTCATGGATTATGGCGTGCAGTAGGGTGCCGCTGCCCGAGGCGAGTACCGCGATCCGAGCTGGGGGCATCGTTCGGATGCTAGTGGCCGGGCTTGTTCGGACGGCCGACCCGCGCGGGGGCCGACGCGCCTCGGGGCCGTTCAACGACTCTGCAGACGAGAGGCGATAGACGTGGACCTCAACAAACTGTCGACCGCCGACAAGGTGATCGGCGCTTCCGCGATCCTGTTCCTGCTCGCGTTGTTCATGCCCTGGTACGGCCTGGCCGGGGGCAGCAACAACGGCTGGGACTACTTCCTCACCGGCATCCTTCCGCTCCTCATCGCCGCCGCCATGGTGGCGGTCATCGCGATCCAGCGATTCACGACCACCGAGTTGCCCAGGCCGCCGATCCCGTGGTCTCAGATCCACCTCATCGCCGGCGCCGTCATCGTGGTGCTGCTGCTCCTGCGCGTGCTCATCACGTCCGACGTCGAGGTGCTCGGCGAGAGCTTCGATCTCGACCGCAAGTACGGCCTCTGGATCGCGCTCATCGCCGCCATCGGCCTGGGCGTCGGCGGCTACCTGAAGAACCAGGAATCCGAGGACGCAGTCGCCGGCCCGTCGCTGCCGCCGACCGCGGTCTGACCCTCGATCCGAGCCCGCGTTCGTCCGCGCCCACCCGGCGCGGACGGGCGCGGGACCGGCGCCGGAGCACGGATACGGGTGGCCTAGGGTCACGGGATGTCAGTGAGGGGGAGGGGTTCCTGGCCCGATTGGGCGCCTGGGCCGGGAGGCGAGCCGAGCCGCGCCTGTGGATCTCGCTCGCCGGCGCCGGGTGTGCGCTCGCCGTCGCGGGCGTCGTGATCATCTCCGGCGACGCACAGGTCGGCGAGGACGGGCTCAGCGATGGGTCCCGGCTGCCGGGCATCGTCCTGTGCCTGGCCGTGGCCGCAGTCGGCTATGCCCTGCTGCACTGGTTCGCAGAGGCACCGGCCGCGACTGCGGGCGTCACCGCCATCGCCTTGGCCGTGCCGCCGTTCTTCTACTTCCTGACGTTCGACGCCGACGGCGCGCCGCCGTGGTCGGCCGAAGCGATCCTCGCCCTCTCGGCGGTGGTGTGGCTGGTGTCGTACGTGATGGGCCCGGCGCGGGGCCGTCCGCTGCTGCTGGGTGCCGGGCTGGTGGCGGTGGTGCTGCTGGCGTTCCAGTTCATGGAGCAGCCGATCTCCACCGGGTTCGAGGCAACCTTCGTCGACGAGAGCCCGTTCACGCCCGAGGACCCGTTTCCCGGGGAGGAACCGTTCCCCGAGGACGAGTTCACCACCCAGGGCGACGAGCCGGATCCCACGACGCTCGGCATCATCTCGCTGGTGTTCGGGGGCGCCTATCTGGTGGCCGCCCGGCTGCTCGACCGGCGCGGGTTCGCCGGGACCGCGACACCCTTCGTCGTGGCGTCGCTGGCGGCGATACCGGCCGGGATCGCGTTCCTCGGTGACGACCTCGAGGCGGCGGGCGCCGGGGCGACAGCCATCGTCGCCGGCCTGGCGGTGGCCTGACTCGGCGCCCGCGCGGCCGCCGGGCGTCGACGGTCATCGGCGCCGGCGGGGTGGCGCTGGGCATCGTCCTGATCACCGCCGATGCGATGGAAGACAGCAGTCCCACGAGCATCGGGATCGCGCTGCTGGTCGCGGGCGGGTCGGTGGCGCTCGCCGCCCAGCTCCTGCACATGCAGACCGGCGAGTCGCCGCAGATGACGCCGGGACCATCGGTGTTCGGCCGCCCGCGGCCACCGACCGACATGCACGCGGCCTGGCAACCACCGGGCGGGCACCAGCCGGGTCCCTGGCGACGACCGGTCACCGGGCCACCGCCCGGGGCACAACCACAGCCAGAACCACAGCCTCCGCCGACGTCCGCGTTGCCGCCACCGCCCCGCGGCTGAAACGGGGGCAGTAGCCTGCTCCCAGCACTGTGGAGCTGTTGGAGCGGGACGAGGCGCTGGCAGAGTTGCACCGCCAGTTCGAGCGGAGCGCAACGGCCGGTCGGCTCGTCGCCGTGTCGGGCGAGGCCGGCATCGGCAAGACGGCGCTGGTCTCGCGCTTCCTCGGCGAGTGCGTGCCGACGCCGGTCGTCCTGTGGGGCAGTTGCGATCCGCTCCACACGCCGCGGCCCCTGGGACCCATCCGTGACGCGGCGAGGGACGCCGGCGGTCGGCTCGCCGCTCTCCTCGCCGACGACGCTCCCCGCGAGCACGTCTTCGAGTCGGTCCTCGACGCGCTCCGTCCGCGGCCGCCCCGGGTGTTGGTGGTCGAGGACGTGCATTGGGCGGACGAGGCGAGCCTCGACCTCCTGATCTGGCTCGGGAGGCGCCTGGCGGCCATGGCGGGGCTGATCCTGATCACCTACCGCGACGACGATGGCGCCGCCGGCGCGATCAGCCGCGTGCTCGGTCACGCCCCGGCGCGATGCGTGGCACGCGTCCGGCTCGAGCCGCTGAGCCCGGCGGCCGTCGCCCGGCTGGCTGCGGCATCGGGCCGGCCGCCGGCAACGCTCCACCGCCTCACGGGTGGAAATCCCTTCTTCCTGACCGAGGTGCTCGCCGGTCCCGAGGGGGGAGTGCCCGCGACCGTCAGGGACGCCGTGATGGCGCGCGTGGAGCCGCTGCCGGCGGAGGCACGTGCGCTGTTGGAGCTCGTCTCGGTCGTGCCAGGACGAGTGGAGACATGGCTGGTCGAGCGGGCGGCCGGCAGGGACGAGGCGCTGGCGTCGGGCCTGCTCCGTTCGGGAGGCGACGGCGTGTGGTTCCGCCACGAGCTGGCGCGGCTGGCCGTGGAAGCGTCGCTGCCGACGCATCGCCGCGCGCGGCTCAACGAAGCGGTCCTCGCCCGGCTCGTGCACGCCGATGCTGATCCGGCGCGGCTCGCTCACCACGCACTCGAGGCCGGGGACACCGCGTCCGTCGCCCGTCACTCTGTGGCCGCCGGTCGACTGGCCGCCGCGGCGCGGGCCCACCGGGAGGCGGCGCAGTACTTCGAGGCCGCTCTCGCCACCGGCGTGACGACCGGCGTCGAACGGGCGGAGCTCCTCGAGGCGTACGCCGACAGCGCGTTCCGGGCCTATCGGGCCGACGACGCGCTCGAAGGCCGCCGAGCCGCGGTCCGAGCGTGGGAGTCACTGGGCAACCGGTCGAAGGTGGGAGAAAACCTGCGCTGGCAGTCCCGGGTCGCGTCCGCATCCGGGCTGCGGACCGAGGCCCAGGAGTCCGCCCAGGCGGCCGTCGACGTGTTGGAATCCCTGCCGCCGGGGCACGAGCTGGCGATGGCCTACAGCAACCTGTCGCAGTTGTTCATGCTGGCCAACGACGGCGAGGCCGCAGTGACGTGGGGTGGTCGGGCCCTCGAGCTGGGTCGGCGGCTCGGCGACGACGAAGCGACGGTCCATGCGCTCAACAACGTCGGCACGGCCCGGGCGATGCTCGGCGAGGACGACGGTCTGGTGCTCCTCCGGGAGTCGTTCCGGCTGGCGGTGGATGCCGGACTCGACGACCACGCCGGCCGGGCCGCACTCAACCTCGCCTACGACCACATGGAGCGGCGCAGCTACGACGAGGCGGCCGACGCCATCGGCGCGGCACTCCGGTTCGCCGACGAGCGGGAGCTGCTCAGGTTCGCGCAGTACGTGCTGGCGATGCGCTCATGGCTCCGCCTCGAGCAGGACGACTGGAACGGCGCGGCTGAGGACGCCCTGACCGTGCTGCGCCGCAGCGAGCAGTCCGGTATCGCGCAGATCCAAGCGCTCGTGACCCTGGGCCTGATCCAAGCCCGCCGGGGCGACGCGGAGGCCCGCGCCACGCTGGAGCGGGCCTGGGAGATGGCCGTCGCGGCCGGGGACCTCATCCGGCTCGCCCCGTGTGCCGTGGCCCGGGCCGAGCTGGCCTGGATCGCTGGTGAGGAGCCGCCGGCCGGCGGCGAGCTGGCCGACGTGCTCCGGCTGGCCGACGATCGAGCCCACCCCTGGTGGGTGGGCGCCCTGGCGGTGTGGCTCGCGTACACGGGACCGCGCCCCGTCCTCCGCACGGCGCCCGCCGAGCCGTACAGGCTCGCGTTGTCGGGGCGGTGGGACCAGGCGAGCCACTGGTGGCGCGCTCGTCGCTCCGGCTACCAAGCCGGGCTCGTGGCGGCGCTCTCCGGGGACGAACGGCTGCTGCGCTCCGCACTGGAGCTCGTCGGCGGCGTGGACGCCCCTGCGGCCGCCCACCGCATCCGGTCACGGCTCCACGACCTGGGCGCCCGCCGGATCCCCCGGGGGCCCCGACCCACCACGAGGTCGAACCTGGGCGGTCTCACCGCGCGACAGGTCGAGGTTCTGCGCCTGGTGTCGGAAGGGCTGAGCAACGCCGACATCGCCGCGCGGCTGGTCATCTCCCGGCGCACGGTCGACCACCACGTGTCTGCAGTGCTCGCCCGGCTCGGCGCCGCCAACCGCGTCGAGGCCGCACGCTTGGCCCGGGCCGGCGGGCTCACGGCCCAAGATGGGCAGGTCGGCGGGCCAAGATAGGCAGATCCTCCGATGACCGGAGCAGGTGCCCGTCGTACGTTCGGCCCATGTCCCCCACAGAGATCGACGTCGACGCCTTCGTCGAGTTCGAGGCCAACGGCTACTCGAAGGTCGCCGGCGAGTACGACCGCCACTTCGGTTCGCTGACCCCGAAGACCGCTGATGCGCTCCTCGATGCTGCCGGCGTCGGGCGGGGCACCCGGGTGCTCGATGTCGGCACCGGCCCCGGCTACGTAGCGGCGCGGGCGGCGGCTCGGGGCGCATCCGTGCTCGGCGTCGACCTGTCGCCCGGCTGCATCGACCTGGCTCGGCGGCTCCACCCGGAGCTCGAGTTCCGTCGCGGCGACGCGCACCGGCTGTCGCTGCCGGACGCGTCCTTCGACGCCGCGGTGGCCAACTTCCTCATGCCCCACCTCGCCGACCACGCTCGTGCGGCGGCCGAACTGGCGCGAGTGCTGGACGATGGCGGGAGGATCGCCCTGTCGACCTGGGACCGCCCCGAACGAACGCCGTTGCCCGGAGCGCTGTTCCTGGCCGTCGCCCAAGCGGGCGCCCCCATGGCCGAGGGGATCCCGGCGGGGCCACCCTTCTTCCGCTACGCCGACGACGCCGCTTTCGCCGGTTTGTTGGACGACGCCGGGCTCGTCGACGTCGCGGTCACCAGCCTCGCCTTCACCTACCGGATGCCGTCGGCCGACGCCCTCTGGGGCGCGTTGCTCGACGGCACCGTGCGGGCCTCGGCCCAGGTTCGCGGCCAGACCCCGGACATGCAGCGGAGCATCCGCCGCGCCTTCGACCGGATCGTGGCCGACTACCACACCGGCAGCGAGCTCGAGCTCCCGGTCTCGGTCAAGATCGCCGCCGGCCGCAAGGCGCCTTGACGAAAACGAACCGAACTTGCCGCAGTTGGCGACGCCATGGCATCCCCAACTGCGGCAAGTTCGGCTAGTGAGGCTCGTTCACCCCAGCTCGCGCACCACCTCGACCATGAGCTGGCCGGCCTCGGTCGGGTTGACCCCCACCCTGGCGCCGGCATCGCGTAGCGCGTCCATCTTCGCCTGCGCCGTCCCCTTGCCGCCCGAGACGATCGCGCCGGCGTGGCCCATCTTCTTGCCCGGCGGCGCGGTCACGCCGGCGACATAGGCCACCACCGGCTTGGTCATCTTCGCGGCGATGTACTCGGCAGCCTCCTCCTCGGCGGAGCCACCGATCTCGCCGATCATCATCACCGCGTAGGTGTCGCCGTCGGCCTCGAAGGCCTCGAGGCAGTCGATGAACGACGTGCCCGGCACCGGATCGCCCCCGATCCCCACGCAGGTCGAGACCCCGATGTCGTTGAGCTTCAGCTCGTAGAGCGCCTGGTAGGTGAGCGTGCCCGAGCGGCTGACGATGCCGACCGCCGTCTCACCCGGCGCCGGGGTCTTGGCGATGTGCCCGGCGGTGATGCCGATGTTGGCCTTGCCGGGGCTGATGATGCCGGGACAGTTGGGGCCGAGCAGCCGGACGTTGGGGAAGTCGCGCCGGAGCTTGTTGTAGAACCAGGCCTCATCGTGTGCCGGCACCCCCTCGGTGATGCAGACGATGAACGTCGCACCGCCCTCGGCGGCCTCGATCACGGCGTCCCGGACGCCCGGCGCGGGGATGAAGATGCAGCTCGCCGTCGCGCCCGTGGCCTCCACCGCGTCGCCCACGCTGGCGTACACGGGGATGCCGTCGACGTCGCTGCCGGCCTTGCGGGGATTGGTGCCCGCCACGACCTGGGTGCCGTACTCGCGGTTGAGCAACCCGTAGAAGCGGCCCTGGCTCCCGGTGAGGCCCTGGTAGACGACCTTGGTGGTCTCGTCGACGAAGATGGCCACGGCCCCTACCTCACTTCCCCGCCAGGGCGACGGCCGTGCGCGCGGCGTCGACCATCGTGGGCTGCATCTGCAGCTTGTCGGACAGGTGCGGCTGGAGGATCTGCCGCCCGAGGTCGGCGTTGGTGCCGTCGAGGCGGATCACGATCGGCTGGGCGATGTCCACCCTGCCCAGGGCGGCGACGATGCCGTTGGCGACCTCCTCGCCCTTGGTGATGCCGCCAAAGATGTTGATGAAGATCGAGCGGACGCTGGGGTCGTGGGTGATGACCTCGAGGGCGCCGGTCATCACCTCGGCCGATGCCCCACCACCGATGTCGAGGAAGTTCGACGGTTCGCCGCCGACCTGGTTGACGATGTCGACCGTCGACATGGCCAGCCCGGCGCCGTTGGCGATCACCCCCACGTAGCCGTCGAGCCCGACGTACTGCAGCCCCTTCTCGTGCGCCGCCTGCTCGCGCTCGTCACGCACCTGCGTGGCGTCGTACGCGGCGTAGTCGGGATGGCGGAACTCGGAGTTGCCGTCGAGGGTGACCTTGGCGTCGAGCGCGTGCACCTCCCCCGTGCGGGGCCCGCCAGAGTTGAGGAGGATCAGCGGGTTGATCTCCACCAGGTCGGCGTCGCCCTCCTCGTAGGCGTTGTAGAGCTTCAGGACGATGTCGACGGCGCCGTCGTTGGCCCGGGGGTTGAGCCTGGCGGCCGCCACCCACGACTTGGCCTGCGCCTCGGTGAGCCCGTCGACCGGATCGACCCAGATCTTGGCGATGGCGTCGGGATCCTCGGCGGCCACGGCCTCGATCTCCACCCCACCCCGGGCCGAGAGCATGCCGAGGTGCTTCTTGGCGGACCGGTCGAGCGTGAAGCTGGCGTAGTACTCCTCGGCGATGTCGGAGGCGCGCTCGATCCACAGGATCTCGACCGTGTGGCCCTTGATGTCCATGCCCAGGATGTCGCCGGCGTAGGTCCGGGTCTCCTCGGCGTCGTTGGCCAGCTTGATCCCACCGGCTTTGCCGCGCCCACCGACCTGCACCTGGGCCTTGACCACGACCGGGTAGCCGATGCGGTCGGCGGCGGCCACGGCCTCATCGACGGTGGCGACGGCCTCGCCGGGGCTCACCGGGATGCCATAGCGGGCGAAGAACTGTTTTCCTTGGTACTCGAAGAGATCCAAGGGCCTGGCCTCCCATGATGCGGCGCGATGGACGGGCGAGCTGGGTTCGAAGTGGGCAATGCCGGCTAGCGATACTACGGGCATGTCGCCGAGCCGCCCCAAGCCCGTGCTTCCGGGGATCTCGTGAGCCCGGTCGCGCGGTCGCAGGGCCACACAGGGCGGGCGCTGGCAGTGGCGGCGGCCGGCGTCGTCGTCGCGATCGGGGTCGCGGCGGCGCTGTCCGTGCTGGCCAACCGGGGCACGGTGGACGTGCGTCTGGGCTCGGACACGTTCGCGGAGCACGACGCCGAAGACGCCGCCCGAGACATCGCCGAGAACGGACCGATCCTCTACCCCGACACGGCCGGCGGCGACCGGGACATCTACCTGCAGCACTTCGGTGACGACCCCGGCGAGGGCTGGATCGCGTTCGCCGCCCGCCCACCGGGGGCCTCACGGGAGTGCACCCTCCAGTGGAGCGGCGCCGACGAGGTGTTCCGCCTGCTCGACTCCTCGGGGAAGGTCAGCGGCGAGTGCGACGGCCGTGAGTTCCCCGCCGACGGCGAGGGATTACCGACGTACCCGGTGACGGTCGACGCCGACGGCAACATCGACGTCGACCTGAACGCCGCCGACCGCACGACGTCGACCGGCGGCTGACCTGAACCAAACGGGCCCCTCGTTCGTCTCATCGGGTGGCGACGAGGAGGCTGGTCATGGTGCGCGTGGGGGAGCGACGGGTTCGAGCCGGCATCGGCGCGGCGGTGGCCGTGGCGGCGCTCGGGGCAGTCACGTTGGCAGCCCCGACGCCGGCGAACGCCGGCGGCGGCGACTGGCTCTACCCGGATCGGGACCGCTACGAGGCCGGCCAGCTGGTCCGGCTGGTCGGCTACACCGAAGCGTCGGCCCGATCGGTCGACGACGGCCGGATCCTGGCCAAGGGCGACCTGCAGGGCAACGGCCCGTACTACGCCTACCTCCGGGTGGATCCGGCTGCCGTCGCGCGAGGCGCTCCACCGGACGGTCCCTGGCCCTACGTTCATCGGACCGATCAACGCGTGGCGGAGGTGGCGATCGACGAGGTCACGCCGGCGGCAAGTCGCTACTACTCGCTGCGAGTGAGCGCCGCCTTCCGGTTGCCGCCGGGCCTCGCGCCCGGAATGTACGACGCGATCGTCTGCAACGACCCCTGTACCACGACGCTCGGTTGGCTGGTCGGCTCATTCCTGTACGTCGGCATCGATCCCGTGGAGCCCATCGTTCGCGAGTGGCCACTCGACGATCCCGCGATCGGCTTTCTCGGCGACGACGCGCTCGTGTCGGCTCCTCTGTGCGAGGCGAACTGCGACGACATCCACGACTGGAGCGTCACGGCCGCCGAGATCCGTGGGGGCTATCGACCGACGCCCGTCACCGCCGCACCCGAGCCGGAGCCCACGGCCGGCACGTCGACCACCGGTCCGCCTGCGAGCCGACCGGTCGCGGGCAGGGGCGCGTCGCCGGCGGGAACGGCCGGCACCGATCCCGCCGGCGGTGTCCCGAGCGAGATCGCCGCGTGGGTGACCGGCTTCGGCGCGCTGCTGGTCGTGTGGTGCCTCGCCTGGCGCTGGCGGCCCGGGGAGGCCCGCATGGTCGTGCGTCAGGGCAACGGGCAGCACGACCAGGGGTCGTCAGACGACGACCCGCAGACGGTCCACATCAAGCTGTGAGCGGCGGCGGATCCACGCGATGGACAGGCGGCAGGCCGCCCATCAGCATGGGCCCGCCCGGTGACGGAGGGGCAGCGCATGGAGGAACCGGAACCGGCGCTCATCCGAGCCGCCGCGGCAGGCGACCTGGCAGCGTTCGAGCGGCTCGTGCGCGCCTACCAGGAGCCGGTGTGGCGGTTCCTGCGCCGCCTTCTGGGCGACGCGGGCGGGGCCGAGGACGTCGCCCAGGAGACGTTCCTGCGCGTGTTCCGGCGACTCCCCACGTTCATGTTCGAGGCCAGGTTCTCCACGTGGGTGTTCCAGATCGCCCGCAACGCCGGCGTGGACGAGCTCCGATCGCGCCAAAGACGCATCCGCCTGGCGTCGCTGGCGCCGCCGCCCACGGCCGCGGTCGGCATGACCGAGGCCCGCGCCGAGATCGACGCCGCCCTGGCCAGCCTTCCGGTCGACCTGCGCGAGGCCATCCTGCTCATCGAGGTGTTGGGCCTGCGCTATCACGAGGTCGCCCGGGTGCTGGGCGTGCCCGAGGGCACGGTCAAGAGTCGCGTGTTCAGTGCCCGGTCACGCTTGCACCGCTGGTCCACGGCCGACGAGGAGAGGGCGTCCCGTGAGGTGTGACGACGCCCGCGCTGTGATCTCGCTGCGGCTCGACGGCGAGCTTCCGGACGGTGCCGACGTGCGCGCGGTGGACGAGCACGCCGACGCCTGCGCCGACTGCTCGCGCTTCGAGCGCCACGCCGAACGGGTTCGCGCCGCGCTGCGGTTCGAGGCGGTCGGTGCCGTTCCCGACCTCGCGCCTGCCGTGCTTGCGGACCTGGGGCCCGGGCAGGCCCGCGGGCGCTCCGCCGTGGGTGGCGGCGACGCGCCCCGATCTACGGCCCGACCCCGGCGTCCCCTCGTGGTTGCGGCGGCGCTGGCGGCCATCGCCGGCCTGGCCGCCGGAGTGGCATTCGTGGGGCTCGGGCCCGAGCCCCGGTCCCCCGCGGCCGCTGACCTGCCGGATCGCGTGCTGGCCGCCCAGGCCGGCATCGAATCTCTCGACGCCCGCTTCCAGCTCGTCGAGGGTGATGTCGCCGGGGACCACTGGGAGCGCCGGCTCGAAGGCCGCCTCGTGTACGAGGCGCCGGAGTCGCTCGCCCTCACGCTGGGGAACCAGTGGTCGACGGAGGACGGCCAGCGGCTGGTGGTGGACGGCGAGCGATGGTGGCAATCGACGGTGCGGGCCTGCTCCCCTCGCCCCGACTGGACGGGCTGCCCCGACGCGGCCCGGCGATGGGTCCGGTCGGTCCGAGGCCGCGAGCCGTTTTCCGAGAGCTCGCCCGTTCCGCTCGAGCTGATCAACCCGGTCGATGGCTTCACGCCGGCGCCATCGAGGCTGGCCGGCCTCGGCACCCGGACGATCGCGGGTCGGCGCGCGGTGGGCGTCGCCGTGACTGCGGCCCAGATGGGCCCGTTCCTCGACGGCCTTTCGACCGGCGCCCACCTGCGGGCGGTGCACCCGGGCGATCCGGTGGAGCTGTGGCTCGACGACGAGCACCTCGTGCCGCTCGAGGTGACGGTCCGGGCGGCCAGCGATCCCGACAGGGCGCGATGGGCGAGCGGCCAGGGGGCCACCGATCGGGCCGGCGATGCCGTCCTGCGCTTCACGGTCACGTCCATGACGATCAACGCGCCCATCGCCGACGGCGCGTTCGCGACGCCGGCTCGGATCGTCCCCGACGAAGCCCTCGACGCCGGTTTCCGCCCGGCGGGTGGCCCCGACGGGCCCGTCCCGTCCGACCTGCCCGGGGGGTTCATGGCCTACCGTTCGGGCACGATCAGCGGTACCGGCGGGCCCACGATCGCCGTCGACTCGTGGACCGGCGGCCGCGCCTGGCTGGCCGTGCGGTCGACGCGGGAGTGGCCGGGCGGCCGCCTGTTCGGCGGCCTCGGCACCAGCGTCCGGACCGTCGACCTGGGCGACGCCGGCATCGCCTACGTGAGCGACGACAGCCGCAAGGTGGCGCTCCACGGCGAGGGCCTCGACGTGGTCGTCAGCGGCAGCGTCGCGCCCGACGAGCTACGCGCGGTTGCGGCCAGCCTGGGTGTCACCGGGGTCCGGGTGCCGGGGTCCTGGGACGAGTCCGCCACGGCGACGTTGGCCGAGGCCGCGGACGCCGTGCCGGGGCTCCTGGTGGCCCCGGAGCGCGACGGCTTCGGCCCGCCCGGGGTCAGGATCGCCAACCGCATGGTCATCCAGGACTACGCCGGTGCTGGCGATCGGGGCTTCACGCTCGTCCAGAGCGGCATGGGCGCCCTGACTCCGCCGGCCAACGGCGACGTCGTCGGGGTCGAGGTCCGGGGCACCGCCGGTCGCTACAGCGCCGAACGCGGCCAGCTCGAATGGGTGGAGGACGGGACGACCCACGGCCTGTCCAGCCACACCCTGACCCTGGCCGAGCTGCTCGCCCTCGCGCAGTCGCTGGAGCCCACGTGAAGCGCGCTGCGGTGATCATCGGTGCGGGGCTGGCCGGCGCCCTGTTCGGTGGCGGACTGATGGTGGCGATCCAGGCCGCCGACCGCCCGGCGACCGACGCCGCTGCCCGCCGGACGTCCGTGGAACGGGGATCGACGACGTTGGCGCCGCCGTCGACCCGGCCCTTGCCGTCCACGACCGACGCCGCACCCCAGGCGGCACCCTCGGTCCTGTTGGCCTGGAGCCGCAGCGGGGCCGGCCGCGGCCTCGATCCGGGCCTCGAGCCTGCGGCGGCGGGATTTCCCGGTGTCGGCGCCACGTCGCTGGTACGGGCGGGAGGCCTCGACCTCGTGGGCTCGCGCGACATGGAGGGCGGCCGGGTGGAGGCGCTCGCTCCCGGGTGGGCGATCCCCCTGGATGCTGCCGCGGTCGACCCCGCGCGCCACGCCGACTTCGTTCCGGTCGCCGACCGCGCCGCCATCGTCGGCCTGCCTCCCGGAAGCGCGGTGCTCGGCCGCACCTCGGCGAGCCTCCGCCGCTTGGCCGTCGGGGGCGTGATCGAGCTGACCGGCGGCCGGTCCGTGGTCGTGTCGGGGGTCGTGGAGGACGCCAGCATCGGCGGGGCCGAGCTGGCGGTCGACGTCCCCACGGGCGAGCGGCTGGGCCTGATCACCCCCCGCTACCTGCTGGTCGCGTACCGCGGCGACCGGCCGGCGCTCGAGGACCACCTGCGCGCCGCGCTGCGGCCCGGGACCGTCGTGCGCTTCCGGGGGCCCGGTGAGACGCCGTACCTGCGGCACGCGGATGCGGTGTTGCCGCAGGCGCAGATCAAGGCGCGCTTCGGCGAGTTCAGCTACCGGGCCGGAGCCTCCGGCGGGTTCGAGCAGGATCCTGGCTGGCAGGCGGAGAACATCGTCACGCGCCGGGTCCCGATCCTCGGCACCGTACGTTGCCACCGGGGGATCGTCGATGCGTTGGTGGGGGCGCTCACCGACATCGAGAAGGCGGGGCTGGGCGGACTCGCCGAGCAAGCGGGATACGACGGCTGCTTCAATCCCCGCTTCGTCGCCGGCAGCGACAGCGTGTCGCGCCACGCGTGGGGCGCAGCTTTCGACATGGGGTTCGGCAGCAACCCCACCGGGCTGGAGTCGGTCCAGGACCCGCGACTGGTCGAGATCTTCCGCCGCTGGGGGTTCACGTCGGGGGACGGCTGGCTGGTGCCCGACGCCGGCCACTTCGAGTTCATTGGCGTGCCTTTGGCACGCCAATGACCAATGGCGGCCGGGGGGTCAGCCGTCGGCGGCGGCCTGCGGACGGAGCAGCGCGTCGATGCCGGCGGCGGCCGCCTCCATCGTCGAGAACAGTGTCCGCTCCCGACCGTTGGGGTCGAGCCCGGTGAGCAGTTCGATGCCCAGGAACAGCGCAGTGACGGCCGCGGTCAGATCGTCAGCCGACAACGCATCTCCGTACGGCGTGCCGGCGAGCAGGCGCTCGATCGTCTCGCGGACCAGGGTCGTCCAGGGCGCCAAGGCATCCCAGATGCCGCGTGCCAGCTCCTCCGAGCCAACGGCACCCGCCAGCATCTGCGTGAGCGCCGCCACGGAGCCGCGGGAGAACTCCTCGTCGTGCAGCCGGCGGGCGACGCCGACGAGCTCGAGGAGGGAGGTCACCTCGCCGAGCGCCGGGGCATAGAGCGCCGAGCGGCGCTCGCTCTCGCGGCGGGCCACGGCCACGAGCAGACCCTCGACGGAACCGAAGTGGTAGAAGATCAGCGCCTGGTTGAAGCCGCCGTGGCGGGCGATCGTGCGGGCGCTCACGCCGGCGATGCCGTTGGCCCGCAGGGCATCGAGTGCGGCATCGACGATGCGGGCACGCGTCTCGTCGGCGTGGGGCCTCGGCGCCGTGCGTGGTGACACCGTCTGGCCCCTCAGGCTTGCGGTTCCGCGGTGAGCGGGACCTCGAGGTAGCGGCGGTCCATGAGCGTCTCCAGGGCCCAGGTGGTGTAGGTGCGTGGAAACGCCCACAATCCCTCGCCCACGTTCGCCTGGTTGAGGTGTGCGACGGCGCGGCGCGCCTCGTCGGCGTAGCGGTCCACGGTCGCCAGCGCCGCGGCGATGCTGCCCGAGCCGCGCACCACCGCCAGGGCGGCGGCCACGTCGCCCGCGTTCCCGGTCCCGTCCTGGTCAGTGCGCGCGCCGGGGAGCAGGGTCCGGAGCTCCGCCCCGCGCGGGCCCCGCAGGGCAGTGATCACAGGCAGCGTGTACACGCCGGCGGCGATGTCGATTCCCGTGGGCTTGCCGAGCCGGTCGGCGTCGCCGATCAGGTCGAGGACGTCGTCGAGCACCTGGAAGCTCATCCCGAACGCGGCGCCGAACCGGCCGGCGGCGGTGGCGTTGTGGGGCGCCAGGTCTGCCGTGTGGGCGCCGAGCCGGCACGCACACTCGAACAGCGCCGCCGTCTTGCCCCGAATCGAGGCGAGATGGGCGTCGAGCGAGCGATCGGGGTCGAAAGCGTCGCTCAGCTCGAGGACCTGTCCCTCGCACAGCTGGGTCAGCGCCTCCGCCACCAGCGATGCCGCCTCCTGGCTCACCGACGCCGCCTGCTCGGCCGCCCGGGCGAGGATGTAGTCGCCGGCCAGCAGGGCGTGGTCGAGGCCCTCGCGGGCGTTGATGGTGGGCCGACCCCGGCGGGTGGTGGCGACGTCGATGATGTCGTCGTGCACCAGTGAACCGATCTGCACCAGCTCGACCGAGGCCGCCGCCGCGACGACCCGCTCGTCGAAGACGTCGCCGAGGGCGGCGCACGCGATCGTGAACAGGGGGCGGAGCCGCTTGCCCCCGGCCTCGGCCACCCGGACGCTCGCTGGGCCCAGCAGGGCTTCGCGCTCGCCGAGTGCGGACGTGATCCGCTCGTCGACGGCCGCCAGCCGGTCGGCCAGGTCGGCAATGCCGAACATGACGGCGAGGCGTTCGACGTCGAGCTGGCCGTCGAGTACTGGTGCGGTGGCGGACGAGCTTTGGTCCATCGGCCTCTCCCAGGTCCCGGTGCGTCGAGCTGAGCGAACGCTTTGAGCGTATGCTCAACGACGCGACGCGATCAACGGACCCGCTGGTGGCGTCCGTCACCACCGACTAGGAGCCGAGCGGACTGGGCGGTTCCTGCAGCCTACGCTCGGGAATTTGGCCGTCGACGGCCAGCTCCGCGGCTCGGCTCCCGGGAACACTGACCACCGTGAGCCAAGGCGACGTGCCTTGCCGCTCGGGTCCTCGAGCAGCCCGGTCAGTAGACGGTGACGGGCGTGCCCATGGCGGCCACCCCGCTGGACCAGAGCATGTCCATGGCCGAGTTGGTGACGCGGGCGCAGCCGTGCGACGCCGGGTGGGCGGGGATGCTGCCCGACCCGTGGATGGCGATGCCGCCGTTGAAGTACTTGGGCCGGTAGAGCGTGCCGAGGGGCGCCTCGCGGACGCCGTCGACCTCCCGGTTGATCGTGAAGCTGCCGGGGGGCGTGACGGCTCGGGCCGACCCTCCGGTAGAGCTCGTGTAGGCCTCGTTGTTGCCGGTCGACGTGTTGATGACCCACTGCACCTGGCCGCCTTGCACGACCATGAGGATCTGGCGCTCGAGGTCGATCTCCAGCCCCGTGCCACCGGCGCGGGACGCCTGCCGGCCGGCGGCGGCCAGGCGCCCCTGGGTGACGGGGCCGGCGACACCGTCGCGACCGAGTCCCTCGGCCTTCTGGAAGGCCATGACGGCCTGGCGGGTGAGCTGGCCGTAGTTGCCGTCCGCCGACCCGAGCCAGTAGCCGAGGTCGACCAGCTTCTGCTGGAGGGCCAGCACGGCCGGACCACCCTCGCCGAGCTCCAGGGTGCCGTCGGCGGCGGGATCGGGTGGGGTCGTGGTCGTGGTGGTGGGCGGCGCCGTGGTTGTCGTCGGCGGCGCGGTCGTGGTCTGGGCGGTGTCGTGGTTGTGGTGGTTGGCGTGTCGGTCGTAGTGGGACTCGGCGGTTCCGTGGTCGTCGGTTGCCGTTCGCTCGTCTCGGTGTCGCCGCCGGACCCCGAGAGCGCCGCGCCGATGCCGACGACCGCCAGGACCACCACCACGACGACGGCGCCCGCGCCCAGGGCGAGCGTGCGGCGACTGCCGGACGGTGGGCGCAGGGACGGGGACACGGGGTGCTCCTGGGAAGCGGGCGACGGCTGGCGGTGCGGTCCCCTCCGGGACGCTCCCCCCAGCGCGTGTGGTGAGAGTCGTGTATACCCGACGCACGGGTGGCGTGTGAGGTTCCTGCGTTGAGGCCGGGTTACAGCTTCTCCAGCGGTGCCCACGACAGGAGCAGGGTCTTCTCACCCGCGTCACGGAACCGCACCCGGGCCTCCGTCTTCTCGCCGCTGCCGCTCATGTCGATGATCACGCCCTCGCCGAAGGTCTTGTGGCGCACGTCGTCGCCGATCTTGAGCCCGAGGCTGTCGGCGCCGCTCCGGGCGGGGGGCCGGGGCTTGAGCGCGCCCTCGACGATCCGGTCGCGTCCGGCTGCGACCCGCTGGCCGCGATCGCCACCCGACCCGTCGGCGCCCCACCGAGCGCCGTCCCTCGACGGGCCGCCCGAGCGCCAGTCGCGGCCGCCCCGCCCCCAGACGCCGCCGTAGCTGCGACCCCGACTCGAGCGCCGGTGGCCTTCGACGTCGTGGATCAGCCCCTCGGGGATCTCGTCGAGGAACCGGCTGGGCGGGTTGTACTGCGTGCCCCCGAACAGCGTCCGGCTCCAGGCGTGGGTGAGGTACAGCCGCTGCCGGGCCCGGGTGATCCCGACGTAGGCGAGGCGCCGCTCCTCCTCGAGCTGGTCGGGATCCGTGAGGGAGCGCAGGTGGGGGAAGACCCCGTCCTCCAGCCCGATGATGAACACGACGGGAAACTCGAGCCCCTTGGCGGCGTGCAGCGTCATGAGCACCACCGACGATTGGTCGGCCTCGTCGAGGTCGTCGACGTCGGACACGAGGCTGATCGACTCGAGGAACTCGTCGACCGACTCGACCTCGCCGGCGGCGCCCACCAGCTCCGCCAGGTTCTCCAGCCGGCCCTCCGATTCGATGGTGCGCTCCGCCTCGAGGGCGTCGAGGTAGCCGGAGCGCTCGAGCAGGGCCTGGAGCAGCGGGCCCGGTCCGCTGGCCGCGGTCGGGGCCACGTTGTCGAGCATCTGGAGGAACTCCTCGATTCCCCGGGCGGCCTTGCCGGACACCCCGGCCTCACCGGCGCGGCGGAGGGCGTCGAGGAACGGCAGCCCGTGGGCCGTGGCCCAGGCGTCCAGCCGGCCGATGGACGTCGCGCCCACGCCCCGCTTGGGCTCGTTGAGCACCCGCTTGATCGACACCTCGTCGACCGGGTTGACGACGGCCCGCAGGTAGGCGACCGCGTCCTTGACCTCCTTGCGGTCGTAGAACCGGGTGCCGCCGAGCACGCGGTAGGGGATGCCAACCCGCATGAGCTGCTCTTCCAGGACCCGGCTCTGGGCGTTGGTGCGGTAGAAGACGGCGATGTCGCCCCAGCGCAGGCGGCCGCCCTCGCGTCCGCGGTCCACGGCATCGGGCACCCGCACGTCGTCCGCGTCGTGGAGGTGGGCCATCTCGCGGGTGATCCACTGGGCCTCGTCGACCTCGTCGTCGGCGTGGTAGCGGACGATGGGGTCGCCGGCGCCCTGGTCGGTCCACAGCTCCTTGGGCTTGCGGCTGACGTTGTGGGCGATGACGGCGTTGGCGGCGTCGAGGATGGTCTGGGTCGACCGGTAGTTCTGCTCGAGCAGCACCACCGTGGTGTCGGGGAACGCGTCCTCGAACTCCACGATGTTGCGCATGTCGGCGCCCCTGAAGGCGTAGATGCTTTGATCCTGGTCGCCGACGACCGCGATGTTGCGGTGGTCGGCGGCGAGTAGGAGGACCAGCTCGTTCTGGACCCGGTTCGTGTCCTGGTACTCGTCGACGAGAATGTGCTGGAAGCGCTCCTGGTAGTGCCGCAGGGTCTGCGGGTGGTCACGCAGTAGCCGCAGGGCGTTGGTGAGCAGGTCGTCGAAGTCCATCGAGCCCGCCCGCTGCAGCCGGCCCTGGTACTCGGCGAACACCTGGCCGATCTTGCGCTCGAAGAGGTTGCCGGCCCGCTGCGCGTAGGTCTCGGCGTCGACGCCGTCGTTCTTGGCCGCCGAGATGGCGGCGTGGATGCTGCGGGGCGGGAAGCGCTTGGTGTCGAGGCCGAGGTCGCGGATCACGTAGCCGGTGAGGCGGACGGCGTCGGCCTCGTCGTAGATCGTGAACTGTCGGGGGTAGCCGAGCAGGTCGGCGTCGCGGCGGAGGATCCGCACGCACGCCGAGTGGAACGTCGACACCCACATCTTCTCGGCCACCGGTCCCACGAGCGCCGCCACCCGGGACTTCATCTCGTCGGCGGCCTTGTTGGTGAAGGTGATCGCGAGGATGGCGAACGGGCTCACGCCCCGGTCCCGGATCAGGTGGGCGATGCGATGGGTGAGCACCCGCGTCTTGCCCGATCCTGCGCCCGCCACGACGAGCAGCGGACCCTCGGCGTGGGTGACGGCGTCGGACTGGACCGGGTTCAGCCCGGTCAGGGCACCGGGCGCGCTGGGCGCGGCGGCGCGATCGGGGGCCTGGGGAGGGTCGGGAGGACTCATGGCGTACACCCAATCGTAGGGGCGGGGTGCGACCGCGAACGTGCTCTTGGACTCAGGTAATTCGCAGGCTGCTGTACGGGTCGGTCCAGGTTCGTTTCGTCTACTGGGCGCTTCATCACCCGGACGGAAGGAGCACAGATGGCGTTCAGTCCCCGACACCTCGTCGCCGCCGGCGCGATGGCCGGTGCGCTAATCCTCGGTGGCGCCACGTGGGCGGCGGCCCAGGACTCGCCGTCGACCACCGACGGCGACTCCACGACCACCACCACGGAGAAGGACCGCCGGGCCGACGACGGCCGGAGGTCAGACGAGCAGGCGCCCCGTTCACGGGAGGGCTGCCGCCACGGCGGCGGCGATCCGTCCGACCGCGACGGGTCCAGCCGGGGCGGGTCGCCAGAGGGCAGCGACACCGAGGCCAGTGCGTTCTGGTCCTGACCTGCTCCCGTGAGGCAATGGGTTCCGCCGCAGCCAGGCCGAGGCAATAGGTTCCGCCGACGGAACCCATCGCCTCAGGCCCGGCATGCCGGAACCCATTGCCTCCGGGGCCGGGGCTGGCAGGCCCCCCAGGGCTCCGGGCGACACCGGCATGCGATGCTGGGCCGATGGCAGCCGCACCGGTCGAACGCGTTCCCTACGACGAATTCTCGATGTTCCGGGAGAACGCCGACGAGTTCGGCATTCCCTGGGACGGACCGCCGGCCGTGCGCAGGGAGGCGGTCGAGGTGGAGGGGGGCCGCCGGCTGAGTGCGCTGGTGTGGGGCGACGCCGAACCCGAGCTGGTGCTGCTCCACGGCGGGGCCCAGAACGCCCACACGTGGGACACCGTGGCGCTGGTCCTGGATCGCCCGCTGGTCGCCATCGACCTACCCGCCCACGGCCACTCCGACGGCCCGCGGGGCGGTTTCGCCGACCCCTCGGGCAACGCCCAGGACGTGGCCGCCGCCATGCGGGCCCTGGCACCCGAAGCCGGCGGCGTGGTCGGCATGTCGCTCGGTGGGCTAACGGCCCTCGCACTGTCGGTCACGGCGCCCGAGCTGGTCCGCTCCCTGGTGCTGGTCGACGTCACCCCCGGCGTCGACGAAGGGAAGGCGACCGCGATCACGGCGTTCATCAACGGCCCCGAGAGCTTCCCCAGCTTCGACGAGATCCTGGCCCGCACCGTCGAGTTCAACCCGACACGCACGGTCTCGTCGCTGCGCCGGGGCATCCTCCACAACGCGGTCCAGCGAGAGGACGGGAGCTGGGTCTGGCGCTACGCCCGGCACCGCCCGGCAACGCCCGACACCGAGGCCGGGACCTGGCGCGTCGACTTCTCAGACCTTTGGCGGGCGGTGGATCGGCTGACGGTCCCGCTGATGCTGGTGCGCGGGATGCTGCCCCAGTCGGTGGTCGACGACGCCGACGAGGCCGAGCTGCTGCGCCGCTGCCCAGGGGCGAGGGTCGAGCACGTCGAGCAGGCGGGACACAGCGTCCAGGGCGACAGGCCCGTGGAGCTCGCCGCCCTGATCGCCGATTTCGTGCGCTGACCAGGCTGCGCCTATGCCGGCTCGCGGGCGCGACGGCCGAGGGCGGCCAGGCTGACGCCGAGCATCGGCAGGGTCAGTGCCATCTGGCCGAACCACCACGCCCCGAACGCGTGGTGGCCCGACACGGGACAGCTGACCGTGAACCCGAGGGCGAGGAGACCCGTCACCACGGCGGCAATGGCCGCCGACGGGTGCCTGTTGCCGGCTGCGACCGCTGTGGCGACGAGTGCCGCGAACAGCCCCACCGACGCCAGCGAGACGACGATAGGCACGGCCGCCTCCGGGTCGGCGGGTGCCGGCTCGAGGGCGATGCTGGCCACGATCGCCAGCGGCCAACCGAAGCCGAGGATGCCGGCCCACGTCGGCGTTAGCCGATCGGTCACCGGTCGGGACTCATCCGTCCCCACCCTCCGGATCGTCGGGACGCGATCGAGCGTGCGAGTCACGAGTCGAGCCCGCTGTCCGTCCATCATTTCCTCCTGTTTCGGGTCGCCGATCTTGGGCTAGAGCGCCTGGCGAGCGGTGGCGACGTCGGGCACGACGAAGACCACCCGGGTGTCGGTGGCGAGGTACGCGACCTCGATGTTGATGTCGTTGTCGGCCAGATGACGCGCCATCTCCCCCAGGTATCCCGGCCGATCTTCGACGCCCTCGAGCACGAGTGCGTCACGTTCGGCGGCGATCATGTAGCCGGCCCCCACCAGCGCCTGCCGGGCGGCCCCGGCGTTTTCGACCAGGACGTGGAGCACGCCCCGGCCGCCTGCCACCGTGGCGCAGAAGCCGTCGATGTTGACGCCGACCTTGCCCAACTCCTCACTGAGCGTTGCGAGCTGGCCGACTGCATTGTCGGCCTCGATCCGGAGGTCCGTCGCCATGGGCCACCTCCCCTTCTCGATGGAGTAGGTCTGCACCACCCATCATTCACCCGGTCCGGCAACGCGTAAAGCGCCCGTACCCGCCACGTCTCAATTTGTGCGTTGACACTTACGTAAGCAAAGCCTTACAGTAGGTCCATGCAGTCAGTGCTGGACGCCGTCGTCGAACCGCGGCGCCGGGAGATCCTTCGCCTCGTGCACAAGGTCGAGCTACCGGCGGGGGCCATCGCGGCGCAGTTCGTCGACGTGTCCCGGCCCGCCATCTCGCAGCACTTGCGGGTGTTGCGCGACGCGGGCCTGCTGGTCGAGCGGCGGGACGGGACCCGCCGCCTGTACCGAACCCGGCCCGAGGGTCTGGGCGAGTTGCGGTCCTTCCTCGACGAGTTCTGGGACACGCGGCTCGAGGCACTACGGCAAGAGGCCGAGCAGGAGCAGAGGAGCAGAGACCATGAGCAGTCCGAGCGACCGGAACGCAGCGGTGCGAGGCGTGGCCGAGATGGGTGATGACCCGATCGTCCGCGAGCTCCACATCCGGGCAACGCCGGAGACCGTGTTCGAGTTCTTCACCGACCCGGGCAAGGTCACCCGCTGGCTCGCCACCGAGGCGACGCTCGATCCGAGGCCGGGCGGCATCTGCCACCAGGACCACGCCCGGGAGGACGGCTCCGGCGGCAGCTACCACATGCGTGGCGAGTTCCTCCAGGTGAGCCCGCCGGAGCGGGTCGTGTTCACATGGGGCTTCACCGATCCGGAGGTGGGGGTGCCGCCGGGATCGTCCGTCGTCGACGTGACGCTCACGCCCGATGGTGGCGGCACGCGACTGCGGCTCGAGCACCGCGACCTGCCGGTGGCGACGATCGAGAGCCACTCCGACGGGTGGACCGTGATGCTCGAACGGCTCGCCACAACGGTCATGACCACCCCAGACGAGTAGCCGCGACCCGAGGCGAGCCGGCGGCTGACCGGTCCGCCGCCCGCCGTGGGAGGATCCGGGCGCATGAACGTCATCGGGCACGCGTCCGTCGCACTGGCGTGGCGCGGCGACGATCCGGCGTTCGTGCTCGGGGCGGTGTTGCCGGACCTGGCGTCGATGGTGCACGTGCGCATCGACCGATCCCTCCTCGAAGGGCCGGTCGGCGACGGGATGAGCTGCCACATCGACGCAGACGCCATCTTCCACGACCACCCGGACTTCCGAGCGGGCTCCGCGGCGCTGCGTCGAGACCTGGCCGGCCAGGGCCTCGACCGGGGGCCGGTACGGGCCATCGGCCACGCGGGCTGGGAGCTCCTGCTCGACGGGACGCTCCTCGGATCCCCAGCCGAGGCGGCGTACTGGCGGGCGCTGGACGTGGGCGAGCTGGCGTTGGACGCGGTCGCCGAGCCGGACCGCAACCGCTGGCTCGGCTTCCTGAGCTACCGGCGCCGGCGCCCGCGGCTGCGTTACGACGATCCCCCCTGGGTGGCCGAGCGCCTGCATGACCTGTTGGCGCGCCGGCCCCGCCTTCGGTTCTCGCGTGACGAGCTCCCGGCGGTTGCGGACGTGCTCGGTGCCCACGCCGGTGCGGTGGCGGCAGTCGGTCCCGGCGTGCTGACCGCGGTCACCGCGGGACACCGCCCACGGTGAGGCCGGTCGGGGCCGGCGGCGTGGCCGGGTCTACACGACCAACGACAGGCGCAGGGCGAAGCCGTCCTCCGTGCTGCCGGTCGCGGTGGCGAGCTGAAGGCCAGCCCCGTCGGCGAAGACCATGTCGGATTCGAGCGTCAGCGGCGCGAGGTTGGTCACGCTCCGGGCGTAGCCGTCCACGTCGTAGGCCTGATCGCAGGCGTCCTCCGGTATGGCGAGCTGGGACGTCGCCACGGCGGTTCCCCCGCCAGTGGCGTCCGCCACGCTCGGGTAGACCTCGAAGTGAATGTGGGGCCATCGCCCCGCGTAGCAGCCGGGAAAGATGGTCGTGAACGACATCGCGCCGCTGGCGTCCGCCTCCTGGACCCCGCGCAGGTAGTTCTGGTCCGCCGCCCCCGGGCTGTACAGCGAATACCGCCCGTCCCGGTCGCAGTGCCACACGTAGACCGCGGCCCCCGTGAGGGGGGCACAGCCGTTGGCGCCGTCGAGGATCTGGAGGTCGAGCGTTGCCGGCACGCCCTCCGCCAGCCCGCGGGCGGAGCCGAAGCTGGGCCGGATGTCCGCCCGGACGATGCCGTTCTCCGCCAGGACATCGGGCCCGTTGCTTCCATCTCCGGGAAAGGGCCCGGCGGTCTCCTCCGGGATCGCCGCGCACTCGGCGTCCGATCCCGCCGCCGACCGGGACCCGGCCGTCGTCGACGAGCTCCTGGCGGTGGACGTCGGGGTCGCCGCCGTGGGTTCGCCATCGTCGCCGGATCCGCATCCGACGAGCGCGGCCAGCCCCGCGCCGGCCACCACCTGCAGCGCCCGGCGCCGATCCATCAACCGCCGACCGGTCATGGTCGCGAGGTCGAAGGACAGGCCGCGATCGTGGTCATGGCGTGACCTCATGCGACGCCAAAGTACGCATCTGGCCTGGGAACCGCCGGAAAAGAACCGGTGAGCGGGCTGGACGCGCGACTGCGGTCAGTAGGGAGAACGGTGATTTAGGTAGCGCGCTACCGATCCGCCCACGCCCCGCGGAGCCGTACCTTCACCAGAAGCCGGAAATAGGCGGCCCACGGGTCGCAGAAGGCGGATACCCCCGGCGGGCCGGTCGCCGGGCCAACCACGAGCGGCGGATACTCGGCGGTTGGCCCCGGCGACTGCTCCCCCGGTCCTCCGGGGCTCCGCCCCGGCGACTGCTCCCCCGGTCCTCCGGGGCTCCGCCCGGCGACTGCTCCCCCCGGTCCTCCGGGGCCCGCCCCGGCGGAGCCCACCGCGCGACGTGCCCGCGGCCTCACGCGGCGCGAGACTGGCCTCGCACCGGTCGCGGGGCCGGCGCGCACACAACGTCGTGGGGGCATGGCGGCATTGAGGTCGGGATCTGGGGGTCGGACGTGAGCCGAGCCGGGAAGCACGCAGCACCCGGCGGCGGGCCCATCCTGCCCACGTCATGGCCACTGATCGGGCGGGGCGACGAATTGGCCCTCGCTCGGGAGTCGCTGCGTCGGGGCAGCTGTGTGGTCCTCGCCGGCGCGGCCGGCGTCGGCAAGACGCGCCTGGCTCGTGAGGTACTGGCGGCCAACGCCGGCGGTGCGCCGCCCCAATGGGTGGCGGCGACGCGGTCCGCCGCCACCGTGGCGTTGGGGGCATTCGCCCACCTCGTACCGGGCGAGTCCCTGGCGGTCGGCGAGGGGCAGGACCGGCGCGCCGTTATCTTCGACGCCATCGTCCGGGCCATCGCGCATCATTCCGCGCAGGGGCGGCCCGTGGTCGGGGTCGACGACGCGCACCTGCTCGACGATGCCTCGGCCACGCTGGTCCACCTGCTGGTGACCGCAGGCGCGGCACGGGTCGTCGTGACGGTCCGCAGCGGCGAGCCGACGCCCGATCCGGTCGTCGCGCTGTGGAAGGACGAGCACGCGGTGCGCATCGAGGTCCAGCCGCTGTCACTGCTCGAGGTGAGCGAGCTGCTGGCCGCTACGCTGCGTGGCACAGTCGACGGCGGCACGGTTCGCCGGCTGTTCGACGTCACCCGCGGCAACGCCCTATTCCTCCGTGAGCTCGTCGACGAGGGGCTGGCGTCCGGTGCGCTGATCGAGGAGGCGGGGGTCTGGGGTTGGGACGGCCCGTTGCGCCCAGGCGTGCGGCTCCGCGACCTGATCGCCGAGCGCTTGGGCGCCCTCGATGAGACCGAGCGCGACGCCGTCGAGCTGGTGGCCCTCGGCGAACCGCTGACCGGCACCGTGGTCGACCGACTGGTGCCCGGCGACGTGCTGCGACGCCTGGAGCGCCGTCGGGTCGTCGAGGTGGGCAGGGTCGACGGCCGCCTCGAGCTGCGGCTCGCCCACCCGTTGTTCGGCGACGTGCTGCTGCACGACGCCTCGCCCCGGCGGATCGACGACTGCCGCCGCCAGCTCGCCGATGCCTGGGGGGACGAGGCGTCGCTGGCCCCCGACGAGATCCTGCGGGTGGCCACGTGGCGGGCGGCCGTCGGCGACCACTCCAACCCGGGCATTCTGTTCGCCGGTGCCGACCGTGCCCTCGTCCTCGGCGACAACGTCACCGGGGAACGGCTGGCGCGCATCGCCCACGCCACTAGCCCGAGCGCCGGCACCGGGCTGCTGCTGGGCGACGCCCTCAGCTCGCTGGGCCGGCACGACGAGGCGCTCGACGTGTGGCAGGCGGCGTTGGAGCTGCCCGGGACGAAGGCGGAGCAGGCGGAGGTGGCGGCCCACATCGCAGGCGTGGTGGCGTGGCGCCTCGACCGACCTGGCGAGGCGCGGCGGGTCCTGCACGAGACGGCCGAGCGGCTGAGCGATCCCGTGGCCCTCGACCTGCTCACCAGCCACGAGGCGCTGATGGCGTCCCTGGGCGCTCCCACCGCGACGGCCGCCATCGCCATCGCCGAACGCGAGCTGGCCCGGCCGGAACTGTCGGTCGGCTCGCAGCTGCGAGCGCAGTTGGCGGCCGCCGCGGGGTGGGTCGATACCGGCGAGATCGATCGGGCCATCGAGGCGACACAAGGGGCGATGGTGGTGGCCATGCGCGAGCACCTCACGGGGCTGGCGCTCTACCACGCGATGACCCTGGCACAGTCGCTGGTCCTGGCAGGACGTGTGTCGGAGGCCGAGGCGCTGGTCGAGATGGGGTACGAGGCGTCCCTGAACGCCCATGCGGACGTCGCCCGGGGTGCCTGGTGCTTCCTGCGGGGGGTGCTGGCGGTGTTCCGGGGCCGGCCACACGCCGCCGTGGCGACGCTGCGCGAGTCGGACCTGCTGCTCGGTCGCTTCGATTACGGCCTGCGGCGCGGCATCCTGATCTGGCAGGGCATGGCCGAGGCGCTGCGCGGCGAGGCGGACGCGGCCGAGCGGGCGCTCGAAGACGCCCAACGCACCAACCGCAGCCGGGCGCGGCTCTACGACGCGGACTGGGCGCGGGCTCGCGCCTGGATGCTGGTGGCTGCGGGCAAGCTGACCGACGCAGAGCGGGCGGGTGTCGAGGCCACGGGCGTGGCCGTGGGTGGCGACCGGTGGATGTACGAGGTGCTGGCGCTGCACGACCTGGCGCGGTTCCAGGGGCTGAGTGCGCGTGGGACCCCGGCGGCCGCCGCCATGGTCGGCCGGCTCGACGAGCTCGCCGAGCGCGTCGACGGGACGCTGGCCCCGGCGTGCGCCGCCCACGCCCGCGCGCTCGCCGCCGGTGACGGCGTGGCGCTCGATGCCGCCGCCGACACGTTTGCCGAGCTGGGCTTCGACCTCTTTGCGGCCGAGGCGCAGATCGCCGCCGCGGAGGCCCACGCCGCCACCGGCCAGAAGGCCCGCGCCAATGCGTCGGCGGAGCGGGCGCGTCGGCTGGCGGCGGCCTGCCCCGGTGCCACGACCCCGCTTCTCCGCCGCCTGGGCGCTGGCGGCCAGCCGGGCGACCTCACCCGCCGAGAACGGGAGACCGCCGAGCTGGCGGCACGCGGACACTCCGACCGCGAGATCGCCACGATGCTCTACCTGTCCGTCCGCACCGTCCACGCCCACCTGCGTTCGTCGTACGCCAAGCTCGGCGTCGCCGGCAGGGGCGAGCTGGCGGAGGCGCTGGACATCTCCCCGGACACCCGGCGCGAATAGGTACCCGACTGCCGATCCGCTCCCCCGAGCACTCTCCGTACCGTGAACCCATGAGAGGGTGCGTCCCGCATCTCGGCGTTGCACGCCGTAACGCGCGCCCTGTCAACCGGTGGGGCTGGGGCGGGCCGGTCCCACCGGGGTTCCCCGCCGCCCGCCGACCGCCGGGACGATCCCGGCGCAGGAACGAAGAACACGCCGCATGCCCGCCCCGGATGAACTGAACAGCCTGCCCGAGACCTACGCGCTGGCGCTCCGCCTACGCGGTGAGGGCCTGGGTGACGACGCCATCGGCCGGGTGCTCGACATCGAGACCGAGTCCGTGGGGCCCCTGCTCGAGCTGGCGCGGTCCAAGCTGGCGGGGCTGGCGTGCCGCTGCGAACCCGGGGCCGCCGGGGATTCGGTCGCCTGAACGCTGGCTCCCGGTCCTACCTTGCTACGTCAGTCCACGATCGCCGGGTACACGAGCGTCTTGAGCTGGCCCCGAAAGTTGAAGGTGCGGGACGGGATGAACTGGGTCATGAACACGACCACGAGGTCCTCGGCCGGGTCGATCCAGAACAACGTCGACGCCGCCCCGCCCCACATGTACTCGCCCGGTGATCCCACCACGCCGGTGGCGGCCGGGCCGAGGTTCACGGCCACGGTCAGCCCGAACCCCATGCCGGCGAACCCGACCTCGCCGTAGCCGCCCGGCAGGGCGAAAGCCGACAGCTCGCCGCCGCCGGGCAGGTGGTTGGCGGTCATGAGCTCGACGGTCTTGCGCCCCAGGATGCGCACGCCGTCCAGCTCACCGCCGCCCAGCAGCATGAGGCAGAACCGCAGGTAGTCCGCCGTCGTGCTGACCAGGCCACCGCCGCCCGACAGGAACGACGGCTGCCGCCGGTAGCGGCTTTCGAGCGGGTCGTCCTGCAGCACCAGCCGCTTGTCCGCATCCCGCTTGTAGCAGGCGGCGAAGCGGTCGATCTGCTCGTCGGGCACCCGGAAGCCGGTATCGACCATGCCCAGCGGCTCGAAGATCGTAGCTCGCACGTAGTCGTCGAACTGCTGGCCCGACAAGACCTCGACCAGCCGGGCGCACACATCGGTCGACCACGAGTAGAGCCAATGCGTTCCGGGATGGAATCGCAGGGGCACCCCCGCCAGGTGGTCGACGAGGGTCTCGAGCGTGGTGCCCTTGCCGAAGCGGTCACCGGGCGCCCGCCCCAGCAGGCCGACGTTGAGGTCACCGTTGTCGGGCGTGTAGCCGAGGCCCGACGTGTGCATCATCAGGTCCCGCACGCGCATCGGGCGCCGGGGCCTCACGAGGCGGCGCTCCCCCTCCTCGGACCGCTCCCGCACATGTAGGTCGCGCCACGCGGGCAGGAAGCGATGGACGGGGTCGTCGAGCTGGAACAGCCCGCGCTCGTAGAGCGTCAGCAACGCCACCCCGGTTACCGGCTTGGTCATCGAGTAGAGGCGCCAGATCGTGTCGTCGGTGACCGGGCGGGCACGCTCGCGGTCACGCTCACCGAGCGACGAAGCGTGCGCGATCGCCCCGTGCCGCGCCACCACCACCTGGCAACCGGCGATCTTGCCGGGCTCGAGGTAGCGGGTACGCAGGTGTTCGTCGATGCGCTCCAAGCGGCCGGCGTCCATCCCGGCGGCGTCGGGATCGATCTTCACGGCCACGACTCTACGAGGGCATGGCCCGACACACGCTTCAGCGAAACGCCGGGATGACGCGCTCGGCCACGAGCTGCAGCGTCTCCGTCGACGGGTAGTCGCGGTTCCAGGGGATGAAGCTGGTCACGCCCATCTCCCGGTAGCGGCCGATCTTGTCGATGACCTGCTCGGGCGTGCCGACGAGGTTGCCGGCCTGCCAGCTGTCGAACGGCTCACCGAACGTGGATCCGCCGATGGCCCGCACGTCTGCCTCGGTCTCCCGCACGAAGATCTCGGGGCTCCATGTCTTCTCGATCTCGTCGTAGTCGCGGCCCACTGCGTCGCAGTGACGCCGCAGCACGTCGCACTTGTGGGCGAACTCCTCGGGATTGCCGCCGAAGTTGGACCGGTTCGCCAGCCGGGCCACGACCCGAAGCGTGAGTTGCTCGCCGGCCCCGCCGATGAGGATGGGCGGGTGGGGCTGCTGCAAGGGCTTGGGATCGCACTGAGCACCCTCGAGCTGGAACCACTTGCCCGTGTACGTGGTGTCGGGCTCGGTCCACAGCGAGCGCATCACGTCGACCGTCTCCCCGAGCACGGCGATGCGATCCCGCGCCGGCATGAACTCGTATCCGTAGCCTCGGAACTCGTGGTCGTACCAGCCCGCCCCGATTCCCCAGTCGAGGCGGCCGCCGCTCATCACGTCGATGTTGGACGTGAGCTTGGCCAGGAGGCCCGGGTTGCGGTACGCAGCACAGCCCACCATCTGTCCCAGCCGCACCCGTGACGTGCGCTGGCTGAGGGCGGCCAGCACGGTCCAGCACTCGAACACGGCCTCGTGAGTCGGCACCGGAACGTTGTGGAAGTGGTCGTAGACCCAGACGGAGTCGTAGCCCAGCCGCTCGGCGAGCTCGGCGATCTCCACCGCCTTGGCCCACTTCGCCTCGGCGCCATCGATGCCGACCAGCTCGGTCTTCCACCCCTGCGGCACGAAGGCGCCGAACGTGATCGGGCGTGTGGACATGGCGACCTCCTCGTCTCTCCGGCCCGGCGGACCCTACGTCGTGGACCGGAGGCCTGGGGCCAGAGCCCAGCACATCGAGGTCGTCAGCCCGGCACGAAGACGCCGTGCACCGGTGGCGGCGCCGCTCCGGGTTCGCCCGCCATGGATTCGAGCAGTTCGGCGGCGTCGTCGAAGCCCACGCAGCGCCGGGGCAGATCGGCGAACGGCCACGACCCCGCCTCCAACAATGCGAACGCTGCCCGGTACGCCGTGGCGTCGACGCCCAGCGCGCCGAGGACCTTCAGCTCCTTGGCCACTATCAGGTCGGGCACGAACCCCTCCACGGGTGCGAAGCTCCGCATCCCCGCCACCACCACCGTGCCGCCCGAGCGCGCCAGGTGGATCGCCTGGACGAACGCGTCGGGGGCGTTGGCCGTGACGTCCACGACCACGTCGGCGCCGCGGCCGCCGGTGGCGTCCCGCAGCTCCCGGACCGGGTCGCGGCGCGCCACGTCGACGGCGAGGTCGGCGCCGAACCGGGGCGCCAGCGCCAGCCGTTCGGCGTCGCGCGGGCCGAAGCCGGTGACGAGCACGAAACCTGCGCCGGCGTCCTTGGCCGCGGCGGCGGCACACAGCCCGCGGATGCCCGGACCGAGCACGGCCACCACCGCCCCGGGCTCGGTCGCCGGCACGGTCACGGCCCACTGGATGCCGGCACCCAGCGGGTTGAAGACGGTGGCGAGGATGGGGTCGAGGCCCTCGGGGACCGGTAGCAGCACTGCGTCGGGCCCCAGGTAGGCAACCTCGGCGTAGCCACCCCAGAGGCCGGGCGCCCGGCCGAGCGGGGTGGCGCCGTAGAACTCACGGAACCCGTGGCGCTGACAGTGGCGGAGGTCGCCGGTCCGGCACGCGGCACATGCCCGGCACGCCTGGAACGGTACGACGGCGACGCGGTCGCCGGTCGTGACCCCCCACCGTTCGGCGGCGATGCGGCCAACTTCATCGACCACGCCCACGATCTCGTGGCCGGGCACGAAGGGCCCCGCCACCCGGATCCCACCGGTGAACTGTTCGTGGTCGGTGCCGCACAGCCCGCAGGCCTCGATCCGCAGCAGGCCGTCGTTGTCGCCGACCCCGGGAGCCGGGAGGCGGCGGGCCTCGAGCCGGCGCGGCTCCTCCAGCACGAGCGCTCGGACCCGAGCGCCGTCCGTCGGATCGGCAACGCCGCTCGACATCACTTGCCGTCCGGCTTGGGCGCCACCACCAGGACCGTTCCCTGGGCGGCGCACACCGTCCTCCCGTCGTTGACGACCTCGATGCGCACCACTGCCGTCCGCTTCGACAGGGCGACGATCGTGGCGGTGGCCTTCAGGTCGCCGCCCTTGACCGGCGCGAGGTAGTTGAGCTTGAACTCGGTGGTGGCAGCCCAGGCGCCCCGGGGGATCACCGGGTAGCACACCGTTCCCAGCACGTGGTCGCAGAGCGCCGCCAGAACGCCGCCGTGGAGGTTCCCGAACGGCGTCAGCAGCTCGGGGCGGACCGCGACGGTGGCCGTCATCGTGCCCGGCCCGAAGTCGACGGCACGGATTCCCAGCCAGCCCGGCAACCCTGCGTCCCGCTCGTGGGCCGCCAGCAGCCCCTCGACGACGCGCGCGTCGTAGGTCTCGAAGGTCGGATTGCTCATGCGGCCATGATCACCTACGGGCCGAACCGTCGCCGCACCGACCATCGTCACAACTCCCGCGGCACGACAAAGCCGACCAGGTTGGCCTCACCCCACGTCAGGTCGTGCCACTCACCGAGCACCTCGAGGGTGGCGAGCGCCCCCGTCGGAAACTTCGTCACGAGACGCTCCCGGAGCGCGGGATCACCTGAGCCCACCAGGTCGGCGGCGAGGTCCTGCAGCCCCGGGTTGTGTCCGACCACCAGCACGGACCCGATGCGCGGTGGCACCGCCCGGAGCCGGTCGAGCAGCTCGTCGCCCTCGGCGTGGTAGATCGCCTCATCGATCTCCACGGCGGTATCAGGCGGGACGCCGGGTGCCACGCCTTCCCACGTCTGCACCGCCCGCCGAGCGGGCGAGCACAGCACCAGGTCGGGGGCGACCGCTGTGGCTCGCAGGTGCCGCGCCATCGCCCTTGCCGCCCTGACGCCACGGGGCGCCAGCGGCCGCAGCCGGTCGGGTAGGTCGGAGTCATCCCAGCTCGACTTGGCGTGCCGCATCAACCAGAGGTGCTTCACGATGACGACGGGGCTACGGAACCGCCTGGTGGAGCTCGATCAAGTTGCCGGCGGGGTCGTTCAGGAAGGACTGGCGGCTGCGTCCCACCGGGGCGGGTTCGCTCACGCTCACGTCTTGGGCACGCAGCTCGTCGACAGCAGTGTCGAGGTCGTCGACGAGCAGTGCGAAGTGTTGCCCGCGGGCCGTTGGCGGCGGTGCGTGGATCAGGTGGACCTGTTGGCCGCCGGCATCGAGCCAGACGCCGTCGACGCCAATGTCCGCCGGCCGGTCCTGGCGTGGCACCAGCCCCAGGACGTCGACGTAGAAGGCGACCGCGGCATCGACGTCGTCGACGTTGATGGAGACATGGTGGACGGCGAGCGCTCGCACCAGACCCAGTTTGGCGCCGCCGATCACCCACCGCCATCGATCACGGTGAGGTGCCCGCGTTGCACGACGTGGCCGGACGCCGGCGTGCCGCCCGACGCCTTGCGGAGCTCGACGTCGGCGTCGTCGGGCGCCGCGCCCGGTGACCACGGCTCCGGCTCCACCGACGGTTCGAGGTAGCGCACGGGCTCGACCACCTCGGGCAGGCCTGCGCGCCACACCGCGGTGCGGATATCGCACGGCCGGAACTGACCCACGCCCTTGGCCGCGGGAGTGGGGATGAATCGGTAGGTGGTGCCGGTCGCGTCGACGCACATCGAGCCACCGTTGGCGTGATGCTCGTAGATCCACACGTCGGGCCGGTCCTCCCGGAGCACCCGCCCGGCGAGGCGGAACTCGTCGAGGTGGATCGGCCACGGCAGCCGCCGTCGGCGCGCCTGCTGGCTGGCGAGCAACAGCGGGCGCCACCACTCGAACAGGTGGGGTCTGTCGTGGGGTGGTGACCAGAGCTCCATTGCACTGCCTCCTCGCGCGGCGGACACCGTGACCCTACGAGGAGGGTATGACAGCCACGGTGGACCCATCTGCGGTGATAGCTGCGATTGCCGCGCTGACCAGCAGAGACGCCATTCTCCGGGCCCGGACACCCGGAGGTGACCCGGATGCCAGCCGAGGCCCACTGATCCACGGCGGCGAGGCCGTCTACAACGATGGGTGGACCGTGGTCGAGGCGTAGGTCGGACGTCTACCAGCAGCTCTGTGCCTTAACTGTCGGACTTCGGTGCCGTCGGATCAGTGGCGTCGCCGCAGCTACGCTCGTCAACATGCGGTACGGGTCGGCGGTCCCGAACGGCACCTCCCTGCAGCGGCAGCAGGTGCGTTCGGCGAGCTGGGGCGTCCGTCAAGGGAGTACATCGCGGAGCCGGTCCGTTGTCAGCCCTGATGGTCCCTCTAGGTCGGGAGTACCGCGACATGTCTCATCACCTTGATACGCCTCTCGCAGGCCAGACCGGCCAGCTCTACATCGACGACCTGTACGTGTTCCCCGGCGAGGGCAGCACGGTCCTCGTCATGGACGTGAACTCGAACGTCAACGGCTTGCATTCCGAGCCGGGGTTCCACCCGGAGGCGCGGTACGAGTTCAAGGTGCACTTCGACGGAGCGGATTTCGAAGCCCTCACCTACCGGGTGTCGTTCGATGAAGCCGACTCCGGCGGGCGGCAGCCCTTCAAGATGCATGCGCTCACAGGCAGCCAGGCGCGCGAGGACTCTGAAGACGGCGAACTCGTGGTGGAGAGCCGGACCGGCGAGGCGGCCAGCGGGGACGGCACCCGGATCTGGGCCGGCCGCATCGGCGACTCGTTCTACATTGACCTGTCGCTGCTCGGCATTGTCAACGGGGCGGTGGCAAACGGGACAGCGCCAGACCTGTTGGCATGGCGGCCGGAGAACGCGCAGAACAGCTTCGCCAATACCCACGTCGACTCCATCGTGATCGAAGTCTCCCACCAGCATCCCCAGCTGCGGCCCGGCGCCCGCACTGGGGTGTGGTGTGCCACCAAGCTCGCGACCGACGCCGGTGGCTGGCGGCAGATCAACCGCGCGGGCCACCCCATGATGTGGCCGATCTTCTGGCCCGACGACACCGACTTCTCCGACGCCTCGAATAGCCGGCACCCGTCTGCAGACTTCGACGCCGACGGCAACCACATCGGTGACCTCGTCGCCGCGGTCGTCTCGGCCACCGGCACCTCGGATGACCCGCGGGGCTACGGGCAGACCGTGGCCCGGGAACTGTTTCCCGACGTCTTGCCGTACGTGGTCGGGACGCCGGCAACTTACGGGTTCGCAGTCCGCAACGGCCGGACGCAGGCCGACAACGCACCCGAGGCGATGTTGTCTCTCGTCCTCAACACCGCTGTGAACTCAGGCTTGAAACCATCGGTGTCCGAGCGTCTTCGAAGCGAGACATTTCCGTACGTCGTGGCTGCCTGACACGTTGGCGTTACCGTCCGCAGAGGTGCATCGTCACCTCGGCGGCCACGGCGATCCGCTCGGCCAACGTGTCGGCGTCAGGCGTTCGAGGGCACGTCCTCGCGGAGGCGTGCGGCGTCCCGACCGGGTGGTAGGCCGAACTGGCGCCTGTACTCGCGGTTGAACTGGGAGGAGCTGTCGTATCCGACCTGGTAGCCAACTCTGGCGACGTCGTCGACGCCGGTCATGAGAAGCAGACGTGACTTGTGCAGTCGGATCTGCTTCTGGAACATGATGGGGCTCAGGGCGGTCACCGCGCGGAATTTCCGGTGGAAGGCTGATGTGCTCATGCCACATGCGCTGGCGAGGTCCTCGACGCGGAACGGCTCGGCGTAGTGCTCGGTGATCCATCCCACGGCCCGGCTGATCTGGGTGATGCTGCTGTCGGCCAGCCCGATCTGGCGGACGGTTGAGCCCAGCGGTCCGGTGAGCAGCCGCCACACGATCTCGCGTTCGACCATGGGCGCTAGCACGGCCCGATCGCTGGGGGCGTCGAGCAGCGCCACCATGCGCATGACCGCATCAAGCAGCTCGGGTCGGGCGTCGGCCACCCCGAGCGCGGGCGGAGCCGAAGCAGCGCCTACTCGTGTCGGCGCTACGGGCTCCGCCTCGACAAGGAGTGACGCGATGGTCGAAGGACGAAGCACGAGCCCAAATCCGAGCGCTGGCTCACGGGTGCTCGCCTGCGACCAGTGTCCGGTGACCGGCAGGTCGACCGAGGCGACAAGGTACTGACCGGACCGGTAGTCGTACACGCGGTCGCCGACTGCTAGGCGCTTCGCGCCCTGGGCGATCAGGGCAAACACCGTCCCAGACGTCGCCGCCCGGGGCACGCCAGCCGTGTCTGCCGACGAAAGCAGGACGCCATCGATCGCGGTCGCCTCCTCCGGGCGAGCGTGCCGGGCGATGAGCGTCCGCAGCTTGGCCAGCCGTCGCGCGACGTCTGGCTCACAGACTCGGGTCGCCTGTGCACCGATCGGCCTCACGAGCAGAAATGTACATGCCACTCGTTGATATCTAACGCGGAACACCACACGTGGGGGTTGAGATGAGCAGGATCGTGCAACAAGTTGACAGGTTCGTTCTCACACTCGTCCGCTCAGGGTTGCTTGGCTCGAACCATGCCAAACCACGAAAGCCCCAGCGCGAAGATCGCCGTCGTTACCGGAGGAAGCTCCGGCATCGGACAAGCCGCAGCCATCCGGATCGCCGAGCGAGGCGTCGGGGTCATCCTCACCTACAACGCCAACGCCGACGGTGCCAAGGAGACCATCGCCACGATCGAGGGCAACGGTGGCGAAGCAGTCGCGCTGCCCCTCGACGTCGGCCGCAGCGTGTCCTTCGCCGACTTCGTCGAGCAGGTGGCTCGCGAACTTGATGACAGGTGGCAGCGCAGCACGCTCGATTACCTGGTCAATAACGCAGGCTTCGGCCAGATGGCCATGTTCGAGGACACCACCGAAGAGCTCTTCGACGAATTCCTCCGCGTCGTCCTAACGGGCCCCTACTTCCTCACCCAAAGACTGCTGCCACTGATCGCGGACGGTGGAGCGATCGTCAACACCACCAGCACCTCGGCGCTCGTCACCGGCCTCACACCGGGTTACTCCGCCTACGCCACCATGAAGGGCGGGCTGACCGTCCTCACCCGGTGCCTGGCCAAGGAATTGAGCACCCGCGGGATCCGGGTCAACTCGGTCGCCCCCGGGTCGACCCGCACCCGGATCGCAGACGACGCGTTCGAACACCATCCTGAGGCCATACCTCCCCTCGTCGCTCAGACGGCGCTCGGCCGTCTCGGCGAGGCAGACGACATCGGCAAGGTCATCGCCGTGCTGCTGTCGGACGACTTCGGCTGGGTCACCGGCGAGAACATCGAGGCCTCCGGCGGATACCGCATGTGACCACCCGACAGTCACCGGACGGTGCCATTGGCGTCGTTGACACTGGCCGGCCGACGAGGACGGCATCCGCGACGCCGTCGAAGCCGCGTCCGCGTGTCACCGAGGTGTCACACGCCGCGGAGACAACGCTCTGACCAGGGAGGACATCGCCCTCCGAACGTTTGAGGGGGGGTTATCGGGCCGCTCACGCGGCCGCCAGGACGAACGACGTGCCGACCGCATTGGGAATGAATGCCGCAGGAAGCGCCGCTGACAGCCGGTGCTGGGCGCGCCAGCCGGTGCAGTGTGCCGGCACGACGACGTCGGGCGCCAGGTCGGTGAGCGCATCGACGGTTGGCTCGATGATGGGCTCGAACCCCGGACCGGTGAGGTGGAACCCGCCCAGCAGCGCATGCAGGCGGTCGACGCCGGTGAGCCGCAGGGCGTGCCGGGCGATGTTGACGGCGCCGGCGTGGCCGCAGCCGGTGAGCACGACCAGTCCCCGGCCCCGCACGTGGACGACGAGCGCCTGATCGTCGAGGATGAGCGGGTCGGGCTCCCAGCGCCCGTCGCGCCGGGCCTCGTGGTAGGGCAGACCCTGCTCGAACTCGGTGGTGCGGTCGACCTCGCCGGTGATGAGCACGCTGCCATCCAAGAGCAGCGAAGGCTGGCGACGCTCGATGAGCTCGAAGCCCTCCGCCTCGAGCGAGCTGCGCCGCAGCGTCGGCAGGGCCCATGGCTCGTGGCCGGGCAAGGCCAAGCGCCGGCGCGTCCAGACGAGCGGGTGGACCGTGAGGGGCACGCCGGTCCGGCCCCGCAGCCGCGCCAGTCCCTCGAACCCACCGGCGTGGTCGAAGTGCCCATGGCTGAGCACGACTGTCTCGATCGCCGTGGCGTCGAGGGCGAGGCGCTCCATGTTGTCGGCCATCCCGCCGGGCGACACGCCCGTGTCGAAGAGCAGCGTGTGGGAGCGCTCGCCACGCCGGATGGACACCAGCGCCGAGAACCCGTGCTCGGCGAGCATGCCGGGGACGGTGACGCCATCCTCGAAGAGGCCGGCCGGCACCGGCGGCGTCCGCGTCATCGCCATGCGCTTGGCCGGTCCCATGTCGACCATCAGCCCGTCGTAGCTGTTGTCGACGAGCGTCGTGACCACGACCTCGTCGACCGGCTCCAGCACGATCGGATCCACGGCTTCGCCCTCGATCGGACGAGGCATCGCCGCCGCGACCTGGGCGTTGTGGGCGTGCGCATGCCCGGAGTTGTCGTCGGTGCACATGACGCGCAAGGTACCCCCGCGCCGCGCCAGGCTCCGCTCGGTCCCGGCGAAGGCTCGCGCTACTGCGTCGTGGTCGTCGTCGTGGCGGTGGTCGTCGTCGTGGTTGTCGTCGTGCTGGTTCGTCGTCGTGGTCGGCGCCGTGGTCGTCGTCGGCTCCGTGGTGGTCGTGGTGGGCGCCGTGGTGGTCGTGGACGGCGCGGTCGTCGGCGTCGTCGTCTCCGAGGTCGGGGTGGACGTGCCCTCGGTCGTCGGCGGGACGGTGCTGGTGGACGTAGATGTCGTCGACGTCGTCGTGCCGTCCCCGTCGTCGTCCCCAGTCGTGAGGATGGCCACGCCCAGGCCAATGAGCGCCAGGATGGCCACGACGAGCGTGGCGATCAGCGCTCGACGCCGGTTGCGGTGCGCCCGGTCGTACGGCTCGGCGTCGTAGTCCTCTTCGGCCAGCGGAGCGCCCGCCGCCGTCGGCACCACCGGGAACTCATCGGTGTCACCTTCGGGAACCGTGATGCGGCCCGTGGTTTGGTCTAGGCCGCCTGCACCGACCTCCGGACTCCGCTCGTGGCCGCGAGATCCCCAGCTTCGCCGGGACCGTGATCTGCGGTGAGGTCCCCCTCGGGCGGGCCCTGCGTGGCGTCAGCGTCGGCGTCGTCGCCGGGCTCGCCCGGGGCGTCGTTGCCGTGCGTGTCGGATGGCATGCCGACCAGATTCGCACCACCCACGCACGATGCGGGGATCGGCTGGGCGGGCCTGGATGCCGTGGGGAAGAATCGCCGGTCGTGAAGCTGCAGCGGCTCTCCGCGACCGACGGGTTCATCGTCTTCGATCTCGACACGGCCACCACCTGCGTCGGCATCGCCCGGCTCGCACCCAAGGTGCTCCAGGACGGTGCCACGCTCCTCGCCCGCTCGGTCACCTACTCGTTCGCCTCGTTCGGCGTCGCCGGGCACGCAGGGGGATCCGCGGGAATCAACGCCAAGCCCGAGGATCGCGACGGCGCAGTCAAGGCGTTCGTCGAGGAGGTCAGGCCGCTCGCCGAGTCGGGCCGCCTGCGCCTGGCGCCAGGACTCGGCCTGACAGCCGACGACCTGGCACCGCTGGGCTGGACCGAGCCCGATGCCGCCCTCACCGCCGCGGGTGCGCTGGCGGCGGCGGAGGTGGCGGGGCCGCTCGGCGGGAGGACGGCGGCCGTCGTGGGCTCCGCCCCGGTCGCCGCCGCGGCCGCCGACCAGCTCACCGCCGCGGGGGCCGACATGGCCCCGGCCCGGTTCGATGCCGAGTGCGACGTGCTGTTCGTCGCCGGCAAGGCGGGCGTGCTCGACCATCCGACCGCCGAGGCGGTCAAGGCCACCACCATCGTCCCGCTCACGCCGGTGCCGGTCACCGCGCGTGCGCTGGCGGTGCTGGGACGCCAGGGGCGGCTGGTCGTTCCCGACTTCCTGTCGATCGCCGCCCCGCTGCTGGCGGCGCACGATCCCGGCGGCGGCGATCCGGTTCAGCGCATCCGCGACGCCACCATCGAGCTGGTGGACCAGGGCACTGGACTGTGGCTGGCCGCGGCCCAGCGAGCCGAGGCCCGACTCGCGGCGTGGACGGCGGAGAAGCCGTTCGGCCGCCCCCTGGCCTGACCGGGTCGGTCAGCCCGAGCCGGCCGGCGCCAGCAGCCGCGTCCGGAACAGATCGAGAACCCGATCGAGCGCATCCCGCGTCGGGTGGCCAGGCTCGTCGACGAAGTCGTCGGTCAGCACCGAGTGCGCCCGCTTGCGGATACCGTGCGGATTGCCGGGCGACGAGTCGATCTCGACGCCCACGAAGCCGTCGCCTAGCTCCTGCCGCAGTCGTGCAAAGCGCTCTGGCGGGCAGGCGATGTCGCCGGTAAAGCGCAAGCCGAGCACCTCGACGCCATCCGATGCCCGCTCCTTGACCAGCCGGAGGTCGGCGGCGCTGATGCCCAGGTCCCGCCGGTGACTCTTCGAGATCGGAAACGGCAGCGACGGCTGGCTGAGGACCGGCGCCAGCACGCTGTCGTCCACCATCATCGCCAGGGCGAACCCGCCGGTCATGCACATGCCGACCGCGCCGATGCCGGGACCCCCACACCGGGCGAGCTCGTGCCGCCCGAGCGCACGCAGCCACTCGGTGACCGGCGACGTCCTGCCGGCGGCCCAGGTGGCGAACTCGTGCGACACACAGCACCAGGCCGCCACCTGCGCGCTGTTGCGCGCGGACGGCGGCTCGCCCGCGACCCCGAACAGGTGGGGCAGTACCGCCGTGCACCCCAGCTCGTGGACCCGGTCGGCGAACGCGACGACCTCAGGCGTGATCCCGGGCACCTCGGAGATGACGATCACTGCCGGCCCGGTTCCGCGCCGAAACACCCGGCGGGTCTTGCCGGCGAAGGTGAACGAGTCCTCGGCGTAGTCCCCCAGCGCCACGGCGGGGCTACTTCATGTAGATGCTGCGCTTCGGCGACGTCATCACCTGGCGCACCAGCGGCTCGAAGTGCTCGAGCGGCAGCGTGTCGTAGCCAGGGTCGAACGCCGCCTGGTCGTACTCCTGGCAGAACTCGGCCGTGTAGTCGAACCACTCGTGGCCGCGGAACTGCTCGCGCAGGTCGCGATCGAGCCCGAGGAGATGGAAGAAGTAGTAGCCCTGGAAGATGGCGTGCTTCTCCACCATCCAGTGGTTCTGCTCGCTCACGAAGGGCTTGACCACCGCGGCCGCCACGTCGGCGTGGTTGAGCGGTCCCAGCAGGTCGCCGATGTCGTGGATCAACGCGCAGAAGACGTACTCGTCGTCACGGTCGGCGCGATAGGCGCGCGTCGCGGTCTGCAGCGAGTGCTGGAGGCGATCGACGGCGAAGCCGCCGTAGTCGCCGCCCAGCTGGCGCAGCTGGGCGAGGACCCGATCGGGGAGCCCGGCGGCCAGCTCGATCGCGCCGATGGCGATCTTGTCCCAGTCCTCCTTGGTGCCCTCCGTCATGGCATGGAACGCCGCCCGGGGACGGGCTTCGGTCGTCACTTCGCTCATGGGGTCAGTCCTCCTACTCCCACTCGATTGTGCCAGGGGGCTTGGACGTGATGTCGTACGCGACCCGGTTGACGCCCGCGACCTCGTTGATGATGCGGCTCGACATCGCCTCCATGACGTCGTAGGGCAGGCGGGCCCAGTCGGCGGTCATGGCGTCCTCGCTGGTGACGGCCCGCACGATGATGGGGTGGGCGTAGGTGCGTTCGTCGCCCATCACGCCCACCGATCGGATGTCCGGCAGGACCGCGAACGCCTGCCAGATGTCCCGCTCCAGCTCGGCCTTGCGCAACTCCTCGCGGACGATGGCGTCGGCCTGCTGCAGCATCGCCACCTTGTCGGGCGTCACCTCGCCGATGATCCGCACCGCCAGCCCCGGCCCGGGGAACGGCTGGCGCCACACGATCTCCTCGGGCAGGCCCAGCTCCTCGCCGACCCGGCGTACCTCGTCCTTGAACAGGCTGCGCAGGGGTTCCACCAGCTCGAGGGTCATGTCCTCGGGCAGCCCGCCGACGTTGTGGTGGCTCTTGATGGTGGAGGCGCCGTCGCCGCCGCCCGACTCGATCACGTCGGGATAGAGGGTGCCCTGGACCAGGTAGCGGGCGTCCTCCAGCCCGCCGGCCGACTCCTCGAAGATCCGGATGAACAGCTCGCCCACGATCTTGCGCTTGTCCTCCGGGTCGGTCACGCCGGCGAGCCGCTCGAAGTAGCGGTCGGCGGCCCGCACGTGGATCAGCTCGATCCGCTGGTGGCGCTGGAACGTCTCGACCACCTGCTCGCCCTCGCCGGCGCGGAGCAGTCCGGTGTCGACGAAGACGCACGTGAGCTGGGGCCCGATCGCCTTGTGGACGAGCGCGGCCGCCACCGCCGAGTCGACACCGCCCGACAGCGCGCAGATCACCCGGCCCGAGCCGACCTGCGCACGGACGGCCGCCACCTGCTGCTCGATGATCGACGTCATCGTCCACGTGGGCCGGCATCCGGCCAGGTGGTGAAGGAACTGGCGGAGCACCTGCTGACCGTGCGGCGTGTGCGACACCTCGGGGTGGTACTGGATGCCCCAGATGCGCCGCTCGGGCGCCTCGAGCGCGGCCACCGGGGCGCCGGCCGTGGTGGCGGTCGCGACGAACCCGTCGGGGACCCGGGTGATGCCGTCGAAATGGCTCATCCACACGGTCTGTTCGGTCGGTTGGTCGGCGAGCAGGCCCGCGGCCCCAGTGACCCGCAGCGGCGTGCGCCCGTACTCGCCCTGTCCGCCGCGGCCCACCTCGCCACCCAGCTGCTGGGCGATGAGTTGGGCGCCGTAGCAGATACCGAGGGTGGGTATGCCCAGCCCGTAGATCTCGGGGTCCAGCAGTGGCGCCCCGTCGACGTGCACCGACTTGGGACCCCCCGACAGGATCAGCGCCGCCGGCGCCCGGTCCCGGACCTCCGCCGCGGTGATCGAGTGGGGGACGATCTCGGAGTAGACGTGCGCCTCGCGCACCCGCCGCGCGATGAGCTGGGCGTACTGCGCCCCGAAGTCGACGACCAGGCAGGTGTCGAACTCGTCGCCCGGATCGGGCAGGGATGCAGGCGCCGGGTCAGCCGTCATCGCCATCCCCTGGCGAGGCAATGGGTTCCCCCGCGGGCAGGACGAGGCAATGGGTTCCGCAGATGGAACTCATTGCCTCGGGCTCCGGGGCGTGGAACCTATTGCCTCGGGTCGGGGACCGGGAGGGCCGGTCACCCCGCCGTCACCACGAGCTCGGCCTTCTGCATGTCCTTGACGGTCTCGTAGCCGCACAGGGCCATGGCCCGCCGCAGGGCGCCGGTGAGGTTGACGGCGCCGCTGGCGTCGTGTGCCGGCCCGAGCAGGATCTCGGCGAGGGTCCCGGTGGGCTCGACCCGGACCCGCTCGCCCCGGGGCAGCGAGGCGTGGACGGCGCCCATCCCCCAGTGCCAGCCGCGGCCCGGGGCATCGACGGCGGCCGCCAGCGGCGTCCCGATCATCACCGCGTCAGCCCCGCAGGCGATTGCCTTGGCGACGTCGCCGCCGGTGGAGACGCCGCCGTCGGCGATGACGTGGCAGTAGACCCCGGTCTCGTCGAGGTGGCGCATCCGGGCGGCGCGGGCGTCTGCCAGGGCAGTGGCTAGCGGCACGCCCAGACCGAGCAGGTCGCGCGTCACGGTCTCGGCCCCAGACCCGGCGCCGACCAGGACCCCGGCCGCGCCCGTACGCATGAGGTGCAGCGCCGCCTGGTATGACGTGCACCCGCCGACCAGCACGGGAAGCTCGTAGTGGCGGATGAAGGCTTTGAGGTTCAGCGGCTCGGCGCTGCGGGCCACGTGCTCGGCCGACACGATCGTGGCCTGGATCACCAGCAGGTCCGGCTCGGCCGCGAGCACCGCGTCGGCCAGCTGGAGAGTGCGGTGGGGCGTGACGGCCACCGCACAGGTGACGCCGGCCTCCCTGACCTGGGCGATGCGGGGGCCGATCAGCTCGGGCTTGACCGGCTCGGCGTAGATCTCTTGCATCCGCCGGGTGGCCGTCCGCGCCGGCAGTTCGGCGATCTCCTCGAAGAACTTCTCGGGGTGCTCGTAGCGCGTCCACAGGCCCTCGAGGTGGAGGACCCCGGCCGAGCCCAGCCGACCCAGCTCCACGGCGCTGGCCGGCGAGACGACGCTGTCGGTGGGGGCGCCGAGGATCGGCATCTCGAAGCGGTAGGCGTCGATCTCGCAGGCGACGTCGACGTCCTCGGGGTCGCGGGTGCGCCGGCTGGGAACGATGGACACGTCATCGAGCCGGAAGGCCCGCCGTGCGCTCTTGCCGATGCCGACGTCGACCTCGGCCATGCATCACCTCGTCTCGCCAGGCCGGGAAGAACCGCAGCATATCGACGGCCGCGCGCAGCACTCCGGACCGGCAGGGCCGTCCCCGGCATCCAGGCCGGTGGCGCCTAGACTCCACCCATGGAGGCCCCGAGCAGTCCGCTAGCCCCCGATCCCGGCGACGACTACCCGCCAAAGTTCGCCAAGGAAGGCCTGACGTTCGACGACGTGCTGCTGCTGCCCGCCGAGTCGTCGGTCCTCCCGGCCGAGGTCGACACCAGCACCCGCCTGACTCCGGGGATCGACCTCGCGATACCGATCGTCTCGGCGGCCATGGACACGGTCACCGAGGCCCCGCTCGCCATCGCCCTGGCCCGCGCCGGCGGCATCGGCATCATCCACCGCAACCTCTCGGTCGACGACCAGGTGGCCGAGGTCGACAAGGTCAAGCGCAGCCAGTCGGGCATGATCGTCGATCCCGTGACGCTGCCGGCCGAGGCGCTGGTGTCGGACGCCCTGGCGGTGATGGCCCGCTACCACATCTCGGGCGTGCCGATCACCGATGCGGCCGGCCACCTCGTGGGCCTGCTCACCAACCGCGACCTGCGTTTCATCGAGGACGTCGACCAGCCCATCGCCAACGTCATGCGCCGGCCCCCGCTGGTCACGGCGCCGGTCGGCACGACGCTCGAGGACGCCAAGGACATCCTCTGGCGCCACCGCATCGAGAAGCTGCCGATCGTCGACGACGAGGGCCTGCTCAAGGGCCTCATCACCGTCAAGGACATCAAGAAGCGGACGGATTTCCCCCACGCCACGCAGGACGAGAAGGGCCGGCTGCGGGTGGGCGCGGCGGTCGGCGTCGGCCCCGATGCCCTAGAGCGGGCCGAACGGCTGGTCGATGTCGGCGCCGACGTGTTGGTGGTCGACACGGCCCACGGCCACAGCCGGGCCGTGCTCGACGTGGTCAAGCAGGTGAAGGGTGCCTTTCCCGTCGACGTGATCGCCGGCAACGTAGCCACGGCCGACGCGGTCGACGCGCTCGTCGGCGCTGGCGCCGACGGGGTGAAGGCGGGGGTCGGGCCTGGATCGATCTGCACGACGCGCGTGGTGGCGGGCGTCGGCGTCCCCCAGGTCACGGCCGCCTACGACTGTGCTGTGGCGGCCGCCCGGCACGGGGCGACCGTCATCGCCGACGGGGGGATCCAGTACTCGGGCGACGTGGCCAAGGCCATCGCGGCCGGCGCCGACACGGTGATGCTCGGCGGGCTGCTGGCCGGGGTGGACGAGTCGCCGGGCGAGGTCGTGCTCCACCAGGGCGAGCGCTACAAGGAGTACCGCGGCATGGGATCGATGGGCGCCATGAAGGCCCGGTCGTTCTCCAAGGATCGCTACTTCCAGGGCGACGTGATCGACACCGACAAGCTCGTCCCCGAGGGCATCGAGGGGCGGGTGGCGTACAAGGGGCCGGTCGCCAACGTGCTGTTCCAGCTCGTCGGGGGCCTCCGGGCCGCGATGGGGTACTGCGGTGCACCCACGATCGCCGACCTGCAGCGCACGGCCCGGTTCGTGCGCATCACCGGCGCCGGGCTGCGCGAGTCGCACCCCCACGACATCAGCATCACCAAGGAAGCGCCCAACTACGGCAGCTGGTGAGCCGACCACGCCCGGAACCTGCCGCGGATCTGGTGGCCAGAGCCACCAATCCCGCGGCACGTTTCGGGTTTGTCAGGTGTCGGGGTGGTCGAGATCGCCCCGGCCCAGGGTGCCGGTGACGGCACCGAGGAGCTGGCGGAGCAGGTTGGCCGTCGCGCCCCAGACCGTGTCCCCGACCAGCTCGAAGAAGTAGATCGGCCGCAGGTCCCCACCCGGGAACGTCCAGATCTCCTGGCGGAAGTTGTCGGGGTCGAGCAGCTCGGCCAGCGGCACGTGGAGCACGGCCTCGACCTCTGCCGGGTTGGGGTGGGTCTCGGGACGGCCGGGCAGCGCGCCGACGTAGGGCACGATGAACGACCAGCTCGTCACCGTGGCCAGATGGTCGAGCTCGCCGATCACCTCGACCGTCGACGGGTCGAGGTCGATCTCCTCCTTGGCCTCCCGCAGGGCGCCGTCGACCGGCGACTCACCGGGCTCGACCCTGCCCCCGGGAAAGCTCACCTCGCCCTCGTGCGTGCGCAGTCCCCACGTCCGTCGCGTGAGCACCACCATCGCCTGCCCGTCCGCGTCGTACAGCGGCGCGAGGACTGCGGATGGCCGGGCGGTGGCGTCGGCGATCTCCCGCTCCGACGGGCGGGCTGGCCCGAGGGCCGCCAGCGCTCGGGCGACGTCGCCGACGGTGGGGCGCCGGCGCTCCCGCGGCAGTTGCGCCCACGGCGCGGGACCCCCGGCGCGGGCGCTGAACGGGCGCGGTATCCGCTGCTCGCCGCCCCGACCGGGCGGGACCGGCACCGGGGGGCCCGGCGGCTCGTCGCCGGGGCCCGGCCACCCGGGAAGCCCCCGCGCGGCCGCATCGCGGGCCGAGACGTTGACGGCCTCGGGCCACTCGGTCGGCTGCGTGTCGCCAGCGTCGGACGGGCGATCGGCCACGGTCAGGTACCCGACTCGGCGCCCGAACCTGCCGCTTGTGTGACCAACGCCTCGAGCAGCTCGCGCATCCCGCCGGTCTTGAGGTTGCCCATGACGCGTCCGGGCGGTGTTTCCCCGCGCTCCCACTCCATCCAGTGAGCCAGGAGCTTCTGGGGATCGGGGAGCCGCGTCTCCATGACGGGCAGGCTACCGGCCCCGTGTTTGGCCCCCGCGGGACGGGGTGGTGCGCCGCTGGGTCGGATGGGTCGCCTGCGGGGCCGACCTGCCACGCTGGCGTCGTGCCCGCCCGCCGCCTCGTCCTGGCCTCGGCCTCGCCGGCACGCCTGGCGCTGCTGCGGGCGGCCGGGCTGGAACCGGAGGTCATGGTCAGCGGCGTGGCGGAGGACGGCGTCGCCGGTCTCGCCGCCGGTGAGGCCACCCGCACCCTGGCCGAGCGCAAGGCCGCAGCGATCGCCCGTCGCCTGCGCGGCGCAACGCTGCCCGGGCAACCGGCGCCGCTGGTGATCGGCTGCGATTCCCTGCTGGCGATCGACGGCGAGATGCGTGGCAAGCCGGAGTCGGCGGACCAGGCCCGCGCTTGGTGGCGGGCGCAGCGGGGTCGATCGGGCGTCCTCACCACGGGCCAGGCCGTCGTCGACCTGGCGACCGGGCGGCGCACGTCGGGCGTCGCCGACACCGTGGTGCACTTCGGCTGCCCATCCGACGCCGAGGTCGAGGCCTACGTCGCGACGGGCGAGCCGCTGGCGGTGGCGGGAGCGTGCACGATCGAGGGGTACGGGGCGCCCTTCGTGACCGGCATCGACGGCAACCACGGCACGGTGATCGGCCTGTCCCTCCCTCTGCTGCGGATCCTCCTCGCCGACCTCGGCATCGCCATCACCGACCTGTGGGCGCGCCGCGCATGACCGTCCCCCAAGCCGACGTCGGGACGCCGTTGGCGGTCGGCTCGCTCTCCGTGTGGCCGCCCGTGGTTCTCGCCCCCATGGCGGGGATCACCAACGCACCGTTCCGCCGGCTGTGCCGCACCTTCGAGCCCGGCGGGCTGTTCGTGAGCGAGATGATCACCGCCCGCGGCCTCGCCGAGCGCAACGACAAGACGCTGCGCATGGCCCGGTTCGCCGACGACGAGCCAGTCCGGTCGATCCAGCTCTACGGCACCGAGCCCCGCGCCATCACCGACGCCGTCGGCTTCCTGGTCGGCGAGCAGCGCGCCGACCACATCGACCTCAACTTCGGCTGCCCGGTCGCCAAAGTCACCAGGAAGGGTGGCGGGGCGGCGTTGCCGGTGCACCGCGTGCTGTTCCGCGACATCGTGCGCGCCGCGGTCCGCGCTGCGGGCAACGCGCCCGTCACGGTCAAGCTGCGGATCGGTGTCGACGACCGGGTGCGCACGTTCCTCGACGCGGGGCGCATCGCCGAGGACGAGGGCGCGGCCGCCGTCTCCCTCCATGCCCGCACGGCCGAGCAGCACTACTCGGGGCGTGCGGATTGGGCGGCGATCGCGGCGTTGCGGGCCACCGTGACGTCCATCCCGGTGCTGGGCAACGGCGACATCTGGGAGGCCACGGACGCCCTCCGCATGGTCGACGCCACGGGCTGCAACGGCGTCGTCGTGGGAAGGGGCTGCCTGGGCCGCCCCTGGCTGTTCCGCAATCTGGCGCTGGCGTTCGCCGGCCGGGAGCCACCCGCTCCACCCCGCCTCGGCGAGGTCCGGGACGTGCTGCGGCGCCACGCCCGGCTCCTGGCCGAATGGCTCGGCGAGCCGGTCGCGGTGCGCGACATCCGCAAGCACGTGGGCTGGTACATGCAGGGCTATCCGGTCGGCGGCGCCGGACGCCGCCGGCTGACGGTGGCCGCCACCATCGCCGACTTCGAGGCCGAGCTGGACCGGCTCGACCCCGACCTGTGTCCGCTGCCCACAACCGCCACCCAGCCGCGGGGCAAGACGTCGGGGCCGATACGGGTGGCGCTGCCCGACGGCTGGCTCGACGGCGTGGATGATCCGTCAGCCGTGGTGGACGACGAGCCGGAGGCGGTCAGCGGCGGCTGACCAGGGTCCACTAGGCAGACGCCAAGCTGCGGGCCTCGGTGCCGCGGCCGTGGGTCAGGTTCTCACCCGAGGCGGGATCGAACAGGTGCATGCGGCTGGGGTCGAGCCAGAGGGTGGCGTTCTCGCCCTCGGTCACCCGGCTCTCGGCGTCGAGGTTGACCACCAGCTGGGTTCGCACCTGCTCCATGTCGAGGTCAGACGCCAGCTCCTGGAGCGGGACCCGCACCTCCTCGGGAGCCTCGAAGGGGATGTAGGCGTACTGCTCGCTGCCCAGCCACTCGATCACGTCGACGTGCGCCTCGAAGGTGAGGCCCTGCGAGCGACGGGCGTCGTCGAGCTGCGCGGCGTCCTCGAAGTGCTCGGGCCGCGCACCGGCGATGAGTATGTCGTGCCCCTGCACCTCGTCGGCCATCTCGCGAGTCAGCTTGATGTCGCCGATGGGGAGGTGCAGCGTGGCGCCCTCCACGCCGGCGGGCATGAAGTTCATGGGCGGTGAGCCGAGGAACCCGGCCACGAACAGGTTGATGGGCTGCTCGTAGAGCTCGCGAGGCACGTCGACCTGCTGCAGCACGCCTCTGCGGAGCACCGCCACCCGGTCCCCCAGCGTCATGGCCTCGATCTGATCGTGGGTCACGTACACGGTGGTGATCCCTAGACGGTTCTGCAGCCGCGAAATCTCCGTACGCACCTGGCCGCGCAACTTGGCGTCGAGGTTCGACAGCGGCTCGTCGAACAGGAAGGCGTCGGCCTCGCGCACGATCGCCCGCCCCATAGCCACCCGCTGGCGCTGCCCACCCGAGAGTTGCGCCGGCTTGCGGTCGAGGAACTCCCCCAGCTCGAGCAGATCGGCCGCCCGCCCCACCCGCTCGCGCACCTCGTCGTCGGGCAGCTTGTGCAGCCGCAGCGGAAAAGCGATGTTCTCGTACACGGTCAGGTGCGGGTAGAGGGCGTAGTTCTGGAACACCATGGCCAGGTTGCGGTCGCGAGGCGCCTTGTCGTTGACCCGCTGGTCGGCGATGAACACGTCGCCCGACGTGATGTCCTCGAGGCCGACGATCATGCGCAGGATCGTCGACTTTCCGGACCCCGACGGCCCCACGAGGATCACGAACTCGCCGTCCTCGATGCTCAAGGTTGACGTCGTCGACGGCGGGTTCCCCGGTGCCGAAGTCCTTGGTCACGTGCTCGAGCCGGATCTCAGCCATGCGAGCGTGCCTCCTGCCCTCTGTTACCCCTTGACCGCGCCGGAGGTGAGGCCGGCGACGATCCTGCGTTGGAAGATGAGCACCAGTGCGATCACCGGGATCGTCACGATCACCGATGCGGCCGAGATGGCCGCGGTTGGCTGTTGGAAGAACGACTCGCCGGTGAAGAACGCCAGCGCGGCCGGCACCGGCCGGGCGGCGTCGGTGGCGGTGAGCGAGATGCCGAACACGAAGTCGTTCCAGGCGAAGAAGAAGGCGAGGATGGCAGCGGTGAACACCCCCGGCGCCGCCAGCGGGACGATCACCTTGCGGAATGCCTGCCAGGGCGTCGCCCCGTCGACCTGGGCCGCCTGCTCCATCTCCCACGGGATCTCCCGGAAGAACGCCGACAGCACCCAGATCGACAACGGCAGCGTGAACGACACATAGGGGATGATCAGCCCGATCCAGGTGTCGTAGATGCCCAGTGTCCGCCACATGTCGAACAGCGACCCCACCAGGGCGACCGTGGGGAAGATGGCGATCGCCAACGCCGCCGACAGCACGAGGCGCTTGCCCCGGAACTGGAGCCGGGCGATGGCGTAGGCGGCGACGGTGGCCAGCGCCACCGACACCGTCGTGGCGATGAGCGAGATGCCGATCGAGTTGCGCAGCGCGCTGGTGAACAGGTTGGTGTCGAACACCGTGCGGTAGTTGTCGAGCGACCAGTGCGAGGGCAGGAACTTCTTGTTGTTGATGTCGTCGCCCTCCTTGAACGACAGCGACACGATCCACGCCACCGGCAGCAGCGTGTAGACGAGGATCGCCAGTCCGGCGAGTCCCCAACCCACCCTGGAGCGCAGCGAGTTCATCTCAGTCCCCCCTCACCTGTCCCAGGTCCACGTTGAAGCCCCGAATGATCGCGAAGGCAATGAGCATCACGGAGAGGAACAGCAGCACCGACACCGCGCCGCCCAGGCCCAGTTCGGTGCGGGTGATGGTCTGGCGGAAGGCGAGGATCGACAAGCTCTCGGTCTTCTCGGCGCCGCCGGTCATGATGAAGATGGTGTCGAAGATGCGGAAGGCGTCGAGCGTGCGGAACAGGAGCGCCACCAGGATCGCGCCCTTCATGTTGGGAATCGTGACCCGCCACAGCCGCTGCCACGCGCTGGCGCCGTCGACCTTGGCCGCCTCCTGCAACTCCTCGGGCACCTGGGCCAACCCGGCAAGCAGCAGCAGCGAGATGAACGGCGTCGTCTTCCACACCTCGGCCAGGATGATCACCGCCAGCGCCGACCACCGGTCCGAGAACCAGGCCTTGTCGCCCAGCCCGAACCACTCGTTGACGAAGCCCGAGTCGAGGGCGAAGGCGTACTGCCAGGCGAAGGCGGCGACCACGGTGATGATGCCGTAGGGGATGAGGATCGCCGTGCGGACCGTACGGCGGCCGAAGATGATGCGGTGCATCACCGTGGCGAAGGCGAAACCGATGACCAGCTCGACGGCGACGGTCACCACGGTGATGAACACGGTGGTGAAGACGTCCTGCCACCACAGACTGTCGGTGAGCACGACGCCGTAGTTGCGCAGCCCGACGAACTCCTTCGCCGCGGGGTCGGTCAGCCGGTAGCTGTAGAGCGACAGATACACCGCCCTGCCCAGCGGATAGGCCGTGACCGCCAGCATGACGACCACCGCCGGCGCGACCAGGTACCAGCCGAGGTGCTCCTCGTCGCGTGCCCGCTCGCTGCGCCGGGCATGGCCGGGTGCCCGCACGCCCCTCCCGGCGTCGCCGGTGCCCGGGGGTGCGGCCACGGTGGTCATCCTCGCTCCCTCCCTACAACAGCTGCCGGTCCTGCAGCACGCCGACGATCAGGTCGTCGGCCTTGCGCGGCGTCGAATCGGGGTTGACGCTCGCCGGCGGGTGGTATTCCCGCACGGTCGCCGAGCTCACATCGGTGTAGTAGGCGCTGCGGGGCCGGGGCCCGGCGGTGTCGATCGAGTCGCGGATCAGGTCGGCCATGGGGAAGGCCTTGCGGACATCCGCGTTGTCGTACACCGCCGAGCGGGCGCCGGAGTTGCCCTCGGCGATCATGTACTCCGTCTGGCTCTCGACCGAGGTGATGCAGTTGACCGCGGCCACCGCCTCGTCGGGATGCTTGCTGAAGGCGCCGATGCCGAGGTCGATGCCGCCCAGCGCCGGCGCGCTCTCGGTCCCCGAGTCGACCTGGGGGAAGCGCGCCCAGCCGATGTCGTCGAACACCGCCTTGTCGAGGGACCCGTCGTCGACTGCGCCGCGGGCGGCGCCGTAGATGTAGGGCCAGTTGATCATGAACCCGCCGTTGTCGGCCTGGAACCCCAACCGGGCATTCTCTTCGATGGCCGTGGAGATGGCCGGGTCGCCGACCCTGGTGGCCACGCGGTGGATGATCTCGGCGGCCTTTCGTCCAGGATCGGTGTCGAGCTCGGGGATCGCGTCCTTGCCGGCCTCGGGATCCTTCAGCACCTCGCCACCGGCCGAGAGGACCAGGGCGTTGATCAACACCATGTAGCCCTCATAGCGGGCGCCGGTGACCTCGACCGTGGTGTCGGTCTGCTCGGCCGCCTTGATGACCTGGTCCCACGTGACCGGCCCGCTCGCAGGATCGATGCCGGCCTGCTCGGCGACCGACTTGCGGTACCACAGGAGCTGGGTGTTGGCCCAGAACGGTGCCGCCACCACCTTGTCGTCCCACTTCACCGTCTCGGCGGGACCATCGAGCACGTCCTTCGTCACCGCAGCGGCCTCGTCGTCGCTGAAGGGACGGAGGAAGCCGGCGTTGGCGAACTCGGGCACGAACACCGGGTCGAGGCTCATGATGTCGATCGAGCTGTCGTCGGCCGCCAGCCGACGGACGAGCTGCTCCCGCTGGCCGTCGGCATCGCTGGGCAGCAATGCAGTCTCGATGCGGTAGTCGCCGTCGGCCGCCTTGGTGCACTTGGCGGCCAGGTCCTGCTGCCCCCCGTTGTCGGGGTTGATGTACCAGGTCAGCGTGGGCGTACCGCCCCCGCCCCCTCCGCCGCACCCCACCAGGACGCCGCTGCCGAGCAGTACCGCCGCTGCGAAGGCGACGCATGACCGGACCCCAGATACCGGCCGCCGGCGGATCGACGAACCGAGCACCTCTTCGGCTTTACCCCATCGGCGCCCCGGCTAGTCAAGCCTGCGGACACTTCGCCCGGAGGGGCTGCCCCGGGCCTCGTGACCCGGCGGAGGGACGTACATTCTTCGTCGTGCTGTTCAATGGTTTCGGGACCGGGCTCGTCCCGTTCTACGAGGACCTGGCCGCCAACAACACCCGGGACTGGTGGCAGGCCAACCGGGCGCGGTACGAGGACGAGGTCCGGGCGCCGCTCGAGCACCTCCTCGAGGACCTGCGCCCGGAGTTCGGCGAGGCCAAGGTGTTCCGGCCCAACCGCGACACCCGCTTCTCCCGGGACAAGTCCCCGTACAAGACGAACGCCGCCGCCGTGATCGGCCAGGCCCACGAGGGCGTCGGCACGTACTACCTCTCGGTGTCGGCCGAGGGCCTCATGGCGGGCGGCGGCGCCTACATGCCCGCGACCGATCAGCTGGCGCGCCTCCGCGAAGCCATCGCCGACGATCGGATCGGGCCCGAGCTCGAGGAGATCGTCGCCGACATTCGCCGCAAGGACGGGGAGGTCGGCGCCCACGACGAGCTCAAGACCGCGCCGCGTGGCTACGCCGCTGACCACCCCCGCATCGCGCTGCTGCGGTTCAAGGGCATCATCGGCTGGTGGGACCACGAGCCCGGGCCGTGGCTCCATTCCGAGGCGGCCCGGGACACGGTCGCCGAATGCTGGCGCTCCCTGACCCCGCTCAACGCCTGGCTCGTCGCCAACGTCGGACCCAGCGAGCTGCCGAGCCGCGAGCGCTGACAGCCCACACCTGGGCCAACCCGTCGCACCCCGAGGCGATGGGTTCCGCCGCCAGGGGGCGGAGGCAATGGGTACCGGGCTCGGAACCCATGACCTCGCCCTCGGGTCGACGGAACCTATGACCTCGGGTGGGATGTGCCGTGTCCTCCAACGACCCACCGCCCCGCACGCGGGCGGGCCCGCCATCGTGTGGCGGGCCCGTCGGCAGTGCGTGCATGACGCAGGTGACTGGGGACTACATCATCCCCATGCCGCCCATGCCACCCATGGGATCGCCGCCGCCGGCCGGCGCGGGGGCGGGGGGCTCGGGCTTGTCGGCCACGAGTGACTCGGTCGTCAGCACCAGGCCGGCGATCGAGGCCGCGTTCTGTAGCGCTGCGCGGGTGACCTTGGCCGGGTCGATGACGCCGGCCTTGACCAGGTCCTCGTAGTCACCGCTCAGGGCGTTGAGGCCGATCGTGCCAGTCTCGGCCTCGATGTGGCGGACCGCCACTGCGCCCTCGAGCCCGGCGTTGTCGGCAATGAGCCGCGCCGGCCACTCGAGCGCCCGGTAAACGGTCCGGGCACCGGTGGCCTCGTCGCCCTGCAGCGAGTCGACGACCTTGCCCACGGCGATGCGGCTCCGCAGCAGCGCGGTGCCGCCGCCCGCGACGACGCCCTCTTCGATGGCGGCCCGGGTGGCCGACAAGGCGTCCTCGATGCGGTGCTTCTTCTCCTTGAGCTCGACCTCGGTCGCCGCACCGACCTTGACGACCGCCACGCCGCCGGACAGCTTGGCCAGCCGCTCCTGCAGCTTCTCGCGGTCCCAATCGGAGTCGGTGTTGTCGATCTCGTTGCGGATCTGCTGGATGCGGCCCTTGATCTCGTCCCCGGAACCTGCGCCCTCGATGAGGGTGGTGTCGTCCTTGGTGACGATGGCCTTCTTCACCCGGCCGAGCAGGTCGAGCGTGATGTTGTCGAGCTTGAGCCCGACCTCTTCGGACACGACCTGACCACCGGTGAGGATGGCCATGTCCTGCAGCATCGCCTTGCGGCGGTCACCGAAGCCCGGCGCCTTCACGGCCACGCTGTTGAACGTGCCGCGGATCTTGTTGACCACGAGGGTGGCCAGCGCCTCGCCCTCGACGTCCTCGGCGATGATCAGCAGCGGGCGGCCCGACTGCATGACCTTCTCCAGCACCGGCAGCAGGTCCTGCACGGAGCTGATCTTGGCCTGGTGAAGCAGCACGTAGGCGTCCTCGAGGGTCGCCTCCTGACGGTCCTGGTCGGTGACGAAGTACGGCGCCAGGTAGCCCTTGTCGAACTGCATGCCCTCGGTGAACTCGAGCTCCATGCCGAACGTGTTGGACTCCTCGACGGTGACCACGCCGTCCTTGCCGACCTTGTCGATCGCGTCGGCGAGCACCTCACCGATGGCGGGATCGGCCGCCGAGATGGCCGCGACCTGGGCGATCTCCGACTTGTCGTCGATCTCCCGGGCCTGATCGGCGATCGCCTCGACCGCGGCCGACACGGCCTTCTCGATGCCCCGCTTGAGCCCGGTGGGGCTGGCACCCGCGGCCACGTTGCGCAGTCCCTCGTGCACCAGCGCCTGGGCCAGGACGGTGGCGGTGGTGGTGCCGTCACCGGCGACGTCGTTGGTCTTGGTGGCGACCTCCTTCACGAGCTGGGCGCCCATGTTCTCGAAGGGGTCGTCGAGCTCGATCTCGCGGGCGATCGACACCCCGTCGTTGGTGATGGTCGGGGCACCCCACTTCTTGTCGAGCACCACGTTGCGGCCCTTGGGGCCGAGGGTGACCTTCACCGCGTCGGCGAGCTTATTGACGCCGGCCTCGAGCGCACGCCGGGCCTGGTCGTCGAACTTGAGGATCTTGGGCATCAGCCGCTCACTTCTTCACTAGTGCGAGCACGTCACGGGCCGACAGCACGAGCACGTCCTCGCCGTCGATGGTGACCTCGGTGCCGCCGTACTTGCTGTAGAGGACGGTGTCGCCAACGCTCACCCCGACGGGGATGATCTCGCCGGTCTGCTCGGAGCGCTTGCCCGGGCCCACGGCCAGGACCTCGCCCTGCTGCGGCTTTTCCTTGGCGGTGTCGGGGATGACCAGGCCGCTGGCGGTGGTCTCCTCGCTCTCACCGGGCTTGACGACGATGCGATCGTCGAGGGGCTGCAGATTCATGCGTGTCGCCTCCATTGGCGCTCGCTCGGCTAACCCTCGTTGGGTTAGCAGTCTCCCTATGTCGACTGCTAACGCTAGGGCACGCTGGTTAGCACTCGCAACCCCAGAGTGCCAGCAGGCTCAGGCGCGGCTGCGGCACCGGGTCGCCGGCCCGGACGCGCCAGCTCGTACCCGTCGACAGCTCCGCGGTGGGCTCGGCTGTGGTGCTCACGTAGCGGTAGTCGGCGCGCAGCTCGTCGGGCGTCACCTCGACCACGACGTAGCCCCGATGGCGGGCCTCGGCGTAGTGGATCGCCGGTGAGGCGCTGGCGATCGCGCCGATCGCGTCCACGAAGGCGGCCGGGAACGATGACGAGATCGACGTGCCGACCAGCTCGGTGGCGACCGGCTCGGTGGTCGCGTCGGCGCCGTCGCGAGTCACGACGCCGAGCCCGCTGAGGTGGATGTCGCCGGTGATCACCACGGGGTTCGAGACCCCCGTCAGCTGGTCGATGACGCGCTGGCGGCTGGCGGGATAGCCGTCCCACTGGTCGAGGTTGAACAGGTCGTCGGTTCCCGGGATCAGGGCCAGCCTGGTCATCACCACCTGTTGCGCCAGCACGTTCCACCTGGCATCCGATGCCGTGAGCGCGTCGCCGAGCCAGGCCTCCTGCTCCTCGCCCAGCATGGTCCGAGCCGGTTCCGTCACGTCGGCGCAGGGGGCGCCGATGTCTGAGGGGCGAGCGCACGCCTGATCGGTGCGGTACTGGCGCGTGTCGAGGACGTAGAACCGGGCCAGGGCGCCCCAGGCGAGGTCGCGATGGATGCGGGCGTCGCCGCCGCTCGGCGGCTCGATCCGCAGCGGCAGGTGCTCGTAGTAGGCCTGGTAGGCGGCCGCCCGCCGCTGTCGGAACGCCTCTGGGGCGCTGCCGGAACCGCCGTCCTGTGGCAGCTCCTCGTTCAGCCCGGCGTAGTTGTTGTCGACCTCGTGGTCGTCGGGAGTGCACACCCAGGGGAAGCGTGCGTGGGCGGCCTGGAGCCGGGGATCCGAGCGATACTCGCCATGGCGCAGGCGGTAGCCCGCCAGGTCGACGGGCTCCGGTGTTCGCCCGGGACGGACGGCGTCGGTCCGGGGATCGTCCTCGTAGATGTAGTCGCCCAGGAAGAAGACCAGGTCCACGTCCTCGGCAGCCAAGTGCTCGTGCGCGGTCCAATGGCCCTCCTGCTGGTCCTGGCAGGAGGCGAACGCGAACCGGAGCCGGTCCACGGCGGCGCCCGCGGCCGGCGCCGTCCGGGTGCGGCCCATGGGGCTGGTCAGGTCGCCCACCGTGAACCGGTACCAGTATTCGGTGCTGGGCTCGAGGTCGCCCGCGTCCACGTGGACCGAATGGGCCAGCGCGGGCTCGGCACTGGTGGCGCCCTGGGCCACGACCTCCTCGAAGTCCTCGTCGGTCGCCACCTCCCACCTCACGGGGACCGGGGCCGTCGGCATGCCCCCGCCGTCGGTCAGCGGCTCGGCCACCAGCCGGGTCCAGAGGATCACCGAATCGGGCAGCGGATCGCCGGACGCGACGCCGAGCGCGAACAGCGACGCAGGCAGGTCGTCGGGAAGGGGCGGCAGGTCGCTGGCGGCCTCGCCGTTCGCCGACCCCTCGGACCCGCTGTCGCGCCCGGCGTCGCCGGAGCCGTCGCCACCGCTGCAGCCGGCGGCGAGCGCAGTGGCGACGACGCCGGCCAGGAACGTGCGACGGTCGATCAGGGGTCCCCCGGGTTCGGTCACGCCCTGCCTACCGCGTGCTCCGACAACCGGATCTCGTGAGTTAGGAGACGGGGAGGCGAAGGTTGGGCGTCGCGCCGGTGTCGAGCGGCGAGGGACCGTCGGAACGGAGCCGCCACCAGCCCGCGGCCGCGATCATCGCGGCGTTGTCGGTGCACATCGACCGGCTCGGGACGAACGGACGGATGCCGTCCTCGTCGCACGCCTCGACGAACCGCGAGCGCAGCGAGCTGTTGGCCGCCACCCCCCCACCGAGGCACAGCCCCTTGGCGCCCACGTCTCGGGCCGCCTTGCGGGCCTTCGTGACCAGCACGTCGACCACGGCCTCCTGGAAGCTGGCGGCGACGTCGGCCGTGGCGACGTCGGGGTGCTTGCGGACGTAGTTGACCACCGCGGTCTTCAGCCCGCTGAAGCTGAAGTCGTAGTCGCGGTCGAGCATCGCCCGGGGAAACGCGATGGCGTGGGGATCGCCGTCGACGGCGATGCGGTCGATGACCGGCCCGCCGGGGTACCCGAGCCCCAGGAACCGGGCCACCTTGTCGAACGCCTCGCCGGCTGCGTCGTCGATGGTCGAGCCGAGGATGCGGTAGCGGCCGTGGTCCTCCATGTGCACCAGCAGCGTGTGGCCACCCGACACCAGCAGCACCACCAGCGGCGGCTCGAGGTCGGGCTCCTCGAGGAACGCAGCGTATAGATGGCCCTCGAGGTGGTTGACGGCCACGAAGGGCACGTCCCAGACAAGGGCGAACGCCTTGGCGGCGCTGACGCCCACCAGCAGCGAGCCCACGAGGCCGGGCCCGGCGGTGGCGGCGACGGCGTCGATGTCCTGGTCCGCGACGCCCGACTCGACCAGCGCCTGGGCGACCACGGGCGTGAGCAGCTCGACGTGGGCCCGGCTGGCGATCTCGGGGACGACGCCGCCGTAACGGGCGTGGCGGTCGATCTGGCTGGCGACCACCGACGAACGGACACGGGTGGCGCGCTCGACCACCGCGGCGGCGGTCTCGTCGCACGAGGTCTCGATGCCCAGGATCACGTCAGCCATCGGCCAGGAAGCCTACGGCCGAAACCGGCGGGGGCGCGGGGCGGCGGCCCGCCGGGGTCCCTCGAGACCTAGACCCAGTCGCCCTCGACCACCGTGCGGCCCGGCACGCCACTCTCGATCTCGCGCAGGCGGGCGGCGTAGGCCTCCGTGTCGATGTCGTTGGCCCACATGACCAGGGCGTCCTCGCCGGTCTCGGGGTAGTAGCCCTTGCGCACACCGGCCGGCACGAAGCCGAAGCGCTGGTACAGGGCTTGCGCCCCCGAGTTGCTCATCCGCACCTCGAGCGTGAGATTGCGGGACCCGCGGTCCATGGCGGCCCGGGCCAGGGCGAGCAGCATGCGGGTGGCGACGCCCCGCCGCTGCCACGCCGGATCGACCGCGATCGTGGTGATGTGGCCGTCGTCGATCGCGCGGAACATCCCGGCATAACCCACGACGTCGGATCCCACGCGCGCCACGAGGTAGGCGCGGCTGGCGCGCTGGCTGATCTCACCGAGGAACAGCCCGAACGTCCACGGGCGCGGATACACCTGTTGCTCGATCCTCAACACCCCCCGCAGGTGCCGACGGCGCATGGGCGTGATGCGTACCTCGAGCGCGTCGGGATCGCCCGGTAGTCGCAGTGCGCGGGCCATCATTGCGGACTCCCGTGGCTCTCCACAACGTCGCGGGTCGACCAGTTGATCTCCGCGTCCGGCCGTCGCAGGTACAGCGGCTCCAGCTCCCACGGCTTGACGAATTCCTCGCGCAGGGCCCGGGCGTGGGCGAGCTGGACCAGCGACGCGGCGGACGGGTAGGCCAGCCCCTGATCCCCCATCTCGACGTTGGCCAGGTCGGCGAACGCGTCGGAGTAGCGCAGGCCGCCGTCGCCGACCAGCAGCACGTCCTCGCGGGTGGCCTCGAGGTCGCCGGCCAGATCGTCCGGCGACGAGATCTGGTAGCCACGCAGGCGCTGCACGCCGGCCGGCACCTGCCGGTAGGTGGCCGTGAACAGCTCGCCCCGGCGGGCGTCGATGGCGGCCACGATCAGGCGCGGGCTCCACCGCACCGGGAACGCCAGCAGGTCGAGGCTGCCGACCCCGATCATCGGGATCCGCAGCGCGTGGGCGATCGCCTTACCGGCGGCGATGCCGACCCGAAGCCCCGTGAACAGCCCCGGGCCCACGTCGACCGCTACGCAGCCGAGCTCCCCCAGGTCGACCCGCGCCTGGCGGCGCAGGAACTCGATCGACGGTGCCAGCGACTCCGCGTGGCGCTTGCCGCGGCACGACTGGGTCGACGCCAGCACGCCCTCGTGCCCACCGATCGCGCAGCCGACCTGCGTCGTCGAGGTCGTGATCCCGAGGATCAGCACGGTGCCGCCCTGTCGGGCGCCTCCGCCCAGGGCGCCACGGCCTCGACGAGCGACGCCATGCGCCGGAGCCACAACCGACCAGAGCTCCGCAGCACGATCGTGCGGTCGTCGTCGGCGGCCCCGAACGTCAGCCGCACCTCCAGGAGGTCGGCCGGGAGCAGCGGGAGGATGGCGTCGCCCCACTCGATGAGCACGACACCCTCGTCGTCGAGCAGCTCGGACAGGCCGAGGTCGACCACCTCGCTGAGCTGATCGAGGCGGTAGACGTCCACGTGGTGCACGGGCATCCGACCGACGTATTCCTGCACCAGGGTGAAGGTCGGGCTGGTGATCGGCTCGCCCACCCCCAGCCCGCGGCCGAAGCCCTGCACGAACGCGGTCTTGCCGGCGCCCAGGTCGCCCGCCAGCACCACCAGGTCGCCCGGCTGCGCCAGCGAGGCCAGCGCCGCCGCCAAGCCCTGGGTCGCCTCCACCGAGGAGGTGCGGGCCACGAGGGTGGCGGCAGCGCGGGGGTCCACTGGCACTCGGGTCAGCCTAGGTGGCCTGCGGCAGGACACCCTGGCCGCTCAGAGGACATCGGTGGTGTCCGCGCCGACCGCAACGAGGTCCCGGCGGCGCCGTCCGTCGAGCTCGAGCTCGACGGACAGGACCATGTGTTCCTCGATCACCTCGGCCCGGCCGAGAGTTGCGGACAGCACCGGGGTCTCGAACCCCATGCCGCTGCCACGCACACGCCAGCGGGCCGCACCACCGGGAACGGCCCGGCGGAGGTCCGCAGCGGTGGTCCCGGGGCGGCACGCGTCGACCAGCCGCCGCTGCGCCGCGACCGCCGGGGCATGATCGTCGGAACCGGGCAGCGTGCGGCCCAGGCCGCCCTCGTAGCCGTCGACGAGGAACCCCACATCGACGTGGAAGCGGGCTCCGACGGCCGGATCGGCCGGCCAGACGCCCACCCCGGAGGTCGGCACCGTGACTCCTCGCCCGGCGGCCGCCTCCCACGCCGCGGACCGCGCCGCGGCCGGACCCGCGCCACCCACCAGGGCCGCATCGGCGGCCTCCACGGCCGCCCCCGCCACGGCCACCGCAGCCCCGATCCGGGCGACCTCCGCCGGCAGCTTCAGGGCCCGCACGGCGCGCATCAGGTCGTCGGCGGGCACGAGCGCGGCCGCGGGGGCGAGGCGCCGGGCCATGCGTTCGAACCCCGGTGACAGGGCCTCGACGCCGATCCGCGTCGCTGCGGCGAGGCCGGGGATCGCCGCCAACGCACCGGCCAGGATCGCTCCGTTCCACGTCACCCCGTAGAGGTGCTCGAACGGAACCTCGGGGGGCACGCCCTCGTCCCAGGTCGACAGCAGGTGGACCGACCGGGCCGCTTCCACCAGCACGCACGCGGGCCCGAAAGGGCGACTGCCGGCGGTCCACAGCGAGCGTGCGCCGGTGGCATAGGCCACGGAGTCGCGGCGCCCGAGCACCAGCATCTCCAGCCCGACCATGGCCATGGCGTCGAACACCCGGTCCCGGCGTGCCGACCGCAGCTCGGCGTCCTCAATCGTCGGGGTCGGGGCGGTCACGGACGGAAGGCGTCCCTCATGCGAACGGCGGGTAGGGGTGCCCGCCACCAAGATGCCGCCAGCCGTCCTGGGTCACGGCCACGATCTCCTCGGCCCGAAAGCCGCCGACGCCGTCGTCCCAGATCACCGGTTCGAGCACGAGCACCATCCCCGGCGCCATGACCAGGCGATCGTCGAACTCGGGCCCGAGGTCGGTGCCCACCAGCGGCATCTCCGCGCTCTCCACCCCGACGCCGTGAGCCAGGTAGAAGTGCGGCAGCCAGGGGCGGCTCCCGTCGTTGGCCGCCTTCGCGGCCCGGCAGAGCTCACCGGCACTCGCGCCCGGCTTCAGCACCTCGAGGACCGCGACCATCACGTCGCACCAGCGCTCGAACAGCCTCCGTTCGGCCGCGTTCGGATCGCGCCCGACGACCCACGTCCGCCCGAAGTCCGAGGCGTAGCCGAGGTGGTCGATGCCGCTGTCGACCCAGACGAGGTCGCCCTCGCCGAAAGTGGGATCGTTGACGCCGGTGGGGAAGGCGACGGTCTTGGCGGTCGTACGCGGCCCGTCGGCCACCGTCCGCGGCATGGGCTGGAAGATCGGGTCGATCAGGTTGGCCTCGACCCCCAGCTCGACCAGCCGCGCCAGGAACGCGCCGGCGACCTCGCTGCGGGTCGCGCCAATCCGGGCCGTGTCCTGGATGGCGGCCATCGCGTCCTCGTTGCGGCGCTGGGCCTCGGCGATGCAGGCGAGCTCGTCGTCGGTCTTGGTGAGCTTGGCGGCGCCGACGAGGTGGGACGCGTCGGCGATGTCGGCGCCGTCCAGCACGCCGGCGCGCAGCATGGTGCCGGTCTGCTCGTCGACCGCCACCCGCCGACCGGCGACGGGGCCCACGATCTCCTCGAGGACGCGGGCCAGGTCGTCGGCGCCCTCGTCGAGCTCCGGCCATGCGGCGGGATGGCGCTCGACGTCGAGGGTCGGATCCTCGTGGTGCGCCAGCAGGTGCGGTCGGTCCTCCCCGGCGACCACCACGGCCGCCGGGCGTTCGAAGGTCGCATACGACACGTCGACGCCCCGCACCGCCTCGCCCGTTGCGTACGCGACGTTGGACCCGTGCAGCAGGAGCGCGGCCTCGACGCCTTGGCGGGCCAGCTCGGCCTGGAGGCGAGCGTGGCGCTGGCGGTGCATCCGGCCGGCGTCGATAGGCGGCATCTCCGTCCGCCGCTCGGCCAGCAAGCGGGCCAAGTCCTCCCCCACCCCGCCATTCATAGCCCAAGGCTGACGCGGACGTCAGAAACCCCGACCGCCGACGTGCTATCACGGTGACCTCCCGCTGTGCGGGACGAGGGGAGGGCGCCGCGATGACCGACGCGATGGCCGACCGAGCGACGGTCGATTTCGACCACCACAATCGGGAGTTCCACGAGGAGCGCCACGCTCGCTGGGCCGAGTTGCGCCGTTGTCCGGTCGCCTACAACTCCAACTACGGCGGATTCTGGGTCGTGAGCGGCTACGACGAGGTCGCCACCGTCTCCCGTGACGCCGAGACGTTCACCAGCCGCTACGGGGCCGAGCCCGACGACGGCATCGACTACCTCGGGATCGCGGGTCTGCCGCGGGGCCGGATCCCTCCCCAGGGGATCGCCGAGGTCGAGGGGCCCCGCCACGGCGGGCTCCGCCGGGTCCTCAACCGGTTCCTCGCGCCGCCCGCCATCGCTCGCCTCCAACCGCTGATGGAGGCCGCGACCACGTGGTTCATCGACCAGAGGATCGAGACCGGCGGCATCGACCTCGTCCTCGATCTGGCCAACCCGGTTCCGGCGATCCTGACGATGGAGCTGGTGGGGCTGCCGCACGACAGCTGGCCGCACTACGCCGCAGTGTTCCACGGCACGGTCTCGTACCGGCCCGGGAGCCCCGAGTACGACGAGGCGATCGCCAACGTGCCGGGCATGGTGGCCGAGCTCCAGGGCGAGATCGATGCGCGCCGGCGCCAGCCCCGCGACGACCTGCTCACCCAGCTCGTCGAGATGGAGGTCGACGGCGACGGCGAGCTCGACGGGAGCCGTCGTCTCACCGACGACGAGCTGGTGTCGGTGCTGTGGAACCTGGTGGCGGGGGGCCTCGACACGACCACCTCGCTCACGTCGCTCACCCTGTACCACCTCGACGAGCACCACGACCTCCGCCGGCGCCTCATCGACGAGCCCCGCCTGCTGGGCGCCGCCACCGACGAGTTCCTGCGCTACTTCTCGGTGAACGAGACGCTGACGCGCACCATCACCCGCGACGTGGAGCTGGGGGGCCAGCAGCTCCGGCGCGGCGACCACCTGATGTTGAGCTGGCTGTCGGCCAACCGTGACCCCCGGGCGTTCGAGCGACCCGACGAGGTGGACCTCGACCGCGAGCGCAACCCGCACCTAGCCTTCGGCGTCGGGCCGCACCGCTGCATCGGGATGCACATGGCCCGCACGATGTTCCAGGTCCTCGTCCGCCAGGTGCTGGACCGCATGCCCGACTACGAGGTCGACCGGGCCGCCACGCGCTTCTACCAGGGAAACCCGCAGCTGAACGGTGCGGTGCGGATGCCCGCCACCTTCACTCCCGGGCCCGTCGTCGGTCCGCCCGAGCGGCCGTTCTGAGGAGCGCCCAACCAAACCCCGTTCTGGGTGTAGCTGTGCGGTCATCGGCCAGACGGCTACACCCAGTTGGCGACCCCCCCGCCCGTTACGCCAGGGACCGCACGGCCTCGGCGACCACGTGGACTGCGAGGGCCCGCACGACGTCCACGTCGGCCTCCACCTCACCGGTTGCCGCCGCCACGAACGCATCGCCGTCGGCGCGCGTGTGCGCGGGGAACAGCGACCTGGCGAGCCCGTCGTGGCCGCCCTGGGCCACGAGGTGGCAGGCCATCTTGTCGAGGCGGGCGTTGGTGGCCACGACCCCGATCGTGGTGTTGACGAAACCGGTTCCGGTCACGCGGGCCTCCGCCACGTCGCGGGCACCGGCGAGCTCCAGCGCCATCCGGTCGTCGGCGCCGGGGGTGCCCGAGGCGTTGACCGCCACCAGGGCCGCCACCCGCAGGCCGCCCCCCTCCGCGCCGGCCGAGACCAGGCCCCCGGGGCGGCGGTCCCCGGCCCGGCCGAGCTTGGCGACCGTGGCCCCGGCACCGGCGCCGATCAACCCGAGCTCGACGGGGCCGTCGGTCGCCGCCACGCACGCGGCATAGCCCTCGTCCGGTCCGGGCCGGGCCGCCGGGTCGCCGACGGCCAGATCGAACAGCGCCAAGGCCACGACGATCGGGACCGGGCCCACGGGCGTGGCGAAGCCCATACCCCGCTCCTCGCAGAAGCGCATCGCGCCGTCGGCGGCCGCCAGACCGAACGCCGAGCCGCCAGTGAGCAGCACGGCGTCGATCCGGCTCACGGTGCGTTGGGGATCGAGGAGCTCGAGCTCCCGGGTGGCCGGCGCACCGCCGCGCACATCGCCGGACGCCACGGTCCGGTCGGGGAACAGGACCACGGTGCAGCCCGTGCGTGCCTCGGGATCCGTCCAATGCCCCACCCGCACCCCGGCGACGTCCGTGACCATCCCGTCCACCCGCCTATCGGTAGCGCCGGGCCACGCGGGCGCCGATCGCACACACCACCTCGTAGGAGATGGTCCCGAGGTGGCCCGCCCACTCGTCGGGGGTGATGCGCTCGTCGCCCTGCCCTCCGAGGAGCACGACCCGCTCGCCGGGCGCGACGTCCGAGCCCGGACCGCAGTCCACCATCAGCTGGTCCATCGTGACCACGCCGACGATGGGGCGCCGCTCGCCACGGATCAGCACCTCCTGGCCGGCCAAGGGCAGCGATCGGAACACACCGTCCGCATAGCCGATCGGCACCGTGGCGACCACCGTGTCCCGGGCGATCTCGTGACGGTGCCCGTACGACACCCGCTCCCCCGCCGCCAACGGCTTCACGAACGCGACCTCGGACGCGAGGGTCAGGGCCGGGTGGAGGTCGGCGGCCTGCGCCGCCAGCGCCGGCGCCGGGGGGATGCCGTAGACGGCGATGCCACACCGCACCACGTCGTAGCGCGCCTTGGGGTGGGCGATCGTGCCCGCCGAGTTGGCCATGTGGATGATGCCCGGATCGATCCCCGCCGCCCGCAGCTCGGCCACAACGGCGTCGAACCTGGCGATCTGGTCGTCGGTGAAGGGGTTGTCGGGCTCGTCGGCGACCGGGAGGTGGGTGCACACCCCCTCGAGCCGCAGCTCCGCCAGCTCCCCGATGGAACGGGCCAGTGCGACGGCGTCGCCGGGGGCCGCACCCACGCGATGCATGCCGGTGTCGACCTTGAGGTGGACGGCGACGGTGCTGCCCCGGCGGGACCGAACCGACTTCGCCAGTGCCGCGATGCAGGTGGGGCTGTAGACGGTGAGCCGGGCGCCGGTGGCGATGGCGTCGTCGACCTCGTCGAGCCGCGGCTCCGACAGCAGCAACAGCGGGACCTCGATCCCGGCATCGCGCAGCCCCACCAGCTCGTCGACTTGCGCGACGCCCAGCCAGTCGGCGCCGGCCTCGACCGCGGCGCGCCCGACGGCGGCGGCACCGTGCCCGTAGCCGTTGGCCTTCACGACGGCGCACATCCGGGCCGGGGCGGCGATGGCGCGGAGCGTGCGGACGTTGTGCCGGATGGCGCCGAGATCGACCTCGGCCCACGCCCGCGCCACTAGTGGTTCCTCGCGCCCACTAGGCGGCACCACCGACGGCCGAGCCGGACACCGCCGCCAGGGCCGCGGGCAGCCCCGCGACGACGTCGGAGGCGATCAGCCCCCGCGCCGGGCCCTCCTCGGCCGCCCGGGCGTGCAGCCACGCCCCTGCCGCGGCCGCGTCGAACGCGTCCACCCCCTGGGCGAGGAGGGACCCGATGATGCCCGAGAGCACGTCCCCGGTGCCGGCGGTCGCCAGCCGGGCGTCGGCGGCGACGTTCAGCCGGACGCGCCCGTCGGGGTGGGCCACCGTGGTGGTGGGCCCCTTGAGCAGCACGATCGCCCCCACGTCCGCGGCGAGGCCGCGGGCGGCGGCGATGCGATCGGGCCCGGGGGGGTCGCCTGCGAGGCGGGCGAACTCGCCGTCATGGGGGGTGAGCACGATCGGGGCATTGGCGCCGCGGCCGGCGATCACGTCGCCCACCTGCGCGCCGAGGGCCGACAACCCGTCGCCGTCGACCACCACCGGCACCGGGGCGCTCGCCACGAGGTGGTGGATGGCGGCCACCGCCGGGGCGCCCCGCCCGAGGCCGGGGCCGACCACGAGCGCGCCCATGCGGGCCAGCTCGTCGAAGACGACAGCATCCCAACCGGCGGCCGGCACCGCGATCCCCACCGCCTCGGTGGGTAGGGCGGGGTCGGACTCGAGGCCGGGGCTTGCGACGCGGACCATCCCTGCACCGGCGCGGTAGGCGGAACGGGCGGCCAGGTGGGCGGCGCCGGTCATGCCCGGCGAACCGGCGGCGAGCATGACCGCAGCCCGCCACTTGTGGGCGTCGGGGGGGCGGGCGGGGACCCACGCGGCCACGTCGGCGCCCTCGACCACGCCCACCCGTGCGCCCGACACGTCGAGCCCGATGTCGGCCACGGTCACGGTGCCCGCCAGGGCGCGCCCCGGGTAGAACACCAGCCCGGGCTTGAGCGCCGCGAACGTGACCGTGCGGGTGGCGGCCACCGGGCCGCCGGCGGCCTCGCCCGTGAGCCCGGTGACCCCGCTGGGAATGTCCACGGCCAGCACCGGCGCGCCGCCGGGATCGGGGGCGGCGTACTCCCCCCGGAACCCCGTCCCGTAGGCGGCGTCGACGACCAGGTCGCAGGCCGGCAGCACCGGTGGCGTGTCGTCGGCGGCGACGACCTGGACTCGGATGCCTCGGCGCTCGAGGCGACGGGCGGCATCCCGGCCGTCGTTGCCGTTGTTCCCCTTCCCGGCCACGACGACGACCCGGCGACCATACGCACCGCCCAACATCCCCAGCGCTTCGCGGGCCAGTGCGGCGCCGGCACGACCGATCAGGACCTCCACCGGCTCGGGGGCGGCGGCATCGACGGCCGCCATCTCGTCGGGGGTGAGCACCGGCCGCATGACTCACCGAGGCTAGTGGGGTGGCTGGTAGCACCCACCCGGTAACCGGCGAGTCAGCGGTGCCGGTGGCAAGGACGCAGGAGGAAGGCGCAGCCGTAGCTGCGGCGACGACGAGGACGCAGTCCAGCGGTGCCGCTGGCCGTCGGTTGCCGGTGCTGGGCTGCGAGCCACCCCACTAGTGGGGTGGCTGGTAGCACCCACCCGGTAACCGGCCGGTGTTCAGCCGTCGACGGCGATCACCAACGCCTGGGCCATGGTGGCCGTGTGGGCGAGGCTCATGTGCCAGGCCCCGATGCCCCGTGCCCCGGCCAGGTTGGCGGCGGTCCCGTGCAGGGCCAGCGACGGCGCCCCCGACTCCGCCCGCACCACCTCGATCTCCCGGAAGGCGCACGCCCCCAGGCCGACCCCCATGGCCTTGAGCACCGCCTCCTTGGCGGCGAAGCGGGCGGCGAACCGCTCGACCGGGTCGCGCCGCATCCGGCAGTACGCCTGCTCGCCCTCGGTGAACACCCGGGCGACGAACCCCGGGGTGCGCGCCAGCACCCGGCGCATCCGGTCGACCTCGCACAGGTCGACGCCGACACCCAGCACCGTGCTCACCGTCGGCGGTAAGCGTTCTTTGAAGATCTTCCGGGCCATTGGCCCGGAAGATCTTCAAAGACGAGGTTCATCCCGCCCGCCAGTGGTCGGCCAGCTGGCTGATGGGCTCGGTGAGGAGCACGTCGACCGGCAGCCCGGACAGCAGGTCCTCGCGGAACGTCGGCTCGGTCTCGAGCACGGCATCCCGGAGCACCGCGTAGCGGTTCCGGTAGCCCTGCAGGACGCCCCTGACGGTCGGCGCCGGAAGCTGGTCGGCGAAGCGCACGTGCAACAGCGTGATGCCGGTGGCCTCGCCGTCCTTCACCTCGGGCACGATGACGATCGGCCGGTTGTCCCCCCGGCCCAGGCCCACGAGCAGCTCGCGCTCGTAGGCGACCCGGCGCTTGGTGCCGCGCAGCTCGGGCGAGCGGTCGGTGCGGCTGGCGATGTCGCGGGCGATGCCACCGCGGTCGACCACGGTGATGGTGGCGGCCCCCTCCGCCTCCTCGGGCCCGGCACGTCCCTCGATGCGGTACCGGGTGAACCCCACCACCGCGGTGATGGCCGGGCTGATGTCGGCGAGGGTCCGCAGCGTGCGGTAGGTGAGCCAGTCGCGCGGGGCCCCGGCGTCCAGCACCGACCGCACCAGTGCGACCTCCAGGAGGGTCTCGTCGCTGCGGGAGATCCCCACCGTGACTGTCTTGGCCTGGTGCTTGATCGCGTCGACCGGGCGGGTGAGCTCCTCGATGGCGAGCGTCAGGGCGGAGGTCAGGTCGTCGACGATGACGGCGGGTGTGCCCACCTTGCCCTCGTCGATCTGGTAGGCGTCGAGCGGGATGACGCCGAGCACGTAGCGGAACAGCTGGGTCAGGCGTACCGCGGTCGAGGCCTCGAGCTGCCCGTCGTAGCTGCCGACCCGCAACCCGTCGGAGTACCGCCGGGTCACCGGTTGCAGGTCGGTCCGCAGCCTCCGCAGGACCGTTTCCCCGTCGCGGTAGACGAGCGCGCCCGGGCGGTCGCCGCCCACCGTCGCGGCCTCGATGGCGGCCCGCGCCTCGCGCAGCGGCCGCGCCAGTGCGTCGATGGCAAGCGCCGCCTCGTAGCCGAACAGGTGGCCGGCCATGGCCGAGAGCACGAACGCCAGCGCGGGGTGGGTCGGCGGCACCGGCAGGACGTGGAGCGCCGATGCGAAGCGCGCCTGGCCGTCGGTGGCGATGACGACCGGCGACGCCTTGTGGGCGCGGTAGATGGCGACCTCCTTGGCCACGTCGTCGGCGGTGGACCCCTGTAGCCCGGCGGCGCACACGATGATCAGCGGCTCGGAGGACAGGTCGATGTGCTTCTTGTCCTCCGTGGAGTCGGCGGCGATCGACTTGTAGCAAAGCTCCGACAGCTTGATCCGCACCTCGGCCGCGGCGATGCGGTTGGACCCGTTGCCGACCACCGCCCAGTAGCGCTTCGCGGGCGCCAGCCTGTGGGCGGCCTCGGCAATGGCCGGCCGGCGGTCGATCACCTCGGCCATCGCATCGGGGAGGTCACGCAACGCCCGGAGCACGGCCTGGTCGACGCGGCCGCCCACCTCGTCGCTGATCGCGGCCGCCAGCAGCAGGCCGGCCGCGACCTGGCTGTAGAAGGCCTTGGTGGAGGCGACGGACATCTCCACGTCGCGGCCGTCCGACGTGTACAGGACCCCGTCGGCCTTGTCGGTGAGGTCGCTGCCTCGCCGGTTGACGATGGCCACGACCTTGGCGCCCCGTGACCGGACCAGGTCGACCGTGCGGTTGGTGTCGGTGGTGGTGCCCGACTGGCTGATGGCGACCACCAACGTGTCCGACATCGACGGCCGCAGCCCGAAGCCGGACAGCTCGGTGGCGGGCACCGCGTCGACCTTCAGGTTGGTGGACCCGCAGAACTGGTCCAGCGCGGCCGCCATGGCCCCGCCGGCGACGGCCGCGGTCCCCTGCCCGATGACGACGACCCGGTCGATCTCGCCGCGGCCGAGCGCGCCCCGCACGTCGTCCGGCAGCGCGTCGGGCCCGAGCGACACGTTCAGCTCGCCGCCGGCCTCGCGCTCGACCAGCTTGCCCCGCAACGTCTTGCGGAAGCTGGTGGGCGCCTCGGAGATCTCCTTGAGCAGGAAGTGCGGGAACTGGCCCCGGTCGATGTCGCGGGTGGTGATCTGCGCCGTGGCGACGTCGGTCTCGGTGACGGGCAGCGGTGTGCCGTCGTACGCGAGCCGCTCGACACCCTCGAACGTGCCGGCCCGGCTGCCGTCGAGCACGATGATCTGGCCCCGGCTGGCGGTGGGGTTGTCGAGGTTGGCGGGGGTCTCGCCGTCCATCCGCAGGTAGCGATCGGTCAGCTCGATGACGCCGTAGGGCTCGCTGGCCACGATGTACGCGCCGTCGGCGAGCCCGACGTACAGGGCCTGGCCGCTTCCCCGCAGCGCCAGGAGGAGCTTGTCGGGCTCGGCGGCGGCATTGGCGGCGATCGCCACCGACCCCTCGAAGCTGGCGACCGTGTTGCGGAAGGCGGTCGTCAGGTCGTTGCCCTCGGCCAGGCGATGGGAGACCAGCGTCGGGATCACCTTGGCGTCGGTGGTTATCTCGGGCGCGATCTGCAGCCCGTCCAGCGCCTTGAGGTCGGCGAAGTTGTCGACGTCGCCGTTGAGGGCGGCGACCACGTACGGGCCGGTGGCCGCCCCCGTCTCGGTGCTGTCGACGGGATGGGCGTTGGGCTGGCTGATCATCCCCACCGACGCCCAGCGGGTGTGGCCCAGCACGGTCGCGATCGCGGTGTCGGCGGACACCGCCAGGCGAAGCAGCTCGTCGGCCCGGACGGCGTCGCGCAGGGCCGACGTGTTGTCGCCCAGCTCGCCGATCTCGGCGGCGGCCTTGTACACGAACGACAGGCAGCCGTCGACCGCTCGCACGGCGCCTGACCGGAACAACGGGTCGCTCGCCCGCTCGGCGAGCATGCGGGTCACAGCGGCGCTGCCCACGTCGAGGCCGTGACCCCGCACCAGGACGTGGAGCCCGGCGGAGTCCCGCCCCCGCACCTCGAGCCGATCGATCGCCGACAGCGCCTGCTGGATCGCGCTGTACGACTCGGTCGCAGCCCACCCCGGTTCGCTGCCGGCGAGGTCGGCCACCGCCCGGGCGGTGCGCACCCGGTCGCGTTCTATCGACCAGACGGAGTCCTTGAGGCACACGACGGCGGCGTTGACGGCCTCAAGGGGATCGGCGTCGTCGCCGTCATTGTCAGGACCGCCCGGTCCGGCGTCGAGGCCCGCCTCGATGGCCTTGATCGTCTCGCCGAGCTGGGCTGTCAGGCCCTCGACCTCGGCCAGCAGGCGCCGGTCGTGCACGAGGGCCCAGACCCCGTCGGTGCCACGCAGCTGTGCGTCGCTGGCCTCGAGACGATCCGCCGCGCGGCCGCAGGCCTCGACCAGCGGCAGGTTCGACGCCAGCGTGGCGGCGGCGTCGTGCAGGGGGCCGGTGACCTCGTCTGCGGACGGTGCCAGGCGCGCGCCGGGAGGCCGGAGGACTGCGATGATCCCGCACATGGGCGACGAGTCTACGACGACCCCATCCCGTCCGAACTTGCCGTGGTTGGCGCTGCCATGACGACGCTAAGTGCGGCAGGTTCGCAGGGCTTCACGCCCCGTCCAGCGCCTCGACGGCCTTGATCAGCTCGTCGGCAGCTTCCTCGGCCTCGTCTTCCGTAGGCGCCTCGACCATCACCCGGACGAGCGGCTCGGTGCCGCTCGGGCGTACCAGCACCCGGCCGTGGTCGCCGAGGCGCGCCTCGACGGCCGCGATCGGATCGGCGAGCCGCTCCGCGACGGCGGGGTCCCGCTCCGCCACCCGGACGTTGCGCAGCACCTGAGGAAGGCGCGTCATCGCCTGGCCGGCGAGGTCGGCGAGGCTGCGACCCGAGCGGGCCACGACGTCGAGCGCCTGGAGCGCGGTGAGCAGGCCGTCGCCGGTGGTGGCGAGGTCACGGAAGATCACGTGGCCGGACTGCTCGCCGCCCAGGTGGAGGCGCCGGAACTCCAGCTCCTCGAGCACGTAGCGGTCGCCCACCTGCGTTTCGATCACGTTGATGCCGCGCTTGTCCATCGCCAGCCGGAACCCGAGGTTGGTCATCACGGTGACGACCACGCTGTCGCCAGCGAGGACCCCCCGCTCGTGCCGGTCGATGGCGCAGATGGCGATGATCTGGTCGCCGTCGACAAGCTCGCCGGCGGCGTCGATCAGGAGCACGCGGTCGGCGTCGCCGTCGAACGCCACACCGACGTCGGCGCCGCGCTCGGCCACCCTCCGGGCGAGCTCCTGGGGGTGGGTCGAGCCGCAGCCGGCGTTGATGTTGGTGCCGTCCGGGTCGGCGTGGATGACCTCGAGGTCGACGCCCAGGCCGGCCAGGACTGCGGGGGCGACCACGGACGCGGCGCCGTGGGCGCAGTCGACCACCGCCCGCAGGCCGGCCAGGTCCCGGCCCGCCAGCGACGCGGACACGGCGGCGCGGTACCCGGAGTGCACCGAGGCCGCATCCGTCCGCACCGCGCCCAACCCAGCGCCGGTCGGCGCATCCCGCGGCGACGCCGCGTCGCCCAGCAGCACGTGCAGCTCGAGCTCCAGCCGCTCCTCGACCTCGTCGGGCAGCTTCCGTCCGCCGGCCGCGAACAGCTTGATGCCGTTGTCGGGGAAGGGGTTGTGCGACGCCGACACCACGGCTGCGGGTGCCTCGGCGGTCACGGACCACCAGGCGACCTCCGGCGTGGGCGCCACGCCCAGGAGCTCGACGTCCACGCCCTCGCTCACCAGCCCAGCGCACAGCGCCGCCTCGAGCATGGGCCCCGAGCGCCGGGTGTCGCGGCCGATGGCGAAGCGGTCCCCGCCGAGCACCCGCGCCGCGGCGCGCCCGAGCGCCAACGCCAGCTCGGGGGTGAGCTCGGCGTTGGCGACGCCTCGCACGCCATCGGTCCCGAACTTCAGCATGAACGTGGGGCCAGGAGCTCCCGGCGCCGACTCACCGCTTGGAGTACTGGGGGGCCTTCCGGGCCTTCTTGAGGCCGTACTTCTTCGACTCCTTCTCGCGCTGGTCGCGAGACAGGAAGCCCGCGCGCTTGAGCGTGGTGCGCAGCTCGGGGTCGAGCTCCACCAAGGCCCGGGCGATGCCGAGACGCAGGGCTCCCGCCTGCCCCGACACGCCGCCACCGACCAGGCTGGCGTCGATGTCGTAGGCCTCCTCGGCCTCGGCGACGCGCAGCGGCTCCGAGAGGATCATCCGGTGCGCCTTGGAGGGGAAGTAGGTCGCGACGTCGCGGTCGTTGATCGTGATCGTCCCGGTGCCGGGACGGATGCGGACCCGGGCGACGGCGCCCTTGCGGCGGCCGGTGGTCTGCGCGAGCGGTGTGGCCATGTCGTATCTTCCTGCCAGGCGGTTAGGTGGTGCGTCGAGCGCCCACAACCTCGAGCGGTTGGGGCTGCTGGGCGGCGTGCGGGTGGGTCGGCCCGGCGTAGACCTTGAGCTTCGTCAGCATCTGGCGGCCGAGCCGGGTCTTGGGGAGCATCCCCCGAATGGTGCGACGCACGGCCTCCTCGGGCCGCCGCTCGAGCAGATGGGCGAACGTCTCGGCCTTGAGCCCACCCGGGTAGCCCGAGTGGCGGTACACGGTCTTGCGCTCGGCCTTGCCGGCGGTGAGCACCACCTTGTCGGCGTTGACGATGACGACGTGGTCGCCGGTGTCGAGGTGGGGGGTGAAGGTGGGCTTGTGCTTGCCGCGCAGCAAGCGGGCAACCTCGGTCGCCAGCCGACCGAGAACCAGACCGTCGGCGTCGACGACGTACCAGGCACGCTGGATCTCTGAGGCTTTCGGGCTGTACGTGGGCACGCGTGCCACCTTCGTGCGGAGCTTGCGAGAGCGGGCGCGCAGCGCCCAGAGCAACGAACAAGCCTACGGGGACGACCCGCGAAACGGCAAGCCGGACGGTTTCCGCTAACCGTCAAGCGACGGGCTCCACTAGAGCATGCCCCGACGAGTGAGGTGGTGGAACGCCAGCCATCCCGGCAGGACCGGCAGCCAGAAGGTGGCCAGCCTGAACAGGAACACCGACGGCACCGCGATCTCCTTGTCGACGCCGACCGCCGTCAGGCCGGCGATGAGCACGGCCTCGACGGCACCGACGCCGCCCGGCGTGGGGGCCGCCTGCGCCAGGGCCGAACCGGTGAGGTAGACGAAGCCGAGGGTGGCCAGGCCGATGCCGCCCCCGCCGAAGGCCTGCAACGAGAAGTACAGGCAGAAGAGGTAGCAGAGGGTCACGAGCAGCCCGCCGCCGATCAGGGTGAACAGCTTGGAGGGGTTGGCGGCCACCTGCTCGACACCCTGGATCGCCCGCCGCAGGATGGGCACCAGCCTGTCGAGGGCCAGGCGGCGGCCGATAGGCAGCAACAACACCACGCCGGACAGGACCAGCACGCCGGCCAGGACGGCCAACACCGTCTGGTCCGACGGCAGGTCGACGTCTCCGACGCCCTCCTGGCCGGCGAACAAGGCGAAGATCACCGTGAGGGTGACGTGGTCGACGAAGCCGAACAGCGACACCAGGCCCACGCCGGTCACGGCGACCGGCGGGTCGACGCCGGCCTTCTGCAGGTAGCGGATGCCCACCGCCATGCCCCCCACCTTCACGGGCGTGATGCGGTTGGCGAACGATCCCGACAGCTGCGACAGGAACGTCGGCCACGCCGGGAGGCGCCGCGGCACCGACCCGGCGAGCGAGAGCGCCGCGCCGACGTAGGTGAGGAACGACAGGAAGATGATCGCCGGGACCCACGCCCAGTCGAGGTCGCTGACCTGCTCGACGAGGTTGCCGACGTTGGTCAGCTGGTGGATGAGGACGTAGGAGGCGATCCCGCCGAAGAGCAGGATGAGCAGGGCTCGGGGTGAGACCCGCTCGACGCGCTCGAGCTCGATCGCCCCGCTACCGGTGGCGCTCGCCACGGCGTCCCGCACCTGTGCGTCGAACCCCTTGCGGTGGTGGACCGCCGCCCGGGTGGCGCCGCTCAGCGCCAGCGGCTGCAGGCGGGGGGCGGCGCGCACGACGGCGTCACGCCCCACCCCGGCGACCGCCGCCTGCGCCGCCCGCGCTGGCCCGACCTTGAGGGCCGTCGACATGATCAGCTCGGCGACATCGGTCGCCAGCAGCTCGTCGGACGCCGCGAGCTCGCTGAAACCGAAGTCGATGATCCACGGGCTGCCGTCGCGGGCCAGCATGACGTTGGCGAGCCTGAGGTCCCGGTGTGCCACGCGCCGGCGGTGCAGGCGCGCGACCTCGGCCCAGATGCCGGCGAGCAGATCGTCGGTCAGCTCGTCGTCGGCCACGTCGGCGAGCGACCGGGCGTCGAGAGCCTCGTAGGCCAGCACCATGGAGCCGTCGTCGATCCGGCCCAGCCCGAGGAACGCTGGCGTCCGCACGCCGAGCGAGGACGCGCGCAGGGAAACCAGCGCCTCGTGCTCGACGCTCCGCCGCAGCGACGAGAAGGGCCGCTCGTCGCCGACGTTTTCGAGCCGTACGGCCCGATACATGCGGAAGAGCAGGTCGGCGCTCCGCTCCTCGGAGCTGACCACCTTCACGAACCCCGCGCCGCCGTCGCCGAGATCCGCGAAGTAGGGGGTCGAGCCGCGGGCGTCGACGTGGGCGGCCCGCAACCCGCTGATCGCCAACCCTGTGTCCTCCAGAGCCGCACGCACGCTGGCGGTGGACGGCCGCCGATCGCGCACGCCGAACGCGAGGACCACCACCAGGCCGACCGCCCACCCGGCGGCCAGCGCGGCCACCAGGTCGATCGCCAGCCCGGTGCCGGAGACGACGCGCCCGAGGGCCACGACGCCCAAGGCGCCCCAAGCCCACCGACGCCAGCGCCGGGGCATCGCGGGGGCGATGACGGTCACAGCGGCGGCGATGCCGGCCAGGTACGCCGAGCTCGGGTACGCCGCCCCGGTGACCCAGCTGCCCGCCTCCTTGGCGGCGTCGAGCGAGGCCGGGAGGATGCGGTCGGCCTCACGCTCGACGCCGTACACCACCAGGTCGGCCACGACGCCGGCGAGCAAAGCGAGGAGCAGCGTCCGCCAGCGCCGCAGCACGGCCAGGGTGAGCGCCGTGGCGACCGGGACGATGATCGCCACGAGCTGGATGAGACCGACGAGGAAGCGCCGCAGCATGTCGGGCAGCCCGTCGAACAACGCGAGGACGGCGCGCTCCAGATCGCCGAGCGGACCTCGGGCGGCGAACGTCACGAGCAGGCCGATGGCGACGAGCGCCAAGGCCAGCACCAGCCGCAGGAGGTCGCTCGGCGAGCGCACATAGTGGACCTCGCCGTCGGCGAGGTCCGGCGCCATCACCTCGTCCGCCGCGACCATCGACACGTCAGTCAGACCTCTGCAACCTCGTGGTGGCCGCCGTCGCCGTACGGGACGATAGCTCGCCACGTTCCGTGCTAACGCAGGTACCGTACGGGATCGCATGCCCGACGCCCGAGGACGCACGCGCCGAGGCAACGCACACGGTGACGGCACGGCGATCAGCCTCGTCGGTCCGTCCGGAGGGCGGGCGGTGGCGGCGACCGCCGGCGCCGGCATCCTGGCGCTGAGCTGGCTGGCACTGGGCGAGCGGCGTGCCGTCGTGCCCGCCTGGGAGGCCGACGTGTTCGAGGCGCTCAATGGCCTTCCCGACTGGTTGCGGTGGCCGCTGTGGGTCCCGATGCAGCTCGGGAGCGTCTGGGTGGCCCTCGGTGGGGCGGCCGTCGTCTACGCCGTGACCCGCCACGTGCGGCCCGCACTGGTCACCGCGGCGGCCGTCCTCCTGGCGTGGGCCGCTGCCAAGGCCGTCAAGGGCCTCGTCGAGCGCGGCCGGCCCCGGGGGCTGCTGGAGGGCGTGGAGGTGCGCGAATCGGGCATCCACGGCGCGGGCTACGTATCCGGCCACACCGCGGTCGCGTTCGCCCTCGCCACCGTGGTCGCCCCGCTGGTTCCTCGCGGCTGGCGGTGGGCGCCGTTCGCCCTCGCCGGGGTCGTCGGCCTCAGCCGCATCTACGTCGGCGCGCACCTGCCGCTCGACGTGATCGGCGGTGCCGGCCTGGGCCTCCTGTGCGGGGTGGTGGCGTGGGCGGCGGGCGGCATGATCCCGACCCGTCGACGCTGAAAACAGTGGATCGTACGATCGCCCGTCGAGGACGGGATCCACGAGCGGAGGAACATGAGCAGCGGGCTCCCGATCGTCGTGCCGGCCACGATCCCGCACCTGTCGGGCCGGTTCGCCCCCGTCGACCGCGAGGTCGACCAGGATGACCTCCCCGTCGACGGGGCGCTGCCGTCCGACCTGACCGGCGCATATCTGCGCAACGGGCCCAACCCGCACTTCTCCCCGCTCGGCAGCTACACGTACCCGATGGAGGGTGACGGGATGCTGCACGGCGTGTGGCTCGACGGCGGTCGCGCCCGGTACCGGAACCGGTGGGTGTACACGAACGGGCTCCGGGCCGACCTGCGTGCCGGCCATGCGCTCTTCGGAGGCCTGATGACGCCGGCGGCCCCGGACCCCTCCCAGCTGGGTCCCGATCCCGACCCCGGCTGGCCGTTCAAGCTGGATGCCTTCATCAACATCGTCCGGCATGCCGGCCGGTACCTCGCCCTCGAGGAGGGCACGCCTCCCTACGAGGTCACCGCCACGCTCGACACGATCGGGCGCTTCGACTTCGGCGGACGCCTGCCCGCGGGCATGTGTGCCCACCCCCGCGTCGACCCCGAGACCGGCGAGATGGTCCTGTTTCGATATGACGTCGAGGCGCCGTTCCTGAGCTGGGCGATCATCGGGCGCGACGGGGACCTCACCCGTCCCGCGACCACGGTCGGCACCGTCGACGAGTGCTTCATGATCCATGACTTCGCCATAACCCGCCGTTACGTGGTGCTGGTGGTCGCCCCGGTGATCATCGACGTCGCAGCCATGGGCACCGATGACCAGCCGCTGCGCTGGGAACCGGACCGCCCGACGCGCATTGCCGTCATCGACCGCGACGGAACCTTGCCAACGCGCTGGATCGAGACCGATCCGTTCTTCGTGTGGCACTACAGCAACGCCTACGAACAGGACAACGACGTCATCGTCGACTTCCCCTGGGGGAGCGCGTTCACCCTCGGGCAATCGCCCAAGGCACCGGCTCGGGGCGGGTTCGCGCGTGCCCGTCTGGAACCGGATCGCGGCGCGTGCCACGTCGAGCTCCTCGACGACATCGCTAGCGAGTTCCCTCGCATCGACGATCGTCGCGTCGCCCAGCCGCACCGTTATGTCACCACGTCGCGGGACTCGGGTCGGCACGAGCTGCTGGTCGGGGAGTTCGATCAGCTCGCGCGGCACGACATGCACACTGGTGCGACGGAGACGTACGACGCCGACGTCATGTTCGGGGAGGTCGTGTTCGCGCCGAGGGACGGGGCCACCGAGGAGCTGGACGGCTACTACCTGACGTACGCGACGTCGCCGGACGCGGAACGATCGTGGCTTCTCGTCTGGGACGCCACCACGTTCCCCTCCGAGCCGGCGGCCCGCGTCAGGATGCCGCAGCGGGTTCCCCACGGCCTGCATGGCAACTGGTTCCCGTCGTAGCGTCCGGCCTGACGGGCGGGCCAGCGGGGGCGCCCACCCCGGTCACTCAACGACCTCGACGACCGCCATCATCCCGGCGTCCTCGTGGTTGAGGATGTGGCAGTGGAACACGAACCTTCCGGTGAAGTCGGCGAAGCGCGTCCGGATGACGACGTCGTCCCCCGGTAGCAGCGGCACGGTGTCCTGCATGCCGTGGGCCTCGTAGGGCTCACCACCCACCGACACCACCTGGAAGTCGTTGACGTGGATGTGGAACGGGTGCTGCTCGTCGGACGCGTTCCGCAGGGTCCACTCCTCGACCGTCCCCAGCCTCGGCTGTACGTCGACGCGGTCGGGGTCGAACTCCTTGTCGTTGATGAAGAAGGTGTTGGTGCTCTCGTCCTCGCTGAACACCATGTCACGCCGTTCGACGACCTCGCCCGCCGGGATGGTGTCCACGGGGGCGAGCGACGTGGGCATCGCCGGCGTCGCAACCTCGGCGCCGGTCGATACCAGTGTCATGAGCTCGGTCCGCGGGTACGTGTCGTCACCCTGCGAGTACCTCCGGGTCTCGAGCACGTACTCCCCGGCGGGCGGGCCGATGACCAGCACGTCGAATCGCTTGCCGGGTGGCAGCAACAGGTGCTCGGCCTTCCACACGTCCCACACCGGGTTGCCGTCCTCGCCGACGACGACGAAGGGCTGGGCCCCGAGCTCGAGGTCGTACCAGATGTCCGCCCCGACGTTGGCGAGTCGCCAGAGCTGGACCTCGCCGGGAGCGATCTCCTGGACGGGCAGGTGCGCCGAGTTCACGGCCCGCAGGGTGGGCGCGTTGCTGTCGATGTTCTCGCTCTCGATGGCGTCGCCGACGACCTGTGCGTCCTTCAGCCCGACGGCGATGTCCTCGACGCCGCGCAGGTCGGGGGGGAGGAGCTCGGTGAGGCCCTGCACGATGATCATCCCCGATAGGCCGCGGAACACCTGCTCCTCGGACAGGCCGTGGGCGTGCGAGTGGTACCAGAACGTGCCGGGCGGATGATTCTCGGGGATGTCCAGCGCGTAGGCGAACTGCTCGCCGGGGTCTACCGACAGGAAGATGTTGTCGCCGTTGTCCGCGGGCGAGACGTGCATCCCGTGGAAATGCAGGTTGGTATGGGCGTCGAGTTGGTTGTCGAGGGTGAGCTCGACGGTGTCACCGGGATCGACGACCAGCGTCGGCCCCACCAGGCCGTCGTCGTACGCCTCGCCCTCGACGTCCGACCCGGCGACGTCGATGCCGCGGCCGCTGGCGACCAGGTCGAAGCGGAGCACGCCGTCGCTCGATCGCTGGCGCGGCGGCTCACGGAACGGCTGCCCGGACTGCGTCGCCTCCGCGGGCTCGGCGGACGAGCCGCTGGCCGGGGCGCTGGCGCTGCCCGAGCCCGATCCGTCGTCGTCGTCGTCGCTGCACGAGACGAGCACAGCCACGACCAACACGCTCGCAACCGCCGCCGGCCGAAGTTCCACGATCCGCCTCCGTTGGTCGTCGTGTGCAGGCAGTACCTGACAGCCCGCCGAAGCGCAAGCACTCACGACACGGGCACGATCCCGAGCGTGTCGACGGCGTCGACCGTCATGCCGATCGACTCGCTGCTCACCACCGCCACCACGGTGGCGCCCCGGTCGCCCGAAACCTTCGCGGTGCGGGATGTGATCGAGTTGTCGCTGCGGCCCCCCGGGACCACGACCTCGTCGGAGGGGCGGACCTCCGTCGCCACCCACGTCGGGCCGTCGGCCGCGATGCACTCGACCGCGCCCAGGGCGTCGAGGAGCCCGGGCTCGACCAGGCCCCCTAGCACCACCACGATCGGCAGGCCAGATCGCTGCAGGCGCGCCGCGACCTCGACCGCCAGCCGCGTCGACGTTCGAGGGCGACGCGCCTGGTTGGGTCCGAGCACCAGCACCACCCGCGTCGCCCTGGCCGAGCCTGGGTGCACGAACGCCACGGGCACGTCGAGCGAGCGCACCAGGCTGTGGGACGACCCGCTGAGGGTCGGGAGCCAGTTGTCGGCCGTCGCGGTGAGAACGACCAGCGAGCTGTCGTACGAGGCCTGGGCGTGCAGGATCCCGTCCGGCTTCGAGCGGTCGTGCCTGACCTCCACGTCGGCATCGAAGCCGGTGCGCCCCACCACCGCGTCGAGCCGCTCTAGCTCAGCGGGACGGGGCGCGCGGCGCCGTCGCCGACGACGACCACCGGCCGGATCACCCCGCCGTCGACCCGCGCGAGGCGCGCGGCTATTCCCACCGCACGGTCGTCCGGTTCGGTGGGATCGACCTCGACGAGCACAGACCGCGCCAGGCGGCTGGCGTCGACGGAAGGCCGAGGGACGCGGGCGCCGAAGAACGTGGCCGCCGCCGAGGCCACGATCAGGCTCACGGCGATGAGCACCATCACCGCGTTGACGGTGCTCTCGTCGAAGAGGCCGATGCGCAGCCCGACGAGCGTCGCCGCCAGCGTCGCGGCCGCCTGCGGCACGGTCAGCGAGAAGACGACGCCGACCTCGTTGCGGGTGTACCCGAACGCCGGTCCGGACACCAGGGACGCCAGCAGCTTGCCACCTACACAGGCGCCGATGAGCGCCAGCGCGATCCCGAGCGTGCCCAGCTCGAGGAGAACTCGCGGATCGATGATCGTGCCGACCGACACCAGGAAGATGGGGATGAGCAGGGCCGACCCGAAGAACTCGATGTGCTCCATGAACTCGCCCTCGTTGGGCACGAGGCGGTTGATGGCAAGACCGGTGAAGAACGCACCCACGATCGGCTCGATCCCGAGCGATTCTGCGAGGGTCGCTCCGCCCAGCAGGACGCCGACGGCGTACGTGTAGCGCAACACCCTCTGGCGCCCGATGGTGGTGAAGTACCAGCGCGTCAGCGGCGGGAGCAGCACGAAGCAGAACGTGACCAGGATGCCCAGGCCCAGAACGACCTGCGCCGCCAGCTCGGCGCCGCCAGCGTCGCCGGTGGTCCGCCCCGCGATGACCGCGAGCACGATCAGCGCCAGAGTGTCGGTCATCACCGTCGCCCCGACCGCCACGGCCACGGCCGGGTTGGTCGAGAGCCCGAACCGACGGACGATCGGGTACGTGACCAACGTGTGCGACGCGCACAGGGAACCCAGCAGGATGGCGGCGTCGACCTCGTAGCCGAGGCCGAGCCCCGCGGCGATGCCGAGCGCGGCTGGACCCGCGAACGTGATCCCGGCGAACGCGACGGCATGGCGACGGTGCCGGGCAAAGATGTTCAGGTCGAGCTCGAGCCCGGCCAGGAACATGAGGTAGAGCAACCCGACGTCGCCGAACTCGTGCACCACGCCACCCTCACGGGGCACGACGCCCAGGACGTTGGGCCCGATCACGAGGCCACCGAGCAGGAGCCCGATCATGCCGGGGGTGCGGAAGCGCTCGACGATCAGCGGTCCGACGACGATCACCGCGGCGGCGATGAACAGCTCCCACGCGGTGCCGGAGGGCGCGTTCAGGTTCAGCAGGTCCACGTGGGTTCTCGCGTCAGGAGGTCTCGGTCTCGATCACCGGGATGTCGTCGGGGTCCGATGCGAAGACCGGCTGCAACCAGCGGTCCGCGAGGTCGTCGACGGTGCCGTCGGCAAGGAGCCCGCGGAGCGCCTTGTCGATGGCCCGGCGGTTCATGTCGGGCGAGTCCTCGGGCAGGACGACGCCGTAGCGCTCGGGATCATCGAAGCGGGCGTTCACCTCTAGGCCGGGGACCTGGGCGGCGATCACGAGGGCCACCGGCAGGTCCAGGAGTGCGGCGTCGGCGTCGCCGGCCGTCACGGCCTCGATCGCTTCCCCTTCGTCGTCCACGGTCGCGACCGGCTTGTCCGGCCGGATGACATCGCCGACGAAGGCCGCTTCGGTTGTCGCCCGCTCCACCACCCAGCTCCGGTCCCTGGCAGTCGCGAGGTCGTGGATGTCGTCGGCATCGCCGGTGGCGAGGACGGCGGGGGCGCTGTCGAAGTACGTGACCGAGAACTCGACCCGGTCCTCCCGCTCGTCGGTGATGCTCACCTGGGCAAGCGCGACGTCGGCGCCGTGGAGCTCACCCGCGACGATGTCGGGGAACGGCACGTCGCGGAACGACACCCGGAGCCCGAGCTCGTCGGCGAGGGCGCGTGCCAGTCCCCACTCGAACCCCCCGTCGAGCGTGGCGACGTCGTCGCCCTCCCAGAACCCCGGCGAGGGCAACGACGTGGCAACCACGACGGTGCCGGGTGACGCCGGCTCGAACGTGTTCTCGGCGATCTTGGTCGCGTCGCCGCAACCGGGGCCGACGAGCAGCACCGCCGCAAGCGCGGTCGCGACGCATAGCCTTGCGCCGCCCACTGCGGCCCGAGGATCACGCTCGGTCAGGACGGGGCGAGATTACCCGTACGCCACCGACCACAGGCACAGCCCCTGCGGGGGTGCGAGCGTCGACGCCCTCGACCGATCCCGGCCCGCGAGGATGCCGAGCAGATCGCCGGCGTGCTTGCGGCCCAGGCCCACGTCCACCAGGGTGCCGACGACGCTCCGGATCATCTGGTGGCAGAAGGCGTTGGCCTCGATCTCGAAGCGCAACACCCCGTCGCTCATGTCGGTCCAGCCCGCGCGGCTCACGTGGCGGACGAGCGAGGCATCCGCGCCCCCACCGCGCTGGCGGGGCTTGCGGCAGAACGCCGAGAAGTCATGCTCGCCCACCAGCGGGTCGCAGCCCAGCCGCAGCAACTCGACCGCCAGGGGCTCGGTGACGTGCCACGCAACCCGGGCGAGGAAGGGGTCGGGCACTGGCCGGTTGACGACGGTGTACCGGTAGGTGCGGCCCACTGCCGAGCGCCGGGCGTCGAAGTCGTCGGGGGCGGAGCCCACGTCGCGCACGACGATGGCCGGTGACAGGAGGCGGTTGAGCGAGCGGGCGAGCGGCCCCGGGTCGAGCCGGTCGGCCGGCAGGTCGAAGCTGACCACCTGGCCCCAGGCGTGCACGCCCGTATCCGTCCGGCCGGCGCACGTGAGCTCGACCGGGGAACGGGTGACCTTCCGGATGGCTTCCCCCAGCGTGCCCCCGACCGTGCGGACGCCCGGGTTGGGGGCGAACCCGTGGAAGCCCGAACCGTCGTAGGCGACGGTCATCCGGACGCGCACCAGCGGCCCGTGAAGGGCCGCTGACTCCTCGGATGAGTCGAACAGCGTCATGCGAGGCAGCAGGGGGGAGTGTGAGGGGGGAGGCCTCCGGCGTCCCCCCTCACCGTCGATCGATCCGGCTCCGCCGGGCGATCGACTGACAAACGAAGCGCCGCAGGCGCTGCCATGGACTCGGCTCGAAACCTCCGGTTTCGAGCCGAAACTACACGAGCTCGATCCTGGCCATGGGGGCGTTGTCGCCCTGGCGGGGGCCGAGCTTGAGGATCCGCGTGTAGCCGCCGTTGCGGTCGGCGTAGCGGGGCCCGATCTCGGTGAAGAGCTTGTGGGTCATCTCCCGGTCGCCCAGGTACGACACCACCTGGCGGATCTGGTGCAGCTTGACCTCGGGATCGGCGTCCGCCTTGCGGGCCTTCGTGATGAGCTTCTCGGCGATGGGCCGCAGGGCCTTCGCCTTGGCCTCGGTGGTGACGATGCCCTCGGCGGCGAACAAGCTGGCCGCCAGGTTGGCCATCATCAGGCGCTCGTGGGAGGCACCGCCGCCGAAGCGGCGGCCCTTGCGTGGGGTGGCAGGCATGGGAGCCCTAGTGACCTCTGATTCCGCCGGCGGCACGCCGGGTTGGCACTCTCGGGTTGTCTGTCATGGCGTTCTCCGCGCAATCAGGAGTCATCAATCCTTCGTGTGCAGCGACAGGCCGCGCTCGTCGAGCTTCGCGATCACCTCGTCGAGCGACTTCTGCCCGAAGTTGGTGATGGCCAGCAGGTCGTCCTCGGTCTTCTGGACCAGCTCGCCGACGGTGTTCACCTGGGCCCGCTTGAGGCAGTTGCGGGGACGCTCCGACAGGTCGAGGTCCTCGATCGGCAGATCGAGGTCGGGCGACCCGGCGCTCGTGACGGCCAGCTCGCCGAGCTCGAGGCCCTGGGGCTCGTCGCTCATCTCGGCGACGAGCGACACCAACGACCGCAGCGTGTCACCAGCCGAGGCCAGGGCGTCGCGCGGCGAGATGGAGCCGTCGGTCTCGATGTCGATGACCAGGCGGTCGTATTCGGTGGACTGCTCCACACGGGTGGGCTCGACGTCGAACGACACCCGGCGCACCGGGGCGAAGATCGAGTCGACGGGGATCACGCCGATCGTCTCCGACGCCTTGTTGGCCTCGGCCGAGCGGTAGCCCCGGCCCTTGTCGACGGTGATGTCGACCGCGATCCGCCCGGACTTGTTGAGCGTGGCCAGGTGCAGCTCGGGGTTGAGGATCTCGACGTCGGAGGTGAGCTGGATGTCGCCTGCGGTGAGGTCGGCGGGGCCGCGCATGTCGAGGCGGAGTGTCACCGGCTCGTCGGCGTGGCTGACCAGCACGATGTCCTTGAGGTTGAGGATGATGTCGGTGACGTCCTCGACGACACCGGGGATGGTGTCGAACTCGTGCAGGGCGTCGTCGAAGCGGACCTGGGTGATGGCGGCGCCGGGGATCGACGACAGAAGCGTGCGCCGCAGCGAGTTGCCGAGGGTGTGGCCGAAGCCGGGATCGAGAGGACCGATGGCGAACCGCTGGCGGTTCCCCTCTTCCTCGGCGATCGGCTCGACAGTTGGGCGCTGCATGACCAGCATGGCGGGAGGCTCCCTGATGGCTTTCGGGGGGGACTACTTGCTGTAGAGCTCGACGATGAGCTGCTCGCGCACGGGCACGTCGATGTGCTCGCGCAGCGGGTACTCGCGCACCTTCACCGACAGACCTTCGTCGGTGGAGTCGAGCCACGGGGGTGGCGTGCGGGCCAGCACGTCACGGTTCCACTGGATGACGATCATCTGCCGCGCCTTGCCCCGCAGGCTGATCACGTCGCCCTTGCGGACGCGATAGCTGGGGATGTCGACGCGCTTGCCGTTGACCTCGACGTGGCCGTGGCCAACGAACTGCCGCGCCTGGGGCCGGGTCGACGCCCAGCCGGCGCGGTAGACGACGTTGTCGAGGCGGCGCTCGAGGAACTGGAGCATCAGCTCACCGGTGACGCCCTTGCGGCGGCTGGACTCCTCGTAGAGGTTGCGGAACTGCCGCTCGTTGAGGCCGTAGGTGAAGCGGGCCTTCTGCTTCTCCTGCATCTGCAGCAGATATTCGGAGGCGTTGCGCCGCCGGCTGCGGCCGTGCTCGCCGGGCGGGTACGGCCGGCGATCCATGGCGCGGTTCTCCCCCGCAGTTCCCCAGATGTTGACGCCGAGGCGCCGGGAGACACGGGCTTTGGGACCGGTATAGCGAGCCATCGCGCAGCTACCTCAGACGCGGCGCCGCTTGGGAGGGCGGCAGCCGTTGTGGGGGACAGGGGTTACGTCCTTGATGCCGGTGACCTCGATGCCGGCGTTCTGGATCGAGCGGATGGCCGTCTCGCGGCCCGAGCCGGGACCCTTCACCTGCACGTCGACCTTGCGCACGCCGTGCTCCATCGCCCGGCGGGCGGCCGCCTCGGCGGCCATCTGGGCCGCGAACGGGGTGGACTTGCGGGATCCCTTGAAGCCGACGTTGCCGGCCGACGCCCATGACACCACGTTCCCGCCCTGGTCGGTGAACGTGATGATGGTGTTGTTGAAGCTGCTCTTGATGTGCGCGACGCCGTGGCCGACGTTCTTGCGCTCACGCCGGCGCGGGCGACGGCCCCCGGGAGACTTGGGCTTGGCCACTACGTTCCTACCTGCTTGCGCTCGGGGCCGGGGCGACGGCACCCGGGGGAGTTGGGATTGGCCATCTACTTGCGGACCTTCTTCTTGCCGGCGACGGTCTTCTTGGGCCCCTTGCGGGTGCGGGCGTTGGTCTGGGTGCGCTGGCCGCGCACGGGCAGGCCCTTGCGGTGCCGCAGGCCCTGCCAAGCGCCGATCTCCATCTTGCGCTTGATGTCCTGCTGGACCTCGCGCCGCAGGTCACCCTCGACCTTGAACGTGGTCTCGATGTAGTTGCGGATGCGGGCGACCTCGTCGTCGGTGAGGTCGCGCACGCGGGTGTCGGGGCTGATGTCCAGCTCCCGGCAGATCTCGGCGGAGCGTGTGCGGCCGATGCCGAAGATGTAGGTCAGCGAGATCTCGAGCCGCTTCTCGCGAGGGATGTCGACGCCGGCGATGCGTGCCATTCGATCGTCCCTTCTAGCCCTGGCGCTGCTTGTGGCGCGGGTTGGTGCAGATGACCTGCACGCGCCCATGGCGGCGGATCACCTTGCACTTCTCACAGATTGGCTTGACGCTGGGTCGGACCTTCATGGCGGTTCCCGTCACTTGTAGCGATAGGTGATGCGACCCCGGCTGAGGTCGTAGGGGGTGAGCTCGACCTGCACGCGATCCCCCGGCAGGATGCGGATGTAGTGCATGCGCATCTTTCCCGAGATGTGCGCCAGGACCTTGTGACCGTTCTCGAGCTCCACCCGGAACATGGCGTTCGGGAGGGGCTCGACAACGGTCCCCTCGAGCACGATCGCGTCTTCTTTGGACTTCGGCAGGGTTGCTCCTCGTGGTGCTGCTGGTGCCGAGGCTCGGGCGCGCCTGGACAGCCGGAAGGGCACCGAGAGCCGACTGAATATGCTAGCGCGCCACCTCACCGGGGAAAACTCCGCGCACGAACGCGTAGTCGCCCGTCACGGGCCGACACCGCTGCCGGTCGGCGGCGTTCGCTACCGTAGCCGCGCCGGGGCCAGCCGGGGTGTGCGATCGCGGGGAGGGGACGATGGCCGATCATCAACGACCAGCGGACGGGGTCACGCGGCGGCGCTTCCTGACCGGCGCGGGCGGCGCACTGCTGGCGCTGCCCCTGGTCGGGGCCGCCAAGCCCGGCCACACGGGTCCCCGGCGCCCGGGACCCGCCCTTCCCGATGGGCTGTTCTCGCTGGGCGTGGCGTCTGGCGATCCCATTCCCGGCGGTGTCGTGCTGTGGACCCGGCTGGCCCCGGAGCCACTGGCGGGAGGCGGGATGCCGCCGATCGACGTGCCGGTCCGGTGGGAGGTGGCCCGCGACGACCGGTTCCGGCATGTGGTGCGCGCCGGGCACGCCACGGCGTCGCCGCGGTGGGCGCACTCGGTCCACGTCGACGTCCGCCACCTGCGCCCGGACGCCCGGTACTTCTACCGCTTCCGCGTCGGTGACCAGGTCAGCCCTGTCGGCCGCACCCGGACGGCGCCGGCCCGCGGGCGTGGGGATCGGCTGCGCTTCCTGTTCGCGTCGTGCCAGAACTGGCAGGACGGCTTCTGGCCGGCGTGGGCCTTCGCACCTCAGGAGGACCCCGACCTCGTGGTCCATCTCGGCGACTACATCTACGAGGGCGGGGCCAACCCCGCCGCTCCCCGCCAGCACAACAGCCCCGAGATCACGACTCTGGACGCCTACCGCAACCGCTACGGCCTCTACAAGGGCGACCCGGCGCTGCAGGGGATCCACGCCGCGTGCCCCTGGGTCGTGACCTGGGACGACCACGAGGTCGAGAACAACTACGCGGGGCTCCTCCCGCAGGTGCCCACCGAGGCCCCCGGGTTCGCGGCCCGGCGCGCCGCCGCGTACCAGGCCTGGTGGGAGCACCAGCCCGTACGACTGCCCCCACCGACGGGCCCCGACCTGCGGATCTACCGAACCGTCGACTGGGGGCGGCTGGCGAGGTTCCACGTGCTGGACACCCGTCAATACCGCAGCGACCAGCCCTGTGGATCCAACGACGTCGGCGCGTCGTGCGCGGAACGCACGGCCACGGACCGCTCCCTGCTCGGCGCCGACCAAGAGGCCTGGCTGGGCCGGAGCCTGCGCAAGTCCCGGGCCACGTGGGACGTGCTCGCCAACCAGATCGTCATGACGTCGATGCCCCTCGCCGGGACCATCTACAACCTCGACCAGTGGGATGGCTACGCCGCCGCCCGGGCCCGCGTCCTCGACCAACTGGCCGCCGCCGGCACCGAGAACCCGATCGTGATCACCGGCGACATCCACGCCGCCGGCGTCGGCGACCTGGTCGGCGAGAACCCCGACGCCACGCCCAGCACGGATGTGCGGGGCACGGAACTGGTCGGCACGTCGATCAGCTCCGGCTTCGATCCGGCGCTGGCCGAGGTCGCCGAGCAGCTCATCTCGGCGCTCCCCCACGTGCGCTGGGCCGACACCCGCCACCGGGGCTACGTGCGCTGCGAAGCCGACCGCCACCAGCTGCTCGCCAGCTACCAGCAGGTGCCCACCGTGCTCGAGCCCGACGCCCCGGTCACCACCGGGCGGGCCTGGGTCGTCGAGGCCGGCGTCCTCGGCCCCCAGGAGGCCTAGGGCGCCTCGACGCTTTCAGCCCCGGTTCAGGGGAATCGGCCTACGGTGGACGGTCGATGCGAGTGCTGGTCGTCGAGGACGAGGACCGACTCGCCGCCGGCCTCCGCGCCGGGCTCGAGGCGGACGGCTTCGCAGTCGACGTGGCTCCCGACGGCACCACCGGCCTGTGGCGCGCCCGCGAGGAGCCCTACGACGCCATCGTCCTCGACATCATGCTTCCCGGGCTCAACGGCTACCGCGTGTGCCGGACGCTGCGCGACGAAGGGGTCTGGACACCGATCCTCATGCTCACCGCCAAGGTTGGCGAGTGGGACGAGGTGGAGGCGCTCGACACCGGCGCCGACGACTACCTCACCAAGCCGTTCTCCCACGCGGTGCTGGTGGCGCGCCTGCGGGCGCTGCTGCGGCGGGGGGCGAACGAGCGCCCTGTCGTGCTGACGGCGGGCGACCTGCGGATGGACCCGGCCACCCGCCGCGCCTGGCGGGGTGAGGAGGAGATCGAGCTGACGGCCCGGGAGTTGGCGCTGCTCGAGTTCCTGATGCGCCGGCGGGGCGACGTGGTGGCCAAGCGCGAGATCCTGGACCACGTGTGGGACGTCGACTTCGAGGGCGACCCCAACATCGTCGAGGTCTACGTCCGGCGGCTGCGCAACAAGCTCGACCGCCCGTTCGGGCGGGCGGCGATCGAGACCGTCCGGGGCGCGGGCTATCGGCTGGCGGCAGATGGTGGGTGACGCGGGATCGGGTCCGTCGCCGGGCCGGCGCCCCCTCCGGTCGCTGCTCCGGCGGGTGCGCGCCAGATCGGGCACCGTGCGGGTCCGCACCACCGTCGCCGCCACCGTGCTCGTCGGCCTTGCCCTGCTCGCCGGGGGGATCGCCCTGGTGCTGGCCATGCGCCACGCGCTCACCGACGAGGTCCGGAGCGCGGCTCGGGTGCGCGCCGACGACACGGCGGCCGCCATCGAGGCGGGGACGCCTCCCTCGTTCGTCGCCGCGGGGTTGGCCCAGGACGACGACGACTCGTTCAGCCAGGTCCTGGACCGAGACGGCACGGTCGTGGCCGCCAGCCCGCTGGTGACCGGGGACGCGGCGGTCGCGAGCCTCGATCCCGGGGATTCCGCCAAGGTCACGGTGACCGGCGAGGACGACGAGTTCATGGCCGTCGCCGCCGACGCCGGGCGCTACACGGTCATCGCCGGCCGCACCCTGGACACCGTCACCGAGTCGACCGAGGTGGTCACCAATCTCCTGATCACCGGCCTCCCGATCCTGCTGGTGGTGGCTGCGTTGACCACCTGGTTGGTGGTCGGCCGGGCCCTGGCGCCGGTCGAGTCCATCCGCCGCGAGGTGGACGCCATCTCCTCGGCCGACCTCGACCGGCGGGTGCCGAGCCCGCCCGGCAACGACGAGATCGCCCGCCTGGCAACCACGATGAACGACATGCTCGAGCGCCTCGAGCGGGGCCAGGCCCGGCAGCGGCGCTTCATCGCCGACGCCTCCCACGAGCTCCGCTCGCCGGTGGCGTCGATCCGCCAGCACGCGGAGGTGGCGCAGGCGCACCCCGACCGCACCACCGTGGGCGCACTGGCCGAGACGGTGGCCGCGGAGAACCTCCGGGTCGAGCGGCTGGTAGACGACCTGCTGCTGTTGACCCGGGCCGACGAGCACACGCTGCAGCTGCAGCAGCGTCCCGTCGACCTCGACGACCTGGTGTTCGAGGAAGCTCAGGTCCTCCGCGACGGCACATCGCTGCGGGTCGACACCACGCGGGTCTCCGCCGGGCGGGTCAGCGGCGACCGCACCGCGCTCTGGCGAGCCCTCCGCAACCTCGGGGACAACGCGGTCCGCCACGCCAGCTCCCAGGTCGCGTTCACGCTGGCCGAGCAGAACGGCGCCGTCGTCCTCGACGTCGACGACGACGGGCCCGGCATCCCGCCGGCCGACCGGCAGCGGGTGTTCGAGCGGTTCGTCCGGCTCGACGATGCCCGGGCCCGCGATGCCGGCGGCAGCGGCCTTGGGCTCGCGATCGTGGCGGAGGTGGTCAACGCCCATCGGGGCACGATTGCGATCGACGACAGCGGCCTCGGCGGTGCCCGCTTCGAGGTCCGGCTGCCTGCGATCGACAGCCTGGGGGACGAGCCCGAATGACCCGATGCGATCCCGACGTGGTTCAGCGTGGGTTCAGCGCCCGCGTGCGATCCTCGTCGCAGACCCCAAGGAGGCAACCGTGAAACGTAAGACCACCCTCATCACCCTGGCCGCCGCTGCCGCCATCGTCGTGGGTGGAACGGGCGCAGGAATCGCCGCCGCCAACGGTGGCGACGACGACGGGACCGACAAGCCCATCAGCGGCCAGGCCCTGGACAAGGCCAGCGCCGCAGCGCTCGAGGAGACCGGCGAGGGCCGGGTAACCGAGACCGAGGTCGGCGACGAGGAGAGCTACTACGAGGTCGAGGTCACGCTCGACGACGGCAGCCAGGTCGACGTCCAGCTCGACAAGAGCTTCAACGTCGTCGGCTCGAGCGCCGATCACGAGGAGCGCGACGGCTCCGGCAACGACGCCGACTGACATCCCCCTTCCGCAACATGCCGCAGTTAGGGGCGCTATGGCGCCCCTAACTGCGGCAAGTTCGTGTTTTGGGGCCCCGGCTACGGCAGCGTCAGGATCTCCGGCCCGTGGTCCGTCACGGCCACCGTGTGCTCCCAGTGGGCGGCCCACGAGCCGTCGAGCGTGACCACCGTCCAGCCGTCGGCGAGCACCCTTGTCTCGTCGCCCCCGGCGGACACCATGGGCTCGACGGCGAACACGTCGCCGGCGGCCACCCACTTGCCCCGGCCCCGGCGGCCCACGTTGGGGACGTCGGGGGGTTCGTGCATGGCCGTGCCGATGCCGTGACCCACGTAGTCCCGCACGACGCTGAGACCGGCCGCCTCGACCGTGCCCTGGACCGCCGCTCCGAGGTCGCCCAGCCTGGACCCGGCCACCAGCTCGGCGATACCGGCGTCGAGTGCGGCCCGGGTGACGTCGATCAGGCGCTGCGGGCCCGCACCGATCGACCCGATCCCGGCTGTGAACGCGGCGTCGCCGTGGTAGCCGTCGACGATGGCGCCACAGTCGATCGAGACGATGTCACCCTCCTCCAGCACCCGGCCGTCGGGGATGCCGTGCACCACCACCTCGTTGGGGCTGGCACAGATCACCGCCGGGTAGCCGTGATAGCCGAGGAAGTTCGACCGGGCTCCCCGTCGCTCCAGCACCTCCCGGCCGATGGCATCGAGCTCGAGCGTCGTGACGCCGGGTCGCAGCGCCGCTCGGATGCGGTCATGCATCTCGGCGACGACCCGGCCCGCCCGGCGCATGATCCGTATCTCCTCGCCGGTGCGGCGCCCTACGGCGTCGGGTGCACGCGTGTCCCGGTGTCCGCGCACTCGGCCTCCTTACGAACTCCTAGCCGCCGCAGCGGAAGTCGACCATGGCGAAGAGCCGCTGCGTCACGTCGTTGGTGCCGCCCTGCCCGTCGACCACCTCGAGCAGGCCCAGGTCGCGGTACCAGTCGATGAGCGGCGCGGTCTCACGCTCGTACTCGGCGAGGCGCTTCTCGATGGCGGCCGGCGTGTCGTCCTCGCGCTGCTCCACCTCGCCCCCGCAGTTGTCGCACACGCAGTCGTAGCGCGGCGGCTTGTCCACCGAGTAGTTGGCGCCGCAGTCCGCGCACACCCGCCGGCTGGCGAGGCGATGGAGCACGATCTCCTGCGGCACGTCCAGGTCGATGACCACGTTGAGCGGCCGGCTGTCGGTGATGTCGGCCAGCGCCTTCGCCTGAGGGACGGTGCGGGGGAAACCGTCGAGCACATAGCCCCGGCGCGTGGTGTCGTCATGGTCGAGCCGCTCGTCGACGATCCCGATCATGACGTCGTCGGGCACCAGGCCGCCCTCGTTCATGATCTCGGCTGCCTTGCGGCCCAGCTCGGTCCCTTCCTTCACGGCGGCGCGCAGCATCTCGCCCGTGGAGATGTGCGGCACCACGTAGTGGCGCGACAGCCTCGTGCACTGGGTGCCCTTGCCGGCGCCCTGCCGTCCCAGCATGACAAGCCGTACCCCGGATGTCACCCGGGCGGCCCTTCCATCACTTGAGCGAGCCCCAGGCCGCCTTCCTGGGGGAGGTTCACTGCAGGAACCCCTCGTAGTTGCGCATCATCAGCTGGCTGTCGATCTGCTTCATCGTCTCGAGCGCCACACCGACGGCGATGAGGATGGACGTGCCCCCGAAGGCGAAGGCGTTGACGTCGGCCAGGGCCAGCAGCAGGGTCGGCAGCAGCGCGATCACGGCGATGAACAGCGCCCCCGGCAGCGTGATCCGGTTCAGGATCCGCGACAGGTAGCGCTCGGTCTGTGGGCCCGGCCGGATGCCGGGAATGAAGCCGCCCTGCTTGCGGATGGTGTCGGCCTGCTTGTGGGGGTCGAACGCGATGGCCGTGTAGAAGTACGCGAAACCGATGATCAGCAGCCCGTACAGGATCATGTAGAAGGCCGAGTCCTGCTGCAGCAGGTTGTCGTCGACCCAGCGCTGCACCGTGACACCCCAGCTGCCCGGGTCGGACGGGAGCACCTGGGTGGCCAGGGCCGGCAGGTAGAGCACCGAGCTGGCGAAGATGATCGGCACGACGCCGGACTGGTTGACCTTGAGCGGGATGTACGTGCTCTGGCCGCCGTACATCCGGCGGCCGACGACCCGCTTGGCGAACTGCACCGGTATGCGCCGCTGGCCGTTCTCGATGAACACGATCCCGACGAGCACGGCCAGGAACAGGAAGACCAGGGGTATGAGCAGCCCGAGGCCACGCTCGGCGTTGATCTGCGCGAACTGGGAGGGGATGCTCGACACCACGCTCGAGAAGATGAGCAGCGACATGCCGTTGCCGATGCCCCGCTGCGTGATGAGCTCGCCCATCCACATGAGCAGGGCGGTGCCGGCGGTCAAGACGATCACCACCAGCAGCACGTTGGGCGCCGTGAACTCGGGCAGGACGTCGACGCCCGTGGGGTTGCCGCCGCCGCCCAGCAGCCCGCCGCCGCCGTTGTGGAACAGGAACGCCAGCGCCGTCGACTGGAGCACGGCGATGGAGATCGTCAGGTAGCGGGTCCACTGGGTGATCTTCCGCTGCCCGATCGCCCCCTGTTGCTGCCATTCCTCGAGCTTGGGGATCACCACCGTGAGGATCTGCATGATGATCGAGCTCGTGATGTACGGCATGATCCCCAGCGCGAACACCGCGAAGTTCGTGAGCCCCTGGCCCGAGAACAGCTGCAGGTAGGCCAGGATCCCGCCCGAGTTCTCAGCCTGGCGCCGCAACTGATCGACGGCATCGATGTCGATGCCCGGGGCGGGCACGAACGACCCGAAGCGGTAGAGGGCGATGATGGCCAGCGTGAACACGATCTTGTTCCGCAGGTCAGCGACCCTGAACATGTTCCACAGGCTGGACAGCACGGTCAGTTCTCCCCTGGGGCGATGTCAGCCGAGCGCTGGGGGCTCAGCGGTGCCGGGTACGCCAGTGTGGTTCGTGAGTGCGAGCCGGACGTAATCGATGGATACGGGCAAACTAACGGCAGCGATGCTGGATCGGAGGGCGGGGACGGACGATCCCCCTCGGTCGTAGGGGCTAGCGATTGGCGAACTGGTTGCCCTTGGCCGGCGGCCGGCGGTCGCCCCACGGCTTCGGGAGCACCTCGACGCTGCCGCCGGCGTCGCGGATGGCCCGCTCGGCCGACTTGGAGAACGCATGGGCCTTCACCGTGACCTTCCGGGTGAGCTCGCCGCGTCCCAGCACCTTGACCAGGGCGCCCTTGTGCGTGAGGCCCTTGTCGTGCAGCGACTCGGGCGTGACCTCGTCGAGGTCGGACCCGTCGATGGTGTCGAGGTTGATGGCCTGGTACTCGACCCGGAACGGGTTGTTGAAGCCCTTTAGCTTGGGCACCCGCATGTGCAGCGGCATCTGGCCGCCCTCGAAGTTGGTGGGCACGGTGTTGCGGGCCTTCAGGCCCTTGTGGCCCCGGCCGGCCGTCTTGCCACCCTTGCCGGCGATGCCGCGCCCGACGCGCTTGCGGCTCTTGGTCGAGCCCGGCGCCGGCTTGAGGTCGTGGACCTTGATCGTCATGGCTAGCTCTCTCGGGTCTCTTCGCTCTTCGACGTCTTCGCGGCCGCCCGCTTGGCGGGGGTCTTCTTCGCGGCCGTCTTCGCTCCTCTTGCGCCAGTCGTCTTCTTCGCCGTCGTCTTCTTCGCCGTCGTCTTCTTCGCAGTCGTCTTCTCAGGCGCGGCGGTCTTCTTCGCAGTCGCCTTCTCGGGCTCCGCGGCCTTCGCCGGCGCCTTCGTGGCGGGCGCCTTCTTCGCGGGCGCCCCGGCCTCCTCGTCGACCGTGATCATGTGGGGCACCTTGGCGATCATCCCCCGGATCTCGGGACGGTCCGGCAGCGTGTTCGACTTGCCGATGCGGCCCAAGCCCAGGGCCCGCAACGTGCCCCGATGCTTGGGCTTGGCACCGATCGACGACCGGACCTGGGTCACGACGAGATCGGCCATCACATCGGCACCTCGGCCGGTTCCGTACGGGCGCGCTCGCTCTGGCGGTAGGCCTCGACCAGTGCTGCGGGGAACAGCTCGTCGGGCGACTTCCCCCGGAGCCGGGCGACCTCGTCGGGACGCTTGAGCGCCTTCAGCCCGGCGATGGTGGCGCGGGCGACGTTGATGTGGTTGGACGAGCCGAGCGACTTGCACAGCACGTCCTTGATGCCGGCCTCCTCGAGGATGGCCCGGGCGGCGCCACCGGCGATGACGCCGGTACCGGGGGCGGCGGGCTTGATCAGCACCCGCCCGGCGCCGGTCTCCCCGATCACCGGATGGACGATGGTGGTGCCTGCGAGCGGCACCTTGAAGAGGCTCTTGCGGGCCTCCTCGGTGCCCTTCTGGATGGCGAGGGGCACCTCCTTGGCCTTCCCGTAGCCGAGGCCGACGCGGCCGTTGCCGTCGCCGATCACGACCAGCGCCGTGAACGAGAACCGCCGTCCACCCTTGACCACCTTGGCCACCCGATTGATGTTGATGACGCGGGACTCGTGCAAGGTGGCATCGCCGGAGGCCCGCGGGTTCTCGCGGGGCTCGCGCTCCCGAGGGGGACGGGGACCGCCGCGGTTGCCGGATCCGTTGGGCATCAGAACTCCAGTCCTGCTTCGCGTGCCGCCTCGGCCACCGCCGCGACCCGGCCGTGGTAGAGGAAGCCGCCTCGATCGAACACCACCCGCTCGACGCCGGCGTCCCGGGCGCGCTGGGCGACCAGCTGGCCGACGCGCCTGGCGGCGTCCTTGTTGGACGTGCCGCCACTCTGGAGGTCGCGCTCGAGGGTCGACGCCGCCACCAGGGTGCGCCCGGCACGGTCGTCGATGACCTGGGCGGAGATGTGCTTGTTGGAGCGGTAGACGGCCAGGCGCGGCCGCTCGGCGGTACCCCGCACGTGCTTGCGCACCCGGGCGTGCCGCTTGATGCGGGCGTCCCGCTTGTACTTGGCGCTGTTCATCACTTGCCTGCCTTGCCAGCCTTGCGCTGGACGTACTCGCCGGCGTACCGCACGCCCTTGCCCTTGTACGGCTCGGGCTTGCGCCACGCCCGGATGTCGGCGGCCACTTGGCCGACCGACTCCTTGTCGATGCCGCTCACGACGATGCGGTTGGGGGCCGGGACCTCGAAGGTGATGCCGTCGGGGGCCTGGATGTTCACCGGGTGGCTGAAGCCGAGCGCCAGCTCGATCGCAGCCGGTCCCCGAGGAGTCGCCCGGTAGCCGACGCCCACGATCTCGAGCTCCTTGGTGAAGCCCTGCGTGACGCCGACGACCATGTTGTTGACAAGCGAGCGCACGAGGCCGTGCATGGCGCGGTTCTCGCGCTCGTCGTCGGGTCGCTCGACCACCAGCGTCTCGCCGTCCTGCCGGACGGTGATGGTGCCGGGGATGGCGCGTTCGAGCGCACCCTTCGGGCCCTTCACGGCGATGTGACGGTCGGAGATCGTCACATCGACGCCGCTGGGAACGGGGATCGGTGCCTTGCCGATTCGGGACATCAGCTCTGCCTCACCAGACGAAGCACAGGACCTCGCCGCCGACCCGGCGCTTGCGCGCCTCCCGGTCGGACAGGAGTCCCTGGCTGGTCGACAACACCGCCACACCGAGCCCGCCGAGGACGCGCGGCACCTCGTTGGACTTGGAGTAGACGCGCAGGCCCGGCTTCGACACCCGGCGGATGCCGGAGATCGTGCGGGCGCGCTCGGGGCTGTACTTCATCCTGACGTGGAGCGTGCGGCCGGGCCCGTCGGGCGTGTCGTCGACCGCGAATCCCTCGATGTAGCCCTCGCGCTGGAGCACGCCCGCCAGCGCCTCCTTGAGCTTGGACGACGGCATGCGCACCTCGTCGTGCATCGCGATGTTGGCGTTGCGGATCCGGGTGAGCATGTCGGCGATGGGATCGGTCATCGTCATGTGTCGTCGCCTCCCCTCACCAGCTCGCCTTGGTCACGCCGGGCAGCTCGCCCGCGTGCGCCAGCTCGCGCAGGCAGATCCGGCAGAGGCCGAACTTGCGGAACACCGCGCGCGGCCGGCCACAGCGCCGGCACCGGGTGTAGGCGCGCACCTTGAACTTGGGCTTGCGCTGCTGCTTGTTGATGAGGGCTTTCTTCGCCATTTGCTTGCTTGATCCTCGTGCTATTGACCGTCGCGTCGGAACGGGAAGCCCATTGCCAGCAAGAGCGCCCTTCCCTCCGCGTCCGTTGTCGCAGTGGTAACGATGGTGATGTCCATGCCGCGTGGCTGGTCGACGCTGTCGTAGTCGATCTCCGTGAAGACGAGCTGCTCGGTCAGGCCGAACGTGTAGTTGCCGTGACCGTCGAAGCTCCGGGGATTGAGCCCGCGGAAGTCCCGGATGCGGGGGATGGCGATCGAGATCAGCCGATCGAGGAACTCCCACATGCGGTCGCCCCTGAGCGTGACCTTGGCGCCGATGGCGTTGCCCTCGCGCAGCTTGAAGCCGGCGATCGACTTGCGGGCGCGGGTGACCAGCGGCTTCTGGCCGGTGATCACGGTGAGGTCACGCTGGGCGCCCTCCAGGAGCGAGGCCTGCGCCGTGGCCGCGCCGACGCCCATGTTGACGACGATCTTCTCGAGCCGCGGTGCCTGCATGATGTTGCCGAGGCCCAGTTGGCGCAGCAGGTCCGCCCGCAGCGTCTCGTTGTAGCGAACCTTGAGGCGCGGCACGGGGCGTTCTGCGGTGGCGGTCTCAGTGCTCACTGTGCTTGTGGTTCGCTCGCTTCGCTCGCTCACGAGATCTCACCCCCACAGCGCTTGCAGACCCGGACCTTCTGGCCCGAGGGATCGACCTTGTAGCCCACCCGCGTCGGCTTGCCGCAGGACGGGCACACCAGCGCGACGTTGGACACCGGCACGGGCATGTCCCGGTCGATGATCCCGCCCTGCTGGGTGGCCCGGGTGGGGCGCTGGTGCTTGCGGGCGACGTTGACCCCGTCGACGATCACCTTGCCGGCCGCGGGGATGGCGCGCATGACCTCGCCCTCCTTGCCGCGGTCCTTGCCGGTGAGCACACGGACCCGGTCGCCCTTGCGAATCTTCAGGCCTGCCATCACAACACTTCCGGTGCCAGGGAGACGATCTTCATGAAGCGCTTCTCCCGCAGCTCGCGGCCCACCGGACCGAAGATGCGGGTGCCGCGGGGGTTGCGCTCGGGGGTGATGAGCACGGCGGCGTTCTCGTCGAAGCGGATGTAGCTGCCGTCGGGACGGCGGCGTTCCTTGTTGGTGCGGACGACCACGCAGCGCACGACGTCGCCCTTGCGGACGGCGGCGCCGGGGATGGCGTCCTTGACGGTCGCCACGAAGATGTCGCCGATCGAGGCGTAGCGGCGGCGAGAGCCACCGAGCACCTTGATGACGAGCACCTCCTTGGCGCCGCTGTTGTCGGCGACCTTGAGTCGCGATTCCTGTTGGATCATCGGGCTACTTCGCTCTCTCGAGGATCTCGACCAGCCGCCAGCGCTTCCGCTTGGACAGCGGCCGGGTCTCGGCGATGCGGACGCGGTCGCCCACGCGCAACTCGTTGTTCTCGTCGTGCGCATAGAGCCGGCTGGTCCGGACCATCGTCTTGCGGTAGAGCGGGTGGGGCTTGCGGGTGGTCACCACGACCACGGCGGTCTTGTCCATGGCGGTAGACGCCACGACGCCCTCGCGTACCTTCCGCGCCCCGCGGGCCTCGGTGGCTGCGGTTGCCTCGGCCATCACGCGGTCTCCTCTTGAAGCGCCTCGGCGGCGGCGATCTCGCGCGCCCGAAGCTCGGTCTGGAGCCGGGCGATGTCCCTGCGCGCCTCGCCGATGCGGGCGTAGTTGCTCAGCTGCCCGGTGGCGAGCTGGAAGCGCAGCTTGAACAGCTCGTCCTTGGTCTCGCGCAGGCGGTCGATGAGGCTGCCGTCGTCGAGGTCGCCGAAGCTCTGCTTGTCGGCCATCAGAGTGCGTCCTCCTTGGTGACGAAGCGGGCCTTGATCGGCAGCTTCTGGATGGCCCGCTCGATGGCGGCCCGGGCGACGGCGGCATCGGGGTACGAGAGCTCGAACAGCACCCGCCCCGGCTTGACCACGGCCACCCAGCGCTCCGGGTTGCCCTTGCCCGACCCCATGCGGGTCTCGGCCGGCTTCTGCGTGACCGGCTTGTCGGGGAAGACGTTGATCCAGACCTTGCCACCGCGCTTGATGTGGCGGGTCATGGCGATACGGGCGGCCTCGATCTGCCGAGCGGTGATCCATCCCGGCTCGAGTGCCTGGATGCCGAACTCGCCGAAGTTGACCTCGGTGCCGCCCTTGGCGACACCGGCCATCCGACCCCGGTGGTGTTTGCGGTGCGCGACCTTGCGCGGCATCAACATCTACTCGTCTCCAGGACGGAAGTGGGGGGTCTCGTGGTGGTCGTGCACCCGACGCTCGATCTCCTCCTCCTCGGCGAGCAGGCGCTCGAGCTCGGGGTCGGCCTCCTTGATCAGGGGCTCGTGCTCGGGCGGCTCCTGCGCCTCGGCGACCTCGGCGGGGCGGCGGCGGCCCGCCGCCGAAGACACGACGCGGCGGCCCGCAGCGGCGGGGGCGCCGGCGCCCGACGTCTCACCCACGGCCATGGCCGCCTCGCGGGAGATCTTGTCCTGGCTCTGCGACTTGTACGGCAGCACGTCGCCCTTGTACAGCCACACCTTTACGCCGATGCGGCCGGCGGTGGTGCGGGCCTCGCGGAAGCCGTAGTCGATGTCGGCGCGCAGTGTGTGCCGCGGCACCCGGCCCTCGAGGTAGCTCTCGGTGCGCGCCATCTCGGACCCGCCGAGGCGGCCGGAGCACTGAACCTGGATGCCCTGCGCACCCGCCTTCTGGGCGTTCTGCACGGCGCGCTTCATGGCGCGGCGGAAGGCGACCCGGGCCGACAACTGATCGGCCACGCCCTGGGCGATGAGGGCGGCGTCGAGCTCGGGCTGCTTGATCTCCTGGATGTTGAGCTGCACCTTCGGGTTGCCGGTGATCTTGGCCAGACCCGACCGCAGGCGGTCGGCCTCGCTCCCCCGGCGCCCGATGACGATGCCCGGGCGGGCGGTGTGGACGTCGATGCGCAGCCGATCGCGGGTGCGCTCGATCTCGACCCTGCTGATGGCGGCGTGGGGCAGCTCGCTCATCAGGTAGTCGCGGATCTTCCAGTCCTGGATGACGTTGTCGCTGTACTCGTCGCGGTCGGCGAACCAGCGGGACTTCCAGTCGGTGGTGACGCCGAGCCGGAAGCCATAGGGGTTGACTTTTTGACCCATTACTTCTCGTCCTTTGCCTCGGTCGAAGCGTCGCCTTCGGCGACGCCTCCCTCGGCGCCTTCAACGCCTGGTTCGTCGGTGCTCTCGTCGTCTTGGGGAGAATCGGTTTCGTCGAGCTCTTCTGCCTCGTCGCCATCCGTCGCCTCTTCAGCGGCCGGATCGGCTGCCGCTTCGGCCTCGTTGGCCTCCTCTGCTGTCTCCTCGGCCTCGTCGACCATCTCGTCGGTCGGCTCGCCACCCGCCTCGGTGGTCTCGTCGGTTTCGACCTCCGGCGCTTCTTCGGCGGGCTCCTGCTCCTCCGTCGGCTCCTCGGTCACCGTCTCGCCGCGGCTGCGGGCGACGCGGGCCCGGCGGGATTCCTGCGCCCGGCGGCCTCGCCGGCGTGCCGGTGCGGCCGCGGCCTGCCGGGCCTCGACCCGGGCCGCCATCTCGTCCGGCATGGTGCTGACGATGATCGTGATGTGGCAGGTGCGCTTGCGGATGCGGGTGGCACGGCCCCGGGCCCGCGGGCGCCAGCGCTTGAGCGTCGGGCCCTCGTCGGCGTAGCACGCCGACACGTAGAGGCTGTCGCCATCGAGCTCATCGTTGTGCTCGGCGTTGGCGATGGCCGAGGCGAGCACCTTGGCGATGACCACGCTCGGGCCCCGCTCGGTGAACTGCAGCACCTCGGCCGCCTCGCTCACGGGCAGGCCCCGGACGAGGTCGAGCACCGCGCGCGCCTTCGACGCCGAGAAGCGGGCGAAGCGCATTTGGGCACGCGTGCCCGGCCGCTCGTTGGTCCTGGTGCCGACCGCGGTGGCTGCCATGGATCAGCGCCTCCCCCGGGCCGTGCGCTCCTGGCCGGCGTGGTACCGGAACGTGCGGGTCGGCGCGAACTCGCCCAGCTTGTGACCGACCATCGACTCGGTGACGTACACGGGCACGTGCTTGCGCCCGTCGTGGACGGCGACGGTGTGGCCGACCATGTCGGGGATGATCGTCGAGCGGCGCGACCAGGTCTTGATGACCCTCTTCTCGCCCCTGGTGTTGAGGTCGTCGACCTTGCGGAGCAAGTGGTCGTCGACGAACGGGCCCTTCTTCAGAGAACGCGGCATGGGGGTTACCTCCGCGCGCCGCGGGTACGGCGGCGGCGCACGATCAGCTTGTTGGACTGCTTGTTCTTCTGGCGGGTGCGGCCCTCGGGCTGGCCCCAGGGCGACACGGGATGCCGTCCGCCCGAGGACTTGCCCTCGCCGCCGCCGAGGGGATGGTCGACCGGGTTCATGGCCACGCCTCGAGTCTGCGGGCGCACGCCCTTCCAGCGGTTTCGCCCGGCCTTGCCCACCTTGACCAGCTCGTGCTCGGGGTTGCCGACCTCGCCGACGGTGGCGCGGCAGTCGAGCGAAACGCGCCGCATCTCGGTGGACGGCAGGCGCAGGGTGGCGTAAGCGCCCTCCTTGGCCAGCAGCACCACGGACGATCCGGCCGAGCGGGCCATCTTGCCCCCGGCGCCCGGCTTGAGCTCGACGTTGTGGACGGTGGTGCCCACCGGGATGTAGCGCAGCGGCAGGGCGTTGCCCGGACGGATCTCGGAGCCTTGCCCCGACTGGAGCAGGTCGCCGACGCCCACGTCGCGGGGCGCAAGGATGTAGCGCTTCTCGCCGTCGAGGTAGTGCAGCAGCGCGATGCGGCAAGACCGGTTGGGGTCGTACTCGATGGCGGCCACCTTGGCGGGGACGCCGTCCTTGTTGCGGCGGAAGTCGATCACCCGGTACCGCTGCTTGTGGCCGCCACCGCGGTGGCGCGCGGTCTTGCGGCCGTGCACGTTGCGCCCGCCGGTGGCCGGCTTGCGGTCCACCAGCGACCGCTCGGGCCGGCCACGCGTCACGTCGGAGAAGTCGGCGACGGTCTGGAACCGCCGCCCGGGGCTTGTGGGCTTGCGCTTGCGGAGTGCCATCGCGGAGCCTCGCTAGTCCTGGAACAGGTCGATCGAGTCGCCCGCGATGAGGGTGACGATCGCTCGCTTGGTGTCGGGACGCTTGCCGTAGGTGAACGTGCGCCGGTTGCGCTTGCGCTTGCCCGGGCGGTTGAGGGTGTTCACCTTGGCGACCTTGACGCCGAAGATCTCCTGCACTGCGTCGCGGATCTGTGGCTTGGACGCCTCGGGGTGGACCTTGAACGTGTAGACGCCTTCCTCCATGCGGGCGTACGACTTCTCGCTCACGACGGGGGAGACGATGATGTCCCTGGCGCTGGTCACGTGGAGCTCCCCTCGGAGGCGCGGGCACCCGGCAGCGACGCCTGCGTGAAGACCACCCAGTCGCTCACGAGCACGTCGTAGGCGTTGAGCTCGCCGGTGGACAGGACGTGGACGTCGGGCAGGTTCCGCAGGCTCTTCCACGGGGCCACGTCGTCGCGGGCCAGCACGACGAGCACTCTGCCGTCGACCTTGATCGATGACAGGACCTCGAGCGCCCGCTTGGTGCTGGGCGTATCGATGCCCCAGTCGTCGAGCACCTTGACCTTGTCGTCGGCCATCCGGTCGGAGAGCGCCGACGCCAGCGCCAGGCGGATCATCTTGCGGGGGGTGCGCTGGGCGTAGCTCCTGGGCTTGGGCCCCAGGGCGACGCCGCCGCCCCGCCATTGCGGCGACCGGATCGAGCCCTGGCGGGACCGGCCGGTGCCCTTCTGGCGCCAGGGCTTGGAGCCGCCGCCCCGGACCTCGGCCCGGGTCTTGGTCGACTGGGTGCCCGCCCTGCGGGCGGCGAGCTGGGCGGTCACCACCTGGTGCATGACCGGGATGTTGGGCTCGACGGCAAACAGGGCGTCGTCGACGTCCACGGAGCCGGAGGCCCGGCCGGTGGTCTTGGTGAGCTTGAGAGTCGCCATCGTTAGCCGTTGCCCTTCGCGTCGGCCTTGGCTGCGTCCCGGACGAGCACGACGGAACCCTTGGGTCCCGGGACCGATCCCTTGACCAGCAACAGGTCGCGCTCGGCGTCGGCCTCGACGACGGTGAGGTTGAGGGTGGTGGTCTTCTGGCCGCCGGACCGGCCCGCCATCCGGGTGCCCCGGAAGACGCGGGAGGGCGTGGCCGCCCCGCCGATCGAGCCGGGGGCGCGGTGCACGCGGTGGGTACCGTGGCTGCTGCCGAGGCCCCGGAACCCGTGGCGCTTCATCACGCCCGAGGTGCCCTTGCCCTTGCTGACCGAGGTGACGTCGACCAGCTCGCCCTGTGAGAGCAGGTCCACACCGATCTCCTGCCCGACCTCGTACTCGCTGACGTCGTCGAGTCGCAGCTCGACCAGCCTGACCCCGGGCTCCACGCCGGCCCGCTCGAACTGGCCGGCGATCGGCTTCGTCAGCTTGGAGGCCTTCTTCTGTCCGAAGGTCACCTGGAGCGCGCTGTACCCGTCGCGCTCGTGCGTCTTGACCTGGACCACGCGGCACGGCCGCACGCGCAGGACGGTGACCGGGACGATGCGGTTGTCGTCGTCCCAGACCTGCGTCATGCCGACCTTCTCGCCGACGATCGCTCTTGTGGCCATGGGGTGCGCGTCTTTCTGTGGCTTGTCACGCGAACGCTCCGCTCGGGAGTCCCCCGGCGGAGCGCGTCTGATCGGTTGTGCCGTACGGTTCCCGGCGACGCGGGCCTGCACGGACGTCAGTTGGGACAGGACATGCCTCGCGCGAGCCGAGCGGCGGCCCTGCGCAGGGCCGACTAAATATAGCCACGTCCCCCTTGAGGGTCCAACCTGGGCGAACGGGCCGTGGCCCCAATCGAACCCGGGCGCCGTCGCGGCAGCCGGTAGCCTCCGCGGGCATGGCTTTCGGACGGCGAAAGCACGGCAGCACCAAGAACCGAGACCCGTTCGACCACCTGGCCGACGAGCGCCGGGCCGCCGAGTCGGGCGAACCCTGGTTCCTCGGGGCCGACGACGGTCCCGAGCTCGACGTCGAGGCAGGGATCTCGTCCAACCTGCGCGACGAGGATCTCGAGTAGCGCCGGGCGGACTCAGGCCCGGTCGCCTGTCGCGCGCGCCCCGGAGGCCCGGTCGTCTCTGGGCGTTCTGTCCGACACCCGCGTGAGGTGGCGGGCGATTCGCATCTCGATCGCTAGCAGCACTGGTCGAAGTGCTCTATGGTCGCGCGAGGTCTCGGCTCGCTGGGCACCGCACATCGGGGGGATGTGGGGAGGGGTAGGGAGGGGACGGGGCCTCCGCAGGGCGGACGACGACGTCCCAGGAGGAGGAACCAGATGCGCAAGGCCCGCAAGGCCCTCGCAGGCGTCACCGCGCTGGCGTTGACCGGCGCCCTCGGCTTCACCGGCGTGCAACCTGCCAGCGGCGCTCCGGCCGGTGATCCCGGCCCGACGGTGTCGGATCCGTCCACCGTCGCACCCCACGAGCTGCCCAACCGGCTTGAGGACAAGCGGCGGGAGCTGCAGCAACAGGCGCTGACGCAGGTGATCGACGGCGAGGCGACACCGCAACAGATCGACGGCACAACGGTCGTCAAGGTCGGCGATCAGGCGGGAGCGGCCGACACCGACGAGACCAACCGGGGCGCCGCCCGCCGCAAGGACCAGTACGTCCGGCTCAGCCGCGAGCGGACCGACCGCGTGTTCGTGCTGCTGGTCGAGTTCGGAAACCAACGGCATCCCGACTACCCCGATCAGGACACCGATCCCGACTGGCCCGGGCCGGCCCGCTTCGACGGCCCGCTGCACAACCAGATCCCCGAACCCGATCGCACCGTCGACAACTCCACGATCTGGGAGCCCGACTTCAGCCAGGCGTACTGGCAGAACCTCTACTTCGGCACCGGCCGCGGCGTGGACTCGATGAAGAAGTACTACCAGCGGCAATCGTCGGGCCGGTACAGCATCGACGGCGAGGTCACCCAGTGGGTCGAGGTGCCGTTCAACGAGGCGCGCTACGGACGGAGCGACGGCTTCCCGTGCGACAGCAACGTGTGCGACAACACGTGGCAGCTCGTTCAGGACGGCATGAACTCGTGGGTCGCCGACCAGCAGGCCGCCGGCCGCAGCGACGCGGAGATCAGGGCCGACCTGGCCACCTTCGACGTCCAGGACCGCTACGACTTCGACGGCGACGGCGACTTCAACGAGCCGGACGGCTACCTAGATCACCTGCAGATCGTCCACGGCGGCGGCGACCAAGCCGACGGCGACCCCCACCAGGGTGAGGACGCCATCTGGAGCCACCGCTGGTACGCCTTCGACGGCGCCCCCACCGGGCCGCAGCAGAACCCGGCCGGCGGGACCCAGATCGGCAACACCGGCATCTGGGCCGGCGACTACACGATCCAGGCCGAGAACAGCGGCCTGTCCACAATCGCCCACGAGTTCGGGCACGACCTCAACCTGCCGGACCACTACGACACCGCCGGAGGCGACAACGGCGTCGAGTGGTGGACGCTGATGGCGCAGAGCCGCCTGTCCGGCGCCGGCGAGCCGATCGGCACCCGGGCCGGCGACCTGTCCGCGTGGGACAAGCTGCAGCTCGGCTGGCTCGACTACGAGATCGTCGGCGAGGGCCAGGGCCGGACGCTCGACCTCGGACCCCACGAGTTCAACTCCGACAAGGCCCAGGCCGCGGTGGTGATCCTGCCCGACAAGACCGTCACCAACGAGTTGGGCGACCCGTTCGCCGGCGAGAACATGTGGTGGTCGGATAGTGGCGACGACCTCGAGAACACGATGACCCGCCCGGTCGACCTGTCGGCTGCGACCACGGCGGCGCTGACGCTCAAGGCCCGCTACGAAATCGAGGCCGGTTTCGATTACCTCTATGTGCAAGCGTCGACCGATGGCGGCACGACCTGGACGAGCCTCGACGGCACCGCCGGCGGCGAGCCGTTCGTCCGCACCGCCAGCGACCAGCCCGCTATCTCGGGTTCGTCGGAGGGCGAATGGGTCGACGTCAACGTGCCGCTCGACTCGTATGCCGGCCAGGCCATCGAGCTGCGCTTCCTCTACGACACCGACGGCGGCGTCGCCCCCGACGGCTTCTTCGCCGACGACGTCTCGGTGGTGGCCGACGGTGCGCCGCTGTTCACCAGCGGGGCCGAGGAGGGCGACGAGGGGTGGACCCTCGACGGCTTCCGGGCGACCACCGGCACCGAGACGGGCGTGTTCGACAACTACTACATCGCGTCGCACCGCAGTTTCGTCTCGTACGACCGGTACCTGAAGACCGGCCCCTACAACTTCGGGTTCGTCAACACGCGCCCGGACTGGGTCGAGCACTTCAGCTACGAGCAGGGCCTGCTCATCTCGTACTGGGACACGTCGCAGAGGGACAACAACACCAGCGAGCACCCAGGCGAGGGCGAGATCCTGGTGATCGACGCCCATCCGCAGCCGATCTTCCGGATCGACGGCCCGCCCTGGCGCTCACGCGTGCAGATCTACGACGCGCCCTTCTCGCTGACCAGGGCCCGATCGTTCACGCTGCACGTCAACGGTCGTGCGAGTCTCATCCGGGGCCAGAACGCCCAGCCGGTCTTCGACGACAGCCGGCCGTACTGGTTCCCCGAGATCCCGCAGACCGGGGTCAAGGTGCCCGACACCGGAACGCGCATCCGGGTGGCCAGCGTCGACGGCACCTCCATGCGGATCAGGGTCAGCTCCGGTTAGCTGGCCCGACGGAACGACAGCACGGCGTGTCGCCCGGGTCGGGAACCGGCCCGGGCGACACAACCGTCCAAGCCTGTGATGCGAGGAGGTATGCGGGTGCTGTTCGGCTCGGCCCTGGTGGTGGCGCTTGGCGTGACCGCTTGTGGGGGCGGCGGCGGCAACCGCACCGGGGCCGGCTCGTCAGACATCCCCTCGGCGTCGGAAGAGCCTCCCGACCGCGACGCCGGCTCGACGTCGACCACGCCGCCCACCGACGCGGACGACACCTCGACATCGACCACGCCACCCGCCACCGAGGCGGAGCCACCGTTGCGGCGGCCCAAGCCGAGCGTCCCGCTCTCGGTGACCCCGCCGCCCATCAAGCCACCGTCGGGCCCGACCGATCGCCTCAAGCCCGTCACCGTGACCGGAACGCTGGCGGAACCGGTGCCCGGCTGCATCGTCGTGGAGGCAGACAACGGCCGCTGGGAGCTGGCCGGCACGCTGCCCGAGCGCCTGGGTGTGGGTGACCGCGTCGTGGTCACCGGGCGCCCGGCCCCCGAGGTCGAGGGCGCGTGCGGGGCCCCCGTGATCCGCGTGCGGGAGGTACGGCCCGCCTGACCTTCCTGCCGCCGGATTGATGGCCCTGGCAACCAATCCCGCGGCAGGTTCCGCCGGGGATGGCTCCGGGGTCGCGACTACGCCTGCTGGATCTTGATCTCGATGTCGACGCCGGCCGGCAGCTCGATGCGCTGCAGCGAATCGACTGTCTTGGGGCTCGGCTCGAGGATGTCGAGCAACCGCTTGTGGACGCGCATCTCGAAATGCTCGCGACTGTCCTTGTCCTTGTGCGGCGAGCGGATGACGGTGTAGCGGTGCTTCTCGGTGGGCAACGGGATCGGCCCCCGGATCGTCGCCTGGGTGCGCAACACGGTCTCGACGATCTTCTTCGTCGACTGGTCGATGACCTCGTGGTCGTACGCCTTCAGGCGGATGCGGATCTTCTGCTTCTCGGCCATCTCACGCTCGCTTGTCAAAGAACGAATCGCCCAAAGGGACGGACAGGGCAGGCTACAAGGAGCAGATCGTGATCCGCCACCTCGCCCCACCGAGTCGTGCCGGCCTCGACGGCCGGCACGACTCGAATCTCGCGAGGGAGGCGGGGCCGCGGGTGGCGCTGAGGATGCGAGGCCGCTGCCGGCGCCTACCGGCGCCGGCGGCGGTAGGCCTCGCACCGGAGGCGACAGGACCCGCCGCCCCGCCGGAAGGGCAACTACTTGATGATTTTGGTGACGCGTCCGGAGCCGACGGTGCGGCCGCCTTCGCGGATGGCGAAGAGGAGGCCTTCGTCCATGGCGATGGGGGCGATGAGTTCGACGGTCATGGTGGTGTTGTCGCCGGGCATGGACATCTCGACGCCTTCGGGGAGTTCGATGGTGCCGGTGACGTCGGTGGTCCGGAAGTAGAACTGGGGTCGGTAGTTGTTGAAGAACGGCTTGTGGCGGCCGCCTTCTTCCTTGGTGAGGACGTAGACCTGGGCTTCGAAGTGGGTGTGGGGGGTGATGGATCCGGGCTTGGCCAGGACCTGGCCCCGTTCCACGTCTTCTTTCTTGGTGCCACGCAAAAGGACCCCGATGTTGTCGCCGGCTTGGCCCTGGTCCAGGAGCTTGCGGAACATCTCCACGCCGGTGCACACGGTCTTGGTGGTGGGACGGATCCCCACGATCTCGATCTCGTCGGAGACCTTGACCACTCCCTGTTCGACCTTGCCGGTCACGACCGTGCCCCGACCCGTGATCGAAAACACGTCCTCGATCGGCATCAGGAACGGCTTGTCCAGATCCCGGACCGGTTCGGGCACGAAACTGTCCACGGCGTCCATGAGCTCGGTGATCCCCGGCGTCCACGCCGGGTCCCCCTCCAACGCCTTGAGCGCCGAGACCCGCACCACCGGGGTGTCATCACCCGGGAACCCGTACTCGGTCAACAGCTCCCGGACCTCCAACTCCACCAGCTCCAACAGCTCCTCGTCATCGACCGCGTCCACCTTGTTCAACGCCACCACGATCGACGGCACCCCCACCTGACGGGCCAACAACACGTGCTCCCGGGTCTGGGGCATGGGCCCATCGGTGGCCGCCACCACCAGGATCGCCCCATCCACCTGCGCCGCCCCCGTGATCATGTTCTTGATGTAATCCGCGTGCCCCGGCATATCCACATGCGCGTAATGCCGGTTCGGGGTCTCGTACTCCACATGCGAAATATTGATCGTGATCCCCCGCTGCTTCTCCTCCGGCGCCTTATCAATCTGATCAAACGCCGTGAACGCCACATTCGGGTTCGACTCCGCCAACACCTTCGTAATCGCCGCCGTCAACGTCGTCTTACCATGATCAATATGACCCATCGTCCCAACATTCAAATGCGGCTTCGTCCGCTCAAACTTTGCCTTAGCCATCGCTCGCTTGAACCTCTTTAAACTGGTGAAGTGTGCTGATAACGGAAGTCGTGCTACTCGCCACGCACCCGTGCGACGATCTCGTCTTGCACGGAGTTAGGCGTCTGCTGGTAGCTGTGGAACTGCATGGTGTACGTGGCGCGACCCTGGGTCCGTGAACGCAGGTCGGTAGCGTACCCGAACATCTCTGACAGGGGGACCTGGGCACGGATCACTTGGCTGTTGCCCCTTTGTTCCATGCCACCCACGCGTCCTCGGCGGCTGTTGAGGTCGCCGATGACGTCGCCCATGTAAACCTCGGGCGTGACGACCTCGACCGCCATGATGGGTTCGAGCAGTACGGGGTTGGCCTTACGAGCCGCATCCTTGAAGACCATCGATCCGGCGATCTTGAACGCCATCTCCGACGAGTCGACCTCGTGGTACTTGCCGTCCACGAGCGTTGCTCGCACGTCGACGGTCGGATATCCGGCGAGCACACCGGCGTCGAGCGATTGCTGAATGCCGGCGTCAACCGCCGGGATGTACTCCTTGGGCACACGCCCGCCGGTGATCTTGTCGACGAACTCGTAGCCGCCACCGGGGCCGAGCGGCTCCAGGTTGATGGAGACCTCGGCGAACTGGCCGGCGCCACCCGTCTGCTTCCTGTGCGTGTACGTGACCTTGGTGACGGGCTGCGTGATCGTCTCCCGGTAGGCGACCTGGGGCTTTCCGACCGTGGCGTCGACCCGGAACTCCCTGAGCATGCGGTCGACCAGCACCTCGAGGTGCAGCTCGCCCATGCCGGAGATCACCGTCTGGCCGGTGTCCTCGTCGGTGCGGACCTGGAACGTGGGATCCTCCTCGGCCAGCGCCTGGAGGGCCTTGCTCATCTTCTCCTGGTCGACCTTGGTCTTGGGCTCGACGGCGACGTGGATCACCGGCTCCGGGAACTCCAGCTGCTCGAGCTGGATCTCGGAGCCGGGGGCCGAGAGCGTGTCGCCCGTGCGGGTGTTCTTGAGGCCGATGCCCGCGGCGATGTCACCGGTGAACACGGCGTCGACGTCTTCCCGGTGGTTGGCGTGCATCTTGAGGATGCGCCCGACGCGCTCCTTCCGGCCCGTGGTCGTGTTCACGACTTGGCGGCCCTTCTCGAGCGTGCCCGAGTAGACGCGGAAGTACGTGAGCTTGCCGACGTGCGGGTCGGACATGATCTTGAACGCCAGCGCCGCGAAGGGCTGGTCGTCGGCGGGCTTGCGCTCGAGCTCTTCGTTGCCCTTCATGCTGACGCCGGTGACCGGCGGCAGGTCGATCGGGCTGGGCAGGTACGCCACGATGGCATCGAGCAACGGCTGCACGCCCTTGTTCTTGAACGCGCTGCCGTTGAGCACCGGCACGATCTCGCCCGCCAACGTGCCCATGCGGACGGCGCGCTGCAGGTCGTCGACCGTGATCTCCTCGTCGGTGACGTACTTCTCGAGGATGACCTCGTCGAACGACGACAGGACATCGATCAGCTGGTGGCGGTAGTCCTCGGCCTGCGCCTCGAGCTCGGCGGGGATGTCCTGGATCTCCCACCGCGCGCCAAGGTCCTCCTCCAGCCAGACGAGCGCCTTCATGCTGAGGAGGTCGATGACGCCGCGGTAGTGGCCCTCGGCACCGAGGGGCAGCTGGAGGACGGCGGTGTTGGCCCCGAGCCGATCGCGGATCGAGTCGAGCGCGGCGAAGAAGTCGGCTCCCAGCCGGTCCATCTTGTTGACGAAGCACATGCGGGGCACGTGGTACTTGTTGGCCTGCCGCCACACGGTCTCGGTCTGGGGCTCGACCCCGGCGACGGCGTCGAACACCGCCACCGCGCCGTCGAGGACGCGCAGGGACCGCTCCACCTCCACGGTGAAGTCGACGTGGCCGGGCGTGTCGATGATGTTGATCTGGTAGTCGTTCCAGAAGGTGGTGGTGGCGGCCGACGTGATGGTGATGCCGCGCTCCTGCTCCTGGACCATCCAGTCCATGGTGGCGGCGCCCTCGTGGACCTCGCCGATCTTGTAGGTGCGCCCGGTGTAGTAGAGGATCCGCTCGGTCGTGGTGGTCTTGCCCGCGTCGATGTGGGCCATGATCCCGATGTTGCGGACCCGGTCGAGGGGGTGGGTTCTCACTGCCATGAGATTCGTTTCTCGTTCGACATGCAGACGACCGAGCTCGAAAGGCCCGGTCGTCGGGGGAACCACGCCCTCAGGGGGCGTCATCCCCCCGAGGTGGTTGGGGGATTACCAGCGGTAGTGCGCGAAGGCCCGGTTGGACTCGGCCATCTTGTGCGTGTCTTCCTTGCGCTTCACGGAGCTGCCGATGCCGTTGTTGGCGTCGACCAGTTCGGAGGCCAGCCGCTCGGCCATGGTGCGCTCGCGACGCTGCTTGGAGTAACCGACGATCCACCGGATCGCCAGGGTGTTGGCGCGGCGCGGACGGACCTCCACCGGGACCTGGTAGGTGGCGCCACCGACGCGGCGGCTCTTCACCTCGAGCTGAGGCTTGACGTTGTCGACCGCCCGCTTGAGCGCCGCCAGTGCATCGCCGTCGGTGCGCTTGCCGACGATGTCGAGCGCGTCGTAGACGATGCGCTCGGCCGTGGACTTCTTGCCGCGCTGCAGGATCTTGTTGACGATCTGGGTGACGAGCACCGACCGGTAGACCGGGTCGGGCATGAGGTCACGGCGCGACGCAGGGCCCCTGCGCGGCATGATCAGCCCTCCTTCTTGGCGCCGTAGCGGCTGCGGGCTTGCTTGCGGTCGCGGACCCCGGCGGTGTCGAGGGTGCCGCGGATGATCTTGTAGCGGACGCCCGGCAGGTCCTTCACCCGGCCGCCACGCACGAGGACGATCGAGTGCTCCTGGAGGTTGTGCCCCTCACCGGGGATGTACGCGGTCACCTCGATGCCGCTCGAGAGCCGCACGCGGGCGACCTTGCGGAGCGCCGAGTTGGGCTTCTTGGGGGTGTGGGTGAACACACGCGTGCACACGCCCCGTCGCTGGGGCGCGCCCTTGAGCGCCGGCGTCTTGACCTTTGACGTCTTCGACTGGCGGCCCTTGCGGACCAGCTGCTGGATCGTGGGCACTCGTTACCTCGCGGCGGACGAACGGCGTGTTGCTAGAGGGGTAGATCGTGGTCGACGCGGCGCGTCAAGACCGACAGGACAGCTTACGGGCTGAGATGCCACCACACAACCTGCGACCAGCCCTTCCGGCGTGGCTGCGGGTCCTGTCGCCTCCGGTGCGGGGCCTAGCGCCGCCGGCTTGAACGCCGGCAGCGGCCCCGCATCCTCAGCGCCACCCGCGGCCCCGCCTCCCTCGCGACAATCGAGCCGGACCGGCCATCGAGGCCGGGCCGGCTCGCTGGTCGGTCGTCTAGCTGCCCGCGCCGGCTTCGCCGCCGCCCTCGGCCGGGACGCTCTCGCCCTGCTCGGCCGACGGCAGGCCCACGACGGCGGCCAGGTCGGAGTCGGCCGGGCCGCCCTCGCCGACGCTGGCCTCGTAGTTGCCGGTGAGCCACTCGGCGATGCCCTGGTCCTCACGCTCGGACGACCAGAACTCCATGGGCTGGTACTCCGGGGCCTCGGTGGCGATATCGCGGTACTCCTCCATGCCGGTGCCGGCGGGGATGAGCTTGCCGATGATGATGTTCTCCTTCAGGCCTTTCAGCCCGTCGGAGCGGCTCTCGATGGCGGCCTCGGTGAGCACCCGGGTGGTCTCCTGGAACGACGCCGCCGACAGCCACGAGTCCGTGGCCAGCGACGCCTTGGTGATGCCCATCATCACCGGGCGACCCTCGGCGGCCACCTTGGACTCCTGCACCAACCGCTTGTTCTCGTCGGTGTAGGCCTTGGCGTCCACCGCCTCGCCCGGCAGGAACCGGCTGTCGCCGGGCTCCTGGACCACGACCCGGCGGGTCATCTGCCGCACGATCAGCTCGATGTGCTTGTCGTGGATCGACACGCCCTGGTCGCGGTACACCCGCTGGACCTCGGTGACCAGGTACTGCTGGGTCTCGCGCACACCCTTGATCTCCAGCAGCTCCTTGGGGTCGCGCGGGCCCTCGACGATGGGATCGCCGGCCGAGATCTCTTGGCCGTCGGTCACCTCGAGGCGGGCCAGAGTCGGGACCGTGTAGGAGTGTTCGGCGCCGTCGTCGGCAACGACGGTGATGACCCGGCCCCGGCCCTCGTCATCGGCGATGCGGGCCACGCCCGAGATGTGCGACAGGGTGGCCTTGCCCTTGGGCGACCGGGCCTCGAACAGCTCGACGACGCGAGGCAGGCCGCCGGCGATGTCGGAGCCGGCGATGCCACCGGTGTGGAACGTCCGCATCGTCAGCTGCGTGCCCGGCTCACCGATCGACTGGGCGGCGATGACGCCCACGGCCTCGCCGAGCTCGATGGTGCGGCCGGTCGCCAGCGAGCGGCCGTAGCACTTGGCGCAGACCCCGAAGTCGGCCTGGCAGGTGAGCACGGAGCGCACCCGCACGCGGTCGAGCTTGGGATCGTCGCGCAGCGCGACCATCTCCTCCTCGCCGACCTCGGTGCCAGCCTCGAGGGTCTTGCCCGCGAACTCCTCGTGGGGGTTCTCGGGCGACAGTTCGACGTCGACGGCCAGCGTGCGGCCGAAGAGGCGGGTCTCCAGGTAGGAGCGCCGCCCTGGCTGGTCGGGCTCGACGCCCTCGACCCACAGGCCGCGGACGGGCTCGCCCTCGCGCTGGCAGTCGGCCTCGCGGACGATCAATTCCTGCGCCACGTCGACCAAGCGGCGGGTCAGGTAGCCCGAGTCCGCCGTCCGCAGTGCGGTGTCGACCAGGCCCTTCCGGGCGCCGGGCGTGGCGATGAAGTACTCGAGCATCGACAGGCCCTCACGGAAGTTGGACTTGATCGGCCGGGGGATCATGTCGCCGCGGGGGTTGGCCACCAGGCCACGCATGCCGGCGATCTGGCGCACCTGCATCATGTTCCCGCGTGCGCCCGAGCCCACCATCATGTCGATGGGGTTGAACCGCTCGGCCTGCAGCCCCTCCTCCATGGCGGCGCGCACCTCGTCGGTGGCGTTGGTCCAGATCTCCACTTCCTTCTGGCGCCGCTCGCCGTCGGTGATGATGCCGCGCCGGAACTGGGTCTCGACCTTCTCGGCCTCCTTCTCGTAGCGCTCGAGGATCGCCTTCTTGGCCGCGGGGGTCTTGACGTCCTCGACCGAGATCGTCAGGCCCGAACGGGCGGCGTAGTTGAAGCACAGGGCCTTGAGGTTGTCGAGGCTGTCCTGCACCACGGACTTGGGGTAGTCGCGCGCCAGGTGGTCGACGATGTCGCCCATGTTCCTCTTCTTGACCGGCTCGTCGACGAAGCCGAAGCCGAGCGGCAGCGCCCGGTTGAAGAACATGCGCCCGACCGTGGTCTCCCGGTAGAGCGGCTTGGGGGACTCGAGGTCGGCGGGGTCACGCAGGGTGGCCTCGATCTCCTCGCGGATCTCGCGCTTGGACAGCCGCACCTTGATCCTGGCGTGCAGGTCGATGCCGCCGGCGTCGTACGCCCGCTCCATCTGGGCGCGGTTGCCGAACACCCGGCCCTCGCCCTTCGCCCCCGGCACCTCCTCGGTGAGGTAGTAGGCGCCGATCACCATGTCCTGCGTCGGCGTGACCAGCGGCCGGCCGTGGGCCGGCGACAGCACGTTGTTGGCCGACAGCATGAGCACCCGGCTTTCGGCCTGTGCCTCCGAGGACAGGGGCAGGTGGACCGCCATCTGGTCGCCGTCGAAGTCGGCGTTGAACGCGGTGCACACCAGCGGGTGGATCTGGATGGCCTTCCCCTCCACCAGCACCGGCTCGAACGCCTGGATGCCGAGGCGGTGCAGCGTGGGCGCACGGTTCAGGAGCACCGGGTGCTCCTTGATGACCTCCTCGAGCACGTCCCACACCTGCGGACGCCGACGCTCGACCATGCGCTTGGCCGACTTGATGTTCTGTGCCAGCTCGCGGTCGACGAGCGCCTTCATCACGAAGGGCTTGAACAGCTCGAGGGCCATGAGCTTGGGTAGGCCGCACTGGTGCAGCTTGAGCGTGGGGCCGACCACGATGACGGAACGACCCGAGTAGTCGACGCGCTTGCCCAGCAGGTTCTGGCGGAACCGTCCCTGCTTGCCCTTCAGCATGTCGGACAGCGACTTGAGCGGGCGGTTGCCCGGGCCGGTGACCGGCCGCCCCCGCCTGCCGTTGTCGAACAGGGCGTCGACCGCCTCCTGCAGCATGCGCTTCTCGTTGTTGACGATGATCTCGGGGGCGCCGAGGTCGAGCAGCCGCTTCAGGCGGTTGTTCCGGTTGATGACCCGGCGGTACAGGTCGTTGAGGTCGGACGTGGCGAACCGCCCGCCGTCGAGCTGCACCATGGGCCGCAGCTCGGGCGGGATAACCGGCACCACGTCGAGGATCATCGCCCGCGGGTCGTTGACGCGCTTCTCGTGATCGTCGCGACGGTTGAAGGCCGAGACGATCTTGAGCCGCTTGATGGCCTTCTGCTTGCGCTGGGCCGACAGCGGCCGCCCACCCGTGGTGGGGTCGATCTGGTCCTTGAGCTTGGCCTCTTCGTCGTCGAGGTCGATGCGATTGATGAGCTGCTTGAGCGCATCGGCGCCCATCCCGCCGTCGAAGTAGTCGCCGTAGCGGTCCTTGAGCTCGCGCCACAGCATCTCGTCTTCGATGATCTTGCGGGGGTGGAGGTCCCGGAACTCGTCGAAGCTGCGCTGCACGAGGTCGAGCTCCTCGTCGTAGCGCTCGCGAATGGCGGTCAGGTCCTTGTCGACAGCCTTCTGGCGGCTGCGGATGTCGGACTCCTTGGCGCCCTCGGCCTCGAGCGCGGCGATCTCGTTCTCGAGCTCCTCCATGCGCTTGGCCAGCTCGAGCTCGCGCTCGCGCACGATCTCGTCCTTCTCGGCGTTGAGCTCGTTCTCGAGGTTGGGCAGGTCGTCGTGGCGCTTGTCGACGTCGACCCAGGTGACCAGGTTGGCGGCGAAGTAGATGACCTTCTCGAGCTGCTTGGCCTTGAGCTCTTCGCGGACGTCGGTGCCCGAGAGCAGGTAGGCCAGCCACGACCGGGTGCCGCGCAGGTACCAGATGTGGACGACCGGCGCGGCCAGCTCGATGTGGCCCATGCGCTCGCGGCGCACCTTGGAGCGCGTCACCTCGACGCCGCAGCGCTCGCAGATGATGCCCTTGAAGCGCACGCGCTTGTACTTGCCGCAATAGCACTCCCAGTCCTTCGTAGGACCGAAGATCTTCTCGCAGAAGAGCCCGTCCTTCTCGGGCTTGAGCGTGCGGTAGTTGATGGTCTCCGGCTTCTTGACCTCGCCGTTCGACCACATGCGGATGGTGTCCGCGGTGGCCAGCCCGATGCGGAGCTGACTGAAGTCGTTCACGTCAAGCATGGGTTGCTCCGTTCGCCGCGGTCCTGCGGCGGTTCGAGGGGGTGCTGTCGTCGTCGTTCGGGGTCGGTGTGATGGTGGCTGTGGTGGCGGACACGGTCAGAAGCTGGTCCGCTGGCGTCGGCGTTCGTCTTCCTCGTCGCTGCCCCGCTCGGGCCGGCTGAGGTCGATGCCGAGCTCCTCGGCGGCGCGGAACACGTCCTCGTCGAGCTCGCGCATCTCGATCTCTTCGCCGGTCTGCGCCAGGACCTCGACGTTGAGGCAGAGCGCCTGCATCTCCTTGATGAGCACCTTGAAGCTCTCGGGGATACCCGGTTCGGGGATGTTCTCGCCCTTGACGATGGCCTCGTAGACCTTGACCCGACCGAGCACGTCGTCGGACTTGATGGTCAGCAGCTCCTGGAGGCAGTACGCGGAGCCATAGGCCTCGAGGGCCCACACCTCCATCTCGCCGAAGCGCTGGCCGCCGAACTGAGCCTTCCCGCCCAGCGGCTGCTGGGTGATCATCGAGTAGGGGCCGGTCGAGCGGGCGTGGATCTTGTCGTCGACCAGGTGGGCGAGCTTGAGGATGTACACGTAGCCCACTGTGATGGGCCGGTCGTAGGGCTCGCCGGTGCGGCCGTTGTAGAGGACGGTCTTGCCGTCGGCCTGGATGAGCCGGTGGCCGTCGTCGGTCTCGGGCCGCAGGTGCTCGAAGATCGACCGGATCGTCGGGTGCCTGCCGGCATCCTCCTGCTCGTCCCAGTGGGCGCCGTCGAACACCGGCGTGGCGATGAGGGTCGACGGCGGCGTGGCGGGACGGGTCTTGGCTTCGGTGCCTCGGACGGGCTCGTCGCCCACGGCCTGGCCGTTGATCTGCCAGCCCCAGCGGGCTGCGTAGCCCAGGTGCGCCTCGAGCACCTGGCCCACGTTCATGCGGGACGGGACGCCGAGCGGGTTCTGGATGATGTCGACCGGGGTGCCGTCGGCCAGGTGCGGCATGTCCTCGACCGGGAGGATCTTGGAGATGACGCCCTTGTTGCCGTGGCGGCCGGCCAACTTGTCGCCCACGGAGATCTTCCGCTTCTGGGCGACGTAGACCCGCACGAGCTGGTTCACGCCCGGGGGCAGCTCGTGGCCGTCCTCGCGGGTGAACACCTTGACGTCGATGACCTTGCCCTGCTCGCCGTGGGGCACCTTGAGCGACGTGTCCCGCACCTCGCGGGCCTTCTCACCGAAGATGGCCCGCAGCAGGCGCTCCTCGGGCGTGAGCTCGGTCTCGCCCTTGGGCGTGACCTTGCCCACCAGCACGTCGCCGGCGTCGACCTCGGCGCCTATGCGGATGATGCCGCGCTCGTCGAGGTCCTTCAGGATGTCCTCGGACAGGTTGGGGATGTCGCGGGTGATCTCCTCGGGGCCCAGCTTGGTGTCGCGGGCATCGATCTCGTGCTCGTGGATGTGGATCGACGTGAGCACGTCGTCGCGCACCAGCCGCTCGGAGATGATGATGGCGTCCTCGAAGTTGTAGCCCTCCCACGGCATGAACGCCGTGAGCAGGTTCTTGCCGAGGGCCAGCTCGCCGTTGTCGGTGGACGGGCCCTCGGCGAGGATGTCGTCCTTGCGGAAGGACTCGCCCTCGCTCACCCGCGGCTTCTGGTTGATGCAGGTGTCTTGGTTGGACCGCTCGAACTTGAGCAGCCGGTACACCCGGCGGCCGAGCTTGCGGTACTCGACCGTGATCAGGTCGCCCGACACATCGGTGGCCACGCCGTCGTCCTCGGCCACGATCATGTCGGCCGCGTCGCGGGCGGCGCGGACCTCGACGCCCGTGCCGATGTAGGGGGCCTCGGCCCGGACCAGCGGCACGGCCTGCTTCTGCATGTTGGCGCCCATGAGCGCCCGGTTGGCGTCATCGTGCTCGAGGAACGGGATCAGCGCGGTGCCCACGGAGACGATCTGCTTGGGCGAGACGTCCATGAGCTGGACCTCGGCCGGCGGCACCGCCGAGATGTCGGTGGTGGCGGCGAAGTAGGTCTCGCGCTCGAGCTGGGCCCGCAGGTTCTCGAGGGTGGCCGCCTGCGGCGAGCGCCGCACCAGCACCCGGTCGTTGCGGAACGTGTTGTTCGCGTTCAGCGGCTCGTTGGCCTGTGCGACGACGTAGTCCTCCTCCTCGTCCGCGGCCAGGTAGACGACGTCGTCGGTGACCTTGCCTTTGACGACCTTGCGGTAGGGGGACTCGATGAAGCCGAACTCGTTGACCCGGGCGTAGGTGGACAGGGCGCCGATCAGGCCGATGTTGGGGCCCTCCGGCGTCTCGATCGGGCACATGCGGCCGTAGTGGCTGAAGTGCACGTCGCGGACCTCGAAGCCGGCCCGCTCACGGGACAGGCCGCCGGGACCGAGCGCCGACAGGCGCCGGCGGTGGGTCAGCCCCGACAGCGGGTTGACCTGGTCCATGAACTGGGAGAGCTGGCTGGTGCCGAAGAACTCCTTGATGGCGGCGACCACCGGCCGGATGTTGATGAGCGTCTGCGGCGTGATGGCCTCGACGTCCTGGGTGGTCATGCGCTCGCGGACGACCCGCTCCATGCGGGACAGGCCGATGCGCACCTGGTTCTGGATCAGCTCGCCGACCGAGCGGATGCGCCGGTTGGCGAAGTGGTCCTGGTCGTCGAGGCGGTAGCCGGGCTCGGCGTTGACCAGGTGGAGCAGGTAGGTGAGGGTGGCGAGGACCTCGCAGCGGCTCAGCACCGACTGCCCGGGCTCGGGCCGGTCGATCAGGCCCCGCTCCTCGAGCATGGGGAACAGCCCGGCCAGCTTCTGGACCTCGGGCCCGAGCTTGCGATCGAGCTTGTGGCGGCCGACCCGGGAGAGGTCGTAGCGGCGCGACTCGAAGAAGGCGTTGCGGAAGTAGACGCGAGCCGACTCCACCGACGGCGGCTCGCCGGGGCGGGCCCGCTTGTAGATCTCGACGAGCGCCTCGTCCTGGGTCGGGGCGACGTCGCGGTCCTTCTCCCACTGGCCCTCG